>NZ_JBIBHY010000021.1:0-155078 GCF_042957285.1 Streptomyces sp. NPDC008092
CGACGACCGCGCATGGGGTGGTCTCACCCCAGGACCAGACTTTCACGAGTGGTACACCGCATGGCTGGCATCACAGTAGATCTCAAACGCGGTCTCAGAAATCGACGATCTTATATCGGACCAGGCGTCTAATTCGGCGAGGGTATTCTTCATCCAGGCTAAGACAAGCGAGTCCTACGACTCTAAGCTCATCGCGAAGTTCCTTCACGGCGTCGAGGCTGTGACAAAGTACGTGATTAGGGCGAAGAGTGTCAAGCTTCCTCCGGCCTTGGTCGACCTGGCTGCTTTGATCGATCGGATCGCAGAGAGCGGCGACAAGTTTGAAGACCCGCGGATCCCGTGCGAACTCTTCTACGTCACCACTAGCAGTAATGATGGTAGGAGTGCACAGCAAGAGCTTCAGGTCACAGAAGCGATCGGTCGTATTCAAGCTCTCGGCATTTATTCAGAACCTTTGCGCCTCAACACTCATGGCCACGATGCACTAGCCGCAAAGCTGAAAGAGCGTCACGGACCACAGAACATTCGGTTCAACTTTGAGAAACGGCAGACCATTCCTGCGACTGAGCGGGTGAGTGAGGCCTACATCGGGCTCTTGTCCGGCACGGAGGTGATGAAGTTGCTGACGGATGAGACTGGCTCCGTACGGCCAGGGATTTTCGACGACAACGTGCGTCTCGATCTCGGTAGCCAAAACCCAGTGAATACCCGGATCGCGAGAACCCTTCAGAGCGATGACCGCGAGCACTTTCCCTTCCTCAATAACGGACTCACGATCATTGCGACAAAGCTCCAAGGGTCGGGTGATAGATTCTTCATATCCGGGTATCAGATCGTAAATGGCGGGCAGACGAGTCACCAGCTCGTTAGGTGGGCGGCAAGCGAAGCGGTTAAGGCCAAACCGGCCCTCCTCTCTGACCTTTGGATCCCGGTGAAGATCGTCAGCTCAGGCGACGTTGGAGTGCGAACGAGCGTGGCGATCGCTACTAACCTGCAAACTCCCATCGGCTCAACTGACATACAGGCGAGTTCCCAGATGGCGAAAGATGTGGAAGAGTATTTCAACCAGTCGGGTGTAAACGGCCTACGTTATCTGCGACAGAACCAGCATGCGTCTCTTGATTTCCCGCGGACTCGCGTTGTCACGACTCCCGAACTCAACCGAGCGGTCGCTGCGACACTGTTCGGTGATTCTTTCCGAGCGATCGGTGCTCCGAAGGAGCTAGAGGCTGAGGGTTCGTTCGTTTGGGGTGAATACTCCGTTGAGGCTTACTACTACGCGGCCTGGATCTTGTATCGGGTAGACAGATTCTTCGCCCGAACACCCGACTCGACCACCCTCAAAGCCGCGAAATATCACATCGCGATGATGGTGTCCGCTTTGATCACGCCGGAACTTGTGCCTATCTTCGAAACCGCTGAGATAGAGACAGCAAAACGGCGGCTGAGGGAAGGGAGGAAGCTGAAGTTCAAGATTTCGGACTCGGAGAAGATTGAAGTAGCGATCAGTACTGCAGTCGAGCTTGCCGCCGAGCAGTTTCAGTCTGTCTTGAACGAGGGCAGGAGTTTGCGCAAGGATGATGTGCGCAGCCGTCGTAACCAGGAGGCTCTGCTGCAAAAAGCCAAGGAGTCGACCGTCGACGTCTGATGCTCGACTTTTCGATACATTAGCCGAAAGTAGTCAGACGAAGAAGGCCGGGGATCGACCTCATTGAAAATCCCCAGCCTTCTGGTCTCTGTTCTAGGGATCTTCAACAGTTGAGGTTACGGCGGTTGGAGGTTGAGTCCGGTTTTGACGAGGAAGCGGTTGATGAGGCCGGGGCGATATTGCATCCGTTGAGCCGGGTATTCAACAGGGCCGTGAGTTCGTGGGGGCTGACGCTGAGAGACGAGCGCTGAGTCCCGCTGACATCCATGGCTGACATCAACAGCAACAGTTGCTGACACCACTGCGCGCCCCGGCACGACCGACGCGGCCGGTCGGATCTGCAACTGAGCCGAGCAATGATCGAACTCCCAATGCGGTGGTCACACGGCGGCGCCGCCGACGGCAGTGACCGCAGTGCTCACGGCGACGACGGCGGACGGCAGCGGCACTCGGCGGCCCGGCACGGTGCCGATATAGGACGATCGAACCGCGTCACCAAGGCGTGCCCGCATCTTCTATGCGCCGGGTCTGGGCCGCCCGAGGCCGACCAACGCTGACAACCGGCACCTGCGGGTGACCACTCCCACTTCGGTCTGGCCTGGGCTGCCGGAGTCGATCTGCGACACTGGTTGGGTTATGCCTAAGCCCGGAGAACTCACTTTCGTCGCGCCGCGCGGAGCCAAGAAGCCGCCGCGGCATCTCGCTGATCTCTCGCCTGCCGAGCGCAAGGACGCGGTGGCCGAGGTCGGGGAGAAGCCGTTCCGTGCCAAGCAGCTCTCGCAGCACTACTTCGCGCGGTACGCGCACGACCCCGAGCAGTGGACCGACATCCCGGCCGGGTCGCGGGACAAGCTGCGGGAGGCGTTGTTCCCCGAGCTGATGACGGTCGTACGGCATCTGTCGACCGACGAGGGGACGACCCGCAAGACGCTGTGGCGGCTGTTCGACGGCACGCTCGTCGAGTCGGTGCTGATGCGGTACCCGGACCGGGTGACCATGTGCATCAGCTCGCAGGCGGGGTGCGGGATGAACTGCCCCTTCTGTGCGACCGGGCAGGCGGGTCTGGACCGGAACCTGTCGACCGCCGAGATCGTCCACCAGATCGTGGACGGGATGCGGGCGCTCAGGGACGGGGAGGTGCCGGGCGGGCCCGCGCGGCTGTCGAACATCGTCTTCATGGGGATGGGCGAGCCGCTCGCCAACTACAAGCGGGTGGTCGGAGCGATCCGGGCGCTCACCGATCCGGCTCCGGACGGGCTCGGGCTCTCGCAGCGCGGGATCACCGTCTCGACCGTCGGACTGGTGCCGGCCATCCACCGGTTCGCCGACGAGGGCTTCAAGTGCCGGCTGGCGATCTCGCTGCACGCCCCCGACGACGAACTGCGCGACACCCTCGTCCCCGTGAACACGCGGTGGAAGGTGCGCGAGGTGCTCGACGCCGGGTTCGAGTACGTGGAGAAGAGCGGGCGCCGGCTCTCCATCGAGTACGCGCTCATCCGCGACATCAACGACCAGGCGTGGCGCGGGGACCGGCTGGGGCGGCTGCTCAAGGGCAAGCCCGTGCACGTCAATCTGATTCCGCTGAACCCGACGCCCGGTTCGAAGTGGACCGCGTCGCGGCCGGAGGACGAGAAGGCGTTCGTCGAGGCGATCGAGGCGCACGGTGTGCCGGTGACCGTCCGGGACACCCGTGGGCAGGAGATCGACGGCGCCTGTGGTCAGCTCGCGGCCACCGAGCGGTAATCTGAGGGCCGCAGGTACATCTTCATATTCCGACAGGGGAGCGCCACAGCGCTGAGAGTGCGGCAATCGGGCCGCAGACCCTCTGAACCTCGCCCAGGTCATTCTGGGTAGGAAGTTCGGTCATCACTCAAGCTGTTGCGCCCTGCCCGCACACCGCGGGCAGGGCCGCGTCTCTTCCTGGTCAACCCCAGGAGGAAAACACCAGTGCACACAAGGACCTTCTTGGCCGCAGCCGTCGGGCTCGGCCTCGTCACGCTGTCCGCGTGTTCGTCGTCGTCGGGCTCCGAGGCCGACTCCAAGACCGTCACCCTGGTCAGCCACGACTCGTGGGCCGTCTCCAAGAACGTGCTCAAGGACTTCGAGAAGCAGTCCGGCTACCAGGTCAGGGTCCTCAAGGACGGCGACGCCGGGCAGGCCGTCAACAAGGCGATCCTGACCAAGGACAACCCGCAGGGCGACGTCTTCTTCGGCGTCGACAACACCCTGCTGTCCCGCGCTCTCGACAACGGGCTCTTCCAGCCGTACGAGGCGAAGGGTCTCGACCAGGTCGGCACGGCCTACCAGCTCGACGCCGACAAGCACCGGGTCACGCCCATCGACTACGGCGACATCTGCGTCAACTACGACAAGGCGTACTTCAGCAAGCACAAGCTGACCCCGCCGGAGTCGTACGCCGATCTCGTCAAGCCCGAGTACAAGAACCTCCTCGTCACCGAGAACGCGTCCACGTCCTCGCCGGGGCTCGGCTTCCTGCTCGGCTCGGCCGCGCAGTACGGGGACAGCGGGTGGCAGGGCTACTGGAAGCAGCTCAAGGCCAACGGCGTCAAGGTCGTCGACGGCTGGGAGCAGGCCTACAACGACGAGTTCTCCGGCTCGGCCGGCGGGAAGAAGGCGGGCGGCGACCGGCCGCTCGTCGTGTCGTACGCCTCCTCGCCGCCCGCCGAGGTCATCTACGCCGACCCGAAGCCGAGCACCGCGCCCACCGGCGTCGCGACCGGCACCTGCTTCCGGCAGATCGAGTTCGCCGGGCTGCTGAGCAACGCCGCGAACACCAAGGGCGGCAAGGCGCTCATCGACTTCCTGGTCTCCAAGGAGTTCCAGGAGGACATGCCGCTGAACATGTTCGTGTACCCGGTGGTGAAGGGAGCGAGCGTGCCTGCCGAGTTCACCGAGTACGGGCCCGCCGCCCAGGACCCCGAGACCATGGCGCCCGACAAGATCGCCGCCAACCGTGACCAGTGGGTCAAGACGTGGACGTCACTCGTACTGAAGTAGCCGCGGCGGCCGGCCGGCGCGGGAGCGCGGCTCGGCTCGGGCTGATGCTCGTGCCGGTCGCGTTCTTCGCCGTCTTCTTCGCCTGGCCGGTCGCGGCGATCGTGACGCGCGGGCTGAGGGTCGACGGGGTGTGGCGGTTCGGGCGCGTCGCCGATGTGCTGGCGCAGTCCGACATCCGGCACGTGCTCTGGTTCACCACCTGGCAGGCGCTCGCCTCCACCGCGCTCACCCTGCTGGCCGCGCTGCCCGCCGCCTACGTCTTCGCCCGCCTCGACTTCCCGGGCAAGCAGGTGCTGCGGGCCGTGGTGACGGTCCCCTTCGTCCTGCCGACGGTGGTGGTGGGGACCGCCTTCCTCGCACTCGTCGGACGGGGCGGGCTGCTGGACGAGCTGTGGGGCGTACGGCTCGACACCACCGTCTGGGCCATCCTGCTGGCGCACGTCTTCTTCAACTACGCGGTCGTCGTACGGACCGTGGGCGGGCTGTGGGCCCAGCTGGACCCGCGGCAGGAGGAGGCCGCCCGGATGCTCGGCGTCTCCCCGGCGGCGGCCTGGCGGAAGGTCACCCTGCCCGCGCTCGCGCCCGCCGTGGCCGCCGCCGCGCTGATGGTCTTCCTGTTCACGTTCACCTCCTTCGGCGTGGTGCAGATCCTCGGCGGGCCGACGTTCTCCACCCTCGAAGTGGAGATCTACCGGCAGACCTCCGAGATCTTCGACCTCTCCACGGCGGCCGTCCTCACCCTCGTCCAGTTCGCCGCGGTCGGCGCGATCCTCGCCGTGCACGCGTGGACGGTACGGCGGCGGGAGAGCGCGCTCAGGCTGGTGGACCCGGCGGTGACGGCCCGCAGGCCGCGCGGGGCCGGGCAGTGGGCACTGCTCGGCGGGGTCCTCGCCACCGTCGCGCTCCTCCTCGTCCTGCCGCTGGCCGTGCTGGTACGGCGGTCGCTGGACGGCGGGCTCGGGTACTACCGGGCGTTGGGCGACGCCGACGGCGGGACCTTCCTGGTCGCGCCGATCGAGTCGGTCGTCAACTCGCTGCAGTACGCGGTCGTCGCCACCGCCGTCGCCGTGCTGATCGGCGGCCTCGCCGCCGCCGCGCTGGCCCGGCGGGACGCGGGGCGCCTCGTACGGGGGTTCGACGCGCTGCTGATGCTGCCGCTCGGGGTGTCCGCCGTGACCGTCGGCTTCGGGTTCCTGATCGCGCTCGACAAGCCGCCGCTGGACCTGCGCCAGTCCTGGATCCTCGTCCCGCTCGCGCAGGCGCTGGTCGGCGTGCCCTTCGTCGTACGGACCATGCTGCCCGTGCTGCGGGCCGTGGACGAGCGGCTGCGGGAGGCGGCGGCCGTGCTGGGGGCCTCGCCCTGGCGGGTGTGGCGGGAGGTCGATCTGCCGTTGGTGCGGCGGGCGCTGCTGATCGCGGCGGGCTTCGCCTTCGCGGTGTCGCTGGGGGAGTTCGGGGCGACGGTGTTCATCGCGCGGCCCGACAACCCGACCCTGCCGGTCGCCGTGGCCCGGCTGCTGTCCCGCCCCGGTGATCTCAACTACGGCCAGGCGATGGCCCTTTCCACGATTCTGATGGTGGTGTGCGCGGTGGCGCTGCTGGTCCTTGAGCGGCTGCGGACCGACCGGACGGGGGAGTTCTGATGCTGCTGACCCTGGACGCGGCGACCGTGCGGTTCGGCGGGCGGGCCGTGCTCGACGCCGTCGGCCTGGCGGTGGCCGAGCACGAGGTGGTGTGCGTGCTCGGGCCGAGCGGGAGCGGCAAGTCGACGCTGCTGCGGGCGGTGGCGGGGCTGCAACCGCTCGACTCCGGGCGGGTGTTGCTCGACGGGCACGACCAGGCTCGGGTGCCGGCGCACCGGCGCGGGGTCGGGCTGATGTTCCAGGACCACCAGCTGTTCCCGCAGCGGGACGTGGGCGCGAACGTGGCCTTCGGGCTGCGGATGCGTGGCACCGGGAAAGCGGAACAGACGGCGCGGGTCGGGGAGCTGCTGGAGCTGGTGGGACTTCCGGGAGCGGCCGGGCGGGCCGTCGCCGGGCTCTCCGGCGGTGAGCAGCAGCGGGTCGCGCTCGCCCGGGCGCTGGCGCCCCGGCCCCGGCTGCTGATGCTCGACGAGCCGCTCGGGCAGCTCGACCGCTCGCTGCGGGAGCGGCTCGTGGTCGAACTCCGGGAGCTGTTCGGGCGCCTGGGCACCACCGTGCTGGCGGTGACGCACGACCAGGGCGAGGCGTTCGCGCTGGCGGACCGGGTGGTGGTGATGCGGGACGGGCGGATCGCCCAGTCCGGCACGCCCCTGGACGTCTGGCAGCGGCCCGCGGACGAGTTCGTGGCCCGCTTCCTCGGTTTCGGCAACGTGGTCCCGGCGACCGTCGAGGGGACGGTCGCGGTGACGCCCTGGGGGAAGGTGCCGGTGGCCGAGGGCGCCGGGCAGGGGACGCGGACGCTGCTCGTCCGGCCGGCCGGCGTACGGCTCGTCGCGGCCGACGCGGGGCTGCCCTGCACGGTGGCCGCCCGCACCTTCCAGGGCACCCATGTCACCGTCCACCTCCAGCCCCAGGACGGGCCCCGCCTGGAGGCGGCCTGCGCGCTGCGGGAGGCCCCGGAGGCGGGGGACGCGGTGGGCGTCGAGTTCGACGCGGCGGAGACCGTCGTACTGGACTGAGGGGTTCGCCGGTACGGCCGAGGCCCGTCCCCCGGGGATACGGGGACGGGCCTCGACGGTGTACGGGTGGAGCGAGCGGCGGGTCAGTTGCCGCTGTGCGCCCCACGACGGCGCATGCCGAACCAGACGGCTCCGCCGCCGACCGCCACGAGCGCGGCGGCGACACCGGCGATCAGGCCGGTGTTGGAGTTGGCACCGGTCTCGGCGAGGTTCGACTCACCGACGGCCGGGGACGGGGCGTTGTCCGTCGTGGAAGCCGGGGCGGTGGTGCTGTCCGAGGCGGACGGGGTCGGGGAGTCCGACTCGGCCGGGGTGGTCTCGGTCGCCGACGGCGACGGGGTGGTGGTGCCCGTCGGGGAGGGGCTGGAGGTCTCCGCGGACTTGCACGCCGTCGACGGGGTCGTCAGGTTGGGCGTGATGTTCGTGTCGATCTTGATGCCCTTGGTGTCGACCACCACGTGGACCCGGTACTCCGCGTTCGGCTGCCAGTCCTCGGCGAAGGAGACCGTGGTGCCGCCCTTGGAGCCCTTGACGGTCTGGGCCTCGCCGACCTGCTTCGCGTCGGCGCCGTTGTTCTCCAGGAAGACGGTGATGGTGGCCGGAGTACCGGAGGCGTCGATGTCCTTGACGTTGATGACACCGTTGCTGCCGTCGCACGTGGCTTCGGCGGAGAAGTCGGAGATGTTGCACGCGAGGGCAGTGCCGGAGGCGGTGAACGCCAGCGCGGCCGACGCGGCGGCAACTCCCAGGACGCGCACGGAACGACGTGCACTGCGGCGGGATATGGACACGTTTGTCCTTACTGAGTGCATAACTGAGGGGGGCTGAGGGGGAATTGACGCGACAGTGAGGTGAGGCATCAGGATCCCCAAGAGTCCCTCAGGTCTATAAGTGCGCCGTAAGTAGTGTCAACGCATATGCGGTCCACAGGTGTTGACTTTGCCTTCTGTTTAATTGGTGAGACGTTTCAGCGCTTGTGAAGCTTGCTCGATCCGGTCAACCAGGGCGATACGGGACGCCATCGGCCGGTCCCCTGCGAGCGAGGTCAGCAGCTGCCAGGCAGGCAGCCGCTCGCTCCAGTGCGCCTCGTTCACGAGCACCATCGGGGTCGGTTCGCCGCGTGACTCGTAGTAGTTGGGCGTCGCGTTGTCGAAGATCTCCTGCACGGTCCCGGCGGCGCCCGGCAGGAACACCACACCGGCGTTGGAGCGGGCCAGCAGGCCGTCCTCGCGGGTGGCGTTGGCGAAGTACTTGGCGATGTGCGCGGCGAAGGCGTTCGGCGGCTCGTGACCGTAGAACCAGGTGGGGATCCCGACCGAGGGACCGCCGTCCGGCCAGCGCTCGCGGACCTCGAAGGCGGCGCGCGCCCAGTCGGTGACCGACGGCCGGAACGACGGTGCCTTCGCGAGGAGTTCCAGGGCCTCGTCGAGCATCCCGTCGTCGAAGGGCGCCGCGTACGCGCCCAGGTTCGCCGCCTCCATCGCGCCCGGGCCGCCGCCGGTCGCCACCGTGAAGCCGGCCCGCGCGAGTTCCCGGCCGAGCCGGGCGGCACCGGCGTACTCCGCCGTGCCGCGGGCCATCGCGTGCCCGCCCATCACGCCCACCACCCGGGCGCCGACGAGGAGTTCGTCCAGCGCGTCGGAGACCGCGTCGTCGTGGATCGAGCGCAGCATCGAACCGAATATGTCGCCGTCCGCCCTGGTCTGCTGGAACCAGGCGTACGAGCGGGCGTCCGGGGTCGCCTCGTACCCCGCGTCGAGCGAGTCGAACAGCTCGCCGGGCGTGTAGACGAAGGCGCGGTAGGGGTCGAAGGGCAGGTCCGGGACCGGCGGGAACACCAGGGCACCGGACGCGCCGGCCCGGGCGGCGGCCTCCGGGGACATCGGGCAGCCGAGGAAGACGGCGCCGGCGGTGTCGGCGGTCAGCAGGACGTCCGTACGGTCTGTCAGATCGACGGCCTGGATCCGGTACTGGGCGAGCGTCCCGTGCGCGGCGACGACCTCGTCGAACTCGGCGAGGGACTCGATCTCACGGTCGCGGGCGGCCCGGTGCGGCGACGCGGGCCAGGGCTGCGGGGGGTTCGGCTGGGCGGGTGTCGGATGCACCCGCCCATGCTAGGTCCCGGCCCCGGGCCGCTGCGGGGCCGTCCGTGGCCGCTCCGTCGTACTTGGCCGGCTCCCCTCGGGGACCCGGCTCTCAAGGACGAGGACGACGCGCGGTGCAAGTGGAGCCCGGCGCCCGTCGATCTGCCGTGAAGGTGCCGTGAACGGCATGGGCCGTGCTCGTCCGCACGGGCCCATGCCAGGTACCGGCGGGGCTCAGCCCTGGACCGCCGCCGGGTCCATCCACATGACCTCCCAGCTGTGGCCGTCGAGGTCCTCGAAGGAACGGCCGTACATGAAGCCGTGGTCCTGGACGTCGTCGTTCGCCGTGCCGCCGGCCGCGACCGCCTTCCCCACCAGCTCGTCGACCTTCTCGCGGCTCTCCGCGCTCAGGCAGATCAGCACCTCGCTGGTCTTCGTCGGGTCGGCGATCTCCTTCTTCGTGAAGTCGGCGTAGCGCTGCTTGCTCAGCAGCATCGCGATGATGGTGTCGCTGATCACGACGCAGGAGCAGTCGTCGTTGCTGAACTGCGGGTTGATCGAGTAGCCGAGCTCCGTGAAGAACGTCCGCGACGCGGCGACGTCGTCGGTGGCCAGGTTCACGAAGATCATCTGCTGGTACATGGGGGTCTCTCCCTCGGGTGTCGTGCCGTTCGTGGGGACAGACCGGGGGGCCCGGCGAAAGTCATCGCCGGGACCGATTTTCGGGGCCGGTTTTTTCGAACGGCTCGTCCAGCGCGTACGGCCTTTCAGCGGGCGAGCGGGAGCGCGGCGAGTTCCGCGATCAGCAGGGTGAGAGGGCCGAAGAGGGCCAGCAGCGCACCGGCGCGCAGGGCCGCCGCGCTGCGCAGAACGGTCGCCGGAGCGCCCAGGCGGAGCAGGGCCGCGGTGGTGCCGGCGCGGGACTGGCGGGCCTCCATGGCGGCGGTGAGGAGGGTGGCGAGCGTGCAGCCGGCCACCACGAGGCCGCCGAGAGTGGTGAGGGGGCCGAAGGCGGGGGCGCCGCCTTCGTCGCCGTGGAGGGCGGTGGCCGCGAAGGCGGCCGACGCCACCGCGCAGACGACGCCGAGGGGGCGGCCGATGCGGGTGGCCTCCGCCATCAGGACGCGGCCGGCCAGGAGGCGGCGGGCGCCGGGGCGGACGGACTGGAGGAGGCGGCCGCAGAGGTGGGTGAGGCCGGGGGCGGCGAGGACCAGGCCGAGGGCGGTGAGCGCCCAGCCGGCGAGGACGCCGGCGGGGCCGGTGGCGAGGCCGCCGGGGAGGGTGGTGTGGGGGGTGGTGCCGGTGACGGCGGCGGAGGATTCCACGGCGAGGCCTGCGGCCAGTACGGCGATGCCCCAGGGGAGGGCGGGGGGTGGGGTGGTGGGGAGGTCGGGTGCCTGGGCCGGGGTGTTCTCGGTGCTGTCGGCCTGGGCCGGGGGGTGGGGTTCGCTTACCGGCGCTTGCAGGGTGCCGTCCGCGCCCACCCGTGCCGCCCCAGCGGCACGACTGCCCGCGGATTGCGTGGGCTGCGTGGGCTGCGTGGGCTGCGTGGGCTGCGTGGGATGAAGAGGGTGAACGGGCTGGGCTGGGGGCTCCGTCGTGGGTGTGGGCTTGGTGGTGGTGGTCGTCGGGTTGCGGAAGAAGCCGGCGCCGAAGCGGCCGTAGGTGCCGAAGGTTTCGGGTTTCGGGGTTTTGCCGTAGGCGCCGAAGCGGCCGTAGACGCGGGTGCGGGTGCCGGGGTGGGGCAGGTCGCGTGGGCGGAGGGTCACTGCGACCGTGGCGGGGGCGAGGACCGGGAGGGTGGCCAGGAGGGTCAGGGCCGCCGGGACGGGCAGGGACTTGCCTGCCGCCAGGAAGTCCTTCGCCGCGCCGTCGAAGGGCATGCCCGTGAGGTCGCCGCGCAGGTGGAGGAAGACCAGGAGGGCCAGCAGGGAGCCCAGGGTGCAGGCGAGGGCCGTGTTGAGGGCGGCGATCGCCATCAGGCGGGCCGGGCCCAGGCCGAAGGCGGAGAGTCCGGGGCGCGGCCTGGCGCCGGGGTCGGTGCGGGCCACCGCGACCGCGAGGTACACCGTGCTGGCGGCCGGGATCGCGCACCAGGAGAGGCGCAGGAGCGCCGCGGTCGAGCGGTCCGGGTGGGTCAGCGCGTAGCCGAGGGCGGAGAGGAGGAGGAAGCCCGTGCCCGCCGCCGCGGCGGCCACCAGGAGGCGGCGCAGGTGGACGGTCGGCCGGGCGGCGCGGGTCAGACGGAGACTGAGCACTCGGCCCGGCCTTCCGCTTCGGGGACCGGCGGCAGGTGGACCGTGTTCACCCGGCGGCCGTCCAGGAGATCGACCTTGCGGTCGGCGAGGGCGGCCGTCTCCGGGTCGTGCGTGGCGAGGACGACCGTGATGCCGTGCGAGCGGGCCGCCGTGGTGAGGGTGCGCAGGACGTGGGCGCGGTCGGCGCGGTGCAGCGGGGCCGTCGGCTCGTCGGCGAAGAGGACCGTGGGCGCGGGCGCGAGGGCGCGGGCGATGGAGACGCGCTGGCGTTCGGCCTGCAGGAGTTCGGCCGGGTGCTTGCGTGCCTTGTCGCCGACGTCGAGGCGCTCCAGCCACTCCAGCGCGGCCACCTTGGCCCGGCGGCGGCCGGTGCCGCGCAGCATCAGGGGCAGGGCGGTGTTCTCCCAGACGTTCAGCTCGGGGACGAGGGTCGGGGCCGGGTCGATCCAGCCGAAGCGGTCGCGGCGCAGCCGTTCCCGGGCGAACGGGCCCATCCGGTGCACGGCCTTGCTGTTGAACCAGACCTCGCCGCCCTGCGCCGGGACCAGACCGGCCAGGCACCTCAGCAGCGTCGTCTTGCCGCTGCCGCGCGGGCCGCTGACGGCGAGGATCTCGCCCTCCCGCACGCCCAGCGAGACACCGGTGACACCCGGTGAGCCGTCCGGGTGGCTGAAGTGCAGGGCGCGTGCCCACAGCACGTCGTTGTCCGGCGGGGCCTCCATGGGCGTAACACCTCGGTTCTGATCCGTTTTGCCGTGCCTTCCCACGTCCGGGGGAACGAAGGCTGGGCCGATCGGTCACGTGCACGCTAGGCAGGTGCGGGGACGGAGCCCGGACAGCACGCGGCCCCGGGCCGCCGTTCTCACTCGAACGGGCGGCGCCGGGGCCGGATGATCAGACCGCTGATCCGACGATCAGAGCTTGGTCCACGCCTCCGTGAGGGTGGCGCGCAGGATCTGCTCGATCTCGTCGAAGGTCTCCTGGTTGGAGATCAGCGGCGGGGCGAGCTGGACGACCGGGTCGCCGCGGTCGTCGGCACGGCAGTACAGGCCGTTCTCGAACAGGGCCTTGGAGAGGAAGCCGTACAGGACGCGCTCGGTCTCCTCGTCCGTGAAGGACTCCTTCGTGACCTTGTCCTTGACCAGCTCGATGCCGTAGAAGAAGCCGTTGCCGCGGACGTCGCCGACGATCGGCAGGTCGTGCAGCTTCTGCAGCGTGGAGAGGAAGGCGCCCTCGTTGTCCAGGACGTGCTGGTTGAGGTTCTCGCGCTCGAACAGGTCGAGGTTGGCGAGGCCGACCGCCGCGGAGACCGGGTGGCCGCCGAAGGTGTAGCCGTGCAGGAAGGTGTTGTCGCCCTTGTAGAACGGCTCGGCGACGCGGTCGGAGACGATGCACGCGCCGATCGGGGAGTAGCCCGAGGTCATGCCCTTGGCACAGGTGATCATGTCCGGGACGTAGCCGAACTTGTCGCAGGCGAACATCGTGCCCAGGCGGCCGAAGGCGCAGATGACCTCGTCGGAGACGAGCAGCACGTCGTACTGGTCGCAGATCTCGCGGACGCGCTGGAAGTAGCCGGGCGGGGGCGGGAAGCAGCCGCCCGCGTTCTGGACCGGCTCCAGGAAGACCGCGGCGACGGTGTCGGGGCCCTCGAAGAGGATCTGCTGCTCGATCTGGTCGGCGGCCCAGCGGCCGAAGGCCTCCGGGTCGTCGCCGTGGATCGGGGCGCGGTAGATGTTGGTGTTCGGGACCTTGTGGGCACCGGGGACGAGGGGCTCGAAGGGTGCCTTCAGCGCCGGGAGACCGGTGATCGACAGGGCGCCCTGCGGGGTGCCGTGGTAGGCGACCGCGCGCGAGATGACCTTGTACTTGGTCGGCTTGCCCTGCAGCTTGAAGTACTGCTTGGCGAGCTTCCAGGCGGTCTCGACGGCCTCGCCGCCGCCGGTGGTGAAGAAGACCTTGTTCAGGTCGCCGGGGGCGTGGTCGGCCAGCCGCTCCGCCAGCTCGACGGCCTTCGGGTGGGCGTACGACCACACCGGGAAGAACGCCAGCTCCTGGGCCTGCTTGAAGGCGGTCTCGGCGAGTTCGGTGCGGCCGTGACCGGCCTGGACCACGAACAGACCGGCGAGACCGTCGAGGTAGCGCTTGCCCTTGTCGTCGTAGATGTAGGTGCCCTCGCCCCGGACGATGGTCGGGACGGGCGAGTTCTCGTACGAGGACATGCGGGTGAAGTGCATCCACAGGTGGTCGTACGCGGTGCGGCTGAGGTCCTTCTGGGTCACGGTTATCGGGTTCCCCACATGTAGGTCTGCTTCTTCAGCTTCAGGTAGACGAAGCTTTCGGTGGAGCGCACGCCGGGCAGCGCCCGGATGCGTTTGTTGATGACGTCCAGCAGGTGGTCGTCGTCCTCGCAGACGATCTCCGCGAGGATGTCGAACGAGCCCGCGGTCATCACCACGTACTCGACTTCCGACATGGCCGTCAGCGCGTCCGCGATCGACTCGACATCGCCCTCGACGTTGATGCCGACCATCGCCTGCCGGCGGAAGCCCACGGTGAGCGGGTCCGTGACGGCGACGATCTGCATGACGCCCTGGTCCAGCAGCTTCTGGACGCGCTGGCGCACGGCCGCCTCCGACAGGCCGACGGCCTTGCCGATCGCGGCGTACGGACGGCGGCCGTCCTCCTGCAGCTGCTGGATGATGGCGAGGGAAACGGCGTCCAACTGGGGGGTGCCGTTCCTGGACTCGCGGGACGAGTCCCTCTGGTCTGCGCTTCGACTGGCCACGACCTCACTGTGCACGACGTCTCGACGGTTCCGCAAGGCCGTATCGATGAAATTCGTTGTTTGAGGTGCCCTGTATTGCGGATTTCGCAGACGCGGCGGCCGTGGGGGTGTTGAAAACGTGGGATCTCGGATTACTGTGGGTGTCTCAGTGAATGGACACCCGAACTTGGAGGGCCGGCAGTGAGCACCGAGCTGCGTCGTCTGCGCAATTACATCGACGGTGAGTTCCGGGACGCCGCCGACGGACGGACCACCGAGGTGGTCAACCCGGCGACCGGCGAGGCGTACGCCACCGCCCCGCTGTCCGGCGAGGCCGACGTCGACGCGGCGATGGCGGCCGCGGCCGCCGCCTTCCCGGGCTGGCGCGACACCACGCCCGCCGAGCGGCAGAAGGCCCTGCTGAAGATCGCGGACGCGTTCGAGGAGCGGGCCGAGGAACTCATCGCGGCCGAGGTGGAGAACACGGGCAAGCCGACCGGGCTCACCCGCTCCGAGGAGATCCCGCCGATGGTCGACCAGATCCGGTTCTTCGCCGGTGCGGCCCGGATGCTGGAGGGCCGCTCGGCCGGCGAGTACATGGAGGGCATGACCTCCATCGTCCGCCGCGAGCCGGTCGGCGTCTGCGCGCAGGTCGCGCCGTGGAACTACCCGATGATGATGGCCGTGTGGAAGTTCGCCCCGGCGATCGCCGCGGGCAACACGGTCGTGCTGAAGCCGTCGGACACCACCCCGGCGTCGACCGTCCTGATGGCCGAGATCCTCGGCGGGATCCTGCCGAAGGGCGTCTTCAACGTCGTCACCGGCGACCGTGACACCGGCCGCCTGATGGTCGAGCACCCGGTCCCGGCGATGGCCTCCATCACCGGCTCGGTGCGGGCCGGCATGCAGGTCGCGGAGTCCGCGTCCAAGGACCTCAAGCGGGTCCACCTGGAGCTGGGCGGCAAGGCGCCGGTCGTCGTCTTCGAGGACACCGACATCGCCAAGGCCGTCGAGGACATCTCCGTCGCGGGCTTCTTCAACGCCGGGCAGGACTGTACGGCGGCCACCCGGGTGCTGGTGCAGGAGTCGATCCACGACGAGTTCGTCGCGGCGCTCGCGAAGGCCGCCGCCGAGACGAAGACGGGCCAGCCGGACGACGAGGACGTGCTCTTCGGTCCGCTGAACAACCCGAACCAGCTCAAGCAGGTCTCCGGCTTCATCGAGCGGCTTCCCGCCCACGCCAAGGTCGAGGCCGGCGGTCAGCGGGTCGGCGACAAGGGCTACTTCTTCGCGCCGACCGTCGTCTCCGGCCTCAAGCAGGACGACGAGATCGTCCAGAACGAGGTCTTCGGACCGGTCATCACCGTCCAGTCCTTCACGGACGAGGACCAGGCCACCGAGTGGGCCAACGGCGTCGAGTACGCCCTCGCGTCCTCGGTGTGGACCAAGGACCACGGGCGCGCGATGCGGATGTCCAAGAAGCTGGACTTCGGCTGCGTGTGGATCAACACGCACATTCCGCTGGTCGCGGAGATGCCGCACGGCGGGTTCAAGAAGTCCGGGTACGGCAAGGACCTGTCGGGGTACGGGTTCGAGGACTACACGCGGATCAAGCACGTGATGACGTCGCTGGACGCGTAGGCCGTACGCCGGCTGCGGGTGCGTGGGGGCTGGTCGCGCAGCTCCCCGCGCCCCTCGCAGGGGCGCTGTCCTGAACGGGGTCGGGAAGTAACACCGAGTTGATCCGGGGCATCGACAGGGTGTCGGGTCCGTGTCATGTCGCTCGACGCAGCGTCGATTGCCCGGCAACCGGCGGGCGCGACATGCTTCGGGTGTGCCCCAGACCTCCTCCCAGAAGCCCGCGCTCTCCCGTCGCTCCCTGCTGCGCGCGCTCGGCGGCACCGCCGCGCTCGGCACGCTGGCGGGCTGCGGGGTGCCCGCCGCCTACGTCAAGGCCGGCGACCGCGCCGTCACCGACGCGTCCGCCACGGACCACAGGCTGGTCTTCGCGAACTGGCCGCTCTACATCGACGTGGACGACGACAACCCGAACAAGCGGCCCACCCTCGACGCCTTCGAGAAGAGCACCGGGATCTCCGTCGACTACATCGAGGAGATCAACGACAACGACGAGTTCTTCGGCAAGATCAGCCCCGCGCTGATGAACCACCAGTCCACCGGCCGCGACCTGATCGTCATCAGCGACTGGATGTGCGCGCGGTTCGTCCGCCTGGGCTGGGTCCAGAAGATGGACCGCGCCCAGCAGCCGAACGTGGCGAAGTACCTGGACCCGCTGCTCCGCTCGCCCGCCTTCGACCCGGGCCGCCTCTGCACCGTGCCGTGGCAGTCGGGCATCACCGGCATCGCGTACAACCGCAGGAAGCTCGGCCGCGAGATCCGGCACGTCAAGGACCTGTGGGCGAGCGACCTCAAGGGCCGGGTGACCCTGCTCTCCGGCCTCGACGAGGCCTTCGCGCTGCTCATGCAGGGCAACGGCGTGGACATCACCAAGTGGACGGCCGACGACTTCCACGACGTCTGCGACGAGGTGCAGCAGCAGGTGGACCGGGGCCAGATCCGCCGCTTCACCGGCAACGACTACACCAAGGACCTGGTCAGCGGGGATGTCCTGGCCTGCCAGGCGTACTCCGGCGACGTCATCCAGCTCCAGGCCGACAACCCCGACATCCGCTTCCTCGTCCCCGAGGAGGGCGCGGAGCTCTGGTCGGACTCCCTGATGATCCCGGACCGCGCCGCCCACAAGACCAACGCGGAACGCCTCGTCGACTACTACTACGAGCCCGAGGTCGCCGCCGAACTGGCCGCCTGGGTCAACTACGTCTGCCCGGTCCCGGCCGCCCAGCAGGTCCTCGCCGACTCCAAGGACAAGGACACCGCTGCCCTCGCCGACAACCCCCTGATCTTCCCGAACACGGCGATGCGCAAGCGGCTCGCGATCGCCCGGGACATCACGTCGAAGGAACGGGTGGAGTTCGCCAAGCGGTGGAACGAGATCGTGGGGTTGTAGGGGGGGGCGGCTTCTGATGCGTGACGAGGACTCCTTTCTCGCTGGTGAGGAGCCGCTGACCGTCTGCTCCAGTGCTGCGGATCGGCAGCGTGCGTCGTCGGTCGGGGCCGGCGGGGCTGCGTAGCGTTCCGGCAACTCCCTTGCGGGGCCCAGGTTTGGGGCCCAGGTTTACGGTGCGACGTGTGCGCGTGGGAGTCGTCAAGGGTTCCATGGTTCTGGGGATTCGGTCACGGGAACGGAAAGAGCCGGGGGGCTTTCCCGGCGCCCGTCAACCGGTCGGGCGCCGCTCCATGCGATGGGAGACCGATCAACGATGTTCACTCCGGTGCGGAGCAGAATGCGGACGGCCGCGCTCGCGCTCTCGGCCCTTACGGCCCTCGCGTTAGGCGCGACCGCCACGGCCGGCGCGGCAGCGGCCCCCGCTCCCGCGAAACAGGGACCAACCTCGGTGGCGTACGTCGAGGTGAACAACAACAGCATGCTGAACGTCGGCAAGTACACCCTCGCCAACGGCGGCGGCAACGTCTTCGACGTCGCCGTGATCTTCGCGGCGAACATCAACTACGACACGGGCACGAAGGCGGCGACCCTGTATTTCAACGAGAACGTGCAACGCGTCCTCGACAACGCCGCTACGCAGATACGGCCGTTGCAGCAGAAGGGCATCAAGGTCGTCCTCTCGGTGCTCGGCAACCACCAGGGCGCGGGCTTCGCCAACTTCCCGTCCCAGCAGGCGGCTTCGACGTTCGCGAAACGACTGTCGGACACCGTGGCCAAGTACGGCCTCGACGGCATCGACTTCGACGACGAGTACGCCGAGTACGGCAACAACGGCACCGGCCAGCCCAACGCCGGCTCGTTCGTGTACCTGGTGTCGGCACTGCGCGCCAACATGCCGGGCAAGATCATCAGCCTCTACAACATCGGCCCGGCCGCGTCGCGCCTGTCCTACGGCGGCGTGGACGTCTCGTCCAAGTTCGACTACGCCTGGAACCCGTACTACGGCACCTGGCAGGTCCCCGGCATCGCACTGCCCAAGTCGAAGCTGTCGCCGGCGGCCGTCGAGATCGGCGGAACCTCACAGAGCACGGCCGCCGCCCTCGCCCGCCGCACGGTCAGTGAGGGGTACGGCGTCTATCTGACGTACAACCTCGACGGCGCCGATCGCAGCGCCGATGTCTCCGCGTTCACCAGGGAGCTGTACGGCAGTGACGCTCGCTACACGCCGTAGACCGACTGCGCTCCCCGGTGTCCGGTGTCCCCTTGGGGCGTTCCGCATCCCGTAGGACCGCGCCTCGGGCAGGCCGCGCTTTCGACAACGATGTCGGAGGCGCGGTCGCCACAGATACCGTGACCTGCGCTGTACCGAAGCGCCGACCACGTCCCTGATTCCGTGAAACCCTCGAAGGCCTGGTGGCCTCAGGGGTCCGCCCCGGAACCCGGCACGCTCTCGCCTGCGCCCGGGGCGAGCCCCGGACAGTGGTGAGAACAGGGGCCTCGGGCACTGTCCATCAGGTCCCGGTCATGCCGACACACTCCGGACGATGGCGCGCGCCGCGGCGCGGCCCTCGGATACGGGGGTGATCGGGTAGACGTGGACGCCGCCGTCGAGCTCCGTGAGATTGATCCTGGTGCCGGCGCTTGCCGCACGTTGTGCCAGGAGCAGGACATCGGGGTGGAAGAGGTCCCGGGTGCCGATGTAGACGTCGGTTTCCGGCAGCGGCGACAGGGGGCCGTGGATCGGGCTGAGGCGTGGGTCCGTCGGGTCGTCTCCGCCGGCCCAGGACCGCCCGGCCCGCAGCAGGCCGGTGGTGGTGAGCCAGGGGTCACGGGCCTCGACCTCGGGAATGTCCGGATTGGCGAGTGCCAGGTCGAGCCAGGGCGAGATCAGGACGAGGCGGCCGGGCTGCGGCAGGCCCGCCCCGGCGAGGGTCTGGGTGAAGCCGAGGGCCAGGCCCGCGCCGGCGGAGTCGCCCATGACCGAGACGCGGTCGGAGCCGACGTGGTCGAGGAGTTGCCGGTAGACGGCGGTGACGAAGGGGTACGCCTCGCGGTAGGTGTGGTGCGGGGCGAGTCCGTAGTGGGGAACCTCGACGCGCAGCCCGGCGTCGGCGAGGCGGGAGACGAACTGCCAGTGCTGCGGAGCCATTTCTCTGACGTAGGCCCCGCCGTGGAGGTAGACCACCGCACGCTCGGCGCGCCGGTCCCGTGGGGCGACGGTGTGGCACACGAAGCCCTCGACGTCGCGTCGGCTCACCTCGTGCCGCCGCCGCAGCGCCGCGGAAGGGCCGACCGGCGCCACGGCGGGTCCCTGCCGGGCGGTGGGATCGGACGCGGCCGTCCTCGGTCTGACGACGAGCCGCAGGAACAGGGCAAGGGCGCGCATCTGGATGCTGCTCATGGGGGATTCGCCTTCCTGTCGGTCAGGCACGGCGTGCCGGTCAGACGCAGGTGTTGGTCAATGTCCCCAGTCCCTCGATCGTGGAGCGCAGGACGTTGCCCTTGGCCAGGTAGCGGGCGGGGGTGCGGGAGAAGCCGACGCCGGACGGCGTGCCGGTGAAGATCAGGTCCCCGGCGCGCAGTTCCACCACACCGGAGAGACGGCCGATCAGGGTGGGGATGTCGAAGACCAGGTCCCGGGTGCGGCCGCTCTGCACGGTTTCCCCGTCCAGCGTGCAGGTCAGGGCGAGGTCGGTGGGGTCGTCGAGTGCGTCGAGTTCGTCGATCGTGGTGATCCACGGGCCGATCGGGCTGAATGCCCGGTGGCTCTTGGCGAGGCTGAACTGGGGCGGGCTGCCGGCCAGTTGGCCGGTGCGTTCGGAGATGTCCTGGCCCACGCAGAAGCCGGCGACGTGGTCGAAGGCCTTGTCGGCGGGGATGTCGCGGCCGCCCAGGGCGAGCACGACCACGAGTTCGATCTCCCAGTCGCAGGTGGCGGTGGGCAGCGGGATGTCCTCGGCCGGTCCTGCGAGGGAGGAGGGGAACTTGGTGAAGACCAGCGGGGAGTCGGGGATGCCGAGGCCCGTCTCGGTGCCGTGTTCCCGGTAGTTGAGGCCTACGGCGAAGATCTGGCCCGGTGCGGTGACCGGAGGCCCGAGCCGGGTCGCGTCCGCTTCCAGGCTTGCGAGCGTGACGGACGCGTCCACGAGCGGGCGGGCGGTGGCGAGCCAGTCGCGGATCTCCGGGATCCGGGTCAGGGCCGCGTCGGGATACGCCGGGAAGCGGCCTCGGGACGTGGCTTCCAGGTCGACGACGCCGTCGGCCGTGACGAGGACGGCACGCCCGTCCAGGTTGGCGAGTCTCATGGCGGCTCAGTCCTCGACCTTCACCGGGGGCTCGGTGTCGCTGAGCAGCTCGCGCAGCTGCTCGTCCGAGGCGGTGGCGAGGAACGCGTAGATCTCGTCGGGGAAGTTGATGTGCGGCTTGGCGCGGTCCAGTGCGGGCTGCGGCAGCGCCTGGGGCGGACGCACGTAGTCGGCCGGCCGCCGGTAGCGGGCGAGTTCCGCCTCGTCGATACCGGCCAGGGCGACGACCTCCGGGTCGATCCAGGCCCGGTCGTCGATGGCCTCACCAGCGGTGATCTCCAGCACCATGCCCTCGGGCCCGCCGAAGTAGACGGACTGGCAGAAGCCGTGGTCCACGGGGCCCAGCGCCATGACGCCCCGGCTGCGGATGCGGTCGCGCAGGGTCAGCAGCACCTCGACGCTCGCCACGTCGAAGGCGACGTGCTGCATGGCACCGGCGGCGACCGGACTGGTGGGGGAGGAGGCGTGGGTCAGACCCCACTCGGTCCTGCCGGGGTTCTCGGGGTGCTGGACGAAGGCGATGTAGGACGTCGGGTTGAGCTCAAGGAACGCGTGCCAGGCACCCTCGACGCCGTGCATCCAGTACAGGGCCTTGAGTTCGCAGCCCAGTACGTCCGTGAAGAACTCGATCTGGGCCTTGATGTCGCGGGTGGCGATGGCGAGGTGGTTGACGCCACGGGGGTGGACGGTCATGTCGATCACTCCTTTGTGATCACGCGTCGACGGGGGAACCGGCGCGCAGGGTCCTGCGGCACCAGTCGCCGACCACCTGGGCGTAGTCGGCGGTGTGGAAGAGCATCAGCTGGTGGACGCCGTCGGGATGGACGTGCAGTTCCACCGGGCCGCCGGTGGCACCGGCGACGGCACGGGCGAGGTCCGGGGTGAACACCGGGTCCTTCTCGCCGACGGTGAAGAGGATCGGCTTGGTGTTCTCCGCCAGCGGGACCGCGGGCTCGTAGCGCATCAGGGATCCCCAGGACGCCAGGTCGTAGGACCAGGTGTTGAGCGGGTCCTGGCGCTTCTGGCGGTCGGCGCCCGGGTAGCCGTAGTCCTCGTCGAAGTCGTAGAAGCGGCCGATGTCGAACCGCAGGGCATCCCCGAAGCGTGCGATCAGCTGCTCGTAGGCCTCCGTCCGGAACGGGTTGTCGGCCGGGATCATGGGGGAGGACGGGATGGCGTACCCCATGAGCACGGCACCGGCGAACACGTCGGACGCGGCGTGGGCGCAGTACGCGGCGGCGGCGCCCAGGGACGAGCCCTTCACGAAGACGGGCAGCCCGGTCGCGGCGGCGATGTGCTCGCCCATCCCGACGGCCGCGGTCGTCCACTCGTCCAGGGTGAACCTCCCGGCGGGCCGGATGGTCCGGGAGCGGCCGTGGCTCGGCGCGTCCATGGACCACACCTCCGCGCCGAGCCCCGCGTAGTGGGCGGCGAAGGTGTCGTAGATCCCCCCGTGGCCGCCGATGCCGTGCTGTACGAGCAGCACGTGGTCGGCCTCCGGGTGCGGGTAGCGGTAGGCGAACGTCTCGCCGACCACGTGGTCTTCACGTTTCATGACTGCCTCTCATGACTGCCACCGGACGGCGGGCGTCGTCCTCGCGCCCCGCCGGATGTTGATGAGTATCAACTTTAAATTGATGGGGGTCAACATCTGGCGTTAACATGGAGGCCATGAGCCCTGCCATCCCGCGTACCGGACGACCGCCGGCCGAACTCGCCCCCGCGACCCTCGACGAGATCCTGGGCGGGGCCCTGCGGATGTTCGCGGAGAAGGGCTACGACGGAGCCTCCGTCGCGGCGCTCAACCGCGAGCTCGGGGTCAGCCACAACCTCATCCACCAGCGCTTCGGGTCGAAGGAGAAGCTCTGGTACGCCACCGTCGACTGGGCCTTCGCCGGCATCGCCGCCGAGCTGCTGCCGGAGCTGGAGAACACCGAGGGCGGGCCGCTGGAGCAGACGCGCCGGATCATCCGCCGCTTCGTCCTCGTCCACGCCCATCGCCCCGAGGTGCTCCGCCTCGTCAACATCGAGGGCGTCGCCGAGACGCCCCGGCTCTTCCATCTGTACGAACGGCACGTGGAGCCGGTCCTCAGCATGCTCGTCGCGCCCCTGTGCGACCTGATGGAGAAGGGTGAGATCGCCCCAGTGCCGATCCGTACCCTGCACTTCCTCGTCGCGCACGGCGCCAGCGCGCCGTACAGCCTCCTCGGGCTCGCCCGCCGTCTCGGCCCCGGTGATCCGCTCGATCCCCAGGCGATCGCGGAGCACGCCGACGTGGTCGCCGACCTCGTCATCGGAGGGCTGCAGTACCGTACGCGGCACGGCGGGGGCCGGCCGTGAAGGTGACGCTGACCTTCGACAACGGCCCGACGGCGGCCGTCACCCACCAGGTGCTCGACACGCTCGCCGCCCACGGAGTGCAGTCCACGTTCTTCCTCGTCGGCGAGAACCTCCGTGATCCGGCGAACCGCGCCGCGGCCGGGCGCGCAGCCGGGGACGGGCACTGGATCGGCAACCACACCCTGACCCACTCCGTGCAGCTCGGCGACAGCCCCGACGCCGGCACCGCCCGGCGCGAGATCGGCGAGGCCCAGCGTCTCATCGGTGAACTCGCCACCCCGGGACGGCTGTTCCGCCCCTACGGGCGCGGCGGCATCCAGGACCGGCTGCTCCTCAGCCGGGCGGGACTCGCCCGGCTCCGGCGCGACAAACACACCTGCGTGCTCTGGAACAGCGTCCCCCACGACTGGGACGACCCGGACGGCTGGGTGGACACCTGCCTGGCCGACGTCGCCACCCGGGACTGGAGCCTGGTCGTCCTGCACGACCTCGCCACCGGCGCGATGGATCACCTGCCCCGCTTCCTCGAAGGCCTGGCGGGTGCCGGAGCCGACGTCGTCCAGGACTTCCCGCCCGACTGCGTCCCGATCCGGGACGGTCGCGTCCTGCGTTCGCTGGAGCACCTCGTGGCCGACTGAGCGGGAGCCGCAGGAGGCAGCCGAGGAAGGCATACTTCTCGCGTGCCGAAGCCACGTGATCAGAAGCAAGGGGGTGGCGCGCCGGTGCGGCGCTCGCCGGGTCGTCCGCCCGTTCCGCTGGAGCGGATCGTCGCCGCGGCGCTGCAGATCGTCGACGAGGAGGGCGCCGAGGTCCTGTCGATGCGGACGCTCGCGCAGCGCCTGGGATCCGGGACGGCCACGCTCTACCGGCACTTCGACAACCGCTCCGCTCTCGTGGCGCACGTGGTGGACCGTGTGTTCGGCACGGTCGAGATCAAGGGCGACGAACTGACCGCGGCCGGCTGGCAGGAGGCGTGCCGTACGGTGGCGCAGGCCATGTTCGACGCCCTGGGCCGGCACCGTGGTGTGGCGCCGTTGCTCGTCGAGCGGATCCCCATCGGCCCCCATGCCATGGCCGTGCGCGAGTCCTGCATCGCGGCGTTGCTCGCCGACGGGTTCCCGCCGAAGACCGCGGCGCAGGCCTACGCGACGCTGTCGCGCTACGTGCTGGGTTTCGCGATCCAGTTCCGGGGTCCCGGTGACGCGGCACAACCCGACGGGGCCGAGGCCTCCGCCGTGTTCCGGGAGGCCGACCCGTCCCGGTATCCGGCCACCGTGGCGGTGGCGGCCTGGATGCCCGTGCCGCTGGAGGACGAGTTCGCCTTCGGGCTCGACCTCGTCCTCGACGGGCTCGGCCGCCTCCGGGACGGCGGCTGACCCGCGCGGACGGGCGCGGCGCGGTGCGGACCTCGTACGCACCGGCCGGGTGCCGCCGTGCGCTTGAGGCCGGCCGGGCCTCAGCGGAAGGTGAAGTGCTCGGCGTGGAGGTGGTCCCGGGGGAGGCCCTGGCGGTGCAGGGTGCGGCTGAGGTCCTCGACCATGGCGGCCGGGCCGCAGAGGAAGACGTGCAGGTCGGGAGTTATCGGGCCGGCTTCCTGCCGGATCCGCTCGGCGGTCAGGCGGCCGTGGGTGCGGCTGAAGGTCGGGTGCAGCCGCAGGCGGGGGAGACGTTCGGCGGCCGCCGTGAGTTCCGGCAGGAACGGCGCGGATCCGGCGTCGGGAGCGCAGTAGAAGAGGTCGGCGGCGGGCAGGGTGCCGCCGGGGTGGGTGAGCCAGCCGAGGAACGGCGCGATGCCGATGCCGCCGGCGATCCAGATCTGGCGCGTTCCGCCGAGGGTGTGGTCGAACATGCCGTACGGGCCGTTGAGGGTGGCCGGCAGTCCCTCGCGTACGTCGCCGTAGATCCTCCGGGTGCCACGGCCGAGCGCCCGGATCGTGAGGCGCACCGTGCCGTCGGGATGAACTCCGGCCACGCTGAAGGGGTGTTCGCGCCAGGCACGGCGGCCTCCGACCCGCAGGTACACGAACTGGCCGCCGGTCAGGGGCAGTCCTTCCGTGCCGGCGGGGGTGAGGGTGAGGTCGATGACGTCGGCGGTGGGGCGGTGGACGCGGCCGACGGTGTAGTCGGCCCGGGGTTCCCTGCGGCGCAGCGCCAGTTCGTCGTAGGCGTAGGCGGCCATGCCGGCGAGGCCCACGGTGAGGTAGACGACCAGGAGGGGTGCGGATCCGCCGATGACGAGGTCGAGGAGCCAGCCGTGGACCAGGGCGGACAGCAGCAGCAGGCCGGTGAGGCGGTGCAGAAACAGCCAGCGCTCGTACGGCAGCCGCAGGATCCGGCCGACCCGGCCCAGCGAGACGACGACCAGCGCGAGCAGGCCGATGGCCGATCCCGCGCCGAGCAGATGCCCGATCCCCACGAGCTGCCCCTGGTGGGCGTCGACGTCTCGGTACGCGCGCCCGGCGAACAGGAAGTGGAAGAGGATGTGGGGGGTGAGCAGCAGCATGGAGAGCAGGGCGTACTGCCGGTGCCGGAGGTACATGCGGTCCAGTCCGCCGAACCACTGCTCCAGCCACGGCAGCCGGGTGGCCAGTACCAGCGTGCACGACATCAGGTAGACGGCGGCGACTCCGGCGAACTCCCCGGCGAAGTACAGCGTGTTGACGCCGTCGGGGCGCAGCCGGTCCCAGGCCAGGTACAGGACCACGCCACCGGCCGCCACGGTCAACGGGCCGACGTGGCGTTTCTTCAGGCGCACGTCCACGGGGGCCCGGTATATCCGTACGGCGTAGAGGGCCATGATGATCAGAAAGGGCATGGTCGGTCTCTCGGATGCGGGAGGTGTGCCGGGTGCGGGGCTGTCCGGGCAGGAGGGGCGAGGCTGCGGCGAGCCCGGTGGCGTGGGCCACCCTGGTGGCCCGCGTTCCTTCCGGTCAGGCGGCCGAGGAGCGGGAGGAACGGGCGCCGATCGTGCTCAGCAGCCGTCGTCCCGACCGCAGCAGCCGGTCCTTCACCTCGTCGAGGCCGGGGTGCAGCAGGGTGTGGTCGCGCTTGCGCCAGCGTCCGGCGATCATGACCGCCTCGATGTCGGCGATGTCGGCGTGCAGGACCGTGGCGACCGGGTCGTGCGCGGGCCACAGATTGAGCGCCCGGGCGTCGACGGCGACCAGGTCGGCCTGCAGACCCGGCTCGATCCGGCCGACCCGGTCGGCGAGACCGAGCGCCCTGGCTCCTTCGACGGTCGCCCAGGCCAGCGCCTGCCTGCCGGTGACCGACGGGGAGTCGGCGTACGTGCCGGTCGTCCGCCGGTGGTGGGCGTGGTCGAGGCCGCGCTGGTGGGCGAGGGCGATCCGGGCGGCGGTGAGGACCTTCCCCGGTACGACGGTGTCCACGTCGGTGCCCAGCGACGGGGCGCTGCCCAGGCGCAGCAGCGCACCGGTGACCAGGGCCCCGTGGCCCTGGCCGAGTTCGTTCTCGGGGGTGCTGGTGAAGGTGACGCCGGCCTCGTCGAGGGTCTTGACCCATGCGTCGGGCAGGTCGGCTCCGTGCACCACGTTCGTACGCGGGCCGAAGAGTCCGGCGGCGCGCAGGGCCTCCCAGCCGGGCGCGAGTTCGCCGCCGCTCTGGTGCATCGACACGACGAGACCGCGCTCGTCGGCCGCGCGGAAGTCGGCCACGGCGGTCTCGGGAGCGGAGTACTGCGGCCCCTGGAGCGCCATCCCGAGGGTGAGCAGGGCGTGGCGGCGCACGGGCCCTGCCAGCAGCCGGTCGATCTCGTCGAGCGGGTGCGGGACGTCCGGGGCGCGATAGGGCGTGCCGTGCAGGAAGGCGGCGCGGATCCCGGCCTGGACGAGGCCCTCGACGGCGGCGTCGGCGTGCTCGGGCGTCAGGCTGTTGTGACACCAGTCGCCGAGGGTGGTCGTACCGCTGTTGATCTGGCTCAGCGCACCGGCGAGGTTGCCGACGTACATGTCGTCGGGGGTGTAGTTGCCGACGCACTCGCCGTGGAGGTGGGTGAGGTACTCCATCAGCGTCCAGTCGGCGCCCACCGAGCGCAGCGCGGTCTGCCAGGTGTGCAGGTGGGCGTTGACCAGACCGGGGATGACGATACGGCCGGCGAGGTCGACGACCTCCGCGTCGGACGGTTCGAGGTCCGTGCCGACGGCGGCGATGCGGTCGTCCTCGACGAGGACGTCGACGCGTTCGGCGTCGGGCCGGTCGGACGCCATCGTGACGACCTGCGCACCGCGCAGGAGCGTGCGGCTCATTCGGTGGCCCCGGCACCGGTGCTGGGGCGGCTGTTCCGGGACATGGTGCGGCTCTCCTGGGACATGGTGCGGCTCCTTGCCGGAGGCGTCATCGCCTGCGCGGCCGTCTGCGTGGTGGTGAGGAAGTCCCGGGTGGCGATGTGCCCGAGGTAGCCGTCGGGACGGATCAGCAGCAGGGTGTCTCCGGTCAGGCCGTAGGCCCGCTGCAGCGTGTTCGCGGAGTCGGAGAAGGCGACGCGGTCGGCGGCTCCGCCGGTGTTGACGGTGATCTTCTTCAACCGGGCGCCCGTCGTGGGCCAGTCGAGGTGTTCGACGGCGCGGGCGGCGGCCGGGCCGTGGGCGAGGGCGGTGAAGTGCGGTCCCCGGAAGGCGTCGAACAGCCGCAGCCGGGTGCCGTCGGGACCGAGCAGTTCGGCGTCCGGGGCACGGTCCCCCACCCGCAGCGTGCCGGTGCGGTCGCCGTCGGCGGGCGCGAGCGGGCCGCCGTAGTAGGTCAGGGCGAGCTGCTGTTCGTCCTTGCCGCGCTTCATGCTCGACGGGTCGAGTTTGGCGATGCCGGCCCACTTCTCCGTGGACAGCCCGAGGACACCGGCGGCGACGGGCTGGCGTTCGGCCTCGTAGGTGTCCAGCAGCCGCGGGTCGGCCCCGGCGAGGACCTGGCCGAGCTTCCAGCCGAGGTTGTAGGCGTCCTGCATGCCGGTGTTCAGCCCCTGGGCGCCGGCCGGGGTGTGCACGTGTGCGGCGTCACCGGCGAGGAGGACACGTCCGCGGCCGTAGTGCTCGGCCAGGCGGATGTTGGGCCGGAACACGGAGGTCCACCGGATGTCGTGCAGCTGGATACGCCGGTTGCGGGTGTGCGAGCGGATCCGTGCGGTGATCTCGTCCCTGTCCAGGGAGGGTTCCTCGTCGGGCGCCAGCCGGATGATCCACTGGAACAGGTCGCCGCCGGGCAGCGGGCAGGCGCCGACGAGCCGCCCGCCGCGGCCGGGCCACAGGTGCCACCGGTCGCGGGACAGGCCGCTGACCGTGGCGTCGACGATGAGGATCCGGTCGCTCTCGTCGGTCGACCCGACGAAACCGATGCCGAGCTGCTTGCGGACCTGACTCGAACCGCCGTCCGCCCCCACGACGCACCGGGCGGCGATCTCCTCGACGCCGTCCGGGCCCGCCACCTTGGCGAGGGCGGTGTCCGCGTCCTGAGCCAGCTCGACCAGTTCCCTGCCGAACTCGGCACCGCCGTGCAGCAGTTCGAGCCGGGCGTGGAGGGCTCGGTCCGTGCGGAACTGCGGGACCAGCCACGTGTTGGGATAGGGCACATCGGGAGTGGCCCGCTTGTGGGGGAACATGCGCCACGGAACCGCCAGCGGCCCGAGATGGACGCCGAGCAGCGGATAGCGGGTGCCCCCGGCCAGCACGTCGTCCAGCGCGCCCAGGTCGTGGAGCACTTCGAGGCTGCGCGGCTGCACGCCCTTGGCCCGGGACCCGGCGAACGCCTGCGGCGCCTTGTCGACGACACGGACGTCCAGGCCGCGCCGGACCAGGTCGATCGCGAGCGCGGTACCCGACGGGCCGGCCCCGACGATCAGGACGTCGATGACGTGGTCGGTCTTCATGCATCGAGCCTTTCGGAGTGGGTTTCCACGAAGGCGCCGATCCGGTCCGCGACCACGCCCGGGTGTTCGAAGGGGGGCATGTGGCCGCAGGCGTCGACGACGTGGGATTCGAGCGGCTTCAGGAGGGTGCGCGCCCGGTCGAACTGGTCGATGGGGGTGACGTGGTCCTCGGCCCCCCACAGCAGCATCGTGGGCACGCCCGACGCGGAGGTGCGCCGGAACAGCTCGGCCCGCCGGTGGAGAGGGAAGTGCTGCAACGTGTCGAAGACCGCGTGCAGGGAGCCCTCGCACCGGGAGGCGTCGCGCAGCATGACGGCCAGTTCGGCGCCCTTGGCCGGGTCGCGGACCTCGCTTCCCAGGTGGCCGTCGAGGAGCCGGCGGCCGGACCGCCTGGCCACGAAGGAGGTCAGCAGGTCACTGCGCAGGACCCACCGCGGCAGCGGCGGCCTGTCCCGCAGGCCCGCGGCGTCGATCAGGGTGAGCGTGGAGACGCGCTCCGGGTACCTGTTCGTGTAGGCCATCGCGATCAGCGCGCCCATCGAGGTGCCGACGACGTGCAGGGGGCGCGTGAGGCCGAGCCGGCCGGTGAGTTCGGCGAGCTGGCGGACGAACAGCGCCTCGTCGTACCGCGCCCTCGGCCGGTCCGAGTACCCCCGCCCGTACAGGCTGAGGACCAGCGTCCGCAGCCCTTTCGCGCGCAGCTCCGACGCCAGGCCGTCCCAGAACGGGAGCGGAACGGTGAGTCCGCCGATGAACACGGCGACATCGCCCTGCTCCGGCCCGCGCAGCTCGTACTGCGTGACGCCGTCGGACAGCTCGGCGAAGCTGCCGCGCAGGCTCTTCCGGGAGGCGGCGTCGAGCCGGCGGTCCTCGCCGGGCGCCTTGTAGTACTTCACTGTCGGCCTCCTTGCCGCCACTGCGCTTCGTCGACCTGGGAACCGAGGAAGGCCTCGACGGCGTCGCCGACCCAGCGCGGCTCCTCCTCCGGCAGCAGGTGTCCGGCGTCGGGATGCACCAGTTCCCGGGCCCCGGGGATGTCCCGGGTGAAGTGCTGGCCGTCGATGCACGCGCTGCGCAGCACCAGCGTGGGTGCGGTGATGCGGGGGATCAGACCGCTGCGGTCCGGCTGGTCGGTGTTGACCAGGTCGACGAAGGCCGACCGGTTCCCGCGCCGGCTCATCAGCTGGTACGCCCGTTCCACCATGACGTCGTCGACGATCGTCGAGCGGGGGCCGACGGCCGTGCGCAGGTTGCGTTCGACGACACGGCGCGGCATGGCCCGCCGCAGCAGCGGGCGCAGCAGCGGGTTGCGGGCCAGGCGCATCCCCGCGGGCAGCGTCTTCTCCGGGTAGCCGGTGGCGTTCACCAGCACCAGGGCGCCGACCTGGCTCCGCTGCTCCAGCGCGACGTTCCAGGCGATGTTGCCCCCCAGCGAATTGCCGGCCAGCGCGTAGCGGGTCAGGCCGAGGACGTCCAGGAAACGGGCGACCGTCGCGGCGTAGGTCTGGACGCGGTAGTCGCGGTCCCCGCGTGGGCCGGTCAGGCCGAACCCCGGCAGGTCGGGGCGTACGACGTCGAACGACGACGACAGCAGGTCCGCGACCTCGGTGAAGTGATGCAGGGACGAGCCGCTGCCGTGGAGCAGCACGAGCGCGGGACCGTGTCCGGCGCGTTTGTAGTGAACACGCAGGCCGTCGACGGCGACGAACCGCGAGTCGGGCTGGGGATCGGACCAGGAACTCATAATGGATACACTGTTGCCGTTATGTTGCCCGTGTCAAGGGCGGACGGCTCGCGACGGCGGAACCGTTTCGCCGGATGCCCGTGTCCTCTTGTGCGGGAGGTGGTTCCACCCGGCGGGGCCGCCTGTGAAGGGGGATGCCATGGGAGAGGTACGTGAGGGGGCACGGTGGGCGGCCTGGGCCGTCGCGGGGGTCGTCGGCCTGGCGGTGCTGTACCTGATCGGCGCGTTCGCCTTCGGCGGCGCGGCGTGGATCACCGCCCCGTTCCGCGGCGCGCAGGAGCAGCGCGAGAACACCGTCGGCTCGGGCGAGTTCCGGCAGACCACCTACGAGGAGTTCTTCGATCTCTGCGAGGCCGTGCAGAACGCCGAAGGGACGATCAAGGCCCTCCAGGAGGAGCGCAAGACCGCCTCGGAGACCCGCACGGCACAGATCGACCAGTCGATCACCGCGTTGAGGGCCACCCGCATCGAGTCGGTCAACGACTACAACTCGAAGGCCGCCCAGGAACACCGCGCGCCCTTCCGCGACAAGGACCTGCCGTACCGGCTGGACGTCGACGCCAAGCGCACGAAGTGCACCAACTGATCCCCATCTCACCCGGGAAGAGGGCAGCACCGCATGAAGAAGTTCGCACGCATGGCCCTGGCCGCCGTCGTCGCACTCGTCGTGGGCCTGGCCCTGGCGTCCTGCACCAGCGACTCCAGCCAGGACAAGGAGAACAAGCGCAAGCAGGAGACCTACGACCACCTCGTTGCCGAGCAGCCGGCGGTCCCCATGCAGTACTCGCCGACCCGCGAATCGATCAACGAGTGGATCAAGACGTGGGGGAAGCGGGGCAAGCTCTCGTACGTCTACATCCAGAACGCCAAGGGCGAGTACGGGTACTTCATCATGAAGGGCCTGCCGGTGCCGCGCTGCAAGATGCTCACGCCGACGGAGAGGGTGGAGACCTACTCCGAGGGCGTCGCGGTCCTCGCGCAGCCCGGCATGGACGGCACGTACACGTCGGGCTCCACCTGCAACGCCTACTACGGTTTCGACGCCACGACGGGCGCGTACATGGAGTTCACGGTCGGCACGAACCAGTCGTTCTTCCTGTTCGACCAGCCCATGACGATGCCGGAGTACGCCAGCGCCAAGCAGCTGGGCCCGAGTTCGGTGAAGGACGTCGAGAAGAAGCGCTGAGCGGCCGGGGGCCGGTCGGGAGAGTTCCGGCCCCCGGCACGCCCCGGCCGCGGCCTGCTTCCGCCGGTTCCCGCGCCGCCGCCGCTCCGGCGAAACCTCGTCCGCCCCGTCGCCCTCACGTGCCGCGCCCGATAGTGTGAGCGCTAACAGAGCGCGCCTGCAGGAACCCGTAACCGCCGCCCGCCAGGAGCCCCCAGCATGCAGCAGTCCGCCCCGGCCCCGCGCGGCGGGGAACCCTCCGGGCAGGGTGCCGACCGGCACCGCTCGGTCAGCATCTTCGACGTGGCCAGGGCGGCCGGGGTCTCCCACCAGACCGTCTCCCGTGTGGTCAACGGGAGCCCCAAGGTGCGCAAGGCCACCCGGGACCGGGTGCTGGAGGTCGTCGACGAACTGGGCTACAAGCCCAACCGGCTGGCCCGTGCGCTGGCCGGCGGGCTGGTGCGCTCGGTGACCGTGCTCACCTCGGACACCACCCTGTACGGGGCGTCCCTGGCGCTGCGGGGCATCGAGGAGGCCGCGCGGGCGGCCGAGTTCGCGGTGGCGATCAGCGTCCTGGACGAGCGCGCGCCGCTGACGCCGGAGGACGTGGCGAGCCGGCTGGCCAGGCCGGGCGAGCCGGTGCTGGTCATCGCCTTCGACGGGGCGGGGGAGCGGGCCTGGCGCGCGCTGCCCGCGGAGTTCCCGGCGGCCGCCGTCGTGGAGCGGCCCCGGGACGGGCACGGCGGCAGCCGGCCCGAGGCCTGGCTGGACGACCGGGCCGCGGCGGCCCGGGCCACCCGGTACCTGCTGGGCCTCGGCCATCGCACCGTCCACCACCTGGCGATCCCCTCCTCCACCAGCAGCGTCGGCCAGCGGGCCGAGGGCTGGCGGGAGGCCCTCGCCGACGCCGGGCGTCCGGTCCCCGAACTGCTGGAAGGCGGCTGGGGCCCGCGGTCCGGGTATCTGGCAGCCCGTGCCCTGGTAGCCGACCCACAGGTGACCGCCGTGCTGTGCGGCAACGACGAACTGGCGCTCGGCGTGCTGCGCGCGGCCCGCGAGGCCGGCCGGGACGTACCGGGCGACCTGAGCGTGGTCGGCTTCGACGACGCGCCCTACGCGGGCTACATCCACCCGGCCCTGACCACCGTGCGGCTGGACTTCGAGGGGCTCGGCCGCGGTGCCTTCGGGATGCTGCACCGGCGGCTCGACCCGGAGCAGGCCCCGCCGCCCCCGTGGCGGGAGCCCGAGCTGATCGTCCGCGGGAGCAGCGGCCCGGCGCCCGGCCGCTGACAAACAGGCCCCGAGTACGGCACACTGCTCCATCCGCGGGGGATGTTAGCGCTCACATTGTGGGCGCTCACCTTGTTCGTTCCGGCTCCGACCTCGTCCTCCCGCAGCGTGGCGGGAGGGGAAAGCCAGGTACCCATGCCTCTCCGTACCCGCACCCCGGAGGCGGCCCCGCCGTCCCGCCGTCGTACGAGATCGCGCTTCTCCGCGTCCCTGCTGGCCGCCGCCGCGCTCGTCGGCGCCGGCCTCGCCGTACCGCCGCCGGCCGCGGCGGCCGCCCAGACCTTCACCGTCGACCTCGGCACCACCACCGGCGCCGTCCTGCACGGCTCGAACGGCGCGCTCTACGGCCAGAGCGACAACGGGGTCCCCGGTGACAACCTGCTGGCGCCCCTGAAGCTGACCACCGGCTCCCAGAAGCCCCCGAACGGCGCCCAGCACCCGAACGGCGACATCCTCCAGGTCGCCCCCTCGTTCTTCCGCAACGGCGGCGGGACGATGTACACCAACATCCAGGACGAGTACTCGGACTGGCCGTACCAGAACAACGGCATCGCCGACTACCTCACCAAGGTCGACACCGCCGTCAACGCGGTGAAGGCGACCTCGTACGCGGCCGACGTGGTCTTCGTCCCGTTCAACGAACCGGACGGCAACTGGTACAGCGGGCTGGGCAGTTCCAGCTCCAGCACCTACGCCTCGGCGCTCAGCGGCTTCGAGTCCGACTGGAGCACCGTCTACGCACGCATCAAGGCCGACTACCCGGCCGCGAAGATAGCCGGACCCAACACCGCCAACTTCAACAGCAAGTTCTTCGGCGACTTCCTCACCTACGCCAAGGCCAACAACCAGCTCCCCGACGTGTTCACCTGGCACGAGCTGGGCCCGGGCTCGCTCGCCGACTACCGCTCCCACTACACCGCGTACCGCGCGCTGGAGACGGCCCGCGGCATCGGCGCCATCCCGATCAACATCGACGAGTACGCCAACCGGCGCGACCTGTCGGTGCCCGGACAGCTGATCCAGTGGGCCTCGATGTTCGAGGACACCAAGGTCTACGCCCAGCAGCCGTACTGGGACATCGCCGGCAACATGTCCGGCAACACCGTGCACACCAACGTCCCCAACGGGTCCTGGTGGTTCTGGCACTGGTACGCCGGGATGACCGGGCAGACGGTGAAGTCCACCCCGCCGCAGCTCAACGTCCAGGACACCCTCCAGGGCATCGCCTCCCTCGACACCGGCCGCAAGCAGGCCCAGGTGATCGTGGGCGGTTCCTCGGTCGACACCAACGTGGTGATCGACAACATTCCGAGCGCCACCTTCGGCAGCAAGGTCGAGGTCACCGTGCAGGCCCTGGACTGGAGCGGCTACGAAGGTGCCTCCGCGCCCCCGCAGACCGTCTCGCGCGCCGCCTACACCCCCTCCGGCGGCTCCGTCACGGTGCCGCTGACCGGCCTGAACTCCATGTCCGCGTACCGGATCACGGTCACCCCGAACGGCGGCGGCACCGCCACCGCGCCCAGCGTCCCGTCGTACTCCTCCTACGAGGCCGAGAACGCGGCCGTCACCGACGGCACCGTCGTCCAGCAGGCAACGGGCGCCAGCTACGCCACCGCCCAGCTGTACGCCACCTCCGGCACCAAGGACGTCGGCTACCTGACCAACAGCGACAGCAAGGTCGTCTTCACGGTGAGCGTCCCCGCCGCCGGTACCTACAACCTGCGGATCTTCTACGGCAACGAGAACGGCTCCCCGTCCCAGCAGGTGCTGCGGATCGACGGCGCCAACCCGCAGTTCGTGACCTACCCCTCCACGCTGAACTGGCAGTACCGCTCCCATGTCACCGTCCCGGTCACCCTGAGCGCCGGCAGCCACACGGTCTCGCTCGCCGTGGCCGACTCGACGCTCGGCACCTCGGCCGGGCAGGTCACCCTGGACAAGATCGACCTGACCGCCGTACCGAGCACGCCGGAGACGGTGTACGAGGCCACGCTCGCGGACGTCGGCGGCAGCCCGTCGTACTCCTACAGCGACGTCGGCGAGACCGGCACCGGCCGGCTCGTCATGGCCGCCGGGGACAAGGCCACCTTCGACGCCTACGCGCCCACCGACGGCTACTACACCGTGAAGACCGACTACGCCTCGGCCGGCGGCAGCACCGCCCTCGCCCTGAACGGCACCACCGTCGCCACCTACGGCTCGTCCGGCGGCTCGGCCACCACCTCCAGCAGCAGGCTGTACCTGACGGCGGGCATCAACCGGATCGCCGTCGCCCCGAACAGCGGCACCACGCTCACCCTCCGCGACCTGAAGGTGGACGGTGCCGGTGACACCACCGGCGTCACCAAGTACGAGGCGGAGAACGCCACTCTGGCCGGGGCGGCCAAGGCGCAGTCCGACAGCTGGGCCTCGGGCGGCAAGAACGTCGGCTACGTCGGCGGCAGCAGCGCCAACACGCTCACCTTCGGCAGCGTGAGCGCGGCCGCGGCCGGGCGCTACACGGTCGTCGTCCACTACGCCCAGAACGACCGTGCTGGTTCGGACAGCTACAACACCAACGTCGAGTCCCGCACCGCCCAGCTGTCGGTCGACGGCGGTACCGCCACCACGCTGACCTTCCGCAACACCTACAGCTGGAACGACTACTGGACCCTGCCGACCACCGTCGGCCTCTCCGCCGGCACCAACACGCTGAAGTTCTCCAACTCCTCGTCCTGGGCACCCGACATCGACTACGTCGAAGTCGCGCCCGTCAACGGCTGACCGCCGAATCCCCAGGAAGGCCGCGCCGGGACGGCACCTCCGCCCCGGCGCGGCCCGTGGCGCCGATCAGCCGAGCCGCTGCGGAGCGGCGTCCAGCAGCACCGTCTTCGGTTCCAGGTACGCCCGCAGGCCCTCGGTTCCGCCCTCGCGTCCGATGCCCGACTGCTTGAAGCCGCCGAAGGCGATCGTCCCGTCGGTGCGGGGGCCGTTGTGGCCCACCGTCCCGGAGCGCAGCCGGCGGGCGACGGAGCAGGCGCGCTCCACGTCGTCGGTGTACACCGAGGCGTTGAGGCCGTAGACGGTGTCCTTCGCCTTGGCGACGGCGTCGTCCTCGCCGTCCGCGGAGATGACGGGACCCATCTCGGTGGCGGGGTCGAGCGGGTCGCCGACCCTGGTCGAGCCGAAGGCGGCGGCGAGCGCTTCCACGAAGGCGTCGTGCCGGTGGCGGTCCACGATCAGCCGGGTGGTGGCGTAGCAGACCCGGCCAGGCAGGCCCGGATGTCCCGCAGCGTGTTCGCCGAACGCTTCCACGCCCTGGTCGGCCTCCCGCCTGCGGAGTACGTCTCCCGTTGGCGGGTGCACGTCGCCGCGCACCGGCTGCGTACCGGCGACCGCCGGGTCGCGGAGATCGCCGCGGACCTCGGCTACGGCTCACCGTCCGCCCTGAGCGCGGCCTTCGCCCGCCTCCACGGATGCTCTCCCGCGCGGTACCGGGCGAACGCGGCCTGATACCGCGCCGAGCGCTCCCACGGGGGTGCCGAACCCTTCGGTCGGGTCAGCTGGAAGTGGGGAAGGTGAACCCCGCGGTGACCTGCTGGGCGGGCCGGGGCCAGCGGGTGGTGACGACCTTGGGGCGGGTGTAGAAGCGGACACCCTCGGGGCCGTGGACGGGGGAGTCGCCGACGAGGGAGTCCTTCCAGCCGCCGAAGGAGTAGTACGACATGGGGACCGGGACGGGCACGTTGATGCCGATCATGCCGACCTTGACGCGGCGCTGGAACCGGCGGGCGGCCTCGCCGGACGCGGTGAACAGGGCGGTGCCGTTGCCGTAGGGGTTGGCGTTGATCACGTCGATGGCCTCGTCGAGGGTGTCGACGCGGACGATCGCGAGGACCGGGCCGAACAGCTCCTCCCGGTAGGCGTCCATCTCGGTGGTGACGTGGTCGAGGAGCGAGGGGCCGGTGAAGAAGCCCTCCTCGTGCCCTTCGACCTTCAGTCCGCGGCCGTCGACGACGACGGTGGCGCCCTGGGCGGCGGCGGTGCCGACCGCGTTCTCCACCCGTTCCCGGGCGGCCCTGGTGACGAGCGGGCCCATGTCGGTGCCGGGCGCGTCGCCGGGGCCGACCCGCACCTCGTTCGCCTTGCGCGCCAGGACCGCCGCCAGCGCGTCGGCCGCGTCACCCACGGCGACGGCGACCGACACGGCCATGCAGCGTTCGCCCGCGGAGCCGTAGGCGCCGGCGGTGAGGTGGTCGGCGGCGAACTCCAGGTCGGCGTCGGGGAGGACGACGGCGTGGTTCTTGGCGCCGCCGAGGGCCTGGACCCGCTTGCCGTACGAAGTGGCCTGCTCGTGCACGTACTTGGCGATGGGGGTGGAGCCGACGAAGGAGACGGCCTCGATGCCCGGGTGGGCGAGGATCGCGTCGACGGCGTCCTTTCCGCCGTGCACGACGTTGAACACGCCGTCGGGCAGACCGGCCTGCCGGTAGAGGCGGGCGACGAAGTTCGCGGCGGAGGGGTCGCGTTCGGACGGCTTGAGGATGAACGTGTTGCCGGTGGCGATGGCGACCGGGTGCATCCACAGCGGGACCATCGCCGGGAAGTTGAACGGCGTGATGCCGGCGACGACCCCCAGCGGCTGGCGGAAGTCGTGGACGTCGACGCCGCGGGAGACCTGGTCGGAGAAGGAGCCCTTGAGCACGTCGCCGAGACCGCAGACGTACTCGACGACCTCGCGGCCGCGGGTGATCTCGCCGCGGGCGTCGTCGACGGTCTTGCCGTGCTCGGCGGAGATGATCCGGGCGAGTTCCTCCTCGTGGTCGACCAGCAGCTGGCGGAAGGCGAACATGACCTGGGTGCGCTGGGAGAGGGAGGAGTCCTGCCAGGTCTCGAAGGCGGCGGAGGCGGCCCGGACGGCGGCGTCGACCTCGGCGGCGCCGCCGAGCACCACCCGGGCCTGCTCCGCGCCGGTGGCCGGGTTGAACACGGGGGCGGTGCCGGTGCCGGTGCCCGGGAGCGGCGAGCCGTTGATCCAGTGGGGGATGGTGTGCACGGGGGTGTGTCCTTACAGGTAGTGACGCTGGGCGCGCTTGCGGGCGGCGTAGGTCCCGTACGCCGTGCGGGTGGAGTCGAGGGCGGAGGTCTGGCTGACGGGGACGTCCCACCAGCCGTGGCCGGGCGGGTTGGGGCCGTACAGGTCGGTCTCGACGTGCACGACGGTGGTGCGGGTGGCGGCCTTCGCCTTCTCCATCGCGGAGCGGAACTCCCCGACGGTGGTGGCGTGCAGGACGTCCGCGCCGAGGGAGGAGGCGTTGGCGGCGAGGTCGACGGGGAGGACGTCGCCGTCGAGCCGGCCCGAGTCGCCGTCGCGGTAGCGGTACTTGGTGCCGAACCGCTGGGAGCCGAGGGACTCGGAGAGGGCGCCGATGGACGCGAAGCCGTGGTTCTGGACCAGGACGATGACGACCTTCAGGCCCTCGGAGACCATGGTGACGATCTCCTGAGCCATCATCAGATACGAGCCGTCGCCGACGAGCACGACCACCTCGCGCGACGGATCGGCCATCTTCGCGCCGACGCCCGCGGCGACCTCGTAACCCATGCAGGAGTAGGCGTACTCCACGTGGTAGGCCTTCGGGTCGCGGGCCCGCCACAGCTGCTGGAGGTCGCCGGGCATGGAGCCGGCCGCGTTGATGACCACCGCGCGGTCGTCCAGGACCTCGTTGAGCGCACCGAGGATCTCGGTCTGGGCGGGCAGCGGGCCGTGCCCGACGTGGAAGCACGCGTCCTCGATCTCCCGGGTACGGGCGACGAGTTCACGGGTGCGGCGGCGGTAGGACGCGGCGACCTCCCAGCCGTCGAGGGCCCCCGCGAGGGCCTGGATGCCAAGGCGGGCGTCGGCCACCAGCGGCTCCGCCGAGTGCTTGACGGCGTCCAGGCGGGCCACGTTGAGGTTGACGAAGGTGACGTCCGGGTTGCCGAAGACGGTGTGGCTGGCGGTGGTGAAGTCGGAGTAGCGGGTGCCGATGCCGAGGACCACGTCGGCTTCGCGGGCCAGTTCGTTCGCCGCGTACGAGCCCGTCGAGCCGATGCCGCCGACCGCGCAGGGGTGGTCCCAGGCGACGGCGCCCTTGCCGGCGTGGGTGTCGGCGACCGGGATGCCGGTGGCCTCGGCGAAGGCGCGCAGCGCGGTCTCGGCGCCGGAGTAGACGGCACCGCCGCCGGCGACGACCAGCGGCCTCTTCGCGTTCTTCAGCAGGGCCGCCGCCCGCTCCACGGCGGCGGGTTCCGGCACCGGGCGGCCCACGTGCCACACCCGCCGCCGGAAGAACTCGACCGGCCAGTCGTAGGCCTCGGCCTGCACGTCCTGCGGCAGCGCCAGGGTCACGGCGCCGGTCTCGACCGGGTCGGTCAGCACCCGCATCGCCGCCAGGGCGGCCGGGATCAGCTGCTCCGGGCGCTGGATGCGGTCGAAGTACTTCGACACCGCCCGGAACGCGTCGTTGACGGTGACGTCACCGCCGCGGGTGTCCTCCAGCTGCTGCAGGACCGGGTCGGCGGCGCGGGTGGCGAACATGTCGGAGGGCAGCAGCAGGACGGGCAGCCGGTTGGTGGTGGCCAGGGCCGCGCCGGTGATCATGTTGGTGGAGCCCGGACCCGTGGAGGCGGTGCAGGCGAAGGCGGCCAGCCGGTCCCGCATCTTCGCGTAGGCCACCGACGCGTGCACCATGCCCTGCTCGTTGCGGGCCAGGTAGTAGGGCAGATCCGCCTCACCGGTGGTGGCCGCCTGGAGGAGGGCCTGCCCGAGGCCGGCGACGTTGCCGTGCCCGAAGATGCCCCACACGCCGGGGATCAGGCGCTGTTCCTGGCCGTCGCGCTCGCTGTACTGGTGGGCCACGAAGCGGACCAGGGCCTGGGCGGTGGTCAGTCGTACGGTCTTCATCGGTTCTCTCCGAAGGGCAGCCGGTCGGCCACGCCGGGGCCTCCCGGGTGGCGGTGGTCGTCGCTCACAGCAGGCTCACCGCCTTGTCGACGGCGCCGGCGACATCGCCGCCGGCGGGGTAGAGCAGGGAGCGGCCGACGACCAGGCCCTGCGCGGTGGGCTGCCGGAGGGCCCGGCCCCAGGAGGCGAAGGCGGCCCCGGGGTCGGTGACCTCACCGCCCAGCAGGAGCGCGGGCAGGGTGGAGGCGGCGAGCACCCGCTCCATGTCCCGGACCACCGGCAGCTTCAGCCAGGTGTAGGCGGTGCGGCGGCCGAGCCCGGAGGCGATGGTGACCGACCTGGTCACGGCGTCGGTGGAGAGGTCGTTGCGGATCCTGCCGTCCCGCCACTCGGAGAGGAACGGCTCGACCATGGCGACGAGCCGCCGGTCGTTGAGCTCGTTGACCGCCCGGGCGGTGTCCAGCAGGGCCGACGGGGTGGCGGGGTCGGCGAGGGCGATGCGGGTGAGCATCTTGCCGCCGTCGAAGCCCATGGCGGCGATGGTCTCGGCGTCGTAGCCGGTGAAGCGGTCGTCGATCTCGAAGACCGAGCCGGCGAGTCCGGCGCGGTTCATGGAGCCGAAGACGCTCTTGCCGTCGAGGACGCCGAGCAGGAGCAGGTCCTCAAGGATGTCGGCGGTGCCGAGGACACCGGTCACGCCGGGGCGTTCCAGTGCGGTGCAGAGGCGGTCGAGGAGTTCGGAGCGGTCCGCCATGGCCGAGGGGTCCGCGCCGACGCCGTTGGCGCCGCGGGCGGGGTGGTCGGCGGCGATGATCATCGCCCTGCCGTGCTCGCCCAGCAGCGAGGTCGCCTTCACCCGGCGTGCCGCGGCGGCGGCGACGGCACCGGGGTCGGTCACCCGGGCGGCCACGATCCGGCTCACGTTGTCGGACGGCACGTCGTCACACCTCTCGTTCGGCGGGGGCGAGGGCGGCCTCGCGGAGTTTCGCCTCGACCTCGGCCTCGGTCGGCATGGCGTCGGAACAGGACAGCCGGCCCGCGACGACGGCGCCGGCGGCGTTGGCGAAGGCGACCGTGCGGCGGGTGTCCCAGCCCGACAGCAGGCCGTGGCAGAGCGCGCCCCCGAAGGCGTCCCCGGCGCCCAGGCCGTTGACCACGTCGACCGGCACCGGCGGGATCTCGGCGACCGAGCCGTCCCGGTCCATCGCGAGGACGCCTTTCGGGCCCTGCTTGACCACGGCCAGCTCCACGCCCGCCGCCAGGAGCGCCTCGGCGGCGGCGTACGGGTGGCGCTCGCCCGTGGCGACCTCGCACTCGTCGAGGTTGCCGACCGCGACGGTGGTGTGGCGCAGCGCCTGCCCGTAGTACGACCGCGCCTCGGCCGGGTCCCGCCAGAACACCGGCCGCCAGTCCAGGTCGAAGACGGTCGGGCCGGACCTGGCCCGGTGCGCCAGGGCGGCCAGGGTCGCCGAGCGGCTCGGCTCCTCGCTCAGGCCGGTGCCGGTGATCCAGAAGATCCGCGCGTCCCCCACCGCCGCCAGGTCCAGTTCGTCCGCCTGGATGTCCAGGTCGGGGGCGATGGGCAGGCGGTAGAAGTACAGCGGGAAGTCGTCCGGGGGGAAGATCTCGCAGAACGTCACCGGTGTCGGTGCGACGTCCGACGTGCCGACGAAGCGGGGGTCGACGCCGTAGCCGTCGAGCGCGGTGCGGACGAAGTCGCCGAAGGGGTCCCGGCCGGTCTTGGTGATCACCGCGGCGCGGCGGCCGTACCGGGCCGCCGCGACCGCGACGTTGGTCGGGCTGCCGCCCAGGTACTTGCCGAACGAGGTGACCTCCGCCAGCCCCACGCCCGTCTGGAGCGGGTACACGTCCACTCCGACCCGGCCCATGGTCAGCACTTCGTACGGCATCACGCTGGTTCCCTTCGCTCCGGAGACGCCGGCATCGCGGCGCGGTACGGGACGGCGCCGGACTTTAGAGCGCTTTAGAGGCACCCTCCAGCCGAGTACGATGCCGTCCCGTAAATGTCATGTCAATAGGTTGTCATGATGAAGCTGACGCGTACGCGCTGATCGTCTCCCGCATGAACAGGGAGGACTCCCTCGCCTTCTCCTCCCAGGCGAAGACGCACGCCGTCAGGGTGCCGTCGAAGCCGTTCGCGCGCAGCTCGCGGAAGAGCTCGTCGAAGTCGACCTCGCCCTCGCCCATGTTCAGGTGCTGGTGGATACGGGCCGGGGTGCCGGGCGGGTTGAGGATGTAGCGGTTGCCGGAGGACGCGGTGTGGTCGAAGGCGTCGGCGAGGTGGACGTGGGTGAGGAGGTCGCCCGCGTACTTGATGATGCCGGGGGCGTCGTTGCCGATGTGGAAGGTGTGCGGGGCGCAGTAGAGGAAGGTCACGGAGGGGTGGTTGATGCCCCGGACGAGGTTGACCGCGTCGTAGCCGTTCTCGACGAAATCGTCGGGATGCGGCTCCAGGGCCAGCTTGATGCCCTCGCGTTCGAACAGCGGGAGGAGCTCGTCCATGGACTTCCAGAACTGGGCCTCGCTGCGGTCGGCCTCCTCCGGCCGGCCGTTGAACTCGGAGATCATGCTGTCGACCCCGAGGTCCGCGCAGATCTGGATGGCGCGCTTCCAGTACCGTACGGCGGCCTGGCGGGCGTCCTCGTCCGGCCCCGACCAGCGGAAGAGCGGCAGCAGGGAGGAGACGCCGACGCCCGCCGAGTCCAGGGCCTTGCGGAATCTCCGCACGGTGGCGTCGTCGACGCGGGGGTGCCGGAAGAACGGGACGAAGTCCTCCCGGGGCGAGAGCTCGATCCACTCGTAGCCCAACTCGGCAACCACTGCCGGGAGTTCGAGCAAGGGCACGTTGCGGATCATGTACGGGTCGAGGGCGATTCTCATGGTGGGCTTCCTGCTCCTTGGGGTCGTCGGGCGGGGGACGGGCGCCGGGCCCGGGCGGTCACGGCCGCAGGGACTGCCGGAGCGCCGCGTCGGCCGCCTTGAGGACCTCGGCCGCCACGGCGACGCCCTCGACGGGGCCGAGTTCGGTGTCCTCGTGCTCGATGTTGACCAGCATGTCCGGGTCCACCTCGTGCAGGGCGCGCAGGAACTCGGTCCAGTAGGCGACGTCGTGGCCCTTGCCGAGCGCGACGAAGTCCCAGGCGGAGTCCCTGGGCCACTCGTTGGCCCACTCGTCGCCGCCGAGGCTGGTGCGCGGCTCGTCGGGTCCGAGGCGCCGGAAGCCGTTGTCGAGGACTCCGTTGAGGGCGGCGTGCGCGGGGTTGACGCGGACGTCCTTGGCGGCTGCGTGGAAGACCAGTTCGCCGAGGTGGCGGACGACCGCGACCGGGTCCATCTGCTGCCAGAACAGGTGGGAGGCGTCCAGTTCGACGCCGACGTGGGTGGCGCCGGTGAGGTCGATGAGCCGGTGCACGCTCGCGGAGTTGAAGACGACGTTCTGCGGGTGCAGTTCGAGGGCGATCCGGACGTCGTGGTCGCGGGCGAGCCGGTCGGTCTCGCGCCAGAAGTCCGCGACGATCCCCCACTGGTGGTCCAGCACGTCCAGGGCCGCGGAGTTCCAGGCGTTGACGATCCAGTTGGGGCGGGTGGCGCCCGGTTCGCCGCCGGGCAGGCCGGACATGGTCACCAGGCGGTGCTGGCCCAGCCGTTCGGCCAGGCGGACCGAGCGCCGGATGTCCTCGGCGTGCTTCTCGCCGATGGCGGGGTTCGGGTGCAGCGGGTTGCCGTTGGCGTTGAGGCCGGCGATGGCGACGCCGGTGCCCTCGAAGAGCCCGAGGAAGTCGTCCCGGGCGGTGTCGCTGACCAGGATGTCGTCGAAGTCCGGCACGTGCACGGCCGGGAGGAAGCCGCCGGTGTTGAGTTCGATGCCGGTCAGGCCGAGATCCGCGACGACCTTGATCGCCTCGGGCAGCGGCCGGTCGTGCAGGATCGCGTTGTAGAGGCCCAGCTTCATGACGTGTTTCTCCTCGGTCCTTCGGGCGTTCGGGGCGAGCGGGACGGGCGGGCCGGGCGGGACGGGCCGGGCCGGGTCACTGGACGGTGACGGCCTTGCCGCCGGCGTCGGCGGAGGCGACGATCGCGTCGATGACGCGCAGGTTGTGCAGCCCGTCGGCGAGGGTCGGGCAGGGCGGCAGCCGGTCCAGTCCGGCGATCTGCTCCAGGAAGGCGCGGGCCTGCCAGACGAAGAACTCGTGCTGGCCGTGGCCGACGCTCGGGAAGTCCATGGGCAGCCCGCCGGCGATGTAGGGGTGGCCGGGGCCGACCACCACCCGCCGGTAGCCGTCCACCGGGTCGGCGGCGGCGGAGTCGGCGATGGTGAACTCGGCCGGCCGCGACAGCTCGAAGGTCGCCGCGCCGCCCTTCGAGAACACCTCGAAGCCGAGGGAGTTGGCCAGGCCCCGGGCGATGCGCGAGACCGAGAACGTGCCGACGGCGCCGGAGGCGAACGTCGCGGTGAACGTGGCGATGTCGTCGTTCCCGACCCGCTCGCGTTCCCGGCCCACCGCCACGTCGGCCGAGTGCCCCACCGCGGTGCCCAGCGGCACGGGGCGGTCGGCCACCTGGGTGGAGAGCACGGCACCCTGCACGCTCTGCACCGGGCCGCAGAAGTACTCGCCGAGGTCGATGAGGTGGCTGCCGATGTCCGACAGGGCGCCCGAGCCGAGCGGCCCGCGGTAGCGCCAGCTGATCGGGGCGTCCGGGTTGTGGCCGTAGTCGCACCAGTAGTGCCCGTTGAAGTGCTGGACCGCTCCGAGCGAGCCGTCCAGCACCTGCTGCCGTACGGCGTTGATCGCGGGGGAGCGGCGGAAGGTGAAGCCGGTGGCAGCCACCAGCCCGGTGCCCTCGGCCGCGTCCACCATGGCCTGGGCGTCGGCCACGGCCGGCGCGAGCGGCTTCTCGCACAGCACGTGCTTGCCGGCCGCCAGCAGGGCCTCGACGATCTCGCGGTGCAGGTGGTTGGCGACCACGACGCTCACCGCGTCGATGTCGTCGGCCTCGGCGACCGCCCGCCAGTCGGTCACAGCCCGCTCGTAGCCGTAACGGCGGGCCGCGTCCTGCGCGAACGGCTCGTGCGCGTCGGCGACGGCGACCAGCCGCACCTCGGGCAGCCCGGCACCGTACAGCGTGCCGGCCTGCCGGTACCCGTTGAGGTGGGCCCGGCCCGCCATACCGGCACCGATGACCGCCACACCGATCGGCCTCGTCCTCATCATGTCTCCTCTTCGGCGCGTCGCCGTGCCGTGTGTCAGGGGGTGGGGGTGGTGGCACCGACCGGAACCGCTCTCCGCCGGCCGGGGCGCCCGCCCACGGACCGGTCCGCCGGCCCGGAGGCTCGGCCGCGCGCGGTGGTCCCGGGTGCGGGCCCCGTCACGGATTTCACTGATCGGAGCGATTTAAATGGTCAACTTAGAACGCTTTAGATCCATGTCTTAAAGCGCTCTAGACGTTGCCACTCTCAGCGGCGTCACGGCCCGGTGTCAAGGGTGTTACCGCAAACGGGCCGTCGGCCGCAGGGTGCCGTCGCACCCGCGGGGCCTCTCGGGTTCCGTGCCGGGTGAGGCCGGCGCGCCGGTTGGAAACGCGTGGCCGATGCAGCCTTTCCGGTGCGGATCTCGGGACGGCACGCGATGGCGACAGGACTCTTGACACGTTTACGAAACACAAGCATGCTCTGGCACAACTTAAAGCGATTTAAGAGATCGCGGAGAAGAGCCGTTCCGCTGATCGCCGGCGCCTCGCCGCCGGCCCCGACGGGCGCCGCGCACCCACCGGTACTCCCCCGCATCCGCGTGACCCGGTCCGTACGCACCCACCGCCGCACCACCACACCCCGAGGCATGCCCGGTACCCCTCACGCCCCGCCCGGCATCACATGAAGGAGCACCACAGCACATGGAACGCACCCAGCCCCGGCGGCCGTCCGGCCGCCGTCTCCCCAGAAGCGGCCTGACCCTGGTGAGCCTTCTCGCCATGGCGGCGGCCACGCTGACCGGGTGTGCCAGCGGAAAGGCCACTGGTGCCGACGCCGGCCGGTCGACGGCGCCGGCCGGCGGCGGATCGACGTCCGGTACGACGACCGGCGGGAAGGTCTCCATCGTCGTCATCGGCGGCAAGGCCGACGACCCGTTCTGGTCCGCCATCAGGCGCGGCGGCGAGGACGCGGCGAAGCTCGCGAAGGCCCGCGGCGGCACGGTGACCTTCCTCGGCCCGCAGAACTACGACAACCTCGGCCCGGACGCGGCCAAGCTGACGCAGACCGCGCTCTCCCAGAACCCCTCGGCCATCGTGGTCCCGGACTGGGTGCCCGACAGCCAGGACGCGGCGATCAAGCAGGCCGTGGCCAAGGGCGTCAAGGTGTTCGTCTACAACTCGGGCGGCGTCGAGGCGGCCGACAGGACCGGCGGCATCAAGTACATAGGCTCGGACGACTACCAGGCCGGCAAGGCCGGCGGCGTCGAGTTCGCCGAGGCCGGCGCCAGGAACATCCTGTGCGTCAACACCGTTCCCGGCGCGGCCAACTCGGAGGCGCGCTGCAAGGGCATCGCCGACGGCGCCCGGAGCAAGGGCGCCAAGTCGAAGCAACTGCCGCTGCCGTCCTCCAACTTCGGCAACCCCTCCGCCGTCACCCAGGCGATCAAGGGCGCGCTGCTGAAGGACGGCGGTGTCGACGCCCTGGTGACGATCGGCGTCCAGGACGCGGACAGCGCGGCCGCCGCGATCGACCAGGCGGGCACCACCGGCAAGGTCCGGCTCGGCACCTTCGACCTCTCGCAGAGCCAGCTCTCCCGGATCAAGGCAGGCAAGCAGCTCTTCGCCATCGACCAGCAGCCCTACCTGCAGGGCTTCTACGCGGTGTCGATCGCCGACCAGTACCTGTCCTACGGCGTGCTCCCGCCGCAGAACCCGCTGCTGACCGGCCCGCTCCTGGTCACGAAGGACAACGTCGACGCGGCGCTCTCCGGCACCAGGGCCGGCGTCCGCTGATCCGCCCACCGGTGCCGGGCCCCGCCTCCCCCAGGGGTCCGGCACCCCTTCCCCGTACCCCGCGCACCCAGATCCGAGCCGAAGGTGACCCCGATCCGATGACAACCTCACTTCCCGACACGACGGCCGAGAAAGAGGCCGCCGTCGCACCCCCGAAGCAGTCCGAGAGCCCGCTGGGGCAGCTCCGGCACCGTCCCGAGGTCGGGGCGCTCATCGGAACGCTCGGCGTGTTCGTCTTCTTCGCGGTCTTCGGTGGCGAGAAGTTCCTCGCCCCGGCGGGCGCGGCCAGCTGGCTCAACATCGCCTCCGAACTCGGCATCATCGCCATCCCGGTCGGCCTGCTGATGATCGCCGGCGAACTCGACGTCTCCGTGGGCTCCGTGCTCGCCGGCAGCTCGATGACCCTGGCCATCGTCTCCGGGTACTGGGGCGCCCCCATGATCGTCGGCATCCTCTGCGCGCTCGCGCTCGGCCTGCTGGTAGGGCTCCTGAACGGCGTCCTCGTCACCCGCACCAACGTCCCCTCGCTGGTCATCACGCTGGCCACGCTCTCCGGGATGGCCGGTCTCACCCTCGGCCTGTCCCGCGTCACGACCGGCACCACCAGCGTGCCGCTCAACCCCGACCCGCTCTCCAAGGCGCTGTTCGGCCAGCTGATCGGCGGGCAGTTCGAGGTCGCGATCTTCTGGTGGCTCGGCATCGCCGCCGCGGTCACCGTGCTGCTGCAGATGATGAAGTACGGCAACTGGATCTTCGCCATCGGCGGCGACACGGAGAGCGCCCGCGCCACCGGCATCCCGGTCGACAAGGTGAAGATCGCCCTGTACATGGCCAGCGGCTTCGGTGCCGCCCTGGTCGGCGTGGTCCAGACGATCCTCTACAACGGCGCCCAGGTCGCCAACGGCCAGTCCTTCGTCTTCAACTCCATCATCGCCGTGGTCGTCGGCGGGGTGCTGCTGACCGGCGGGTACGGCTCCGTGGTCGGCGTCGTCCTCGGCACGCTGACCTTCGCCATCGTCAACCAGGGGATCTACTACACCGGCTGGAACTCCGACTGGGCCAGCCTCATCCTCGGCGTCCTCATCCTCACGGCGGTCCTGATGAACAACACCTTCCGCCGCCTCGCCCTGTCCTACAAGCCCCGCACCGCGAAGAAGGCCTGACCATGACCGCACCCGTGCTGCGCCTGGACGGCATCGGCAAGTCGTTCCTCGGCACCGACGCGCTGCAGGACATCTCCCTCGAAGTCGACGCCGGGAAGGTGCTCTGCCTGCTGGGCGACAACGGCGCCGGCAAGTCGACCCTCATCAAGATCATGTCCGGTTTCCACAAGCCGACCACCGGCAGCATCGAGATCGACGGCGAGCGGGTGGAGCTGGACAGCCCGCGCGACGCGAGCGCCCGGGGCATCGCCACGGTCCACCAGTTCGGCGGGACGTTCCCCCTCATGGGGGTCGGCCGCTGCTTCTTCGTGGGCGCCGAACCCACCAGGGGCTTCGGCCCGTTCAGGCTGTTCGACAAGAAGCTGGCCGGCGACATCGCGGTCCGCGAGATGCAGTCCCTCGGCATCACCCGGGTCACGGACGGCAACCGGCTGGTGGGCAGCCTGTCCGGCGGCGAACGCCAGGCCCTCGCCATCGCCCGCGCCGTCTACTTCGGCGCCAACGTCCTCATCCTCGACGAGCCGACGGCGGCCCTCGGGGTCAAGGAGGCCGCCCACGTCCTGCGGATCGTCATGCAGGCCCGGGCCAGGGGGGTCGCGGTCATCCTCGTCACCCACAACGTGCGCCACGCCATGATGGTCGGCGACCACTTCGCCGTCCTCATCCGCGGCCGGAAGGCCGACGACTTCCGCAAGGGCGAACGCACCCGCGAGGAGATCACCGACCTCATGGCCGGCGGCGAGGCGATGGCCGACCTGGAGGCCGAACTCGCCCAACTGGAGTCCGGCGCCTGACCGGCAGGGGGGCGCCGGGGCGGCTCGCGGGGGCGCCGCACCCCGTGAGAAGCGCGGGCCGGGGCGACGAGGCGACCGCGAGGCGGCCGCCGGCGGCCGGGATCTGTCCACCGGGGCGAGGCCGGGCCCGGCCGAGCCCGGCGGGGGTACGGGAGGCGACCTCAGTACACCGGCCGGTCCGGCGGGGCCCGCCCCCCGCCCGCCGGGCCGGCCGCCCCCCCCCGCGCCCGCGCCGCGCCGGCGCGGGGCCGGGCCCCCCCCCCCCCGGGCCCCCGCCCCCCCCCCCCCCGCGGGGGGGGGGGGGGCCCCCCCCCCCCCCCCCGGCGCGCCCCGCCTCGGCCGCCTCCCGTACCGGCAGCGCCCGGTGCGCGTCCGGCAGGATCTCCGCGCCCCTCGTCCCGCCCCTGCCGCCTTCCGGGATCTCCCGCCTGGGCCGCCCGTGCGGGCTGGGCCGGCCGTTCCGCCTGTGCCGTCTGCACTGCCTGGGTCGCCCGCCCCGCCCCGCCTCCGCCGACCGTCCCGCCTGCGCCGGCCGCGCGGGCTATGCGACGCCGCGCAGTACCGACCGAAGGTGTTCGGCGCTGGCCCACACGTCCTCGACCGGGCCCTTCTCCTTGGGCTCCGCGGTGAGGACGGTGTCCTGTTCGAGGACGTACCAGCCGTCGTAGCCGTGGGTGGCGAGGTGGGTGACGATGGCCTCGACGTCGACGTCACCGGCGCCCAGCGGGCGGTACATGCCGGCGCGGACGGCGTCGGTGTAGGTGAGGCGGCCGGACTGCACCTTGGCGGCGAGGGAGGCGTCCACGTCCTTCATGTGGGTGTGGGCGATGCGTTCGGGGGCCTGGCGGGTGAGTTCGGCGGGGTCGGTGCCGCCGATGAGCAGGTGGCCGGTGTCGAGGCAGAGGGAGATCGAGGAGTGCTCCAGGACGCGGCGGACCTCGTCGCCGTTCTCGATCATCGTGCCGACGTGCGGGTGCAGGACGGCCCGCACCCCGCGCTCGGCCGCCAGCGCGGTCAGCCGGTCGAGGTTGGACAGCAGCAGCTTCCAGCCGTCGGCGTCCAGCTCGGGCCGGGAGTCGTAGCCGTCCTGACCGGTGATGGCGGAGAGGACGAGGACCTCCGCGTCCGAGGCGGCGTAGTTCTCCAGGAGCTGCTCCGCCTCGGGCACCGGGTCGTGACCGGGCACGTGCAGCAGCAGCGGGGTGAAACCGCCGACCGCGTGCAGGTCGTGGTCGGCGAGGACGCGGGCCATCGCCTCGGGGGCGGCGGGCAGGAAGCCGTCCGGGCCGAACTCGGTGGCGGCCAGGCCGACCTCGCGCATCTCCTTCAGCACCCGTTCGGGCGTCAGCTGGTAGCCCCAGCCGGGCACTTCGCACACGCCCCAGGAGATGGGCGCGCCGGCGATCCGGTTCAGCTGCGGGGTGGTCATGCCGTGGCCTTTCGGTGGTTCCAGTGGGGCCGGCGTCGCCGGATGTGTCAGACCCGTACGAGGGCGGGGGTGGAGCGGGTGGCGGGCGGCCGGTCCGGCGCCTGCGGGGCGGCCCGGCTCCGGGACGATCGCCGGGACGGGCAGGCGGTCCCGGTCGTGGTCGTGGTCGACGGGGATCGTCCCGGCACGGGTGGGCGCGTGGCGGGATGCGCGTCCGCTCGTGGGCGGACGTACGGCACCGCACCGCGGTTCCGCGTCCGGCCGTCGACCGGCCACGCCTCGGGCGCCATCGCCCTCTCCGTTCGGGAAACTGTCAGAACACGGCCGCCGCCGGCGTACCGACCGGTCGCGCACGGCCGACGGCCGGACCGTTCACGTGGTCGTAACGCTAGGGTCGGGACGGGATTTGGTGAAGCCCTCGAATCCCTCAATTGGCCATCATCAGGACCGTCATTTGACCGTCAGCGCCTGCGCGGCCGGCGTTGCCCGGGCCTTCTATCTCCAACCTGAGTTGTTCCTAGAATGGCCGGGTGAACGACATCGACGCGATCGCGGCGTTGCAGGATCCGGTGCGACGCCGACTGTACGAGTACGTGGCCGCGCAGGGCCGCGAGGTCGGGCGTAACGAGGCCGCCGAGGCGACCGGGGTGGCGCGCACGCTCGCCGCGCACCACCTGGACAGGCTGGCCGAGGCCGGACTGCTCGACACCGGGAGCCGGCGGCTGACCGGGCGCTCGGGACCGGGCGCGGGCCGGCCGGCCAAGGTGTACACGCGGGCCCGGGCGGAGCGGGCGGTGTCGCTGCCCGCCCGCGACTACCGCACCGCCGCCGAACTGCTCGCCGAGGCCGCCGAGCAGGCGGGGCTGGACGCCGGGCTCTGCGCGGCCGCGCGCCGCCGCGGCGAGGCCCTGCGCGGTTCGGCACCACCCTGCGGCGGCCTCGAAGAAGCCATGGAGACGCTCGCGGCCCGGGGTTACGAACCGCACCTGGAAGCCGCCGGAGGTGCGGAGGGTGCGGAGGGGGCGACCGCCGCTGTCGTCCGTATGCGCAACTGCCCCTTCCATGCCGTCGCCGAACGCTTTCCGCCCCTCGTCTGCGGCATGAACCTCGCGCTGCTGGAGGGGCTGCTCGGCACCGACGGCCCGGTCCGGGCGCGCATGGCCGCCCGGCCGGGCGAGTGCTGTGTGGTGGTGGAGGCCGTCGGCGAAGAACTCTAAAAACAACGATGATTGACATAGAAAGAGGGGCGTGCTGGTATGAGGCCATGACCGCATCCGCGCACGCAGCCCACCTCGCCCAGCTGAATGTCGCCACGCTCCGCTTCCCCCTCGACGACCCGCGCATGGCGCCGTTCGTCGGCATGCTCGACACGGTCAACGCCGCCGCCGACGACGCGCCCGGCTTCGTGTGGCGGCTCGTGGAGGACGGGGCGGCCGACGCCACCGCCCTGCGCCCGGCGGGCGAGGACGTCATCGTCAACCTGACGGTGTGGGAGACCCAGGACGCGCTGTGGGGCTTCACCTACCGCAGTGAGCACCTGGACGTCCTGCGGCGCCGGCGCGAGTGGTTCGAGCGGCACGTAGCGGCGCACATGGTGCTCTGGTGGGTCCCCGCCGGGCACCTCCCGACCACCGGTGAGGCCCTGGCGCGGCTGGCGGACCTGCGCACGCACGGGCCCTCGGCGCGCGCCTTCACCTTCGCCTCCCCCTACTCCGCGGACGAGGCCGCGCTCGCGCCGAGCCATGCCGCGGACGCCGGCACCGGCCCGGCCGTCACCGCTCCGGCCGTCACCGTCACCGCTCCGGCCGTCATCGCTCCGGCCGTCACCGCCACCGCTCCTGTGGGACGCGGGTGAGGGGCGTGCGCCGGCCTTCGGCGGACGCCCCTCACCACCCTTCACCGCCGCTCACGAGGCCTGGGCGGTCTCCGGTCGGCCGTCGACGGGCAGCCGCGCCCCGGCGCCCGGGTCCGCGCCGGTGAGATCGGTGCGGCTGGTCTCGCCGAGCAGGGCCAGGCACACCACCGTCACCAGGCAGAACGCGGCGATGACCGCGGAGATGAGCGGCGTCGCCCCGGAACCGGCGTCGGCCTGTACCTCCGTGAAGATCAGCGGGGCGAAACCGGCCCCCAGTCCCGCGATCTGGTAGCCGAGGGAAGCGCCGGTGTAGCGGCTCCGGGTGGAGAACAGCTCCGTGTACAGCGCGGCGAGCGGGCCGTACATCATCGGGTGGACCAGCGACTGCCCGAGCACGAGGGCCAGTACGAGCAGCCCCGTGCTGCCCGTGTCGACGAGCGGGAACAGGGCGAAGGCGTAGACGCCCACCGCCAGCGCGCCCGCCATGACGACCGGACGCCGGCCCTGCCGGTCGGACAGCGCCGACCAGCCGATGATGCCGAACACCGCGAGCGTGGACGAGAACGCCAGGCTGTTGAGCACCGTCTGCCGGGAGAAGCCGCCCTGCACCGCGTAGGAAATGATGTACGTGGTCACCGTGCCCTGGAAGACGAACGCGGACAGGCCCACCCCGATGCCCAGCAGTAGCACCCGGGGGTGGTGGCGCAGCACGTCCCACAGCGGAAGGGACCGGCCTGACGACTCCTGGACCGGCCGCGTCTTCAGCTCCTTCTCCGCCGCGGCGAACACCGGCGTCTCGGTGACGCGCAGCCGGACGAACAGGCCGACGGCCAGCAGCACCACGCTGAGCAGGAAGGGGATGCGCCAGCCCCAGGAGAGGAAGGCGTCGTCGCCGACCGCGGCCGACGTCGCCGACATGGCCACCGTGGAGACGGCCATGCCGAAGGGGGCGCCGGCGTTGGTGAAGCTCGCCCACAGCCCGCGCCGGCCTCCGGTCGCGTGCTCGGCGGACAGCAGCACCGCGCCGCCCCACTCGCCGCCCACCGCGACGCCCTGGACGATGCGCAGGAGCAGCAGGCAGACCGGGGCCAGGGTGCCGGCCTGGCCGTACGTCGGCAGGACGCCGATCAGGAAGCTGGCGACGCCCATCAGGGACATCGTCACCACGAGCATCCGCTTGCGGCCGAGCCGGTCCCCGAAGTGCCCGAAGACGATCCCGCCGAGCGGCCTGGCCAGGTATCCGGTGGCGAAGGTGGTGAAGCTGGCGAGGGTGCCGGCGGTGGGGCTGAGGTCGGAGAAGAAGACGTGCGGGAAGACCACCGCCGCCGCGGTGGAGTACAGCAGGAAGTCGTAGTACTCGATGACGCTCCCCAGGAAGCTGGAGGTCACCGCCCGGCGCAGCTGCCGGGGATCGTGTGGAGCGGAGCGGGGAGAAGCGGCGTGCATGTCGTGAGCTCCCTTGCTGACGCGGAGGTGGATCAGCCCGATGCGGACGGGGTGCGGCATCGGGGGCGGATGACGGGAGTGCCCGTCGGGCGCGGGGGCTCGCAGCGTGGAGCGGCGAGGGACTGGCGTCGGCGTCCTGCGGCCGACTCCTGAATGTCGGGCAGATTTTTTGCCCGCGTCGAGATTCTGACCAACATCGGCCCGCTCGTCTACCCTCCGGACGCGACGTTCGAAGACGGCGGGGGAACGCGGGGCGCCCACCCCGGCCGCCGGGGGGAGTCCCGGGTGGCGAGGTGGGCGCTGGTGGTGCGGGGGAGTTCTCGGTGACCGAAGGGGTGCGGTCGGTGCGGTCGGTGCAGGTCGGTGCAGGTCGGTGTGGTCGGTGGGGTCGTCGCGGTGGCCCGCTCGACGCCCTCCCGGCCGCTGACGTCACCGGCCTCCCGGTTCGCTCACGGTGTCGGGGAGTCCGGCCGGACGGTCCTGGCCGAAGTCGGCCGACCTGCTCACCGGCTCCCAGGCGGCCGCCTCCTCCAACTGGCCGCGGGAGTAGTCCTGTGCCATCTGTACGGCGCCGGCGCCCAGGATCAGGTGGGAGGGGAGGTTCTGCTGCTTCACGACCCTGACCAGGATCTCCCCGGCCCGCTTCGGGTCGCCGGCCGCGGCCACCGCTCCGCCGAGCATGCGGACCATGCCGCCGACCGTCGGGTCGTACTCCGGCGCGACCTCCGGGATCTGCATCGACGGGCCGGCCCAGTCGGTGGCGAAGCCGCCCGGCTCCACGACCAGGTACCGGATGCCGAAGGGCGCGGTCTCGGCGGCCAGGACGCGGGTGAAACCGTCGACGGCGAACTTGGCGGCCTGGTACGACCCGAGGCCCGGCGTCCCGCCGACCCGGCCGCCGATGGACGAGAACTGCACGACGGTGCCGCCTCCTTGTGCCCTGAGGACCGGAAGCGCGGCCGTGGAGACGTTGTAGACGCCCCAGAAGTTGGTGTCGAACTGGCGGCGGAAGTCGTCCTCGGGGGTGGTCTCGACCGCGCCGAGGTTGGCGTACCCGGCGTTGTTGACCACGACGTCGACCCGGCCGAACCGGTCGACGGCCGCCCGCAGTCCGGCCTCCGCGGCCGTCCGGTCGGTGACGTCGAGTGCGATGGGCAGTACGCGGTCGTCGCCGTACTTCTGGACGAGGTCGTCGAGCTGCTCGGGCCTGCGGGCCGTGGCGACGACGTTGTCGCCGGCCTCCAGTGCCGCGATCGCGAGGTCGCGGCCGAGGCCGCGGGAGGAGCCGGTGATGAACCAGGTGTGGGTGCTCATGCAGATAGCAAAACACGGTTGCGGTATTAGTGCAACCTGGTTGTGTTACGGACGGATGGCTATGCCCGGGAACGCGGTCGGTGAAGCGCCGGGTGGCGGCCCTGGACGGGGGCAGGGGTGGTCGGTGCGGGGCCGGATGGCCCTGGGGTGGGGGGACCGGCGCGCGGCAGGGTGGCTCCGGGCCGGGGAGTGGTCGACGCGGAGGAGGGTGGCCTTGGGGAGCGGGGGGCGGCGAAGCGCCCGGTGGTCTCGGGGCGGGGGCGGGGGCGGTCGACGCGATGCGCGGTGGCCCTGGGGCGGGGGAGGCGGGAGGTCAGGTGGGCGCCTGGCCTCCCGGGCTGGTCAGATGGCCTTGACCGGTGGGTACACCGGCTGCCACATGGCGGCCCTGACCCGCTTCTCGACGGAGTCGTCGACGGTCGTGCCGGCCACCCCGTCGGCGGCCGCGGCGCGGGCCACCGCCACGGCGACCGCCACCGAGGTCTCGCGCAACTGGTCGGTGAGGGGCAGGATCGGCGTGCCGGGGCCGCCGGCGTCCGTCTGCCCGGCCACGGCGTGCGCGGCGGCGACCAGCATGCCGTCGGTGACCCGGCCGGCCCGGGCGACGATCGCGCCGAGGCCGAGGCCCGGGAAGACCAGCGCGTTGTTGGCCTGCCCGATCAGGTAGCGGACCCCGTCCCGCTCGACCGGGCGGAACGGGCTCCCGGTGGCGATCAGGGCCCGGCCCCCGGTCCAGGCCAGCAGGTCGGCGGGGACCGCCTCGGCCAGGTCCGTCGGGTTGGACATCGGCAGGATGATCGGCCGCTCGGTGTGGGCGGCCATCGTGCGGACGATCTCCTCGGTGAAGGAGCCGCCCTGCCCGGAGGTGCCGATCAGGACCGTCGGCCGCACCCGCGCGACCACCTCGGCCAGCGCGATGCCGCCCACCTGCTCGTCCCGCCGCCAGTCGGCGACCTCGGCGGCCGGGCGGGCGTAGCGGACCTGGAAGTCGCGCAGGTCCTGCTGGTCCTCGGTGAGCAGGCCGTAGCGGTCGACGCCGAAGATGCGGGCGGTGGCCTCCTCGGCGGTCAGCCCGTCGGCGACCATGGCGTCCCGCAGCTGGTCGGCGATGCCGATGCCGGCGGTGCCCGCGCCGAAGATCACCACCCGGTGGTCGCGCAGCGGGGTCCCGCTGGCCCTCACCCCGGAGAGCACGGCGGCGAGGTTGACGGCACCGGTGCCCTGCACGTCGTCGTTGAAGGTGAACTCGGTCGGGCGGTAACGCTCCAGGATGCGGCGGGCGTTGGCGGCGCCGAAGTCCTCCCAGTGCAGCAGGGCGGTCGGGAAGAGCCGGCGGGCGGTGGTGACGTAGGCGTCGATGAAGGCGTCGTACGTCTCCCGGTCCACGCGCGGGTGCCGGTTGCCGAGGTAGAGCGGGTTGTCCAGGAGTTCCTGGCGGTTGGTGCCGACGTCCAGCATGACCGCCAGGGTGCGGTTCGGGTCGATGCCGGCGGCGGCGGTGTAGACGGCGAGCTTGCCCACCGAGATGTCGATGCCGCCCACCCCCCAGTCGCCGATGCCGAGGATCGCCTCGCCGTCCGTGGCCACGATCAGGTCGACGTCGTCCGGGCCCAGACCGGCGGCCGACAGCGCGCCCTCGATCTCCTCCGGGGCGTCCACCGACAGGTACACGCCGGCCGGGCGCCGGTACTCGTTGCTGTAGTGCTGGATCGCCTTGCCGACGGTCGGGGTGTAGACGATGGGCAGCATCTCGTCGAGGTGGTCGCAGAGCAGGCGGTAGAAGAGCACCTGGTTGCGGTCGTGCAGCGCGGTGAGGTTGACGTTCTTGGCCAGGTCGGTCGGCTGTGCCGCGTACTGCCGGTACGCCCGCTCGGCCTGCTGCTCCAGGGTCAGCACCGCCGGCGGCACGAGGCCCACCAGGCCCAGCATCCGCCGTTCCTCGGGGGTGAAGGCAGTGCCCCGGTTGAGGCGGGGCTGGGACAGTACGGCACGGCCGCGGGCGGTGGTCTCGATGTGCCCCTCGCCGGCATTCCACTGGGTCGTCATGATCGGCTCCTTGCCGTTTCCGGATCGCTTCCAGGATCGCCTGCGGGACGCTACGGGTCGCTCCGGGGGCGCTAAGGGTCGCTTCCGGGGAGCCGGTCAGCCGCGGCGGGCCGTGGCGTAGGCGCGTTCGAGTTCCGCGACCGTGCTGAGGAAGTCGGCGCCCTTGAGCCGGTGCAGGGTCTCGGTGGCGAGGCGGTCCAGGGTGGTCCAGAGGTCGGCGAGCGGCTCGCGCAGCGCTTCGCCGCCGGCGGTGAGCGAGACGATGAAGGCCCGGCGGTCGTGCTCGGCGCGGGCCCGGGCGACCAGTCCGGCGTCCTCCATGCGGCGGATCGACCGCGAGACCGTGGAGTGGTCGAGCCCGACCGCCTGCTGCAGCTCGGCCTGCGTCTGGCCGTCCCGGTCGAAGAGCCGCATCAGGATCAGTTCCTGGCCGGGGTGCAGGCCGAGCTTCAGGAGCAGCTCGGCGCCGTAGCCGTGCAGTTCCCGGGAGAGCGCGAAGAGCCCGAAGCTGACCGGGGCACGCTCGACGAGGCTGGGCCGAGGCATCACCGGGTCGGGCTTCGCGGCAGGCATGGCGCTCCTCTTCTGGCGGGCGATGTCGGGCACTGGCGAACCGTGGCGTGCGTGCGTGCGTGCGGGCGTGCGGGCGTGCGGGCGTGCGGGCGACGGCGGCGATGCGGGCGGCGGGCGGTGGGAACTCGCCGCCAGGCTGCTGCCGGGGCTGGGAATACCTTAGTCGCAGCGGGTGTTGAGGGCCGGTTCTGCCCCGCTCCTCCCAGGGGTGCCGCATGTCCCGGGCGCCGCGAGCGCCAGAAACAAGTTGCTTGCTTAGGCAAGCTATTCGCCGTTACGGTGAACGCGTTGCGCCGGGCGGGAGCCGACGGGGTGGACCGCCCTGCCCTGCCCGGAACCGTTCCGAAAGGAATCGACATGTCATCCAGCTCCGCATCCGGAACCGACCGCCGTTCGTTCCTCGCCAGAGTCGCCGCGGCCACCGCCGTACCGGCGGCCGCGGCCCTGGTCGCCGGCGGTGCCGCGGCGCCGGCCTCGGCGGCCGCGCCGCACGCCTCGGCCGCCGGATCCGCCGGCGCCGGCCTGCCGGACTACGCGCCGGTGCCCGCGGGCTCCCTCGGTCCGGCGGTGAACAGCCAGGGCTACTACGTCGGCCGGGTCGAGGACAATCTCTACTGGGTGACCGACGGCGACTACCAGGCCGCCTTCCTCACCACCCGGGACGGGGTCGTGCTGTTCGACGCCCCGCCGACCATCGGCCACAACCTGCAGCGCGCGGTCGACGAGATCGCCGCCGCCAACGGCACCAGCAACAAGGTCACCCACATCGTCCACTCCCACCACCACTCCGACCACGTCGGCGCGTCCGGGCTCTTCGGCAAGCACGTGGTCCGGATCGGGCACGAGGAGAACCGCCGGCTGCTGCGGCGCGACAACGACCCGAACAAGCCCGCGCCCGACGTCACCTTCGCCGACCGCTACACCCTGCACGTCGGCGGCGAGCGGGTCGAACTCGCCCACCACGGCAGCAACCACGCGCCGGACAACATCTACATCCGGTTCCCGCACCACGACACGCTGATGCTGGTCGACATCACCATCCCGGGCTGGGCCCCCTTCGGCGCCCTCAACTACAGCGAGGACATCCAGGGTTACCTCGCCGCCCCGGCCAAGGCGCTGTCGTACCCGTGGAAGCACCACATCGCCGGTCACATGGGACGCCTCGGCACCCGGGCCGACGTCACCGTGCACCAGCAGTACATCGACGACCTGACCGCCTCGATCAAGCAGGCCCTCGGGACCGTCGACTACGGCGTCTTCGCGGCCAGGTACGGGAACAACATCTGGGCCGTCGTCAAGACCTGGCTCGACGAGGTCTGCCGGCAGGCGGCGGCCCCGGTCGCGGCCAAGTACACCGGCACCCTCGCCGCCGCCGACGTCTTCACCGAGAGCAGCGCCTTCTCGCTGGTGGAGTCCCTCCGGCTGGACCTCGGCCTGGGCAGCGCCATCCATGACTGACGGGGTTGCGCATCCCTAAGTAATTGCTCGCGCGAGCAATAAAAAACCAAGAGTGCTGCGGTACGCCGACGGTCAGGGGCAGCCGTCGGCGTACCGCACCGGCGCGACCGCCGCCGTCCGCCGTCCTCCGTCCGCCCCACCCCCACCATGATCGGGAGCGCTTGATGCCTGAGAACCCCACCAGCCCCAGGGTCGCCGTCGTCGTGGGCGGCGCCGGGGCCATCGGCGGCGCCGTCGTGCGCGAACTGGCCGCGCGCGGCCATGTCGTACGGGTCCTGGACCGGGCCGGCGACATCGTCTGCGACCTGTCCGACGCCGAGGACGTACGGGCGGCCGCGCGCCGCGTGCTGGCCGAGAACGGGCGGTGCGACGTGCTGGTGCACGCGGCCGCAGCGACCGACCTGATGGACGTGGAGAGCGTGGACCTGGACGCCTGGCGCCGGGTCCAGGCGGTCAACGTCGAGTCCGCGGTGCTGCTCGCGCAGGCCTTCGTGCCCGGGATGCGGGAGCGCGGCTTCGGCCGGATCGTGCACGTCGTCTCCGACACCTTCTGGAAGCCGCCGAGCCCGGACCTCCTCGCCTACGTGACCAGCAAGGGCGCGCTGGTCGCCGTCACCCGGTCGCTCGCGGCCGCGCTCGGGCGGCACGGGATCGCGGTGACCGCGGTGGCGCCCGGCCTGACCCGGACCGCCTCCACCGCGTACCAGCCGGACGCCGCCTTCGAGGCCTCGCGGGCCGGCCAGGCGCTGCCCCGCGCGCTGACGCCCGAGGACGTGTCGGCGACGGTCGGCTTCCTGGCGAGCGACGCCGCCGAGGCGCTGACCGGCCAGATCCTGACCGTGGACGGCGGCGGCGTCTTCGCCTGAGCCGCCGGACCGCTTGACTTATGTGGCTAGCCAAGTAATTATTTGGCTAGCCACATAAATTCGTGGCCCACTGCGGAACGCGATGAGAACGGACGAATCATGACCGAGACCCTTACGGCCGCCGACCTGGTGCGGCGCAGCCTCGACATCTTCCTCGCCAAGGACATGAAGGCCTGGGCGGACCAGTGCGACGAGAACGTCGTCGTCGAGTTCCCCTTCGCCCCGGAGGGCAGCCCCGCCCGGCTGGAGGGCCGGGCGGCCGTCTACGAGTACCTGAAGGGCTACCCCGACCTCATCGACGTGCACCGGATCACGTCGGCGACCGTCCACGCCACCGACGACCCGGACACGGCCGTCGCCGACTGGTCCGTCACCGGCCGGGTGCTCGCCAACGGGAACCCGTACGACATGAGTTACGCGACCTTCGTGACGTTCAAGGACGGAAAGATCGTCAAGTACCGCGAGTACTGGAACCCGCTGGCGTTCCTCAAGGCGCTCGGCGGCGAGAGCTTCTGAGCGTTCCGCTGCCGCTCAGGCCGCCGGCCGGATCAGCCCCGACTCGTAGGCGAAGGCCACCGCCTGCACCCGGGCGCGGGCGCCGATCTTCGCGAGGACGTTGCTGACGTGGGTCTTCACGGTGGTCGGGGCGATGGACAGCCACTGCGCGATCTCGGCGTTGGTCCAGCCCGAGGCGACCGCGATCAGGACGTCGCGCTCGCGGTGGGTGAGGGTGCCGAGCCCCGAGGTGCGGGGCAGGGGGCGGACGGTGTGCTGCTGGCGGACGGCGTCGATGAGCGCGCGGGTCAGACCGGGCGTGATGACGGCGTCGCCGGCGGCCACCACCCGGATGGCCGCGGTCAGTTCGGCCGGGTCGGCGTCGTTGAGCAGGAAGCCGCCGGCCCCCGCCCGCAGGGCCGCCCAGGCGTCCGCCTCCTGCTCGGCCGCGGTCAGCATCAGCACCCGGGAGGTGCGGGAGGCGGCCGCCGCCTCGCCGGTGAAGCCGGGTGCGGGGGTGCGGGTCCGGGCGGCGGGGCGGGCGATGCGCCGGATGGTGTCGATGGCGTCCGCCCGGGACGGCTGGCTGTCCATGAGGACGACGTCGGGACGGAGCGCGGCGCTCGCACGGATCGCCTCGTCCCCGTCCGCCGCCTCCCCGACGACCGTCAGCCCGGGCTCGGCGGCGAGGAGCATGCGCAGGGCGAGCCGCTGGAGGGATTGGTCGTTGACGACGAGTACGGAGACCGTGCCTGTCTTCTCCATGCGAGGTCCGTTCCGTGAACGAAACTGTTTCGTTCACATGCTACGCCTGGAGCCGCCGCACCGGGAGAGGGGGGTCCGACTACTTGGCCCGGACCAGTCCGGCGTCGTACGCCGTGATCACGGCCTGGATCCGGTCGCGCGCCCCGATCTTGGCGAGGACCCGGCCGACGTGCTTCTTCACGGTCGACTCGGTGAGGACGAGGCGCTCGGCGATCTCGGTGTTGTTCCAGCCCAGGCCGATGGCGACCAGCACCTCGCGCTCGCGGTCGGTCAGCGAGCGCAGCCTGGGGTCCTCGTCGGGGGCGGCGGGCGCCAGGACCCGGTGGGCGTAGGCGTCCAGGAGACGCCGGGTCAGCGAGGGGGCCACCACGGCCTCGCCGCTCGCCACCGCGTGGATGCCCGCGACCAGCTCCTCCGGGCGGGCGTCCTTGAGCAGGAAGCCGCTGGCCCCGGCGCGCAGCCCGTCGTACGCGTATTCGTCGAGGTCGAAGGTGGTCACGATGAGGACGCGGGTGCGGCCGCCGGTGGCGACGATCCGCCGGGTCGCCTCCAGGCCGTCCATGCCGGGCATCCGGATGTCCATGAGGACGACGTCGGGCCGCAGTTCGGCGGCGAGCCGTACCGCCGCCGCGCCGTGCTCCGCCTCGCCGACCGGCTCCAGACCGGGGGTGCCCTCCAGCAGCATCCGCACGCCCATCCGCTGCAGGGGCTGGTCGTCGGCGATCAGTACGGTCGTCACAGCTGCTCTCCCGGAGCCGACGGGGCGGGTGGTACGGGCGGAACGGGTGGTACGGACGGTCCCGAGGGCACGTCGAGGACGACGTCGACCAGCCAGCCGGGGCCGCCCCCGCGCGGCCCGGCGACGACCGTGCCGCCGTACATCGCGGCCCGCTGCCGGATGCCGACCAGGCCGTGGCCGGCGGTCTCGTCGGACCGCTCCGGCTCCGGCGCCGTGCCGGTGTCCGCGACCCGGACCCGCACCTCGCCCGGCGCCACGGCCACCGTCACCTCGGCCGACGCGCCCGGCCCCGCGTGCTTGAGGGTGTTGGTCAGCGACTCCTGGACGATCCGGTAGACGGTGAGCTGGACACCGTCGCCCAGCGCGTCCGGGTCGCCCACCGTCCGGTACGTCACCGGCAGCCCCGCCGCCCGGACCCGGGCCAGCAGCGGGTCCAGGTCCCCGACGCCCGGCTGCGGCGCGAGCGGCCGTTCGTCGTCGGCGCCCTCGCGCAGCACGCCGAGGACCCGGCGCAGCTCGCTCATCGCCTGCCGGCCGGTGTCGCCGAGGATCCGCAGGGCCTCCGCGGACCGCTCGCCCCGGTTGCCGGCGAGGACCGCCGCGCCGTCGGCGACGCTGACCATCACGGAGAGGTTGTGGCCGACGATGTCGTGCATCTCCCGGGCGACCCTGGAGCGCTCGGCGGCGGCGGTGAGCCGCACCCGCTGCTCCTGTTCGACCTCCAGCTGCCGGGCGCGGTCCTCCAGGGCCGCGAGGTACAGCCCGCGGATCCGCACCGTCAGGCCGACGGCGACCGCCGCGGTCATCGTGCCCAGCAGGAAGAACGCGCCGAGCAGCGGATGCTCGATCGGGGCCAGGGCGTAGACGGCCAGCGCCAGCGAGCCGACGCTCAGCCCGACCGCCCAGCCCAGCACGCGCAGGGAGCCGTTGCGGGCCAGGGTGTACAGGGCGACGAGGGTGGCGGTGCCCGCCCGCAGCCAGACCCCCGCCGACCACTCGACGAGGTTCACCGCGAGGATCGTGAAGTACACGGTGGCCGGGGCCCGGCGCCGCCACCACAGCGGAACGACCAGCGCGGCGACGAAGGCGTACAGCACAGCGGGCCGCAGCGCGTCCCGGGCGGCCTCGTCCCCGAAGGGCGACCCGTGGTCGACCATCAGCAGGTCGGGCAGGCTGACCAGCAGCATGAACAGCACCGTCGCGGTGTCGAGCAGCCACGGATGCCGCCGGTCCAGCTGCCGCCGGCGGCTGCGGTCGCGCAGCATCCGGCCCAGCAGCGGATGCGCCCAGGCCGCGTCGAACCCGGGGGACGGCGTGCTCGCCGTCCCCCGGGCGGTGTCCCCGGCGGCTGCCGCGCGGTGCGGCGGACTCATGCCGTCCATTGTCCTCGGTCGCCGTCGTCGTCCGGTGCGCCGGCCCGGGTCAGACGTCGGTCCTGACCAGCCGGTACGCCGCCCCGGCCAGGGTCAGGGCCACCCAGCCGGCGAAGACGGCGATGCCCGCGCCGGGCGACAGGGCGTCGGAGGACTGGTGCAGGGCGTACACCGCCTGGCCCGCGTTGCTCGGGAAGTACGGGCTGAGGGTGTCGTACCAGGAGTCGGGCAGCAGCGAGGCCAGACCGGGCAGGATCAGCAGGATGCCGACCAGGGAGGCGATGGCCCCGGCGGAGTTGCGCAGCAGCACGCCCAGGGCCACGCCGAAGACGGCGACCAGACCGAGGTAGAGGCCCGCCCCGGCCAGGCTGCGCAGCACCCCGTCGTCGCCGAGCGACAGGGAGATCTTCTCCCCGTCCAGGCCCGGCGAGCCGAGACCGAACGCGGCCAGCGCGCCGAGCGTGGCGAGGACCAGCGCGATCGGGCCGATCACGGCGGCCTTCGACCACAGCACCGGCAGCCGGCGCGGGACGGCGGTGAGCGTGGACCGGATCATGCCGGTGCTGTACTCGCCGGCCGACAGCAGCACCCCGAGCACGCCCACGGCCAGCGACGCGAACGTCACCCCGGTCAGGGCCAGGCTGACCGCGTCGCTGTCGCCGGTGTTCCGGCCGGGCGGGCCGCCCGCCGCGGCGCCCGCGGTGTAGGTGTAGCTGGCGATCGTCCCGAACAGGACCAGCAGGAACACGGCGACCGCGAGGGTGATCCAACTGGAGCGCAGCGACCAGAACTTGGCCCACTCCGAGCGCAGCACCCGGCCGCCGGAGACCTTGTACGCCGTCGGGCGGGCGGGGGTGATGCTGGTGACGGTCATCAGGCGGCCTTTCGTGCGGTGCCGGCCGGAGCGCTCTGGTACTCGACCACGTCCCGGGTGAGGTCCATGAACGCCGTCTCCAGGGAGACGGCCTGCGGGGTGAGTTCGTACAGCGGTACGCCGTGCAGGGCGGCGAGCGTGCCGATCTCCCGGGCCTCCCGGCCCGCGACCAGCAGCTCCTCGGCGGACGAGGAGGTGATCGTGACGTCGGGCCCGGCCAGCAGCGAGCGCAGCTTCGCGGGCTCGCCGGTGACGACCTTCACGCCACCGCCGCCCGCCTCCCGGGTGAAGTCCTCGACCGTGGTGTCCGCGAGCAGCCTGCCCCGGCCGATGATCACCAGGTGGTCGGCGATCAGCGCGGTCTCGCTCATCAGGTGCGAGGAGAGCATCACGGCCCGCCCCTCGTCGGCCAGTTGGCGCAGCAGGTTGCGGACCCAGAGCACGCCCTCGGGGTCGAGGCCGTTGACGGGTTCGTCGAGCATGACTATCGCCGGGTCGCCGAGCAGCGCGGAGGCGATGCCGAGCCGCTGGCCCATGCCGAGCGAGAAGGCACCGACCCGCTTGCCGGCCACGCTCGTCAGCCCGGCCAGCTCGATGACCTCCTCGACCCGGCTGCGCGGGATGCCGTGCGTGTACGCGAGCGCCATCAGGTGGTTGACCGCGCTGCGCCCCGGGTGGACGGACTTGGCCTCCAGGAGGGTGCCGATCTCGTGCAGGGGCGCCGAGTGCCGGGCGTAGGAACGGCCGTTGACGGTGACCGAGCCGTGCGTGGGGGCGTCCAGGCCGACGATCATCCGCATGGTGGTGGACTTGCCGGCGCCGTTGGGGCCGAGGAAGCCGGTCACCTCGCCCGGCTTCACGGTGAAGCTCAGCCGGTCGACGACGGTCTTGTCGCCGTAGCGCTTCGTCAGTTCGCGCGCTTCGATCATGGATCTGGGCCTTCCTGCCTCGCACTCGGCCGCGGCCGGTCCCGGCGCGGTGTCCGTTGTCGACGGTAGGAGCGGGCAGGCCCCGGGCCCTGGGACCCCGGGGGAATCTTCGGCGGGGGACTGGTACCGGGGTACCAGGGCGGCGTCCTCACTGCGGCGGACGGTGCGCCGCTTCCCCCGGCACCCCGGCCCGGCCTACTTGAGCGCGGCCAGCGCTATCCGCTCGGCGACCGGGTTGGTGTCCTCGCCCTTCGCGTCGGTCGCGTTCACGGAGTAGACGAGGGTCCGGCTCAGGTCCCGGGTCCCGGCGACGACCGCGCTGTAGCCGTACCGGGAGCCCGACTTGACCCAGTACACCCGGCCGCCGTAGGCGAAGCGCTGGAGCCCGGCGCTGTAGGTGGCGCCCTCGATGCCCGCCGGGACCGTGAACATCTCCTCCAGCTGCGGTCCCGGCGGCACGATCCGTCCCCGGAAGAGGGAGGTGAGCAGCCGCTCCAGGTCCGCGGTGGTGGAGATCATGTCCCCGGCCGCGAACCGGTCCGCCTGGTTCCACTCGGTGACGTCCAGGAACGCCGTCGTCCCGTCGGCCTTCGTCACCTTCTGGTAGCCGTGGTTGTGCGGGCCGCGGATCCGCGGATCGGTGCCCGGGAAGTAGGTGTCCCGCATCCCGGCGGGCCGCAGGACCAGCCGCTCGGCCACCGAGGCGTACGACCGCCCGGTCACCTTCTCGATCAGCAGCCCCAGCACGGTGTAGTTGATGTTGAGGTAGTCCTGCTGCGTTCCCGGCGCGAACTCCGGCCCCTTCGCCACCGCCGACCGCACGACCTGCTCCGGCGTGAGCGTGTCGAAGCGGTGCGCGTACTGCGCCTCGAAGGAGTCGCCCCAGCCGTCGCCCGCCCGGATGCCGCTGGTGTGGTTCAGCAACTGCCGTACGGTGATGGGCCGGAAGGCCCGGGTGAACAGGCCGGGCAGGTAGCGCTGGACGGGCCGGTCGAGGTCGATGCGCCCCTGCGCCGCCAGTTCCAGCACGGTGGCCGCGGTCACCACCTTCGTCGTGGAACCGGCCCGGAAGCGGGCGTCCGGGTCGGCCGGCCGGCCGCTCGCCAGGTCGTGCACGCCGGCGCTGCCGCGCCAGACACCGTCGGTGCCCCCGACCCGCACCAGCGCGGCGGTGGCGTCCGCGTCGGGCAGCCCGGCGAGAGCGGCGCGCAGCGCGTCCGCGTCCGGGCCGGTGCCGTCCGGGGCGGTGGCGGGGGCGGCGGCGGGGACCGATGCCGCGACGGCGGGGACCGCCAGCGGTCCGGCCGCGAGGGCCAGCACGAGCGAGGCGGCGAGGACGGTACTCCGGGTACGGACACGCATGCGCGGGCTCCAGGGGAGAGGAGGAAAGGGGCAGGGGGGGAGAGCACGGGTGGGGGGACCCGGCCATCCTCCGGGGGCACGGAGGCCGGCCGGATCGTCGGTGAGGAGGGCGTGCGCCCCTGAGACGTCACCCATCAACTGCTCCTGAAAATAGGGGAGTTAATGGGGGCGGCCCCTAGGGGGAAGGAGTCGGTGCGAGAACCGGGGCGAAAAAAAGTGTTATCGCGGAGCCCCGTACTCCGTCTCCACACTGTGATCCCCGACATTGCCAAGGCCGCCGCTCCGGCTGAGAGGGTGCGGTCATGAGGACGGACGTGCCGGTGTCACGGCAGTGGCGGGCCACGGTCGCGGCCGCGCAGGCCGGCGACCGGCGCGCGCTGGACGAACTGGTCGAGGGCTGGCTGCCGTTGGTCTACAACGTGGTCGGCCGCGCCCTCAACGGCCATGCCGACGTCGACGACGTCGTCCAGGAGACCATGCTGCGCGCCGTCGACAACCTCGGCACCCTGCGCGACCCGGACAGCTTCCGCTCCTGGCTGGTGGCCATCGCCATGCGGCAGATCCGGGACCGGGCGCGCCGCAGACAGGACCGGAAACTGGACGAGGCGGTCCCGGACGGTGCCGCCGACTTCGCCGAACTCACCGTGCTGCGGCTCCAGTTGGAGGGCCAGCGGCGGGAGGTCGCGGAGGCCGTGCGCTGGCTGGACGCCGAGGACCGGCAGCTGGTGTCGCTGTGGTGGCTGGAGGTCTCGGGCGAACTCACCCGCCGCGAACTGGCCGCGGCCGTCGGCATCAGCCGGCAGCACGCCGCCGTGCGCGTCCAGCGCATGAAGGAGCGGCTGGAGACCTCGCGGGGGATCGTGCGCGCGCTGGACGGGGCCTGCCCCGCACTGCGCGAGCTGACCGGCCGCTGGGACGGGCGGCCCGACTCCGTCTGGCGCAAGCGGCTGGCCCGGCACATCCGCGGCTGCGGCTACTGCGGCGACGCCCGCGGCTCCGTCGTACCGGCGGAACGCCTGCTGGTCGGGATCGCCCTGGTGCCGGTCCCGGCCGGTTTCGTCCTGTCGCCGGCGCTCGGCGCGAAGACGGCGGCCGCGGCCGCGGGCGGTTCCGCGTCCGCCGGCTGGTCGGCGAAGGTGCTGGGCGCGCTGGCCAAGCCTGCGGTGGCGGTGACCGCCGGGGCGACGATCGTGGCGGGCGGCGCGTACGTCGTCGTACGGACGCCGCACGACCCGGCGCCGCGGGCCGCGGTGTCGCCGACGGCGGCGGGCACGCGCGCGGTGCCGCAGGCCCCGGTCACCGCGCCCTCGCCGTCCCCTTCCACTCCGCCGTCCGCGCCCGCGTCCGCGTCCCCGTCGGCTTCGGCGAGCGCGGGGGTCTACGGCTCGGTCGTCGACGCGGTCGACCCGGCGCCGGACCCGGACGCGAAGCCCGGTGCGCTGCCGCATCGGCCGGAGGCCGGGATCACCAGCACGGGCGGGGCGCACGCCGTCCTGAACCACCGCGGGGACAACGTCACCCTCTCCGGTCAGGGCTATGTGCTGGTCCGCTGGCAGATCTCACCGCAGTACCGGTCCGGGAGCCTGGTCGTGCCGAGCTGGACCGGGCTGAAGGGGAGGATCTTCCATGTGGCGTCGGGAGGCGGGCGGCGGATGGACGACCGGGTGAGTTCGACGGACACGTCCGCGACGGGGATGGGCAGCTCGGCGACCGGGTACGACGTGCTGCCCGCCGGCGCCCAGCAGATGTGGCAGAACGAGTACTACTACGTGGACGGCAGCGTGACGCTCACCGTGAACGAGCGGGGGGCCGACTACGGGGTGAGCGTCTTCCCGTCCTCCTGGGACGCGGTGGAGAAGGACGTGCTGTCCGGGCCTCCGGAGGGGGCGATCCGGTACGGGCTGGTGCGGGACGACGGGACGGATGCGGCGCCGGTTCCGCAGTATGTGACGCGGGAGACGCCGGACGATCCGGCGACGGTGCCTCAGAAGTCGGTCGTGTAGCCGCGCACGGCGTTGAGCACGTCCACCCGGTTCGTGGTGATCGAGTCGACGCCCATGTCCAGCAGGCGGCGCATCGAACGGCGGGTGTCCGGGGTCCAGCAGGAGACCAGGCAGCCGCTGCGGTGGACGTGTTCGGTCAGGGCGCGGTCGAGCAGGGCGAAGCGGTAGTTCAGGTAACGGGGGCGGATCACGTCCAGGAGCGCGGGGCGGACCGGTGCCAGGGTCTTGCGGGTCAGGGCGATCTCGGCGGACGGGGCGGCCGCCCGGACCGCCAGCATCGCGACGGCGTCCCCCGTGTAGTAGACGCGGTCCGTCGCGTCGCACTCCCGGGCCACGGCCACGATCCTCGCCACCGCCCGCTCGCCCGGGTCGCCGGGCAGGTCGAGCATCACCCGGCTGCCCTCCGTCGCCGCCAGCGCCTCGGCGAGGGTCGGGACACCGCCCGCGGTGAGGCCGCGCACCTCGTCGGCCGACAGGGAGCGCAGCGGGCGGTCGTGCTCCCACAGACGCTTGAGCGTGTCGTCGTGCAGGAGGACGGGAACGCCGTCACGGGTGAGGCGGACGTCGGTCTCCACCGCGTCCGCGCCCCGGCGGAGCGCGGAACGCAGGGAGTCGAGCGTGTTCTCGCGGAAGCGGTAGGGGTCGCCGCGGTGGGCCACGGCGGTCACGGTCTGCATGAGCCCATGGTCTCAGGGCTCGTCAGGGGGCGAGCCACGCCTTCGTGTAGGCGTCGATCTCGGCCGAGATCCTCGCCTTGCCCGCGAGGTCCAGGAACGACGCCTCCACCGCGTTCTTCGCGAGGTCCGCGAGGCCGCGCTCGTCGAGGGCGAGGAGACGGGCGGCGACCGCGTACTCGTTGTCGAGGTCGGTACCGAACATCGGCGGGTCGTCGGAGTTGACCGTGACCAGCACACCGGCGGCCACGAAGTCCTTGATCGGGTGCTCTTCGAGGGTGCGGACCGCGCGGGTGGCGATGTTGGAGGTCGGGCACACCTCAAGGGCGATGCGGTGCTCGGCGAGGTGGGCGAGGAGCTTCGGGTCCTGCGCGGAGCTGGTGCCGTGGCCGATGCGCTCGGCGCGCAGGTGGGTCAGCGCGTCCCAGACCGTGCCGGGGCCGGTGGTCTCGCCCGCGTGCGGGACGGAGCGCAGGCCGGCCGCGATCGCCCGGTCGAAGTACGGCTTGAACTGCGGCCGGGGCACGCCGATCTCGGGGCCGCCGAGACCGAACGAGACCAGGCCCTCCGGGCGCAGCCGGTCGTCGGTCGCCAGCCGGACCGTCTCCTCGGCGGCCTCCAGACCCGCCTCGCCCGGGATGTCGAAGCACCAGCGCAGCACCGTGCCGAACTCGGCCTCCGCCGCCTTCCGCGCGTCCTCGATCGCGTCCATGAAGGCCCGCGCGTCGATCCCGCGCCGGGTGGAGGAGAACGGGGTGACCGTCAGCTCGGCGTAGCGCACCTGCTGGCGGGCGAGGTCGCGGGCCACCTCGTAGGTGAGCAGCCGTACGTCCTCGGGCGTGCGGATCAGGTCGACCACCGACAGGTAGACCTCGATGAAGTGGGCGAAGTCGGTGAACGTGAAGTAGTCGGCCAGGGCCTCGGGGTCGGTCGGGACCCTGGAGTCGGGGTGCCGGGCGGCCAGTTCCGAGACGATGCGGGGGGAGGCGGAGCCGACGTGGTGGACGTGCAGTTCGGCCTTGGGCAGTCCGGCGATGAAGGCGTGCACATCGTTCGTGCCGCGTGCGTCGCGCAGGACGGCGGGGTCGGTGTGGCGGTCGGTCAAGGGTTCCTCCCCGGAACGGCGCGGGCCGCCCACGGCGGGGTACGGCCGTGGGGTCCGACGCGGTGATCGGCTGATCGGTGATGCGAGGTCATCGTAGGCCGGACCGGAGTTCGACAGGACAGAGCCGTAGCATGACGGCGGCATGCGGTCGGGAGAGGGGACATCGCGAGATGGCTGACGAAGCGCCGGAGACTCCGCAGGTACGGCTGGACAAGGGGGAGGGAGCCGGGGAGGGGGCCGGGCCGGAGGCGCCGGTGGTACCGCCGTCGGTCCATGACCAGCGGACGGTCGCGGCGGTCCCGGGGCCGGACGGCTCCGCAGGCGCGGCGCCGCAGGGCTGGGCCAACCCCTTCGCCGCGCCCTCCGACACACCCCCGGCTCCGCCGGTGAACCCCTTCGCGGCGCCGGACCCCGCCGGACCGCCGCCCAACCCCTACGCCCCGCCGGCACCGCAGCGGCCGCAGAGCGCGGCGGTCCCGCCACCGCCGATCGCCCCGAACGGGCCGGGACCGGTCCCGTACGGCTACCCCGGCGCCGCCGCGCCCGGCGCCCCGGTGCCGGGGTACGGCTATCCCGGGCAGCCGCTGCCGTCCTATCCGGCCGGGCCCGGAGGCTACGGGGGGTACGGCGGCTGGGCCGGGATGCAGCCGATGCCGAACAACGGGCTGGGGACGGCCGGCATGGTGACCGGGATCATCAGCGCGATCGGGTTCTGCCTGGCGCCGGTGGCCCTGGTGATGGGAGTGCTGGCGATCGTCTTCGGGTCGATCGGGCGGGCCCGGGTGAAGCGGGGGGAGGCGACGAACGGCGGACAGGCGCTGGCCGGGATCATCTGCGGGTCGGCGGGGCTGGTGCTCGCGGGCGCGTTCATCACGCTGATCGTGGTGGCGGGGAGCCAGGGGAACCAATAGAGGCCGTCGTCCGGGTGCGGGTGCGGGTGCCTGGGGGTCGGGCACAGGCCCCCGCGCCTCTCAGACGGAACCAGTCCCCTCTCTCACCAACCGCTCCCGCGCCTCCATCAACGCGAATCCCAGCAGGTTCAGCCCCCGCCACCGCTCCGGATCCTCCGCCCCCGCGTCCTTCGCCGCCAGGCCGATCCCCCACACCCGGTCCACCGGGCTCGCCTCCACCAGGACCCGGTCGCGGGTCGCCAGCAGAAAGTCGCGCAGACCGGCCGCGGCGGCGAACTTGTGGACGCTGCCCTCGGTGACGATGCCGAAGCGCTCCCGCTGCCATGTCGCCTCGTCGAAGCCCCGGACCAGTCGGCCCGCCTTCTTCGCCTCGGCGGGGTGTCCCGCCGCCAGGACCGCGCGCTCCGCCTCCGCGTCCCCGAAGAGCCGGGCCTTTCCCGCCATCATCCAGTGCTCGGCAGTCGCGTACTCCACACCGTCGACCACGAAGGGTGACGGCCACCACTGGCTCAGGCAGCTCGCCGAGACCTGCCCGTCCGGCCTCGGCCGGTGTCCCCAGAAGTGCAGGTACCTGATCCTGGCCCCCGCCCGGACCGCCCTGATCAGGGCCTCCACAGAATCGATCTCCGCCATGCACGCCAGTCTGGCAGCCACCACTGACACTCCGTCCTGCCTTTTCACTGCCGACTCGACACCTGGTCGACAGATTCCGTCGCGTAACCAAAAGGCAACAACGGAATCACTTGTTGGTCGCCCCCTGCTCTGTCAGGATCGGCAGTCAAATCGAGCTGGAGCTACGCCACCCGCCTCTCGGACGGGGTGACGGCGGAGGAGAAGCGACATGGACAACCCGGGCACCGCCACCCCGGAGACCTTCCCCGCGCAGGAGCGGCTCGCGGGCGGCGCGCAGTACATCGCGGGCCGGTTCGCCAAGGGCACGTCAGGCCGTACGCACGCCGTCGTCGACCCCGCCACCGGCGCGGAGGTGTACACGTACGAGCTGGCCGGCACCGAGGACGTCGACCGGGCCGTGGCCGCCGCACGGGAGGCCTTTCCGGGCTGGGCCGCGACGACCCCCGGCGACCGGTCCGACGCGCTGCACCGGTTCGCCGCCGTGCTCGCCGACCGCGCCGAGGAATTCGCCCGCGCCGAGTCCCTCCAGTGCGGCAAGCCGCTGAAGCTCACCCGCGAGTTCGACGTGCCCGGGACCATCGACAACACCGCCTTCTTCGCGGGTGCCGCCCGGCATCTGCAGGGCCAGGCCGCCGCCGAGTACTCCGGCGACCACACGTCGTACATCCGCCGTGAGCCCATCGGTGTCGTCGGTTCCATCGCGCCCTGGAACTATCCGCTCCAGATGGCCGCCTGGAAGATCCTCCCGGCGATCGCCGCCGGCAACACCATCGTGCTCAAGCCGGCCGAGCTCACCCCGCTCACCTCGCTGCTCTTCGCCGAGGCCGCCACCCTCGCCGGTATCCCGGACGGTGTGATCAACATCGTCACGGGGACGGGCAAGGAGGCCGGTGAGCACCTCGTCGGGCACCCCGACGTCGCCATGACCTCCTTCACCGGGTCCACCGGTGTCGGCAAGCGGGTCGCCGAGGTCGCCACCGCGACCGTCAAGCGGCTCCACCTGGAGCTCGGCGGCAAGGCGCCCTTCGTGGTCTTCGACGACGCGGATCTGGAGGCGGCCGTCAACGGGGCCGTCGCCGGTTCGCTCATCAACACCGGGCAGGACTGCACCGCCGCCACGCGCGCGTACGTGCAGCGGCCGCTCTACGAGGCCTTCGTGGAGCGGACGGCCGCCCTGATGGAGACCGTGCGGCTCGGGGACCCGTTCGCGCCCGGCACCGACCTCGGACCGCTGATCTCGCACGCCCAGCGGGACCGGGTCGCCGGATTCGTCGAGCGGGCGCGCGGCTACGCGCGCGTGGTGACCGGCGGGGAGGCTCCCGGAGGGGAGCTGAAGGCCGGCGCGTACTACCGGCCGACCCTGGTCGCCGACGCGCCGCAGGACAGCGAGATCGTCCAGTCCGAGATCTTCGGACCGGTGCTGGTCGTTCTGCCGTTCGACAGTGATGATGAGGGGATCCGGCTGGCCAACGACACCCCGTACGGTCTGGCCGCCTCCGCGTGGACCGGTGGCGTCTACCGGGCGAACCGCGCGACCCGAGAGATCAAGGCGGGGTGCGTGTGGGTCAACGACCACATCCCGATCATCAGCGAGATGCCGCACGGCGGCTACAAGGCGTCCGGCTTCGGCAAGGACATGTCGGCGTACTCGTTCGAGGAGTACACCCAGGTCAAGCACGTTATGTTCGACAATACGGCGGTGTCGCGGAAGGACTGGCACCGCACGATCTTCGGGGACCGATAGTCACAGCTCCGGCCGCTGACCCCGGCCACCTTCCCGAAAGGGCATCAAGCGTATGAGGCAGTACGAGCCCGACCGCCTGACACCGGTCGAAGTGACCGCCATGCGGCGCAGTCTCCGTCATGGCAGGGCCGCCCTGGCCCGCCGGTCGTTCCTGGGCGGCGCGCTCGCGGTGGGCGGCGCCGGGGCGCTGAGCGCCTGCGGCATCCCCGCGGCCGGCAAGTCCCAGGGCGGGGTCTCCGCCGACGACCACTCGGCCACGGAGAAGGTCGTCAACTTCTCCAACTGGCCCGAGTACATCGACGTCGACGACAGCGGGAAGAACCATCCGACCCTCGACGCGTTCCGCAAGCGGACCGGGATCACGGTCAAGTACACCGAGGACATCAACGACAACGACGAGTTCTTCGGCAAGATCCAGCCGCAGCTCGCCGCCGGCCAGGACACCGGCCGGGACCTGATCGTCCTCACCGACTGGCTGGCCGCCCGCATGATCCGGCTCGGCTACGTCCAGAAGCTGGACGCGTCCAACCTGCCGCACGCCTTCGCCAACCTGTCGGACCAGTTCCGCAGCCCCGACTGGGACCCGGGCCGCGCCTACTCGTACGTGTGGCAGGGCATCTCCACGGTCGTCGCCTTCAACAAGAAGGCGCTGAACGGCGTCGAGGTGAAGTCGGTCTCCGACCTGCTCGACAACCCCGCGCTCAAGGGCCGGGTCGGCCTGCTGACCGAGATGCGCGACACCGTCGGCATGACCATGCTCGACATGGGCATCGACCCGGCGAAGTTCACCGACGACAACTACGACGCGGTGATCGCCCGCCTCCAGAAGGCCGTCGACAAGGGCCAGATCCGCCGCTTCACCGGCAACGACTACACCTCGGACCTCAGCAAGGGCGACCTGGCCGCCTGTGTCGCCTGGGGCGGCGACATCGTGCAGCTCCAGGCCGACAACCCGGACGTCTCCTACGTCATCCCGGACAGCGGCTACATGACGTCGACCGACAACCTGCTGATCCCCAACAAGGCGCGCCACAAGACGAACGCCGAGCGGCTCATCGACTACTACTACGAGCCCGAGCAGGCCGCGGAACTCGCCGCCTACATCAACTACGTCAGTCCGGTCGCGGACGTGCAGCCGTACCTTGCCAAGATCGACAAGACGGCGGCGACCAACCCGCTGATCGTTCCCGACAAGGCCATGCAGGCCAAGTCCCGTGCCTTCCGCTCCCTGAGCTCGAAGGAAGAGACGGCCTACCAGCAGAAGTTCGCGAAGCTCACAGGGGCGTGACGACACCATGACGACAGACAGCAGCGGCGACGTCCGCCTCACCGGCATCGGCAAGACCTACGACAACGGCTTCACCGCCGTACAGCCGATGGACCTGACCGTGCCGCAGGGCTCCTTCTTCGCCCTCCTCGGCGCCTCCGGCTGCGGCAAGACCACCACCCTGCGCATGATCGCGGGGCTGGAGGAGCCGACCACCGGCACCGTGCACCTCGGCGACCAGGACGTGACCCATCTGCCGCCGTACAAGAGGCCGGTGAACACGGTCTTCCAGTCCTACGCCCTCTTCCCGCACCTCGACATCTTCGAGAACGTCGCCTTCGGCCTGCGCCGGCGCGGCATCAAGAGCGTGAAGAAGCAGGTCGAGGACATGCTGGAGCTGGTCCAGCTCGGCGAGCAGGCGCGCAAGAAGCCGCACCAGCTCTCCGGCGGCCAGCAGCAGCGGGTCGCGGTGGCCCGGGCGCTGATCAACCACCCCAAGGTGCTCCTCCTTGACGAGCCGCTCGGCGCCCTCGACCTCAAGCTGCGCCGCCAGATGCAGCTGGAGCTCAAGCGGATCCAGACCGAGGTCGGCATCACCTTCGTGCACGTCACGCACGACCAGGAGGAGGCCATGACCATGGCCGACACGGTCGCCGTGATGAACGCGGGACGCGTCGAGCAGCTCGGCTCGCCGGCCGACCTCTACGAGAACCCCAACACCACGTTCGTCGCCAACTTCCTCGGCACCTCGAACCTGATCGAGGCCGAGGTCGACACGAAGAACGGCGACGACATCATCCTGAAGGCGGGCGGCGGCAAGCTGGTGCTGCCCGAGGCGCGATGTTCGGCGCCGACCGCGACCGGCGGCAAGGTGCTGGTCGGGGTCCGGCCGGAGAAGATCTCCCTCACGCACGCGGACGACGCGGGCTCCATCCCCGAGGGCCGCAACCGCATCACCGGCAAGGTCGCCGACGCCAGCTTCATCGGCGTCTCCACGCAGTACGTCATCGACAGCGCGGTCTGCCCCGAGTTCGCGGTGTACGTGCAGAACGTCGAGCGCGACGGGCGGCTCGTCCCCGGTGCCGACGTCGTCCTGCACTGGAGCCCGGCCCACACCTTCGGCCTCGACGCAGCCCAGGACATCGACGCCGGCACCGAGGAGGAGGCCGCCTGATGGCCACGCTCTCCGAGGCGCCCCCGCCGCCGGCGGTCGCCGAACCCGAGACGAAGAAGGCCCCGCGCAGGCGCGGCAAATGGACTCCCTACTGGCTGCTGCTGCCCGGCATCCTCTGGCTGGTCGTCTTCTTCGCGCTGCCGATGATCTACCAGGGGTCCACGTCCATCCAGACGGGCTCCCTGGAAGAGGGCTACAAGGTCACCTGGCACTTCGCGACCTACTGGGACGCGCTGAGCGAGTACTGGCCGCAGTTCCTCAGGTCCGTCTTCTACGCCGCCGCGGCCACGGTCCTGTGCCTGGTGCTCGGCTACCCGCTGGCCTACCTCATCGCCTTCCGCGCGGGGCGCTGGCGGAACCTGATCATGATCCTGGTGATCGCGCCGTTCTTCACCAGCTTCCTGATCCGCACCCTGGCCTGGAAGACGATCCTCGCCGACAACGGTGTGGTCGTGCACACGCTGAACTCGCTGCACATCCTGGACCTCACCAACTTCCTCGGCTGGACGGCCGGTGACCGGGTCCTCGCCACCCCGCTCGCGGTGGTCTGCGGCCTGACCTACAACTTCCTGCCGTTCATGATCCTGCCGCTCTACACCTCGCTGGAGCGGATCGACGGACGGCTCCACGAGGCCGCCGGCGACCTGTACGCCAAGCCGTGGACGACGTTCCGGAAGGTCACCTTCCCGCTGTCGATGCCGGGCGTGGTCTCCGGCACGCTGCTCACCTTCATCCCGGCCGCCGGTGACTACGTCAACGCCGAACTCCTCGGCTCGACCGACACCCGCATGATCGGAAACGTGATCCAGACGCAGTTCCTGCGCATTCTCGACTACCCGACGGCCGCCGCGCTCTCCTTCATCCTCATGGCCGCGATCCTCGCCATGGTCACCCTCTACATCCGCCGGTCCGGGACGGAGGATCTGGTCTAAATGCCCTTCGTCAAGTGGTTCAAGAAGAATCTCGTCGTCATCGCGGGAATCCTCACCCTCGGATATCTCCTGCTGCCGAACGTCGTCGTCACGGTGTTCTCCTTCAACAAACCGAAGGGGCGCTTCAACTACGAATGGCAGCAGTTCTCGCTGGACGCCTGGAAGCAGCCGTGCGGGGTCGCCGACATGTGCGGCTCGCTCTCCATCAGCCTCCGGATCGCCGCCCTGGCGACGATCGGCGCCACCGTCCTCGGCACGATGATCGCCTTCGCACTGGTCCGCTACCGGTTCCGCGCCCGCGGCGCCGTGAACTCGCTGATCTTCCTGCCGATGGCCATGCCCGAGGTCGTCATGGCCGCCTCGCTGCTCACCCTGTTCCTCAACATGGGCGCCCAGCTGGGCTTCTACACCATCCTGATCGCCCACATCATGTTTTGCCTCAGCTTCGTCGTCACCGCGGTCAAGGCGCGTGTGATGTCGATGGACCCGCGCCTTGAGGAGGCGGCCCGCGACCTCTACGCCGGACCGGTGCAGACGTTCGTCAGGGTCACCCTCCCCATCGCGGCCCCCGGAATCGCGGCGGGCGCGCTGCTGTCCTTCGCGCTCTCCTTCGACGATTTCATCATCACCAATTTCAACGCGGGCTCCACCGTCACCTTCCCCATGTTCGTCTGGGGTTCGGCACAGCGCGGCACGCCCGTCCAGATCAACGTCATCGGTACGGCCATGTTCCTGGTCGCCGTACTGTTCGTCCTGGCATCCATGCTCATCAACAACCGCCGCAACAGGCAAAAGGCATAACCCTTAGTTGACTCTGTAGGGAGTTGAAAATCATGGCCCCAAGCGCCATGAGCCGTCAGGCAGATTGGACCAAGTCTCTTTCCGAAGCACAGCCGGTCCCGTACTGGCTGGAAGACCCCGGCAAGCCCCACCCCGAGCCCGCGCTGACCGGCGCCGACACCTGCGACCTGCTGGTCGTCGGCGGCGGCTACAGCGGGCTGTGGACCGCGCTCAACGCCAAGGAGCGCGACCCCGGGCGCGAGGTCGTCCTGCTGGAAGGCCACGAGGTGGGCTGGGCCGCCTCGGGACGCAACGGCGGCTTCTGCGCCGCCTCCCTCACCCACGGGCTGCCCAACGGGCTCGCCCGCTGGCCCGAGGAGATCCACCGGCTGCAGGAGCTGGGCCGGCGCAACCTCGACGAGATCGAGGCCGCCGTCGCCCGGCACGGCATCGACTGCGAGTTCGAGCGCACCGGCGAGATCGACGTCGCCACCGAGACCTACCAGGCGTGGGAACTCCGCGACTGGCACAAGCAGCTGGAGCAGCGGGGCCTCGCGGACGGCATCGAGTTCCTCGACGCCGACGCGGTCCGCGAGCAGGTCGCCTCGCCCACCTTCGAGGCGGGCCTGTACGACCGGCGCGGCGTGGCCATGCTGCACCCGGCCAAGCTCGCCTGGGGCCTCAAGCAGGCCTGCCTCGCGCTCGGCGTCCGGGTGTACGAGCACACGCCCGCCCTCGCCCTGAAGGCCTACGGCGCCGGCATGGCCGTACGCACCCCGTACGGGGCGGTCCGCGCCCGGCAGGTCGCGCTCGCCACCAACATCTTCCCGAACCTGCTCAAGCGGGTCCGCGCCTACACCGTCCCGGTCTACGACTACGCCCTGATGACCGAACCGCTCACCGCCGAGCAGCTCGGCGCGATCGGCTGGAAGAACCGGCAGGGCCTCGGCGACTCCGCCAACCAGTTCCACTACTTCCGGCTGTCCGCCGACAACCGCATCCTGTGGGGCGGTTACGACGCCGTCCACCACTACGGCGGCCGGGTGCGCCGGGAGTACGACGACCGTCCGGAGACCTACGCCAAGCTCGCGGGGCACTTCTTCACCTGCTTCCCGCAGCTGGAGGGCGTCCGCTTCACGCACGCGTGGGGCGGCGCGATCGACACCTGCTCCCGCTTCTCGGCGTTCTTCGGCACCGCGCACCAGGGACGGGTCGCGTACGCGGCCGGGTACACCGGCCTGGGCGTCGGCGCCAGCCGGTTCGGCGCCGACGTGATGCTGGACCTGCTGGCCGGGGAGGAGACCGAGCGCACCCGCCTGGAGATGGTCCGCAAGAAACCGCTGCCGTTCCCGCCCGAGCCGTTCGCCTGGACCGGCATCGCCCTCACCAAGTGGTCCCTGGCCCGCGCCGACGCGCACGGCGGCCGCCGCAACCTGTGGCTGCGGACGATGGACCGGCTGGGGCTGGGCTTCGACAGCTGAGCCCGGCAGAGTGGTCCGGTCCGGCCGCGGTCCGGGCCGGAGTGTGATCCAGTTCACTCCAACGGGGCGGGGAAACCCGCGTAATGCCCCCGGAAGACCTCCCTCTCTCCTCGTGACGCGAAGCCCGCGTCGACGACTGAGATGGGGAGGTCTTCTGATGACTGGGGCGAAGACGGCGGTCGAGTGGCTGGTATCCGTGGCGCCGGATCCCGAGGCCTGCCGCTGGGAATGGGAGCGCAACCCGCGAGGGGTCGCGCTGCTGCCCGCCGGCAGGGCCTGGGACGTACTGATCCTGCCGGGCGAGCTCGGCTATCCGACCCTCGACGTGCTCACCCGCGTCCTCGACCAGCCGGGGCCCGTCCTGGCCGACTTCGGGGACAACCGGGTGGGCTTCTTCGTGCCGCCCGGCACGGCCGCCCGCTGGCTCGGCACCGGGATCCGCACGGCGGGCGCCGGCACCTGGATCGTCGTGCCGTATCCCGGGCGGTCGACCCAGGGGGTGCGATGGCTGGTGGCGCCGGACGGGTCGGGGACGCTGACGGATCCGGCGTTGCTGGAGCTGGCGATGCATGAGGCTGCCGCCGGCTTGGCCGACGGTGACTAGGCGCCGTTCGTGTCCGGGCCGGTGGGTGGGTGCGGCGCCGTTGTGGCTGGTCGCGCAGTTCCCCGCGCCCCTGAAGGGGCGCGCTGTCTCCGGGCGGTTGTAAAGAGCCGCAGCTCTTGACAGGTGAATTGGTCTGGACCAAGTTGAGTGCGCACCCCACCTCCAAATCCCCCATCCCCGGAGGCACTTGTGGTTCGCGCGAGACCTGTCCTCACCATGCTCACGGCCGCGTTGCTGGCCGTGCCCGGTATCACCGCGCTCTCGTCGGCCGCCCGTGCGGCCGACGCGGACCTCGCCGTCAACGGCGGGTTCGAGGCGGGCCTGTCCGGCTGGACCTGTACGGCGGGCAGCGGTACGGCGGTCAACTCACCCGTGCACAGCGGGGCTTCTGCGCTGCAGGCGACCCCGGCCGGCAGTGACAACGCCCAGTGCGCGCAGACCGTGACCGTCAAGCCGAGCTCGCAGTACACGCTGTCCGGTTACGTCCGCGGCTCCTACGTCTACCTCGGCGCGAGCGGCACCGGCACCACCGACGTCTCCACCTGGACCCAGTCCGCCCCCGACTGGCAGAAGCTCACGACCACCTTCACCACTGGCGCCTCGACCTCCAAGGTCACCATCTACACCCACGGCTGGTACGGCACCGGCGCCTACTACGCCGACGACGTGTCGCTGGTCGGGCCGGGCGCCTCCGCGGGCCAGCCGCCGGCCGCGCCCACCGGCCTCACCGCCGGCACGGTCACCTCCTCCAGCGTGGCCCTCGCCTGGACCGCGGTCACCGGCGCGACGAGCTACGCGGTCTACCGGGACGGGGTGAAAGTCCAGACGGCGACCGGGACCTCGGCCACCGTGGCCGGGCTGAACCCGTCGACGGCGTACAGCTTCCAGGTCACCGCCGTGAACGACGCCGGCGAGTCCGCGAAGTCGGCCGCGGTGACGGCCACCACGACCGCCGGCTCCTCCGGGGGCTCGGGCAGCCTGCCCACGCACGCCCTGGTCGGCTACCTGCACGCCTCCTTCGCCAACGGTGCCGGGTACACCCGGCTCGCCGACGTCCCCGACAGCTGGGACGTCATCGACCTGGCCTTCGGTGAACCGACCTCGGCCACCTCCGGGGACATCCGCTTCAACCGCTGCCCGGTCACCGAGTGCGCGAACGTGGAGAGCGACGCCGACTTCAAGGCGGCGATCAAGGCCAAGCAGGCGGCCGGCAAGAAGGTGCTGATATCCATCGGCGGCGCCAACGGCCAGGTGCAGCTGACCACCGCGGCCGCGCGGGACACCTTCGTCTCCTCCGTCTCGAACATCATCGACACCTACGGCCTGGACGGCCTGGACATCGACTTCGAGGGCCACTCCCTGTCGCTGGACGCGAGCGACACCGACTTCAAGAACCCGACGACCCCGGTGATCGTCAACCTCATCTCCGCGCTCAAGACCCTGAAGGCCAAGTACGGGTCGAAGTTCGTGCTGTCGATGGCGCCCGAGACGTTCTTCGTGCAGATGGGCTACCAGTACTACGGCACCGGCAAGTGGGGCGGCCAGGACCCGCGCTGCGGGGCGTACCTCCCGGTCATCTACGCCCTGCGCGACGACCTGACCCTGCTGCACGTCCAGGACTACAACTCGGGCTCGATCATGGGCCTGGACAACCAGTACCACTCCATGGGCGGCGCCGACTTCCACATTGCCATGACCGACATGCTGCTGACCGGCTTCCCGGTGGCGGGCGACGCCAACAACGTCTTCCCGCCGCTGCGCCCCGACCAGATCGCGATCGGCATGCCGGCGTCGACCAACGCGGGCAACGGCTACGTGGCCCCGTCCGAGGTCACCAAGGCCCTGGACTGCCTGACGAAGAAGACCAACTGCGGGTCGTACGCCACCCACGGCACCTGGCCGGCCCTGCGCGGCCTGATGACCTGGTCGATCAACTGGGACCGGTTCTCGAACTGGGAGTTCCAGAAGAACTTCGACGCGTACTTCGGCTGAGCAGCAGCCGCAGGGACGTCAGCAGGACGGTGGCCAGGCACCAGCTGGCCACCACGTCCAGCGGCCAGTGGTAGCCGCGGCGGACCAGGCCGTAGGAGACGCCGAGGACCAGGGCCGCGCAGACGGCGACGGTGGTCCGGCGGGCGGCGGCGGACGTGAGCCAGGGGAGGAGGAGCAGGGTCGCGGAGCCGTACGCGATCGCCGCCGTCGCCGTGTGGCCGGAGGGGAAGTAGCCGACCGCCGGGGGGACGACAGGGGTCCCCGGGCGGGCCGTCCAGTCCTTCACCGGCACGATGATCGCCGGGACCACGGCCATCAGGACGGCGGCGGCCGTGGGCGGCAGCCACCAGCGGTCTGTACCAGTGGCGCGGCCGCGCCGGGCGGCGTACGCGATGACGAGCACCAGGACCGGGACCGCGACCTGCACGTTCCCGAGGTCGGAGAGGAGCTCGGAGAACCGGTCCGGGTGGACGAGTGCGCTGCTCAGGCGGCTGTCCAGGCGGAGCAGCGGGCCATGGGCCACGACCTGCCAGGTGATCAGCGCGAAGAGGAGGGCCGGCAGGCCCAGAAGTCCCAGGAGTCCCAGGAGGGGAAAGCGAAGGAAGGAGGTCGGCCGCCCCGGAACAGGGGGGGTGGTTCCGGGGCGGCCGTCCGGATCGGAACGCCGCGCGCCCCGGGGGGTTTGGGGCGGGCGACCGTCCGATCGGTGAGGAGATCCGGAGCCGGTGGCCCCGGTTGTGTGCGCGAGGGCACGACCAGGTCGAAGCTGGGGAGGCCCCGGCCTGAAATCGCCCACAGTCCCCTGTGGGCGGGGTGTATCTCTCATCTGAGTAGAACCTACGGCAGGGTCCGGTGCGGCGACAGGCGGATTCGCGTCCCGTCATGCACCTCGCACACCTTCTTCACACGGCCTGACGGGGGCCGCCCCAGCCTCCCGTATCACGCCAGGTGGGAGGGGCGGGGCGGCGGTGGCACACGGGTTCGAGACCCTTTGCGCGCGCTGTGGGAAGCCTGTGGCTCAGATCCGCGCGAAAGCCTGCTCGATGATGTCGAGGCCCTCGTTGAGGAGGTCCTCGCCGATGACCAGCGGGGGCAGGAAGCGGAGCACGTTGCCGTAGGTGCCACAGGTCAGGACCAGCAGTCCCTCCTGGTGGCAGGCCTTGGCGAGGGCCGCGGTGGCCTCCGGGTTCGGCTCCTTGGTGGTGCGGTCCTTGACCAGCTCGATGGCGATCATCGCGCCCCGGCCGCGGACGTCGCCGATGACGTCGAACTTCTCGGCCATGGCGGTCAGCCGCGGCTTCATGATCGACTCGATGTGCTTCGCCTTGGCGTTGAGGTCGAGCTCCTTCATCGTCTCGATGGCCCCGAGCGCACCGGCGCAGGCGACCGGGTTGCCGCCGTAGGTGCCGCCCAGGCCACCGGCGTGCGCGGCGTCCATGATCTCGGCACGGCCGGTCACGGCGGCCAGCGGCAGACCGCCGGCGATGCCCTTGGCGGTGGTGATCAGGTCCGGGACGATGCCCTCGTCCTCGCACGCGAACCACTGGCCCGTACGGCAGAACCCGGACTGGATCTCGTCCGCGACGAAGACGATCCCGTTGTCCTCGGCGAACCGGCTGATCGCCGGCAGGAAGCCCTTGGCCGGCTCGATGAAGCCGCCCTCGCCGAGCACCGGCTCGATGATGATCGCGGCGACGTTGTCGGCGCCGATCTGCTTGCTGATCTGGTCGATGGCCTGGGCGGCGGCCTCCGGCCCCGCGTTCTCCGGGCCGGTGAGCCAGCGGTAGGCGTAGGCGACCGGGACGCGGTAGACCTCGGGGGCGAACGGACCGAAGCCGTTCTTGTACGGCATGTTCTTCGAGGTCAGCGCCATCGTGAGGTTGGTGCGGCCGTGGTAGCCGTGGTCGAAGACGACGACGGCCTGGCGCTTGGTGTAGGCGCGCGCGATCTTCACGGCGTTCTCGACGGCCTCGGCGCCGGAGTTGAACAGCGCGGACTTCTTCGCGTGGTCACCCGGGGTGAGCTCCGCGAGGGCCTCGGCGACCTCCACGTAGCCCTCGTACGGGGTGACCATGAAACAGGTGTGGGTGAAGTCGGCCAGCTGGGCGCTCGCGCGGCGTACGACGGCCTCAGCGGAGGCACCGACGGAGGTCACGGCGATGCCGGAACCGAAGTCGATGAGACGGTTGCCGTCGACGTCCTCGATGATCCCGCCACCCGCGCGCGCGGTGAAGACGGGCAGCACCGAGCCCACACCCTGCGCCACCGCGGCGAGACGGCGGGCCTGCAGTTCCTGCGACTTCGGGCCGGGGATGGCGGTGACGACGCGGCGCTCCTGCGGAAGTGCGGTCATGAGGGCTCCCTGATGAGTGGTGCGAACCGATGCGTGCCGGGCGCGTCCCGTCCGGTTGCTCCGGTGGTGCGTTTTCGGACGCTTTCCTTCTTTCTTCGCAGGCTAGGGCCGGGTGTGGGAGGTGGGCATGCTCCATGTGGGCGTTGTCGGAGAGTGACGTTGTCCGCGGTGGACATAGTGCGGGCGGGGGGCCGGTGCCCGGCCGGACGGCTCCTCGGCCGCGTAAGCGGTGAACTCCCCTTGCGAGGGCGTTAGATTGGCCGCTGACGGTGGACGGAAGAACGGCTGGTCAGGGAGCGAGAGCGATGGACAGCGACGGGACGCGGGACACGCGGCGTACGCATGCGAATCCTGTACCGCGTCCGGCGGGACCGCAGGACGCGGACGCGGTGCCTGTCGAGGCGCCCGCGGTGCCGCCCCGGCCCACGGCACCGCCGTCGGCGGTGCCGCCGCTGCCGGACGGCTCCGCCTTCCTGACCTGGCTGCGGGCGCCCAGGCCGGAGGCGGCGCCGGGGGTGTGGCGGTTCGGGTACCGGCCCCGGGCGGAGCAGGAACCCGAGGAGCTGCCCACCCGGCAACTGCTCAGCGGCGCCCTGATCGCCTTCCTGGTGGGGTGGCTGGTCTGGTCGCTGCTGACGCACGGGTACCTGGGAGCGTGGTGGGGGCTGCCGCTCCAGCTGCTCCTCCCCGCCTCGTGGCAGGGCGCGAACGCGACGATCTCACCGACCGCGACCCGCTTCATCTACGAGGGATACACCTACCTCGTCGCCCTCACCATCATGCTCGTGGTGGGCAAGCTGGGCCGCTGGGGTGAGGTGTGGCGGCGGTTCGTGGCGCCCCGGTTCAGGGCCGCGGCGTCCGCGGGGTCCCGCCAGGAGGCTCCGGCGCCGTCGGACGACCCCGCCCAGTGGCCCCACCTCCGGGCCGCCGGGGCCGACGCCGCCGCCGACCGGCTCGCCGGTGAGGCGCGCAGCGGGCTGATGCGGGACGTGGACCACGCCCGGATCGCCCGCGCCTGGCAGGGCGTACGCAGCGGCCGGCACAGCATGGCCACCTTCACCACCGCCGTCGTCAAGGACGGCGCCGCCGCCTGCCTGCACCCTTCCGGCGAACGCGACCTGCCCGCCCGGCACGCCCGCCACGACCTGGTCACCGGCCAGGTCCGGCTCGGCACCACCGCCGACGACCCCCGCAATCCCTACCGGTACCGGGGCACCGGCCTCGCCCTCGGCCCCGAACTGCTCGGCACCTCGCTGCTCGCCGTCGGCCCGGCCGGCTCCGGCAAGACCGGCTCCCTGGTCCGCCCGCTCGCCGAGTCGCTCTGCCTGCACGCGCTCGCCGGCCGCGCCTCCGTGGTCGTCGTCGGCGCGGCCGGCGCCGGCCTCGGACCCGCCGACGCCTACGACGTCGTCATCCGCATCGCCCACCCCGAGTCCGTCTACGACCTCGACCTGTACGGCGGCACCACCGACCCCGACGAGGCCGCCGCCATACTCGCCGAGGCGCTCGCCGGCGACCTCGCCGACCCGCACCCCGGCAGCGACAGCCGCCGCTCCACCACCGTCCTCGCCCAGCTGCTCGGCCCGTTCCGGGCGGTCCACGGCCGCTTCCCCTCCGTCCCCGAACTCCGCCGGCTCCTCGACGGCGCCCCCGGCCCGCTCGCCGCGCTCCGCAAGGCGCTCACGACCACCGGCCACGAGTCGCTGCTGCGCGAACTCGACGCACGGGAACGCCAGATGGGACACCCGGGCGACGTCGGCGCGGTGCTGGCCGACCGCATCGCGCTCCTCGACCGCCCGGCCTTCGCCGGCTTCTTCGACACCTCAGGCCAGTCCCGCCCCTTCTCCCTCAAGGCCCTCGACCACCCGGTCCGGGTCCGCATCGACCTGCCCGAGCGCGGCCACGCGGACGCCTCCCGCATCCTGGCCCGCCTGGTCCTCGCCCAGTTCACGGCGAGCGTCGCGGTACGGGACGACCGCTCGCTCTTCTCCTGCCTGCTCCTGGACGACGCGACGGGCGTGGTGACCCCGGAGGCGGTCCGTGCCGTCCAGCGCCTGCGCTCGGCCAACGCGGGCGTGGTGCTGACCCTGCGCACCCTGGACGACGTCCCCCGCCCGCTCCGCGGCCCGCTGCTCGGCGCCACCGGCTGCCGGATGGCCTTCGCCGGGCTCACCCCCTGGGACGGGCAGGACTTCGCCGAGGTCTGGGGCAAGGAGTGGACCGAGACCCGGGACGTCACCGACCGCCAGATCATCGCGGAGACCCCGGCGGGCAAGGCGCTGCACGTGGTACGCCGGGTGATCACCGGCAAGGCGCCCACGGCACGGGCGGTCACCGTCCGGCAGGTGGAGCGCGAGCGCTGGTCGGCCTCGGAACTGGCCCACGGGGTGCCGCCGGGCCACGCGGTCCTCTCCCTGACGACGGTCAAGGGCGAGTACGCGCCCCCGCTGCTGGTGGACCTGAGGGCCGGCGGCCGGGGCTGAACACGGAGGCGCGAGCGACCGTACAGTGAGGCAGAATCGACAGAGGCCGTTCATACGGCACGGCCAAAGACGGTTCCCCTTGCCGACGACGCCTACGGCGCCCACGACGCCCACGGTGCCTACGACCCAAGAGAAGATCTGACGGCCTGATGCCACCGACGCTCGCCTCGCTCGTCCACCACTCCGCGCTCAAACTGACCGTGCGCGCGGGCGAGGACCGCCTCGACGTGCCCGTGCGCTGGGCACACGTCAGCGAACTCGCCGACCCGGTGCCGTACATGGAGGGCGGGGAACTGCTCCTGATCACCGCGCTGAAGCTGGACGCGGAGGATCCGGAGGCGATGCGGAAGTACGTGAAACGGCTGGTCGGAGCCGGTGTGGTGGGCCTCGGCTTCGCCGTCGGCGTCAATTACGACGAGATCCCCAAGGCCCTGGTCGACGCCGCCGAGCACGAGGGCCTGCCCCTCCTTGAGGTCCCGCGCCGCACCCCCTTCCTCGCCATCAGCAAGGCGGTCTCGGCGGCGATCGCGGCCGACCAGTACCGGGCGGTGACCGCGGGCTTCGCCGCCCAGCGCGAACTGACCAGGCAGGCGCTGACCGCGGGCCCGGAGGGCCTGCTCACCGCCCTCGCGGCGCAGGTGGACGGCTGGGCGGCGCTGTACGACGCGTCGGGCGCGGTGGTCGCGACGGCACCGGAGTGGGCGGGGCGCCGGGCGGCGCGCCTGACGGCGGACGTGGAGCGGCTGCGGGAACGCCCGGCACCGGCCTCCTCGGTGGTCGGCGGCCCCGACAACGAGGACCGGGTGGAACTGCACTCGCTCGGCACCGGCCGCCGCTCGCGAGGGGCCCTGGCGGTCGGCACGGCCTCGGCGCTCGGCACGGCGGAGCGCTACGCCGTCCACTCCGCGATCGCCCTCCTCACCCTCACGACGGAACGCTCCCGTTCGCTGCACGCCGCCGAGCAGCGGGTCGGGGCGGCGGTGCTGCGCATGCTGCTCGCCGGGCAGCCGGACCATGCGCGCGGGGTCGCCGGGGACCTGTACGGCGGGCTGCTCGACGCCCCGTTCCGGATGATCGTCGCGGACACCACGGGCGAGCAGTCGGCCGGTCTCACGGAGGCGGTGGAGTCGGCCGCGGCCCGTGCCGGGGAGGCGGTGCTGGTGGTGCCCGAGGGGGAGCGGCTGGTGGTGCTGGCCGCGGACGGGGGCGCGGCGGTGGCGGCGTGCGTGGAGTACGCGGCGGCGCGGGAGGCGGCTCGGGCGGTGCCGGCGGAGCAGGGCGGCGGCGAGGACGACGAACTGGTCGTGGGCCTCTCCGCCCCGTCCGGCCCGATCGCGGCGGCGGCCGCCTACAAACAGGCCGAGCAGGCGCTGTCCGTGGCCCGGCGCCGGGGCCGGGTCCTGGTCGAGCACGACCAGCTGGCGTCCGGCTCGGTCCTTCCGCTCCTCGCCGACGACGCGGTGAAGGCGTTCGCCGACGGTCTGCTCAGGGCGCTGTACGAGCACGACGCGACCGGCCGGGGAGACCTCGTGGCCTCCCTCCGGGCCTGGCTCTCCCGGCACGGCCAGTGGGACGCGGCAGCGGCAGACCTCGGCGTCCACCGCCACACGCTCCGCTACCGGATGCGCAGGGTGGAGGAGATCCTGGGCCGCTCCCTGGACGACCCGGACGTCCGGATGGAGCTGTGGCTGGCGCTGAAGGCGACGTCGGCGGACTGAACGGTTCCCACTCGCCTGCCATCGTGCCAATCCGGCGCACCCCCCGCCCCCACCACTACACCCCGGACAAACGCACCCCCGCCCCCGCCGACCTACCGTGGACCCGAACACCCTGCACACCCACCCCCAACGCGGAAGGGCCGGGACTCGCAATGACCGCCACCCACGCCTTCTGGCTCGCCGGCCGCCAGGCCACCGGCGAGGACACCTTCGACGTCACCAACCCGTGGGACGCCCGTCTCGTCGGCAAGGTCAGCGTGCCCACCGACGCCCAGGTCGAGGAAGCCGTCGCCGCCGCGTACGCCGTACGGGACGAGTTCGCCGCCACCCCGGCCCACGTACGCGCCGCCGCCCTGGACCACGTCAGCCGCCGCCTCGCCGAGCGCACCGAGGACATAGCCCGGCTGATCTCCGCCGAGAACGGCAAGCCGATCAAGTGGGCCCGCGGGGAGGTCGGCCGTGCCGTCTCCGTGTTCCGGTTCGCCGCCGAAGAGGCCCGCCGCTTCAACAGCGGCGAGGCCCAGCGCCTCGACACCGACCTCGGCGGCCAGGGCCGGCTCGCGCTGACCCGCCGCTTCCCGAAGGGCGTCGTCCTCGGCATCGCGCCGTTCAACTTCCCGCTGAACCTGTGCGCCCACAAGATCGCCCCGGCGATCGCGGCCGGCGTGCCGATCATCCTGAAGCCGGCGCCCGCGACCCCGCTCTCCGGCCTGATCATCGGCGACCTGCTCGCCGAGACGACCGGCCTGCCGGCCGGCTCCTGGTCGGTCCTCCCGGTCGCCAACGACAAGATGGCCGCCCTCGTCCAGGACGAGCGCCTCCCGGTCATCTCCTTCACCGGTTCCGAGAAGGTCGGCTACTCGATCATGGACTCGGTGCCCCGCAAGCACTGCACCCTGGAGCTCGGCGGCAACGGCGCGGCCGTCGTCCTCGGCGACTACGCCTCCGACGCCGACCTGGACTGGGCCGCGACCCGCATCGCGACCTTCTCCAACTACCAGGGCGGCCAGTCCTGCATCTCCGTGCAGCGGGTCATCGTCGACGCCGCCGTCTACGACCGTCTGCTCCCGCGCATCGTCGCCGCCGTCGAGGCCCAGGTCACCGGCGACCCCGCCGACGACAGGACCGACGTCGGCCCGCTGGTCAGCGAGGCGGCGGCCGAGCGGGTCGAGGCGTGGGTGAAGGAGGCCGTCGAGGACGGCGCCACCCTGGTCACCGGCGGCGACCGCGACGGCGCCAGCTACGCGCCGACCGTCCTCACCGACGTCCCGGCCGAGGCCACGATCTCCTGCGAGGAGGTCTTCGGCCCCGTCCTCACCGTGCAGAAGGTGAACGGCGAGGACGAGGCCTTCGCCGCCGTCAACGCCTCCAAGTACGGCCTGCAGGCAGGCGTGTTCACCCACGACCTCCAGCTCGCCTTCCGCGCCCACCGCGCCCTTGAGGTCGGCGGCGTCGTCATCGGCGACGTCCCCTCCTACCGCGCCGACCAGATGCCGTACGGCGGCGTCAAGCAGTCCGGCGTCGGCCGCGAGGGCGTCAGGTTCGCGATGGACGACTACACCTACGAGCGCGTCCTGGTCCTCACCGGCCTCGCCCTCTGACCCACCCCGGTTCACACACCACGGCCGGAGCCCGCTGTGCGGGGGCTCCGGCCGTGGTGTACCCGCCGCCCGTGTCTGCTGCCCTGACAGGTAGCCACTCCTTCGGAGGGGCCCGGCACCGATGCCTACCGGTGCCGGGCCCCTCCTCCGTGCCGGCCTCCCCGGACCCTCAACCGAAGAAGCCGACGTGCGCGAGCCGCAGCGGGCCGCGCAGTCCCAGGTGGAGGTCGTGTACGCCGTCCGTGGTGAGGGGAGCGGTGAGCGAGGTGTAGGTGTACGCGTCGGTGGTCGGTCCGTCGAGGGTCAGTACGGCGAGCGGCGGGGCGCCGTCGAGGGACAGTTCCAGGGTGCCCCGGCCCGCCACCCTGGCCGTGACCTCCGTCGTGCCGGTGCCGAAGTCGCAGTTCCGGTAGACGAGTTCGGCCGTACTGTCGTCCGCCGGGGTGACCGCGTCGCCTTCCGTCCGGGTGCGGTCCACGATCGCGATGCCCGACTGCTCGTCGAAGCCCGCCGGTTCCAGGCCCGACGCGGAGGTGACGGGCCGCGGCGCCGCGGGCTCGCCGTCGAGGACCACCGTCGTCCGCAGGCGGACGTCCGCGCTGGACGCACCGGCGAAGAGGTCGTACGGCCCCGGTTCGCGGCGCCGGCCACCTCGCGCCACGTCCCAGAACTCGAAGGCGGAGAGCGGGACTTCGAAGGTGAGAGCGGTCCGTTCGCCGGGGCGCAGGGTGAGCCGGCGGTGGGCGAGGAGTTCGCGGCGCGGGCGGGCCGTCGACGGTTCGGCGGCCCGGGTGTAGAGCTGGGCCACCTCGTCCGCCGGCACGTCGCCGGTGTTGGCGACCGTGAAGGAGACGCGGAGCGCGCCGTCCGCCACCTCGGCCGTCAGGTCCGCGTAGGAGAAGGACGCGTAGGACAGGCCGTGGCCGAACGGGAAGAGCGGGGTGCCCTCGAAGTAGAGGTAGGTCTGGCGGGCGCCGAGCACGTCGTAGTCGAGCAGGTCGGGGAGGTCGGCGTCGGCCGCGTACCAGGTCTGCGGGAGCCGGCCCGCGGGGGAGACGTCGCCGGCCAGGACGCGGGCGAGGGCGGTGCCGGCCGCCTGGCCGCCGTGCGCCGTCCAGAGCAGGGCGGGCAGCCGGGCCGTGTCCACCGCGTACGGGTACGACGACACCAGCGCCAGCACCGTGCCCGGGTTCGCCGCGCGGGCGGCACGCAGCAGGCGCTCCTGGTGCGGGGGCAGGGCCAGGGTCGTACGGTCCTCGGTCTCACGGCCGTTGATGTGCGGGTCGTTGCCCGCGACCACCAGGACCGCGTCGGCCGCGGCGGCCACCCTGGCGACGGCGTCCGTACCGCGTTCGACGATGATCAACTCGAAGATGGAGGCGTTCCCGGCGGCAACCTTCACGCCGTCGGCGGCGACAGAGACGTGGCGACCCGTGCCGAGGTGCCGGAGGAGGTGACCGTTCTCGTGGGGTTCCAGGCGGAACGTCTCCTGGACGACCCAGCCGCCGGGCTGGTCCGCGGCGGCGCGGACGAAGCCGTCCTCGGCGACGGACAGGTAACGGCCGTCCGGGGCACGGAGGGTGAGGACACCCTCGCCCCAGTCGGCGAGGGCGAACTCGGTGCCGGTGGCGTCGGTGGTGAGCGGCGGGAGGTCGGTGCGGCCCGCGAGCAGCGCCGGGTCCAGGGCGCCCGCCGCGCCGCGCACCTCCTCGGCGGCCTCGGGGGCGGGGGCCACGTGCAGGAAGGTGCCGTCCGCGAGCCGCAGCCGGACCCGGTCCACCCCCTCCGCGAACTCCACGCGCTCCGCGCCGAACCGCTCGTACAGGCCCTCCAGGGGAGTGGAGCGGTGGATCAGGGTGCCGCTGTACCAGTCGAGTTTGCACTCGTCGGCGAGCAGACCGACCACGGCGATCCGGGCGTCGGGCGCGAGCGGCAGCAGGTCGCCGTCGTTCTTGAGGAGCACGACCGCCTGCTCGGCCGCCTCCCGGGCGAGGACGCGGTGCGCCGGGGTGTCGAACTCGGCGGTCCCCGTGTGCGGGTCGTCGTGCGGGTCGAACTCGCCGAGGCGGAAGCGGACCGAGAGCTGGCGGCGGACCGCCGTGTCGACGTCCTTCTCCGTCAGCAGCCCCTGGGCCAGCGCCCCGGCGACCCGGGCGATGATCTGCGTGCTGTCCGTGCCGTGGTCGGTGAAGCTGTCGACGCCGGCGAGCAGGGCGGCCGCCGTGGCTTCCTCGTGCGTGGCGAAGTAGTGCTCGTGGTCGACCAGGTTGCTGGGCGCGCCGGCGTCCGAGCAGACCAGCAGCTCCTCGTCCGTCCAGGTCCGCAACTGCTCGCGCAGGTACGGGGAGACGTGGTTGGGGCGGCCGTTGACCAGGTTGTACGCGGGCATCACCCCGGCCACCGCGCCCGCCTCCACGGTCTCCCGGAAGGCGCGCAGGTCGTACTCGTGCAGGACCCGCGGGCGGACCGAGGAGGAGGAAGTGGCCCGGTCCGTCTCGTTGTTGTGGGCCAGCCAGTGCTTCAGGACGGGGGCCGTGCGCCAGTACACCGGGTGGTCGCCGCGCAGCCCCCGGGTGTAGGCGGTGGCGATGGCGGAGGTCAGCTTCGGGTCCTCGGAGTAGCCCTCCTCGTTACGGCCCCACAGCGGGTGGCGCAGCAGGTTCACCGTCGGCGCCCAGACGTTGAGGCCGACGCGCTCGTCGCGGGCGCGCATCGCCCGGACCTCCTTGGAGACCGCCTCGCCGACCCGTCGGACGAGGTCGGTGTTCCAGGTCGCGCCCAGGCCCACCGCCTGCGGGAACACGGTCGCCGGACCCATCCAGGCCACGCCGTGCAGGGCCTCCTGGCCGGTACGGAAGGCGGCGAGGCCGAGGCGTTCCACGGCGGGTGCGAACTGGTGCAGGAAGGAGACCTTCTCGTCCAGGGTGAGCCGGGCCAGCAGATCGTCGATGCGCTTCGCGAGCGGCAGCTGCGGATCGCGGAAAGGTGGCGCGGGCGGCGTTTTTGCGGTCACGTGCGGTTCCCCTTGCGATGGAGCGACGAGGAGCTTTCGAAGCGCTTCGATGCTCATTCGACGCGGGGGTGGGTGTCAAGGGATGTTCGGCGATATTTCAAGTGGCGCATACGAAGAGGTCAACCCCTATACCTCGGAGGAATCTTGGAAGCGACCCTTGTGCACCCCCGGGTGTTCACTTAACCTCGCAGCAACATCGAAGCGCTTCGACTATCCGGTCCGCCCCAGGAGCACGCGACATCCCAGGGGCACGCGACATGGGTCGCGGGCCGGAGGGCCGCTTCCGCTCAGCCAGTTCCACTCAAGACACCGCAGCCGACGGCCACCGCCGGGTGTCCTGGTGCGCCACGAAGGGTTGACGCAATGACGCCGAACGCCGCTTCCGCCCCCTCCGGGCCGAGCCGGAGAACTTTCCTCGCCTCCACGGCAGTCGCCACCGCAGCGGTGGCGGGCGGGATGCCGCTGCTCGCCGCCTGCGGGGCGTCGGACAGCGGGTCGGGAGGGGGTTCCTCCTCGGGCAAGGACGCGAAGAAGCTGTTGCCGTCGTACGTCGCCGGCAACGTGGTGACCCCGGACATCCCCTCGAAGTACGGCTCGTCGATCGGCTTCACCGGCAAGCTCGACCTCGCGACCCTGAAGACCTCGGTCCCGAAGAAGCTCGGCAAGGGCGGCAAGGTCACCGTCATGTCGCCGTTCTGGGGGTCCCCGCCCAAGCAGGACAACCCCTACTACCACGCGATGAACGACATGATCGGCGTCGACGTCGAGTGGCAGAACCAGGACGGCAACACCTACGACCAGAAGCTCGGCGCGGTCCTCGCCTCCAGCGACGTGCCGGACGTCGTCGTCATCCCGAACTGGAACATGGGCGGCAAGATACCCACCGCCATCATCAGCAAGTTCGCCGACCTCGGTCCGTACCTGTCCGGCGACAAGGTCAAGGACTACCCGAACCTCGCCGCCGTCCCGACCGACGCCTGGCGGCGCTGCATCTTCGGCGGCAAGCTGCGCGGGCTGCCGATGCCGTCCTCGTACGTCACCAACATCGTGCCCTTCTACCGCAAGGACATCTTCGACAAGGAGGGCTACGACGTCCCGCGCTCGGCGGACGAGTTCCTGTCCCTCGCCAAGGAGATCACCAACGCCAAGGCCAAGCGCTGGGCCTGCATGGACATGAAGTGGACGGCCTGGCAGATGTTCGGCGTGCTGTCCGGCAGCGAGAAACCGCTCGGCTGGAACCTCGTCGACGGCAAGCTGATCAACCGCATCGAGACCGACGAGTACCTCGAAGCACTGGAGTGGACCCGCAAGCTCTTCGCCGCCGACGTCGTGCACCCCGACGCCATGCTCGGCAAGAACGCCCCGGACGCGGGCCCCAAGTTCGCGGCCGGCGAGTTCCTGATCTACCCCAACGACATCAGCCAGTGGTGGAGCCGCACCGCCGAACAGGCCACCCAGAACCCGGACTACAAGATCTGGGGCATGGACGTCTACGGCCACGACGGCGGAAACCCGCAGGTCTGGGCCGAACAGCCGGCCGGCATCTTCGCCTTCGTCAACAGGAAGGCCTCCGAGTCCGTCGTCCGCGACGTGCTGGCCGTCGCCAACACCACCGCCGCGCCGTACGGCACCAAGGAGTACATGGCCACCAACTACGGCGTCGAGGGCACCCACTACACCGTCAAGAACGGCGTGCCCACCAAGACCACCCGGGGCAACAACGAGGTCCTCAACGCCTACGTCATGATCGCGAGCCCCGCCGCCACCATCGCCCACCCCGACTTCCCCGACGTCGCCAAGGCGCAGGTGGAGTGGCAGCAGCGGATGGGCTCCTTCACCCGGAAGTCCAGCTTCTTCGGCCAGATGATCACCGAGCCGTCCCGCTACACCAACCTCATGGACGACTTCGAGACGCTGGAGGACGACATCACCCGCGGCCGCAAGAAGATCAGCGACATGCAGCAGGCCGTCGCCGAATGGAAGAGCAAGGGCGGCGACAAGCTGCGCGACTGGTACCAGAAGCTGCTCGACGACAACGGTTCGACGGCGAGCTGACCCGGCACCGAGGCAAGGGAGAACGGCCGTGTCCCACAGCACGGTGCCTCGCAGCAGAGCCGAGGCAGACGACGACGGTACGGGGCGGACTCCGGTGACGACCGGCGCCGCCGCAACCACGAAGAAGGCGAACACCGGGAAGCTCGGCCTGCGCCTCAGGTTCAGACGCGACCGCGCCCTGATCCTGATGACCCTGCCGGCGGTCCTGCTGCTCCTGGTCTTCAACTACCTGCCGATCCTCGGCAACATCGTCGCCTTCCAGGACTACGACCCGTACGTCAGCGACAACGGCGTCGTCTCCATGCTGCACAGCGCATGGGTGGGCCTGGAGAACTTCCAGCAGATCTTCGCCGACTCCGCCTTCTGGAACGCGGTGAAGAACACCCTGGTGCTGTTCTTCCTGCAACTCGTGCTGTTCTTCCCGATCCCGATCGCCCTCGCGCTGCTCATCAACAGCGTGCTCCGGCCCCGGGTACGGGCGATCGCCCAGGCGGTCCTGTACCTCCCGCACTTCTTCTCCTGGGTGCTGGTCATCTCCGTCTTCCAGCAGCTCTTCGGCGGCGCGGGCCTGCTGTCCCAACTGCTGCGGCAGCACGGCTACGACGGCCTCGACATCATGACCGACCCGTCGACCTTCAAGTTCCTGGTCACGGCGGAGGGCGTCTGGAAGGACGCGGGCTGGGGGATCATCGTCTTCCTGGCGGCGCTGGCCTCCGTGAGCCCGGACCTCTACGAGGCCGCCGCGATGGACGGCGCGGGCCGCTGGCGCCGCATCTGGCACGTCACGCTCCCCGCCCTGCGCCCGGTCATCGCACTGCTGCTGGTCCTGCGGGTCGGCGACGCGCTGACCGTCGGCTTCGAACAGATCCTCCTCCAGCGCGACGCCGTCGGACCAGGAGCCTCGGAGGTCCTCGACACCTTCGTCTGGTGGAACGGCGTCCGCAACCAGGACTTCGGCTACGCGGCCGCCGCGGGCCTCATCAAGGGCGTGGTCAGCCTCGGCCTGGTCCTCGCCGCCAACAAGGTGGCCCATCTCATGGGCGAGCAGGGGGTGTACAAGAAATGACCGCCGTCATCGACGAACCGCCCGCACGGGAACGGCCGCCGTCCCGGTGGGCCGCGCCGGCCCGCCCGGTCTGGGAGGAGGAACCGAGCACGGCCGGCGTCGCCGGCAAGGGCCTGGTCCTGACCCTGGCCTGCCTCGCCGTCCTCTTCCCGCTCTGGATCGTGGTCGTCACCAGCCTGTCCTCCCGGAAGACCATCGACGAGGCCGGCGGCCTGGTGATGATCCCCAAGGGCATCACCTTCGTCGCCTACCGGGAGTTGCTGAGCGGCGGCCAGGTCACCCGGGCCACGGTCATCAGCATCCTGATCACCCTCGTCGGCACGGCGTTCTCGATGACCGTGTCGGTCCTGTGCGCCTACGGCCTCTCGCGCATCGGCTCGCTCGGCCACCGCTGGTTCCTGTTGCTGCTGATGGCGACGATGTTCTTCAGCGCCGGCCTGATCCCCACCTACCTGCTGGTCCAGTCCCTCGGTCTCACCGACAGCTATCTCGCGCTGATCCTGCCGAGCGCGGTGAGCGTCTTCAACATCCTCGTCCTGCGCGGGTTCTTCATGGGCATCTCGCAGGAACTGACCGACAGCGCGCGCATCGACGGCGCCGGCGACTTCCGGATCCTGTGGCAGATCGTCATGCCGCTGTCCCGGGCGGTCCTCGCGGTCATCACCCTCTTCTACGCGGTCGGGTACTGGAGCGCCTGGTTCAACGCGTCCCTGTACCTCAACGACCAGGACAAGATGCCGCTGCAGAACGTCATGATCCAACTGGTGCAGAAACAGCAGGCCCCGGTGGGCCTGGGACAGGCGATCAAGACGGGCGAGCTGTCGTACCTCTCCGTCCAGATGGCGGTGATGGTGATGGCGCTGCTGCCGGTGGCGGTGCTCTCGCCCTTCGTCCAGAAGCACTTCAAGAAGGGGATGCTGACGGGGGCGGTGAAGGGGTGACGGTCGCCTTCTGAAGGGGGTGGCGGGGGAGCGTCGGCGGCCGCGGGTGCGTGGGGGCTGATCGCGCAGTTCCTCCCCCAGCCTTCGGCCGGGGGACCCCCAGCGCCCCTTACGGGGCGCTGTCCAGTCGCCCCTCGTCAAACGCCACCCAGCTGCGCCCCATCGAGCCACCCAGCTGCGGGCAGGCGTGCCGCAGGGCGGCACGGGTGGGCGCTGGGGGTCCCCCCCGGCCGAAGGCTGGGGGAGGCACCCTGCAAGCGCCGGTAAGCGACCCCCCCCCGCCCCCACCCCGGCCCACCCACCCAACCCACGCTCACCGAAGGTTCCCCATGCCCACCCTGAGCCGCAGAGCCGTTCTCGCCGCCACCGCGGCAACCGCCACCCTCACCGCCCTCCCCGTCCCCACCGCCCACGCGGCCGCCCCCCAGCCGCAGGCGCCCCCCTACCGCTGGCGCAACGCAGTGATCGGCGGCACCGGATTCGTCACCGGCGTCCTCTTCCACCCCACCACCCCCGGCCTCGCCTACGCCCGCACCGACATCGGCGGCGCCTACCGCTGGGACGCCCGCACCGCCCGCTGGACCCCCCTCACCGACCACCTCGGCTGGGACGACTGGAACCTCCTCGGTGTGGAGGCGATGGCCGTCGACCCCGCCCACCCCGACCGGCTCTACCTCGCCCTCGGCACCTACGCCCAGTCCTGGGCCGGAAACGGCGCGGTCCTGCGCTCGGACGACCGCGGCACCACCTGGACCCGCACCGACCTCACCGTCAAACTCGGCGCCAACGAGGACGGCCGGGGCATGGGCGAACGCCTCCTCGTCGACCCGCGGGACAGCGACACCCTGTGGCTGGGGACGAGACACGACGGACTCCTCAGGTCCGCGGACCGCGGGGCCACCTGGGCGGCAGCCCCCGGCTTCCCGCCCGCCCCCTCCGCCTCCGGCCAGGGCGTCAGCCTCCTCGTCGCCGCAGGCCGTGCCGTCTACGCCGGGTGGGCGGACGGCGACGGCGGCGCGACCGCCGCCGGCCTGTACCGCACCACCGACGGGACCACGTGGGAGGCCGTGCCCGGGCAGCCCACCGGCACCGCCGCCAGGATCCCGGTCCGCGCCGCCCACGACCGGCACACCCGCGAGCTGTACGTGACGTACGCCGACGCCCCCGGCCCCAACGGCCAGGCCGACGGCAGCGTGCACAAGCTCGCCACCGGCACCGGCAGGTGGACGGAGGTCACGCCCGCCGCACCCGGCGGCAGCGACACCTTCGGCTACGGCGGGGTCGCCGTCGACGCCCGCCGGCCCGGCACCGTCGTCGTCTCGACGAACAACCGGTGGACGGCCGTGGACACCCTCTACCGGACCACCGACGGCGGCCGCACCTGGACGTCCCTCAAGGACTCCGCCGTCTTCGACGTGGCAGAGACCCCCTTCCTCAAGTGGGGCGGCGACCAGCCGAAGTTCGGGTGGTGGATCCAGGCCGTCGCCGTCGATCCGTACGACTCGGAGCACGTCGTCTACGGCACCGGCGCCACCCTCTACGGCACCCGCGACCTCGTCCACTGGGCACCGCAGATCCGCGGCCTGGAGGAGACGTCGGTGCTGCAGCTGGTGTCGCCCCCGGTCGGGGAGGCGCACCTGCTGAGCGGCTCGGGGGACATCGGCGTGCTGTACCACGAGCGGCTCACCGCGTCTCCGTCCCGCGGTATGGCCACGAACCCCGTGTCCGGGTCGGCGACGGGGCTCGCGCAGGCCGCGGGCAGGCCGGCGTACGTGGTCCGCACCGGCTGGGGCGACCACGGCAACGGCGCCTTCTCGGACGACGGGGGCCGGACCTGGGCGCCCTTCGCCGCCCAGCCCTCCCTCGCCCACGACGTGCCGGGACCGATCGCCGCCAACGCCGACGGCAGCGTGCTGCTGTGGTCCTTCGTGCACTGGGACGGGACCAGGTACCCCGCCCACCGGTCGGACGACAACGGCGCCACCTGGACCGAGATCTCCTCCTTCCCGAAGGGCGCCACGCCGGTCGCCGACCCGGCCGACCCGACGCTCTTCTACGCGTACGACACCGACACAGGAACGCTACAAGCCAGCACTGACAGTGGCCGGACGTTCACGGCGCGTGCGTCCGGGCTGCCCGCCGGGGACAGCCAGTTCCAGCTGGTCGCGGCCCCCGGCAGGTCCGGTGACCTGTGGCTCAGTGTCAAGTGGAACGGGCTGTACCGGTCCACCGACGGGGGCGTGAGCTTCGCCAAGGTCGCCGGCTGCCGGGCCGCCTACACCCTCGGCTTCGGCAAGGCCGCCGACGGCGCCGAGTACCCCGCCATCTTCCTGGTCGGCTCCACCGAGGCCGTCACCGCCGTCTACCGTTCCGACGACGAGGCCGCGACCTGGACCCGGATCAACGACGACCGGCACCAGTGGGGCTGGACCGGGCAGGCCGTCACCGGCGACCCGCGCATCCACGGCCGGGTCTACCTGGCCACCAACGGCCGCGGCATCCAGTACGGGGACCCCGTCCGATGACCGCCCGACGAGAGCCGCCGAACCTCTCCGACGCCACCCGGGGCCGCATCCTCTTCGGCGGCGACTACAACCCCGAGCAGTGGCCCGAGGAGACCTGGCAGGAGGACGTCCGGCTGATGACGGCCGCCGGCGTCAACTCCGTGACCATGGGCGTCTTCTCCTGGGCCCGGCTCGAACCGCGGCCGGGGGAGCGGGACTTCGGCTGGCTGGACCGGCTCATGGACCTGATGCACGGCCACGGCATCGGCGTCGTCCTCGCCACCCCCACCGCCTCGCCGCCGCCGTGGCTGGGGCGGCTGCACCCGGACACCCTGCCCCGGGACGCCGACGGCCGCACCGAGTGGTGGGGCGGCCGCCAGCACTTCTCGCACTCCAGCGCCACCTACCGCCGCCACGCCGCCGCCATCACCGAGGACCTCGCCGCCCGCTACGCCGGCCACCCCGCCCTCACGATGTGGCACATCAACAACGAGTACTGCACCTTCGACCACGGCGACGAGGCCGCCGCCGCGTTCCGGCGCTGGCTGCGCGAGCGCTACGGCACCCTCGATGCCCTCAACACCGCCTGGGGCACGGCGTTCTGGAGCCAGGGCTACGACACCTGGGACGGCATCCTGCCGCCGCGCCACACCCACTACCTGAAGAACCCCACCCAGGTCCTGGACTTCCGCCGCTTCACCTCCGACATGCTCCTGGAGTGCTACACGGCCGAACGGGACATCGTCGCCCGGCACACCCCGCACATCCCGGTGACCACCAACTTCATGCCGCTCTGGATCGGCCAGGACGCCTGGCGCTGGGCCGCCGAGGAGGACGTCGTCTCCGTCGACCTCTACCCCGACCCGCGGGATCCCCTGGGCGCCCAGCACGGCGCGCTCGTCCACGACCTCACCCGCTCCCAGGCGCGCGGCCCCTGGATGCTCATGGAGCAGGCCGCCGGGCCGGTCAACTGGCGCGGGGTCAACCACCCCAAGCCCCGCGGCCTCAACCGCCAGTGGTCCCTCCAGGCGGTGGCCCGGGGCGCGGACGCCGTCTGCTACTTCCAGTGGCGGCAGTCGAGGCAGGGCGCCGAGAAGTTCCACTCCGGGATGGTCAGCCACGCGGGGGCGGAGGGCCGTACGTACCAGGAGGTCAAGCAGCTCGGCTCCGAACTGGCCGCCGTCGCCGCGGAGGTGACCGGCCGCCGGATCGGGGCGGACATCGCGATCCTCCACGACTGGCACTCCTGGTGGGCCGGTGCCCACGAAGGCCGGCTCTCCACCGAGGTGGACCTCCCCGACGTCCTGCACGCCTGGCACCGGGCCCTGTGGGAGTCGAACCTCACCACCGACTTCGCCCACCCCGAACACGACCTGTCCTCCTACCGGCTGGTCGTCGTCCCGCAGCTCTACCTCCTCACCGACGCCGCGATCGGCAACCTCCTCGGCTACGTCCGCGGCGGCGGCACCCTGGTCAGCGGCTTCCTGACCGGGATCGCCGACGAGGACGACCGGATCCGCCCCGGCGGCATGGACGCACGGCTGCGCGAGCTGTTCGGCATCCGCGTCCTGCACGAGTGGTGGCCGCTGGACGCCGGGGAGACCGTCGCGTGCGGGACCTTCCGGGGCACCCTGTGGTCGGAGGAGATCGAGGCCGCGCCCGCGGTCTCCGAGACCGTGCCGTACCGGGGCGGTGAACTCGACGGGCGGCCGGCCGTGCTGCGCAACGGGCGCGCCTGGTACGTCTCCACGCTCCCGGAGCCGGAGGCGCTGCGCGAGCTGCTCGGCCGGATCGCGGCGGACGCGGGGGTGCGCCCGGTGCTCGACGGTCTGCCCGCGGGCGTCGAGGCGGTCCGCCGGGGTGAGCTGCTGTTCCTGTTCAACCACGGGCGCGATGAGGTGAAGATCTCCCTCATGGGAACACATCGAGATCTGCTGACCGGTACGACCGTCACCGGCGAGACCACGCTCGGCCGCTACGGCGTGGCGGTGCTCAAGCCATGACCGTCACCGGTACGACCGAAGAAGCCACCGGCCCCGTCCACGGCACCTGGGAGCCGGCCCCCGCCGCCCGCTGGGAGGACGCCTTCCTGAGCGGCAACGGCCACCACGGCACCCTCGTGTTCGGCGATCCGAACGACGACCGTGTCATCGTCACCCATCACACCCTCGTCCGCCCGAACGGCGGCGAACACGCCCGCCCGCCCCGCCTGGCGGCCGGACTCGCCGACGTGCAGGACAGGTTGCTCGCCGGGGAGTCGGCAGCCGCGGAGAGCTTCACCGACGGCCGCCCGCTCCAGTGGGTGCAGCCCTTCCACCCCGCCTTCCGGATCCGGCTGCGCAGGCCGCACGGACCGACCGACGGCTACCGCCGTTCCGTCGACTTCACCACCGGCGAGGTCACCGCCACCGCCGCCGACTGGACCAGCAGGGTCTTCGTCTCCCGCGCGGACGACGTGATCGTGCAGCAGGTCGTGGGCGCGGCCGCCCTCGACATCGCCCTCGACCACCGGCTCCCCGGCGCCCCGTCCGGCCTGGGCGTCGGCCACGGCGCGCTGCGCACCCCCGAGGGCGCCCTGCTCAGCCTCCGCGCCCGCTACCCCGGCAGCGACCGCGCCTACACCGGCGTCACCCTGGTCGCCGTCACCGGCGGCAGCACCGGACTCGTCCCGCCGGGCGTCCGCGTCACCGGCGCCGAGTCCGTCCTCCTCCTGACCCGGGTCCGCCGCCACACCGGCGAACTCGACGTGACCGCCGAGACGCGGGAGCTGAGCGACCTGCTCGCCGACCAGGAGAGCTACGACGCGCTGCTCGCCCGCCACCTGGTCCCGCACCGCACCGCCTACACCCGCGTCACCCTCGACCTAGCCGCCTCCGAGGCCGAACGCGCGCTGCCGGGCTCCGAGTTGCTCAAGCGGCCCGCCGAAGCGGCGCTCCTGGAGCGGCTCTTCGCCGCCGGCCGCTACCACCTGCTCTCCGCCTCCGGCCTCAACCCGCCCCGCCTGACCGGCCTGTGGACCGGCGACTGGGACACCGCCTGGTCGGGCGCGTTCACCACCAACGCCAACCTCAACCTCCAGACCGCCTCGGCGGCGGCCGCGGCCCTGCCCGAGGTCACCGCGGCACACGCGGCGCTGATCCACCGCCAGTTGCCGCACTGGCGGGAGAACGCCCGTGCCGTCTTCGGCGCCCGGGGCGTCGTCGCGCCCACTCACACCGACGGCGAGTCCGGGTACTCGTACCACTTCGACCGCGAGTATCCGCACCAGCTGTGGACGGCCGGCGCCGACTGGCTGCTCAAGCCGCTGGTCGACCACGACGAGACCCGCGGCGAGCGCGATCCCTGTACGGCGGCGGTGCTGGCCGAAGTCGCCCGGTTCTACGAGGACTTCCTCACCCGGACCGACGCCGACGGCCACCTCGTGATCGTCCCCTCCTACTCGCCCGAGAACCGCCCGGCGAACGCGAGCTGGGGTGCGGTCAACGCGGCGATGGACCTCTCCGCCGCCCGGCACGCCCTGCGCACCGCGGCCGACTACCACCCCGGGCCGGACGGCGACCGCTGGCGGGCCCTCGCCGACCGGCTGCCCCCGCACCGGACCAACGCCGACGGCGCGCTCGCCGAATGGGCCCGGCCCGGCCTCGACGACACCTACGACCACCGCCACCTCAGCCACCTCTACGGCGTCTGGCCGCTGGACGAGATCACCCCGTACGACACCCCGGAACTCGCGGCGGCCGCGCACCGCGCGCTCGAACTGCGCGGCGCCGAGAACGACTCGGCCCACGGCCACCTCCACCACGCGCTCGTTGCGGCCCGGCTGCGGGACGGTGACCGGGTCGCAGCGGCCCTGGCCAACGTCCTGGACGGCGACTTCTTCCACGCCTCCCTGATGAGCGCCCACTACCCGGACCGCGACGTCTACAACGCCGACGCCGCGCACACCCTGCCCGCGGTGCTCGTCGAGGCCCTCGTCCAGTCCACCCCGGACCGCCTGGTCCTGCTGCCGGCCGTGCCGGCCGCCCTGGGAACAGGCCGGCTCCGCGGCATCCGCACCCGCTTCGGCGCCGGACTCGACCTCGACTGGACCCCCGACGGCGCGCGAGCCGTCCTCAGACCGCACCGGACGCTCCGCGTCGACCTGCGGACTTCCTCCGGCAGTCGGCCGCTCGACCTCGTCGCCGGAGAAGACCACGTCCTCACCCTGGGGACGTGGTAGCCACCCGCACCTCCCCCCACCCATGGAAGGGACACCATGGCAACACGCACGTATCGCAGGGTCGCCAAGGCCCTGATCGCCCCCGCGCTCGCCCTCGGCGCCACCGTCGGCCTCGCCTCCGCGCCCGCCTCGGCGGCCGTCTGGAGCTCCTGCGACCAGTGGGGCAACACCACGCTGAACGGCTACACCCTCTACAACAACATCTGGGGCTCCGGCGCCGGCAGCCAGTGCATCTGGGCCAACTCCGGCACCAACTGGGGTGTCAACGCCAACCACCCCAACACCGGCGGCATCAAGTCGTACCCCAACGCCAAGAAGGTCATCAACAAGACGATCACCTCGCTGACCTCGCTCACCAGCAGCTACAACGTGACCGTCCCGTCGTCCGGCGCGTACAACACGTCGTACGACATCTGGGACACCGGGTACGCCAACGAGATCATGCTCTGGGTCAACAAGACCGGCGCCGTCGGCCCGCTCGGCACCTCGCAGGGCACTCTCACGCTGGGCAGCAACACCTGGACCGTCTACAAGGGCAACAACGGCTCGAACAACGTCTATTCGTTCATCCGGAGCTCCAACTCGACCTCCGGCACGATCGACATCCTGCCGATCCTGAAGTGGATCAAGGACACCAAGGGCTGGTTCGGCAACGTCACCATCGGTGACCTGCAGTTCGGCTTCGAGATCACGTCCTCGTCCGGCGGGCTGGACTTCACCGTCAACAGCGAGAGCGTCAGCAGCAGCTGAGCCACCGGGGCGGCCCTGCCACAGGCGGGGCCGCCCCTCGTGCCGTCAGGCCCGGTCGGCCTCGGCGCGCAGTGCGTTGTAGTCCGCGAAGGCCGTGTCGACGTCCGCGCGGGTCAGGCCGTAGCGGGCCAGGTCGTAGCTGTGCACGCGGGTCCCCCTGGGGCGGGCGGCGACGGCCGGGAGGCGGGCCGCGTCGGCCTCGGTCCAGCGGGCGCCGACGGCCGCGTAGAGCTTCGGGGCGCCCGCGGCCGGGTCGGCGCCCAGCCAGGAGTACGGCACGTCGACGAGGGACTCGCGGGGGATGCGGGCGCGGGACGCGAGGCCGCGGGCGGCGGAGCGGGCCAGCAGCCCCAGCCAGGTGGCGCCGAGCCGGTGCAGGTCGAGGGGGCGGGTGTTCACCGCCATGCCGTGCTCGACCAGGCTGCAGAACGAGGCCACGGCGGTGGCCGGATCGCGGTGCGTCCACACGATCGTGGCGTCCGGGAAGACCGCGCGCAGCGCGTCCAGGTTCTCCAGGTGCAGCGGCGACTTCAGCACCCAGCGGCGGCGCGGGCGGCCGTACTGGAGCACCTGGTAGATCTGCTTGAGGTAGCGGTAGTCGGCGCCGAAGTCGTGCGTCTCGTGCCAGGGCAGGTACTCGGGGATCACCGCCTGGGACAGCGGCATCACCGTGTGCGGCAGCGCGAAGGTGCACTCCTCCGGGCCCTCGGGCCGCAGGTTGTGGATGTGCCGGAAGCGCGGGGAGAAGAGGTTGATGCCGCCGACCAGCCGGCGGGCGGTGGTGACCGCCTTCTCCCGTTCCTCCGGCGGGAGTTCCAGGTCCGGGGTGAGCAGCTCCCAGAGCAGCGGGCAGCGGTGGTCCGCGGAGAGGGAGAGGATCCCGTGGGTGAGCGTGGTGGCGGTGCGCGGCAGGCCCACCACGAACACCGGCCGCTCGACCGGCTCCCGCTCGATCTCGGGATGTGCGGCGAGCAGCCGGCGGATCCGGGCCCGGTTGGCGAGATGCCGGCCGACGTGCCCGCGCGCGGACAGCCAGCCGACCGGGGTGAGGTGTTCGGCGCCCGCCCAACATCGCAGCAGGTGACGGAAGCCGTCGGTGAACCGCTCGTCGTCCTCCGCGGTCCCGGCCGCGTCGAGCAGCCGGTCGAAGGCCCGGTCCGGCGTGCGGCGGGCGCGGAAGCCGGGTCTGAGCAGCAGGTTGGCGAGCGTGAGGGGGAACGGACCTGAGGGCACGGCTGCGGGACCCTTCGTGGGGGGGGACAGGGGAGGGGATACTGACTACCCCCTCCAACTGCCCGACCACACCGCCGAGTTGAGACATTTACCGGCCGGTAACGAGAGGCGTCGCAATCCGGCCGCGTTACTCCGCGACCGGTAGCTCCGCCCCGTCGCGCAGGAACAGCGGGATGCGGTCCAGCGGCGCGTCCACCGTCACCGCCGCACCGCCCTCGTACGACTGGCCCGTCCACGCGTCCGTCCACCGGGCGCCCGCCGGCAGATACGCCGTCCGGGCCGTGGCGCCCGCCGTCAGCACCGGCGCCACCAGGAGGTCCCGGCCGAAGAGGTACGCGTCGTCGACCGCCCACGCCGCCGGGTCCCCGGGGAACTCCAGGAACAGCGGCCGCAGCACCGGCAGGCCCTCCTCGTGGGCCTCCCGCATGACCTCCAGGACGTACGGCTTCAGGCGCTCGCGCAGCCGCAGGTACTTCTCCAGGATCGCGCCGGCCTCCGTGCCGTACGACCACACCTCGTTCGGGCCGCCGGTCATGTCGGGGCCCAGCGGCATGCCCGGGTCGCGGAAGCCGTGCAGGCGCATCAGCGGGGAGAGCGCGCCGAACTGGAACCAGCGGACCATCACCTCGCGGTAGGCCGGGTCGTCCGGGTCGCCGCCATGGAAGCCGCCGATGTCGGTGTTCCACCAGGGGATGCCGGACAGGGCGGTGTTGAGGCCGGCCGCGATCTGGTGGCGCAGGGCCGTGAAGTCGGTGCCGATGTCGCCGGACCACAGCGCGGCGCCGTAGCGCTGACTGCCCGCCCACGCGGAGCGGTTGAGCGTGACGACCTCCTCGCCCCCGGCCCGCAGGCCCTCGTAGAAGGTCTGGGAGTTCTCGGCGGGGTAGCTGTTGCCGACCTCCAGGCCGGGGCCCGTCCAGTAGCGCAGGTTCTCCTGGAAACCCGGCTTCAGCTCGGGCTCGCAGGCGTCCAGCCAGAAGGCCGTGATGCCGTACGGGTCCAGGTAGTTCTCCTTCACCTTCGACCACACGAACTCCCGGGCGTCCGGGTTGGTGGCGTCGTAGAAGGCGACCTGGACGGTCGACGCCACCCCCTTGTCCGGCCAGTCGGCGTGCGCCGTCGGGCCGTACTGGGTGCCGATGAAGTAGCCGCGCTGCTCCATCACCGGGTGGTTCTCGCTCAGCGGGGACACCGACGGCCACACGCTCACCACCAGCTTGACGCCCAGCTCGTCCAGTTCGCGGACCATCGCGGCCGGGTCGGGCCACTCCGCCGGGTCGAACTTCCAGTCGCCCAGGTGGGTCCAGTGGAAGAAGTCGCAGACGATCGCGGAGAGCGGCAGGCCGCGGCGCCTGTACTCGCGGGCCACGGCGAGGAGTTCGTCCTGGGTGCGGTAGCGCAGCTTGCACTGCCAGAAGCCCGCCGCCCACTCCGGCAGCATCGGTGAACGCCCGCTGACCGCAGTGTAGTTGCGCTGGCCGTCGGCCGGATCGCCGACGGTGATCCAGTAGTCGAGCTGGCGGGCCGAGTCGGCCACCCAGCGGGTGCCGTTGCCCGCCAGCTCGACGCGGCCGATCGCCGGGTTGTTCCAGAGCAGGGTGTAGCCGCGGCTGGAGACCAGGACCGGGACCGAGACCTCGGCGTTGCGCTGGACCAGGTCCAGGACCAGGCCCTTCTGGTCGAGGCGCCCGTGCTGGTGCTGGCCCAGACCGAACAGCCGCTCGTCCTCGTAGGCGGCGAACCGCTGCTCCAGGCGGTGGTGGCCGTTGCCGACCGCGGTGTACAGGCGCGAGCCGGGCCACCAGAAATGGGCGCGCTCCTCGGCCAGCACCTCCGAGCGGTCGTCGGTGCGCAGGAACCGGACCAGGCCCTCGGCGGACACCTCGACGGTCAGGTCCCCGACCGTCAACTGCGCTTCGCCGTCACCGATCTTGACGGCCGACCCGGTGGCGGGCGGCTCGTCGAGCAGGGCCCCCGGCAGGCCTTCGAGGATCGGCCCGCCGAGCCGGGCACGCACCCGGACCGCGTCCGGCCCCCAGGGCTCGATCCGCAGCGTCTCCTGACGGCCGCTCCACTCCAGGGCACCGTCCCGCTCCCGGAACGTGCCGACGGTGGGGGAGGACTGCGCGAGGCTGACCTTGGGCTGGTCGTCCGCGGACTGGATTCGGGCAGACTGATTCATGTCACGTGCTCCTGAAGGAGTGCAGACAGGGGAGTGCCCCGGCACGGCGGGGCACTGCAAAGGGGGTCAGGCCCCGGCCGGCGCCGGTCCCGTGCTCGCCCGTACCGTCAGCTCGGGTGCGATCAGCACGACTTCGTCACCGCCCCGGCCGTCCAGCTTGGCGACCAGGTGCTCCACGGCGTACCGGCCCATCTCCTGTGCGGGGATGGCGACCGAGGTCAGCCGCACCGAGGCCTGGACGGCGACCTGGTCCGGGCAGACCGCGACCACGGAGACGTCCTCCGGCACCGCCCGGCCCTGCTGGCGCAGCAGCGCGAGCAGCGGCTCCACCGCGGACTCGTTCTGGACGACGAAGCCCGTGGTGCCCGGGCGCTCGTCGAAGATCCGGGCCAGCGTGGCGGCCATCGCGTCGTACCCGCCCTCGCACGGCCGGTGCAGCACCCGCAGGCCCAACTCCCGGGCCCGGGAGCGGAGTCCGTCCAGGGTGCGCTCGGCGAAGCCGGTGTGCCGTTCGTAGACGGCCGGGGCCTCGCCGATGACAGCGATGTCACGGTGACCGAGCTTCGCGAGGTGCTCCACACACAGGGCGCCGGTCGCCCCGAAGTCGAGGTCGACACAGGTCAGCCCCGAGGTGGAGGCCGGCAGACCGATGAGCACGGAGGGCTGGTCGGTCTGCCTCAGCAGCGGCAGCCGCTCGTCCTCCAGCTCCACGTCCATCAGGATCATGGCGTCGGCGAGCCCGCTGCCGGTGACCCGGCGCACCGCGTCCGGACCCTCCTCGCCGGTGAGCAGCAGGACGTCGTAGCCGTGCAGACGGGCCGTGGTGGCCACCGCGATCGCGATCTCCATCATCACCGGCACGTACATGTCCGTACGCAGCGGGATCATCAGCGCGATGATGTTCGACCGGCTGCTGGCCAGGGCGCGGGCGCCCGCGTTCGGGTGGTAGCCCAGCTCGCGGATGCTCTGCTCGACCCGCTGCCGGGTGGTGGTGGAGATGGACCGCTTGCCGCTGAGGACATAGCTCACCGTGCTCGCCGAGACTCCGGCGTGCTGGGCGACCTCGGCGAGGGTGACCATCCAGCTCTCCAAGCTTTGTGAAGCGCTTCGACAGTGCGCATTGCTGACAGGTGGCGAGTGAGGGTGGTTTGACATTAGCCTCAGTGCGGGTGGGTGTCCATAGGTTGTCGAAGCGCTTCGACAGCGAATTGCCGAGACGCCATCGGCAACCTTTCCAGGGGGCGGCGGCCACAAAGAGGTCGTACGGCCGTCCGACGGGTCGTACCACGAACCGTCCCCCGGAAGGACCCCTCGATGCAACACCGCAGACCGCGCCTGTCCAGGGCGGCGAAGGCGCTGCTGGCCGCCTCGGCCGCGCTCGCCGCCGCCGCGGGCGTCACCGTGGCGCAGGCCGGCGAGCCGAGCAGGAAGTGCACCGCCTTCGACACCGTCACGCTCGGCAAGTATTACGTGAACAACAACCTCTGGGGGCAGGACAAGGGAACCGGCACCCAGTGCGTCTGGGACAACTCGGCGTCCGGCTCGACCATCTCCTGGGGGACGTCCTACACCTGGGCGAACAACAGCAAGGGCACCGACGCGGACGTCAAGTCGTACGCGAGCACGGTGCTCGGCTGGCACTGGGGCTGGAAGGCCGACAAGGCGGCCACCGGCCTGCCGATCCGGGTCGGCGACCGCAAGAAGGTCACCGCCAAGTGGAACTTCACCCTCAGCTCCAGTCCCGGAACGCTGGACGTGGCCTACGACCTCTGGCTGCACGCCAAGAACACCGCGGACTGGCAGGACCAGCCCACCGACGAGATCATGATCTGGCTCAACCGCCAGGGCGGTGCCGGCCCGCTCGGCACCAAATACGGCAGCGTCAGCCTCGGCGGCGCGATGTGGGACATCTACCGGGGCGACATCGGCTGGAACGTCTACTCCTTCGTGCGCCGGGCCAACACCACGAGTGCCACGCTGAACATCGACGACTTCACCCAGGCCCTGGTCCGCCGCAAGCTGCTCGGCAACGACAAGTACCTCTCCGGCATCGAGTCCGGCACCGAGGTCTTCAAGGGCTCGGGGCGGCTGGACACCACGTCGTACTCCGTCGACATCGGCTGAGAAACGGGTCGGGGCGGTCGGTCCGTCAGCCGATCGGACCGCGAGGGCTGGTAGGTACGGCCCGTTTCGGGTACCAACGATCCAGTAGCACTGGTCGGTAACGAACGGTCCTCAACAACCCCTTTCGTGGCGAGGTGAGCCTCAATGTCCGCCCCCACCACCAAGAAACCCACCGTCACCGAGCGGGAGGCCCGCCAGGTGGCGGAGGCCGCCCGGGAACAGGACTGGCGCAAGCCCAGCTTCGCCAAGGAACTGTTCCTCGGGCGCTTCCGGCTCGACCTCATCCACCCGCATCCGCTCCCGGCGGACGACGACGTGCAGCGTGGCGAGGAGTTCCTGGCGCGGCTGCACGAGTTCTGCGAGACGAAGATCGACTCGGCGCTCATCGAGCGCGAGGCACGCATCCCGGACGAGGTGATCGCCGGCCTCAAGGAGATCGGCGCCCTCGGCATGAAGATCGACACCAAGTACGGCGGCCTCGGCCTCACCCAGGTCTACTACAACCGGGCCCTGTCCCTGGTCGGCTCCGCCAACCCGGCGGTCGGCGCGCTGCTCTCCGCCCACCAGTCCATCGGCGTGCCGCAACCGCTGAAGATCTTCGGCACCCAGCAGCAGAAGGACGCCTTCCTGCCGCGCTGCGCCCGCACCGACATCTCGGCGTTCCTGCTCACCGAGCCGGACGTCGGCTCGGACCCGGCCCGCCTCGCCACCACCGCCGTACCGGACGGGGACGACTACGTCCTCGACGGCGTGAAGCTGTGGACCACCAACGGCGTGGTCGCCGACCTCCTCGTGGTCATGGCCCGCGTGCCGAAGACCGAGGACAGCAAGGGCGGCATCACCGCCTTCGTCGTCGAGGCGGACTCGCCGGGCATCACCGTCGAGAACCGCAACGCCTTCATGGGCCTGCGCGGCATCGAGAACGGCGTCACCCGCTTCCACCAGGTCCGGGTCCCGGCCGCCAACCGCATCGGCGCCGAGGGCGCGGGCCTCAAGATCGCCCTCACCACCCTCAACACCGGGCGGCTCTCGCTGCCCGCGATGTGCGTGGGCGCCGGCAAGTGGTGCCTGAAGATCGCCCGCGAGTGGTCGGCGGTCCGCGAGCAGTGGGGCAAGCCGGTCGCGCTGCACGAGGCGGTCGGCTCCAAGATCAGCTTCATCGCGGCCACCACCTTCGCCCTGGAGGCGGTCGTCGACCTGTCCTCGCAGATGGCCGACGAGAACCGCAACGACATCCGCATCGAGGCCGCCCTCGCCAAGCTCTACGGCTCCGAGATGGCCTGCCTGATGGCCGACGAGCTGGTCCAGATCCGGGGCGGCCGCGGCTTCGAGACGGCCGAGTCGCTGGCGGCCCGCGGCGAGCGCGCCGTCCCCGCCGAACAGCTCCTGCGCGACCTGCGCATCAACCGCATCTTCGAGGGCTCCACCGAGATCATGCACCTGCTGATCGCGCGCGAGGCCGTCGACGCCCACCTCTCGGTCGCCGGGGACCTCATCGACCCCGACAAGTCCCTCCAGGACAAGGCGCGGGCGGGCGCGAACGCGGGCGTCTTCTACGCCAAGTGGCTGCCGAAGCTGGTCGCGGGCCCGGGCCAGCTCCCGACGTCGTACGGCGACTTCAAGCACGGCGTGGACCTCGCCCCGCACCTGCGGTACGTGGAGCGGCACGCCCGCAAGCTGGCCCGGTCCACCTTCTACGCCATGTCCCGCTGGCAGGGCCGGATGGAGACCAAGCAGGGCTTCCTGGGCCGGGTCGTGGACATCGGCGCCGAGCTGTTCGCGATGAGCGCGGCCTGCGTCCGTGCCGAACTGCTGCGCCGCCAGGGCGACCACGGCCGCGAGGCCTACCTGCTCGCCGACGCGTTCTGCAGGCAGGCCCGCATCCGCGTCGACGAGCTGTTCAACCGCCTCTGGTCGAACACCGACGACCTGGACCGCAAGGTCGTCAAGGGCGTGCTCGGCGGCTCCTTCGAATGGCTGGAGCAGGGCATCGTCGACCCGTCGGGCGAGGGCCCGTGGATCGCCGACGCGACCCCGGGACCGTCCGAGCGGGACAACGTCCGCCGCCCCTTCAAGTGAGACCCCTTCAGCGGGGCCGCCTCGGACGAGGCTGCTGAAGTAGCGATTCAGCAGTACTTGTCGCTGGGATCCCGCGTCGTCCAGGAGCAGGAGTCGACCTTGGCGCCGCCCGCCTTGGTCAGCGTCGCCGTGTCGCTGGTGTTGTTCCACACGTAGGCATGGCGGTTCTGGTACTTGTTCGACGCGGTGTCCGTGCCGCTGCCGGTGTGCACCTTCATCGTCTTGTGGGCGCCGATCTTGATGTTCTTGAAGACGTACCGGTGGTTGGAGACGTCCTTCAGGACCCAGCCCTTGAGCGAGACGGCCGAGCCACCGGTGTTCTTGATCTGCACCCACTCGGCGTTGAGGCTGGCGTTGGAGCGGTTGTCCGTGCCCGGGCTGTCGAACCAGACGTGGTAGATGGTCACGCCCCCGGCCGCCTGGGCCGGGGTGCTGAGCAGGGTGCCGGTGAGCAGTGCGGCGCCCGCGAGCGCGGGCAGGGCAGCACGTATGGGCAGAGTACGCATGGAGAGATCCCCCCAGGATGTCGTCCAGTCGGGTCGACCATCCCTGCCGACCCGACAGAAGTGTTATCACATGATCTTCACGTGAACCTCACAAAGGGAATTCCGCTCCATACGACACCAAGAACTGATAAGGCACCTGCGTGAGGGACGCGGCGTCCTCCCGGCCACCGGATGCGGCCACAATGGGGGGATGACCGACAGCCCCGCCAGTCCGGCGCCCCTCGCCGACCCGCACCTCGTGTACGACCCGCTCGTGGGCGACGGCCCGAAGGACGTGGTGATCCTCGGCTCCACCGGATCCATCGGCACCCAGGCCATCGACCTCGTCCTGCGCCACCCCGACCGCTTCCGGGTCACCGCGCTGTCCGCCCACGGCGGCCGGGTCCCGCTCCTCGCCGAGCAGGCGCACCGGCTGCGGGTACGGACCGTCGCGGTCGCCCGCGAGGACGTCGTACCGGCGCTGCGCGAGGCGCTGACGGCGCTCTACGGCCCCGGTGAGCCGCTCCCCGAGATCCTCGCCGGACCCGACGCGGCCACCCAGGTCGCCGCCTCCGACTGCCACACCGTCCTCAACGGCATCACCGGCTCCATCGGCCTCGCGCCCACCCTCGCCGCCCTGGAAGCGGGCCGCACCCTCGCGCTCGCCAACAAGGAGTCGCTGATCGTCGGCGGCCCGCTGGTCAAGGCGCTGGCCAGGCCCGGCCAGATCATCCCGGTCGACTCCGAGCACGCGGCGCTCTTCCAGTCGCTGGCGGCGGGGACCCGGGCCGACGTCCGCAAGCTGGTCGTCACGGCGTCCGGCGGCCCCTTCCGCGGCCGCACCAAGGCCGACCTGGCACACGTCACCGTCGAGGACGCCCTCGCGCACCCCACCTGGGCGATGGGGCCGGTCATCACGATCAACTCCGCGACCCTGGTCAACAAGGGGCTGGAAGTCATCGAGGCGCACCTCCTCTACGACATTCCCTTCGACCGCATTGAGGTGGTCGTGCATCCCCAGTCGTATGTCCACTCGATGGTCGAGTTCACGGACGGATCCACGATCGCGCAGGCGACGCCCCCCGACATGCGGGGGCCGATCGCCGTCGGTCTCGGCTGGCCCGAACGGGTCCCGGACGCGGCGCCCGCCTTCGACTGGAGCAAGGCCTCGACCTGGGAGTTCTTCCCGCTGGACAACGAGGCCTTCCCGTCCGTGAACCTGGCCCGGCACGTCGGTGAGCTCGCGGGCACCGCCCCGGCGGTGTTCAATGCGGCCAACGAGGAGTGCGTCGAGGCCTTCCGTGCCGGTCTGCTGCCTTTCAACGGCATCATGGAGACCGTGACCCGGGTGGTCGAGGAGCACGGCACCCCTCGTACGGGAACTTCGCTCACCGTGCCGGACGTCCTTGAAGCGGAGACCTGGGCACGGGTCCGGGCCCGGGAACTGACAGTGCAGAAGGCGACCGCGGAGGCGCGTGCATGACAGCCCTGATGATGATCCTCGGCATAGTCGTCTTCGTGATCGGCCTGCTGGTCTCGATCGCCTGGCACGAGCTGGGGCATCTCTCCACCGCCAAGCTCTTCGGCATCCGCGTCCCGCAGTACATGGTCGGCTTCGGCCCGACCATCTGGTCGCGGCGCAAGGGCGACACGGAGTACGGCATCAAGGCCGTCCCGCTGGGCGGCTACATCCGCATGATCGGCATGTTCCCGCCGGGTGCCGACGGCCGGGTCACCGCCCGGTCCACCTCGCCCTGGCGCAGCATGATCGAGGACGCCCGCTCGGCCGCCTTCGAGGAGCTCCAGCCCGGCGACGAGACCCGCCTCTTCTACACGCGCGCCCCCTGGAAGCGCGTGATCGTGATGTTCGCGGGCCCCTTCATGAACCTGATCCTGGCGGTGGCGCTCTTCCTCACCGTCCTGATGGGCTTCGGCATCAGCCAGCAGACCACCACGGTCAGCTCGGTCTCCCAGTGCGTGATCGCCCAGAGCGAGAACCGCGACACCTGCAAGAACACCGACGCCGCCGCCCCGGCCGCCGCCGCGGGCCTCAAGGCGGGCGACAAGATCCTCTCCTTCAACGGGGTGCAGACGACCAGCTGGAACCAGCTCTCCGACCTGATCCGGTCCACCCCCGGCAAGGAGGTCGCGATCGTCGTCGAGCGCAAGGGCCAGGACGTCACCCTGCACGCGAAGATCGCCACCAACCAGGTCGCCAAGAAGGACTCCAGCGGCCAGATCGTCACCGGCCAGTACGTCACCGCCGGCTTCCTCGGCTTCAGCGCCGCCACCGGCATCGTCCGCCAGGACTTCGGCGACTCGCTGACCTGGATGGGCGACCGCCTCGGCGAGGCCGTCGACTCCATCGCGAGCCTGCCCGGCAAGATCCCGGCCCTGTGGGACGCGGCCTTCGACGGCGCCCCCCGCCAGCCGGACTCCCCGATGGGCGTGGTCGGCGCGGCCCGGGTCGGCGGCGAGATCTTCACCCTGGACATCCCGCCCACCGAGCAGCTGGCCATGGCACTGATGCTGGTGGCCGGCTTCAACCTCTCCCTGTTCCTCTTCAACATGCTCCCGCTGCTGCCGCTGGACGGCGGGCACATCGCGGGCGCCCTGTGGGAGTCGCTGCGCCGCAACCTGGCCAAGGTGCTGCGCCGCCCGGACCCGGGTCCGTTCGACGTGGCGAAGCTGATGCCGGTGGCCTACGTGGTGGCCGGGGTCTTCATCTGCTTCACCGTCCTCGTCCTGATCGCCGACGTGGTTAACCCGGTGAAAATCTCCTAGCCACACAGCGTTCGAGGCGGCCCGGAACACTGTGTTCCGGGCCGCTTCCATCGAGTGGGTTTACGGGTGGGGGATGTGCTCGCTCCTGTGCCGGTGCCGTAATCTCGAAGCCTGGAACCCGCTCACGACGGGACCTGGACCTAGATCCACGACTTGGGGTTGCACAGCAGATGACTGCGATTTCTCTCGGCATGCCGTCCGTTCCGACCAAGCTCGCCGAGCGCCGGAAGAGCCGGCAGATCCAGGTCGGCTCCGTGGCGGTCGGCGGGGACGCCCCGGTCTCGGTCCAGTCGATGACCACGACCCGTACGTCCGACATCGGCGCCACCCTCCAGCAGATCGCCGAGCTGACGGCCTCCGGCTGCCAGATCGTGCGGGTGGCGTGCCCGACGCAGGACGACGCGGACGCCCTGGCGACCATCGCCAGGAAGTCCCAGATCCCGGTGATCGCGGACATCCACTTCCAGCCGAAGTACGTCTTCGAGGCCATCGAGGCCGGCTGCGCGGCGGTCCGGGTCAACCCCGGCAACATCAAGCAGTTCGACGACAAGGTCAAGGAGATCGCGGCGGCCGCCAAGGACCACGGCACCCCGATCCGCATCGGCGTCAACGCCGGTTCCCTGGACCGCCGGCTGCTCCAGAAGTACGGCAAGGCGACCCCCGAGGCCCTGGTCGAGTCCGCCCTGTGGGAGGCGTCCCTCTTCGAGGAGCACGACTTCCGGGACATCAAGATCTCCGTCAAGCACAACGACCCGGTCGTGATGATCGAGGCGTACCGGCAGCTCGCCGCCCAGTGCGACTACCCCCTGCACCTCGGCGTCACCGAGGCCGGCCCGGCCTTCCAGGGCACGATCAAGTCGGCAGTGGCCTTCGGCGCCCTGCTGAGCCAGGGCATCGGCGACACGATCCGCGTCTCCCTCTCCGCGCCGCCGGTCGAGGAGGTCAAGGTCGGCAACCAGATCCTGGAGTCCCTCAACCTCAAGCAGCGCGGCCTGGAGATCGTCTCCTGCCCGTCCTGCGGCCGTGCCCAGGTCGACGTCTACAAGCTCGCCGAAGAGGTCACCGCCGGCCTCACCGGGATGGAGGTGCCGCTCCGCGTCGCCGTCATGGGCTGCGTGGTGAACGGCCCCGGCGAGGCCCGCGAGGCCGACCTCGGCGTCGCCTCCGGCAACGGCAAGGGCCAGATCTTCGTCAAGGGCGAGGTCATCAAGACGGTCCCCGAGTCGAAGATCGTGGAGACCCTCATCGAGGAGGCCATGAAGCTGGCCGAGCAGATGGAGGCGGACGGCACGGAGCCGGGCGAGCCGTCGGTGTCGGTGGCCGGCTGAGGCCGTCCGCGGGCGGAGGGCGGGATTTTCTCGCCCCCGCCGCCCCTACCCGTCCCATCCTCAAGAGGCACAGCCCTCGACACCCCCGTCCAGGGGCTCCGCCCCTGGACCCCGCTCCTCAAACGCCGGAGGGGCTGAAATTCTCAGCCCCCCCATTGTTTGAGGACGCGGCCGAACCACCACGATCCAGCCTGTCCGGCGTTTGAGGACGAGGCCGGAGGCCGATGCGGGGGTCTGGGGGCGGCAGCCCCCAGGGACCGGAACCCCCGCCGGCGGCCACTTCACAGCATGCGGGGCGGCACGGCCAAGCTTCCGCAGGTACAGTGCGGAGATCAGCAGAACCCCTCAGCGTGAGGCCCCGCACGTGTTGACGCAGACCACCTCACGGGTGCTCGAACCGAGTGACCTGGACGCCGCGCTCGCCGTACTCGGCCGCGAGCCGGTCGCGAACGCCTTCGTGACCTCACGTGTCCAGGTGGCCGGCCTCGACCCCTGGCGCCTCGGCGGCGAGATGTGGGGCTGGTACGAGGACGGCATGCTCACGTCCCTCTGCTACGCCGGCGCCAACCTGGTCCCGATCTGCGCCACTCCGCGCGCCGTCCGCGCCTTCGCCGACCGCGCCCGCCGGGCCGGCCGCCGCTGCTCCTCGATCGTCGGCCCCGCCGAGGCCACCGCCCAGCTGTGGCGCCTCCTGGAACCGCACTGGGGTCCGGCCCGCGAGGTGCGCGGCCACCAGCCCCTGATGGTCACCGACCGCATGCCCGCCGACATCGCCCCGGACCCGTACGTCCGCCGCATCCGCAAGGACGAGATGGAGGCGATCATGCCGGCGTGCGTCGCGATGTTCACCGAGGAGGTGGGCGTCTCCCCGATGGCCGGCGACGGCGGCCTCCTCTACCAGGCGAGGGTCGCCGAACTCGTCGGCTCCGGACGCTCGTTCGCCCGGCTCGACGACAACGGCAAGGTCGTCTTCAAGGCGGAGATCGGCGCGGCCACGGCCGCGGCCTGCCAGATCCAGGGCGTGTGGGTCGCCCCCGAGTACCGCGGCATGGGCCTGGCGGCCCCCGGCATGGCGGCGGTCCTGCGCTACGCGCTCGACGACGTGGCCCCGGTGGTCAGCCTCTACGTCAACGACTTCAACACGGCGGCGCGACGGACGTATCTGCGGGTGGGCTTCCAGGAGGTCGGCGCGTTCATGAGCGTGCTCTTCTAGGGCCGACGGCCGGGTCACGCGCCCCCAAAGAGGCGCGGGGAACTGCGCGAGCAACCACGTGGAGCCCGCACTCGGACGACAACCGGAACCCCCTGTACCCTCCCCACATGACCCTCGTGATCGGCCCCCTGGACCTCCCCTCCCACGTGGACGAGGCCCTGGCAGTCCAGGCCATCGCCTTCGGCCTCGGCCCCGACGAGGTAGCCGTCCGCCGCCAGATCGTCCTCCGCCACATGCAGTACCCGGGGGCGAGGGCCCTCGGCGCCACGGCCGAAGGCCGCCTCGTCGGATTCGTCTACGGGATGCCGAACTCCCGCACCCACTGGTGGTCCACCGTCGTGGAGCCCTACCTCCGCGCCCAGGACAACGCCGACTGGCTCGACGACTCCTTCGTCATCACCGAACTGCACGTGCACCCCAGCCACCAGAACCGCGGCATCGGCCGCCGGCTGATCACGCTCATCACCGACGGCGCCCCCGAGCCCCGGTCGATCCTCTCGGCGATCGACACCGACAGCCCGGCCCGCGGCCTGTACCACTCCCTCGGCTACGTCGACCTGGCCCGCCGGGTGAACTTTCCCAGCGCTCCGAAGCCGTACGCCGTGATGGGTGCGCCCCTGCCGCTCCGCCGTAAGTGACCCGCCGCCGCTAACCGATTTCCACCGGCACAGCGTGCCCGGCTAACCTCCTAGCCATCAACCTTTTCCGGCAGGAGTACGAGAACCATGGCGAACGCACCGGTCCAACGCATGTCCCAGTTGATGGCGAAGACGCTGCGTGACGACCCGGCGGACGCCGAGGTCCTCAGCCACAAGCTCCTCGTCCGGGCCGGCTACGTCCGCCGTACCGCGGCCGGTATCTGGTCCTGGCTGCCGCTCGGCCTGAAGGTGCTGTCCAACATCGAGCGGATCGTCCGCGAGGAGATGGACGCGATCGGTGCCCAGGAGGTGCTGCTCCCGGCCCTCCTGCCCCGGGAGCCGTACGAGGCGACCGGCCGCTGGGACGAGTACGGCCAGGAGCTGTTCCGCCTCCAGGACCGCAAGGGCGGCGACTACCTCCTCGGCCCCACCCACGAGGAGATCTTCACCCTCCTGGTGAAGGACCAGGCGTCCTCCTACAAGGACCTGCCGGTCATCCTCTACCAGATCCAGAACAAGTACCGGGACGAGGCCCGTCCGCGGGCCGGCATCCTGCGCGGCCGTGAGTTCCTGATGAAGGACTCCTACTCCTTCGACCTGGACGAGGACGGCCTCGCCAGGTCGTACGCCCTGCACCGCGAGGCGTACCAGCGGATCTTCGAGCGCCTCGGTCTCGACTACCGCATCGTCGCCGCCACCGCCGGCGCCATGGGCGGCTCGAAGTCGGAGGAGTTCCTGGCCCCGGCGGAGGCCGGCGAGGACACCTTCGCCGACTGCCCGAACTGCGACTTCGCCGCGAACACCGAGGCGATCTCGTACCCGCTGAAGGCGGTGGACGCCTCCGACGTGCCCGCGCTGGAGGAGATCCCCACTCCGGACACCCCGACCATCGAGTCCCTCGCCGCGTACCTCGGCGTCCCGGCCTCCGCCACCCTGAAGAACCTGCTGGTGAAGGTCGACGGCGAGATCGTGGCCGTGGGCGTGCCGGGCGACCGCGAGGTCGACATGGGCAAGGTCGAGGAGCACTTCGCCCCGGCCGCCGTCGAGTTGGTCACCGAGTCCGACTTCGCCGGCCGTCCCGACCTGGTCCGCGGCTACGTCGGCCCGCAGGGCCTCGGCGAGAAGGTGAAGTACATCGCCGACCCGCGCATCGCCCCCGGCACGGCCTGGATCACCGGCGCCAACAAGGCGGGCACGCACGCCAAGAACGTCGTGGCGGACCGTGACTTCACGGTCGACGAGTACGTCGACGTCGTCGTCGTGCTGGAGGGCGACCCCTGCCCGAAGTGCGGCACCGGTCTCAAGCTGGACCGCGCCATCGAGATCGGCCACATCTTCCAGCTGGGCCAGAAGTACACCAACGCGCTCAAGCTCGACGTCCTCGGCCAGAACGGCAAGCCGGTCCGGGTGACCATGGGCTCCTACGGCATCGGCGTCTCCCGCGCCGTCGCCGCCCTCGCCGAGCAGACCGCCGACGAGAAGGGCCTGGTCTGGTCGCGTGAGGTCGCCCCGGCCGACGTGCACGTCGTCGCGGCCGGCAAGGCCCTGCAGACCGAACTCGCCCTGGACGTCTCGGAGAAGCTGCGGGCGGCCGGTCTGCGCGTCCTGGTCGACGACCGCGCCGGGGTCTCCCCGGGCGTGAAGTTCACGGACGCCGAGCTGATCGGCGTGCCGCAGATCCTGATCGCGGGCCGCCGCTCCGGCGAGGGCGTCCTGGAGCTCAAGGACCGCAGGACGGGCGAGCGCGAGGAGCTGACGGTGGACGAGGCGATCGCCCGCCTGACCTCCAGCTGAGCCTCAACTCCCGTCGCGGCGGCCCCCGGTGACACACCGGGGGCCGCCGCGGCTTTTCAGGAACGTCTCAGACAGTTCTTCCGCTCCGTATGGGAGCCTCACAGACTTCTCTCAGGCCGATACCCGAACGTAATGCGTGACAGAGAGTCACGCAGGAGGGGATCGGTCATGACCGAGAGAGTGCACGGCGAAAAGTCCGGGGAAAGGGGCGCGGCCGCGGCGGTCCGCCGGGGGACCCGGCGCACGGCGGCCCTGGCGGCGGCGGTCACGCTCGCCGCGGCGGCCGGGGTGTTCGCCCTGGTCGGCACGATGCAGTCGGACGCCGAGACGACGGCGAGCAGCGGCAGCGGTACGACGTCGAGCTCCAGCAGCTCCAGCAGCTCCGACTCGACCTCGGACACGGACAGTTCCTCGTCCTCCAAGTCGACCGACTCGTCCGGCTCGTCCAGCTCGTCCAGCTCCTCCGGCTCGTCCAGCTCCTCCGACTCGTCCAGCTCCTCCGACTCGTCGTCCTCGGACCTCCAGTCCTCCTCCGACGGCCTCACCTCCGGCAGCGGATCGGGTTCCGCCGACTCCACCTCGGGGGCGTCATGACCGCCGCCCGCGCCCCGCGCCCGACGGCCGCCGCCGAGTGGCGGGCCCTCGGCACCACCGTCCGCCTGGTCGTCACCGACCCGGCCCTGCTGGACTCCTGCAACCTGCTCCTCGCCCGGCAGCTCGCCGAGGTCGACGCGGCCTGCAGCAGGTTCCGCACCGACTCCGAACTGGCCGCCCTCGACACCGCCCACGGCCGCCCGGTCCGGGTCAGTCCGCTGCTCGCCGAGGCCCTCGCCGTCGCCCTGCGCGCGGCCGCGGCGACCGACGGCGCGGTGGACCCGACCGTCGGCTCGGCGATGGACGCGATCGGCTACGACCGCGACTTCACCCTGGTCCGCGAGGACGACCGCCCCGTCTCCCTGCGGGTGCGCCGCGCCCCGGGCTGGCGCAAGGTCGGCCTGGACCCGGCGACCGGCACGGTCACCGTCCCCGAGGGCGTCCGCCTCGACCTGGGCGCCACGGCCAAGGCCTGGGCCGCAGACCGGGCCGCGCGGCTGCTGGCCGACACGGCCGGCTGCGGAGTGCTGGTGAGCCTCGGCGGCGACACCGCCGTCGCCGGCGAGCCCCCGGCGGGCGGCTGGCAGATCCGCGTCCAGGACATCACCGGACCGGTGGACGAGACGCCCGCGCAGGGGTCGTACGACACCGTCGGCCTGCGCTCCGGCGGCCTCGCCACCTCCGGCACCGGCGCCCGCCGCTGGCAGCGCGGCGGCTACGACCTGCACCACATCGTCGACCCGCGCACCGGACTGCCGGTCCGCTCCCCGTGGCGCACGGTCTCGGTGGCCGCGGCCGACTGCGCCGACGCCAACGCGGCCACCACGGCGGCCCTGGTCAAGGGCGCGGGCGCGGCACGCTGGCTGACCCGCCTCGGGCTGCCCGCCCGCCTGGTCACGCACAACGGCACCGTCGTCACCACACCCGGTTGGCCCGCCCCCCGCACGGCACTGGAGGCGGCGGCATGACCTCCGAGACCCTCTGGTACGCCAACCGGGCCACCGGTGCCGTCTGCCTGGTCCTGTTCACCGTGGTCGTCCTCCTCGGCATCGCCGTCCGCCTCCGCGCCCGCCTCCCCGGCCTGCCGCGGTTCGGCACCATGGGCCTGCACCGCACGCTCTCCCTCTCCGCCACCGCCTTCCTGGCCCTGCACATCACCACCGCGGTCGTCGACGGCTACGTGAACATCACGGTGCTGGACGCCCTCGTCCCCTTCGTCTCCGACTACCAGCCGCTCTGGCTCGGCCTCGGCACGGTCGCCTTCGACCTGATGCTCGCGGTCCTCGTCACCAGCCTCCTCCGCGACCGCCTGGGCCACCGCACCTGGCGGGCCGTGCACTGGCTGGCGTACGCCTCCTGGCCGGTCGCCCTCGTCCACGGCATCGGCATCGGCACGGACGCCGGCACCGACTGGATGACCTGGCTGACCGTGGCGTGCGTCGCGACGGTGGTCACCGCCTTCGCCCTGCGCACCGCACAGGCCGTCCGAGCCGCCCGCCAGACCCCCGCCGCACTGCTGCACACCGAAGGGGCCCACTGATGACCACGCTCTTCACCGACGTCTACATGTCCCCGCGCCTGCTGGCCCCCGGCGGCACCCCGGCCGACCTCACCACGCACGAACAGCGCTACGGCCCGCTCGCGTACGGCGATCCGGCGGCCCTGCTGCGCACCCTGGCCGAATCCGGGCTCACCGGGCGCGGCGGGGCGGGCTTCCCGGCGTACCGGAAGTTCGTCGCGGTCGCCGACGCGGCCCGCCGCGGCGAGCGTGCCCCGGTCGTCGTCGCGAACGGCGCGGAGAGCGAACCGGCCAGCCACAAGGACCGGACCCTGCTCCGGCTGTCGCCCCATCTGGTCCTGGACGGACTGCAGTTGGCGGCCGAGGCGGTCGGCGTGGCGGAGGCGTACCTCGCCGTCGAGGACGGCGCCTCCTACCTGGAGTCGGCCCTCGCCCAGCGTCGCGACCCGGTCCGCGTGCAGGTCGTACGCCTCCCCGCACGCTTCCTCTCCGGCCAGGCCTCGGCCCTGGTCCAGTACCTCTCCGGCGGCCCCGCCCGCCCCACCCACCCGGTCCCGCCGGTCCGCGAACGCGGGGTGCGCCGCGCCCCCACCCTGGTCCAGAACGTGGAGACGCTGGCCCACCTGGCGCTGATCGCCCGCTACGGCGCCGTCTGGTTCCGCTCGGCGGGCACCCCCGCCGAACCGGGCAGCACCCTCTGCACCGTGCACGCGCCGGGCCGTGAAGTCCGGGTCGTGGAAGCCCCGTTCGGCATGCCCGTCGGCCGGCTCCTGCCGCTGGAGGGCACGTCCGCGGTCCTGGTCGGCGGCTACCACGGCACCTGGATCCCGGCCGCCGAGGCCGCCCAGGTCCCGCTCTCCTCCGCCTACTTGGGCGCGGGCGTACTGGCCGCCCTGCCCGCCGACCGCTGCGGACCGGCCGAAACCGCCCGCGTCCTCCGCTACCTGGCGCTGCAGTCGGCGGGCCAGTGCGGCCCCTGCCTCAACGGCCTCCCGCGCATCGCCGCCGCCTTCCAGACCCTGGCCACCCCCGGCCCCCAGGGCCGCACCCGCACGGACATCTCCCGCTGGGCGGGCCTGGTGGAGGGCAGAGGTGCCTGCCACCACCCCGACGGCACGATCCGCCTGGTCCGCAGTGCCCTCACCACCTTCGCCACCGAACTCGACGCCCACGCCCACGGCCACTGCACCGCGACCGACCACACCCCGCTGCTCCCCGTACCGGCGGAAGGGATCTGACATGGACCAGCACATCACCATCGACTGGACGTCCTGCCAGGGCCACGGCCTGTGCGCCGAGCTGCTCCCCGAGCACATCACCCTCGACGAATGGGGCTACCCACTGGTCGACGGCCGCCCCATACCCCCGCGCACGAGGAAACGAGCCCGCAGAGCGGCGGCTGACTGTCCGGTCCTGGCCTTGAAACTGAGGGAGGACTGAGCGCCCCTTCAGGGGCGCGGGGCCGTATCGGATGTGCGGCTCCGCCGCGTGGGCGCGACCGGCCCCCACCGGGCCCGCGGCCGAAGTCGTCAAACCCACCCCGCGAATTCAAGCAACAGCTCCGCATCCCTCGGCCGCCCCACCCGAAGCGCCCGCACACCCGACTCCACCGCCCGGAACAGCGTCCACCCCCGCAACCGCTCCTGGTCGACCTCCAAGGACTCCGCGAGCCGCTTGATCCGCCGCCGGGTGATGGTCGCCCCCGAGGGCGAGGCGATCAGGTCCTCCACCCGGTCCCGCACCAGCCGCGCCAGATCGAACGCGCACTCCCCGACCACCGGATCCGGTCCCACCGCCAGCCACGGCATCCGCTCCCCGGCCAGCACCTTGCTCTGCCGGAACGTGCCGTGCAGCAGCCGCTGCTCGGGCGGCGCGGTCACCAGTTCCTCCCGGGCCGCGACCGCCGCCGCCACCAACGGCGCCGCCTCGGAGTCACCGGCCGCCCAGGCCATCGCCGCGGCCTGCCGCCCCGTCCGCCCGGCCACGGTCTCGAAGACGTGCTCCTTGGGCGGCGGCACCCAGAGCCGCCGGAGCGTCCCCGCCGCCTCCAGCAACGCCTTCGCCTCGGGCAGCGAGCGCACCGACACCTCCGGATGCAGCCGCTCCAGGAGCAGCACGCCCGCGGGTCCGTCGGCCTCCAGCACCTGCACCGAACCGAGCCCGCCCCAGTGCGCCAGCGCCGCCGCCTCGCTCTCCGGCCTGGCCCGCCGCGGCGCCAGCTTCAGCACGGCAGGCGTGCCGTCCGCCCGCCGCACCAGCAGCACCACACTGCTGCGGCCGCCGGGCACCTGCACCCGCTCCACGGTCAACTCGCGTAGCGCGACGGCGTGTTCCACCGCGCCCGGCAGCTTCTCCAGCCACTCGTCACCGTCCGGCGCCGTCTCACCGAGCGCCCTCACCAGGCGCCGCGGCGGTTCGAAAGCCATACGCGAGTCGTTCCTTTCCAGCTCTAGGGAGTCACCGAAGCCGATGCCGAAGCAGAAACCGGAGCGGAAACCGAGGGCGACGCCGACCCACCGGCCGCCGCCCCCGAACCCGCCCCGGCACCCGCCCGCTCGGCGAGCCCAGGGAAGGCTACGCTCTCCCCGCTCCAGCGCACCGCCCGCACCGCGGCCTCGCGCAGCGCCGCGGCCGCCGAGCCGCGCCCCTCGCCCGAGGCGGCCCGGACCAGGTCGGAGTAGACGTCGGCCACCCGCTGCTCCAACTCGGCCGCGAGCCGTACGGCCGTCGCGGTGTCCGTGACCGCGAACGGCAGCGCGTACGCGGCGCTCGCGGCGACCGGCGCACCACCCAGATCCCGGACCTCGCGGACCAGCGCGTCCCGGCCGGCCCGGTGCGCGTCGTACGCCGAGCGTGCCTCGGCCAGCCGCTGCGCCCCGATCCGGCCGCCGACGACGCCGTAGCCGTACACCGCCGCGTGCTCGGCCGCCAGCGCCGCCTGGAGCGCCTTGAGGACGCCCGCCTCCGCCTCGTCGCTCACCGGTCACCCTTCGTCAGCAGGTACGCGTGCCCGGCCCCGGCCGCCGCCACCCCGGCCAGCAGCCGGGCCAGTTCGCCCGGCACGTCCAGCAGTGCCTTGGCCCGCTGGTCGGCAAGGCTCCGCTCGGCGGCGGCCAGCGAGGCGAGCGCGGACTTCTCGTCGGCGGGCACGGTCGGCGAGGCCGCCGCGGACGAGGGAGAGCCCGTCGCCGTGCGGGAGGGAGAGCCCGTCGCCGTAGGGGAGGCGGTGCCCTCCTCGAACGCCGCCGCATGCGCGGCCACCTCCGCCCGCAACGGCCGCAACCGTTCCGCGAGCGCGGGATGAACGGCGAGGACGGCGTCGTACTGCCGCAACAGCCCCCGGCTGTCCCGTGCCGCACGCGCGCGTGCCCGCGCGGACGGTGACGTACTCCCGTTCCCACCGTTCCCGGCGGAGTCCGAACCGGAGGAGCAGCCCGTCAGCACGGCAGCCGAGGCCACCGAGACCATCAGGCTCCTTCTGCGCAACAGGGAGGGCAACGACACGGCAGACGTCCTCAAGGGGGCTCGTACGAACACACGGGCGGACATCCACCCGACCGTGATCACGGTACCCGTGTCCCCCTCGAACTCATGTCACCGGCTCGACGGCCGACCCAAGGGGCGCGGGGAACCGCGAGACCAGCCACGAACAGCCCGCACCCGCCCGCAAACCAGAGCCCCCACCCCCGTAGGCGCCCGGCCCCCCGCCGCACGCACCCGGACGCAACACCCCCCGCGACCCGATACCCTTTGACCAGACACGCGACCCATCCCACAACAGCACACGCGGCCGAGGAGTCACCCGGATGAGCACCACCCAGAGCGAGAGGCTGCGAGAGCTCCTGGAACCGCTCGTCACCTCCCAGGGACTGGATCTCGAAGAGATCGCCGTGGACTCCGTCGGACGCAAGCGTGTGCTGCGTGTCGTCGTCGACTCCGACACCGGGGCGGACCTGGACCAGATCGCCGATGTGAGCCGTGAGCTCTCGGCGAAGCTCGACGAGACGGACGCGATGGGCGAGGGGGAGTACACCCTGGAGGTGGGCACCCCCGGCGCGGAGCGCCAGCTCACCGAGCACCGCCACTACCTGCGCGCCGTGGACCGCCTGGTGCGGTTCCAGCTGGCCGAGGGCGGGGAACTGGTCGCCAGGATCCTGGACGTCGACGACGAGGGCCTCGACCTGGAGGTGCCCGGTGTCAAGGGCCGCAAGGCCACCGGCCGCAGGCTCGGGTTCGCCGACATCGACAAGGCGCGTGTGCAGGTCGAGTTCAACCGCAAGGACAAGAAGGACATGACGGAAGAAGAGGAGGCGTAGCCGTGGACATCGACATGAGCGCCCTGCGGGGCTTGGTTCGGGAGAAGGAGATCTCCTTCGACCTGCTGGTCGGGGCGATCGAGTCGGCCCTCCTCATCGCCTACCACCGCACCGAGGGAAGCCGCCGCCACGCGCGCGTGGTGCTCGACCGGAACACCGGGCACGTGACCGTGTGGGCGAAGGAGGACCCCGAGGACCTGGAGGAGGGGCAGGAGGCGCGCGAGTTCGACGACACCCCGTCGGACTTCGGGCGGATCGCCGCCACCACCGCCAAGCAGGTGATCCTGCAGCGGCTGCGCGACGCCGAGGACGACGCCACGCTCGGCGAGTACGCCGGCCGCGAGGGCGACATCGTCACCGGCGTGGTCCAGCAGGGCCGCGACCCGAAGAACGTGCTCGTCGACATCGGCAAGCTGGAGGCCATCCTGCCGGTGCAGGAGCAGGTCCCCGGCGAGACCTACCCGCACGGGCTGCGGCTGCGGTCGTACGTCGTACGGGTGGCGAAGGGCGTCCGCGGCCCCTCCGTCACGCTCTCCCGTACCCACCCGAACCTCGTGAAGAAGCTCTTCGCGCTGGAGGTGCCGGAGATCGCCGACGGGTCCGTCGAGATCGCCGCCATCGCCCGCGAGGCCGGTCACCGTACGAAGATCGCGGTCCGTTCCACCCGTTCGGGTCTGAACGCCAAGGGCGCCTGTATCGGCCCCATGGGCGGCCGGGTCCGCAACGTCATGGGCGAGCTGAACGGCGAGAAGATCGACATCGTCGACTGGTCGGACGACCCGGCCGAGATGGTGGCGAACGCGCTGTCCCCGGCCCGCGTCTCCAAGGTCGAGGTCGTGGACCTGGCGTCCCGGTCCGCCCGGGTGACCGTGCCGGACTACCAGCTGTCGCTGGCGATCGGCAAAGAGGGGCAGAACGCCCGGCTCGCCGCCCGCCTCACCGGCTGGCGGATCGACATCCGCCCGGACACCGAACAGGCGCCCGAGTAGATCACCCGACGGGGCTCCCGCCCGGGCCCCCGCCGGGGTTCACTCGGACGAGGGGAATAGTTCCAAGCCGCAGGTCGCTTGGATTACGACAACGGGCGTTCGATCTTTGCCCCGAAGGGGTGAGGTCGGTCCGGGGAGGTAGACTTAGTCGTGTCTGGCCGGACGCATGCCCGCGCATGCCCTGAGCGCACCTGTGTGGGGTGCAGGCAGCGAGCGGCCAAGACCGAACTGCTGCGGATCGTGGCGGTCGAGGACGAATGCGTCCCCGATCCTCGCGGTACGCTGCCCGGCCGGGGTGCATATGTGCACCCCGCCCAGGTCTGTCTGGACCAGGCGGTGCGCCGCCGGGCACTCCCGCGGGCGCTGCGCGCCCCGGGTCCGCTGGACGTAAAGGCGTTGCGCCGGTACGTCGAGCAGTAACACCGTAAGAAGCGTCGTTCGGAACGTCCGTGCGGCTCTGGTACCCCGCGAGTTGGAAGTAGGTCGAGATTGCGATGAGCACTCGATGAGCACGCGATGAGTACGCCCATGAAGTAGCGACGGTCCGGACGCACCCGGACCTAAAAGGAGCGAAGTGGCTAAGGTCCGGGTATACGAACTCGCCAAGGAGTTCGGGGTTGAGAGCAAGGTCGTCATGGCCAAGCTCCAGGAACTCGGTGAATTCGTCCGTTCGGCGTCCTCGACGATCGAGGCGCCCGTTGTACGCAAGCTGACCGACGCCTTCCAGGGCGGCGGCAAGCCCGCCCCCCGCAAGGCGGCCCCCAGGCCCGGCGCGCCCTCCCCGGCGCAGTCGGCCCGTCCGGGTGCCCCGAAGCCCGGCGCCCCGCGTCCGGCCGCCCCGCAGCCGCCGGCCGCGCCCGCGGCTCCGGTGGCGCCTGCGGCTTCGGCTCCGGTCACCCCCGCGCCGGTCTCGCCTGCGCCGGTCACCCCCGCGCCGGCCGCCTCCGGCCCGCGTCCGGGTCCCAAGCCCGCCCCGCGTCCGGCTCCCGCCGTGCCCGAGTTCACGGCTCCGCCGGCGCCTCCGGCCGCCGCGGCACCGAGCCCGGCCGCCGCGCAGGGTCCGCGTCCGCAGGCCGGCCCGCGTCCGGGCCAGGGCCAGGGCCAGGGCCAGGGCGCTCCGCGTCCCGGCGGTCGTCCCGCCCCCGGTCAGGGCCAGGCCCGTCCGGGCCAGGGCGGCCAGCGTCCCGGTGGCGAGCGCGCCCCCCGTCCGGGCGGTGCCCGTCCGGCCGGTCCGCGTCCCGGTAACAACCCCTTCACGTCCGGTGGCTCCACCGGCATGGCCCGTCCGCAGGCCCCGCGCCCGCAGGGCGGTCCGCGCCCGGGTGGCCCCGGTGCCCCCGGTGGCGGTCCCCGTCCGCAGGCGCCCGGCGCCCAGGGCGGCGGTCCGCGTCCGCAGGCTCCCGGCGGTTCCCGTCCGAGCCCGTCCGGCATGCCCCGTCCGCAGGGCGGTCCGCGTCCCGGCGGCGGCTCCGCGGGTCCGCGTCCGAACCCCGGCATGATGCCGCAGCGTCCCGCTGCCGGCCCGCGTCCCGGCCCCGGTGGCGGCGGTCGCGGTCCCGGCGGTGCGGGTCGTCCCGGCGGCGCCGGTCGTCCCGGTGGCGGCGGCGGCTTCGCCGGTCGTCCCGGTGGTGGCGGCGGTGGCGCCCGTCCGGGCGGTGGCGGCGGCTTCGCCGGCCGTCCCGGCGGTGCCCCCGGCGGCGGTGGCGGCGGCTTCGGCGGCGGTCCCGGTGGCGGTGGCGGCGGTGGTCGTCCCGGCTTCGGCGGTCGTCCCGGCGGTCCCGGTGGCCGTGGTGGCACGCAGGGCGCCTTCGGCCGTCCCGGCGGTCCGGCGCGTCGCGGTCGCAAGTCGAAGCGGCAGCGTCGCCAGGAGTACGAGGCCATGCAGGCCCCGAGCGTCGGCGGCGTGATGCTGCCGCGCGGCAACGGCGAGACCATCCGTCTCTCCCGCGGCGCGTCGCTCACCGACTTCGCGGAGAAGATCAACGCCAACCCGGCGTCGCTCGTCGCGGTCATGATGAACCTCGGCGAGATGGTCACGGCCACGCAGTCCGTCTCCGACGAGACGCTGCAGCTCCTCGCGGGCGAGATGAACTACGCGGTTCAGATCGTCAGCCCCGAGGAGGAGGACCGCGAGCTGCTGGAGTCCTTCGACATCGAGTTCGGCGAGGACGAGGGCGACGAGGACGACCTGGTGGTCCGTCCCCCGGTCGTCACCGTCATGGGTCACGTCGACCACGGTAAGACCCGACTGCTCGACGCCATCCGCAAGACGAACGTCATCGCGGGCGAGGCCGGCGGCATCACCCAGCACATCGGTGCCTACCAGGTCTCGACCCTGGTCAACGACGAGGACCGCGCGATCACCTTCATCGACACCCCGGGTCACGAGGCGTTCACCGCCATGCGTGCCCGTGGTGCCCGGTCGACGGACATCGCGATCCTGGTCGTCGCGGCCAACGACGGCGTCATGCCGCAGACGGTCGAGGCGCTCAACCACGCCAAGGCGGCCGACGTCCCGATCGTCGTCGCGGTCAACAAGATCGACGTCGAGGGTGCCGACCCGACCAAGGTGCGCGGTCAGCTGACCGAGTACGGCCTGGTGGCCGAGGAGTACGGCGGCGACACCATGTTCGTCGACATCTCCGCCAAGCAGGGTCTGCACATTGACTCGCTGCTGGAGGCCGTGGTCCTCACCGCGGACGCCTCGCTCGACCTGCGGGCCAACCCGCACCAGGACGCGCAGGGCATCTCCATCGAGTCCCGTCTCGACCGCGGCCGCGGTGCCGTGGCGACGGTCCTCGTCCAGCGAGGCACCCTGCGGGTCGGCGACACGATGGTCGTGGGCGACGCCTACGGTCGCGTCCGTGCCATGCTCGACGACAACGGCAACAACGTCGCCGAGGCCGGTCCCTCCACGCCGGTGCAGGTCCTGGGTCTCACCAACGTCCCGGGTGCCGGCGACAACTTCCTCGTGGTCGAGGAGGACCGTACGGCCCGCCAGATCGCGGAGAAGCGTGCGGCGCGCGAGCGCAACGCGGCCTTCGCGAAGCGCACGCGCCGCGTGTCCCTGGAGGACCTGGACAAGGTGCTCAAGGCCGGCGAGATCCAGCAGCTCAACCTCATCATCAAGGGTGACGCTTCTGGTTCCGTCGAGGCCCTGGAGTCCTCCCTGCTCCAGCTGGACGTCGGCGAAGAGGTCGACATCCGCGTCCTGCACCGCGGCGTCGGTGCGGTCACGGAGTCCGACATCGACCTGGCGATGGGCTCCGACGCCATCGTGATCGGCTTCAACGTCCGCGCGGCCGGCCGCGCGGCGCAGATGGCCGAGCGCGAGGGTGTGGATGTCCGGTACTACTCGGTCATCTACCAGGCGATCGAGGAGATCGAGGCGGCCCTGAAGGGCATGCTCAAGCCGGAGTACGAGGAGGTCGAGCTCGGTACGGCGGAGATCCGCGAGGTCTTCAAGTCGTCCAAGCTGGGCAACATCGCCGGTGTCCTCATCCGCTCGGGCGAGGTCAAGCGCAACACGAAGGCCCGCCTCGTCCGCGACGGCAAGGTCATCGCGGAGAACCTCAACATCGAGGGCCTGCGCCGCTTCAAGGACGACGTCACCGAGATCCGCGAAGGCTACGAGGGCGGTATCAACCTCGGAAACTTCAACGACATCAAGATCGACGACGTCATCGCGACGTACGAGATGCGCGAGAAGCCGCGGGTGTAACGCCCGGGGTCGGTGCCGGCCGACGGGACTTCGGTTCCGTCGGCCGGTACGTTTCCCGCCGGGCGGCAACCGCCACGGGGCTCCGCCCCGGACCCCGGGCCTCCGCCCACCCACCACCCGACTCGGTCGGCCAGGAAGACACCGTCCCGGGCCGTCGAACAGGCGCCGCCCGAGGGGGCACCTGTTCAGCTCACCGAGTCGGGTGGTGGGTGGGCGAGGCCGGGGTCCGGGGCGGAGCCCCGTGGCGGGGCCTCTCAAGCCGACCGAGTCGGGTGGGCGGGTGGGAGACCACGGGGTCCTGCGCCGAGCCCCGTGACGGCTGGGGAAAGTCGGTCGAGCCCCCGGCAGGGACGGGGTACCGTTCCTGACAGGGCCATCGATCCCGTACCGGCGGGTTAACCGGATACATACATGTACGTGGGGACCCTGTCCTTCGACCTCCTCCTCGGCGACATCCACTCGCTCAAGGAGAAGCGCTCCGTCGTCCGCCCGATCGTCGCCGAACTCCAGCGGAAGTACGCCGTGAGTGCCGCCGAGGTGGACCACCTGGACCTTCACCGCAGGGCCGGTATCGGCCTCGCCATGGTCTCCGGAGACGCCGCGCACCTGACCGACGTACTCGACCGGTGCGAACGGCTGGTCGCCGGCCGCCCCGAGGTGGAGCTGCTGTCCGTCCGACGGCGCTTCCACGGCGACGACGACTAGACCTGAGACCTGAGAACGACAAGAAGAAAGAACGGGAGACGGACCAGTGGCCGACAACGCGCGGGCGAAAAGGCTGGCGGACCTCATTCGAGAGGTGGTGGCCCAGAAGCTGCAGCGCGGGATCAAGGACCCGCGGCTCGGTTCGCACGTCACCATCACGGACACCCGGGTCACGGGTGACCTCAGGGAGGCAACCGTCTTCTACACGGTGTACGGCGACGAGGAGGAGCGGAAGGCCGCCGCCGCCGGTCTGGAGAGCGCCAAGGGCATCCTCCGGTCCGAGGTCGGCCGGGCCGCCGGCGTGAAGTTCACGCCGACCCTCGCCTTCGTGGCGGACGCCCTTCCGGACACCGCCCGCAACATCGAGGACCTCCTCGACCGGGCGCGCCAGTCCGACGCGAAGGTCCGCGAGGCCTCCGCGGGCGCCGACTACGCCGGAGAGGCCGACCCGTACCGCAAGCCGGGCGAGGACTCCGCCGACGAGACGGACGACGCCGCCGAATGACCAGCAAGCCCACCCCGCCCGACGGCCTTGTCATCGTCGACAAGCCGTCGGGCTTCACCTCGCACGACGTCGTCGCCAAGATGCGGGGCATCGCCCGCACCCGGCGCGTCGGGCACGCCGGCACCCTCGACCCCATGGCCACGGGCGTCCTCGTCCTGGGCATCGAGAGGGCGACCAAGCTCCTCGGGCATCTCGCCCTCACCGAGAAGGAGTACCTGGGGACCATCCGCCTCGGGCAGAACACCGTCACGGACGACGCCGAGGGCGAGATCACCTCGTCCACCGACGCCTCCGAGGTCACCCGCGAGGCCGTCGACGCCGGCGTCGCCAAGCTGACCGGCGCCATCATGCAGGTCCCGTCCAAGGTCAGCGCCATCAAGATCGACGGTGTCCGGTCGTACAAGCGCGCCCGGGACGGCGAGGACTTCGACATCCCGGCCCGCCCGGTGACCGTCTCGTCGTTCGCCGTGTACGACGTCCGGGACGCCGTCGCCGAGGACGGCACCCCCGTCCTCGACCTGGTCGTCTCCGTCGTCTGCTCCTCCGGCACCTACATCCGCGCCCTCGCCCGCGACCTCGGCGCCGACCTGGGCGTCGGCGGCCACCTCACCGCGCTGCGCCGCACCCGCGTCGGGCCGTACAAGCTGGACTCCGCGCGCACCCTCGACCAGCTCCAGCAGGAGCTGACCGTGATGCCGATCGCGGAGGCCGCCGGGGCCGCGTTCCGCCGCTGGGACGTCGACGAACGGCGGGCCCGCCTGCTCACCAACGGCGTGCGCCTGGAGATGCCCGACGAGTACGCGGGCGCCGGCCCCGTCGCCGTGTTCGACCCCGAGGGCCGCTTCCTGGCGCTCGTCGAGGAGCAGAAGGGCAAGGCGAAGAGCCTCGCCGTCTTCACCTGAGCCCGCTTCACCTGAGCCCGCTGAGCCCGCAGGGCTCATAGGGCTCGCAGGGCTCTGCCCGTGGAGCGGCGGCCACGGGGTCTGGCGCCGCCGCCGCTCCACGGTCCCCCCTCGGTTCCCCCACCCCTAGGGTGTATCCACCCGCCCCGGGCTATTCACCCGACCGAGCAGGCGCTCGGAGTGAACCGGGGGAGCAGAGGGGGGCGCGTTCACCGCCCGCTCTGTCCCGCTGATCATTTCGCCCCTACGGTCGAAGACGAGGGCACGGATGTACGGGCGGGGAGGTTCGATCATGGCGGGACGGGGCCCGCGGACCGGGAGCGGTCGCCGGACGGCGGACGGTGCGCGGGAGGCGGAGAAGGAAACGGGACCGGGGCTCGACGAGCGGCTGGTCCGGATCCGCGACCTCGCCGGCCGGCCGTGCGGCACCGGCTTCCTGGCCGATCACCACGGCACGCTCATCACCAGTCACGAGGCCGTCGACGGCCTCGCCCGGATCGTGCTGCACGCGGCCGGGGACCGCACCTGCGTGGTCGGCTCGGACGCGGTCGTCCCGCTGCCCGCCCACGACCTTGCCCTGGTCCGCACCGAGGGCCTCGCCGTGGACCCGCTCCCGATCACCGTACGGGAGCGCATCCCGGCCGGCGCCTACGTACGCATCGCCGCCGACCGCTGGCGCGAGGCCAGGGTGCTGGCCGCGACCCAGGTCACGTACACCGCCACGGACCGCTTCCACCTCCTCGAAGACGCCCTGGAGCTGGCGATCGGCACGGCGGGCCGGGACGCGCTGCGACTGGGCGGCGGGGCGGCCGGCGGCCCGGTCCTGGACGCGGAGACCGGCGCGGTCCTGGCGGTCCTCGGCACCGCCCTCCAGTCCGGCCAGCGGGACGTGGGCTTCGCCGTCCCCCTCCACCACCCCGACAGCGGCCCCCTGGCCGAGGTCCTGGCCACCAACGCGGCCACGGTCCCGGCCTACGGCATCGACCTCAACCTGGCGGGCGTACTGGAACTGACGGCGACCTCGGTGGGCCAGGACGGCCCCCCAGGAGCCCTCGCCGGCTACGTGGGCCGCCCGACCCCCCGCATGTCAGCGCCCCGCACCGGGGCGCCCCGCACAGGAGCGCCCCAAAGGGGCGCGGGGAACTGCGCGACCAGCCACGACGCACTCGCGGCCGCGCCACCACCGTTCACGGCACTCGCAGGCGAACACATCGCCCCCGTACAGCCGGTAGAACGAGCCGTGATCGGAGAAGAGCTGTCGGCCTTCGCCGAAGGCACGGCGACCGCAAACACGACGGGAACCGTCTTGGCCCTGGTCGGCGCCCCCGGAACGGGCCGCACCACAGAACTCGCCGCACTCGCCACCCGCCGCACCCGCGAAGCGGCCCCCGCCCCCACCCTCTGGCTCCGCGGCGCCGACCTCAGGGACGCCGACGACTCCGTCGCCGACGCGGCCCGCCGCTCCCTGGAACGCGCGGTCCGGATCGTCGCCGCCTCGCGCTCCCAACTCCCGGGCGACCTGGGCGAGTTGACCGTGGAGCGGCTGACCCGGCTCGCCGCCCGCGCCGGCCGTCCGCTGCTCCTCCTGCTGGACGGCCCCGAGGAGATGCCCCCGGTCCTCGCCCACCGGCTCCCCGTCTGGACCGAGGGCACCGCGGACTGGCTGCGCGACACCGGCGCCCGCCTGCTCCTGGCCTGCCGCGAGGAGTACTGGGAGCGCGCCGGCGCCGAGTTCCCGCCCGACCTGCTGCACCAGGGCACCGGTGACCCCGCCTGCGTCCGGCTGACCGACCTCACCCCCGACGAGGCCCGCCGCGCCCGCGCCCGCTACGGCATCCCCGACGGCGCCCTCATCACCCGCGACGCCCGCCACCCCCTCGCCCTGCGGCTGCTCTCCGAGGTCCGCGCCGCCCTCCCGGACGCCCCGGCCGACGGCGACCCGCTCGACCGGCACGACGTCTTCGCCGCCTACCTCGACCTGATGTGCCTGCGCATCGCGGTCCGGCTGGCCGCCGAGAACGGCCTGCGCGGCACGGCCGTACGGCGGCTCGCCGCCCGCGTCTCCGGGCAGGTGCACGAGGCCGCCCGGCGCAGCCTCGGTCCCGGGCAGGGCGAACTGGACCGGGAGTCGTTCGAAGCGGTGTTCCCCTGGGGACCCGTCCCGGCCCACCTCGGCGGCGGCTCCGGCTGGGCCTCCGCCGTCCTCACCGAGGGCCTGCTGGTGCCGGCCGGCGGCGGTTACCGCTTCGCCCACGAAGAGCTCGCCGACTGGATCCAGGGCATGCACCTGGACCTGGACGAGGCCCTGCACGCCCTCGTCCACCGCCCCCGCACCTCCCTGGGCGCCCACCCCCTGCCCGTCCCGCGCCACCGGGTCGGCCCGGTCGTGCAAGCGCTGCTGCTGCTCGACCGCGAGTACGGGCCCACCCAACTCACGCCGCGACTCGACGAATTGATGCGCGCCCTCGACCTGGACCCCGGCTCCTGGTGGGCCGCGCGCCTGCTCACCCAGACCCTGCTGCGACTGCCCGACGCGAGCCCGTACACCGGGGTGCTGCGGCTGCTCGCCGACCGCGTCGTAGGCCGGCAGCGCACCGCGCCCGCCGGGTTCGGACCCGACTTCGGATCCGGGCTCGGACCCGATTTCGGGCCGGAATTCTGGACCGCGCTCGCCCTCCCGGCCGCCGACCGCTTCGATCTGCTGCGCAGACTCGTCCTCGCCGACGAGCCGGTGCCGGAGGCGGAGCGGGACACCGCGGGCCTCGGCCGCTTCGGAGCCCGGCCGACCCGGCTGGCCCGGCCGACCCGGCCGAGCCGGCCGCCGGTCCGGCCGACGACGGAGGAGCCCGAGGGCGCGGCCCCCCGCTACCTGGACGCCGTGGCCCGGCTGCTGGCCGCCGACCCCACCTCCGTACAGCCGTGTCTCACCCGGTGGTTCGACGACGAGCGGCCGTTGCCCGCGATGCCGCACGCCACCGTGGCGACGGCCGCCCAGGCGCTGCTGCACACCCACCGGCACCGGGCCCTGGACGAGCTGACCGAGGTGCTGGTGGACGCGGCCCACCGGCGCGGCGACGAACTGCTCGCCGTACTCGCCGAGGACGAGCCGTCGGCGGTGTGCCGGGCCGTGGACCGCTGGGCACACGACGAGCGCCCGGCCCGCCGGGTGGCCGCCATGGCCCACGGGCTGCGCACCGCCCCGCACGTGCACAGCGAACCCGACCGCGAACTGCTCCGCTACGCCGCGCTCGCCCTGCTCGCCCGCCCCGCCGACTGCACCCTGCACGGCGGCGCCCTCGCCCTGCTGGTCCGCGACCCGGCGACCCGCGCCCGCCATCTCCCGCAGGCGCTGACGCACTTCGCCACCGGCGACCACCAGCTCACCCCCGCCGCCCTGATGCCCGCCCTGGTCAGCCACCCCGAGGAGGTCCTGGAGGCCTTCCGCGTCCGGCTGCGCGGACCGGACGCCGCACAGGTGCTGCGCACCCTCGCCCACGTCACCACGCCCACGCTCGCCCAGCGGGTCACCGAACTGGTCCTGGAGGCCGCCGAGCTGCGGCCGGAGCTCGCCGGGCAGGTGGCCGGGTTCGTGGAGCGCCGCCTCGACCAGGGCGCCGAGGCCCGTGCCGTTCTCCTGCCCCTGGTCACCGAGCTGCTCGACGACGGCCCCGAGCCGGTCCGGGCGGCCCTCGCGACCGTACTCGGCGCGGCCGGCACCCCCGCCTCGCGACCGCTGCGCCGGGAACTCCTGGAGTTCCTGCTGGACCGCGAACGCGACCCCGGCGTCCTCGACGCGCTGCTGCACGCGGCCGCCGCACAGCGCGGGGCCGACGCCGACGGCGACGGGATGCGCGAGCTGGTCAGGCGCACCGGGCTGCTGCTGGTCCGCACTCCGGACGGTGCCACCCGGTTCGACCGCGGACTGGTCGACCTCGGCCGGCACGTCCCCGGATTCGCCGCCCTGATGGCCCGCTGGCTCACCGACACCCCGCAGGAGTGGGCCGCGGTGGTCGGGCCCAGCACCCGCCGCATGCTGGGAAACCTGGCGGGCGTCCGGGTCCCGGCGTGAGCGCGGACACGTGCGCCCGGTCACAGCGACCGTGCCGGTGTGAGACGGGTCCGGCAAACATGGCACCCTTAGACCTGCGTAAGACGGACAACGGACACAGGTTCGAGGAGCGGACACAGTGCAGCGCTGGCGTGGCTTGGAGGACATCCCCGAGGGCTGGGGGCGCAGCGTCGTCACCATCGGGTCCTACGACGGGGTGCACCGCGGTCACCAGCTGATCATCAGGCATGCCGTGGACCGCGCCCGAGAGCTGGGCATCCCGGCCGTCGTCGTCACCTTCGACCCGCACCCCAGCGAGGTCGTCCGCCCCGGCAGCCACCCCCCGCTGCTCGCCCCGCACCACACCCGCGCCGAGCTGATGGCGGACCTGGGCGTGGACGCGGTGCTGATCCTCCCCTTCACCACCGAGTTCTCGAAGCTGTCGGCCGCCGACTTCGTGGTGAAGGTCCTGGTCGACAAGTTGCACGCCAGGGCCGTCGTCGAGGGCCCCAACTTCCGCTTCGGCCACAAGGCCGCGGGCAACGTCGAGTTCCTCATCGAGCAGGGCAGGGTGTACGACTTCGAGGTCGAGGTCGTCGACCTGTTCGTGCGCGGAGAGGCGGGCGGCGGGGAGCCGTTCTCCTCGACCCTGACCCGGCGCCTGGTCGCCGAGGGCGACATGGCGGGCGCCCGGGAGATCCTGGGCCGCCCGCACCGGGTGGAGGGCGTGGTCGTGCGCGGCGCCCAGCGCGGCCGCGAGCTGGGCTTCCCCACCGCCAACGTGGAGACGCTCCCGCACACCGCCATCCCCGCCGACGGCGTCTACGCCGGCTTCCTGCACGCCCAGGGCGAGGTGATGCCGGCCGCGATCTCCGTCGGCACCAACCCGCAGTTCGACGGCACCGAGCGCACGGTGGAGGCGTACGCCATCGACCGCGTGGGTCTCGACCTGTACGGCCTGCACGTCGCCGTCGACTTCCTGGCCTACGTCCGCGGCCAGGCCAAGTTCGACTCGCTCGACGCCCTGCTGGAGCAGATGGCCGAGGACGTCAAGCGCTGCCGGGAGCTGGTGGCGGCCGAGCAGGCCTGACCGGGCAGCAGAAGGCTCAGCAGTACGCCGAAGGGCGGCCGGTGCGGCAAGGCACCGGCCGCCCTTCGGCGTTCCTGCTACTGCTGCGGCGGCTGGTCCTGCGGGGCCTGCGGCGGCTGCGGGGGCTGCTGCGGGTAGCCGTATCCCGGCTGCTGCGGGGGCTGCTGCGGGTAGGGCTGGGCGCCGGGCTGCGGCTGGCCGTACAGCTCCTGCTGCGGATAGGGCTGCTGCTGCGGGTACTGCGGCGGCTGCTGAGGATACGGCTGTCCCGGCGGCGCGTACGGCTGCGGCTGCGGCTGACCAGGTGCGTACGGCTGCTGCTGGCCCGGTGCGTAGTACTGCTGACCGGGCAGGGGCTGGCCGGGCATCGGCGGGGCGGCCACCGGCGGCGGGTTGCCGTCGTTGGTCCACAGGCCGTGCATCTGCTGGTGCCGGACGAAGTCCTCGGCGACCATCGCCGCGAGGTTGAAGTACGCCTCCCGCACCTTCGGCCGCATCATGTCGAGGTCGACCTCGGCACCGGCGGACAGGTGCTCGTCGAAGGGGACGACCACGACGCCCCGGCAGCGCGTCTCGAAGTGCTGCACGATGTCCTCGACCTTGATCATCTTTCCGGTCTCACGGACCCCCGAGATCACGGTGATGGACCGCGACACGAGGTCGGCGTAGCCGTGCGCGGACAGCCAGTCCAGCGTCGTGCTCGCGCTGCTCGCCCCGTCCACCGACGGCGTCGAGATGATGATCAGCTGGTCGGCGAGGTCGAGCACCCCGCGCATGGCGCTGTACAGCAGACCGGTGCCGGAGTCGGTGAGGATGACCGGGTACTGCTTGCCCAGCACGTCGATCGCGCGCCGGTAGTCCTCGTCGTTGAACGTGGTCGAGACGGCCGGGTCGACGTCGTTGGCGATGATCTCCAGGCCGGACGGGGCCTGCGAGGTGAACCGCCTGATGTCCATGTAGGAGTTGAGGTACGGGATCGCCTGGACCAGGTCGCGGATGGTGGCGCCGGTCTCGCGGCGCACGCGGCGGCCGAGCGTGCCGGCGTCCGGGTTGGCGTCGATGGCGAGGATCTTGTCCTGGCGCTCGGTGGCGAGCGTGGAGCCGAGCGCGGTGGTCGTGGTGGTCTTGCCGACACCGCCCTTGAGGCTGATCACCGCTATCCGGTAGCAGGAGAGCACGGGCGTGCGGATCAGCTCCAGCTTCCGCTGCCGCTCGGCCTCCTCCTTCTTCCCGCCGAGCTTGAACCGGGAGGACGCGGCGGCGGGCCGGCCGCTCTTCGCCTTCTGCTTCTTGTTGTTGAGCAGCCGGTCGGAGGACAGCTCCACGGCGGCGGTGTAACCCAGTGGCGCGGCACCGGGGTTGGTCATCTGCCGCTGGTCGTGCTGGATGGGCTGCGGCCAGGCGGCACCGGCCCGGGGGTCGACGGGCGGCTGGGGCTGCGCGGCCTGCGGCTCGGCCGCCTGCGGGCTCTGCGGCTGCTGCGGCGGTGCCGGCTGCGGTGCCTGTGCGGCGCGCGGGTCCTGCGGGGCGGCCGGCTGCGGCTGGGGCTGCTGCGGCTGGCCCGGCTGGGGGAACCCGTAACCGCCGGGCTGGAGCGGGGCCTGCTGCTGCCCGGGCTGCGGGAAACCGTAGCCGCCCGGTGCCTGCGGAGGCAGGACGGGGGCGCCCGGCTGCGGGAAGCCGTAGCCGCCCTGCGCGTCGGGCTGCGGGGCGTACGGCTGCGGCTGTCCGGGCTGCGGGGGCGCGGGCTGGTTCCAGGCGGCGGGCGCGGGCTGCGGCGCCTGCGGAGCTTGCGGTGCCTGCGGGGGCTGGAACGGCTGCGGACCCGGTGCGGTGGCGGGCTGGGGCTGCGGCTGACCGGGCGCGGACTCCGGTGCCGCCGGCTGGACCGGCCACTGGGCGGCGGGCGCGGGGGCCGCGGGCTGGTACGACGGCGGCAGCGGCGGAACCACCGTAGGAGGCGTCGGCGGGGGAGCCCAGGCGGTGGGCACGATGTCCTCGGGAGCCGGGGGCGCGTCCTGCGGCGGGGCCGGAGGCGCGGGGACGGCGGCGGGGGGCTCGACGGGGCCGACGTCTACGGCGTCGCCGGCCTCGGCGCGGGTCCCGGCGCCGTTGTCGTTGCCGTCGTCATGGGCGTCCACATCGGCATCGGCCGCGTCCTGGAACTCGCCCTCGTCCGTGTCGTCCGCCGGGACGGCCTCCTGCACGTGCTCGTCCGTCCGGGCCGTCTGGGCCGTACCGTCGGCATCAGCATCAGCATCAGCATCAGCATCAGCATCAGCATCAGCATCGGCATCGGCGTGCGCATCGGCATCCGCATCCGCATCGGCGGCGACGGCCTCGGACTCGTCGCTCGGATCACCGTCCTCGGCTGCCTCCCCGTCGGTGTCGCCGTCGGTGTCCTCGGCGTCCGCGTCGGAGCCCGCCGGGAGCACGGCGGCCGCGGCCTCCGATCCGGCCTCCTCATCTCCCTCCGCATCTCCCTCCGCGGCGGCAGCGGGCTCGGCTTCCGCGGCCGTCTCGCGCTTCAACGCGACGGGGGAGAACCGGATCGTCGAACCGCTCTCCAGGTCACCGTCGTCCTCCCCGGACTCCGGCGCCGAGTCCTCGGCGGTGGCCGACTGCGGCTCGAAACCGACCGGCAGCTGCGGTACGGCGGCCGGACCGGCGACGGGCGGCACGGCAGGAGCAGGAGCCGGAGCCGGAGCCTGGGCCGGGGTGAAGGGGGCGATGGGCGGGGCGGCCGGCGCCCCGGCGTCCGCGCTCGGCGCCGGCGGTGTGAACGGCGCACCCGGAGTGGCGGCGGGCGGAGGGGTGAACGGAGCCCCTGGCGTTGACGCGGGGGCGGGGGTGAACGGCGCCCCGGGAGTCGACGCGGGCGGCGCGGTGAACGGCGCACCCGGCCCCGAAGCGGGCGGCGGTGTGGCCGGCGCACCCGGCGTCGGCGCACCCGGCACCGGAGCCGCCGGAGGCGTGAAGGGCGCCCCGGGCGTCGCGGCGGGCGGCGGAGTGAACGGCGTGCCCGGAGTTGACGCGGGCGGGGGAGTGAATGGAGCCCCTGGCGTTGACGCGGGGGCGGGGGTGAACGGCGCACCTGGAGCCGACACGGGTGCCGGGGTGAACGGCGCACCCGGCCCCGAAGCGGGCGGCGGTGTGAACGGCGCCCCCGGAGCGGACGTCGGCGCAGCAGACGGCGGCGGCGGAGTGAAGGGCACCCCCGGACCCGGCCTCCCGCCCCCCTGCTGGGCGTGCGGGGGAGGGGTCAGCCCGGGGATCGGCGCCCCCGGCGGGAACGGCGACCGAGGCTGAGCGGCACGCCCGGAACCGGCAGCCGCAGCCGCCCCACCCGGACCCGCACCCGCTCCACCCGGACCCGCACCGGCGCCCGGACGGCTCTGCGCGTCGGACGGACCCGCGGGTCCCGGGCCGCCCGGTCCGCCGGTCGCCGGACCGGAACCGTCGGCCGCGTTCTGCGTGTACCAGGCGGGCGGTGCGTAGTCGATCGTGAACTCGCCCGTCATCTCGTTGAGGGACTCCGCGTCGGGCTGGTCATCGCCGGGTGTGGCCCAGCCCCCGCGGATCCCGTCCCGATCGCTGCTCACAGTTCCTCCTGGTGTGGTCGAGCACCCTCATGCCGTGCCGGCGCGACGACCATGTCGTGTCGTTCTCAGCATCCGTATTCGTGTGAGGTAGTCCGATCCACCGGCTCTCCCCCTCGGGACCCCGACGCCGTATTCACGGTCCGGACGTCGTGCCCCCCTCCCAGCCTAATCACCGCGAGCCGCACCTCGGCAGGCCCGTCCGCCTCTCGCCGGAGGTCCGCCTGGTCACACCCTGCCCGGAAGTGGTGTGCAGAGCCTTCGAATTGCCGAACAACCGATGAACAAAACGGGCAAGAACCGCCAGTTCGGGTGCCAGTTGGCGTCCGTCCCGCTGCCCGCCCTCGTCGGGGGTGGACGAACTGACCGGCGTGCGCGGGAAGACGAAGGGGCGGCACGCGTGCGTGCCGCCCCTCAACTCCGTGTCTGCCTACTGGGCGGCAAGCCCGCCGTTGCGCTCGTTCGGCTCCAGGTCGAACTCCCCGTCCCGGGCGCCCAGCACGAACGCCCGCCACTCCGCCTCCGTGTACCGCAGCACGGTGCCGTGGTCGAGGGAGGACCGCATGGCCACCGCACCCTCGGGCAGGTAGGCGATCTCGACCCGCTCCTCGTCCTGCTCGGTACCGGGCGCGCAGTGCCACTCGACGCCCGAGATGTCGAGCGCGTAGAGCTCGTCCCGTTCCCGCTCCTTGCGCGCCTTCATCTCCTCAGCCGTCTCGCTCATCCCGCAGCGACCCCTTCCCGTCATGCCTAGGCTGTGACCGTCACACTACTGGCGGTGGCACCGGCCCCGTACTTACTTCCGCGTCCCCGGGACGGAGCCCCCCACCGGCACTGGTACCCTTGACGACGGCCGTTTGTGTACGCACCCCCGGAGTCCCCCGCGGACCCTGGAGGCAGCGCCCAGCGGATCCCCGCCTCCCGAGTAACGGAAGCTCCCCCGAGACAAAGACCGGGGGCACTCGGCGGCCATTCAGACTACGAGGAGTACGAGTGTCGCTCGACGCCGCAGTGAAGAAGCAGATCATCTCCGAGTTCGGTACCAAGGAGGGCGACACCGGCTCCCCCGAGGTCCAGGTCGCTCTGCTGTCCCGTCGGATCTCCGACCTGACGGAGCACCTCAAGACCCACAAGCACGACCACCACTCCCGTCGTGGTCTGCTGATCCTGGTCGGTCAGCGCCGTCGCCTCCTGCAGTACCTGGCGAAGAAGGACATCCAGCGCTTCCGTGCGCTGGTCGACCGCCTGGGCATCCGCCGCGGTGCGGCGGGCGCCAAGTAGGACGCCGTGAAGGGAGCGGTTCCCGGAGAGACACCCCGGGGCCGCTCCCTTTGCCGTACGTGCGGAAACGTGCGGAGTGTCACTCACGCTTTGTAGTGTGGTAGCACAACGCAATACGCACGACACAGCAGGACAACGAAGAAGGAGAGGCGCACCCAAGCCGCCGCCGGTCCTCGGTAGTGGCCCCCGGGGGGAAGCGAGCCCCGGGTGCTTCGATCGAAGACCGGCCCGCACAGCACGGTGCGCATCTCCGCAACCGTCCCCCCGCCACACGGGCGGATCGGGACAAAAGACGTAACGCAGACGAAAGTAACGGAGAAAACGCTAGTGGAGAACGAGACCCACTACGCCGAGGCCGTCATCGACAACGGCGCCTTCGGCACCCGCACCATCCGCTTCGAGACGGGCCGCCTGGCCAAGCAGGCCGCCGGCTCCGCCGTGGCGTACCTGGACGACGACACCATGGTGCTGTCGGCCACCACCGCCTCCAAGAACCCCAAGGACCAGCTCGACTTCTTCCCCCTCACGGTGGACGTCGAGGAGCGGATGTACGCCGCCGGCAAGATCCCGGGTTCCTTCTTCCGCCGTGAGGGCCGGCCGAGCGAGGACGCGATCCTCACCTGCCGTCTGATCGACCGCCCGCTGCGCCCGTCCTTCAAGAAGGGCCTGCGCAACGAGATCCAGGTCGTCGCCACCATCATGGCGCTCAACCCCGACCACCTGTACGACGTCGTCGCGATCAACGCCGCGTCCGCGTCCACCCAGCTGGCCGGCCTGCCCTTCTCCGGCCCGATCGGCGGCGTCCGCGTCGCGCTGATCAACGGCCAGTGGGTCGCCTTCCCGACCCACACCGAGCTGGAGGACGCCGTCTTCGACATGGTCGTCGCCGGCCGTGTCCTGGAGGACGGCGACGTCGCGATCATGATGGTCGAGGCCGAGGCCACCGACAAGACCATCCAGCTGGTCAAGGGCGGCGCCGAGGCGCCGACCGAGGATGTCGTCGCCGCCGGTCTGGACGCCGCGAAGCCCTTCATCAAGGTGCTCTGCAAGGCCCAGGCCGACCTCGCCGCGAAGGCCGCCAAGCCGACCGGCGAGTTCCCGATCTTCCTCGACTACCAGGACGACGTCCTGGAGGCGCTGTCCGCCGCCGTCCGCCCGGAGCTGGCCTCCGCGCTGACCATCGCGGGCAAGCAGGAGCGCGAGGCCGAGCTGGACCGCGTCAAGGGTCTGGCCGCCGAGAAGCTGCTCCCGGAGTTCGAGGGCCGCGAGAAGGAGATCTCCGCCGCGTACCGCTCGCTCACCAAGCAGCTGGTCCGCGAGCGCGTGATCAAGGAGAAGAAGCGCATCGACGGCCGTGGCGTCACGGACATCCGTACGCTCGCCGCCGAGGTCGAGGCCATCCCGCGCGTGCACGGTTCGGCGCTGTTCGAGCGTGGCGAGACCCAGATCCTGGGCGTCACCACCCTGAACATGCTCCGGATGGAGCAGCAGCTGGACACCCTCTCCCCGGTGACCCGCAAGCGCTACATGCACAACTACAACTTCCCGCCGTACTCCACCGGCGAGACCGGCCGCGTCGGCTCCCCGAAGCGCCGCGAGATCGGCCACGGCGCCCTCGCCGAGCGCGCCCTGGTCCCGGTCCTGCCGACCCGCGAGGAGTTCCCCTACGCGATCCGCCAGGTGTCCGAGGCCCTCGGCTCCAACGGCTCGACGTCGATGGGTTCGGTCTGCGCCTCCACCATGTCGCTGCTGAACGCCGGTGTGCCGCTGAAGGCCCCCGTCGCCGGTATCGCCATGGGCCTGATCTCCCAGGAGATCGACGGCGAGACGCACTACGTCACCCTCACCGACATCCTCGGTGCGGAGGACGCCTTCGGTGACATGGACTTCAAGGTCGCCGGTACCAAGGAGTTCGTCACCGCCCTCCAGCTCGACACCAAGCTGGACGGCATCCCGGCCTCCGTCCTGGCCGCCGCCCTCAAGCAGGCCCGCGACGCCCGCCTCCACATCCTCGACGTGATGATGGAAGCGATCGACAAGCCGGACGAGATGTCCCCGAACGCCCCGCGGATCATCACCGTCAAGATCCCCGTGGACAAGATCGGTGAGGTCATCGGCCCCAAGGGCAAGATGATCAACCAGATCCAGGAGGACACCGGCGCCGAGATCACCATCGAGGACGACGGCACCATCTACATCGGTGCCGCCGACGGCCCGTCCGCCGAGGCCGCCCGCGCCACCATCAACGGCATCGCCAACCCGACGATGCCCGAGGTCGGCGAGCGCTACCTCGGTACGGTCGTGAAGACGACCACCTTCGGCGCGTTCGTCTCCCTGCTCCCCGGCAAGGACGGTCTGCTGCACATCTCGCAGATCCGCAAGCTGGCCGGCGGCAAGCGCGTGGAGAACGTCGAGGACGTCCTCGGCGTGGGCCAGAAGGTCCAGGTCGAGATCGCCGAGATCGACTCCCGCGGCAAGCTCTCCCTCATCCCCGTGATCGAGGGCGAGGAAGACGCCTCCTCCGAGGACGCAAAGGACGACACCGACAAGTGACGTCGAGCAGCTCTACGACGACGGCCCGCACCTCCTCGGAGGCGCGGGCCGTCGCCCGTACCCAAACCCTGATCAAGGGCGAGAACGGCATCGGTACGGTCCGCAAGACCACCCTCCCCGGCGGCCTGCGCATCGTCACCGAGACCCTGCCGTCGGTCCGCTCCGCGACCTTCGGCATCTGGGCCCACGTCGGCTCCCGCGACGAGACCCCCGCCCTGAACGGCGCCACCCACTACCTGGAGCACCTGCTCTTCAAGGGCACGACCCGGCGCAGCGCCCTGGACATCTCCTCCGCCATCGACGCGGTCGGCGGCGAGATGAACGCGTTCACGGCGAAGGAGTACACGTGCTACTACGCACGCGTGCTCGACACCGACCTGCCGCTCGCCATCGACGTCGTCTGCGACATGCTCACGGGCTCCCTGATCCTTGAGGACGACGTCAACGTCGAGCGCGGCGCGATCCTCGAAGAGATCGCGATGACCGAGGACGACCCGGGCGACTGCGTGCACGACCTGTTCGCGCACACCATGTTCGGCGACAACGCCCTCGGCCGTCCGGTCCTCGGCACGGTCGACACGGTCAACGCCCTGACCGCCGACCGCATCCGCCGCTTCTACAAGAAGCACTACGACCCCACCCACCTGGTGGTCGCGGCCGCCGGCAACATCGACCACAACAAGGTCGTACGACAGGTCCGCGCGGCCTTCGAGAAGGCCGGCGCCTTCAGGAACGCCGAGGCCGCCCCCATCGCCCCGCGCGACGGCAGCCGCACCATCCGCACCTCGGGCCGCGTCGAGCTCCTCGGCCGCAAGACCGAACAGGCGCACGTCGTCCTCGGCATGCCCGGCCTCGCCCGCACCGACGACCGCCGCTGGGCGCTCGGCGTGCTCAACACCGCCCTCGGCGGCGGCATGTCCTCCCGGCTCTTCCAGGAGGTCCGCGAGAAGCGCGGCCTGGCCTACAGCGTGTACTCGTACACCTCGGGCTTCGCCGACTGCGGCCTGTTCGGCGTCTACGCCGGCTGCCGGCCCTCGCAGGTGCACGACGTGCTCAAGATCTGCCGGGACGAACTCGACCAGGTCGCCGAGAACGGCCTGCCGGACGACGAGATTGGCCGTGCCATCGGCCAGCTCCAGGGCTCCACGGTCCTCGGCCTGGAGGACACCGGTGCGCTGATGAACCGTATCGGCAAGAGCGAACTGTGCTGGGGCGAGCAGATGTCCGTCGACGACATGCTGGCCCGGATAGCCGCCGTGACCCCGGACGAGGTCCGCTCGGTCGCCCGCGACATCCTGGGACAGCGCCCGTCGCTGTCGGTCATCGGCCCGCTCAAGGACAAGCAGGCCGCACGCCTGCACGACGCCGTCGCCTGACACACCACCGGTAAGGAACGAAGACGAAGATGAGCAAGCTGCGCGTGGCGGTCCTCGGCGCCAGGGGCCGGATCGGCTCGGAGGCGGTCAGGGCGGTCGAGGCCGCCGAGGACCTGGAGCTGGTCGCCGCCCTCGGCCGGGGCGACAAGCTGGAGGCACTGGAGGCGTCCGGCGCCCAGGTCGCCGTCGAACTCACCACCCCCGCCTCGGTGATGGGCAACCTCGACTTCTGCGTGCGCCACGGCATCCACGCCGTCGTCGGCACCACGGGCTGGACCGACGAACGCCTCGCGCAGCTGAAGGGCTGGCTCGCCCAGTCCCCGGAGACCGGCGTGCTCATCGCCCCGAACTTCTCCATCGGCGCCGTGCTCACGATGAAGTTCGCGCAGATCGCCGCGCCCTACTTCGAGTCGGTGGAGGTCGTCGAACTCCACCACCCGAACAAGGTGGACGCGCCGAGCGGCACGGCCACGCGCACGGCCCAGCTCATCGCCGAGGCCCGTCGCGCGGCCGGCACCGCCCCGGCCCCGGACGCCACGGTGACCGCCCTGGACGGCGCACGCGGCGCCAGCGTCGACGGCATCCCCGTCCACGCCGTCCGCCTCCGCGGCCTCCTGGCCCACCAGGAGGTCCTCCTCGGCGGCGAGGGCGAGACCCTCACCATCCGGCACGACTCCCTCCACCACAGCAGCTTCATGCCGGGCATCCTGCTCGGCGCCCGCCGCGTGGTGACCACTCCGGGCCTGACCTTCGGCCTGGAGAACTTCCTGGACCTGAGCTGAACCGGCCCGACGACATGCGCGCGAAGCTCTCCTACGCCCTCACGGCCGCCGTCCTCCTCTTCTACTTCGTCCTGGTCGGCAGCCGGGGCGTGATGCTCATCCAGACCGGCACGGTCCTCACCGTCACCTTCGGGGTGGCGGTACTGATCCTGCCGGTCATCGGCCTGTGGTTCCTGTGGAAGAACACCCAGTTCGTCCGCCGGGCCAACGCCCTCGCCGCGGAACTCGACGCCGAGGGCGGCCTGCCCGTGGACGAGCTGAAGCGCACGCCCGGCGGCCGCATCGACCGGGACTCCGCCGACGAGGTCTTCGCCAAGCGCAAGGCCGAGACCGAGGCCGCCCCCGACGACTGGCGCAGCTGGTTCCGCCTCGCCGTCGCCTACCACGACGCCCGCGACACCCCGCGCGCCCGCAAGGCGATGCAGCGCGCCATCGCCCTGCACGACGGCAGGCCGGTGGAGGCCTGAGCACCGCGCGCCCCGGCAGCGCCCCGTAAGGGGCGCGAGGAACTGCGCGACCAGCCACGACGGTGCCGCACTCGGCACATCGCGGCGGCCCTTCCAGCGGAGCTACCCGCGTCCGTACTCGGCCGCCCACGCCTCCACCACGTCCGCCGCACGGTCGAAGGCCGACGCCCGGCCCACGAAGTCCATCCCGTGGGTGGTCAGCAGCGGCTCGGTGTCCGACGGGGCGCGGTCCTTGCGCACCAGGGTCAGCGCCTGTCCCTGTACGGTCCGCGGCAGGCCCAGCCAGCGCACCGGCTGCTGCGCCGTACGCACCTCGACGACCCGCTTCCAGGGAACCGTCCGCGTGTACAGCAGACCCACCTGGCGCACGCCGTGCGCGCTCACCCACACGCCCATGCGCAGTATCCGCAGCGCCGCGGCGATGATCAGCAGGGCGATGCCGAGGACCGTCCCGGCGGAGCCGAGCGAGCCGGTCAGGGCCAGCGCGACCGCTGCGAACAGCACGAACGAGGCGAGCAGCAGCCACAGGGCGGCTCCGCCGACCCGCCACGGCCCGGGCCGGTAGGGGCGCCGCCAGCGGTCGCGGTCGTCGTGGGGCAGGGCGTTGTCGAGTGCCGCGTCATAGGTGCGGTCGGCCGTCAGGAAGGGCAGGGGCACGGCTGGTCCTCACTCAATCCATGCATGGGCTGTGCCCGGTGAGGCTATCCGCCCCTGTTCCCGCCCACCACTCACGGGGGTCCGGAAGAGTCAGCGCCCCTGGGAGGCCTGCGACTGCTGGGTCCCGGTGTCGGACGGCGTGGACAGCGCCGGCATGCCCAGCACCAGTGAGCCCACGAGCCCGGCCACGATGGTGAGCCCGAGCAGCCACCGCCCGGCTATCTGACTCACGGACGACCGCTGGCGGGGCGGGGGATCGATGTTGCTGCGGAACCTGTCGGTTTCGGCGAGGAAGGCGAACGGGACCGGTTCGCGCCGACCGGACATGGGCGGTGCATCCCCTCTCGGGATCGGATTTCGGGATCGAACGACTGTCTGTCATCTACACAGACGGGCGAGTGGCCCCGATGGTGCCCGGTTTCACCGAATTCACAGAAATTCGCTGCCGTATGTCGTGCCCCGGCACCGAAGGCCCGGTTGTCGCTGCCGGGCCGTAGAGTGGGCGCCGCCCGAGAGAAGTGATGGAAGGACCCTCCGAGCCGTGACCGACACCCCCGCCGACGACCTCAAGCCCAGCTTCCGGAGCGATGTCACCGTCGACCTGGTCAAGCACAGCGCGGCCGACTCCGACGTGCTGTGGGCCGCACGCGTCTCCACCGCCGGCGAGCAGTCCCTGGACGAGCTGAAGAAGGACCCGGAGCGGTCCAAGGGCCTCATCAACTACCTGATGCGGGACCGGCACGGCAGCCCCTTCGAGCACAACTCGATGACCTTCTTCATCAGCGCCCCGATCTTCGTCTTCCGCGAGTTCATGCGGCACCGGGTGGGGTGGTGCATCGCCGGGGACACGGAGATCACGCTGGAGAGCGAGGCCGGCCACCTGCGCCGGCACACCATCGCCGAGCTGTACAAGCTCTGGCACCTGGGTGTCGAGGACCGTCTGCCGCACTCGGCCGGCGGCGTGACCTGGCACAGCCGGGCGGGCAAGTGGACGGCTCAGGTGCGCCGCGGCGACACCGACCACTACCTCGGTCTGTACGAGAACCGCGAGGCGGCCGAGTCCGCCGTCGCGGAGTTCCGCGAGCTGCACCCCAGCACCCGCCTCCGCAAGCTCGAATCGGTGCGCCGCAACCACGTGCGCTGCTACGACGAGGAAACCCTGCTCGCCCAGCGGGCCAGGATCGTCGACGTGATCGAGTCGGGCGTGAAGCCGCTCGTCAAGATCACCACCGCCTCGGGCAAGACCCTCCGCTGCACGGTCGACCACGCCCTCTTCACTCCGGAGGGCTGGTGCAAGGCGGGAGAGCTCACCGTCGGGGACGCCGTCCTGGTCTCGGGCACGGCGCCCCGCCCGTCACAGGGGCCGGTCCCGCCGAGCCTGCGCCGCGGGATCGGCGTATGGACCTCGATGCAGCGTGAGCGGCTGATCAAGGAGACCGACACCTGCCACCTGTGCGGTCGGGACTTCCCCCGGGACCGGCTCGCCCTGGACCACGTCGTTCCGGTGGCCGGTGACCTGCTCCGGGCCCTCGACGAGAAGAACCTCGCTCCGGCCTGCGAGCCGTGCCACGCGACCAAGAGCGCGGGGGAACAGGCGGTGGCCCGGCGTGACGGCGAGATCGCCAAGGCGGTACCGGACCAGATCGTCGCCGTCGAGGCGGACGGCGAGGAGATGACGTACGACCTCTCCGTGGAAGGCCCCTGGCACAACTTCCTCGCGAACGATTTCGTCGTGCACAACTCGTACAACGAGGAGTCCGGCCGTTACAGGGAGCTGCAGCCCGTCTTCTACGTCCCGGGTGAGGACCGCAAGCTGGTGCAGCAGGGGCGTCCGGGCAAGTACGAGTTCGTGCCGGGTACCGAAGCCCAGCAGGAGATCGTGGAACGCTCGATGCAGGAGTCGTACATCCAGGCGTACGAGCGCTACCAGGAGATGCTCGCCGCCGGCGTCGCCCGCGAGGTCGCCCGTGCGGTGCTCCCCGTGGGCCTCTTCTCCTCGATGTACGCCACCTGCAACGCCCGCTCGCTGATGCACTTCCTCGGGCTGCGCACCCAGCACGAGCTGGCCAAGGTGCCGTCCTTCCCGCAGCGGGAGATCGAGATGGTCGGCGAGAAGATGGAGGCGGAGTGGGCCAGGCTCATGCCGCTCACCCACGCCGCCTTCAACGCCAACGGCCGGGTCGCACCGTAGTACGGCCGGTAGTGCGGCCCGTCGATCGCGCTTCCTGTCGGGCTCGGCACAGATGTACGGATCAGCCTCGCGAGGTGTCCGTATTGCGGCATTTAGAGAAGTTCATCTAGCCTGATCAAACGGACCCGGCACTGCTTGAACCCCCGAGCAGGCAGTGCCGGGCTCCGCATTTGTCCGGACTTTCCCCGCACCCCAAGGGCAGACCGCGCCGTGAGCACCGAGTAGCGTGTAACCCATGGCTCCGACCTCCACTCCGCAGACCCCCTTCGGGCGGGTCCTCACCGCCATGGTCACGCCCTTCACGGCGGACGGCGCGCTCGACCTCGACGGCGCACAGCGGCTCGCCACCCACCTGGTGGACGCAGGCAACGACGGCCTGATCATCAACGGGACCACCGGCGAGTCCCCCACCACCAGTGACGCGGAGAAATCGGACCTGGTACGAGCCGTACTGGAGGCGGTCGGCGACCGCGCCCACGTCGTGGCCGGAGTCGGCACCAACGACACCCACCACAGCGTCGAGCTGGCCCGCCAGGCCGAGCGCGACGGCGCACACGGCCTGCTGGTCGTCACGCCGTACTACAACAAGCCCCCTCAGGAGGGCCTGTACCGGCACTTCACCACGGTCGCCGACGCCACCGCCCTGCCGGTCATGCTCTACGACATCCCCGGCCGCAGCGGCGTCCCGATCAACACCGAGACGCTCGTCCGCCTCGCCGAGCACCCCAGGATCGTCGCCAACAAGGACGCCAAGGGCGACCTCGGCCGCGCCAGCTGGGCCATCGCGCGGTCCGGCCTCGCCTGGTACTCCGGCGACGACATGCTCAACCTGCCGCTGCTCTCCGTGGGCGCGGTCGGCTTCGTCTCGGTCGTCGGCCACCTGGTCACCCCCGACCTGCGGGCCCTCGTCGACGCCTACACCTCCGGTGACGTCGTCAAGGCCGCCGAGATCCACCAGAAGCTGCTCCCCGTCTACACCGGCATGTTCCGCACCCAGGGCGTCATGACCACCAAGGCCGCGCTCGCCCTCCAGGGACTGCCCGCAGGACCCCTGCGCGCACCCATGGTCGAGTGTTCGGCCGAGGAGATTGCCCAGCTCAAGATCGATCTTGCCGCCGGCGGGGTACAACTCTGACAACAGACTTCTGCGCGGCCGTCCGCGCAGCGACGCTTCACAACTGAAGAAGCGGGACCACCGGTGCCCGCACCCTGCAAGGACAACGACAACTGCTTATGCACGAACGTCACGCACGCCACGTGCCCGACCGGTACGTGGCGTGCGTGGTGAGGAGAGTCTTTTGAGTCATCCGCATCCTGAACTCGGCGCCCCGCCGCAGCTCCCCGAAGGCGCGCTCCGCGTCACCCCGCTCGGCGGGCTCGGGGAGATCGGCCGAAACATGACTGTCTTCGAGTACGACGGCCGCTTGCTGATCGTCGACTGCGGAGTGCTCTTCCCCGAGGAGGAGCAGCCCGGAATCGACCTGATCCTGCCGGACTTCTCGTCCATCCGGGACCGCCTCGACGACGTCGAGGGCATCGTCCTCACGCACGGCCACGAAGACCACATCGGCGGCGTCCCCTTCCTCCTCCGTGAGAAGCCGGACATCCCGCTCATCGGCTCCAAGCTGACCCTCGCCCTCATCGAGGCCAAGCTCCAGGAGCACCGCATCCGCCCCTACACCCTGGAAGTGGCGGAGGGGCAGCGCGAGCGCGTCGGTCCCTTCGACTGCGAGTTCATCGCCGTCAACCACTCCATCCCGGACGCCCTGGCCGTGGCCATCCGCACCCCGGCCGGCATGGCGGTCCACACCGGCGACTTCAAGATGGACCAGCTCCCGCTGGACGGCCGTCTGACGGATCTACACGCGTTCGCACGGCTGAGCGAGGAAGGCATCGACCTGCTCCTCGCCGACTCGACGAACGCCGAGGTCCCCGGATTCGTCCCGCCCGAGCGGGACATCTCCAACGTCCTGCGCCAGGTCTTCGCCAGTGCGCGCAAGCGGATCATCGTGGCGAGCTTCGCCAGCCACGTCCACCGCATCCAGCAGATTCTGGACACGGCCCACGAGTACGGCCGCCGGGTCGCCTTCGTCGGCCGCTCCATGGTCCGCAACATGGGCATCGCGAGGGACCTCGGCTACCTGAAGGTCCCGCCGGGCCTGGTCGTCGACGTCAAGACGCTCGACGACCTCCCCGACCACGAGGTGGTCCTGGTCTGCACGGGCTCGCAGGGCGAACCGATGGCCGCCCTGTCCCGGATGGCCAACCGCGACCACCAGATCCGTATCGTCGACGGCGACACGGTCATCCTGGCCTCGTCGCTCATCCCCGGAAACGAGAACGCGGTCTACCGCGTCATCAACGGCCTGACCCGCTGGGGCGCCAACGTCGTCCACAAGGGCAACGCCAAGGTGCACGTCTCCGGCCACGCCTCCGCCGGTGAACTGCTGTACTTCTACAACATCTGCCGGCCGAAGAACCTGATGCCGGTCCACGGCGAATGGCGCCACCTGCGCGCCAACGCCGAACTCGGCGCCCTCACCGGCGTCCCGCACGACCGCATCGTCATCGCCGAGGACGGCGTCGTCGTCGACCTCGTCGCGGGCAAGGCCAAGATCTCCGGCAAGGTCCAGGCGGGTTACGTCTACGTCGACGGCCTCTCGGTCGGCGACGTCGGCGAGCCGGCCCTCAAGGACCGCAAGATCCTCGGCGACGAGGGCATCATCTCGGTCTTCGTGGTCGTCGACTCGTCCACCGGCAAGATCACGGGCGGACCCCATGTCCAGGCCCGTGGCTCCGGCATCGACGACTCGGCGTTCGCCGACGTCATCCCGAAGATCGCGGAAGTCCTGGAACGCTCGGCCCAGGACGGCGTCGTGGAACCCCACCAGCTGCAGCAACTCATCCGCCGGACGCTGGGCAAGTGGGTCTCGGACACGTACCGGCGCAGGCCGATGATCCTCCCGGTGGTCGTGGAGGTCTGACGCGCGTACTGCATGCGTACGGCCTGTCGTACGCATGAACCTGGAGCGGGCCGCCTCGATTTGCATCGAGGCGGCCCGCTCCAGTACGTTTACGGCTCCGCCCAGCCGGGAACCCCGGTGCTTCATGCGCTGGATCCAGGCTCCCCGGACCGGGTGGAAATTCCGACTCAGAACTTCTGATAAAGTCGGAACCGCCGGAAAGGGAAACGCGAGAGCGGAAACCTGGAAAGCACCGAGGAAATCGGATCGAGAAAAGATCTGATAGAGTCGGAAACGCAAGACCGAAGGGAAGCCCGGAGGAAAGCCCGAGAGGGTGAGTACAAAGGAAGCGACCGTTCCTT
>NZ_JBIBHY010000022.1:0-137751 GCF_042957285.1 Streptomyces sp. NPDC008092
CACCGCCACCGACAACCACTGACGAACCACCGAGGCCGCACAGTGGCTCACGATTGAACCGTTCGAACTGGTCCCAAATTCAGCCGTTGCCGACACCCCGGGAGGCGGCTTCGGCGCCCGGCTGCCGGCGCAGGGGGCAACGCCCTCCCCTGGCCGGTCCGGGTGGGTTCACGGCCCGCCGGGTGCCGGGCATCGCGTGCACCTGGCGGGGTGCGGAGCGAGTAGGCTCCCGCCTTGGCAGAAGTGGGCGTGCATGCCGGTCTCCGTATGCACGTGCGCGCACGCGCGTGTGAGGGGTGCGGTGGAACGGACGTTCGGCTCCGAGTACGGCTCGGGCCTGGTGGATCTGACCGGCGTGTCGATGGGCGATCTGGATGACATGCCCGACACCGCCTTCACCGCTGCGCTGCGCAGGGTGATCGACGAGGTGCTGCACCCCACGGACGAGCCGACGGCCAAATTCCAGTCGTCGTTGTGATGCGCTGTCGGCTCCGTCCCGGCCGGGATGTCTGAGCCCTTCCGCCGTCGGGTATGAACGTCTGTGCGCGCGCCCTGGCAGGTGGGTGACACGGTGCCAGGTTCTGCGGACGGGTACCGGGGGGCGACTTGGACGAAGAGCCGTACTTTTTCCTCAGTTACGCCAGGCGGGATGACAGCGACGCCTTTGTCGGACGCTTCTACCGGGATCTGGTGGACGAACTGGAGCGTCTGGGCGCGGGTTCCGGGATGCAGCCCGCCTTCCGGGACGTGGAGCGGCTCGGACTCGGTTCCGACTGGGAGCGGGTGCTCGGCAGGGCGGTGGGGCGCTGCCGAGCCTTTGTCGCCCTGTACTCGTCCTCTTATATGCGCAGTCTCTACTGCGGCAAGGAGTGGACGGCGTTCCGGGACCGGCTCACGCAGTACCGGCAGGAGACCGACATCGATGTGCCCGCACTGGTGCCGGTCATGTGGGCGCCGCTGCGTGGTCCGCTGCCCGACGAGGTCGCACGGCTGCAGTACTCCGAGCCGAGGATGGGGGCCGAGTACGCCGAGTACGGTCTCCAGGCGCTCCTGCGTACCGATCCCACAGGCCACGGCTACCGCAAAGCGGTATCGGTCATAGCCGATCGTGTCAGGCACGTCGCGGAGCGCTTCAGGCTGCCGCACACCGAGGGACTCGACCTCGGCACGGTGCAGGGCTGTTTCCCCGTCCCGCAAGGGCAGCAACCCATGGAACGCGATCTGGGGCACGTGAGGATCTTCGTGGCCGCGGGTACCGCAGAACGGCTGCCGGAAGGCCGGCGCCACATCGAGTACTACGGGCGCACACCTCTTGAGTGGACGCCCTACCACCCGCCGGTTCGTCCCACGCTGGCCCACCGCGCCCAGCGAGTGATCATCGACGAGGGGTGCACAAGCAGTCTCGAGGCGATCGACGACGAACTCGGCCGCAAGCTCGAAGCGGCGATGAGCGAAAGCCAGACGAGCATCCTCCTGGTCGACGCCTGGGCTGCGGCAGCCGAGCCCTACCGTGCGGCACTTGCCGACTTCGACCGTCAGAACCATCCCGTCACCGGGGTGCTGGTGCCCTGCCACGACAGTGACGAGGAGTCTGCCGACGAAGCGCTCTGGACACGCCTGCGGCAGGTGTTCCGGCGGAACTGGATGCGGCGGAACGATCCGTACGACCCCCTCTTCCGGGTGCGGGTCGGCAAGGAGAACTTCGACGACCATCTGGCCGTGATGGTCGCCGTCGCCCAGAGCCGGTTGATGGAGAGCGCCGTGCCCAGATGGCTGCCCGAGGGGCCGGCCGCCTCGCGGCTGCCCGAGCTGACCGTGCCTGCACCGCAGACAGCGGCCGCCGGCCCCGAGGCGGCGGACACGTCCGTGCGCCGACCGTGGGAGGGGAATTGGGACGATGAGTACTGATGTCCCGGGCAACGGGAAGATCGTGACCTTCTACTCCTACAAGGGCGGCACCGGACGCACCATGGCCGTTGCCAATGTCGGCTGGATCCTGGCCAGCAACGGTCTCCGGGTCCTGATAGTCGACTGGGATCTCGAGGCTCCAGGACTGCACCGCTACTTCCACCCCGTGCTCGTCGATGCGGAACTGCGCTCGACCGAAGGCCTGATGAACATGGTTCAGGCCTATGTGAACGAGGTACTGAGCCCGAGCCGGGCCCAGGCTCCACGCACCGTGCCCGCCGCCGTCAGTGAGGGACGACTGCGTTCGCTCACCCGGCTCCGTCCCTACACGACCGGCCTCGAACTGAGCCTGTCCGGTCGGCTCGACTTCGTTCCCGCCGGGCGCCAGTCGGCCTCCTATTCCACGGCCGTCACCAGGTTCAACTGGCACCGCTTCTACGAGCAGTTGGGCGGAGGAGCGTTCTTGCACGCGCTGCGTGAGGAGATGGTCTCCACCTATGACTACGTGCTCATCGACAGCCGGACGGGCGTCAGCGACACATCCGGCATCTGCACCATCCTGATGCCGGACATCCTGGTCGGCTGCTTCACCTCCAGCGTGCAGAGCATCCGTGGCGGTGTCGACGTCGCCCTGTCGGTGACCCGTTCATCGCAGCGTGACATCCGTATCCTGCCCGTCCCGATGAGAGTGGAGGACGCCGAGAAGGAGCGCCTGGAGGCCGGCCGGGACTTCGCGCGTGAGGCTTTCGCCCCGTTCCTGCACTGGCTCACCGAAGCACAGCGCGAGCGCTACTGGGGCGAAGTGGAGATCCCTTACAAACCCTTCTATGCATACGAGGAAATACCTGCCACGGTCGCCGAGCGGCCGCTGCAGGAAGGATCTCTGCTCTCCGCGTTCGAACGGCTCACCGACTGGATCACCGAGGGCCGGGTACGTGCCCTGGTTCCTCTGCCCCCCGACGAGCGCCGTCGCCTGAACACCTCCTACCTGCGCACTCCGCGCACCGTGCCCGCGCGGATCTTCATCAGCTACGCGCCCGGCGACCGGATGTGGGCCGAATGGGCGGCGGGCACTTTGGAGGGGGTCGGCTACCGCGTCTCCCTGCACAGCATCACGGCGGTCACCGAAGCCGACGGGCCGCCCGAGGTGCTCGGCGCTCTGCAGGGCCAGGGGAGGTTGCTCGCGCTGCTGTCCCCTGCGTACACCGCGCAGCGGCGTGCCGCGGAGCTCCGGCTGCGGCTCGGCGACTGCGAGGAGGCCAGAGTCCCCCGGATGGTGGCCGTGTGCGTCCAGGAACTGGAGACCACCGCATCCACCTCCCTGTGGCACAACCTCGCCACCGACCTCAGCCGTTGTTCCAACGCCGCGGAGGCCAGAGCGCAGCTGCTGGCCGCGGTGCTTCTGCCGTCCCACGGCCAGGACAGCGAGGCCGGCCTGCGGTCGGCCGGAGGCCGACGTCCGGACTTTCCGGGAAGCACGCCCTCGGTACAGCGGGCGCCGTCCAGGAACCTGGCGTTCACCGGCCGCGCCGAACTCCTGGAGAGGCTGCGCAACCAGTTCACCGCCGGACCCACCGGTGCCGTTTCCAACCAGGTGCTGTACGGGCTGGGCGGCATGGGCAAGACCCAGATCGCCCTGGAGTACGTCCACCGCTTCAAGGCCGCCTACGACGTCGTGTGGTGGGTCGCGGCAGCGCAGCCGGAACTCATTCCTCCGGCCCTTGCCGACCTCGCGCCGTATCTGGGCCTTGAGGAGAGCGAGGATCTCAACACGACGGTCACCTCGGTGCTCCGTGCGCTGCGCCGCGGCGAGCCGTTCGCCCGCTGGCTGCTGGTGTACGACAACGCCGGGGGCCCCGAGGAGCTGACCGGCCTGATACCCGCCGGGCCGCCCAACGGTCATGTGCTGATCACCTCTCGCGACCGCGCCTGGGCGACGAGCGCCGGCCTGGTCGAGGTGGACGTGTTCACCCGTGACGAGAGCGTCGAGCTGATGCACCGATTCAATCCGGCGTTGTCCGAGGAGGACATCGGCCAGGTCGCCGACGAGCTGGGCGACCTCCCACTGGCCGTCGCCCAGGCCGCGATCTATCTGCACGAGAGCAACATGCCGGTCGCCCGCTACCTGGGACTTCTCCGGGACCGGCTGACCGAGGTGCTCGGCAGCACCCAGCTGCCCAGGCAGGACTACGACCACTCCGCGGTCGCGACGTGGCGGCTCGCGGTCGGCGAGCTGCGCCGCAAGAACCCTGCGGCGGCGGAGATGCTGGAGATCTGCTCCTTCTTCGGCCCGGACCCGATCCCCATGCGCCTCCTCTACAGCCGGTCGGTCACCCAGGCGCTCACCATCGCTCCCGGTGAACCCCGGGACGAACTGGCCACCGCCCAGATCCTTCGCCTGATCAACAGGTTCGGACTGGCGAAGAGCGACCAGGGCAGCGCCACCCTCACGGTGCACCGGCTGGTCCAGGCGGTCATCCGTGACCATGTCGTCGGCGAACGCTGGCAGCAGTGGCGCCGTGTCGTCCACACCGCGCTCGCCGAGGCCAGCCCCGGCGACCCGGATTCCCCCAGGAACTGGGACGGGTACGAGGAGCTGCTTCCCCACTTGTGGCCGTCCAAGGCAGCTGGCAACACCGATCCCGAAGTGCGCAAGTGGATCATCGACTCCGTCCGTTACCTCTGGAAACGCGGGTTGCTGAGCGCGGCTCGCACACTGGCCGAGCGCACCCTTGAGCGATGGAGCAGGGAGCCGTTCGAGGATCCGAGTGACACCCACACGCTTCTGCTCCGCATCCAGTTGGGCAACGCGCTGCGCTTCCAGGGTCAGCTGCGCGCGGCCTTCGACATCGACCAGGACACGCACGAGCGGTTCCGCGCCGCCAGGGGGGAGGACGACCCCCACACGCTCGCTGCCGCGACGAACGTCGGCTCCGACCTGCGGGCCCTCGGCCGCTACCGGGAGGCCCGTGCGCTCGATGCGGCGACTCTCGCAGCCGCACAGCAGAGTCTCGGCGAGGACCATCCCCGCACCCTGATGTACGACAACAACCTCGCTGTCTCCGAATATCTGGCCGGCGACCGCAGACAGGCCCTCGCACGCCACCGGAGAATCTACGACCAGGGGCGTGAGACACGCGGTGCGGACGACGTCTACAACCTCAGCAGCGCGGCCAACTACGCCCGGGACCTGCGGGAGACCGGGCACCTCAGCCAGGCCCTCGTGCTGCTTGAGCAGACGGTCCAGCTGTACCGGCAGACCCTGGGGGACGGCCACATGAGCACGCTGGACGCGCGGCGGAATCTCGCGGTCGCCCTGCGCCGGGCCGGCCGTTACACCGAAGCCCGCGAGATCGACCACGAGGTCCACAGCCGGTACATCGACCTGTTCGGCGCCGAGCACCCCGACACCCTCGCCGTCGCCTCGAACCTGGCCGGCGACCTCGCCGCGCTCGGCAAGGTAGAACAGGCCCTGGAGCTCGCGGAACGTGTGCAGCGCCGTTACGTGGACTACCTGGGCGACGCACACCCTGTCACGCTCGCCTGTGCCAACAACCTGTCCGTCCATCTGCGGCTGGCGGGACGGCTGGAGGCGGCCCGGGACATGTCGCGGCGGACGCTGGAACAGCTGTACGACGTGCTCGGTGCCGAGCACCCGTACACCCTGGCGTGCCTGATCAACCACGCGAACGATCTCGTGGCCGCCGGCGAGGTGGCAGGCGCCGCGGAACTGGAGGAACAGGCTCGGCAAAGGCTCCTCCAGCACCTCGGCCCCGACCACTACGACACCATCGCTGTCACGGTCAACCTGTCCCTCAGCCTGCGCGCGCTCGGGCGTACCGCGGAGGCCGACGAGTACCGGACGGAAGCCCTGAGACGGGCGCGGCTGACTCTCGGCGAGGAGCATCCCACCACTCGGGCCGTCATGTCGGGGGCCCGTCTGGACGCGGACATCGAGCCGCCCACCACCTGAGAAGGCCGCCGGTACGGGCCACTGACGGGCTGTAATATGCGGGCCCCTGCCTCCCGCACAGAGCGATCGGGATTCATGCGCCCCACCACCCCGCATCACACCGTCCCGCAGACACGCTCGCCTCTCACTGCTCCCGGCGCACCGGAGTTGCCGTTCCGTCAGTTCCTGCTGAAGATCCACAGCCGCTGCGACCTGGCCTGCGACTACTGCTACGTCTACGAGGCCGCCGACCAGAGCTGGCGCGACCGGCCCCGGATCATGACCGCGGAAACGGTCCGCAGGACCTCCGCCCTCATCGCGGACCACGCACGGGAGCACCGGCTGGACCGGGTGAGCGTCGTGCTGCACGGCGGCGAGCCGCTGCTGGTCGGGGCCGAGCGGCTGGACGAGATGCTGCGGCTGCTCGTCGACGGCCTGCACGGGACCACCGAGGTGGGGCTGACGGTGCAGACCAACGGAGTGAGGCTCGCGGAGGACCGGGCGCTGCTCCCCGTGCTGCACCGGTACGGCGTCCAGGTCGGCGTCAGCCTCGACGGCACCCCAGCCGTGCACGACCGGCACCGACGCCGCCGTAACGGGCGGGGAAGCCACGAGGCGACGGCCCGCGCGCTGCGGACGCTGGGCCGGACGGCCAACCGGGCGCTGTACGCGGGACTGCTGTGCGTGGTGGATCTGGCCGCCGATCCGGTGGAGACGTACGAGGCTCTGCTGGAGTTCGCACCGCCCCGGATGGACCTGCTGCTGCCGCACGGGACCTGGCTGAATCCGCCGCCGGGCCTCGCCCGGCGCACGGTCCCGCCGACCTCGTCCCCCGGACCCCGGCCGGACGAGCCCACGCCGTACGCCGACTGGCTGTGCGCCGTCTTCGACCGCTGGTACGACGCTCCGCGGCGCGAGACCGGCATCCGGATCTTCGACGAGATCATGACGGTTCTGCTCGGCGGAAGCACTCGCAGTGAGACGGTGGGCCTGGCACCGGTCGATCTCGTCGTGGTCGAGACGGACGGATCCATCGAGCAGGCGGACTCCTTGAAGGTCTCGTACCCGGGCGCCCCCGCGACCGGGCTGGATGTGTTCGGCAACACGTTCGCCGAAGCCGCCGCGCATGAGGCATTCCGTGTCCGGCAGCGAGGTCTCGCAGGTCTTGGACCGGTGTGCGCCGGGTGCGCGCGCGTCCAGGTCTGTGGCGGCGGTCTCTACGCCCACCGGTACAGCGCCACCGCGCACCCCACCCGCTTCGCCTCTCCGTCGGTCTACTGCAGGGATCTCGCCGCCCTCGTCGACCACATCCGCGAACGTGTGACCCGCGACGTGACCCTCGTGCTGGGCCGCCGTACGGGCGGAGGCTCGCGGTGAGCGGCCGGCTGCTCAAGCGGCACGTCGTCGACCCGCCGACCTTTCACGCGGTCGCCCGGGCGCGCGGCGGGGCGGCGGCGGTGAAGCTGCTGCAGGCGGGGCAGCTCAGCAAGCGGATGCTGCTGGTTGCCGCGTTGCACCAGGTGACTGCCGAACACGGGCATGGCATCGAGGCTCCCTACCAGCGCCTGGTGCGGATGAACCGGCAGGACCCGCGACGCTGGCGAGCCGTCATGCTCCACCCCTACCTCGACGAGGGGGCGGCACGGACGATAGCGGCAATGAGGGCGGGGGAGGTCGCCGACACGGAGTGGTTCCACCGTCTGGTCCACGATGCTGAGGCGGCGGGCGCCACATGGGGCGCTGCGCCGCTGCTGCAGGCCGAGTGCGACGGCCGGGTCTGGGAAGTACGGCTGGCCGACAGAGGGCCGTTCAGGGAGGTCCACGGCCGGTTGTGCGCGGAGCCGCTGGCGGACGAGGAGGTGCAGCGCTGGGCGACGACGCTGCAAGGCGCATGGGAGGTGCTGGTTCGGCGGCATCCCTGGCATGCCGACGCCGTGGCTGCCTGCCTGACCGCGCTGGTGCCCTTGCGGCCGGCTCCGGACGGCACCGCCGTGAGTTCCGCCGCCCGCCGGGCCTTCGGTGCGGTCGCGGCCTCCCGGCCGGCCGATCCGGTGCTGCTGGCCCTGACGCTGGTTCACGAGTTCCTGCATGTCCAGCTCGGGGCTCTGCTGGACCTGGTGCCCCTTCACGGCCCGCCCACAGGCGCCGTCTACCGCGCCCCCTGGCGGACGGATCCGCGCCCTGCGGGCGCCCTGTTGCAGGGTACTTACGCCCACCTCGGTGTCACGGACTTCTGGCGGACGGAAGCCGACGCGGGCACGGGGGGCGAGCGGGCACGACACGAGTACGAGACCTGGGGCCGTCACTCACTGGCCGCCACCCGTGCCTTGCTGGACAGCGGGGAACTGCTGCCCGCGGGGACGGTGTTCGTGACCGGGATCCGGGAGGCGCTGCTTGAGCACACCGGGTGAGTCTCCGGCAGCGAAGATCCATACGCTGCGCAGGAAGACCGCGAAGGGGCGGCCCACTGGGACCGCCCCTTCGTCTACCTGCGGTAGCGGAGGGATTTGAACCCTCGGTGACTTGCGCCACACTCGCTTTCGAGGCGAGCTCCTTCGGCCGCTCGGACACGCTACCGAGGGAGACCTTACAGCACGGGGGGCCGTGCTCTGAAATCGGTATTCGGGGGCCGGGGGAGGCCCGTCGGGTGTGTCGGCGGGTGTGTCGGCGGGCGTGTCAGCGGGTGCGGAAGAAGTCCGTGAGGAGACGGGCGGATTCGTCCGCGAGGACGCCCTCGACGACTTCGGGGCGGTGGTTCAGGCGCCGGTCGCGGACGACGTCCCAGAGGGACCCGGCGGCGCCGGCCTTCTCGTCGCGGGCGCCGTAGACGACCCGGTCCACCCGGGACTGGACCAGGGCGCCGGCGCACATCGTGCAGGGTTCCAGCGTGACGACCAGGGTGCAGCCGGTGAGCCGCCACTCCCCCAGCGCCGCGGCGGCCCGGCGCAGGGCCAGGACCTCGGCGTGCGCGGTGGGGTCGCCGGTGGCCTCGCGTTCGTTGTGCCCGGCCGCGAGGACCGTCGTACCGTCCGGGGACAGTACGACGGCGCCGACGGGGACGTCCCCGCCCCGTACGGCCCGGCCGGCCTCGTCCAGGGCGAGCCGCATAGCGGCCCGCCAGCGGTCGCGTACCGGGTCCGGGGACCCGGGGGCCTCGTGGAGGGTCAGCGGACGGTCTCCAGGACGTCGGAGGCGCCCAGGGCCTCGGCGATCTCGCCGAGCGCGTCCTCGTCCAGGGTCAGCAGCTCCTTCGCGCTCACGCCCAGGTCGTCCAGGATCGCGGCGTCGCCGACCGGGCCGGCCGGCACGGCGGAACCGTCCGCGTCGTCGTCCTCCTCGGCGTCCGGTTCACCGTCCTCGGTGCCGTCGAGGTCGAGGGCGTCCAGGTCGTCGGCGTCGTCCTTGGGCTCCCTTCCGAGCAGTTCGTCGGTGAGCAGGAGCTCGCCGTACGAGCTGCGGGCGGCGGCGGCTGCGTTGGAGACGAAGACCCGGGGGTCCTCCTCCCCGTCGACGCGCACGACGCCGAACCACGCGTCTTCCTGCTCGATGAAGACGAGCACCGTGTCGTCGGCCTCGGAGGCCGATTCCCGGGCCAGGTCGGCCAGGTCCGACAGGGTCTCCACATCGTCGAGCTCTGTGTCGCTCGCTTCCCACCCGTCTTCGGTGCGCGCGAGCAGTGCGGCGAAGTACACCGTGACTCTCCCACTGGTCTTAGGCGTGCCGGTTGGGGGTCCCCCCGGCGGAGGTTCTGGGCGGGGAGAGCTGTGCTCCGAGCCCCGCCCACTCGGAATCGTGGCAGAAACAAGGCGTTCAGGGGACGTCTTCGGCTCCCTGTGTCTGGCAGTTTTGATCGCACGTATGCAAAGAGCCATCCATGCGTCCGTCAACGCAGTCACCAGCGCACTCGTTGCCGCCACCTGCGGATCGTACGCGGGTTTTCCCGCGGCCCACGCACGGCCTTCCCCATGACGGACCGCAACGCGCCACAAGGAGTGGATCTTTGCCGAAGGATCGGCTTTACGACTCTTGCCGAGTCTTGCCAACTCTTGGCGGGTCCTTCGGACTCCTGTGGGCTCCTGCCGGTCTTGTGGGCTCCTGCCGGTTCCTACCAGCGGAACGTCCGCATGCGCATCGCGTGCCGCAGCCGGGCCGTCTTGGCGCGGCGGGGCTGGACCCGGTCGCGCAGCGCCCGCGCCTCGGCGAGCTCGCGCAGGAACCGGGCCCGGCGGCGCCGCCGCTCGGCCTCCGTCTCACCCTCGGGCGCGCCGTACGGACGGTCCGGCCGCTCGGGCGGCTCGGGACGCTCGGGCACGGTCACATCACCCCCAGTCCGACACCTCCACTTTCCCCCGGATGGGGGGTTTGATGCCAGCATCGGGCTGCGTGGGTCTGCGCGAGGTGTGCGGGGGCGCGGTTACTGTTGTGGACATGCGTCTCCACGTCGTCGACCACCCCCTGGTCGCTCACAAGCTCACCACGCTGCGCGACCAGCGCACCGACTCCGCGACGTTCCGGCGGCTCGCCGACGAACTGGTCACCCTGCTCGCCTACGAGGCGACGCGGGACGTGCGGACCGAGGCCGTTGACATCCAGACCCCGGTGGCCGCCACGACCGGCGTCAAGCTCGCCCGGCCGCGCCCGCTGGTGGTGCCGATCCTGCGGGCCGGGCTCGGCATGCTGGACGGCATGGTCCGGCTGCTGCCGACCGCCGAGGTGGGCTTCCTGGGCATGATCCGCAACGAGGAGACGCTGCAGGCGTCCACGTACGCCTCGCGGATGCCGGAGGACCTCTCCGGGCGCCAGGTGTACGTCCTGGACCCGATGCTGGCCACGGGCGGCACGCTGGTCGCGGCGATCCGCGAGCTCATCAGGCGCGGCGCCGACGACGTGACGGCGGTCGTCCTGCTGGCCGCGCCCGAGGGTGTCGAGCTCATGGAGCGGGAGCTGGCGGGGACGCCGGTCACGGTCGTGACGGCGGCGGTGGACGACCACCTCAACGAGCACGGGTACATCGTGCCGGGGCTCGGGGACGCGGGGGACCGGCTCTACGGGGCGGCCGAGTAGCGGGGCGGTCGTCTGGGCGCCGTTGGGGTGTGGGTGTGGCGGCGGGTGCGGGTGCGTTGTGGCCCGTCGCGCAGTTCCTCCCCCAGCCTTCGGCCGGGGGTACCCCCAGCGCCCCTTTGGGGCGCCGTTCGGCCCCGTTTCTTCGAGTGCTGCGACGGTGATCAGCCGCGACGCCTGAGCCGGCGGGGCGGTCGCCTGGGCGCCGTTGGGGTGCGGGTGTGGCGGCGGGTGCGGGTGCGTTGTGGCTTGTCGCGCAGTTCCCCGCGCCCCTTTGGGGCGCCGTTCAGTTCTGTCTCCTCGACCGTCGCGGCGGTCGAGGTCGGCCGTCGCCTGTTGTCAGCAGCTCTTCTTCGATGTCGATGCCGTCGGCGTGGGGGCGGACAGGGCTGTGATGGCCTTGGTGGCTGTTGCCTGGGGGGTGAGGGTTTTGAAGGCGTTGCCGATGATCAGGTCGACGGCGGTGCCCTTGCGGCCCGCCTCCGTGCGCTGGTCGGCGGCCGTCACCTGGGTGGCGAGGACCAGGAGCGAGGTCTTCAGGGCGGTGGCCGGGCCGAGCAGTATCGCCGTGCCCTTGACCTTCTGGTCGAACTTCGCCGGTGCGTTGCCGACGTCGCCGATCTTGAAGCCGCGCTTCTTCAGTTCGTCCGCGGTGTCCTTGGCCAGGCCCGTGCGGGTCGTGGCGTTGTAGACGTTCACCGTGATCTGGGCCGGCTTCGGCAGCACCGCGGCCGACGTACCGGCGGACGCCCCGGCCGCGGGGCTCGCGCTGGCGGCGGCCTGCTTGACGCAGTCTCCGGCCGAGCCGGCCGCCGAGGCCGTCCCGCCGCCGCCCGTGAAGACGTCGATGAGCTGCAGGGTGCCCCAGCCGGCCAGGCCGAGCGCGGTGACGGAGGCGACCACGGAGAGGACGAGCCGGGCACGCCGCCGGCGCGGGCGCATGCGAGGGTATTTGTCCCCTGTGATCCGGTACTGGCCGCCCATGCCGGGGGGAGTCAGCATGCTCATGAGCGCAGCGTAGTGCGCCGCGGGTGCGTTGACTAATAGATGATCATCCGACGGTGCCTGGTCCAACCCGAAAGGGGCAACCGGCGGCAAATGCCGGGTGGCGCGCGGGTGTCAGTCGAGTTCGAGCACGCGCGCGTGCAGCACCTGACGCTGCTGGAGGGCGGCGCGGACCGCGCGGTGCAGCCCGTCCTCCAGGTACAGGTCGCCCTGCCACTTCACGACGTGCGCGAAGAGGTCGCCGTAGAACGTCGAGTCCTCGGCGAGCAGGGTCTCCAGGTCGAGCTGCCCCTTGGTCGTCACGAGCTGATCGAGGCGGACCGGGCGCGGTGCGACGTCCGCCCACTGCCGGGTGCTCTCCCGGCCGTGGTCGGGGTACGGCCGGCCGTTTCCGATGCGCTTGAAGATCACACGGAAAGCCTACCGGTCCAGACGTTCCGGGCGCAGCCATGGCGACCGAGTGCGACGCTGGAAAAGACGCCGTAAAGGTCATCAAGTGGACTAAACGGGAACAGGGGGTCCGATGATGAGTGCCGGTGAGGCCGACGAAGAGCGTGTCGAGGACCCCGCGGGCGTCGGCGGTCCCGTGGTCGACGACATCGCCGCCGGGTACGCCTTCGCCGGTCAGGCGCTGGATCTCGGGGCCGTGCTCCGGGACGGCCGGTGCTTTCCCGGCGCACAGGTCCGCATCCCCCTCGCCGTGCTCAACCGCCACGGCCTGGTCGCCGGCGCCACCGGCACCGGCAAGACCAAGACGCTCCAGCTGATCGCCGAGCAGCTCTCGGCGCACGGCGTCCCGGTGTTCCTGGCGGACGTAAAAGGCGACCTGTCCGGTGTCGCGCGGCCCGGGCAGGCGAGCGACAGGGTCGAGGGGCGGGCGGCCGAGGTCGGCCAGCAGTGGACGGCGACCGGCTTCCCCGCCGAGTTCCTCGCGCTCGGCGGCCTGGGCCACGGCGTGCCTGTCCGCGCCACGGTCACCAGCTTCGGCCCGCTGCTGCTCGACAAGGTGCTCCAGCTCAACCGGACCCAGGAGCAGTCCCTCGGCCTGATCTTCCACTACGCCGACACCAAGGGCCTGGAGCTGATCGACCTCAAGGACCTCAGGGCGGTGGCCGCCTTCCTCACCTCCGCCGAGGGCAAGGCGGAACTGAAGGACATCGGAGGGCTTTCGACGGCCACGGCCGGGGTGATCCTGCGCTCGCTCACCGCCTTCGAGGCCCAGGGCATGGCGGACTTCTTCGGCGAACCGGAGTTCGACACGGCCGACCTGCTGCGCACGGCACCGGACGGCCGCGGCATCGTCTCGGTCCTCGAACTCCCCGCCGTCCAGGACAAGCCCCTCCTCTTCTCCACCTTCCTGATGTGGCTGCTCGCCGACCTCTTCCACGACCTCCCGGAGATCGGCGACACGGACCGGCCGAGGCTGGTCTTCTTCTTCGACGAGGCCCATCTGCTGTTCGACGGCGCCTCGAAGGCGTTCCTGGAGTCGATCACGCAGACCGTGCGCCTCATTCGCTCGAAAGGGGTCGGCGTCTTCTTCGTCACGCAGACCCCGAAGGACGTACCGTCCGACGTCCTCGGCCAGCTCGGCAACCGCGTCCAGCACGCGCTCAGGGCCTTCACCCCGGAGGACCAGAAGGCGCTGCGGGCCACCGTGCAGACCTTCCCGAAGTCGCCGTACGACCTTGAGGAAGTGCTCACCGGGCTCGGTACCGGCGAGGCCGTGGTGACCGTGCTCGGCGAGACGGGCGCCCCGACGCCGGTCGCGGCGACCCGGCTGCGGGCGCCCGAGTCGCTGATGGGGCCGCTGGACGCGGCCGAGCTGGACGCGGCGGTGCGCGGGTCCGCGCTCCACGGGCGTTATGCACAGGCTGTGGACCGGGAGTCGGCGTACGAGAAGCTGCAGCGGACGCCGGCCGGGCCGGAGGTCCCCGAGGCGGCCCGCAGGGAAGAACCCTCGCTGGTCGAACAGGTGGTCGGCAGCGGGATGTTCAGGTCCCTCGCCCGGTCGGTGGGCACGCAGCTCGGCCGTGAGATCACCCGGTCGCTGTTCGGCACGGCCCGCCGGCGGAGGTGAGCCGGGCGCCCGCACGGGTACGGACCACTCGGCTCAGCTCCGGCTCGGCTCCGCGGGATCAGCCGCGTTTCTGGTCCTGCGGCCGCGGCCTCGGCGGCTCGGCCGTCTTCGTCTCGGGCTTCGGCGTGCTGCGGACGGCTTCCGCGCGCAGCAGGGCGCGCAGGACCGCGTACGGGTCTGAGGACATGACTGTGTTCCTTGCGTAGGGCTGACTGACCTGGGGGAGTGCGGGACAGGCCGGTCGGTCAGCAGCGCAGGACCACGGTGCGCAGGAGGGGCGTGGCGTACGGCGGGCGCGGTGCCGTCGGGCAGGGACGGTGGCGGTCCGGCGGTCCGGCGGGTGCCGGGTCGGGGAGCGGCGCGGGGCGCTGGGGTACGTCGGCGCGGTGGACGGTGCGGGCGGGCGGCCGTAGCGGGATGTCGGGGACGTCGTGCTCGGCGGTCTCCGCCGAGACGGCCGGGGCGGCCGCGGCGAGCGCCTCGGCCGCCGTCGGGACGCCGGCCAGCAGCAGGACGAGCAGCAGTACGAGCGCCCGCGGCCAGGCGGGGCCTGACCGCGGGCGGCGTCCGGTCGGGGGACCGCTGCTCATGACGGTCATCTCCCCGCGAAGTGGGCGGTGTTCATCGTGCGGGGCGCGAGATCCGCTCGCTCGGCGTACCTGCGGGGCGCGAGGTTGACGAAGCGGACGGGGCGACGCCGCCGGGGACCGTGCCCGTCGGGCTTCCCGTGTCCGCGGGGTCCGCACCTGCGAGCCCCGCACCGCTCACGAAGCCCGCCCCCACGAAGCCCGCCCCCATGAGGCCGGCGCACGCGAGGTCCGCGTCCACGAGGCCCGCGCCGACCAGGCCGGCGTTCACAGGGCCTGTGGGATCTGCTTGGCGCGGCCGCGGATGCCGAACGCCGTGACGATCTCGACGATGCCGACGACGACCAGCCAGATACCGGCGACGAGGGTGAGTACCGCGACCGACTTGAACGGCGAGACGATCAGCACGACACCGGCGACGAACGTGACGATCCCGAGGAAGACCTGCCAGCCGCGCGCGGGCATCCGGGAGTCGGAGACGGCGGCCATGGTCTGGGTGATCCCGCGGATCAGCCAGCCGATCCCGATCCACAGGGCGAGCAGCAGGATCGACTCCAGGGGGCCGCGGAAGCAGAACAGGCCCAGCACGATCATCAGCGCGCCGCTGATGAAGGCCAGCACGCGCAGCGAGGTCGCCCGGTGCGTGCCGAAGGCGGCGATCAGCTGGAAGACACCGGCGATCAGCAGGTAGATGCCGAAGAGCACGCCGGCGGCGAGCAGCGAGGCGCCGGGCCACACGAGCACCAGGACGCCGAGGACCAGGGAGGCGATCCCGGTGAGCAGGACGATCTGCCAGGCGGCCTGGGAGAGCGCGTGCAGCGGTCCCTCGAAGGGCGGTTCGGGCTCGTGCCGGGCGGTGCCGGTGGCGTGCGCCTTCCGGTCGTCGTCGGCGGGGCCGGTGCTGGGGGGCTCGGTCATGGTTCCAGCTGAGACCGGGGGCGGCGGACGTGCCAGCAGGGAGAGGCTGATCGGATGACGCCCCGCGGGCCACGGCCGCCCTGCCCGCCCTGTGCTGCCACGCGGCGCCCGCGCCCTGCCCGCTACTCGGCGCTGCCCTTCGAGGCCTTCGCGGCCTTCGCCGCCGCCTTCATCTCCTGCTTGTGGGCCCGCACCTTCGCCAGCGACTCGGGCCCGGTGATGTCGGCCACCGACCGGTAGGCCGCCCTCTCGCCATACGCCCCGGCCGCCTCCCGCCACCCCGCCGGCGTCACCCCCAGCTGCTTCCCCAGCAGCGCCAGGAAGATCTGCGCCTTCTGCTTCCCGAACCCGGGCAGTTCCTGGAGCCGCCCGAGAAGCTCCGCCCCGCTGTCGACGTCACGCCAGATGCCCTCGGCGTCGCCGTCGTAGTGCTCGACGAGGTACTGGCACAGCTGCTGGATCCTCTTGGCCATGGAGCCGGGGTACCGGTGCACGGCCGGCTTCTCGGAGAGCAGCGCGGCGAACGCCTCCGGGTCCTGCGCGGCGATCTCGTGCGCGTCCAGGTCGTCCGTGCCCATGCGCCGGGCGATGGTCGCCGGCCCCTTGAACGCCCATTCCATCGGCACCTGCTGGTCGAGCAGCATGCCGGTGAGCGCGGCGAGCCTGCTGCGGCTGAGGAGTTCGTCGGCCTCGGGGTCCTGGGCGAGGTGCAGGGCGGGGGAGTCGGCGTTGGCATCCATGGCTCGATGATCCCGCGCGCGGACCGGCGCCGCGCGCCCGCGGCCGTCCGTCCACCCCCGACCTCCTCGGCCCTCGCACCCCTCACGTACGATTCCTCCGCGATTCAACTTAGGTAAGGCTAACCTCAGACAAGGGGGTCACAGGGTGACCATCGAGACGTACCGCGACGCCTGGGGCATCCCGCATCTGCGGGCGGCCGACGCCCTCGAACTCGCCCGCGCCCAGGGCCGGGTCACCGCCCGCGACCGCGCCTGGCAGCTGGAGGTGGAACGGCACCGCGCGCAGGGCACGTCGGCGTCCTTCCTCGGCGCCCCGGCCGTCGCCTGGGACGTGTTCGCCCGCCGGGCCCGCCTGGCGGACACGGCGAGACGCTGCTTCGAGGCGCTGGAGAGACGGGACCCGGAGACGGCCCGGTGGGTACGGGCGTACGTGGCCGGCGTCAACGAGGGCCTGCCGGCCGGCGCCGCCCGCACCCCGGAGTTCGCCCGCACCGCCCTGGCCCCGGGCACCTGGGAGCCGTGGCACCCCCTGGGGGTCTGGCTGGCCACCCACATCCTGTTCGCCGGCTTCCCGGCCAAGCTCTGGCGCGAGGAGGCGATACGGCACCTGGGCGAGGAGGCCGTCCCGCTCTTCGCCACCGACGGCCCCGGCACCGCGGGCAGCAACGGCTGGCTCCTCGCGGGCTCCCGCACCACCACCGGCCACGCCCTGCTCGCCGGCGACCCGCACCGCTTCATCGAGGCGCCCGGCGTCTACCAGCAGATCCGCCTCGCCTGCCCGGAGTTCGACGTCGTCGGCCTGGCGGTCCCGGGCGTCCCCGGCATCGCCCACTTCGCCCACACGGGCACGGTCGCCTGGTCCATCACCAACGCGATGGCCGACTACCAGGACCTCTACCGGGAGCGCCTGCGGCGCACGGAGACCGGCGTGGAGTCCCTCGCCCCGGACGGCACCTGGACCCCGGCCGCCCACCACACGGAGACGATCGAGGTCTCGGGCCACCCCCCGGTGCGGATCGAGGTGCTCGAAACACCCCGGGGGCCGGTCATCGCCGGGGGGCCGGAGAAGCAGGCAAGAACCGCGGAGCGCGATGGCGCCCCGGCGGCAGCCGCCGACGACGGCGTACCGGCCCCCACTGCCGGGCAACCCGCTTCCGCGCACGCGCCGGCAGCCGTCGACGGCGGTCGGCCCCCGCAGGGGCCACCCGCACCCGGCGACGAAACCCGCACGAGTGGTGCGGGTGGGAGGACATCCGCCGACGGCGAAGCCGAGGCGTTGGCGCTCCGCTACCCGCCCCGCGTCACGGAGGACCTCGGCTTCAGCGCCCTCCTCCCCCTCCTCCGCGCCCGCGACGTCGCCGACGTCGACCGTGCCTTCGACGCCTGGGCCGAGCCCGTCAACGTCGTCCACGCGGCCGACACCGCCGGAGGCACCCTGCACCGCGTCGCCGGCCGCGTCCCCGTCCGCTCCCGCACCAACCGCACCCGCCTCGCCCCCGCCTGGCTCCCCGGCCACGACTGGCAGGGCTGGCACGAGATGCCGTACGGCGGCCTCACCGACGGCGTCGCCGTGATGGCGAACCAGCGCGGCCCGGCCGCCCCCCTCGGCGTCGAGTTCGCCCCGCCGCACCGCGCCGACCGGATCCGCGCCCTCCTCGACGAGCGCCGCACCTGGTCCGCCGCCGGCCTGGCCGCGATCCACACCGACACCCACCTCGCCTCCGCCGCCCCCCTCCTCGACCACCTGGCCGCCCTGGACGACCTCACCCCCGAGGCCGGTGAACTCCGCGACCGTCTCCTCGCCTGGGACCGCCGGATGGACGCCGGCAGCACCGACGCCGCCGCCTACGCGGCCGTACGCTCCGCCGTCGTACGGCACGTCGCCGCCCACCCCGCCTTCGCCGCGCTCGCCGAACCCCCGGCCCACCCCGAGGTCCTGCTCCCCTGGCTGGCCCTCACCCCCCGTGTCGCCTTCGCCCTGGAACACCTGCTGAGGGCGGAGGAGCTGTACGGCGTCGACCGGCCCGCCGCCGTACGCGCGGCCGTGGAGGAGGTCGCGGCCGACCCGCCCGCCGGCACCTGGGGCGACACCCACCGCCTGGCCCCCTGGCAGGCGCTGCCCGACCCGTCGTCGTACGACGGACCGGCGCTGTCCGGCGACCACGACTGCGTGCTGTGCACCTCCGCCGTCCCCGGCCTCACCGACCGCTCCGCGCGCGGTCCGGCCGCCCGCTACGTCTGGGACCTGGCCCGTCGCGAGGACAGCCGCTGGGTGGTCCCGTTCGGCGCGGACGGCGTCCCCGGCGCACCCCACCAAACCGACCAACTCCCCTTGTGGCTCAGGGGAGAGCTGGCCCCGGTCGTCACCGACTGGGCCCGGCTGGAACGCGCGGACCCCGCAGATCTCTCAGATCTCTCAGACCTCGCAGATCTCTCAGATCTCTCAGACCTCTCAGACCTCTCAGACCTCACGGAGAACACCGATGCCTGAGCGCCTTGAGCACGACCCCGTCTTCGAACACTCCGTCCCCGGCTTCGGCACCGTCCGGCTCCGTCCCCTCGACCCCGAGCGCGACGCGGCCGTCGTCCACGCCTGGGCCGGTGCGGAACGCGCCGTGTTCTGGGGCATGACCGGCCTCACCCGCGCCCAGGTCGCCGAGATCTACGCGCACATGGCGACCCTCGACACCCACCACGCCTACCTCGCCGAGAAGGACGGCTCCCCGGTCGGGCTCCTCCAGACGTACGAGCCGGAGGCCGACCGGGTGAGCGAGTGCTACGAGGTCCGCCCCGGCGACATCGGCGTCCACGTGCTGCTCGCCCCGGCCGGACCCGACGGCCCCCGGCCCGGCTGGACGGAGGCGCTGCTGACCGCCTTCACGGCGTACGTCCTGCTCGCGCTCGACCGCCACCGCATCGTCGTGGACCCCGACGTCCGCAACGAGAAGGCGATCGCCCGCTTCCGGCGCCAGGGTTTCGAGCTCGGCCCGGCCGTCGTCCTGCCCGAGGTCGACATCCCCGACGTCCACCTGCCCGAAAAGCGCGCTCAACTGGCTTTTCTCCCCCGGACGGTAGCCTTCCCGGATGTCCCGGACACTGACTTCCGCTGACCTCATCGCCCACTACGGCCTGGAGCCGATCCCCCGCGAGGGCGGCCTGTTCCGCGAGACCTGGGCGGGTCCCGCACGCGCCGACGGCCGCCCCGAGGGCACCGCGATCGTCGGCCTCGTCACCGCCGACGACTACTCGGCCCTGCACCGCCTGCCCACCGACGAGATCTGGCACTTCTACCTGGGCGACCCGCTGGAGTTCCTGCTCCTCGCCCCCGACGGCACCACCCGCACGCCCGTCCTCGGCCCCGACCTCCTGGGCGGCCAGCACATCCAGCTGACCGTCCCGGCCGGCACCTGGATGGGCGCCCGCGTGGTGCCGCCGGGCGCCTGGACCCTCTTCGGCTGCACCCTGGCCCCCGGATTCACCTTCGAGGGGTACGAACACGGGAACGCGGCCCACCTCACGGCGCGTTACCCGTCCGAAGCCGCCCGCATCACGGAACTCTGCCGGCCATGACGACCCACCTGCTGGACGGACAGACCGCCCTGGTCACGGGCGCGAGCGGCGGTATCGGCCGGGCCATCGCCCGGCGCCTGGCGGAGGAGGGCGCGGCGGTGGCCCTGCACTGCCGCACGGCGGTCCGGGCGGCGCACGAAGCCGCCGCGGGCATCGCGGCCCTCGGCGGCAGGGCGACAGTCGTACAGGGCGACCTGAGCGACGAGGAGAGCTGCCACCGCGTCGTCCGCGAGGCCGCGGAGTGGGGCGGCGGACGGCTGACGGCGCTGGTCAACAACGCGGCCGTACAGCCCGTACAGCCCCTGCCCGGCATGACCGCGGCCGACTGGCGCGCGGTCGTCGACACCGACCTCATCAGCGTCTTCGCCTGCACCCAGGCCGCCGCGGAGATCATGCGGGCCCAGTCCGGCGGCGGCACGGTCACCCACATCGCCTCCATCGAGGCGGCCCGGCCCGCCCCCGGTCACGCCCACTACAGCGCGGCGAAGGCGGCGGTGGTCATGCACGCGCGGGCGGCGGCCCTGGAGTACGGCCGCTCCGGCATCCGCGTCAACTCCGTCTCCCCGGGCCTGATCGACCGGGAGGGCCTGGCGGCGGACTGGCCGGAGGGCGTGCGGAGATGGCAGGAGGCGGTGCCCACGGGCCGGCTGGGCAGCGCGGACGACGTGGCGAACGCCGTCGTCTTCCTCATGTCGCCGCTCGCGTCCTGGATCAGCGGCCACGACCTGGTGGTGGACGGCGGGGTGTCGGCACGCCCGACGTGGTAGCGCCCCGTGGCGGCGCAGTTCCCACCCACCGCGGACAGAATGAGCACCACAGCCTCCCCGGCCGTATGACCCAAGAACGCGTGTTTCCGAACTCGGAGCGGGTGAACGTGAGCGAAGGACACGAAAGGCGGCGAGCGACGCCGACCGGCAACCGGAGGAACCGCGCCCTGCGCGCCCTCGCCCTCCTCGGCACCCTCCTCGCCGCCCTCCTCCTCGCGTCGGCCGCCCCCGCCTCCGCGCACGCCGCCCTGCGCGGCAGCGACCCCGCCGACGGCGCCGTGCTCAAGTCGTCGCCGGGATCCGTCACCCTGACCTTCACCGAGTCCGTCGGCCTGCTCGACGACTCGTTCCGGGTGTACGACCCCACCAACCACCGGGTGGACACCGGCGAGGCCGAACACGGCCCGGCCGGCTCGGACACCGCCCGGATCACCTTCCCGAAGAAGCTGGGCACCGGCACCTTCACCGTGGCCTGGCGGGTCGTCTCGGCGGACAGCCACCCCGTCTCCGGCGCCCTCACCTTCTCCGTGGGCAAGCCGTCGGCGACCACGGCGGCCGTCTCCGCCGGCCCCGTCGAGAACCCGGTCACCGGCAGCCTCTACAACATCGGCCGCTACGTCGCGTACCTCGCCGCGGCCCTGCTCATAGGCGCCGTCGCCTTCCTGGCCGTCTGCCGCCCGCCGGACCCCGCCCCCCTCCGCACCCCGGTCCGCACGGCGTGGTGGACGCTGCTCGCCGCCACCCTCTTCCTCTACGTCCTGCGCGCCCCCTACGAGGAGGGCACCTCCCCGGCGACCGCCTTCGACCTCTCCGCCCTCGCCGGGTCCGCGACCGGCCGCCCCGGCCTGGCCCTGCTGGCCAGGGTGGCCCTGCTGGCGCTCACCGCGGCCCTCTACCTCCTGCTCCGCAAGCGCGTGAGCCGCGAACGTCCGTCCCGCCCGCTGCTCGCCACGGCCGCGGCGCTCTCCGTCGCCCTGGCCCTGACCTGGGCGGCGGCGGAACACGCCTCGGCCGGCATCCAGGTCCCGCTGGCGATGACGTCGTCGGTGCTGCACCTGCTGTCGATGGCGCTCTGGATGGGCGGCCTGATGGCCCTCCTCATCACCCTCCAGCGCTCCGCGACGCCGCTGCCCGCCGCCGTCGTCACCCGCTTCTCCCGGGTGGCCTTCGCCTCGGTGACGGTCCTCGTCGTCACCGGCGTCTACCAGTCCTGGCGCGGCCTCGGCTCCTGGCAGGCCCTCACGGACACCTCGTACGGCAGGCTCCTCCTCCTCAAGCTCGCCGCGGTGACCCTGCTGCTGGCGGCCGCCTCGCAGTCCCGCCGCTGGACGGCGAAACTGGCGCCGGCCCCGGCCGTGACGGCCCCTGACCGCGTCCCGCTGCCGGTCGGCGGCCCGGCGGACCCGCCGGCCCCATCGGACCCAACGGCCTCCTCGACCCCGTCGATCCCGTCGACCCCGTCGGCCGCGGAGCAGGACGCACCGCCCCTCGACGAGCCTTCCGCCACCCCCGCCGGCCGCCACCAGGCCGCCCTGCGCCGTTCGGTCCTCGCCGAAGTGGCCGTCGGCGTCGCCGTGCTGGGCATCACCACGATCCTCACCGGCACCCTGCCCGGCCGGGCCGCGGCCGAGGCGGCCGGGTCGGCAACGGCGTCGGGCCCGGCCGGCATCCCCGCGGCCTCCGTCGCCCTGGTCCCCTTCGACGTCGGCACCCCGAACGGCCACGGCAAGGTGCAGATCACCCTGGACCCGGGCCGGGTCGGCGCGAACTCCGTACAGGCGGTCGTCTTCGGCCCCGACGGCGGTATCTCCACGGTCCCCGAACTCCGCCTCTCCTTCACCCTCGCCGCCCAGAAGATCGGCCCGCTTCCCGCCGACGTGACCGACCGCGGCGGCTACTGGGCCGCCGACTCCGTCAACCTCCCCATCGCGGGCGAGTGGACGATGGCGGTGACGGTACGGGTGTCCGACCTGGACCAGGTGACGGTGACGAAGAAGATCCGGATCGCCGCGTAGCCGACCCCGCCGCGGACGCTCAGGCGCTCAGGCGCTCAGGCGCCCACGGTCCCGTCGACGCCCTCGCGCAGGAAGTCGGCGTGCCCGTTGTGGCGGCCGTACTCCAGCAGCACGTGCAGCATCACCATCCGCAGCGACACCTCCTCCTCCCACCTGGGCTGGTACCCCACCCGGTCCAGGGAGCCGGAGGCGCGCTCGATGCGGCGCGAGACCGCCACCTCGGCCTCCCAGGCGGCGAAGGCCTCCGCCCTGGTCGACCCGCTCGCGTCGTACGCCGCCTGGAAGTCGATCTCGTCGGACCACACCATGGGCGCGTCCTTGTCCTCGAACACCCGGCGGAACCAGGCGCGTTCCACTTCCGCCATGTGCCGCACCAGACCGAGCAGCGACAACGTGGACGGCGGCATGGACCGCCGCCGCAGCTCCTCGTCGGTGAGCCCCTCGCACTTCATGGCGAGGGTCGCCCGGTGGTAGTCGAGAAAAGCCCGCAGCATGTCGCGTTCACTGCCGAAGCTGGGCGGTCCTGTGCGGTCGTCGCTGGTCACCGGTCGTACTCCCCATCCGTTCGCCGTTCGCCGTTCGCCGTTCGCCGTGCGGCGTCCGCGCGGCAGCAACATCCAATCCGCCGCACTCGCCTGCGCACAACGCGGCGAGTGGGGCGGGATCGGTGCGGTGCACGCCGAGGGCGTCCGGTACTCGGCGGGGCCGGTCATCCGAGCGTGGCGGCGGCCTTCTTGATCAGGTCGGCGACGACGTCCGGCCGCGACACGTAGATCGCGTGGCTGCCGGGTGTCTCGGCGACGGTGGCGCCGATGCGCTGCGCCATCGAGGCCTGCGCGGCGGGCGGGATCATCCGGTCCTCGGTGACGTGCAGGTACCAGCTGGGCTTCGCGTGCCAGGCGGCCCTCGTCACGGTGCCGCCGAGCGCGTCCAGCCCCCAGGGCACCTGCGAGTCGGCCATGAACGCCGCCTCCTGCGCGGAGACGTCGGCGGCGAACGCGTCGGGGAACGCGGCGCGGTCGAGGAAGAGGTAGCCGTTGACCGGCGGCAGGATGGGCGGCTGCGGCCCGTCCGCCGGGAACGTGCCCAGGAGCGTGTTGACCGACTCGCCCTGGTCCGGCGCGAACGCCGTGACATAGACGAGGGCCGCGACCTTGTCGTGGTTGCCCGCCTCGGTGATCACCGCACCGCCGTACGAGTGGCCGACGAGCACGACCGGGCCGTCGGCGGCGTCGAGGACGTCGCGGGTGACGGCGACGTCGTCGGCGAGCGACTTCGTCGGGTTCTGCACGATCTGCACGTCGAGGCCGTCGGCGGTCAGCGCGTCGTAGACCCCGCGCCATCCGGCGCCGTCGACAAAGCCGCCGTGCACCAGAACGATGGTTGCACTCATGACGTTTCCTTCCAGGTCTGCTGTGGACGACTGCGAACCTACGGACGTGAGGGACGCGGCGAATCCGTCAGATGACGGTGTTCGGCGGTCCGGCGGTCCGGACCCGGTTCCCGCTCCGGGCCTGCTCAGGGCCTCTCCGGTGTCGGCGCTGCAGAGTCCCGGCGTGCCGGGGTGGGGGTCGAACAGGCGACTGGTGGGGCGTGCGCGCGAGTTGGGCGTCCTGCGGGACTTCGTCGACTCCGTGGCGGCGGCCGGCGGCTCGCTGCTCGTCGTCGGCGAGGCCGGCGTGGGCAAGACCTCGCTCCTCGACGCCGCGGCCGCGCACGCCGCGCGGCTCGACACCCGCGTCCTGCACGTGTCCGGCGTCGAGTTCGAGGCCGAGGTGAGCTTCGCCGGACTCCACCAGCTGGTCGCCCCGCTCGCCGCCGAAACTGGAGAGCAGATGCCGGGACCCGCGGGGGATACGAGATTCGAACTCCTGAAGGCCGGCCGGGGGCGATTGGCGGAATCCTGATTCCTTGTCAAGCGACGGCAGTTGCGTGATCATGTCAGAATGAGGATTCTCATCTTGGGCGGCTCGGTATTCCTGGGCCAAGCCTTTGCGCAGGAAGCAATCGACCGCGGCCATAACTTAACCGTCTTCAACCGGGGAAAGTCCGGGCCGGACATCGAGGGGGCGGAGAACCTTCACGGCGACCGGGAGAATTCCGCCGATCTGGAGGCCCTGACCGCCGCGGGCCCCTGGGACGCGGTCGTCGACACCAGTGGTTTCCATCCCCGTACCGTCGGGCAATCGGCCGGCGCACTCAGCGCGCACGCGGAAACGTACCTGTTCGTATCCTCCTTCCACGTCTACTCGGACTGGCCCGCCGGGCCCGTCAGCGAGGATTCGGCGCGTCATGCCTGTCCCCCGGACGCGGCCGTGGACGATGTGCCGGGCAATGCGCTGAAGGCAGGGTGCGAGCGGGCCGTCGAGAAGTACTTCGAGGGTGATGTCCTCATCCTCAACCCCGGGCTGATCGTGGGCCCGCGTGAGACTCCCGGACGGCTGCTCTGGTGGCTGGAGCGCATGGCGCGCGGCGGTGAGGTCCTCGCGCCGGGGCGCAGTGACCAGACGGTCCAGTTCATCGACGCCCGGGACATCGCGGCGTTCGCCCTGGACCTGCTGGAGGCGGGCGCCGGCGGGCGCTACCTGGTCACCGGCCCCCGGGACACCACGACCCTCGGGGAACTGCTGGAGCTGTGCGCCCGGGTGACCGGGGCCGGGGCCGAACCGGTATGGGTCGACGAGGAGTTGCTCGCGCAGCACGAGGTGGGAGCCTGGACCGAGCTGCCGTTCTGGGCGACGGAGCAGCCGGCCATGGCGGGCGCCTGGGCCGCCTCCCCCGCCAGGGCGGTCGACGCCGGACTGCGCTGCCGACCGCTCGGCGAGACGGTCGCGGACACCTGGGAGTGGCTGCGCGAGCGCGGTCCGTCCGGGACGCCCTACCGGCAGGGCGACATCGTGCTCGGGATCGACCCGGAGAAGGAACGCGGAGTGCTGCGCGCGTGGCGGGCGAAGGCGGGCACCCGATGACCGGTCGGGAGCAGGAGGCGCCGCGCGGACTGCACGACTGGTTCGCCGCGTCGGCACGCGAGCACGGCGACCTCGTCGCCCTGGAGGCCGGCGGCGAGCGGCTGACCTACCGGGAACTGGACGCCCTGGCAGCGGCCCTGGCCGCGGAGATCCGCACCCTGTGCGGCGGCCGCGCCCCGCGCCGGGTGGGCCTGACGACCGCGCCGCACGTGCTGACGTACGCGGCGGTTCTGGCGGTGCTGCGCCTGGGCGCGGCCGTGGTCCCGCTCAACACGTCCTTCCCTCCGGCCCGGCTGGCCACCATCGCGCGGACCGCCGGCCTGGAACTGCACCTGACCGACCGCGCTCCGGTTCCCGAGGGCCCGGAGCTGCCGGACCTGCTCCTGTCCGAGGACCTGCAGGACCGGCTGCGCGAGGGCAGCAACGCGGCCCGGGATCCGTTGTCCCCGGCCGAGGTGTCCCCGGCCGAGGTGTCCCCGGCCGAGGTGCTGCCGGGCGACATCGCCTACGTGCTGTTCACCTCGGGCTCCACCGGTACCCCCAAGGGCGTGCCGCTCGCGCACCGCAGCATGGACGCCTTCCTGCGGTACGTCATCGACCGCTACGCGCTCGGGCCCGGCTGCCGGATGGCCCAGAACAGCGGCCTGGCCTTCGACGCGTCCGTACTCGAGATGTTCGGTGCCTGGGGCTCGGGCGCCACGCTGGTCGTACCGCCACGGGCCGAACTCCCCAAGCCCGCGCGGTTCGTGTCCCGCGAGGGGATCACGCACTGGTTCTCGGTGCCGTCCGTGATCACGATGGCCGACCTGACCGGGGGACTCGCCCCCGGTTCGATGCCGTCGCTGCGCTGGACCCTCTTCGGCGGCGAGCAGCTCACGGTGCAGCAGGCGAGAGCCTGGCGGACCGCGGCACCGCACAGCGTCATCGAGAACGTGTACGGGCCGACCGAGCTGACCATCCTCTCCTCGCAGTACCGGCTGCCGGAGCGGACGGAGGACTGGCCGGACACGGCCAACGGCACCCTTCCCATCGGCGAGGTCTACCCGCACCTCGACCACCAGGTGGTGAACGAGGATGGCCGGCCCTCCGACGAGGGCGAGCTGTGGCTGCGCGGCGTCCAGCGGTTCGCCGGCTACCTCGACGAGAAGGACAACCGGGGGCGGTTCCTGGACGCCTCGGGGCGCCCGGTGGCGACCGCCGGAGGGTATGTGCCGGACGACAAGCACTGGTACCGCACCGGTGACCTGGTCCAGGTGCTGGAGGGCGGGACCCTGGTGCACCTGGGACGGCTCGACCAGCAGGTCAAGATCATGGGTCAGCGGGTGGAGATCGGCGAGACCGAGGCGGTGCTGCGGGAACAGGACGGCATCGGCCAGGTGGCGGTGGTGGCCCTGCGCGACGAGGACGGGCAGACCCGGCTGGAGGCCGCGTACACCGGTACGGCCCGGCCGGCCGCGGATCTCCGGCAGGCGCTCTCGGCCCGCCTGCCGCGCTACATGGTGCCGCACAGGTTCACGCACCGGGCCGAACTGCCGCTGAACCACAACGGGAAGCTGGACCGCCGGGTGCTGGCGGAGCAGCTGGCCGCGCTCCGGAACTGAACCGGCGGCACGGGGAAAGGGCCGATGGGGAACCGGTCGGGAACCCCATCGGCCCTTTCGGGTCTCGCGGACCGTCAGCCGCGGGCGGCCAGCAGCGTGCCGAGCGTCTTCCAGAGCAGCGGCCAGTCCTCGGTGAAGTACATGTGGCTGCCCGGCACGTCCACCACCCGCGCTCCGCAGGAGGTGTGCTCCGCCCAGCGGGCCGCGTCCTCGTGGCGCACCAGGTCGTCCTGGGCGCCGCGCAGGACGCTCACCGGCATCGTCAACGGGGGGCCGGGAGCCGGTACGTAGGCGTCCTGGACCGCCAGGTCGGCACGGAGCGCGGGCAGCAGCAGTTCCCGCAGTTCCGGCTCGTGCCATGCCTCGTGGTCGTATCCGACCAGGTCGCGCAGCCGGGCGACGAACGCGTCGTCGTCCAGCAGGGCGCCGTCCATCCTGGGACGGCCGACGCCGGGTGCCGCGGCCCCGCTGACCAGGACGTGTTCCGGCAGCGGTGCTCCGTCGGAGGCGAGCAGCCGGACCGTCTCGTAGGCCAGCAGCGCGCCGAAGCTGTGCCCGAAGACGGCGTACGGACCGGTCCCGGCCGCTTCGCGGATCTGGTCGGCGCAGACCCGCGCGGCGTCCGCCATGGTGGTGCAGGGCTCCTGGACGAACCACTCGTCCCGCCCGGGAAGCTGCACCGGGACGACGCGGAACGGCAGGTCGGGCTGGTTCTGCCAGGGTCGGAAGACCCCCGCCCCGCCTCCGGCGTAGGGCAGGCACATCAGGGAGAGCGTCATCGTGGACTCCAGGGGCGCGCGGAGAGGGGGACGGAGGTCACCGGCGGGCCCAGCGGCCGAGGGCCCGGGCGCGGCGCGCACCGCGCTGCGTTCCGGCCGGCACGTCGGCCGGGGCCGGGAGCCGGACCGCACCGGCGGGGGCCGGGGCCTCGTCCGGGCCGGTGCCGTCGAGGGTCTCCAGGAACCCGGCCAGCCCGCGGGCGGTCGTGTGCCGGAACAGGTCGGCCGCGTGCAGCCCGGGATGGCGTGCCCGCAGCAGGGTCAGCACCCGCAGGATGCCGGAGGACGTGCCGCCGAGTTCGAAGAAGGTGGCCCCGGTGTCGGTGACCGGCTCGCCCAGGACGCGCTCCCACACCTCGACGACCGCGCCCGCGGCCGTCCCCGGCAGCGACGGCGCCGGGGACTCCGCGGCCTCGGCACTCGCGGCGGCCCAGTCGGCGAGCACCCGCCGGTCCAGCTTGCCGTTGGGGGAGCGGGGCAGGTCGGCCACCCCGAGCCAGGCGGTGGGCAGCATGGCCCCGGTGAGCCAGTCGGCCGCGCCGCGCCGCAGTTCCGCCGCGACGGCGGCCGGCAGCGGGCGGGGCCCGGGACCCGCCGCGGGGTCGTCCTCCCGTACCAGGAAGGCGACGACGCCGGTGCGGTCCGGCAGCGGTGCGACGGCGGCGTCCCGGATGCCGGGACGCCGGCGCAGCGTGGTCTCGATCTCCCCGGCCTCGATGCGCTGGCCGAGGACCTTCACCTGGTCGTCCGCCCGGTGCAGGAACCTGAGCCCGGCGCCGGGGGTGAAGGACACCACGTCGCCGCTGCGGTAGCCGGTGGTGCCGGCGGACCCGGGCAGCGCGGGGAAGCGCTCGGCGGTCAGGCCCGGCCGCTGCCAGTAGCCGTTGCCCACGCCGGTGCCGGAGATCAGCAGGTCGCCGGGGCAGCCCGGCGGCAGATCGCGGCCGTGCGCGTCCACGACGTGGCAGCGCACGCCGGGCAGCGGCAGGCCGATGTGCACCGGAGCGCCCGGGGTGACCCGCCACAGCGTGGTGTACACCGTGGCCTCGGTCGGTCCGTACCCGTTCAGGACCGGACCCGGGACGAGACCCGCGAGGTCGTCGGCGAGGTCGGCGGCGAGCGGCTCGCCGCCGACCAGGAGAGCGCCGAGCCGGCCGAGGAAGGCGCGGCCCTCCCGGGAGGCGGTGTGCAGCCGGGCGGCGGACGGGGTGCACTGGTAGAACGCGCCGGCGGGGTCCGGTACGTCCTGGAGCACCGTGCGGTGGCTGGTCAGGTGCAGGGTGCGGCCGCCGGTCAGGGGCCAGACCAGCTCGATGAGACTGATGTCGAAGGACGCGCTGGTGCCCGCCAGGACGACCGCGGGGCCCCCGGCGAACTCGGCGTCGAAGGCCGCGAACAGGGCGCACAGGTTGTCGTGCCGGATGACGGCACCCTTGGGACGGCCCGTCGAACCAGAGGTGTACATGACATACGCGGGGGCGTCGGCGGCGACTTCCGGCCAGGCCGCCGGCGCCGGTGCGGCGGAGTCCGGGGCCAGCGTCGGCAGGTCCGGCAGCAGGGGGGCCCGGGCGATCAGCGCGGCGGGCCCGGCGTCCCGCAGGACGTAGCGAAGCCGGTCGGCCGGGTGGTCGGGGTCGAGCGGTACGTACGCGGCCCCCGCCCACCAGGTGGCCAGCACGGCGGTGACCAGCTCCGGTGACCGGTCCAGGTGGATCGCGACCCGGTCGCCCGGTCCCACGCCCGCCGCGAGCAGGGCTGCCGCCAGGTCCCGGGCGCGGCGGGTCACGGTGGCGTAGTCCAGCTCGACGCCGCCGGCGCGGACGGCCGCGGCTGCCGGGGCCAGATCCGCCCGGCGCTGGACGACGCGGTGCACCGGCTCGGCGGCCACGCCGATCGGGGTGCCGGAGAGCGCCGCGAGTTCGGCGCGCTCGGCCGCGCCGAGGAGGTCGCACGTGGCCAGCGGCCGGGCGTCCGGCGCGGCCAGCGCGCCCAGGGCGGTGACGAGGTGGGCGAGGAAGCGCTCCGCGGTGGCTGCGTCGAGGGCCGCGCGGGGATGGGCCACGACCAGGTGCTCCCCGCCGTCGGGGGCGTGCAGCAGAGTGACGCTCAGGTCGTACTCGACCTGGTCGGACCCGGGCGGGTCCATCCGCCAGCGCAGGCCCGACGCGTCGACCGTCTCGGTGAACAGCTCGCCCTGCGTGCACATCAGCTGGGTGAAGGGCTTGCGGTCGGGGTGCCGGGGCGCGCCGGTCACGGCCAGGATCTCCTCCAGCGGCAGTTCCGCGTGCTCGACCGCGTCGAGGAGGGCTTCCAGGGTCCGGTCGAGCAGGCTCTCGGTGGTGGCACCGGCCAGGTCGACACGGACCGGGATGGTGTTCTGCAGACAGCCCACGGCCGAGATGCCCTGGGTGTCCCGCTCGGCTCCGCTCACCGTGGCGACCACCATGTCGTCGGTGCCGCCGTACCACCCCGCGACCCAGGCCAGCGCGCTCATCACCTGGGTGAAGGGGCTCGCGCCGGTCTCCGCCGCGCGTCGGCGCATCCGGTCCACGAGTACCTCGGGCAACCGCGTGGTGACCGATGCGCGGGCCCGGTCCGCGCCGGGCGTGAGCTGCGGAAGGGAGCAGTCCTCCGGTGCCTGGTCGAGCGTGGTGGCCCAGAACTTGCGTAAGGCGTCCTGCCGTTCGGCGGACGGGACACCCTGCGGCGCCCCGGCGTCGGCGAGGCTGTCCGGGCCCGACTCGTGCGCGGTGGTCAGCGAGGCCAGCAGGGCCGGGGCGGAACCGTCGTCGAAGACGCCGTGGTGCACCGAGAAGAGCAGGTGGGCACGGTCGGCGCGGTGCAGCACGGCGATACGGCACAGCGGTGCGCCGGCATGGTCGAACGGCGCGGCGAGCGCGGTCAGACGGCGTTCGAGGACCTCGCGCGCCGCTTCCTCGTCCGCAGGCAGGGTGTGCACGCCGACCGGCACCTCGGACACCGGGTGGAGGCGTTGGACCAGACCCTCGGGCTCCATGTGCAGGGAGACGCGCAGGGCCGGCTGCGCGCGCAGGACGGCACTCACCGTCGCGAGCAGCCGGTCGATGTCGACCGCTCCGGAAACGGTCAGGCGATGCACGATGGCGGGCCGGGTCTGCTGCATGTCGAGTACGAAGAAGCGGAGCTGCCCGGGAGTCGCAGGATTCTGCATTCGACGTCCTTATTCGGTCGACAGCAAGAATTTTCGGATCGTAAGTGGGTTTACGGGAAGTCGTCAAGATCCATCTACATGTAATTTGCAAATGGAATGGCGTATACCGCATATGTGCTTCACGGATCGGCTTCATGAGAATGTAAAAAACGCGGGCGAACCCTGCGGGAATGTTCAAGTTTTGCCCCTTTCGCCCTCGTTACCCTTTCGGGCCGCCGAAAACACCTGCGCAAATTCGGACGGTGGCTGGTTCTCACCGTTCTGTTTCTCGACTTTTCCGGTTGACAATTCAGTTCCGGGATGGCGAGGATCTTTCGAGTTCTCGCGGCCCTGGGGGCGCAGTCACCGTCGAGAGTCCTTGGTCGGTGCCGTTCCGTGTCGGGAGAAGCGCTATTCGAGGACGTAACGGGAGGGTCTGTGATGCGGGTGTCCGCGGAAGAGCTCGCCGCACTCTGGAAAGAAATGCTCGGCGATGAAGCCGATCTGAACACCGGGTTTATAGCCAATGGCGGGGACTCGCTGAAGGCGGTGCTGTTAGCCGACCGGATATTCAAGGCGACCGGGCAGGAGCTCGACTACCTGGAAATCCTGGAAGCCCCGGACGCGGCCGCCCTCTTCGACGCCGTCCTCGCCGGCGGCCGTGACTAGCGGGGCGGCGGTGCTGCCCCTCACCCCGGGACAGTGCGACCTGTACGCGGCGGACCGCAGCGCGGACGACCCGGCCACGTACAACTCCGCGCTGTTCCTGCGCGTCGACGGCACCCTCGACGAGGACGCCCTCCGCGCCAGGTTCGCCGCGCTGCTCGCCGCCCACCCGTTACTGGGCTCCCGGGTGGCGGAGGAGCAGGGCCGGCTGGTGTTCGTCCCGGCCCGCCGCCCCCCGGGGCTGTTCGTCGCCGACGCACCCGTCGACCCTGACGGGCCGCTCGCCCGGGCCCGGCTGCGCCGGGAGGCGCTGCGGCCGTTCGACCTCGACGACGGCCCCCTGCTGCGCGTCGTCCTGGCCCGCCACAGTCCTGGCACCGCGCACCTCTGCCTGACGGCCCACCACCTGATCGTCGACGAGACGTCCATGGCGGTGCTCGCCCAGTGGCTGCTCGGTGACGCGCCCGGCCCCCCGGCCGAGTCCTTCGCGCAGTGGTCCCTCGGCAGGCACGAACTGCCGCCCGAGCGGCGCGAGCGGGCCGCCGAACTCGCCCGCCGGCTCCGGCCCGGCGTGTCCGCCGCACTGGACTGGGCCCGCACCCCCGGGCCGGAGCCCGCCGGACCTGCCGGCGCGGTGCCCCTGGTGATCCGCGACGCGGTGTGGGACGCCGCGGGCGGACTGGCGGCCGGACTCGGCGTCACCCGGCACTCGCTGGTCCTCGCCGCCGCCGGCCTGGTCCTGAGCCGGAACAGCGCCGCCGCCCGCCCCGTGCTCGGCACCACCGTCTCCCGCCGCACGCCGCGCCACGCGACCGCCGTCGGCTACTTCAGTGCCACGGTGCCGGTGCCGCTGGAGACCGACGGCGACCAGAGCGTCGCCGACTACCTGCGCCGCTCGCACCGGCGGGCCATGACCGCCTACCGGGACGCCGACCTGCCCCTGTCGACGGTACTGCCGCCCGCGGACCGCGCCGGTTTCTCCCTGGTCGTCGTCCCCTGCCGCACCCTGCCCGACATCGTCACGCCCGAGCTGACGGCGACCCCGCTGCCGGACCCCGGCTTCGGCCCGGCCCAGTTCCCGCTCGCCCTCTACGTCCGGCAGGACCTCGGCGGTGAGCGGCGCGGCCTGCTGCGGCACCGGGCGACCGAGGTGGACACCGCTGCGGCCACCCGCTTCTGCCGCCAACTGGAGACCACCCTCGCTGCCATGGCCCAGGACCCGAGCACTCCCCTCGCCCGCCTGTCCACCGTCCCTGCGGCCGGACCGGCCGGACCTGTGGGACCGGCCGGACCTGTGGGACCGGCCGGACCTGTGGGACAGGCCGAACCTGTGGGACCGGCCGAACCTGTGGGACCGGCCGAACCTGTGGGACCGGCCGCACCTGTGGGACCGGCCGCACCTGTGGGACCGACCGGACCGGCCGATCCCGCCAAGTCGTCGCCCGCCGACAGCACGGCGGCCGCTGCTGACGCCAGTGCGGCTGCTGACGCCGCTGCGGCCGGTGCCGACCTCGCCTCGCTCTTCGCCGGGCAGGCTGCCCGCCTGCCCGACCACGTCGCCGTCGGCTTCGAGAAGCAGCGCCTGACCTATCGCGAGCTCGACGACCGCGCCACCGCGCTCGCCCGGTCGCTCGCCGAAGCCGGGGTGCGCGCGGGGGACCGGGTCGGCGTGTGCCTGCACCCCGGCACGGACCTGGTCGTCGCCCTGCTCGCGGTGCTCAGGGCCGGCGCCGCCTACGTGCCCCTCAACCCGGACTACCCGCGCGAACGGCTCGCCTTCGTCGCCGAGGACACCGGGCTCACCACGGCCGTGACCGACGGCGACCCGGACCTGCTGCCGCCGCACCTGACCCTGCTGCCCGCCGACGCCACGCCCGCCCGGGCCGAGACCCCGCTGCCCGGACCCGACCCGGAACGGGTGGCCTACGTCATCCACACCTCCGGCTCGACCGGCACTCCCAAGGGGGTCCTGGTACGGCACCGCAACGTCGCCGCCCTGCTGGCCGCGACGGCCGGTCCGGAAGGGTTCGGGTTCGGGGAGAAGGACGTCTGGTCGCTCTTCCACTCCTTCGCCTTCGACTTCTCCGTCTGGGAGATCTGGGGCTGCCTGCTGACCGGCGGCCGGCTGGTCGTCGTACCGCACTGGACCGCCCGCGACCCGGAAGGCTTCCACGCCCTCCTCGCCGCCGAAGGCGTCACCGTGCTCAACCAGACCCCGTCGGCGTTCGCGCAGCTCCTGGCCGCGGACGCGGTCTCGGCCGACGCCCTCTCCGTCCGTCTGCTGGTGTTCGGCGGTGAACCGCTCGACCCGCGGATGCTGCTGCCCTGGATGGACCGCTACCCGGAGCGGACCTGCCGCGTGGTCAACATGTACGGCATCACCGAGACCACCGTGCACTGCACGTGGCAGGACCTGACCCGGGCGGACGCCCTCTCCGGGACGCGCTCGGTGGGACCCGCACTGCCCGGGTGGCGGCTGTACGTGCTGGACGAGGAGGGCCGCCCGGTGGCCCCCGGAGTCCTCGGCGAGATCCACGTCGCCGGCAGCGGCGTCAGCGCCGGGTACCTCAACCGGCCCGGACTGACCGCCGAACGCTTCGTGCCCGGCAGCTCCGCCGGCCTCCCGGAAGAGGTGCTCTACCGGTCGGGCGACCGGGGCCGGCTGCTGCCGGACGGCCGGCTGGAGCACTGGGGGCGGCTCGACGACCAGGTCAAGATCCGGGGCCACCGCATCGAGCTCGGCGAGATCAGCGGAGCACTCCTGGCCCACCCCGGCGTCACCGGAGCCGCGGCCGTCGTCCGGGACGCCCACGACGCGGCCACCGCGCGGATCGACGCCTACCTGGTCGGCGCCGACGCCGCGCCGGACCTCGCGGAACTGCGCCAGTGGCTCGCCGCCAGGCTGCCCTCGCACATGCTGCCCGCGACCCTCACCCCGGTGCCGTCGCTGCCGTTGACCGTCAACGGGAAGCTCGACACGCACCGGCTGCCCGAACCGGCGCGCGGCGGCGAGAGCGCCCCGCCGCAGGAGACCACCGGCACCGGCCGGCCGCCCGCCCCCGGCGAGCCCGCGGCTGCCGGCCGACTCGCCCGGGTGTGGCAGGAGCTGCTCGGCGTCCCGGTGGGGCTCGACGACAACTTCTTCGAACTCGGCGGCAATTCACTGCTCGCGGTCCGGCTCAACACCCTGCAGCGCGCGACCGGGTTCCCGGGCTCCCAGCTCAAGCACATATTCCGCAATCCGACCCCGCGCCGCCTCGCGGCGGTCATCGGCCCGCCCTCCGGCGGGCGGGTCAACCAGGAGGAAGCGTGAGCGAGTACAGCCAGGACCACGGTCCCGGTACGGCCCCGGACACGGTCCCGGAGGACGCGGACGCCGTCATGGATGCTGTCGCGGACGCCGTCGCCGTCGTCGGCATGTCCCTGCGTGTGCCCGGCAGTACGGATCCCGGCGGCTTCTGGAGGTCGATCACCGACGGTGTCGTCTCCCTGCCGGCCGGCGCACCCGACGGCGCTCTGCGCGCGGGGCAGATCGACCGGTTCGACCGGTTCGACGCCGACCTGTTCGGCATGCTGCCCGCCCAGGCGGCGGCGACCGACCCGCAGCACCGCGTCCTCACCGAAGTGGCCTGGCAGGCACTGGAGGACGCCGGCATCGACCCCGAACGCGCCACGGGCCGCATCGGGGTGTTCGTCGGGTGCGGCAGCGAGACGTACTACCGCGAGCACGTGCTCAAGGACGAGAAGACGGTACGCGTCCTCGGCACCGAACAGCTCGCCCTCGGCAACTCCCGCGACTTCCTCGCCACCGGCCTGGCGTACCGGCTCGGCCTGACCGGCCCCGCCATCACGGTCCAGACCGCCTGCTCCACCTCCCTCGTCGCCGTCCACCAGGCGATCCGCAGCCTGCTCACCTACGAGTGCGACATCGCGATCGCGGGCGGCGCCACGGTCCACCTCGACGAGGAGCAGGGCTACGCCTTCACCGAGGGCGGCATCACCTCGCCCGACGGCCGGTGCCGCGCCTTCACCGAGGGCGCGGCCGGGACGGTGCCTTCCAGCGGCGCCGGGATCGTGGTGCTGCGCCGCGCCTCCGACCTGCCCGGAACCGGTGAGAGCCCCCGCGCCCACCTGCTGGGCAGCGCCGTCAACAACGACGGCGCCGCCCGCATGAGCCTCACCGCGCCCAGCCCGCAGGGCCAGGCCGACGTCCTGCGCGAGGCCCTGGCCGTCGCGGGGCTGGAACCCGCCGACGTCGGCTACGTCGAGACGCACGGCACCGGCACGGCCCTGGGCGACCAGGTCGAACTCGCCGCCCTGGCCGAGGTGTACGGCAACCGGCCCGCGGAGGCCGGCCTGGCCCTGGGCGCGGTGAAGCCGAACATCGGGCACTGCGACGCGGCGGCCGGCGTCATCGGCCTGATCAAGGCGGTCCTCGCGGTCGAGGCGGGCGTGCTGCCGCCGACCCCGTCCCAGCCCGGCGACCGCCCGGACGTGGCGCTGGGCAGCGCGTCCTTCGAACTGCCCCGTGTCTCCCGGCCCTGGCCCGCCGACCGGCCCCGGACCGCGGGCGTCAGCTCGTTCGGGCTCGGCGGCACCAACTGCCACGTACTGCTGACCGCCGCGCCCCGGCCCACCGGCCCGGCCGGGCACCCGCCGGCGACGCGGCGGGAGCCCCACCTCGCCGTGCTCTCCGCGGCCACCCCCGAAGCCCTCCGGCGCAAGGCCCGCGACCTGGCCGCGTGGCTCGACGGCGAGGGCGCCGAAGTCCCCGTGGGCGAACTCGCCGGAACCCTGTGGCACCACCGCAGAGCGCTGCCCGAGCGGTGGGCGACCGCCCTGCCCGCCGACCCCGCCGCCGCCCGCGACCACCTCGCCGCCGCACTGACCGCACTGACGGGACCGACCGCGCCGCTGACGGGATCGACCGCGCTCACCGGACCGACCGCGCTGACGGGATCGACCGCGCTGACGGGATCGACCAGGCCGCTGACGGGATCGACCGTGCTCACCGGATCGACCGCGCTGACGGGACCGGCCGCGCCGCTGACGGGATCGACCGGGCTCACCGGACCGACCGGATCGACCGGGCCGACCAAAAACGACGGCCGTCGTGCCCTGACCGCGCCGCGGCTCGCCGCCGTGCTGCCCGGCCAGGGCGTGCCGCTCGCCGGTGCGGGAGCCGGGCTCGCCGCCGCGGACGACGGCTTCGCGGCGGACCTGGCCGGACTCGCCGCCGAGGTCGGCCGGGCCGGCGGCCCCGACCTCTCCGACGCCCGGAACTGGCCGGCCGACGACCCCCGCCTGCTCGACACCGCCGTGGTCCAGCCGCTGCTGCTGGTCCTCGGCCTCGCGGGCCTGCGCCACGCCGAACGGCACGGCCTCGTCCCCGGGCTGCTGCTCGGACACAGCGTCGGAGAACTGACCGCGGCCGCGCACGCGGGTGTCTTCTCCGTGCCCGACGCGGTGGCCGCCGTCGTGCGGCGCGGAAGGCTGATGGCCTCGGCGGCGCCCGGGGCGATGACCGCCGTGCGCACCGGCGAGGAGACCGCGGTACGGCTCGCGGACGGCCTGGAGGTCGACGTCTGCGTGCTCAACGGGCCGGACAACACCGTCTGCGGCGGCCCCGAGGAGGCGCTGGCCGCCTTCGAGGAACGCTGCGCCGAGGCGGGTGTCAAGGCCACGCGCCTGGCGGTCACCCGCGCCGGACACTCGCGCGCGATGGCCGGTGCGGCCAGGGAGTTCGAGGAGTTCGTCGCCACCCTGACGCTCTCGGCACCCGCCGTGCCCATCGTCTCCGGGGTCACCGGCGCACTGCTCACCGACGCCCAGGCGGTCGACCCGGCCTACTGGGGAAGCCAGTTGAGCAGCCCGGTCCGCTTCGCGGACGCGGTCACCGCACTGCTCGAAGCGGCCCCGGACAGCGTCCTCGGCCTGCACCGGTCGCACGCGGCCACCGCGGAGATCCGCCGGGCGGCCCTCGCCGCACGGCGCGACCTCCACGTCGTCGACGCGGCGGACCGGGCCGGCGGCGACGAGACCGCCGCCTGGTACGGCGCCCTGGCGGCGCTGTGGACCTCGGGTCACACCCCGACCGGACCCGCACGGCCCGCCCGCGTCGTGGCGGTGCCGGCCTACCCCTTCGCCGACCAGCGGCACTGGGTGGCGGCCCCGGAGCCCGGGTCCCACGAAGCCCGCCTCCCGGCCGGCCCGCCCGTGCCGGACCCGGTCCCCGCGGCCGGCGAGGCCGCCCCCGTCACCGCGGCCACCGAGGAGCGGGCCGAGGAGCGGGCCGTGGAGCCGACCGCGGAGACGGCCGAGGAGACGGCCGAGGAGACGGCCGCGGAGGCGTCGACGGCCGAAGCCGTCCGGACCCTCTGGCAGGACACCTTCGGCATCGCCGGACTGCGGCCCGAGGACAACTTCTTCGACCTCGGCGGCACGTCCCTGCACGCCGCCCACCTGGTCAGCGTCGTCAACGACGCCCTCCTGGTGGAGATCCGGCTCCAGGACCTGTACGAGAACTCCTCCCTCGCCGGGTTCATCGCCCGGACCGAGGAACTCGCCGCCGAACGCGACGACGACGCCCTGCTGCGGCTGCTGGAGGAGATCGAGAACGAGGAGGGGCAGGCCGGCCATGAGTGATCTCTCCGCGCGTCTCGACGCGCTGACCCCGGAACAGCGACGCCAGCTGAGTGCGGGCCTGCGCGCCCAGCGCGCCGAACGGCAGCGGGGCCCGGCGGAACTCTCCGGGAAGCTGCGCCGCAGCCTCTACTTCTTCGCCAGCGCCGACTCCGCCGACGCCGCCGGCTACTACGCGTTCGTCCTGGCGGCGGCGGCCGCCGCCGACGCGGCGGGCCAGCACGCCGTCTGGTTCCCGGAGCGGCACTTCGTCGAGTTCGGCGGCTTCTCGCCGAACCCGTCGGTGCTGGCCGCCGCGGTCGCCGCCCGCACCAGCACCATCCGCATCCGCGCCGGCAGCGTGGCCGCCCCGCTGCACCACGCCGCCCGGGTGGCCGAGGAGTGGGCGGTCGTGGACGGTCTCTCCGGCGGGCGGGTCGGCCTCTCCTTCGGCAGCGGCTGGCATCCGGACGACTTCGCCCTGGCCCGCGAGGACTACCAGGACCGGCGCGAGGTCACCGGCCGCACCATCGAGGACATCCGGGCCCTCTGGCGCGGCGAGACCCTGCCGTACCCGTCCACCGCGGGCACCACGACCCAGGTGCTGACCCGCCCCCGGCCCGTCCAGCCCGAGCTGCCCGTCTGGCTCACCGCCACCGGCACCCCCCAGACGTTCGTCACCGCCGCCCGGGCCGGATACGGGGTGGCGACCGCGCTCCTCGGGCAGACGATGCCCGCCCTGCGGGAGAACATCGCCCGTTACCGGCAGGCGTGGCAGGACGCCGGGCATCCCGGCGAGGGCGACGTCGTCGTCATGGCACACGCCCATGTCAGCGACCGGCCGGACCTGGAGGACTTCCTCCGCCCGGCCATGCACTCCTACCTGCGGTCCTTCCGCAGGCAGACCGGGAGCAGCGACGAACCGGTCCTGCTGGAGAGCGCCTACCTGGACTTCCTGACCGGTCCCTCGCTCCTCGGCAGCCCGGCCAAGGCCCGGGCCGTCCTGGCCGAGCTGGCCGGGGCGGGCGCCGACGAGGTGGGGTGCCTGATCGACTTCGGGCTGCCCGCGGCCGACGTCCTGGACGCCCTGCCCGCCCTCTTCCACCTCGGTGTCCCGGCCGTCGGGAGGACCGTATGAGCACCCCCGCAGACCAGCGGCTGACGGCCCGGCTCGCCCGGCTCAGCCCCGCCCAGCGGGCCGCGCTCACCAGCCGGCTCGCCGCCCGCGACGGCCTGGTGCTGGGCCCGCGGCCGGGGCCCCGGGACCGGTTCCCGCTCGGCATGGACCAGGAACGCCTCTGGATCCTCGACCAGCTCGACCCGGGGACCACCACCTACACCCTCGGCTACGGGCTCCGCGTCCGCGGGGCTTTCGACCCGGACCTCTTCCGGCGCGCCGCGGACGCCCTGGTGAGCCGCCACGAACTGCTGCGCTCCGGGGCCGAGGCGGAGGACGGCCGTCCCTTTCTGCGGGTGCACCCCGACCGGCGGGCGGACCTCGGCTTCACCGACCTGACCCGTGACGACACCACCGTGGTACCGGCCGACGGGATCGAGGCGCGCCGACAGGAGTTCATCGCCGAGCAGGTCCGCCGCCCCTTCGACCTGGCCGCCGACCCGGTGCTGCGTCTCGCGGTCGCCAAGGTGGCCGAGGACGACCACCAGATCGTCGAGACGATGCCGCACTCGTTCGTCGACCAGTGGTCGTACGTGCGCCTCAACGAGGAACTCCTGGAGCACTACCGGGCGCTGGCCGAGGGGCGTCCGCCGCGCGTGGCCGAGATGCCGGTCCAGTTCGGCGACTGGGCGCACTGGCAGCGGGAACGTTTCGCAGGCCCGCACGGCGCCCGCCACCGGGAGTTCTGGCGGACCTTCCTGGACGGCGTGCCCCAGCGCCTCGCGCTGCCCTACGACCGCAGCCCCGACACCACCGACCACCGCGGCGAGCACTGCAACTTCACGCTCGACGGCACGGTCGCCGAGGCGTTCTTCCGGCACGCGAGGGAGGCCCGCACCACCCCCGCCACCGCGATGACCGCCGTCTACGCCGCGCTGCTGTACGAGGTCACCGGCCAGCGCGACCTGATCATCGGCATCCCCACCGCCACCCGGAACGAGCCGGCGGCGGAACCGCTGATCGGGTTCCTGCTGACCAGCATCCCCCTGCGGATCACGCTGCCGGAGAACCCGGCGCCCGAGGACGTGCTCGCGGCCGTCGCGAGCGCCGCCGCGGCCGTGGCCGACCACCGGGAGGTGCCCTTCGGGGAGATCGTCGAGGCCGCCGCCCCGGACCGCTCCGCCCACCGGTACCCGCTGCTCCAGACCATGCTGGTGCAACTCGACCTGGACGACTCGAAGACCCTTGAGCTCCCGGGCGCCGAGGTGTACGCCAACGCCGTGCCCGAGGGCATCTCGACCATGGACCTGACGACGGCGTGGTGGCGGGTCGGGGCGACCGTCTACGGGCGCATCGAGTACCGCACGGCCCTGTTCGAGCACGCCACCGTCGCCGCCCTGGCCGACCGCCTGCTCCAGCTCGTCGAGCAGTTCACGCGGCACCCCGGCGAGCCGCTGCGGCGGCCCGCCCCGGCCCTGCCCGTGCCGCCCGCACCGCTGCTCGGCGGCAGCACCGCCCCCGGCGACGCCGCGGCCGGGCCGGCCGCCGCCGGGACCCTCACCCGGGTCACCACGGCCTGGTGCGACGTGCTGGGCGTCGAGTCGGCCGACCCCGAGGCGGTGTTCTTCACCAGCGGCGGGACCTCGCTGCTCGCCGTCCGGCTCGCGCACAGGCTGCGCGGCGACGGCGTCACCGTCACCCTCAAGGACGTCTTCACCCACCCCACCCCGGCCGGCCTCGCCCAGGTCCTCGCCGCCCGCCGCGACACTCCGGCGGACCGTGCGCCGGTCCCGCCGGTCGGGCCGCTCGGCCCCGAGCAGGAGATGCTCCTCAGCCGGGGCCTGTCCCGGGTGGAGGACCTGTCGCACAGCCACGTCCTGACCGCGGCCGGTCCGCTGGACCCCGAACGGCTGCGACAGGCGGCCGAGGACGTGGTGCGCGCCCATCCGGCGCTGACCACCGCCGTCCGCCCCGACGGCACCCTGGGCACCCGGCTCGTGCCCGGCGCGGACTGGCACTGGTCGGCGGAACCGGCCGGAACCGACCCGCGCCGGGTGGTGGCCGCCCAGCGGGCCCGCTTCGACCGCGGCGCCGGTCCGCTGTTCGCCGTCAGCCACCTGCCCGGCGCCCCCGGCGAGGCCGACCGGGTCGTCGTCGGCGCGAGCCACCTCGTCATCGACGGGATGTCCTGGGGCATCGTCATCGCAGACCTGGCCGCCGCCTACCGGGGCGAGCCGCCGGCCCCCGAACACGCCGGCCACGCCGAACACGCGGCCGTCGTCAGGGCGCTGGACCCGGCACCGCACGCCGGGTACTGGCGGGCGCAGTCGGGCGGCGCGGGTCCGTACCGCTGGCGTCTGGACGGGCCCAACACCTATGGCGGTGAGCGGTCGTTCGAGGTGTCGCTGCCGCTGCCCCCGGACGGGTACGGCACCCTGCAGGCGGCGGCCCTCACCGCCGTCGCCCGCGCGCTGCGCCCCTGGGCGTCCCAGGACCGGCCGTCGGTGTGGCTGATCGGCCTGGGCCGCGACCCGCTGGCCGCGCTGCCCGACTGGGACCCGGACCGGGCCGTCGGGTTCTACGCGGCCGCCCACCCCTTCCGGGTGCCTCTCACCGGCGGCCCGGCCGAGGACGACCTGCGCGCCACGGCCGCCGCGCTGCGCGGCATCCCCGACTCCGGCAAGACGTTCGGGCTGCTGGGATGCGCCGCCGACCCCGGCCTGCGCGCGGAGTTCGCGGCCCTGGAACAGCCCCGGGTCGTCGTGAACCACCTCGGTGAACTGACGGACCCGGTCGACGGTTCGGCCGGTCCCTTCATCGCCTCGGCGCAGACCGCCGCGACCGGGAACGCCGAGGTGGAGCGCGAGGTGGACGTGGACATCGCGGTCGGAGTGCGCGACGGCCAGGCCGTCCTGCGCTGGCTGTTCAACCCCGACGCGGTGGACGCCGCCGCCGTCCACGAGGCCGCCGAGGCCGCGGTCCGCGACCTGCGCGACCTGCTCGAAGGGGAGCGGCAACCGCGGCTCCCGGACGGCCTTCCGGGTGTGACCGGAGTGACCGAGGAAAGCATGGAACGTCTCTTCGCACGGCTCAGCCGGGAGCGACGGGACCGGCAGAGGGACCAGACATGACCGAGCCCGCCGCACCAGCCGCACCGCGCCGCAGCCCCCTCGTGGCCCTGCTGACGGCCCAGTACCTGTCGGCCTTCGGCAACGCCATCACGGTCGTGACGGTGCCGCTGTTCGTCCTGCACACCACCGGCTCGACCACCACCACCGGTCTCGCCGGGTTCATCGGCGCGCTGCCGCTGATCTTCGCGGGCGCCGTCGGCGGCGTCCTGGTCGACCGGTTCGGCGGGCGCAGGCTCAGCGTGCTCTCCGACTTCGCGGCCGGCATCCTGGTCCTGCTCGTCCCTCTGCTGGACGCCACCACCGGGCTGCCGATCCCGCTGCTGCTCGCCCTGCTGTTCGCCCGCACGGTCGTGGCGACCCCCGCGACCGCCGCCCGGATGGCGCTGCTCAAGCCCGTCATCGAAGGCGCCGGGGCACGGCTGGAGAGCGTGAACTCCTGGTACCAGGCGGCCCCCCGGCTCGGCCTGGTGGCCGGCGCGCCCCTGGCCGGCGTGCTGGTCGCGGCGACCGGTTCGGCCGTCGGCATGTACGTCGACGCCGCGACCTTCCTCGTCGCCGCCGTGCTCGTCGCCTTCGCGGTACCGGTCGCCGAGCCCGGGAGGCCCAAGGACGGCGCGGCGGCCGGGCCCGGCTTCTTCGGCCAGCTCCGCGAAGGCGCGGCCCTGGTCAGGACCATGCCGGTGATCGGAGCGATGACCGCCTTCGTCGTCGTCACCAACTTCCTCGACGACGCCTTCACCCCGCTCTTCCTGCCGGTGTACGCCCAGGAGGTGCTGCACAGCAGCGCGGCCATGGGCTGGTTCCTCGGCGCGGTCGGCATCGGGGCCATCGTCGGCACCTTCCTGTACGGCCCCGCCAGCCGGAACATCCTGTCCAACCGCCGCTACACCCTGTTCGGCTGCTTCGCGGTGGTCGCCGTCCTGCGCATGGCGCTCTACCTGGAACCCGGCGCCATCGGTGTGACGGTGATCTGCTTCCTGGTCGGCGTGGCCGGCGGGCCGCTCAACCCGATGCTCTCGACCATCATGCTGGAGCGGGTCCCCGAGGAGCTGCGCGGCCGGGTCTTCGGCCTCACCGGCGCCGTGGCCCTCACCTCCGCCCCGCTCGGCGTGCTGACCGCCGGATGGCTGGTGGACGTGGCCGGTCTGCGCGTCCCGATGCTCTGCTTCTCCCTCGTCTACCTCGTCCTGATCGCCGTCAGCTGGCGGTGGCCCGCGCTGCGCGCCATGGACGAGCGGCCCGGCACCGGCGTCGCCGGGGACGGGGCCGCGCCCGGCACGGACCCGGGGCCCCGGCTGGACGAGGAGGCGAGCACCCGATGACCACGGCACACCCGGCCGACGGCACCCTCGAAGGGCGCACGGCCGTGATCACGGGCGCCGCGCGCGGCGTCGGACGGTCCTGCGCGCTCGCCTTCGCCGCCCAGGGCGCGGACCTGGTCCTGCTCGACGTGGCCGCCCGGATCACCGGCGTCCCCTACCCGACGGGCTCCGAGAGCCAGCTCGCCCACACCGCCGACGCCTGCCGCCGCCTGGGTGCCGACGTGCTCACCGCCGCCGCCGACGTCCGGGACCTCGCGGCCCTGACCGAGCTGCGCGAGCGGACCCACGACCGCTTCGGCGCGCCGCACGTGCTCGTCAACAACGCGGGCGTCGTGGCGCCTTCGGGGCTGCCGGTGCACGAGACCGCGGAGGAGGACTGGCAGCTCATGGTGGACATCGACCTCGGCGGCGCCTGGCGCGCCACCAAGGTGTTCGCCCCCGCGATGGTCGAACGCCGCTCGGGTTCGATCGTCAACATCGCGTCCACCGCGGGCCTGGTGGGCTACCGCAACTTCGCCGGATACGTCGCCGCCAAGCACGGGCTGGTCGGCCTGACCAAGGCCAGTGCCCTCGACTACGCCTCGTACGGGGTACGGGTCAACGCGGTGTGCCCCGGCAACGTCCGGGACGAACCCGCCATGGACGGCCGGATGCTCTCCGAGGTGGCCCGGGCGCTGGACGTGCCGGTGGCCGAGCACGAGGAGCTGTTCACCGCCGACCAGCCGATGAACACCCTGGTCGACCCGGCCGACGTGGCCGCGGCCGCGCTCTGGCTGGCCGGCGACGGCGCCCGCCGCGTCACCGGCACCACCCTGAGCGTCGACGCCGGCTACGCGGCCCGGTGACGCCCATGGACACGTCCACCGCGCCGCCCGCCGGGCGGCGGGCCGCCTCCGCGACCGAGCGCCAGTTCTGGTTCGCCGAGCGGATCGCCCCGGGCTCACCCGCCTGGCGCGTGCTCAGCACCGTCCGCGTCGAAGGCGCCGCGGACCGGGGAGCCCTCGCCGCCGCGGCGGCGAGGGTGGTCGCCCGGCACCCCGCGCTGCGGTCGGTGTTCGCCCCGGCGGACGGGGAGCTGTGGTGCTCGGTGGTACCGCCCGTCGCCCCGCCGCTGCTCGAACTCCCCCCGGGCACCGCCTTCGACGCGGCCGCCCGCGAGCTGGCCCGCAGCGGGCTGCTCGACCCCGGCACCGGCCGCCACGTGGTCCTCGCGCTCGCCGAGGACACCGGTGACGTCCCCGGCGCCACCCTGTACGTCCTCACCCACCACCTCGTGTACGACGGCCTGTCCCACGAGGTGTTCACCGCCGACCTCGCCCGGGCCCACGCCCGCGTCGTCGCCGGGGAACCCGAACCCGCCCCGCTCGCCCACTGCGTGCCGCGGCCGCCGGACGCCGGACGCCGCGCGGAACTCGCCGCCCACTGGCGGGCGGCGCTCGACGGCGTGCCCGACCTGCCGGGGGACGGCGCCGGTCCGACCCAGCGGGAGCTGGCCGGGACCGAGCCGCACTGTCACGTCGTCGGGTTCCCCTCCCGGGCTGGCGCCGCGGCCCGGGAGGCGGCCCGGCGCCTGGCCTGCCCGCCGTTCGCCGTGCTGCTCACGGCGTACGCCCAGGCGCTGTACGACCTGTGCGGCGCCGAGGACTTCTGCATCGGCACCCCGGTGTCGACCCGGACCCCGGACCTCGCGGACGCGATCGGCTGCCTGCTGACCACACTGCCGGTGCGGATACGGCGGCCCGCCGCGGCCGACGCGTGCGAGCGCACGTGGGCGACGTTCACCGACGGCCTGTTCCACATGGACCTCCCGCAGGACGACCTGGTCCGTGCCGTGCGCACCCGTGCCGGGCGCCGCATGCCCCTCTACCAGGCCCTGTTCGCGTACGAGAGCTGGCCGCGCCCCGTCCACGACGCGGGCACGGTCCGGATGCGCACCGAGCCCGTGACCCCGCTCGGCACCCAGGCCGAGGTCCTGTTCCAGCTGAACGAGCTGCCGGACCACCGCCTCGCGGGAACGCTGCAGGCCCCCGTCGGCGGGCTCTGGGCGGGGCGCCTGGCAGAGCTGGCGGACGCCGTCGGGCGCCGATTCGCCATGCTCACGACCACCACCGAGGAGATCGCCAGATGGCACTAGTGATGTGTCTGCCGTACGCGGGAGCCGGTGCCGGTGTCTACCGCTCCTGGAAGGCCATGGCCACGGACCGCGCCCGTGCCGTACCCATCCAGCTCCCGGGCCGGGAGGAGGAGTACTCCCGGCCCCACTACACCTCGTTCCCCGAGTGCGTCTCCGACGTCACCCGCCGCATCACGGAGGCCGCGGCCGGCGAGCCCTTCGCCGTCTTCGGCCACAGCTTCGGCGGGCTGATCGCCTACGAGGTGACGCGCCACCTGCACGAGACCGGCGGACCGCTGCCCGAGCGGCTGATCGTCAGCGGCACGAGCAGTCCCCGCTACCGCGGCTACACGGGCCTCAGCGACGACGACGACGAGGCCGTCGAGCGGCTCAAGCAGGACAGCTCGCGTGGCTTCGAGGCACTCGACCACCCCGAACTGCGCGCCATCCTGCTGCCGACGCTCCGCTCCGACGCCCGGCTGCTGGAGCAGTACGGCGACTACCGGCCCGGGGCGTACGACCCGCTGCCCGTCCCGCTCACCGCCCTGCGCGGTGTGTCGGACACCCTGGCCACCCCGGAGGGGGTCGCCGACTGGAAGACCTTCACCACCAGGGACTACGCGGAGTACGAGATGCCCGGCGGCCATCTCTACCTGCTGGACACCATGCCGGAACTGTGGCGCCTGATCGAGGAGCAGCTGTGACACGGATCGCCCCCCTGCCTCCGCTGCCGGCCGCGACGGAGTACGGCCAGGCCGAACTCGCCCGCGCGGGACTGGCCGAGCTGCGCCGGGAGGACCCGGAACTCGCGGGCCTGCTCGACGCGGAGGTCCGCGACCAGGACACCACCCTGGCGATGATCGCGTCGGCCAGTGTCGCCGCCCCGTCCGTCCTCGCCGCGAGCGGCTCCGCGCTGTCCAACGTCACCGCCGAGGGCTACCCCGGCGCCCGCTACCACCCCGGCGCGGTCAACTTCGACGAGGTCGAACGGCTGGCCGTACGCCGGGCCAAGGCCCTGTTCGGGGCTCGGTACGCCAACGTCCAGCCGCACTCGTGCTCCTCCGCCAACCTCGCCGTGCTCGCCGCCCTGGTGCCGCCCGGCGGCACCCTGCTGGGGCTCGGCCTCGACGCCGGCGGTCACCTCACGCACGGCTCCCCGGCCTCGGTGACCGGACGGCACTACCGGGCCGTGCACTACGGCCTCGACGGGAACGGCCTGGTCGACTTCGGGCACGTCGCCGAACTCGCCCTCGAACACCGCCCCACCGTGCTGATCGCGGGTGCCAGCGCCTACCCCCGGACCCTGGACTTCGCCCGCTTCCGGGAGATCGCCGACTCGGCCGGCGCCTACCTGCTGGCCGACATCTCGCACATCGCGGGCCTGGTCGCGGCCGGTGAGCACCCCAGCCCCGTCGACCACGCGCACATCACCACGACCAGCACCTACAAGCAGCTCGGCGGCCCGCGCGGCGGCATCATCCTCAGCGGCCGCGACCACCGGGCCCCGGGCCCCGACGGACGCACCCCGCTGGAGCGGCTGCTGCAGCGGGCCGTCTTCCCGCAGACCCAGGGCACCCCTGCTCCCGCGTCGATCGCCGCCAAGGCCCGCGCGTTCGCGCTCGCCGCGGAACCCCTGTTCACCCGCACCGCGCGGCTGACCGTCTCCGGCGCCCGCGCGCTCGCCGCCGAACTGGCGCGCCTGGGACACCGGGTGCTCACCGGCGGGACCGACAACCACATGGTCCTGATCGACCTCCGCGGCGGCCGGCTCAGCGGAGTGGTCGCCGAACGGGCCCTGGAGGAGTGCGGCATCCTCGTCAACCGCAACCGCATACCGGGCGACACCCGGCCGCCCCTGGTGACCAGCGGCGTCCGGCTGGGCTGCAACATCCTCGCCCAGCGCGGTATGGGGCCGGAGCACATGAGGGAGTGCGCGGAACTCATGCACGCCGTCCTGAGCGCCACCACACCGCTCAGCGACACCGAGTACCGCATCGACCCCCACCAGCGCGTCCATCTCCGCAATCGGGTACGGGCGTTGTGCGCTCGCCACCCCCTGCCGCACGCGACCGCCCGGGCCGACGACACCGGCGCCCTCCCGACAGGAGTCTCCCTGTGAGCCCCGACAACGCGCCCGCCGACACCTCGGCTGCCCGGCTTTCCGGCACCTCGGCCGTCCGACCCGCCGACTCCCCGGCGGTCCGGCCCGCCGGCACCCCGGCCGCCTGGCCCGCCGTGCTCGTCCCGGCCGACCGGCCGCGCCGCGCCGGTGCCGACCCCCGCGCGACCGGTCTGGTCCGGGGCACCCTGGCCGTGCGGGAGGACGGAGCGGCCTCCCACGACCTGCTCGTCGCCTGCTTCGCGGCACTGCTGCACCGCCTCACCGGCCAGGACCTGATCGCGATCAGTACCCCCGACGGCATCACCGGACACACCGTCGCCGCGGACTCCACCACGGCCGACCTGGTGGCCGGCCGCATCCCGGTGACCCCCACCGCCGACGAGGGCGCACCCGCGGTGGCGGTCGCCCACGGCGCCGGACCGCAGGACGTCCCGCCGTTCGAGCTGTACCTCGCCCTGGACCGCCAGGACGGCGAATGGACCGCTGAACTGCGCTACGACGAGCGGCTGTTCACGGCCGACACGGCCCGCCGCGTCCTCTCCCACCTGCGCACCCTGACGGCGAACGCACTCCAGGAGCCGCACACACCGGTCTCCCGGCTCGCCCTGCTCACCGCCGAGGAGACGCACCGTGTCCTGACCGAGTGGAACGACACCTCGGCGGACCTGCCGCACGGCACCTGCCTGCACACGGCGTTCGAGGAGCGGGCCGCGGCCGACCCCGGCGCGCCCGCCGTCGTCCACGAGGCCCGCACCTGGTCCTACGGGGAGGTCGACGCCGCCGCCAACCGGCTGGCCCACCGGCTGCGGCAGGCCGGGGTGGGCCCCGACGTACGGGTCGGACTGTGCCTGGAGCGCTCCGCCACCCTGCTCGCCGCCGTCCTGGGCATTCTCAAGGCGGGCGGCGCCTACGTGCCCCTCGACCCGGACTACCCGGCCCAGCGGCTGACCACCATGCTGGAGGGCACCTCCTGCGCCGTCGTCGTCACCGACCGGCTCCGGTCCGTGGTGCTGCCCGCTCCGTCGCCCGGCGTCGAACGGCTGGTCGTCCTGGCCGACGGACTCCTCGACGGCACGGCGCCGGAACTCGCGGACCAGCCGGCGACCGCCCCCGGCGGGACCGCGGGCCCCGACGACCTGTGCTACGTCATCCACACCTCCGGCTCGACGGGACTGCCCAAGCCCATCGCACTGCGCCACCGCGGTGTCGTGAACAACCTGGCCGACCTCAACTCCCGCTACGCGGTGGGCCCTTCGGACCGCGTCCTGGCCCTGTCCTCGCCGAGCTTCGACATGTCGGTCTACGAATTCCTCGGCATCACCGCGGCCGGCGGGACCGTGGTGGTGCCCGAGGCGGACCGTGCCAAGGACGTGGCGTACTGGGCCCGGCTCTTCGCCCGGCACGACGTCACCGTCTGGAACTCCGCCCCGGCCCTGCTGGAACTGCTCACCGAACACCTGGAGCACACCGGCGGCGCGGCCCTGGCCCGGCTGCGGCTGGTCATGCTCGGTGGCGACTGGGTCCCGGTGTCCCTGCCCGACCGGGTCCGGGCACTCGCCCCCGACGTCCGCTTCGTCGTCCTCGGCGGGGCCACCGAGGCATCGATCCACTCCACCCTCTACGAAGTCGTCGGCACCGACCCCGCCTGGACGAGCATCCCCTACGGCCGGCCCATGGCCAACCAGCGCGCCTACGTCCTCGACGACGCGGCGCAGCCGGTGCCGCCCGGTGTCGTCGGCGAACTCCACCTGGCCGGCACCGGGCTGGCCCGCGGCTACCTGGAACGCCCGGACCTGACGGCCGAACGCTTCCCGGACTGGTCGTACGGTGACGTGCGCGACCGCCTCTACCGGACCGGGGACCTGGCCCGCTGGCGCCCGGACGGTGTTCTGGAGCTCGTCGGCCGCAAGGACTTCCAGGTCAAGCTGCACGGGCTGCGCGTCGAACTGGGCGAGATCGAGGCCGTGCTGCGGGCCCACCCCGCCGTGCGGGAGGCCGTCGTCACGGCCCGGGAGGACGCCCGCGGCGGCCGGCAGCTGGTCGGCCACGCCGTCGCCCACCCCGGTCCGGCCCCGCGCCCCGAGGAACTGCGCGCGCACCTGGCCAAGGCGCTGCCCTCGTACATGGTGCCCGCCGCGGTGCTCGTCCTGGACGAGCTGCCCCTCAACGTCAACGGCAAGCTCGACCGCAAGGCCCTCGGCGCCCTCACCCCCGCCTCGGAGGAACCGGGTCCCGGCACGGCGGCCGGCGGGGCTCCGGCCGGTGCCTGGGAGGAGTACCTGGCCGCGGTGTGGCAGGACGTCCTGCGCGTCGACGCGGTCGGCCGCGACGACGACTTCTTCGCGCTGGGGGGCGACTCCATGTCCGCCCTGCGCTGCCTGACCCGCATCGGCAACGGCCTGCGCTGGCCCGACCTGTTCCGCCATCCGACGGTCCGCGGGCTCGCCGGCCACCTCACCGCCGCCGGCGCCGAGCCGCCGACCGCGTGACGCGTACGCCCGACACGTCCCTGGAGGAGAAACCGTGACGGTCCACACCGGCACCGACGCGCTGCCGCTCACCGCCGAGGCGTTCCGATCCGTCTTCCGGCACCACGCGGCGGGCGTCGCCGTGGTGACCGCGCATGCCGGCAGGCCGGCCGGCTTCACCGCCACCTCGCTCTCCTCCGTGGCCGCGGTCCCGCCCACCGTGTCGTTCTCCATGAGCACGTCCTCGTCGAGCTGGCCCGTCTTCCAGGACGCCACCCATGTCGGGGTGCACATCCTCGCGGAGAGCCAGCGGGACCTCGCGGCGGCCTTCGCCGCCAGCGGACCGGACCGCTTCGCCGCGCCGACCCGCTGGCGGCGGGGTCCGCAGGGCGTCCCGCTGCTCGACGGGGTGCTGGCATGGCTGGTGTGCCGGATCGAGGCGACCGTCCCCGCGGGGGAGCACCGCCTCCTCGTCGCCCGCGCCGTCGCGGCGGAGTCCCGCCCAGCCGGCCGCCCGCTGCTGTACCACGACCGCACCTACGCCGGCCTGAGCGACACATGACCCTCCGGCAGCCCCGACGGGCGTCCCCGCGCTGTCGTCCAGGTCGGTCGCGGTGGCCTTCATGACGCTGGTCTCACCGCTGCGACCGGGGCGAAATCGGTGCGGTGGACGTCGAGGGCCTTCGGTACGTGATCCGGTTCGGGCCCCGCTTGCGGCAGCTGCTCCACGAGGTCGTCGACGGGCACATGACGAAGCGGGACGCCCTCGCGGTCGCGGCTTGGGCGGAACCGTTCGTCACCGAGGAGAGCGCCCCGGCTGGTACTCCGCAGACTCCGACCGAGACGGAGACCGAGACGGAAACCGAGACGGAGAAACGCCGGAACCGAGACCGGGGCGCCGCTCATACTCGCTTGACGACGATCGATTCCGGAACCAGCTTCTCCAGGTCGTCCACGTCCGATGTGAAGACGGTGACCTGCCCTTTCTGCTGTCGGGCGATGACGGCGAGCACCGCGTCGATCGCGTACTCGTGGCCGTGAAGCTTGGCGTCGGCCAGGAGCCGGCGGGCCTGGCGGGCCTCGTCCTTCCCGATGTCGGCGACCTTGAGCCGGGAGAGCACCCAGTCCCAGCGCTGCTCGGTGGTTCTGCCGTCGTACGCCTCCACCAGCGTCATGGGCGACGTGACCACTTCGGCTTCGCCTCGTGCCGCGAGATCGAGCCGGGCGATCATCTTCCGGTCGCCGCGCACAGCGAGGGACAGGGCTTCACAGTCGAGTACGAATGTGCGCAGTGGCCGTTGCCTGTGCTCACTGGCTCGCTTGGTCACGCGGCCTCTCCGGCGTTGTGTCCTCCGGCGGTGCGGCGACGCTCGTGCTCGGCGTCGAGATCCTCCAGCTCCGAGAGTGCTTCCGAGCGCTCGTCCTTGGTGACCGCGCCGTGTTCCTCCTGCAGCCAGTCGACCAGTTCCAGCAGACGGTCCCGATCCCGCTTGAAGCGCAGTGCTTCGGCGACGTACGCCGAAAGTCCCCGCTCAGCCGCCTCGGCACGGATCTCGTCCAGGAGATCTTCGGGGATCGTCACCGTTACTTTCTTGGTTGCCATACAAGTCACCATACTCTTGGTGTGAATGCCCCTACCAGGGTGCCGTGACCCGTAGGGCCGGGAGGCCAGTGGCCCATCCGTGAGCACTGCCCATGCGTGATCGTCGACTCGTACCGCCTCACAGCGAAGGATTCCTCGTCGTGGCTCGCGGTGGGGCTCTTCGACGCCCGGGGAGTCTGAGGACAACGCCGAAGGGCCCCCTGTTTCCAGGGGGCCCTTCGACAACGTGCCCGGTGAGGCACTGGCGGAGGATACGAGATTCGAACTCGTGAGGGGTTGCCCCCAACACGCTTTCCAAGCGTGCGCCCTAGGCCTCTAGGCGAATCCTCCGCTCGGAACATTACATGACCGAGAGGAGTGCTCGCGAACTCGTTCCCACCCGCTGACGTCGGGTACTCTGTGCAGAGCCCCTCACGCGGCGCTATCTGACTGAACTCCCCCAGGGCCGGAAGGCAGCAAGGGTAGGTTGGCTCTGGCGGGTGCGTGGGGGGCGCTTGCGTTTGGCGGGCGGGGCGGGTTGTCAGTGGGCGCCTATAACCTCGTATGCGTGTCGTCTCTCGCGCTGTACCGCCGCTATCGCCCGGAGTCGTTCGCCGAGGTCATCGGGCAGGAGCATGTCACCGACCCGCTGCAGCAGGCGCTGCGGAACAACCGGGTCAATCACGCGTACCTGTTCAGCGGTCCGCGCGGATGTGGCAAGACGACCAGCGCGCGGATCCTCGCCCGGTGCCTGAACTGCGAGCAGGGCCCGACGCCGACCCCGTGCGGGGAGTGCCAGTCCTGCCAGGACCTGGCGAGGAACGGGCCGGGGTCCATCGACGTCATCGAGATCGACGCGGCCTCTCACGGTGGTGTGGACGACGCCCGTGAGCTGCGCGAGAAGGCCTTCTTCGGGCCCGCCTCCAGCCGCTACAAGATCTACATCATCGACGAGGCCCACATGGTCACGTCGGCCGGCTTCAACGCGCTGCTCAAGGTCGTCGAGGAGCCGCCGGAGCATCTCAAGTTCATCTTCGCCACCACCGAGCCCGAGAAGGTCATCGGGACCATCCGGTCGCGGACCCACCACTACCCGTTCCGGCTGGTGCCGCCGGGCACGCTGCGGGACTACCTCGGCGAGGTGTGCGGCAAGGAGCAGATCCCCGTCGAGGAGGGCGTGCTCCCGCTGGTGGTGCGGGCCGGCGCCGGGTCCGTGCGTGACTCCATGTCCGTCATGGACCAGCTGCTCGCCGGGGCGGGTGCGGAGGGTGTGACGTACGCCATGGCCACCTCCCTCCTCGGGTACACGGACGGTTCACTGCTCGACTCCGTCGTCGAGGCCTTCGCGACCGGGGACGGCGCCGCCGCCTTCGAGGTCGTCGACCGGATCATCGAGGGGGGCAACGACCCGCGCCGCTTCGTCGCCGACCTGCTGGAGCGGCTGCGGGACCTGGTGATCCTCGCCGCGGTCCCGGACGCCGCGGAGAAGGGGTTGTTCGACGCCCCCGCCGACGTTCTCGAACGGATGCAGGCCCAGGCCGGCACCTTCGGCGCAGCCGAGCTCAGCCGCGCCGCCGACCTGGTCAACGAGGGCCTGACCGAGATGCGCGGCGCCACCTCCCCGCGCCTCCAGCTGGAGCTGATCTGCGCCCGCGTGCTGCTGCCTGCGGCGTACGGCGACGAGCGGTCCGTGATGGCCCGCCTCGACCGCCTGGAGCGGGGCGTCAACTTCTCGGGCGGGGGCGGCGCGCCCGCCATGGGGTACGTCCCCGGGCCCGAGGCACATGCGCAGCCGCCGGCGCCCGTGCAGCAGGGGGGCGGTCCGGCGGCGGCCCGGGCGGCCGTGCGAGGCGGCGGCCCGGCTCCGGCCCCGGCCCCGGCACCTGTGCACACTCCGGAGCCTCCGGCTCCGGCGCCGGCTCCGGTCGCGGTGCCCACCCCGCCTCCGGCCGCACCGCCCGCTGCCGCCGCCGCTCCGGCTGCTCCCGCGGCCGGTGCCTGGCCGACGGCGGCACCGGCGGGTGGCGGTGGCTCCCGCCGCCCCGGCGGCTGGCCCACGGCCGCGGGCGGCGGCGCCGCTCCGGCGGCCCAGCAGACCCCGCCGCCCCCGGCAGCCTCTCCGGCTCCGGCTCCGGCTGCCGCTCCCGCCCCGGCACCCGCCGCCGCGCCTGCCGGTGGCCTCGACCCCCGTGTGCTCTGGCCGAACATCCTGGAGGCGGTGAAGAACCGCCGCCGCTTCACCTGGATCCTGCTCAGCCAGAACGCCCAGGTCGCCGGTTTCGACGGCACCACCCTCCAGATCGGCTTCGTCAACGCGGGCGCCCGCGACAACTTCGCGAGCAGCGGCAGCGAGGACGTGCTGCGGCAGGCGCTGGGCGAGCAGTTCGGCGTGCAGTGGCGGATCGAGGCGGTCGTCGACCCGACGGGTGGCGGTGGCGCGGCGCCGCCCGGCGGCTACGGGGCGCCCGCGGCGTCCGGCTACGGCAGCGCGGCCCCCGCGGCCCCGGCCCGCCCTGCGCCCGCCCAGCAGGCCCCGGCAGCCGCCCCGGCCCAGAGCCCGCCGCCCGTCCCGAGGGCAGCGGCCCCGGCCCCCGTACCCGCCGCCCCGGAACCCCCGCCGGTGTCCCCCGAGGACGACATCCCCGAGGAGGACGACCCCGACCTCGACGAGTCGGCCCTCTCCGGCCATGAGCTGATCGTGAAGGAGCTGGGGGCGACTGTCGTCGAGGAGATCCAGAACGAGTGACGCGGGGCGGGCACCGACGGCTCGGAGGCCGGGGTCGGCCCGACGCCCCTGGGTTTCTCAACGCACCCGGCGCAGGAGAGCGAAGGGTCCCGTCCCCAAGTGCTCGGCACGTGCTCGGCCGGAGTGCCGCGACACGCCGCCGGTCGACCGCGGCGCCGTCGTGGCTGATCGCGCAGTTCCCCGCGCCCCTTACGGGGCGCTGCCGCTTGGCCCGCCGGGCAGTTGAGGCAGTAACCACGCCCCATCCCGTGCCCAATCCCGTCAGGGATTCGAGGTGGCAGTCGGCCCCTGCTTGAGGTGGCAGTCAGCCCCTGTCCCGTCAGGTGATCGAGGCGGCAACCACCCCCAGCCCGTCCGGCGTTTGAGGACGAGGCCGTTCAGGCCGGAGTGGGGGTTTGGGGGCGGCAGCCCCCAAGGGGGCGGGCAGCTCGGCAGGCGGTCACTTCTCGGCCGAGCCCCCTTGGAGGAACCTCCAGTCGGCCCGCCCAGCTACGCTGGCCCCCGTGAAGGTCCTCGTCATCGGCAGCGGCGCCCGCGAACACGCCCTGTGCCGCTCCCTGTCCCTCGATCCCGACGTCACCGCGCTGCACTGCGCCCCCGGCAACGCCGGCATCGCCGAGGTGGCCGAGCTGCACCAGGTCGATGCCCTGGACGGCGCGGCGGTGGCCGCGCTCGCCCTGGAACTCGGCGCCGAGCTGGTGGTCGTCGGCCCGGAGGCCCCCCTGGTCGCCGGGGTCGCCGACGCCGTGCGCGAGGCCGGGATCCCGGTCTTCGGCCCCTCCGGGGAGGCCGCGCAGATCGAGGGGTCCAAGGCGTTCGCCAAGGACGTGATGGCGGGGGCCGGAGTCCCCACCGCCCGTTCGTACGTCTGCACAAACGCCGAGGAGGCCGCCGAGGCGCTGGACGCCTTCGGCGCGCCGTACGTCGTGAAGGACGACGGGCTCGCCGCCGGCAAGGGCGTCGTCGTCACCGACGACCTGGACGCCGCCAAGGCGCACGCCGCCGCCTGCGACCGCGTCGTCATCGAGGAGTTCCTGGACGGCCCCGAGGTCTCCCTCTTCGCGATCACCGACGGCGAGACGGTCCTCCCGCTCCAGCCCGCCCAGGACTTCAAGCGCGCCCTGGACGGCGACGAGGGGCCGAACACGGGCGGCATGGGGGCCTACTCCCCGCTGCCCTGGGCCGACCCCAAGCTCGTCGACGAGGTCCTGGAGGGCGTCCTGCAGCCGACCGTCGACGAGATGCGGCGCCGCGGCACCCCGTTCTCCGGTCTGCTCTACGCCGGCCTCGCGATCACCTCGCGCGGTGTGCGGGTCATCGAGTTCAACGCCCGCTTCGGCGACCCGGAGACCCAGGTGGTCCTCGCCCGCCTGAAGACCCCGCTGGCCGGCGTCCTGCTCGCCGCCGCGAACGGCACCCTCGCCGACCTCCCGCCGCTGCGCTGGCGCGACGACGCGGCCGTCACCGTCGTCGTCGCCTCGCACAACTACCCGGACACCCCGCGCACCGGCGACCCCATCACCGGCCTCGACGCGATCGCCGCCGAGGACGCGCCGGACGCCTACGTCCTGCACGCGGGGACGAAGCGCGCCGGCGACGACGTCGTCAGCGCCGGTGGCCGGGTCCTCTCCGTCACGGCGACCGGCGCGGACCTGACCCAGGCCCGTGAGCGGGCGTACGCGGCGGTGGCGCGGATCGGCCTCGACGGCTCCCAGCACCGTACGGACATCGCCGCGAAGGCGGCGGCCGAGGCCCGGACTCAGGTCCAGGAGGCCTGAGCCCTCCCCTCCCCGCAGATCCGTCCCTGATCAGGCCCCGGACCCGAAATCCGGGGCCTGATCGTTGCTGTCTGTCGATCACCTCTGACCAAAGCCATTCCATCGAGTGACCGATGCCCTATCCGGCTGACGGGGGCCGAGGCCCCAACTAGGGTGCGGCGCAGGCGTTCCGGCACTTGGCCCACCGGCATTGCGATGTCGGTGGCGGGTGCCACAGTGGGGGAGTGAGCAACAGCCAGGACAGGCCGAGGACAGCAGGGAGGGGGTGAGGTCCGGACGTGACCAGTACCGGTATCGGTGCGGAGGCGGGAGCGCAGGCAGCGCGTACCCGGGCCCTCGCCGTGCTGCGCATCCGTGGCCGGGCCCTGGCCGTGGCCCTGCTCCCCGCGGCGGCCACGGTGATCCTGCTGGCCGGCGGTTCCACCGGCCACTTCGTCGGCCGCGGCTGGGACACCGCCCGCTGGACCGTCGGCGCCCTCGCGGTGCTGGTGCTGCTGGCCGCCGCCGGTGTCGCCCTGGTCGTGGCCCGCGCGCGCCCGGCCGTGAGCCCCACGGTCGCGATCTCCGAGGAGTCCGCCCCCGACCTGTACCGGATGGTGCGCGACCTGGCCGACCGCCTCGACGTGCCGGCGCCCTCCGCCATAGCGCTCACCCCGGACTGCGACAGCTGGCTGGAGGACCGCACCCACCCGGCCCACGGCCCGCCCGCGCCCAAGGGCGGCGACGAGCTCGGCACCCCCGGCCTGCACCGCCGTACCCCGGCCGCCCCCGTCCTCGTCATCGGCTCCCCCTTCCTGTGGTGGATGCGCGTCGGCGAGCTCCGCGCGGTCCTCGCCCCGGTCGTCGCCGGTACGGGACCCTCGGCGCACCCGGACATAGCGGCGGCCCGCCGGTTCGTCAGAGGCCTGGACGCGGCGGTGGCGGTCTCCGCGGCGCCCGCCCGGCGTCCGGCCACCCGCCTGGTGTGCGCGGGCATCGCCTGGGTGGCCCGGCTGCTGCTGCGGGGCTGCCGGGAACACGCGGCACTGATGGAGCGCGGGGTCGCCGCCGCGGCCGCCGAGCGGGCCCAGGCCGTGGACTACGGCCTGCGGATCGTCGCCCAGGAGCAGGTCGGCCTGGCCTACGCCGGCTGGGACCGGCTGCTCACCCGGGTCGCCCTGCCCGCCTGGCGGATGGGCCGCTGGCCCTCCCGGCTGGACGCGGGCGTGGTCGCGGCCCTCACCGAGCTGTCCCGGCGCGACCGGCTGGCCGAGGGCTTCGCCTCCCGGCTGGGCGAGCGGCCCGCCTGCGACCTGCTGGAGGAGCCGGGCCTGGTGGACGAGGCCGCCTCGCTGCTCGCGGCCCGCCTCTTCCACGGCGGCCCCGCCGAGCCGGGACCGGCCTGGTCGCCGGTGGCCTGGCAGGAGTACCCGGACGAGGTCGTCGACCGCACCTGGCGCACCGAGGCGGCCCGTCTGCACCGCGTCCTGGACGCCCTCGGCGTCCGTGCCACCCTCGACCCCGGCGCCCCCGACCCCGGCGGCCCCACCCTGGCCCGGGTCCTGGACCACCTGACCGACCCGGCCGCCCCCGGCAGACGCCGCTGCCTCCCGGCGTACGGCGACGACGACCTCCGTACCCCAAGCCACGACGGTGCCCCCCGCAGCTCCGGCCACGACGGTGCCCCCCGCAGCTCCGGCCACGAGGGTGACCCTCACATCCCCGGCCACGAGGGTGACCCTCACATCCCCGGCCACGACGACGACCCTAGCTTCCCCGGCCACGACGGCGACCCCGGCCTCCCCGGCTACGACGACGAGGCGGACGAGCCCACCGGCACCGAACGCAGTGCCGCGCTCGCCGCCGGCCTCACCGCGGCGCTCGCCCGCGAGGAGCACGAGGGAGCGCACGCGAGCACGGCCGACACCGCGCGCCCCGGCTGCCCCGCGGCCGCCGGCCAGGGCGGTCCGGGCAGCACCGGCAGCCCCCTCTGGGACGACGGAGCCCTGCCCCTCTTCCCGCTCCAGCCCCCGCGCACCGCCCGCGAACTCCTCGCCGACCACGTCAAGGCGATGGTGTGCTGCGCGGCCGTGGACACCGCTGGAGCCACCCCCGGCCTGGACTGGCTCGACGGCCCGGCCCTGCTGGTCGACGGCGAGCGGGCCGCCGACCTGACGCCCAGAGTGCTCAGCCTCATCGAGGAGGGAGACCCGGCCCCGCTGCGGGCCTGGCTGGTCGAGTCCGGAATACGTCCCGAGAAACCGGTCCGGCTGGTCTGACCTCGGCATTTCGGCCCTTTAGCGGAGCAAACTGTTCCACTTCAGGCAAATTCGCAACGAACCGTGACCGGACGCGTGCGTTATGTGATGTGCTGGGACCGTTGTCGGAAGTGGCAAGCGCATCCGACATAAGACAGACGGCACAGTCACGGCACCGCACGGCGCCGCCGGTGAGTTCAGAACCGGGCGCAACCAGGCACGACAGCGAAAGACAGACGCACGGACCGCACATCGCACTTCGGCTCGTATCAGCACACTTCACGGGGGCACGAGGGAGGGGAGCCACCATGGCATCGGACCACATCCGCCGCTGGGAGTCGGGAGCACTCGCGCACGCCGTCACGGACCCCTTCGGCCAGGGTCCCGTTCCCTGGCTGCGCGGCAGCGAGACCTATTTCGACGACACCGGTCATGTCGTCCCCTGGTACGTGGACCCCAGCCGGCCACAGCCCACCGGCGAGAACCCCCGGGTCCCGGCACCGCGCACCGCCATCGGCGGCCCGCGCTCCGCGGACGACGTGCACCGCCAGATCAAGGGGTTCACCTCGACCGGCGCGGTCACCCCGGGCCAGGCCGTCGACTTCCACATCACCGTCGACCCGCCGCAGGAGTTCAGCGTCGACATCTACCGCATCGGCCACTACGGCGGCGACGGTGCGTCCAAGATCACCACCAGTCCCCGGCTGTCCGGCATCGTCCAGCCACCGCCGCTGGCCGCCGACCGCACGGTCTCCTGCCACCACTGGTGGCTGTCCTGGCGGCTGCAGGTCCCGTCGTACTGGAGCATCGGCGCGTACGTCGCCGTGCTCACCACGGCCGACGGCTACCGCTCCCACGTGCCCTTCACGATCCGCGACAACCACCCGGCCGACCTGCTGCTCCTGCTGCCGGACATCACCTGGCAGGCGTACAACCTCTATCCCGAGGACGGCCGCACCGGCGCCAGCCTCTACCACGCCTGGGACGAGCGCGGCCGGCTGCTCGGCGAGGCCGACGCGGCGACCACCGTCTCCTTCGACCGGCCGTACGCGGGCGCCGGCCTGCCGCTGCACGTCGGCCACGCCTACGACTTCATCCGCTGGGCCGAGCGCTACGGCTACGACCTCGCCTACGCCGACGCCCGCGACCTGCACGCCGGCCGCGTCGACCCCGCCCGCTACCGGGGCCTGGTCTTCCCGGGCCACGACGAGTACTGGTCGCCGCGGATGCGCCGCACGGTCGAGCTGGCCCGGGACAGCGGCACCAGCCTCGTCTTCCTCTCCGCCAACACCATGTACTGGCAGGTGGAGTTGGGCCCCTCCCCGTCCGGGGTCGCGGACCGCCTGCTGACCTGCCGAAAACGCAAGGGCCCGGGAAAGCCCGTGCTCTGGCGCGAGATCGACCGGCCCGAACAGCAGACGGTCGGCATCCAGTACGCGGGCCGGGTGCCCGAGCCGTCCCCCCTGATCGTGCGCAACGCGGGGCACTGGCTCTGGGAGGCCACCGGCGCGCACGAGGGCGACGAACTCCCGGGTCTGGTGGCCGGCGAGGCCGACCGCTACTTCCCGCGCACCGCGCTGCCCGAGCACGAGCAGCGCATCCTGCTCGCCCACTCCCCCTACACGGACAACGACGGCGCCCTGCGCCACCAGGAGACCTCCCTCTACCGCGCCCCCTCCGGCGCCCTGGTCTTCGCCGCCGGCACCTTCGCCTGGTCCCCGGCCCTGGACCGCCCCGGTCACGTCGACCCCCGCGTCCAGCGCGCCACCGCCAACCTCCTGGACCGCATCTGCAAGCACGACTGACGCGGGCGTGACCGCCCCGTACAGGTGTCCGCGCGGCCCCGCTGTCCGTGCGCAACCCGGCATACGGGAGAATCGAGGGCACCTGTACAGAACCACGGGGAGGAACCGTGTCCGGATTCGTCGAAAAGCCCGAGCCCGTGGAGGTGCCGGGTCTGGTGCATCTGCACACCGGCAAGGTGCGCGAGCTGTACCAGAACGCGGCCGGAGACCTCGTGATGGTCGCCAGCGACCGCCTGTCGGCGTACGACTGGGTGCTGCCGACCGAGATCCCCGACAAGGGCCGGGTGCTGACCCAGCTCTCCCTGTGGTGGTTCGACAAGCTCGCCGACCTGGTCCCCAACCACGTCATCAGCACCGAGCTGCCCGAGGGTGCCCCCGCCGACTGGGCCGGCCGCACCCTGATCTGCAAGTCCCTGAAGATGCTCCCGGTCGAGTGCGTGGCCCGCGGCTACCTCACCGGCTCGGGCCTCGCCGAGTACCAGGAGTCCCGCACGGTCTGCGGCCTCGCCCTCCCCGAGGGTCTGGTGGACGGCTCCGAGCTGCCCGGCCCGATCTTCACCCCGGCCACCAAGGCCGAGGTCGGCGAGCACGACGAGAACGTGTCGTACGAGGAGGTCGCCCGCCAGGTCGGCGCCGAGACCGCCGCCCAGCTGCGCCAGGCCACCCTCGCGGTGTACGGCAGGGCCCGGGACATCGCCAGGGACCGGGGGATCATCCTGGCCGACACGAAGTTCGAGTTCGGTTTCGAGAACGACACGCTGGTCCTCGCCGACGAGGTCCTCACCCCGGACTCGTCGCGCTTCTGGCCGGCCGGCGAATGGCAGCCGGGCCGCGCCCAGCCGTCGTTCGACAAGCAGTACGTGCGCGACTGGCTGACCTCGGCCGAGTCCGGCTGGGACCGCAGGAGCGAGCAGCCCCCGCCGCCGCTGCCGGAGCAGGTGGTCGAGGCGACCCGCGCGAAGTACATCGAGGCGTACGAGCGGCTGACGGGCCAGAGCTGGAACTGAGGCACGAGAAAGGCCCCCGGTATCGACCGGGGGCCTTCTTCGCTGAGCGGACGACGAGGCTCGAACTCGCGACCTCAACCTTGGCAAGGTTGCGCTCTACCAACTGAGCTACGTCCGCATGCGCCGTGGCGCGAGAGCAACTATACCCAACCTCGCTCCCGTGCGAGACGCACCGCCGCATGACGGTTCTCCGCACCGAGCTTGGTGACGGCCGAGGAGAGGTAGTTCCGCACGGTCCCCGGCGACAGCGCGGCCCGCTCGGCGATCTCCGCGACCGGCGCCCCGTCGGCCGCCAGCTCCAGCACCTCCGCCTCCCGCGCGGTCAGCGGCGAGTCCCCGGCGGAGATCGCGTCGGCGGCCAACTCCGGGTCGACGTACCGGTTTCCCGCGTGCACGGTGCGGATGATCTCGGCGAGCCGCTGCGCACTCACCGTCTTCGGGACGAACCCCCGCACTCCGGCGGCCAGCGCCCGCTTCAGATGACCGGGCCGCCCGTGCCCGGTGACGATCAGCACCTGGCAGCCGGGCAGTTCGGTGCGCAGCGATGTGGCGACCCTCACACCGTCGGCGCCCGGCATCTGCAGGTCCAGCACCGCCACGTCGGGCCGGTGGGCCTGCGCCATGGCCAGCGCCTCGGGGCCGCTCGCCGCCTCCGCGACGACGGCCAGATCGTCCTCAAGCCCGAGCAGCGCGGCCAGCGCACCCCGGATCAGATGCTCGTCGTCCGCGAGCAGCAGCCGGATCGGAGACGTCATGAAGTGACTCCAGTCACACTCGTATCGGTCGTCGTACGGCCGGACAGCGGCACCGAGGCGACCACCCGGAACCCGTCCGTCCCGACCGGCCCGGCCTCCAGCGTCCCGTCGACCACCGCGAGCCGCTCCCGCAGCCCGGCGAGCCCGGACCCACGGCCTTCGCCGGCCCGGCGGACCACCCCGTCGTTCTCCACCGTCAGCACCACACACCCCTCCCGCACCTGAAGCCCCACTGAGCATCGCCCCGCGTCCCCGTGCCGCAGCACGTTGGTGGTCGCCTCCCGCACCACCCACCCCAGCGCCGACTGGACCTCGGCGGGCAGCCCGCCGGTGTCGCCGGTCACCTCGCAGGCGATGCCCGCTGCCGTCAACACCCCTTGCGCGCCGGAGAGTTCGACCCCCAGGTCGGCGTCCCGGTAGCCCCGTACGACATCGCGGACCTCCCGCTGCGACTCCTGTGCGATCCGCTGCACCTCGATCATCTGCTCCACGGCCGCGGGCCGTTCGCGCCGGGCCAGCTGCACGGCCAGCTCGCTCTTGAGGGCGATGACGGCGAGGTTCCGGCCGAGCACGTCGTGCAGGTCGCGCCCGAACCGCAGCCGTTCCTCGGCGACGGCGAGCCGGGTGCGGGTCTCGCGGGCCTCGTCGAGTTCGTAGACCGCGTCCAGCAGCCAGACCGAGAAGATCGCGGTGAAGGCGAAGAACGCGCTGCCGAGGAACACCACGAGCGCGGTGATCAGCGCGGTCGGCGCGGGGTAGCCCAGCGGGAAGGAGACGGCGCCCGCCCCGCACGCGAAGCCCGCGACGAGCGACAGCACGCGCCTGCGGTCGCGCACCCCGAGCGTCATGGTCCCGGCGCCGAAGGCCTGCACCCCGGTGAAGACACTGCTTGCGGCGGCGTCCAGGTCCGGGCCGGAGCCGTGCCGGCCCAGGACGAGCGCGACGGCGGCGATGACGTAGGTCGCCGTGGCGAGCGCCCAGAGCAGCCGCACCGGCTGGCCGCGGCGGCCCCGCGTCCAGTCCAGCGCCCGGGACGCGGTCACCGCGCAGAGCAGCGCGTGCACGACGACCAGCGCCAGCAGCGGGCCCGCGACGCCGGCCCCCGCCTGTGCGAAGACCGGCAGCCCGATCGCCGCGACCTCGATCACCGCGAAGAAGTGGAAGGACCACCGCGTGTACGTCTCGACCTTGGCGGGCGTGGTCTTCCCCCGCCACCAGCCACCTGCTGCCCCGCTCATCCCGGTCCCGTCCCCGCCCTCAGCGCCGAGGTTCCCAGCGGAACCACCGCCGTACAGCAAACACCGCGACCACGGCCCAGGCCAGCGCGACGAGGACGGTGCCCAGGGCCTGGCCCGTGGTCAGCTCGCCGGTCCAGCCGGCCCGGACCAGCCGGACGGCCGGGGAGAGCGGGAGGAACTCGCCGACCTCGGCCACCCGGCCGGGCAGGGCGTCCGCGGGGACGGCGATGCCCGAGCCCAGCATGGAGACGAAGACCAGGGGCAGCGCGGTGACCTGGGCACTCTCGGTGGTCCGGGTGAAGGCCGAGGTCAGCGCGGCGAGCGCGGCACTGATCAGCAGGCCTGCCAGCAGGCCCAGCACGGTGAGGTACGGCGCCTCGGGCGCGCCCGCGTCGAGCAGCACCGCGCAGCCGACGGTCAGGACCAGGGCCTGGGCCAGGCCGAGGCAGACGGCGGGCAGGGCGGTGCCGGCCAGGATCTCCGCGTCGGCGAGCTCGCCGGTGCGCAGCCGCTTGAGGACGAGTTCCTCGCGGCGGGCCACGTAGGCGCTCACCAGGGAGGTGTACACGGCGAAGAGGAAGGAGAAGCCGATCGCGGCGGTCAGCATCAGGATGCCGGTGTTCAGCCCTTTCCCCGTGACGTCGAGCTTGTCGAACGTGGGCCGTACGGTGATCGGCAGGGAGAGCGGCACGAGCAGTGCGACGAGCACCGTGCCGCGGTTGCGGCCGAGGAGCAGCAGTTCGGCACGGGCGAGGGCGGCCAGTCGGTGACGGACCGCGACCGCGGTGCCCACTGCCCGGCGCCCGCCGAGAGCCGGCGCGTTCGGGGCGGTCATGCGGCCACCTCCTGCGCGATCCCCAGGAACGTCTCCTCCAGCGAGGCCGACCGCACCTCCAGCCGTTCCAGCGCGACCCCCGTCCGCTCGGCCCAGGTCAGCACCCCGGTGGCGGTCCGCTGCACCTCGCGCGTCCGCAGCCGTACGGCCCGGCCCTCGGCCTCGTGCCCGCACACGCCCAGTGCGGCGAGCGGCGGCAGGTCGCCGAGGAAGTACCCGGCGGGCAGTTCGAAGGAGATCCGCGCGGGCCGGTCCGCGGTCACCTCGGCCGGTGTGCCGGTGACGGCGATGCGCCCCTCGTGCAGGATCGCGAGCCGGTCGGCGAGGTCCTCGGCCTCCTCCAGGTAGTGGGTGGTGAGCAGGACGGCCGTCCCGTCGTCGCGCAGGGTGCGCACCAACTCCCAGGTGTCCCGGCGGCCTTCGGCGTCGAGTCCGGTCGTCGGCTCGTCGAGGAACAGCACCTCGGGCCGCCCGAGCAGCGCGAGTGCCAGGTCGAGGCGGCGCCGTTCGCCGCCGGAGAGCTGCTTGACCCGGACGTCCGCCCGGCCGCCGAGCCCGACCAGGCCAAGCGCCTCGGCCACGGGCCGGGCTCCCGTCGTACAGCCGGCCCACATCCGTACCGTCTCGCCGACGGTCAGCTCGGAGGGGAAGCCGCCCTCCTGGAGCATCACGCCGGTGCGCGGGCGTACGGCGGCCCGCTCCCGGTGCGGGTCGTGGCCCAGCACCCGTACCCGGCCGCCGTCCGGCGGCGCGAGTCCTTCGAGCAGTTCGACCGTCGATGTCTTTCCGGCGCCGTTGGTGCCGAGCAGCGCGAAGATCTCCCCGCGGTCCACGGAGAAGGTGATTCCGCGGACCGCCTGGAACCCGCCCCCGTAGACACGCCGGAGATCTGTGACCTCAATCACGTGTTCGTAGTCCATGACTCCAGCGTCCCGGCGGCCGGGTCCCGGAGGCAGTGCGCGGTGTCATCACTCGCCATGACAAATGTCAGTGGTCTGCGGGGGACCGGGGAGCACGAAAAAACCCCAGTCATATGACTGGGGTTTCCTCTATGAGCTGGAGCGGACGACGAGGCTCGAACTCGCGACCTCAACCTTGGCAAGGTTGCGCTCTACCAACTGAGCTACGTCCGCACTGCTCCCGACCGGCTCCCACCGATCGGTGCGAGCACCAGCCTACCTGATCCACAAGCTGCTCAGGACCGGCGGTGCAGAGCGGGTGACAGGAATTGCACACTGCGCCTTCCCCCTGGAAGGGGGATGTTCTGCTACTGAACTACACCCGCATGTACTCCGTGGGCTCCGGTTTTTCGACCGTGTCCCTCGGCGTGCTCCAGACATTAGCTGATCAGCAGGGGGGTAGCGCAAGTCGGCTGCCCCCAGGGGCGGCTGACGCACCCTGAGAGCAGCCGGCCGTCCCTGTCACTGGGCGGCGCTGAACGCCTCGTACACCTTCTTCGGGATGCGGCCGCGGGCCGGGACATCCATCTTGTTCGCCTGCGCCCAGGCACGGACGGCCGCCGGGTCGGGGGCGACCTCCGTCTGCTTGTACGCCTTGCCCGACTTCGACCGCTTGCGGCCGGCCACCACGTAGGGCTCCAGGGCCTTGCGCAGTTTCTTGGCGTTGGCTTGATTCAGATCGATCTCGTACGACTTGCCGTCGAGTCCGAAGGCGATCGTTTCCGCCGCTTCCGAGCCGTCGATGTCGTCAAAGAGAGTGACCACGACCTTCTGCGCCACGAATATTCGGTCCCTTCGTGTGGCACGTCTATACAGCTCATCGACAGCTCATCGGCGATGACCGCGACGGCGGAAGATGACGTGCCGAGTATCGGCTATTGCCAATTCATTTGTACAGTGCCTGGCAATACAAAGTGAAGCCCGACTAAATCCGTCCGCGTGTCCCCAGCGCAATAGATGTCGTGGACGAACCCGGGGAACTTTCCCAGAACTTTTCGTGAGGATCCGCGGCTGTCACCCGATCGTGATGCGGCTCACGTAGTTTCCTACAACTCTACCCGCGTAGAAATTTTGTGCGGGTAGTCTGAAGACACCGGTCGGAGACCACCGACGGGTATCACGGGTATCTGCTCAGCAGTCAGCACCACAACACCGGGAGTGCCAGTGGCACGCGTCGTAGTCGACGTCATGCTCAAGCCGGAGATCCTCGACCCCCAGGGCCAGGCGGTCCAGCGTGCGCTGCCGCGCCTGGGTTTCGAAGGCATCTCCGATGTACGTCAGGGAAAGCGATTCGAACTGGAAGTTGACGGGCCGGTCGACGAGGCCGCGCTCGCCCGCATCCATGATCTTGCGGAATCCTTCCTCGCCAACACCGTGATCGAGGACTTCACGGTTCACGTCGACGAAGTCGCGGAGGCGGCGAAGTGACCGCTCGTATTGGCGTCGTCACTTTCCCGGGAAGCCTCGACGACCGTGACACCCAGCGCGCGATCCGTCTCGCGGGCGCGGAACCGGTCGCTCTCTGGCACAAGGACAAGGACCTCCACCAGGTCGACGCGGTGGTCCTTCCGGGTGGTTTCTCCTACGGCGACTATCTGCGGGCCGGCGCGATCTCCCGCTTCTCGCCGGTGATGGAGACGGTCATCGAGCAGGCGAAGGCCGGCCTGCCGGTCCTCGGTATCTGCAACGGCTTCCAGATCCTCACCGAGGCCCACCTGCTCCCCGGCGCGATGCTCGGCAACAACCACCTCCACTTCATCTGCCGCGACCAGAAGCTGCGGGTGGAGAACGCGGACACCGCCTGGACGGCCGACTACCGCGCGGGCCAGGAGATCCACATCCCGCTGAAGAACATGGACGGCCGGTACGTCGCCGACGAGTACACGCTCGACAAGCTGGAGGCCGAGGGCCGGGTCGTCTTCCGGTACCTGGACTTCAACCCCAACGGCTCGCTGCGCGACATCGCCGGCATCACCAACGAGGCCGGGAACGTCGTCGGCCTCATGCCGCACCCCGAGCACGCCGTCGAGCCGCTGATCGGCACCGGCCGCACCGACGGCCTCCCCTTCTTCACCTCGATCCTCAAGAAGCTGGTCAACGCATGAGCCGGACGCCTCTGGACACGGTCGAGCACGCGGCCGCGACCCCCGACGTCGACCTGCCCTGGGCCGAACTCGGCCTGAAGAAGGACGAGTACGAGCGGGTGGTGGAGATCCTCGGCCGCCGCCCGACCGGCGCCGAACTCGCCATGTACTCGGTCATGTGGTCCGAGCACTGCTCGTACAAGTCCTCCAAGGTCCACCTCCGCCAGTTCGGCGAGAAGGCGCCCCAGTCGGACGCCCTGCTCGTCGGCATCGGCGAGAACGCGGGCGTGGTCGACGTCGGCCAGGGCTACGCGGTCACCTTCAAGGTCGAGTCGCACAACCACCCGTCGTACGTGGAGCCCTACCAGGGTGCCGCGACCGGTGTCGGCGGCATCGTCCGCGACATCATCGCCATGGGCGCCCGCCCGGTGGCCGTGGTCGACCCGCTGCGCTTCGGCGCCGCCGACCACCCCGACACCAAGCGCGTGCTGCCGGGTGTCGTCGCCGGCATCGGCGGCTACGGCAACTGCCTGGGCCTGCCCAACATCGGCGGCGAGGTCGTCTTCGACGCCTGCTACCAGGGCAACCCGCTGGTCAACGCCGGTGCCATCGGCGTCATGCGGCACGAGGACATCCACCTCGCCAAGGCCTCCGGCGCCGGCAACCAGGTCATCCTGTACGGCGCCCGGACCGGCGGCGACGGCATCGGCGGCGCCTCGATCCTCGCCTCCGAGACCTTCGACGACGCGAAGCCCTCCAAGCGCCCCGCGGTCCAGGTCGGCGACCCCTTCCAGGAGAAGCTGCTCATCGAGTGCACCCTGGAGGCGTTCCGGGAGAAGCTCGTCGTCGGCATCCAGGACCTCGGCGCGGCCGGCCTGTCCTGCGCCACCTCCGAGCTGGCCTCGAACGGCTCCGGCGGCATGACCGTCACCCTGGACGACGTGCCGCTGCGCGACTCGACCCTCTCGCCCGAGGAAATCCTCATGAGCGAGTCGCAGGAACGCATGTGCGCGGTCGTGGAGCCGGCCAAGGTCGCCCGCTTCCTGGAGATCTGCGAGAAGTGGGACGTCATCGCCACCGTCATCGGCGAGGTGACGGACGGCGACCGCCTGGAGATCTTCTGGCACGGCGAGAAGATCGTCGACGTCGACCCGCGCACGGTCGCCCACGACGGCCCGGTCTACGAGCGGCCCTACGCCCGCCCGTCCTGGCAGGACGCCCTCCAGGCGGACGACGCGAACAAGCTCGCGCGCCCGGCCGACAGCGCGGAGCTGCGCGCACAGGTCCTCCAGCTGGTGGGCTCCCCCAACCAGGCCTCCAAGAAGTGGATCACCTCGCAGTACGACCACTTCGTGCAGGGCAACACGGTGCTGGCCCAGCCCGAGGACTCCGGCATGATCCGCGTCGACGAGGCGACCGGCCTCGGCGTCGCCATCGCCACCGACGGCAACGGCCGCTACGCCAAGCTCGACCCCTACACCGGCGCCCAGCTGGCCCTGGCCGAGGCCTACCGCAACGTGGCGACGACCGGCGCCAAGCCCCTCGCCGTCTCCGACTGCCTGAACTTCGGCTCGCCCGAGGACCCGGCGGTGATGTGGCAGTTCGCCGAGGCGGTCCGCGGCCTCGCCGACGGCTGCCTGCAGCTGGGCACCCCGGTGACCGGCGGCAACGTCTCGCTCTACAACCAGACGGGCGAGGCGGCCATCCACCCGACCCCGGTGGTCGCCGTCCTCGGCGTGATCGACGACGTGGCTCGCCGCACGCCGGTCGCCTTCCAGGAGGAGGGCCACCTGCTCTACCTCCTCGGCGACACGCGTGAGGAGTTCGGCGGCTCGGCCTGGTCCCAGGTCGTCCACGACCACCTGGGCGGCCTGCCCCCGAAGGTGGACCTGGAGCGCGAGCGCCTCCTCGCCGAGATCCTGATCTCCGCCTCCCGCGACGGCATGATCGACTCGGCGCACGACCTGTCCGACGGCGGTCTGATCCAGGCGGTCGTGGAGTCCGCGCTCCTCGGCGACAAGGGCGCGCGCCTCGTCGTCCCGGACGGCCTCGACGCCTTCACCTTCCTCCTCTCCGAGTCGGCCGGCCGCGCACTCGTGGCCGTCCCGCGCTCCGAGGAGGTCCGCTTCAACGACATGTGCGGCGCCCGGGGCCTCCCGGCGACCCGCATCGGCGTCGTGGACGGCGACTCGGTGGACATCCAGGGCGAGTTCACCCTCTCCCTGACCGAACTGCGCGAGGCGCACGAGGGCACGATCGAGGCACTGCTGGCGTAGCCGGCGGCCGTACGACGACGAAGGCCCCGCCCGGATGCTCTTCCAGGCGGGGCCCTCTCGGCTCAACGGACGTAGTTCTTGAGGATCTCCGTGTCGAGTTCGATGCCCATCGGTTCGGGGAGAGCCACCTTCTCGCCGAACTTCGAGGTCTGGACGGTGCGGTACCCGCCGATCTGCCGGTCCGGGCCGCCGTGCACCGTGACCGTGCAGGAGTCCCGGTCGATCAGGAGATACAGCGGGATTCCGGCCTGACCGTATGCAGTCGGCTTCTCGTGCCGGTCCCGTCGGTCGGTGTCCGAGTCGTACGAGGTGACCTCGACGACCATGAGCGCACCGTCCGGATCGGCCCACTCGCCGTGTCCCGCGAAGTGGGCCTCGGGCGCGAGCACCGCGTCCGGCCTCACCCTGCCCTCCCGATGCGCCTCCACCCTGAGCCCTCGGCCGTAGTACAGATCCAGGTCCGGCCTGGCCCGCATACAGCGCCGGGCCAGCCACGCCACGACGGTGCTGCGACCCCCGTCCGCCGCCTTCTTGACTCCGATCCGCCCGCCGATGAACTCCAACGTGACGGTCTCCGGGGCGGTGGAGGCGATCGTTTCGAACTCCAACACCGACATCTGAGACGTGCGCTCGGCCATGACCGTCGTGTTGCACCCCCTTCCAGGCGAAGACCAGTGTCGTCAGGTCGAGGCGGTGTGGGGCGGGTTCGGCTGGTGATCACACCCACGGGTGATCATCCCGGCTGCCGCAGCCGGGCCCGGACCGTGGTGCGGTCGATGTCGAGTTCGGTGAGGAGTGCCGCCACCGGATCCGGGTGCTCGCAGTCGAGCAGGGCCAGGAGCAGGTGTTCCGGGGTGATGCGGCGGCTGCGGGCTTTCTTCGTCTCGGCGAGGGCGCGGGGGAGGACGGCGCGGGCGCCCGAGGTGAAGGGGGTGCGTTTGCGGGACGCGGGGATCGGGGCCCGCTCGATGCCCCGGACGTCGATGCCGACGACGGCCAGCGCGGACCGGTCGAGGGTGTCGAGGGCGGTGCGGGCGGCTTCCAGGTCGGTGCCGAGGGCGTCGGCCGCGCCGGGGTCGTGAAGCACTCCCAGCAGGAGGTGCTCGGTGCCGATGCGGCGGTCGCCGCGCAGGGTGGTCTCTTCGAGCGCCGACGTGACGGTCGCCCGGGCCTCCGCCGCGAACTGTTCGAACATGGTCGTCTCACTTCCCGTACTTGGCGTGGACGGACTGACGGGACACCCCGAGGGCATCCCCGATCTGCTCCCAGGACCAGCCCTGTTCGCGGGCGCGGACGACCGCCGCCGCCTCGACCTGCTCGGCCAGTCGGTGCAGGGCACCCACGGCCCGCAGCCCCACCGCGGGGTCGTGCGACCTGAGGCGCTCCGAGAGCTCTTGTGTCTCCATGTCTGTCAGTCTGGATTGACGGATAGGGGTTGTCAACCCAGCCTGACAGTTACGGCCCTCGCCTGTCGGACCGAGGCAATACGCTCACCGCCATGCCTCCCGCCAAGAAGCGCCCCAGGACGTACGACCCCGCCAAGACCCGTACGGCCGTTCTCGCCCAGCTCTCGAACGTGCGGGACGCCGTCCGCACCCTCACCCCCGAGCAGCTCGCGCTCCCCACCCGGCTGGCGGCTTGGACCGTACGGGACCTCGTCGCGCACATCGGGATGGCGGTCACCGCCGTCCACCGGGCCCTGGACCAGCCCGAGCCGGCGAAGGCGGACGCGGTGCTGCTCGACTGGCCGTTCGGGACCTCCGGCAACGCCGCCGCCATCGACGGCTTCACCCGGCGCCTCGCCGCCGACCACCCCGACCTCGACGCCTACCTCGCCGACGTCGACGGCGGACTCCGCGCCCTGCTCGACGCGCACCCCGGCACCCGGCTGCTCGCCACCAGCGCCGGCGCGCTCTCCCTCGACGACTACCTCGTCACCCGGGCCGTCGAGCTGGTCGTCCACACCGACGACCTCGGCGCGGCGGTCCCGGGACTCGACATCCCCCACGACCGGCAGGCCCTCGCCGCCTGTACCCGGCTGCTCGCCGACGCGCTCGCGGTCAAGGCGCCCGGCGGCTCGACCGAGGTGCGGGTGCCGCCGTACGCCGTGGTGCAGTGCGTCGAAGGGCCCCGGCACACCCGGGGCACCCCGCCGAACGTCGTCGAGACCGACCCGCTGACCTGGATCCGGCTGGCCACCGGGCGGCTGGCGTGGCAGGAGGCCGTGGCGGACGCCAGGGTCAGCGCCAGCGGCGAGCGGGCCGACCTCGGGGCGTACCTGCCCGTCATGGGCTGAGGGAACCGGGTACCCGGTGCGCGCCGTCGAAAGGGTATGTACGGGTACGGGTTGAAACAGCGCACACGCCGTACGACCCTGACGACGGCGGTGGCCGCCGCCCTGCTGCTTCTGCTCGCGGTGGCCTGTGGCGGCGCGAGAGGCGGAACCGTGGGAACTGGGCCGGACGTGACCGGGATCGACTGGACCGTCGACAGCGTGACCGCCGACGGCACCACCCACCGCGCCCCGGCGCACGCCCACATGAGGATCGAGGACGGCCGCGCGGCCGGCGGCCTCGGGTGCAACCAGTTCAGCGGCACGGCGGAGATCACCGGCGACCAGCTCCGGCTGAGCCGCCTCCGCACGACGCGGATGGCCTGCGACAGCGCGCGGATGACCTTCGAGCGCGCCCTCTCCCGCACCCTCACCTCCGGACCGCTGACCATGGCGGGAGAGGGCGGGACACTCACCCTCACCGCGAGCGGCGGCGACCGGGTCCAGCTGTCCAGGACGTGACCGCAACCCGGGTGCGGCCCCTCGCGACCCCCCGAATGATGTGCGACACCTCACTCAGGGATACGGTACGAGGGGGTTGCGCGGGCACCGGTCCGCCCCAACCGGTGCCGTCTGGAGAAACCTCCCACCGCGCTGACCTGCAAAAATGGAGAAAGCCACAACGGCGCCCGCGGGCGTAGATCCATTACGGCCGTGTATCCCCAATTCGGACCAGTGGTCGATCTCGCCTACACTCGGTGGCGTGCCACGTGGTGACGGTCTCCTCAATCACGATCTGCTCCCCGGTGAGAAGGGCCCCCAGGACGCTTGCGGCGTCTTCGGTGTCTGGGCTCCCGGTGAAGAGGTCGCCAAGCTCACGTACTTCGGGCTGTACGCCCTCCAGCATCGGGGCCAGGAGTCCGCGGGTATCGCGGTCAGCAACGGCTCCCAGATCCTCGTCTTCAAGGACATGGGGCTCGTCTCCCAGGTCTTCGACGAGACCTCCCTCGGTTCGCTCCAGGGTCATATCGCGGTCGGTCACGCCCGCTACTCGACCACCGGTGCCTCCGTGTGGGAGAACGCCCAGCCGACGTTCCGCGCCACCGCGCACGGTTCGATCGCGCTCGGCCACAACGGCAACCTCGTCAACACGGCGCAGCTCGCCGAGATGGTCGCCGAACTCCCCAAAGACCACAACGGCCGGTCCACCCGGGTCGCGGCCACCAACGACACCGACCTGCTCACCGCCCTCCTCGCGGCCCAGACCGACGAGGACGGCAAGCCGCTGACCATCGAGGAGGCCGCGCACGCGGTCCTGCCGAAGGTCCGGGGCGCCTTCTCCCTCGTCTTCATGGACGAGCACACCCTCTACGCCGCCCGTGACCCGCAGGGGATCCGTCCTCTCGTCCTCGGCCGTCTTGAGCGCGGCTGGGTCGTCGCCTCCGAGTCCGCCGCGCTCGACATCTGCGGCGCCAGCTTCGTCCGCGAGATCGAGCCGGGCGAGTTCGTCGCCATCGACGAGAACGGCCTGCGCACCTCACGATTCGCGGACGCGAAGCCCAAGGGCTGTGTCTTCGAGTACGTGTACCTGGCCCGCCCCGACACCGACATCGCCGGGCGGAACGTCTACCTCTCCCGCGTGGAGATGGGCCGCAAGCTGGCCAAGGAAGCCCCGGTCGACGCCGACCTGGTGATAGCGACCCCGGAATCCGGCACCCCGGCGGCCGTCGGCTACGCGGAGGCCTCCGGCATCCCCTTCGGCAACGGTCTGGTCAAGAACGCCTACGTCGGCCGGACCTTCATCCAGCCCTCGCAGACCATCCGGCAGCTGGGCATCCGCCTGAAGCTGAACCCGCTGAAGGAAGTCATCAAGGGCAAGCGCCTGGTCGTCGTCGACGACTCGATCGTCCGCGGCAACACCCAGCGGGCCCTGGTGCGGATGCTGCGGGAGGCCGGTGCGGCCGAGGTCCACATCCGGATCTCCTCGCCGCCGGTCAAGTGGCCGTGCTTCTTCGGCATCGACTTCGCCACCCGCGCCGAGCTCATCGCCAACGGCATGACCATCGAGGAGATCGGCACCTCGCTCGGCGCCGACTCCCTGGCGTACATCTCCATCGACGGCATGATCGAGGCGACCACCATCGCCAAGCCGAACCTGTGCCGCGCCTGCTTCGACGGCGAGTACCCGATGGAGCTCCCGGACCCCGAGCTGCTCGGCAAGCAGCTCCTGGAGACCGAGCTGGCGGCCGGTCCGGCAGCCACGGCCGCGGCCGACGCGATCCGTCGCCCGTAAGCCCCGTCATCAACCCGAAAGATCCCAGGCAATGTCTGAGAGCCCTGTTTCCGGTGCTTCCTACGCGGCTGCCGGCGTCGACATCGAAGCGGGCGACCGCGCCGTAGAGCTGATGAAGGAGTGGGTGAAGAAGACGCAGCGCCCCGAGGTCCTCGGTGGCCTCGGCGGCTTCGCCGGCCTCTTCGACGCCTCCGCCCTCAAGAACTACGAGCGCCCGCTGCTGGCCTCCGCCACGGACGGCGTGGGCACCAAGGTGGACATCGCCCGGCAGCTGGGCGTCTACGACACCATCGGGCACGACCTGGTCGCCATGGTCATGGACGACATCGTGGTGTGCGGCGCGGAGCCGCTGTTCATGACCGACTACATCTGCGTCGGCAAGGTCCACCCCGAGCGGGTCGCCGCCATCGTCAAGGGCATCGCCGAGGGCTGTGTGCTGGCCGGCTGCGCCCTGGTGGGCGGCGAGACGGCCGAGCACCCGGGCCTGCTCGGCGCGGACGACTTCGACGTCGCCGGCGCCGGTACGGGCGTCGTGGAGGCCGACCGGCTGCTCGGCGCGGATCGTATCCGTACGGGTGACGCGGTGATCGCCATGGCGTCCTCCGGGCTTCACTCGAACGGGTACTCCCTGGTCCGGCACGTGCTGCTGAACCAGGCCGGCCTCGCCCTCGACGCGCACATCGAGGACCTCGGCCGGACCCTCGGCGAGGAACTCCTGGAGCCGACCAAGATCTACTCGCTGGACTGCCTGGCCCTGATGCGCACCGCGGAGGTGCACGCCTTCAGCCACGTCACCGGCGGCGGACTGGCCGCGAACCTGGCCCGGGTGATCCCGGACCACCTGCACGCGATCGTCGACCGCGCCACCTGGACCCCCGGTCCGGTCTTCGACCTGGTCGGCCGCACCGGCGGCGTCGAGCGGCTCGAACTGGAGAAGACGCTCAACATGGGCGTCGGCATGATCGCGATCGTCCCGCAGGAATCGGCGGACGTGGCACTGACCGCACTGGCCGACCGCGGGGTCGACGCCTGGGTCGCAGGCGAGATCACCGACCGCGGCGAGCACGCCACGGGTGCGGAACTGGTGGGCGACTACGCGCCGAACTAGCCTCTCCGGCGTTCGAGGAGCGGGGTCCGGGGCGGAGCCCCGTGAGGCCAGCACAAAACCCGGTCCGGCGATGGAACCCCGGACCGGGCAAGTGAAGCGGCTCAGCAGCCGCCGGCGTCAAGCACCGCGACGATGCTGGGAGTGCGGACCGGACTGGTCGTCCTCGTCCTCGTCCTCATCGTCGTCGTTGTAGAGATCCGCGTACTGGGCGTACGGGTCGTCATCCTCGTCGTCGTCCTCGAACGGCTCGCCATTCGGCGGCTGGCTCGAAGTCGATGCGCCCAGCTCGCTGGCCAGACGTGACAGGTCAGTCCCACCGCTGTTGTACTTCAGCTGGCGGGCGACCTTCGTCTGCTTGGCCTTGGCCCGGCCGCGCCCCATGGCTCGACCCCCTCGGTGACGGGGCTCGACGGCCCCAGAGTCTGACACGCGTTCATGATCCGGAACGGGCTCTCCTCGGAGAGACCGGTCCGTAGGGCTTCCACGGTACCTGAGCCCGCGCCCATACGGTACGTCGCCCGCACCACGCGCCTGGCTGCACGACCCGCGAGGTGCCCCGTCCCCGCTGGTCAACCACGATTTTAACCACTTCCTGGCGGACGACCCGCCGACGAACGTGAGAGTTCTCTCCAAGTGCCCGCCGGCAGGTACCGGAAATCCGTCCGGAAACCCGGTGTTCGGTCAGTGGCCGCCCGCCGTTACCGCTTCGTGCATCCGCTGTTCGGCGATCCGGTCGGCCGCCGCGGCCGGCGGAATCCCGTCTTCCTTCGCACGTGCGAAGATGGCCAGCGTGGTGTCGAAGATCTTCGCCGCCTTCGCCCTGCACCGCTCGAAGTCGAACCCGTGCAGTTCGTCGGCGACCTGGATGACCCCGCCGGCGTTCACCACGTAGTCCGGCGCGTAGAGGATCCCGCGGTCGGCGAGGTCCTTCTCGACGCCCGGGTGGGCGAGCTGGTTGTTGGCCGCGCCGCACACCACCTGGGCGGTCAGCACCGGCACGGACGCGTCGTTCAGGGCGCCGCCGAGCGCGCAGGGGGCGTAGATGTCGAGGCCCTCGATCCGGATCAGGGCGTCGGTGTCGGCGGCCACTCCCACGGCCGGGTGCTGGTCGGCGATGCCCCGGACGGCTTCCTGCCGTACGTCGGTGATCACGACCTCGGCGCCCTCCTCCAGGAGGTGCTCCACGAGGTGGCGGCCGACCTTGCCGACGCCCGCGATGCCGACGGTACGGCCGCGCAGCGAGGGGTCGCCCCACAGGTGCTGGGCGCTGGCCCGCATGCCCCGGTAGACGCCGTACGCGGTGAGCACGGAGGAGTCGCCGGCGCCGCCGTTCTCGGGGGAGCGGCCGGTGGTCCAGCGGCACTCGCGGGCCACCACGTCCATGTCGGCGACGTAGGTGCCGACGTCGCAGGCGGTGACGTACCGGCCGCCGAGCGAGGCCACGAACCGCCCGTAGGCGAGCAGCAGCTCCTCGGTCTTGTCGCGGTCCGGGTCCCCGATGATCACGGCCTTGCCGCCGCCGTGGTCGAGCCCGGCCATGGCGTTCTTGTACGACATCCCGCGCGCGAGGTTGAGGGCGTCGGCGACGGCCTCCTCCTCGTTGGCGTACGGGTAGAAGCGGGTGCCGCCGAGGGCGGGGCCCAGCGCGGTGGAGTGGATGGCGATGACGGCCTTGAGGCCGCTCTTGCGGTCCTGACAGAGCACGACCTGCTCGTGACCGCCCTGGTCCGAGTGGAACAGGGTGTGCAGGACGCCGGTGGAAACGTCGGTCACTGTGGTGACTCCCGGTTGTGTCGCGTGTGTCGCGGCGGGTGGAAGCGGGGGCTCCCGTAAGGGTGGCGGGGGCCGTGGCATGAGCGTAGAGCCATTGCCCGTACCCCATCCGCGCAGTGTTCAGGATCACTCTCCCGTGCCGTCTGTGCACGTATGGGCGTGGGACGATTTGCTGTGGTTTCCGCGGCCGGCCCCGGCCGGCTCCGTCATGGCTCCGCCGTGGGTTCCGCTGGTTTCGAGCCCGGTCCGATGGGGAGGGAGCAGGCGTGCCCAAGGTGTCCTCGGTGGTCGTCCCCTACGCGACGTACCTGCGTGTGTACGAGCCGCTGGCAGCCTTCCCGGACCGGGAGCGCGACCACTGGACGCGCTACGCCCGCCGTCCGGAGCGCCCCTCGTACCAGGACGAACTCCGGCGCTCCCTGGCCGACTTGCTGCCCACCCCGCCGGTCGCGGTGCCGGTGCAGGAGAGCGCCGACGCGTTCGTCCTTGAGGTGGACGGCGTCGTCTGCGTCTGCCCGTGGCGGACCCGGCTGCGCGGCTGGCAGGCCCTGCAGGAGCTCTCCGACGAACTGCCGGCGCCGGTCCTGGACGCCATGCTGCCGCCGGTCGTGCGGCGGCAGGCCACGATGGACTACGAGCGCTGGCTGGTCCGCAACCCCGACTGCCGGCCCTGGATCCGCACCGCGACCTGGCAGGTGCCGCTGAACTGGTTCGTGCTGGTCTCCGACGAGGAGCGCCGGTACGAGAAGGGCACCGCGGAGATCCCGCCGATGCTGCGCTACCGCACGCCCATGGTGCAGGCCCGCCGCCGGGTGGCGCGGGCGCTGCGCACGCTCAAGGACACCGTGGAGGAAGGGCCGCTGATCGACGGCCTGGTGGACGTCGGCCGCTGGCTGGAGGAGTTCCACCCGCGCTCGGTGGTCGAGCTGGACTACGGCGGTCTCGTGCACACCCTGCCGGCCGGGGACCTGGAGGGCGACCATTCGGCGGCCGACGTGGCGGCCGGGATCGAGGCGCTGCGCCAGGGCGACGGGGCCGCGGCCGGGGAGGCGTACGGGCGGCTGGTGGAGCGCTGGCGGACGGTACGGGACCGCCGTTCGGCGAACTGAGTGCCGGTCTGAGCACGGATGCCCGGTGATCCGTACTGAGTGACGGGGTGTCCGATGCGGTTTACAGCCGGATGACACCTGCGTGACGTGTGTGCGGTGAGTGATGTACGTCACGGCCCAGAAGCCATGAAACAACGTACGTTGACGGCACTTCAGTGAACGCACTGGACGTTGGATCCCGATCCGGGCTTTTGCGTCAAGGGTGATGGATAGCACTTACACGGCTCTTGCGCCTCTTGCCACTCCTCGTGCCAAAATAGGACAAGGAGTCCGGGGAGGGCTCCATCCGTCCAAGTGTGGTGCACTGTGGGCGGATTCTCAGCATTACGTGCTTTGGGGGGTCTGGTGACTCCTGATCGTCCTGTGACTGATCGTCACAGTGGCGTGACTGTCCGCTATGGCATGGTCCATCGGCTTCCGCGGCTGATGCCTACCTGGGAGGGCAATTCCATCGGTTTGGCCGACGCGGCTGGACAGATGGTGTAGTTGTAGTGCCGAGGACAAGCCGTTCGTCCTATAACCGACTCGACTCGCGTCCGCCATTTCGGGCAACGCGGGTCAAGGTGCAGAATTTAGAGGAAAGAACCGAGAAGGTTCGGTTCTCCCGAGGAGGCCGCTCATGACCGCTCGCACCCCTGATGCCGAGCCGCTGCTGACCCCGGCTGAGGTCGCCACGATGTTCCGCGTCGACCCCAAGACGGTCACGCGGTGGGCGAAGGCCGGCAAGCTCACGTCGATCCGCACGCTCGGCGGACACCGCCGCTACCGCGAGGCTGAGGTGCGCGCCCTGCTGGCGGGCATTCCGCAGCAGCGCAGCGAAGCCTGATCCAACTGAATAGCGGGCAAACCGACCGGTCCCCCAACTGGCCGAGGTGCCCCGAACCCTAGCTACAAGCGACGCGGGACCTGCCCCAACAGGGCCCACGCCCAGGCCGACAAGAACTTCTCAGGCAAGCGACACAGGGTGCGTCGTAGATCGCGCTGGACTCCGCCGGGTCCAGCGCGATCTTTTTTGTGCGTCCGTGGGCTCCCGTGGGGGCTTCGCCCACCGTAACCAGCGCCTCTGTGAGCAGCCTTGTCGGAGTCTGGGGATCACTGTCGGATCCGCTGTGCGGGCGTCCGGAGGGGGGCCGGGGCGGGTCCGGGACGGGTCCACAGGGTGGTGCAATTGCACATATTAAATTGACCAGTTGTAGGAAGGGGGTAAGTACCGCCGTTTCGGAAACTCATGCGGTGACACCCGTCACATACCGCACGGGTTGTTTGTACCGCCCCGGGTGCGCTAGAGGAGTCTCCCGCCCCACCGGCCCTTGGGGGAAGGGTGGTTGGGCCCGGCGCCGGCCGCGTGCCGTCATGCGCCGACGGGGTCCTGGTCCTCCGTGGCGTCCTCGGCGGGCTCCGCGGTGTGCGGGGCGGAGTCCATGGCCAGCCGCCGCAGCCGATGGCAGACCGCGCAGTGACGGGTCAGATGCCGGTACGACGAGGCGGCCGCCAGATGGGCCCTCAGTAACGCCCGCGTCTCGTGCCGCACCGAAGCCCCCATACGCCACCTCCAGAGGAGGGCCGGGGAGAACCGGGCCCTCCCTCCTGGGTAGCCAGCGAATGTGACGCCGTCAAGGGCACCGGCCCTTTCCCGCGGGCCACCCGGACATGCGAAAGGCCCGCTTCCCTCGAAAGGGAAGCGGGCCTCAGCAACGTGCGGTCCTGACGGGATTTGAACCCGCGGCCTCCACCTTGACAGGGTGGCGAGCACTCCAAACTGCTCCACAGGACCAGGTTTCGCGGCACTTTGTCTTGCGTTGTGCTGCGAGAAGGACTGTACAGGAGGGGGCGGGTCCTGGTCGAACTCACTTAGCGTGCCCGGTCGGTTACGGAACCGCCGCGTCGATCGCCTTCACGATCCGCTTGTCGGAGATCGGGTACGCCGTGCCCAGCGCGTGCGCGAAGTAGCTGACCCGCAGCTCCTCCAGCATCCAGCGGATGTCCAGGACCTGCTGCGGCACCGGCCGGCCCTTCGGGAGCTGCTCCAGGAGCCAGGCGTACTCGTCCTGCATCTCGTGGACCTTCTCCATGCGGGTGGTGTCCCGCTGGACGTTCGTCGGCATCTGCTGCAGGCGGCGGTCGGCGGCGACCAGGTAGCGCATGAGGTCGGGGAGGCGTCGTATACCGGCCCAGGTCACGAAGCCCGGCTTCACGAGGGCGTCCAGCTGCTTGCGGACGTCGGTCAGGTTCGCAAGCAGCGCGGGGCTCCGGACGGCCTTCAGACGGCGCTCACAGGCCTGCCAGGCGGCCAGCACCTGCTGCACCTGCCCCACCGTCCGGACCGTCGTGTCGACGATCTCGGCGCGCACCTTGTCGTACAGCTTCCGGTACGACTCCTCGTCCCACACCGGCCCCCCGAAGTCGGCGATCAGCTTGTCCGCCGCTGCCATCGCGCAGTCGTCGAACAGGGCCTGGATCGTGCCGTGCGGGTTCGCCGACAGCGCGAGCTTCTGGGCGTTCGTCAGCTTCTCCGACGCGAACTTCGCCGGGTTCACCGGGATGTTGCGCAGGATGAGCCGCCGCGTGCCCTTCCACATCGCCTCGGTCTGCTCCTCCTCGGTGTCGAAGAGACGGACCGAGACCGTGTCGCCGTCGTCGACGAGGGCCGGGTAGGCCTTCACCGGCTGGCCCGCCCGACGCGTCTCGAAGACGCGCGTCAGCGTGCCGATCGTCCAGTCGGTGAGGCCCTTGCGTTCCAGGGACTCGCCGCCCTGGCGCTCCGCGGTGGCCGCCGCGGCCTGGGAGAGGGCCTGGCGCGCCTTCGGCTTCAGCCGGAGCTTCAGCGCCTCCAGGTCCTTGTCCTCGGCCAGCTTCCGGCGCCGCTCGTCGACGATCCGGAACGTGATCTTGAGGTGGTCGGGGACCCTCGCCCAGTCGAAGTCCTCGGCCTCGAAGGGGACGCCGACCATCCGCTTGAGTTCGCGGGTCATCGTCGTGGTCAGCGGCTCCTGCAAGGGGACCGCGGTGTCCAGGAAGCGCTTCGCGAAGTTCGGTGCCGGCACGTAGTTGCGGCGGATCGGCTTCGGGAGGGTCCGGATCAGCTCCGTGACCACCTCTTCCCTGAGGCCCGGGATCTGCCAGTCGAAGCCCTCGTCGGTCACCTGGTTGAGGACCTGGAGCGGGATGTGGACGGTCACGCCGTCCGCGTCCGCGCCCGGCTCGAACTGGTACGTCACCCGGAACTTCAGCTGCCCCTGCCGCCAGGAGTCCGGGTAGTCGGCCTTGGTGACCGCCTCCGCCGACTCCCGGATCAGCATCTCCCGCTCGAAGTCCAGGAACTCCGGCTGCTCGTGCCGCTTGTGCTTCCACCAGGAGTCGAAGTGGGCGCCGGAGACGACGTGCTCGGGCACCCGCTGGTCGTAGAAGTCGAAGAGCGTGTCGTCGTCGACGACGATGTCCCGGCGCCGCGCCCGGTGCTCCAGCTCCTCGACCTCGCTCAGCAGCCTGCGGTTGTCGGCGAAGAACTTGTGGTGGGTCCGCCAGTCGCCCTCGACCAGCGCGTTGCGAATGAAAAGCTCGCGGCTGGCCTCCGGGTCGATCCGGCCGTAGTTCACCTTCCGGTCGGCGACGATCGGTACGCCGTACAGCGTGACCTTCTCGAGCGCCATCACGGCCGCCTGGTCCTTCTCCCAGTGCGGCTCGCTGTACGTCCGCTTCAGGAGGTGCTCGGCGAGGGGTTCCACCCACTCCGGCTCGATCTTCGCGTTGACCCGGGCCCAGAGGCGGGAGGTCTCGACGAGTTCGGCGGACATCACGAACCGGGGCGCCTTCTTGAAGAGCGCCGAACCGGGGAAGATCGCGAACTTGGCGCTGCGGGCACCCAGGTACTCGTTCTTCGCGCCGTCCTTCACGTCCTTCATGCCGATGTGCGACAGCAGACCGGCCAGGAGCGAGACGTGCACGCGGTCGCCGGGGGCGTCCTCCTCGTTGAGGTGGATGCCCATCTGCTTGGCTACCGTGCGCAGCTGCGTGTAGATGTCCTGCCACTCGCGGATGCGCAGGAAGTTCAGGTACTCCTGCTTGCACATCCGCCGGAAGGAACTGGAGCCGCGCTCCTTCTGCTGCTCCCTGACGTACTTCCACAGGTTGAGGAAGGCGAGGAAGTCGCTGGTCTCGTCGCGGAAGCGGGCGTGCTGCTGGTCGGCCTGGGTCTGCTTCTCGGCCGGGCGTTCGCGCGGGTCCTGGATGGAGAGCGCGGCGGCGATGACCATGACCTCGCGGACACAGCCGTTCTTGTCGGCCTCCAGGACCATGCGGGCGAGCCGCGGGTCGACCGGCAGCTGGGCGAGCTTGCGGCCGCTCTCGGTGAGCCGTTTGCGGGCGTCCTTCTCGTCCGGGTTCAGGGCGCCCAGCTCCTGGAGCAGCTGTACGCCGTCGCGGATGTTGCGGTGGTCCGGCGGGTCGATGAAGGGGAACTTCTCGATGTCGCCGAGCCCGGCCGCGGTCATCTGCAGGATGACGGAGGCGAGGTTCGTACGGAGGATCTCCGCGTCCGTGAACTCCGGCCGGGAGACGAAGTCGTCCTCGCTGTACAGCCGGATGCAGATGCCGTCGGAGGTACGGCCGCAGCGGCCCTTGCGCTGGTTCGCGCTGGCCTGGCTGACCGCCTCGATGGGCAGCCGCTGCACCTTGGTGCGGTGGCTGTAGCGGGAGATCCGGGCGAAGCCGGGGTCGATGACGTACTTGATGCCCGGGACGGTGAGCGAGGTCTCGGCGACGTTGGTCGCCAGAACGATCCTGCGACCGGTGTGCGGCTGGAAGACCCGGTGCTGCTCGGCGTGCGAGAGCCGGGCGTAGAGGGGCAGGACCTCGGTGAACCGGTAGTTCTTCCTGGTGAGCGCGTCGGCGGTGTCCCGGATCTCCCGCTCCCCGGAGAGGAAGACGAGGATGTCCCCCTGGCCCTCGCCCTGCAGCTCCTCCACGGCGTCGCAGATCGCGGTGATCTGGTCCCGGTCGGCGTCCTCGCCGTCCTCTTCGAGGAGCGGCCGGTAACGCACCTCGACCGGGTACGTCCGGCCGCTGACCTCGACGATCGGGGCGTCGCCGAAGTGCCGGGAGAACCGCTCGGGGTCGATGGTCGCGGAGGTGATGACGACCTTGAGGTCGGGGCGGCGCGGCAGCAGCTGGGCGAGGTAGCCCAGCAGGAAGTCGATGTTGAGGGACCGCTCGTGGGCCTCGTCGATGATGATCGTGTCGTAGGCGCGCAGCTCGCGGTCGGTCTGGATCTCGGCGAGCAGGATGCCGTCCGTCATCAGCTTGACGAAGGTGGCGTCGGGGTTCACCTGGTCGGTGAAGCGGACCTTCCAGCCGACGGCCTCCCCGAGGGGCGTCCGCAGCTCCTCCGCCACCCGCTCGGCGACGGTACGGGCGGCGATCCGGCGGGGCTGGGTGTGCCCGATCATGCCGCGCACGCCGCGGCCGAGCTCCAGGCAGATCTTGGGGATCTGGGTGGTCTTGCCGGAGCCGGTCTCACCGGCCACGATCACGACCTGGTGGTCGCGTATCGCCTCGGCGATCTCGTCCTTCTTCTGGCTGACGGGCAGCTGCTCGGGGTACGAGACGGCGGGCACGACGGCGCGCCGGCCGGCCATCCGTTCCTCGGCCCTGGCCACCTCGGCCTCGATCTCGGCGAGGACGGCGGCCCGGGCCTCCGGTTTACGGATCTTGCGCGCGCCTTCCAGCCTGCGCCCGAGCCGGTGCGCGTCGCGCAGGGACAGCTCGGTCAGGCGAGGGGCGAGGGGGCCGAGGGCGGGGGCGGGATGCGTAGACATACGCGGTCCAGGATCTCACCTCGGGCAAATTCATGGCGAACGCTTTTGCCTCCGGCGGTTTGGCCGGGTTGTGAGGGGTGCGGGTCGTGGTTCGCCACCCCAGCTGCGGGCAGGCGTGCCGCAGGGCGGCACGGGTGGGCGCTGGGGGTCCCCCCGGCCGAAGGCTGGGGGAGGCACCCGGCAAGCGCCGGTGAGTGAAACCCCCTACGGGGTCCGCTGGGCCGGGGCCGGGGCCGGGGCCGGGGGCGTGGGGGCGGGCGGGGTGGAGGAGGCTGCTGCGATGGACTTTGCCGTGTTGGATACGGCCTTGATCCCCAGGTAGGCCGTGGTCATGCTGCTCACCGCCGTGAAGGCGGCGGTGAGGACGCCGATGATCACGGACTCGTTGCCGTTGAGCCGCCAGACGCCGAAGACCGCGACCCCGGCGATCGCGAGGTTGCTGACGACGACGGCGAGGAGGCCGTAGCGCGCACGGTCCTTCTCCAGCTGTATGTCCTGGTCCCGGCTCATCTTCCCCACCCTGGTGACGTGTTGACGCCCCAGAACCTAGCGGCGGCGGGCCACACAGCCAAGGAGATTCAGGGGTGTCCGCCGGCCGCCCTCGATTCGGCGAGCCGGGCGTCGACCTGTGCGCGGTCGTAGCCGCGGCGCACGATGTCGAAGGCGGGCGGCGCGTCCGGGGCCGTGCCCGAAGCCAGGAGCGCGAGGTAGGCATCGACCTGTGCGCGGTCGTAGCCGCGGCGGACGATCTCGAAGCCGTGGACCTCGGGTGCCATCGTGTCCCCTCTCTCCGGTCAGCCCGCCGGGAAGACGTCGTAGTCGCCCACCAGGTCCGCGTACACGTCCACGGCGGTGGTGCCGGCGTTGTAGAGGTCGATCTCGCCGTCGGTGCCGACCTTGACCAGGGCGCGGCCCGCCGCGGTGTGTCCCTTGGTGAAGTTCAGCGAGTAGACGCCGGGGCGCGAGGTGCCGTCGGGGTAGGCGACGAGGTAGCCGCTGCCGGACGGGGCGGGCACCGTGAGGTTCAGGTCGGTGGCGGTGACCCCGGTGGCGGGGACGCCGTGGGCGCCGGTGACCCTGAGCTTGAGGGTGCCGTGGGCGGCGAGCCTGGCGACCTTGCCGGTGCCGGTTCCGGTGCGGGTGTCGAGGACGCGGGCCGGGGTGACGGGCAGGAACTCCGAGCCGTTCGCGGTGGTGCCGTACCAGCCGGCGAGGTCCGCCACGAGGTTCGCCGACGCCTTGCTGCCGTTGTGCAGGACGACCTTGCCGTCGTGCACGGGGATCACGACCTGGGTGGTGGCGGTCTGGCCGGTGGTCCAGTACGGGCCGCTCACGGCGGAGCCGTTGGTGCCGTGCGTGGCGACGGTGAGGTCGCCGGACGCCTTGGTGGTGGTCGCCGTGACGTCGAGGACCACCGCGTCCGCGCCCGCCGGGACGCCGTGGGTGCCGCCGACGGCGAGGGTGACCGAGTGGCCGCCGGCGACCGGACCCCGGGTGCCGCCGGTGCCGGTGCGGGTGTCGAGCAGGCGGGCCGGGGCGGCCGGGTGGTAGGTGTCGGCGTACTGGGCGTGCGACTGGAGGCCGACCGTGGCGACGGTGACCGTCACCGCGCCGGAGCTGCCGTTGTAGAGGTCGACCGCGCCGGTCGGGGTGACCTTCACCGTGGTCTCGGCGGTGGCCGTACGGCCCGGCTCGAAGGAGATGCCGGCGGTGCCCGGACGGGTGGTGCCGTGCGCGTAGAGGGTGAGCGCGCCGCTCGCCTTCGCGTTGCCGGCGACGAGCTGGAGCTGCACCGCGTCCACGCCGTTCGAGTCGGCCCGCAGCGTGGCCGCCGAGAGCTTCAGGACGCCGTGCGCGGCGATCGTCTTCTGGGTGTCGTACTGCGGGGTCACCGCGACGAAGGTGTCGGCGGCGTGGAAGGTCGTCCTCGCGGTGGTGGTCCGGCCGAACAGGTCGGTCTGCGTCAGGGTCGCGGTGTAGGTGCCGGGGGCCGCGTACTGGTGCCGCACCTGCTGGGTGCCGGTGGGCAGGGCCAGACTCTGGTCGCTGCCGTCACCGAAGGCCAGGGTCAGGTCGTGGATCTCCCACGGGGCGGACGACGGCGGAACGGTGAACACCGCGAGCCCCGCCGCGATCTGCCCGGCCGAGGCGGTGTCCGCGGCGCCGGACAGCGACACGTTCGGTGCCTCGGCCGTCCCCGCCACGACCTGCGCGGTCTGACGGGCCGAGGAGACGCCGTCGGCGTCCGTCACGGTGGTCTTCGCCTGGTACGAGCCCGAGGAGGCGTAGATGTGGCCGATCGGCTCGCCCGCAGGGCCGGTGACGGGGGCGGTGCCGTCGCCGAAGTCGACGGAGTACGTGAGCGGCTCGCCCCAGCGGCTGATGAAGTCATCGGTGCGCACCGAGGTGCTCAGCGGCGCCAGTCCCGTCCTCGGTGACAGGCCGCCGCCGTCGGTCGGAATGGCGATGGTGTCCTGGCGCTCGAAGGCGCCCCGGTCGCGATGGGCCGCCGGGCCGGGACCCGCGTCGTCCACCAGCGGGTCGTCGACGCCCGGGGCGCCCGCGGCATCTGTGGTGAGTTCGCCGGGAGCGTCGGAGTCCGCCGAGTCGATGAGCGGGGAGCGCTCGGGCGGCGCCTCAAGCCTCGCGCCGAGACCGTCGATGTCGTGCGCGCCCTGTCCGGTCGCGTTCTGAAGCGCGGCAGCCGTGGCGTAGGGGGTCCCCGCCCAGAGGTATTCGGTACGCCGGGGGGTCGTGCCTCCCACGGTGTTCGCCGCGACGTTGTAGTCGTCGGTGACCTGTCCCGCCGAGTCGTCCGACACCGTGTACAGAGGGGTGGTGGGCGCCGGGCACGTGCTGCTCTGGAGCAGCTTCGGGGCGGAGACCACGTTGTTCTCCACCGTGCCGGAACTCCCGCCGGCCAGCGAGATTCCGGGGGCGCACGGCGAGGCGAGCGAGTTGCTCGTGACAGCCATGCCGACTGTCCCCGTCGCCGTGATCCCGCCCAGCCGCGGGTTGTCGATCACATTGGTCGTCACCGTGACCCGGGCCGCGCCCTGCGTCGTCCGTATGCCGTACGCGTATCCGCGGCCGATCGAGTTCCGTTCCACGGTCACGTCGGAGGACGTGCCGTCCACGGTGATCGCGGTTCCCGCGCCGACGTCGCTCGGCGCGGACGAGCGTGCGAAGGTCAGCCGGTCGAGGGTGATGTGATCGGATCCCGCTGACACCAGCGCATCGCCGGCGTCGTACCCGAAGACCAGCGACTGGACCCGGACGTCGTGGACGCCCTTGAGGGTCAGCGTCGGCGCCGAACCGGGTGCGGCGAGCTCTGCCCACGTGGTGCTCCCGCTGGGTGCCCCCGTGAAGGTGATCGGCGCGTCGCTGGTCCCCGATCGCGTGAGAGTCACCGCTCCCGAGTACGGGTGGGCGTCCGGCGACGTGATCCGAACCGTGTCTCCCGGCTCCACCACGTTCGCCGCGGCCTGCACGGTGCAGAAGGGCAGGCTCTGCGTCCCCGTCCCCGTGTCGCTGCACGCGACGTCATGGTTCACGTACAGCGTTCCGCCGGCCCCGGGGGCTGCCGCCGCCGTGCCGCTCCCTCCGCCGCTCATCACGCCCGCCGCGACGATCACGGCGAGGGACAGTCCTACGGCGGGGCGGGATCTGTGCATGAGGTCTCCACGGAGCGTTCGCGGGTGCGGTCACGAGAACGCCGGAGGAGGCAGGTCGGCTCAGCGTTGTCATGCAGTCGTCATGATCGCAGTCCGACTTCAAAGGAACGGCATACTCCGCCCTGGTCTTGCTCAAAAGGCAGCCCGGCGGGGCGTTTTGCCGGGCCGCTGTGCAGACTGCACGGATGAACGAGACGGTCTTTCGGTACACGCGCAGGCAGCGCCTGGCGATGTGGGCGTTCGCGGTGGGGATGGCGGCCTGGGCCGGAGCGGTGAGCGTGCGTGGCGCCAGGTACCTCGCCGACGGCCAGACCGGTGCTGCCGTGGGCCTGTGGCTCATGTTCGGGTTGATACCGACCGTGCTGTTCGTACCGCTGGCGGGGATGCCGACGGGCTGGACGCGCATCGACGCGGAGGGCCTGCGCACCCGCGGGATGACCGGGCGCCGGCGCGTGGCCTGGCGGGACATCGAGAGCATCCGCGCGCTCTCGGGCCGTGGGCGCAACAGGAGCATCACCCAGATCGGAGTCACCCGGACCGACGGCACGTCGTTCCTGCTGCCGATCCCCTTCTCCTCGGGGACGATCGCCGGGGATCCCGATTTCTACGAAAAGCTGGAGCTGATGCGCCGCGAGTGGAAAAAGCGCAGCGGGGCGGGTGAGGCGAACGGGGCGGAGGGGGCATGAGAACAGCCCCTCCGGAATCCCGGAGGGGCTGTCTGTTGTGGCTGGGGCCGGGGTCGAACCGGCGACCTATCGCTTTTCAGGCGATCGCTCGTACCAACTGAGCTACCCAGCCACGAGGTTTCACGTGAAACCCCAGCGGTCCTGACGGGATTTGAACCCGCGGCCTCCACCTTGACAGGGTGGCGAGCACTCCAAACTGCTCCACAGGACCAAGCTGTGCGTGCAACAGTGTTGCACACGATCTTGCGTGCCCCCAACGGGATTCGAACCCGTGCTACCGCCTTGAAAGGGCGGCGTCCTAGGCCGCTAGACGATGAGGGCTATCGGCCCGCCTGGGCGCCTCGTCAGCGCGTCGGGGACGTGAGAAGCATATGGGATGGCGGGGAGTATCGCCAAAACGGTTTACGGCACCGGGGGCGAGGGCGTGCCGGCCGTGCCTCGTGAGGGTGACGGGCTCTGCGCGGGGGACGCGGTCGCACCCGGTTGGTTCTCCTGCGGGAGGTGACGGCTGACCTCGGCCGTCGCCTCGCCCAGGCCGCCCAGCTTGATCTCGTCCCAGGCCTGGAGCCGGTGGCCGTCCCGGTCGAAGTAGAGGATCGAGGCCTCGATCGGGTCCGGGTACCTGCCCTCGACGGCCCGCAGCCCGCTGCCGCCCGTGGAGCCCTCCACGCGGAGCCGGGTGCCGTGTGCGAGGAGCTCCGTCTGCTCGTGGTGGAGGTGGCCCGCCAGGACCAGCGGCACCTCGCCGTCCGTCATCCGGGCCGCCGACGGCTCGTGGACGATCGCGACGTCCACCGGGGTGTCCGCCGCCCGCTGCTCCCGCAGGGCCGTGGCGAGGCGGTCCCCGGCCAGTTCCTCCGCCGCGTCGCCGCCGGGAACGGAGGAGCGGTCGGGGGTGAACTGGGGGTCGCCGATCCCGGCGAAGCGCAGCCCGGCGATCGTCTCGGCGCGGCCGTCGTCCAGGACGTGCACGTTCTTCATGCGGGAGAGGTAGCGCTGGGTGGTGCGGGAGTCGTGGTTGCCCCGGACCCAGACGTACGGCACACCCAGGTCGGCGATGGGGTCGAGGAAGCCGTTCTCGGCCGCGGTGCCGTGGTCCATGGTGTCGCCGGAGTCGACGATCACGTTCACCTTGTACTGCTCCACCAGCGAGGCGATGATCTTCCAGCTCGCGGGGTTCAGGTGGATGTCGGAGACGTGCAGGACGCGGAGGGTGGCCGGGTCCGGGGAGTAGGCGGGGAGCGTGGACGTGACGTCGTACAGCTTCGTCACGTTCGTCACCAGGCGGGCCAGTTCCTTCTGGTAGACGTCGAATTCGGTGACGATGCTGCGCGCGTTGCCCACCAGTGCCGGGGCGGAGGAGAGCAGGCCGGAGAACCTCGGCTCCAGGACCGACTCGGGGTTCCAGGTGGCGAACGCGGTGGCACCGGACGAGGCGAGCAGGGCGAGGGCGAGGCCGCCGGCGGCCAGGGCGCGGCGCGGGCGGCGGTAGACCGCGAGGCCGAGGGTGGTGGCCCCGGCGACGACGGCCACGCAGGAGCGGACGGCCAGGTCGAGGGTGCCGTGTTCGACGTCGTGGGCGACCTCGTCCTGGAGTCCGGAGAGGCGTTCGGGGTGGTCCACCAGTGCCTGGGCGCGAACCGGGTCGAGCTGGTCGACGTTGACGTCGAGGCGGACGGGGCCGGTGTGGGTGTCCAGGTAGAGGGCGCCCAGCGGGGAGACGTTGATCTTGGTGCCGCCGGTGAGGGACGGGCGCAGCGTCATCGTCGTGTCCATCGGGCCGACCTGGGCGCGGACGTTCCCGACGATCAGCAGGCCGAGCCAGGCGCCGACGAGGACGACGGCGGCCAGGCCGAGGGCGCGGCTCCAGGCGGGCGGCTGGTGCGCCTCGGGGGCGAGCTCCAGGACGGGCGGGCGGGCTCGGGTTCGGGTGCGGACGCGGGCCATTGGTGCCGTATGCCCAGGATTGCGGGCTCGTATGCGGCGGTTCGTGCCGCGGGAGGGTCCGGGGCGCCGGCGGTCAGCCCCAGCCCAGTTCGTGGAGGCGGGCGTCCCCGATACCGAAGTGGTGGGCCACCTCGTGGACGACGGTCACGGCGACTTCGTGGACCACGTCCTGCGGGGTCTCGCAATACCGCAGGGTCGGTCCCATGTAGATCGTGATGCGGTCGGGGAGGACCCCGGCGTACCACTCCCCGCGCTCGGTGAGCGGCGTCCCCTCGTACAGGCCCAGCAGCTCGGGGTCGTCGGCGGACGGCTCGTCCTCCACGAACACGGCCACGTTGTCCATGACCCGCGTCAGCTCCGGCGGGATCCGGTCCAGGGCCTCGCTCACCAGCTCTTCGAAACTGTCGCGTGTCATCTCCAGCACAGGGCCATTGTCGGGGACGAACGCGTCGAGCGGGGGTTTCCGGCTCCGCCCCCTATTGCACGCCTGTGACAGCGCACGCACAGCTCTGTCATCGCCCCTGGGAAGACTTCTGTCATCGCGAAGGGGCGGCACGGGCCGGATCGGTTCCGGGGACGGCAGGCAACTCCCGCGACGACCACTTGCCGCAGTGTCATTGATCCTGGTCATTCACCTTGGGGGGAACCCGATGTCCGCACGTTACCGTCGTCGCACCGCAGCCGCTGCCACCGGTGTCGCCGCGCTGCTGGCCGTGGCCGGCCTGTCCGCCACCGCGACGGCCGCTCCTGCCGCCAAGGCGGTGAGCGTGCCCCGGGGGCTGACCGTCAGCGACGGCACCCGGCACGTTCTCGTCGGGGGCAGGTCGATCGACTTCGGTACCGTCGTCCGCGACCTGGCCTGGAACCCGAGCGGCAGCAAGGCCGCCTTCGTCGACGGCCACGGCAACCTCGTCGTCTCCGACCCCGACGGCAGCCACCGGGTCACCGTCGCCGCCAACCCGGGCAACCAGACCTGGTCCCACCCGACCTGGCAGGTCGCCGCGGCCGACCGGACGAACGGCATCCCCGCGAAGAACAACATCATCTTCGCCGCCAAGATCCACGGCAGCACCGTGCTGGAGCGCGTCAAGGCCACTGCCAGCCACGCCAAGCCGGCCAAGATCAGCCTGTACAGCGACGACCCCGAGGCGGGCGCGCTCCCGCAGACGAACAACGCCTGGCCGAACGCCGGCGGGCCCTACGGCACGGCGGTCTACGACAACACCCGCACCGGTGAGGTCTACATCCGGGACGACTACCTGCGTCAGCAGGGCGGTGCGCTGGCCAAGGGCTCCGAGCCGGCGCTCTCCCCCGACGCGGAGGAGGTCGTCTTCGTCCGCTCGGTCGGCGGCCACGACCACCTCTTCGTCGACGACCTGACCGCCGGCACCAACGCCGTCAAGGACATCACCCCGCACGCCACCACCGACTACACCGAGCCGACCTGGTCGCCCAACGGCAAGACCATCGCCTTCCGGACCCCGAGCGGCACCTACACCGTCACCAGGACCGCACACGGGTTCGGCAGCCCGGTCAAGGCCTCCTCGCACAAGGGGCTGCCCGCCTACCGCGGCTGACCGCCGCCCGACCGGCCGTCGGACCGGGCGAGTTCGGCCCGTAGCGCCGCCAGGTGCTGGTCGGCCGTGTCGTGCGGCAGGAACTCGACCACGTCGAGGAAACGGAACAGCACCTGGGACCTGGTGACGGCGAACTCGTAGTCGGCGAACCCCACCACGGCACCCAGCTCCCCTCGCACTGCACCCCGGACGACATGCGCGGTCATGTCGTCCGGGGTTTCCGCGTTGGTGCCCCGCCGGGCGTTGGGGCGGGCCAGATACGGGCAGACCATCGAGGCGTAGAGCATGCACGCGCGGTGCCCGGGAGCCTCCAGGGTCGGCGCCAGGTTGCGGTACGGCCGCCCGGCGGTCAGCGCCTCGCCGATCGCGGAACTCTCCGCGGCGCCGACCACCCGCCACACCGGGCCCTTCGGCATCAGCGTGTCGCAGACGGAACACAGCCTGTTGCGGGCGCACTCCGCGCTGCGCCCGTAGTCGGTGAGTGCGAACTGGGGGGCGTCGCCCTCCCACGGCGTGATGGCGGGCACGGGGTAGCCGCGGCTGTCACGAGGTCTGGCCTCGACGCTCGCCGGCATGGGAACGGAGTCGAATCGCACACCCCATGGTGAACCACCCGTGCGCGCCCCCGCGACGGTCGGGGGCGAGGGTCCGGCGTTTGTCGTACGGACAGCCGTCACCTCCGGTCCGGGGGTGCGTGTCCTCTTGTGGGCGGCGGGAGTTGGGCAGATTGACTTCTTTCTGCGCCCCCGGAGGTGGCCGCCGTGCGCCCCAAGTACGTACCCGTCCGTCTGGCCGTCACGGTGATGGCGGTCGCGGCCGCCGCCGGCTGTGTGAACGTGGGGGACGACGCGGGCAGGGCGAAGCCGTCGCACTCCGCGGGGCACCGGGACGCTGGCGGGGCCGACGGCGGCGCCGGGGTCTCCGGCGAGGGCGGTGCCGGGTACGGCGGTGCGGTGGCCGACGGGAAGCGCGGGCACGGGGAGAAGGCGAAGCCGGGGGAGTCGGCGTCGGCGTCCGCGAAGCCGACGAAGGGGGCCGGCGCGGCCTCTGCCGTGCCGGCGAAGCCGGGCCAGAGCGTGGCACCGGGGGTGCCGGCCGGGCCGACGGGGGCCCCGACGACCCCCGCGCCGCCGGCGGCCTCGCCCACCCCGCCGCCGGATTCCCCCACCCCGCCGCCCCCGGCCACGGACCCCCCGTCGGCCGAGCCGTCCTCGTCGGCGCACGAGGACACGGGGACCCAGCTGGTGCAGCGGGAGCCGGCCCCGGCGGCGGGGACGCCGGCGTAGGGGGCGGCTTTGTTCGGTGCGGGGAAGAAGACGGGTGGGCCGGGTGTTGGGGAGGGCGTAGGGCTGCGCGTCCGGTCTGTTCGATCTGTGGGTCTAGAGGCTGGCGTGAGTGTCGCTGGGGCCGGGGCAAACCTGCTGTGAGCTGCGTGAATGGGGCTCGGTTTGCCTTCGGGGGTGTTGGGTGCGTATGGTGGTAGATCGTTTGATCCCATTTGCCCGGCGCCACTGCAGAGCGCGCCGTGTGGCGCGTACTCTCCCTTGCCGTGGCGGACCGCATTGAGGCGGTCGTGAGCGAATCACGGAGTTGACGGGCGCGTGCCGAAGAGACTCCGGAAGGTTTCGCATTCGCATGTCCGTGTCCAGTAATGACCAGATCGTTGTGCCCGAGAACATCCAGGACGACGAACTGGTGACCCAGGTCTCCGAGGAGACCGCTGACACCACCCCCCAGATCACCTTTGCCGACCTCGGTCTCCCCGAGGGCGTCGTGCGCAAGCTCGCGCAGAACGGCGTGACCACCCCCTTCCCGATCCAGGCCGCGACCATCCCGGACGCCCTGGTCGGCAAGGACATCCTCGGCCGTGGCCGTACCGGCTCCGGCAAGACCCTCTCGTTCGGTCTGCCCACCCTGGCCACGCTGGCCGGCGGCCGTACCGAGAAGAAGCGGCCGCGTGCCGTCATCCTCACCCCGACGCGCGAGCTGGCGATGCAGGTCGCCGACGCGCTCCAGCCCTACGGCGACGTCCTCGGCCTGAAGATGAAGGTCGTCTGCGGCGGTACGTCCATGGGCAACCAGATCTACGCCCTGGAGCGCGGCGTCGACATCCTCGTCGCCACCCCGGGCCGCCTGCGCGACATCATCAACCGCGGCGCCTGCTCCCTGGAGGACGTGCAGATCGCCGTCCTCGACGAGGCCGACCAGATGTCCGACCTGGGCTTCCTGCCCGAGGTCACCGAGCTGCTCGACCAGGTCCCGGCCGGCGGCCAGCGCATGCTCTTCTCCGCCACCATGGAGAACGAGATCTCCACGCTGGTCAAGCGCTACCTGGTCGACCCGGTCTCGCACGAGGTCGACGCCGCCCAGGGCGCGGTCACGACCATGTCCCACCACATCCTCATCGTGAAGCCCAAGGACAAGGCGCCGGTCACCGCGGCCATCGCCTCCCGCAAGGGCCGCACGATCATCTTCGTCCGCACCCAGCTGGGCGCCGACCGCGTCGCCGAGCAGCTGCGCGACTCCGGCGTGAAGGCCGACGCGCTGCACGGCGGTATGACGCAGGGGGCGCGGACGCGGACCCTGGCCGACTTCAAGGACGGTTACGTCAACGTCCTCGTCGCCACCGACGTCGCCGCCCGCGGCATCCACGTCGACGGCATCGACCTGGTGCTGAACGTCGACCCCGCCGGTGACCACAAGGACTACCTGCACCGCGCCGGCCGTACCGCCCGCGCGGGCCGCACCGGCACGGTCGTCTCGCTCTCCCTGCCGCACCAGCGCCGCCAGATCTTCCGCCTCATGGAGGACGCGGGCGTCGACGCCGGGCGTCACATCATCAACTCCGGTACGGCCTTCGAGCCCGAGGTCGCCGAGATCACCGGCGCCCGTTCGATGACCGAGGTCCAGTCCGAGTCCGCGGCCAACGCGGCGCAGCAGGCCGAGCGCGAGGTCGTCCAGCTCACCAAGGAGCTGGAGCGGGCGCAGCGCCGGGCCGCCGAGCTGCGCGAGGAGGCCGACCGCCTGGTCGCCCGGGTCGCCCGCGAGCGCGGCGAGGACCCGGAGGCGGCGGTGGCCGAGGCTGCCGCCGTGGCCGAGGCCGAGGCCGTGGTGGCGGAGCAGCCGCCGGTCGCCGAGGCGCCGGACCGTCAGGAGTCCTCCGCCTCCTCGTACGAGCGTCCGCGTCAGCAGCGCGACGAGCGGGGCAACTACGAGCGCCGTGACCGCCGTGACGAGCGTCCGTCGGGCGGTTTCCGCCGCGACGACCGCCGTGACGACCGTGGTGCCCGTTCCTTCGACCGTCGTGACGAGCGTCCCTCGGGCGGCTTCCGCCGTGACGACCGCCGTGACGGTGGCGACCGTGGCGGTTTCCGCCGTGACGAGCGTCCGTCGGGCGGTTTCCGCCGTGACGACCGCCGTGACGACCGTGGTGCCCGTTCCTTCGACCGTCGTGACGAGCGTCCCTCGGGCGGCTTCCGTCGCGACGACCGCCGTGACGACCGTCGTGACGGCGGCGACCGCGGCGACCGCGGCGGTTTCCGCCGGGACGAGCGCCGTCCGTTCGACCGTGACCGCGACGACCGTGGCGGCCGTTCCTTCGAGCGCCGCGACGACCGCGGCGGCTTCCGCCGGGACGACCGTCCGTCCGGCCACCGTGGCAGCGACCGTCCGTTCAACCGCGACCGCCGCGACGACCGCCCGGGCTTCCGCAGCGGCGGCCACAGCGGTCACGACCGCCCGTTCGGCCGTCGTGACGACCACCGCGGCTCGTCCTCCGGCCCCTCCGGCTCCTTCGGCCGCCGTGACGACAAGCCGCGCTGGAAGCGCAACGGCTGACACCGAGTGAGGTGACGAAGGGCCCGTACGACGACCTGTCGTACGGGCCCTTCCGCGTCCCGGGCCGGGGCGGTACGGACCGCCCCCGCCAACTACCCCCTGTTCACGGTCAATTCACTGTTGATGCCTGTGTGCTGGTTGTTAACATCCTTTGACTTTTGACTTCCTTGGGGGTTCCTTGAGCCGGCATGCCCGGATCGCACTCACACTCGTCGGACTGGCCGCCCTCGGCGCCGGTTCGCTGACCGCCGCGGGCACGGCCGCCGCGGACACCACCCCGACGCCGATCACGACGGGCGGCGTCTGGGGTATCGACTACGCGGGCGGCTTCCTGGCCACCGTGGAGAACGCGCCGAACGGCGACCAGTACGTGATCGGCCGGCAGATCACGGCCGACGGCTCCACGGTGCTGGACAGGACGACGCGGGGGTTCGCCGGCACGTTCGCGGGCGGCAGCCATGTCCAGCGGGTGTCCTGCGGCCAGGGCGCGCCGGGCTGCGTGCCGCTGCGCACCTTCGGCAACACCTACGTCGGCGACTTCATGGACGACGGCACCGGCAGGCAGCGGGCCCAGGTCTACCTGACCGAGAACACGCTGGACGGCGGGCCCGAGCCGACCGTCACCGGCGGCCGTTTCGTCGACGCCACCGGCCGCTTCTACGTCTACCAGGCGTCCTCCACCGGCAAGCAGTACGTCGACGCGGTGCCCGTGTACCAGACCGAGAACGTCCGGCTGACCCGGTCCGTCACCGCCGCCTCCGTGTGGGGTTCGACGCTGTGGACGCCGGGCACCGGCAACGGCGTCGTCACCGGGTACGACCTGAAGGCGAAGAAGACGGTCGCGACCGTCTCCACCGGCGCGCCCTGCACGGTGAAGGAACTTCAGGTCGTGGGCCGCTGGATCTACTGGAACTGCGGCCCGACGGGCGCCGCGGGCGTGTACGACCGTACGGCGAAGAAGAACATCAAGGTGCCCTCCGGCCCGGTGCTGGTCGGCGACGGCTACCTCGTCCAGCACGACCGGACCGCCGGCAAGTTGATGCTGACGGACTTCCACACCGGGACGGCGGCCGCGCCGCGCGCGATCGCCGACCTGCCCGCCGGGCAGAGCGCCGACCAGCGGCGGCAGACCTGGTCCGTGGACAAGTTCGGCGGCGACATCGCGTACGTCGGCCCGGACAACGTGATCCGGATCGTGCCGAGCGGGGTGCCGACGCAGCCCCTGACGGGGATCGAGTCCCAGGTGGCGGACTGGGACGAGGACGCCCGGGGCGCCACCGGCGACACCATCTGGGGCAGCGTCTGGCAGCTCAGCAAGCCCGCGAAGTGGACCTTCACCGTGAAGGACAGCCACGGGCACGCCGACCGCACCGTCAAGGGCAGCGGTACGTCGGTCGACATCGGCTGGGACGGGACCAACGACACGGGCGGCTACCCGCTCAACGGTCCGAAGACCTGGACGCTGACCGCCACCGCCGTCGAGGGCTCGGGGACGTACACGACGAGCGGGAAGTTCGGCTACACCGGCGGCACGCAGGGCTTCCACGACCAGAGCGGGTACAGCTACGGCGACCTGGCCACCCTCAGCTCCTCGGGCGGCCTGACGCTGCACGCCACCACCGGCAACGGCAGGTTCAGCGGCAACTGGGCGGCCTTCGGCTGGGCGGCGGGCACGACCGCCGTGCCCTTCGGGGACATGACCGGCGACCGGTGCTCCGAGATGCTGGTGCGGATGCCGAACGGGGAACTGCGCCGGTACACCGGCAAGTGCGCGGGCTCGTACAAGCCGTCCGACAAGCACGTCTCCCTCGGCACCGGCTGGAACGCGTACAACGTCCTCACCGCCCCCGGTGACCTCACCGGCGACGGCCGGACCGACCTGCTGGCCCGCAAGGCCGCCACCGGGGACGTCTACCTGTTCGCCGACGACGGCACCGGCAGGCTGAAGGCCGGGGTGAAGATCCGGACGTGGTCGTCGTACACGAGGATCGTCGGCGCCGGTGACCTGAACGGCGACGGCTTCGGGGACGTGCTGGCGGTCGACAAGGCCGGGACGCTGTGGCGTTACGACGGCACCGGGACGGGCCAGGTGAAGGAGCGGGTGCAGGTCGCCGCGCACTGGAACGCCTCGTACAACGCGGTCGTGGGCGTCGGCGACATCACCGGGGACGGAAAGAACGACCTGGTGATGCGGGACACCGCCGGCAACCTGTACCGGCAGACGGGCACGGGCAAGGGCACGTTCGCGGCGCGCGTGAAGATCGCGACGGGCTGGCAGGGCTACAAGGCGCTCTTCTGAGCCCTGTTCAGGCTTCTGTTCAACTCTCAGCTCAAGTCTGTGCTCAAGCCTGTGCCAAGGCTGCTGTTCAGGCTGCCGAGGTCTGTTTCCGGGCCGTTCCAGCCTGTTTTCGGCCACGCTGTGACGCATGTCACGCCCCCAGTGAGGGAATCGCTGGGGGCATGACAGATGACGCGACAGCCAAGTCGCCCTCAGGCGCAGCCCCCGGCGCGCTCTCCGACGAGGAGCGGCTCGCCCAGCTCGGCTACACCCAGGTCCTGGCCCGCCGTATGTCGGCCTTCTCGAACTACGCGGTCTCCTTCACGATCATCTCGGTCCTCTCCGGCTGTCTCACCCTCTACCTCTTCGGCATGGTCACCGGCGGCCCGGCCGTGATCACCTGGGGCTGGGTGGCCGTAGGCCTGATGACCCTCTTCGTAGGCCTCTCGATGGCCGAAATCTGCTCCGCCTATCCCACCTCGGCGGGCCTCTACTTCTGGGCCCACCGTCTGGCCCCGCCCCGCAGCGCGGCCGCCTGGGCCTGGTTCACGGGCTGGTTCAACGTGCTCGGCCAGGTGGCGGTGACGGCGGGCATCGACTTCGGCGCCGCGTCCTTCCTCGGCGCGTACCTGAACCTGCAGTTCGACTTCAAGGTCACCCCGGGCCGGACGATCCTCCTCTTCGCGGGGATCCTCGTCCTGCACGGCCTCCTCAACACCTTCGGCGTCCGCATAGTCGCCTTCCTGAACAGCGTCAGCGTGTGGTGGCACGTGCTGGGGGTCGCGGTCATCGTCGGCGCGCTGACCTTCGTCCCCGACCACCACCAGTCGGCGTCCTTCGTCTTCACGAAGTTCGTGAACGGGACGGGCTGGAGCAGCGGCCCGTACGTGGTCCTCCTCGGCCTCCTGATGGCCCAGTACACCTTCACGGGCTACGACGCCTCGGCCCACATGACCGAGGAGACCCACGACGCGTCCACGGCCGGCCCGAAGGGCATCGTCCGCTCGATCTGGACCTCGTGGATAGCCGGCTTCGTCCTCCTGCTCGGCTTCACGTTCGCGATCCAGTCGTACGACAAGGAGTTGGCGTCCCCGACCGGCGCGCCCCCGGCCCAGATCCTCCTGGACGCGCTCGGCGCCACCTCCGGCAAGCTTCTCCTCCTCGTCGTCATCGGCGCCCAGCTCTTCTGCGGCATGGCCTCGGTGACGGCCAACAGCCGCATGATCTACGCCTTCTCCCGCGACGGCGCGCTGCCCTTCTCCCGCGTCTGGCACACGGTCAGCCCCCGCACCCGCACCCCCGTGGCGGCCGTCTGGCTGGCGGCGCTCTCCGCCCTCGCCCTGGGCCTGCCCTACCTGATCAACTACACGGCCTACGCCGCCGTGACCTCGATCGCGGTGATCGGCCTGTACGTGGCGTACGTGATCCCGACGCTGCTGCGGGTACGGAAGGGCGACGCCTTCGAGCGGGGTCCCTGGCACCTGGGCCGCTGGTCGATCGTCATCGGCGTGATCTCGGTGACGTGGGTCGTGATCATCACCGTCCTCTTCATGCTCCCGCAGGTCTCCCCGGTCACCTGGAAGTCCTTCAACTACGCCCCGGTCGCCGTCCTGGCCGTCCTCGGCTTCGCCGCGATCTGGTGGCAGGTCTCGGCCCGCCACTGGTTCCTCAACCCCGGCAGAGCGCATGCGGAGGACTCCGCCGAACTGGTCGATCGCTGACCCACCGGACCCCGTCCGTCCCACTTCTGTCACGCGACGCGGCCATGACCCCGATACCCGATCGGCGAGACGCCTCCCTCCGGCTATGCTCGGGGAGGCAACATCGCCTGGGCCGTTAGCTCAATTGGCAGAGCAGTGGACTTTTAATCCATTGGTTGTGGGTTCGAGTCCCACACGGCCTACCGGATCGCCCCCAGCTCAGAGGTACTTCGAGCTGGGGGCGAAGTCGTTCCCGGGCGCCTTCGGGGCCGTGTGCCCGCCCGCTGCCGGCCCGGGAGAACAGCCAGAACGCACCGCCCGGTCGCTGTGGATCCTGGGCCGAAGGCCGCACGCCTCTCGTACACGCCCGGTCGCGGCTACGTGCGCCGTCGAATTGCCGCACTTGCGGTATGCATATGCCCGAATACGGTGAGTGGTGACATTTGGGGTGGTCCGGTGCGCCGACGTCGCGCCGGACCGCCCATTCCGTGCGACTCAAGGAGCACCCAGATGCAGCCACACCCGCAGGACCTGCGCGCGGAGGCGACCTACCGTGACGATGGTGACGTCAGGCTGGAAGGCATCTCACTGACCTGGCGGATCGGTGCGAACGGTCCCGACCAGGGCATGACGGAGCCGCCCGACTGGAACAACGGACATCCGGACTATCCGCACCACTACGAGGTGTGGCTGGACGGGCGGCTGGCGCAGACGGTGGATCTGTACTGGGTGACCTGGTATCCCCATTGGCAGTCGGCGAACCGGCACTGGGTGTGCCTGGGGGAGGCCCCTGCCCGCGAGGTACGGGTGAAGATCCGGGCCCGGCACGCGGACGGCTCGTGGGGGCCGTTCACGGACGAACTCACCGTCGACACGTCCACCTCCACGCCCTACAGCGTGCACATCCCCGCCCGCACCGAGGAGCGCGCGGAGGGCGGCCGGGAGCGGCACGGGAGTCTGGAGTTCCCGGTCAGCCGGGCGATCCGGGCGATCCGGGACGAGGACCCCGCGCCGATCTGCCGGAAGGCGCGCGAGCTGAACACCTCGACCACCTGGCAGGAAGTGGTGCCTCCCGGCACGGTTGGCAACCCGCCATGGAACGAGGCCCGCGGGTACCTGGAGTACCGCAAGTTCTTCCAGGGCGCCGACGTGGCGTCGGCTGCGAATCCCGCCTTCAAGGGCCTGGATCTGGCCGGCGGGGACGGCCTGGGCGACTGGCCGATCAGCACGCTGGAGGCCGTCGACGGCCGGCACACCTTCACCTACAACTACCGGCAGAACCACATGGGCCCGAAGTGGACGCACCAGTGGTTCATCACCGCAGAGGGCTGGGACCCGGCGCAGGGGATCTCCTGGGACGTACTGGAGCCGACGCCCTTCATGGTCGAGTACCACGGCAGCGGCACGCACGCCGATCCGGAGCTGCAGTACACGACCGAGGCACTGGCGTCCCGGCGGGGACGGCACGCCATCGTCAACATCTGGGGCGGCGGCGACGCCGGCCACGAGTCCAAGGGCGAGTTCTTCGTCAGCGTCTCCGACGTCGAGTTCCGCTGACACATCCCCCCCGGCCGTCCGCGGCCGTTCCCGCCCGCGCGGCGGCCGCTTCGATCGGCCGCGGGGAAGCCCCCTGAAGGCGGTCCGTCGGGCGTCAGGTGCGGGTGTACGCCGGCCGGGCGTCAACGTCCGTTCCGTGCACGCCTACGGACGAACGCCGTCCCCCTCCAGGCCCCGGGAAATCCCGTTCAGCACGCCGTACCCGCAGCTCGCACGGCCCGCTCAGGGGTCTGCGCGCACGCATGTCCCGCCGGGGCTGTCCCACGGCCGCACCAGGCCGCCGCGCTCGGGCGACGCAGGCTGTCGGCGCCGGGCGAGCCGCGAGCTGCACCATCCCGTCCGACCCGAGAGGTCAGCCATGAGTACAGGCAAGTCCGCCACCCCGTCCGCATCCGCACAGTCGCTCCGCCGCGCCATGTCCGGCCTCGCCGGACCGCTGAGCTCCGGCGAAGGCACCGTGCCCGACTTCGCCGCCGCACCACGCCCGGCGGCCGGCGAGGAGCCGTCGGTACTGATCCTCGGTGCGGGCGTCGGCGGACTCACCGCCGCCTACGAACTGGGCAGGCTCGGCTACCGGTGCACGGTCCTGGAGCCCCAGCCCCGCACCGGCGGCCGCAACCGCACCGCCCGTAAGGGCGACAAGCTGTACGAACTCGACGGCGAGGGCGACCGCCCGGTGCTGACCCACACCTGTGCCTTCGACAAGGGCCTGTACCTCAACCTCGGCCCCGGCCGCATCCCGTACCACCACCGGCGGGTCCTCAAGTACTGCGCCGACCTCGGGGTGTCTCTGGAGCCGTACATCATGGAGACGACGGCGAACGTCCTGCACCGTGCGGGACACACCCCGCCCGGCCGGCCCTGGCGCAACCGGCGGATCGCCAACGACACCCGAGGCCACCTCGCCGCGCTCCTGTCCGCCACCCTGACCGGGAACGACGAGTACACCGGACTGCTGCGGGACCTGCTGCGCAAGTTCGGCGACCTGGACGAGGAGGGCGAGTACCACGGTTCCACCCGCGCCGGCTATGCCGAGCCGCTCGACGTCCACGAATTCCCCCAGCCCGCAGACCCGCTGAGCCTGACCGATCTGGTCGCCTCGGAGTTCTGGAAGCACCGCTTCTACCAGCCGGTGGACTACCTCTGGCAGGCCACGATGTTCCAGCCGGTCGGCGGCATGGACAAGATCGTCCACGCCCTCACCGAACGGATCACCTCCAAGTACGAGGTGACCGTCGAACTTGAGGCGGAGGCTCTCTCGGTCGACCTCACGGGTGAAGGGGTCACCGTCACCTACCGTGCCGGCGGACGGGAGCTGACGGCGACGGCGGACTACTGCGTGAGCAACATCCCGTTCCCGGTACTGCAGCAGCTCACGCTCACCGGCTTCTCCCAGGCGTTCGAGAACGCCGTAGGGGCGGTGGAGTACGCCCCGACGTGCAAGGTCGGCTGGCAGGCCAACCGCAGGTTCTGGGAGGACGACCACCACCAGATCTACGGCGGCATCAGCTGGACCGACCACCCCATCACCCAGTTCTGGTACCCCTCCAACGACTACTTCTCCAGGACGGGCACCCTCACCGGTGCCTACAACTTCGGCGAACACGCCGAGAAGATGGGCAAACTCGCGCCGGCCGACCGGCTGAGCCTGGCCCGGGACGGCGCGGCACAACTGCACCAGGAGTTCCTGGAGAGGACCACCGTGCCCGATGAGCTGGGCGTCACCATCGCCTGGCACAAGGTGCCCCACCAACTCGGCGGCTGGGCCGACTGGGACCCCTCCGACGAGGGCCACCGGGTCGCCTACAAACAGCTCCTCGAACCCGAGGGCGACGGACGCTTCTACGTCGTCGGCGACCAGGCATCCCCGCTTCCCGGCTGGCAGGAAGGAGCCATGATGTCGGCGCAGTACGTCGTCGCCCAGATCCTCGGCCTCCTCCCACGCACCGCCCCCGAAACCGTCCAGGTCCCGGACGCCGCGTTCCTCACCCAGGGACTCTGACCACCACACGTGCCCTGGGGCCGGATCCGCGGCGGATCCGGCCCCAGGGCAGTACAGGTCATCTCGACACCGGTCAGTGAGTACATCCGCTTCGAGTACGACGTGACGGACGGGCTGAACATCGCGGCCGGCGAAGGCGTGCGGTGGCTGTCACGGCGCAACGCGACCGGCATCGCGCTTCCGGGCGACGACTTCTGGCTGTTCGACTCCCACCTCGTGCTCGTCAACCACTTCGACGGCGAGGGCGAGAACATGGAGGTCGAGCTCACGGAAGATCCCGAGGTGGCGAAGCTCTGCGAGGCGGCCTTCGAGGCCGGGTGGCAGCGTGCAACGCCCCACGCGGCGTTCGAGCCGGTCTGACAGCCCGAACAGCACCGTCGCACCGACATGACATCGCCGTCTTCGAGCGTCCAGGAAGCCCGCAAGGCACTCGGACAGCGTCCGGCCGAGATCCGCAAGGCGGCCGGACTCACCAAGCGAGCGTTGGCCCAGAGCCTGGGCCGGCACGAGTCGAAGGCTTCGCGCTTCGAAAGCGGCGCCCGTGCGCCCTCGGAGCACGACCTTCGCGATTGGTGTTCCGTGTGCGGCGCGGAGAGTGCGGCAGAGCGCATCCGCCTTCAACAGGTGGCGCCGATGACGCCGGAAGTGCTGTTCAGCCGACCCTTTTGCGTGAGCGATGCGTGAGCGGACGAGATGGCACCGGCTGTGAGGGACCGGACCGAAGGTCACGCGGTACCTGTTCTGACCAGGCGGATCCGGAAACCGAAGCAGCGCCCGGAACCACCCGGCAAGATCCAGCCAGGACTTTTGATCCATTGGTTGTGGGTTCGAGTCCCACACGGCCTACCGGTGGTGGTCGGGGGTACGCCCTCAGACGCTGCCCGCCGTCCTGACCGGCGAGGCCAGGCCAGGCCAGACCGAGACCGAGACCGAGGCCGAGACCGGGATCGGGACCGGGACCGGGACCGAGTATTTTCCCGGCCTGCCGTCACCGCTACCGCTACCGCCAGCCGCCCGTGAAGTCGCTGTTCAGCTGGGCGTCGCAGATGTTGTAGCCGCCCGAGGCGTGCGCCTTCTTCGTCTTGCCGTCGGTGGTGACCGAGCAGTTGATGTCCCCGGATCCCTGCAGCTGTGCCATCACGTGGAAGTACATCGCGTCGCCCTTCAGCGGCAGCGTCGCCTCGAACCTGCCGTTCTCGAAGGTGCCCTTGCGGGTGTCGGTGTCGGAGCCGTAGGTGATGTCGAGGCCGCCGAGGGCGCCGGCCGGGGCGGAGCCCCAGACCTTGAAGACGGCGGTCTTCGCGGCGCCGGTCCGGTCCGCGCCGGAGGCTGCCTTCGTGGCTGTCGGCGCCGCGGCGGCCTTGATGCCGCCGGAGCGGTTCGAGCCGTCGGAGCCGTTGGAGTCCTTGCTGCCGGAGCCGCCGATCGCCGCGCCGACCGCGACGATCGCCACGAACACGCCGATCAGTCCGAGACAGCCCAGGCCCACGATCTTGCCCGCGCCGGGCTTCTTCCGCGGCGGCTGCGGCTGGAACGGCGGGACGCCGTAGGGCTGTTGAGGGCCGCCCCAGCCGGGCTGCCGGGGCGGGTAGGGCTGCTGGTCGTTCATGGGTCCCCCTGGGCGTCTTGCCACTGGATGTGAAGTGTGTGACTTGTACGGGCGGGGGTGCGGTTGCCGTCGCCCGGCGAGGTTCACCGGAACGGGGGTACGGAGCCGCCCGGTGCGGAACGGTCAACGCCTGGTGATGCGGCGGTTCGTGTGGCCCCTGCATTGATCAAAGCCGGTGCAAACTTTCGAGGCGGTGGTGAACCGGCGCCGTCCCGCCGGCATCCGTCGTCGCCAACGTGGCCTAATCTCCCCTCAGTTCCAGCGAACACATGACTGGATTGCACGGGTCGCGCGCGCCGAACGCCGGTGCCTTCGGCGGCCGGGGGGAGAACACGCGTTCATGGGACGCAGACATCCGCTGGTGGCGTCCGCGGGCCTCGCGGTTCTGCTCGTCGGCTGCCTCGGGTCGGGCGCCGCCCAGGCGGACCCCGTCGCCGGTCCGGCGCTGTACGTCGACGACGCGGCCGCGGGCTGCAGCGACACCGGTCCCGGTTCGGCGGCGGAGCCCTTCTGCCAGATCCAGCCGGCCGCGGACGCCGCGGCTCCCGGGGACACCGTCCGGATCGCGGGAAACGGGGCGAGGTACGCGCCGGTGACCATCCGGTCCAGGGGCACCGCGGACGCGCCGATCAGGTTCCTCGCCGTGGCCGGGGACGGCTCGCCCGTCAACGTCGGGGGCAAGGGCGTCGCGGCGGTCACCTTCGACGGTGCCCAGTACGTCGACATGGCCGCGGTCCGGGTCGCAGGGGCCAGGACCACCGCCCTGGCCGTCACCGGCTCGCAGCACATCACCTATCGCGACACCTACGCGGAGAGCACCCTCACCGGCGCCACCTCGGTGGTCGCGGTCGACGGGACTTCCTCCGACGTCTCGCTCATCCGCGTCCGCGTCTCCCAGGCGTCCGGGCGGGGCTTCAGCAGTGCTGCCGGGGCACGGAACATCACCCTCGCCGACGACGACTTCTTCGACCAGGGTGTCTCGGCCGTGGGCACCACCGGCATCGACCTCGCGGGCGACACCTTCAACACGATCTGCGGCGACGCGATCAGCCTGACCGACGGTACTTCGGGCTCGGTGGAGAACGTCGTCGCCCAGAGCGGCGGTACGACGTCGTGCTCCGGCACCGGTACCCCGGCCGAGATCACGGTGGACGCCACGTCGGCCCCGCAGGTCACCGCGGACTACAACGCGGTCAACCCGTTGCCGGCCGGCACGGACTACGACTGGGCCGGCACCGCGTACGCCACCGCGCAGGCGTTCCGGGCGGGCACCGGGCAGGGCGATCACGACCTGGACCAGACGGACCTGACGATCCCCGTACTCGGGCAGCCCGCCGAACACTCACCGCTCGTCGACTCGGGCGACTCCGACGCGCCCGGCGAGCAGCCCACGGACATCAACGGCCACGCCCGGGTCGACGACCCCCTGGTCCCGGACACCGGCGCGGGCACCGGCCACGTCGACCGGGGAGCCGTGGAGTTCCAGGACCCGCTCACCGTGAGCGGGGTCGTCATGGGCTCCGGGTACGTCGGCATTCCGGACACCGCCGCCGCACGGATCAGCAACCCGTGGTCGGACTCGCTGGACGGGCTGACGTACACCTTCGACTTCGGGGACGGTACGACCGTCACCTCCACCACCGGATCGGCCGCCCACACCTACACCGCGGCCACCACGGGCAGCGGCGTCCAGGTCGTCGTGCTGGTGGACAGGGCCGACGGCACCCGGATCGGCGGCGCCGACGTCTGGCACACGGTCGCACCGGTACCGGACCTCGCCGCGATGCTCGGCTGCGGGACCACCCCCTCGGCGCCGGACACGGCCGGCTGCGAGTACGACATCGACTTCGACCCGTACGCGATCACGGGGGACCGGATCACCTTCGGCGACGGTTCGAAGGCCGTCTCCGCCGCCGCCCCCAGCGGCACGCTGAAGCACACCTTCCCGGCCCCCGGCACCTACACCGTCACGCAGACGATCACCGACGCCGGTGGGCGGACCCTCACCAAGACCGCCAGGACGACGGTCGGCGCGGCCTTCGTCGGCGCGGGCCCCAGGCGCCTGCTGGACACCCGGAACGGGACGGGCGCGCCCAAGCGGACGGTGGGCGCCGGCGGCGTGGTCCGGCTGAAGGTCCTCGGCGTGGGCGGCGTCCCGGCGTCCGGGGTCACCGCGGTGACGCTGAACGTGGCCGACACGGATGCCACCGCCGCCGGCTACGTGACGGTCTACCCGGACGGCACCACCCGCCCGGCCACCCCGAACCTCGACTTCCGGGCCGGACAGAGCAACCCGAACCTGGTCACCGTCAAGGTGGGCACCGACGGCTACGTCGATCTCTACAACGCGCACGGCAAGGTGAACCTCGTCGCCGACCTGGAGGGCTACTACACCACCAAGGTCATCAAGGAGACCCAGGACATGTCCGGCCTCGCCGTGGTGGCGCCGACCCGGGTGCTGGACACCCGCTCCGGCACCGGTGCGCGCAAGGGCGCGGTCGGGCCCCGCAGCACCACGACGGTCACCCTGCCGAAGTACACCCGGGGCGGCGCGACCGTCGCCGCCGTCCTCGACGTGACGGTGACCGGGGCCACCGGCAGCGGCTACATCACCGTCGGCTGCGACGGCCCCACCCCGCCGACCACGTCCACCCTCGCCTACCGGGCCGGGCAGACCGTCTCCAACCTGGCCGTGCCCTGCGCGTACGGCGGCCTGTTCCACATCTACAACAGCGCCGGGCACGTCCAGCTGATCGCCGACCTCCAGGGCGTGTACACCGACGACTACGCCAACTCAGGCGCCGACCCGGGCGCCCGCGTCGGCGCGCCGTACGTGGCGACCACGCCCGCCCGTTTCCTCGACACCCGCGCCGGGCTGGGCGCGCCCCGCAGGGCACTGGGCGCGAACGGCACCCTCACCGTCAAGGTCGCGGGCGTCCACGGGGTCCCGGCCGGAGCCTCCGCGGTGCTGGTCGACCTCACCGGCGTCAGCCCGACGGCCGCCACCCACCTGACGGCCTACGGCGACGGCAGCCTGCCCAACGTCTCCGACGACAACCTCACCGCGGGCCAGACCCGTCCGGTCCTGGCCGTGATCCCGGTCGCGAGCGACGGCACCATCCACCTCCACAACGCGTACGGCTCGGTGGACGTCCTGGCCGACCTGGAGGGGTACTTCGGCTGACCGCGGTGCTCAGCGCACCCGCACCCCGGTCAGCACCCCGTCGCCCACCTCGTGCAGGGCGACGGCGAACTCCCCCTGGGAGGCGAGCAGTCCGTGGAACGCGGCCACCTGGTCCCGGTGGCTCACCGCGTTGTCGACGGCCAGGATGCCGTACGGCTTCAGGACGCGCCGCAGGTGCGGCCAGTAGTCGACGTACGCGGGCCGCTCGGCGTCGAGCACGACCAGGTCGACGGATGCGTCCGGGGTGCCGGCCAGGGTCTCGGCGCCGTCGCCGTGGCGGACGTCCGCGTACTCCCGGACTCCCGCCTTCTCCAGGTTGGCCAGCGCCGCGGTGACGCGGCCGGCGTCGATGTCCACCGTCGTCAGGCGGCCGCCGGTGTCGCGGAGGGCGTCGGCGAACCAGATCGCCGAGTAGCCGTTGGAGGTGCCGATCTCCAGGACGGACGTGGCGCGCCGGGCCCGGATCAGCGTCGAGATCAGCCGGGCCGCGTCCGGGGTCATGTTGCGCAGTCGCAGCAGCCGGTCGGCCAGCGGGCCGTCGTGCGCCCGCCCCTCCTGGTAGAGGTCGTCGAGAACACGCGCCAGCTGGTCGTCCACGGAGGCTCCCCTCGTCGGTGTGCCTGCTGTTGCTAGCACGTCCGGCGGGGCGCCGTACATCGGAAAAGGCGGGGGCTCAGCCCGCGTTGAGCTCCGTCAGCTCGGCCAGCGGCAGCGTGTGCTGGGTGTGCAGGACCTTCGCGCGCAGGTAGCGGACGTTGTGGGCGGTGCTGAAGACGCCGGTCGGGACGCGGTCGCGGACGGTGACGCCGAGGCCGCGCAACTGCTCGGCCTTGTCGGGGTTGTTGGAGAGCAGGTCCAGGTCGGTGACGCCGAGGGCGGCCAGCATCTGGGCGGCGGCGGTGTAGTCGCGGGCGTCCTCGGGGAGGCCGAGGGCGGCGTTCGCCTCGTAGGTGTCGAGGCCCTGGTCCTGGAGGGCGTAGGCGTCGAGCTTGTTGTAGAGGCCGATGCCGCGGCCCTCCTGGCGCAGGTAGAGCAGGACACCGCCGCGCTCGGCGATGCGCTCGACGGCCTCGCGCAGCTGGGGTCCGCAGTCGCAGCGGGCCGAACCGAAGACGTCGCCGGTCAGGCACTCGGAGTGCAGGCGCACCAGCGGGAGGGCACCGGGGGCGGGCTCGCCGATGACGACGGCGAGGTGCTCCTGTCCGTCGGTCAGGCCATGGAACGTGACGAGCTCGGTGTTGACGCTGTAACCGTCGTTGAAGCGCAGCGGGACCCGGACACGGGCGCGCTGGGTGGCGGCGGGGAAGTCGGTCATCGGGGTCTCCAGTGGGGCGTCGCGGGTGCCTGCTTCAGATTTGAAGCAGATCCACGGCTGGAACCCTACCCCATGCTTTAAATTTGAAGCAACAGATTTCCGTACGGTTTCGCGAAATCGAGCGCACGATCCGGGTGCGCGAGCCGCGTGTGCGAGCCGAGGGGCGTGAGCCGGGTGTGTGAGCCGGGTTCAGGATCCGGAACAGGGCGACGACGACCGGCGTCGCCACGGCAGCTTGTCCGTCGCCGGGAGGGGGGCCGACTCGTCGCCCTCCAGCGCCCGCGCGATCACCGAGCTGATCTCCTCCAGCTGCTCCACCTGCTCGGCGGAGAGATGGTCGAAGACCGCCGCCCGCACCGTCTCCACGTGGCCCGGCGCCGTGCGCTCCAGCACCGCCATGCCCTCGTCCGTCAGGATCGCGAAGCTGCTCCGCTTGTCCCACTGGCAGTCCTCGCGCCGGATCAGCCCGTCCTTCTCCAGCCGGGTCACGGCGTACGTCAGCCTGCTCCGGGTGATCTTCGACTTCTCGGCGAGATCGGTCATGCGCAGCTTGCGGTCCGGCGCCTCGGAGAGGTTGGCGAGGATGCCGTAGTACAGATGGGGCATGCCGGCGTCCTGCTGGAGCTGCCGGTCGATCGCGTCCTCCAGGAGGTGCGTCGCCGCCATGTAGGCGCGCCAGGCGCGCTGCTCCTTCGGAGTGAGCCAGCGAGTCGTCATGGCACCAGTGTAGGTTTGTTTCAAACTTTAACCAAGCGTCCGTGTCAGAGCAGTCGGGCCGACCCCGTCAGCCGTACGCCCGTACGGTGATACAGCCGGTCGGCCGGTCAGCCCGCCCGCCCGCCGAGAGTGAGCGCGTCCGATGCCGTACCCCTACGTCCTGCTGTCCGCCGCCGTCTCCCTCGACGGCTTCCTCGACGACACCGGCCCCGACCGGCTGCTGCTCTCCTCCCCTGCCGACTTCGACCGCGTCGACGAGGTACGGGCCTCCGTCGACGCCATCCTGATCGGCGCCGGCACCATCCGCGCGGACAACCCGCGGCTCCTGGTCAACTCCCCGGAGCGGCGCGCGGCCCGGACCGCCGCCGGCCTGCCCGAGTACCCCCTCAAGGTCACGGTCACCGCGACCGGCGACCTCGACCCGGACGCGAAGTTCTGGCACACCGGCGGCGCGAAGACCGTGTACACGACGGACGAGGGCGAGCGGCGGGCCCGTGCCCTCGGGATCGCCGCCGACGTCGTCTCCCTCGGCGCCGACCTCGACTGGCGGCTGCTCCTGGAGCACCTGTACGACGTACGGGGCGTACGGCGGCTGATGGTCGAGGGCGGCGGCACCGTCCACACCCAGCTCCTCCAGGAGGGCCTGGCCGACGAGCTCCAGCTGGTCCTCGCCCCCCTCTTCGTCGGCGACCCGAAGGCACCGCGGCTGTTCGGGCCCGGCGGGTACCAGGCCGGGCGGCTGCGGCTCCTGGACACCCGGCGGATCGAGGACGTCGTCCTCATGCGCTACGAGCCCACGGCCCCCGGCGCGGGCGGGGCGGCGGCCGCCGCGGACCGGCACTGGCTGCGGCTCGCCTGCGAGCTGGCGGCCGAGTGCCCGCCCTCCCGGACCGCGTTCAGCGTGGGCGCGGTGGTCGTGGCGGCCGACGGCACGGAACTGGCCCGCGGCCACTCCCGGGAGGCCGGCGACCCCGTGGTCCACGCGGAGGAGGCGGCCCTGGCCAAGATCCCCGCGGACGACCCCCGGCTGGCCACGGCCACCGTCTACACCAGCCTCGAACCCTGCACCCACCGCGCCTCCCGCCCGCACCCCTGCGCCGAGCTGATCCTCCGGGCGGGGGTACGACGGGTGGTGACGGCGTGGCGCGAGCCGGACACGTTCGTGGCGGCGGCCGACGGGACGGGGATGCTGCGGGAGGCGGGGGTGGAGGTACTGGTGCTGGGGGAGTACGAGGGCCTGGCGAAGGCGCCGAACGGGCATCTCCTCGGCTGAGGGGAGGGGCGGAGGGGCCGGGCGGAGGGGCGCAGGGGCGTCTGCTTGCGTGGGCGTGGGCGTGGGCTCACCCGAGCCGGTGGCGCAGCTCCTCTGCGCCCTCTGCCGCGGCCGAGGGCGCAGCCGTGCCCGCCGGTGGCCCGGCCGCGGTGAGGCTGGCGAGCAGCGTCAGACGCTCGGCGGACGGGCTGCCGGGCTCGGCGTGGAAACACATCATGGTCAGGCTGTTCGTGCCCAGGACCGCCAGCTTCTCGATCCGGAGGTCCAGCTCACCGACCTGCGGGTGCCGCAGCAGGGCCCGTCCGCCCTGCTTCGGGCGGACGTCGTGGCGCGCCCACAGATACCGGAAGCGCTCGCTGTGCACGGACAGTTCACCGACCAGGGCGGACAGCCGCGGGTCGCCCGGATCCTCCCCGGCCGCCACCCGCAGCGTCGACGCGAGGCCCGCCGTGGTGACGTCCCAGTCGCGGTGCAGGGTGCGCACGGCGTCGTTCAGGAACACCTCCCGGGCCAGGTTCGCCCCGGGCCGGTGCGCGGGGGAGAGGGCGACGGCCAGGGGGGTCGCCGCGCGTACGTCGCAGAGCCGCCCGGCCACCACCACGGGCAGCGCGGACCACGTCTCCAGGAGCATGCGGATGCCCGCCGGCACCTGCTCGCCGCGCGGCCGGGAGCGCCGGGGCGGGACGGGGACACGGTCCTGCTGCCGGGGCACGGCCGGCCGTTCGACGGCGGCCCCCGCGAGGCGGTCGCCCAGGCCCGGTGCTTCGGCGTGCACTGACCCCCGCGGCGGCCTCCGCCGCCCTCCGCCACCCCGTGCGTCTCAACCCGTGTGACTCACCCCCTTCGGATGGCGTATGCTGGTGTCACCGACGCGGGGTGGAGCAGCTCGGTAGCTCGCTGGGCTCATAACCCAGAGGTCGCAGGTTCAAATCCTGTCCCCGCTACTGAAGCTCAGGGCCGGAATCCAAGATCCGAGGATTCCGGCCCTGAGTCATATCCGGGCACGTGTTCCTCATCACACACTTCCGCACTCATCCGCCCGGCCCACACCATTCGCCCCACCCGCTCACAGCCGCAAACCTGGACGGACAGGCATCGAACACACCGGACACGTCGAACACGTAGGGCATCGGGAACGTCAGGGGGGTCGCGTGGTGGGCCGTGGAGAGGTGGCGCAGCACGGCCAGGCATCCGCCCGCACCCTCGCCCGCTTCCTGCCGGCGCTGCTGATCTGCACCGGCGTCTGCTACGACGTCCTCACCCCCGCCCCCTTCACCGCGGTGCCCTTCTTCACGGCCGCCCCGCTGATCGCCGCACCCCTCTCCTCCCTGCGCACCACCCTCCTCACGGGCCTGGCCGCACTCGTCGCCACCTACGCCGTGCACGCGCGGTTCGCCGTTCTCCCGGACGCCGACGCCGTCACCGAGGTCGTCACCGTGGCCACCGTCGCCGTCCTCGCCGCCGGCATCAACCGGATCGTCCGCATCGGCGACCAGCGCCTCGCCTCCGCCCGCGAGGTCGCCGAGGCCGCCCAGCGGGCCGTCCTGCCCGAACCCGCCGAGCGGATCGGCGGCTTCGAGATCGCCGCCCGCTACGAGGCGGCGCAGGAAGGCACCTTCATCGGCGGCGACCTGTACGCCGTCCAGGACACCCCGTACGGCGTGCGGCTGGTCGTCGGCGACGTACGCGGCAAGGGGATGGGCGCGGTCGCCGCGGTCGCCGTGGTCATCGGGGCGTTCCGGGAGGCCGCCGAGCAGGAGGCCACGCTGGAGGCGGTGGCCGGGCGGCTGGAGCGGGCGCTGGCGCGCGAGGGCGTCCGGCGCGGCGGCATCGACGCCCACGAGGGCTTCACCACCGCCGTACTCGCCGAACTCCCGCACGGCGACGGCACGCTCCGGCTCGTCAACCGGGGCCATCCGCCGCCCCTGCTGCTGCACGGCGACGGCGAGGTCTGCCCGGTGCGGGCGCCGGAGGCCGCGCTGCCGCTCGGGATGGGCGAGTTGGGGGCCTGGCCGGACCGGGCCGCCGAGCACGCGTTCCCGAACGGGGCCACGCTGCTGCTGCACACCGACGGCCTCTCCGAGGCGCGGGACGCGCACGGCCGGTTCTACGACCCGGAGCGGCGGCTCACCGGCCGTACCGTCACCGCCCCGGGCCCCCTGGTGGCCCGGCTCGCGGCCGAGGTGCGCCGGCACACCGGCGGCGGCATGACGGACGACATGGCACTGCTCGCCGTGCGACGGCCCTGAGCGGCGGGCGGTCACGTTCGGTGTCCGTGCGACCGCCCTGCGCATAACAACTGAGTCACCATCAAAACCTGTGTGACTCCTGAGCTGAGCAGCGCGCACCGCCGACTCGACCGTTTTTGACCGGTCGTGGCAGGTAAGTCCAAGCTTTGAAAGCTTAATGATCAAGACGAACAGCTTGGAATCTGGTAGCCGGGTCTATTAACGTTCGATAACGCAGCGCGGTCGTCCCAGCCGTCACCCGCGACGGCTCCGTGCGCATGCGCCGAATCCCGCAAGGGAACCGGGGAACCACCACCTTGGGGTGAATCGCACGGCTACCGCCGGGTACGAAACGGCCGGTATACGCGCGTAGGAGACCTTCCTGCTCCGAACCCGTCAGCTAACCCGGTAGGCGGCGGAAGGAAAGGAGTGCGCCCGCGTGGCGTCCAACCCGCCTGCTCCGACAGCCCCGTTCGTGCCCAGCCAGCGTCAGCCCGAGACCTTCGGCTACGGCGGCTACCGCGCCGACGAAGGCCCCTTCGAGGAGTGGAACCCCACCGAGGAGTCCCTCTCCGCGGTACGCGGCCGGCACCGGGTCGCCAAGCAGAAGGGCGGCGGGCTCGCCCGCAGCTCCACGGTTCTCGGCGTCGGCGTCATCGCCGCCGTCGGCGCGGGCGGCATGGCCAGCGCCAACACCGGCAAGCCGCCGGTCTCCATCTCGCTGCCCGACCTGCCGTCCTCCGTCGGCTCGCTGCTCGGCGAGGACGGCGGCCACCAGGCGACCCGGACCGCGCTCAGCAGCGTCACCACGACGACCGCCACCGACGCGGACTCCTCCTCGTCCGACGCCGGCGAGGCGCTGCGCAGCCGGATCATCGCCCAGGCCGCACAGCAGCAGAGCCAGCTCGACACCAAGGCCAGCGCCAAGGCCGTCGCCGCCGCCGACAAGGCGGTCGCCGACGCCGAGGCCAAGGCGGAGAAGGCGGCCGCCGCCAAGGCCGCCGACGCCAAGGAGAAGGCCGAGGCCTCCGCGAAGCAGAAGGCCGAGCAGGCCCGCCTCGCCGAGCTGGCCAAGCAGTACACGCTGCCCGTCGTCTCGTACACGATCACCGGTACCTTCGGCCAGGCCGGATCCATGTGGTCCTCCGGCTACCACACCGGCCTCGACTTCGCGGCGCCCACCGGCACGCTGATCAAGGCCGTGCACAGCGGCACGGTCACCGAGGCGGGCTGGGCCGGCTCCTACGGCTACCGCACGATCATCACCCTCGACGACGGCACCGAGCTGTGGTTCTGCCACCAGTCCTCGATCGGCGTCAAGGTCGGCCAGAAGGTCTCCACCGGCGACGTCATCGGCCGCGTGGGCGCCACCGGCAACGTGACCGGCCCGCACCTCCACCTGGAGGTCCACCCGAACGGCCAGGCCACCGCCATCGACCCGATGACCTGGCTGCGCGGCAAGGGCCTCAACCCCTGACCTGACCCGGACCGCACCCACCGGCCCCCGGCGGCCCTGACGGCAACCCCCCGGCGTCAGGGCCGTCGGTGTGCCGCGCCCCGGGCAGGCGGCGCGCCTTTACAAGAACTTCGTGTTGCGTCGGCATGGGGTGCCCGGCGACGCGTGTTGAAGTGAAGCATGAGTGCTTCTTCCCCTTCCCTCCGCAAGCTCGGCGCCTCCGACCTGGAGGTCTTCCCGCTCGCCCTCGGCGGCAACGTCTTCGGCTGGACCGCCGACGAGGCCACCTCCTTCGCCGTCCTCGACGCGTACGCCGCCGCGGGCGGCAACTTCGTGGACACCGCCGACTCGTACTCGGCGTGGATCGAGGGCAACAAGGGCGGCGAGTCCGAGACGATCATCGGCAACTGGGTCAAGGCGCGCGGCAACCGCGACGACGTCGTCATCGCGACGAAGGTCAGCCAGCACCCCGAGTACCCCGGCCTGTCCGCCGCCAACATCAAGGCCGCCGCCGACGCGTCCCTGCGCCGTCTGGGCACCGACCACATCGACCTCTACTACACGCACTTCGACAAGCCCGAGATCCCGGTCGAGGAGATCATCGGCGCGCTGGACGAGCTGGTGCGGGCGGGCAAGGTCCGGCACATCGCCGCGTCCAACATCACGCCGGAGCGGCTCCAGGAGTCCCTGGACTTCTCCGACCGCGAGGGCCTCGCCCGGTACGTGGCCCTCCAGCCCCACTACAACCTGGTCTCCCGCGACACCTACGAGGGCCCCCTCCAGGACCTGGCCTCCCGCACCGGCCTCGCGGCCGTCCCCTACTTCTCGCTGGCCGCCGGCTTCCTCACCGGCAAGTACCGCCCCGGTACGACGGTCGACAGCGCGCGAGCGGGCCGGGCCGCCCAGTACGCCGAGTCGGAGCGCGGCCAGAAGGTCCTTGCCGCCCTGGACGAGATCGCCGCGGCCCACGAGGCCCCGGTCCCCACGGTCGCCCTGGCCTGGCTGGCGGCCCAGCCCACCATCACGGCCCCGATCGCCTCGGCCCGCACCCTGGAGCAACTCCCGCCCCTGCTGGGCGTGGCGGACCTGACCCTGACGGACGAGGAACTGACGAAACTGACGAGGGCTTCGGCCTGACGGTCCTCTTCCTCCGCCGCTCACAGATCTCTTCCGCCGCAACGGCGCCCAGCCCGCGCGGCGCGTCCCGGCGGTGCCGAACTCTCCGCGACCCGAAGCCCTAACTCCGGTACGGGTTGTAGGCCGGGTACGGCACCGCCGCCCCGTACCACCCCGGCGCCCCGTAAACCGACGGCGTCTGGCCGCCGTACCCAGGCCACCCGCCCGGCGCGGCCGTCCGCGCCGCGTACTCCAGGGCCGGCCGCACCAGCTCCCGCCGGTTCCACAGCTCCGTGAGGAGCTCCCGCTCCCGCACCACGAAGTCGGCCCCCGCCTGCCCCCGCTGCCCCCGGCGCCGCAGCAGCGCCAGCGTCGTCGCGTACCCCTCGTACTCGGCGACCGCCCGCCCCGCCGCCTTCCCGAAGTGGTACGCGGCGTACTCCCGGGCCATCTGCCGCGCCCGCATCGACCCGAGCACGAACGGCTCCGCCGTCCCCAGCCACCCCGCGTAGACGTACGCCGGCAGCTCCTCCCGCACGGTCCGCAGCTCCCGCTGCCGCGTCCAGATCGCCAGCCAGGCCAGCAGCCCGAACGCCGGCACCATGAACATGCCGTACACGGCGAAGAACCCGTACTGCCCGAACGTCGAGGACCCGTTCCAGAACGCGTGCATGCTCATCGCGAGCAGCAGCCCGGCGAGCGGCACCAGCACCCGCCGCGCCCGCTGCCGCTCCCCGGAGAACGCGGCGATGCCGAAGCCGATGCCGGTGAGGACGGTGAAGAGCGGGTGCGCGAACGGGGAGAGCACGATGCGCACGAAGAACGTCGCGGCGGTGACGGAGGCGATCCCGCTGTCCCCGGTCAGCTGGTCGGTCCCGAAGGCCGTACCGAGGTAGAGGATGTTCTCGGTGAACGCGAACCCGGTGGCGGTGACCCCGGCTATCACCACCCCGTCGACGATCCCGGTGAAGTCCCGCCTGCGGAAGAGGAAGACGAGGAGGACGGCCGCCGCCTTCGCCGACTCCTCGACGACCGGCGCTATCAGGGTCGCCCCGAGCCGGTCCGCGCTGCTCGGGTCCGCGGTCGCCGTCGCTATCCATCTGGTCGCGAAGCTGTTGGCGACGATGGCTATCAGCGCGGCCGCGCAGGCGCCCCAGGCGAACGCGAACAGCAGGTTCCGCCAGGGTCCCGGCTGCACCCGGTCCAGCCACCGGAACGCGCCCACGAGCAGCGGCACGGGCAGCACGGCGAGCCCGAGCCCGACCAGGAAGCCCTCCGTCCCCGTCTGCTCCCGCACCAGCGCGAGGATCACCAGACCGGAGAGGGCGAGCAGCGTGCCCAGCGCGCCGTACCGCACCCAGCGCCGCTGCCACCAGCGGGGATGCCGCAGACCGCGGTCGGCGGGGTCCGGTGGGTAGGGCGGGTGTGCCGGGTACGCCGGATGCTGCGGGTACGGCGAGTACGGCGGCGGGGAGGTGGCCACGGCATCGACCCTAACGAGGTGACTCCTGACGGTGCTGCTCGCTCTGCGGCACCCGGTGCTGTACGCGACGGAAGAGCAGATCGTTCACCACATGTCCCTTGTCCAGTCCCTGGCCCTCGAAACGGGTCAGCGGCCGGTGCGCCGGACGTGGCGCGAAACCGCCGTCGGCCTGCGTGTTCTCGAACTCCGGGTGGGCGTCGAGCACTTCGAGCATCTGCTCGGCGTACGGCTCCCAGTCGGTCGCGCAGTGCACGATCGCCCCGGGCCGCAGCCGGGTCGCGGCGAGGTCGAGGACCTCGGGCTGGATCAGCCGCCGCTTGTGGTGCCGCTTCTTCGGCCAGGGGTCCGGGAAGTACACGCGCAGTCCGTCCAGCGAGTCCGGCGTCAGCATCTCCCGGAGCAGGATGATCGCGTCGCCGTTCCCGACCCGGACGTTGGACAGCCCGTTCTGGTCGGCGAGGTTGAGCAGGTTCCCCTGGCCCGGCGTGTGCACGTCGACGGCGAGGATGTTGACGCCCGGCTCCTCGGCGGCCATCTGCGCGGTCGCCTCGCCCATCCCGAACCCGATCTCCAGCACCACCGGGTCGTCGTTCCCGAACAGCTCGCCGAGGTCGATGACCTGCTGCCCGTCGATGTCCAGGCCCCACTTGGGCCACAGCCGCTGCAGCGCGTCGGCCTGCCCGGCGGTGACCCGGCTGCGGCGCGGCTGGAAGCTGCGGATCCGCCGCTCGAAGTGCGACCCGGCCGGATCGGCCCTGGGCCCGTCCGGGAACCGCGGCTCCCCCTTGGCCCGGGTGTGCCGGACGGACACTCCGGGGGTGTGGTCGGGGTGCGCACCGGGGACGTGCCCGGCGGGGCCGGTCTCGGCGGGCCGGGGGGCTTCGGGGGCGTTGCGGGAGTCAGACACAGTGCGTCGATTTTACGGCCCCCGCCGGACGGCCGAGGGGGTCACGCCGAGCCCAGCGTCTCCAGCGCCCTCCGGGCCACCTCCCGCCCGATCGGCAGCGAGGCGGTCGCCGCGGGCGAGGGCGCGTTCAGCACGTGGACCGCGCGCGGCCCCTCCTTGATCAGGAAGTCGTCGACGAGCGTCCCGTCCCGCAGCACGGCCTGCGCCCGCACCCCCGCGGCCGCCCGCACCAGGTCCCCCTCCTCCGCGGCGGGCAGCAGCCGCCGTACGGCCGTCGTGAACGCCTTCTTCGACACCGACCGGAGCAGCTCCCCGCCCCCGTACCGCCAGTGCCGCCGCGCCAGCGCCCAGGATCCCGGCCAGGCCAGTGTCCCGGCGACCTCCCGCGGGCGGACGACGTCCCACCCGTACCCCTCCCGGGCCAGCGCCGGCACCGCGTTCGGCCCGATGTGCACGCCTCCGTCGATCCCGCGCGTGAGATGCACCCCGAGGAACGGGAACGCCGGGTCCGGCACCGGGTACACCAGCCCCCGCACCAGCTCCGGCCGCGCCAGCTCGTAGTACTCCCCGCGGAACGGCACGATCCGCATCCCCGGCTCGTCCCCGGTCAGCCGTGCGACCTCGTCGCAGTACAGCCCCGCGCAGTTGACGAGCACACGCGCGCGTACGACGTCGCCGCGCGAGGTGAGCACGGCCACCCCCCGCTCCGGCCGCCGGTCCACGCGGACCACCCGGGCGCCGTACCGGATCTCCGCCCCCGAGGCCTCCCCGAGCTGCCGGGCGACGCCCACGAAGTCGGCCACCCCGGTCGTCCCGACGTGTATGGCGGCGAGCCCCCGCACCTCGGGCTCGTACTCCCCGATCTGGGAGCCCCCGAGCTCCCGCACCGGTATGCCGTTCTCCCGGCCGCGCTGCACGAGCGCGTGCAGGCGGGGCAGCTCCGCCCGCTCGGTGGCGACGATCAGCTTGCCGATGACGGCGTGCGCGATGCCGTACTCCGCGCAGAACTTGACCATCTCCGCGCCGCCCTTGACGGCGTACCGCGCCTTCAGCGAGCCGGGCCGGTAGTAGATCCCGCTGTGGATGACCCCGCTGTTCCGCCCGGTCTGGTGCCTCGCCGGACCGGCCTCCTTCTCCAGCACGGTGACCCGGGTCCCGGGCGCGGCACGGGTGATCGCGTACGCGGTGGACAGCCCGACGATGCCACCCCCGACGACGAGCACGTCACAGTCGTACCCGACAGACACCTGCACCACCTCCCGCATCCGATAGTGCACTGCGCCACTGACAGCCACTTCAAACGTACGGTTGGTGAAGTGCCCCGTCAGGGGCGCGGGACTGGATTCGATGTGTGGCCACGCACACGCGCCCCAAAGGGGCGCGGGGAACTGCGCGACCAGCCCCCACGCACCCGCACCCGCGAGATCACCGCGGCCCGGCAGACGGCTGGGCGATCCTCACGCCGGCGCCATCAGCAACGGCCGCGCCCGCTCCCGCAGCTCCACCACCCTCGGCTCGTCCCCGTACGGCTCCAGCCGGTGCAGCAGATCCTTCACGTACTCCGTCGTCCGCGCGGACGATATCCGCCCGGCCACCTCCACGGCCCGCACCCCCTGCTCGCACGCCGCGTCGAGGTTGCCCGACTCCAGTTCGGCGACGGCGGAGACCACCAGCCGCAGCCCGTGCGACCGCACGAACTCCTCCGTCGGCTTGGACAGGGCCTGCTCCGTGAAGCGCCGCACCTGCCGCGGGGCCTTCAGGTCCCGGTAGCACTCGGCCGCGTCCGCGGCGAACCGGTCGTAGCCGTAGAAACCGAGCCAGGAGGGATCGTTGTCCCCCTCCCGCGCCCGTTCCAGCCACCCCTCCGCCGCCTTCAGCGCGGCCCCCGCGGCCTGCGCGTCACCGGCACGCGCGTGTGCCCGCGCCTCGACCAGCCGGAAGAAGCTCATGGTGCGCGCGGTCGCCAGCCCCCGGTTCCGCTCCACCGCGGCCTGCGCGAGGTCGACGCCCTCGTCGCCGAAGCCCCGGTACGTCGCCTGCAGGGACATCGATGCCAGGACGTACCCGCCGAGCGGCACGTCGGCCGCCGCGCGGGCGAGCCGCAGCGCCTGGATGTAGTACCGCTGCGCGGCCTCCTGCTGGCCGGTGTCGAAGGCCATCCACCCGGCGAGGCGCGTCAGTTCGGCACTCGCCCCGAACAGCGCCCGCCCGACTTCGTCGGAGTACGCGCCGAGCAGCAGCGGTGCCGCCTCCACCCGTAAACACTCCGGCACCATCGACGACCGCCAGTCGCCGCCGCCGTACTTGGAGTCCCAGCGCCTGGCGTCCTCGGCGGCCTCCCGCAGCTTCTGCACGTCGCTGTGGCCGACTTTGAGCGGTGCGCCCGAACCGTCCAAGGCGTTCGCCTCGCGCGCGACCGAACTGTCGGCGGGGGTTATCAGCCAACGCGAGGCGGGCGTTGCGTATGCGCTCACTGCGAACGAACCGGCCAGCGACTGCCAGATACCGCCGGAACCGGCCCGGCGGCCGGCGAGGTCGAGGCGGTACAGCTCCGTCGCCGACCGCACCGCCTGGCCGACGTCCCTGGGGAAGGCGAGGCCCACTTCGGGGGCGGGATCCGCGTCCGCCAGGCCGATCTCGTGGAGCGGCACCGGGCGGCCGAGCTTCTGGCCTATCGCGGCGGCGATGAGGTGTGGCGCGGCGCCCTGCGGCACCATGCCCTTCGACACCCAGCGCGCCACCGACGTCTTGTCGTAGCGAAGAGTCAACCCGCGTTGAGCGCCAAGATCGTTGACGCGTCGCGCGAGTCCTGCGTTGCTGATTCCCGCGAGGGCGAGAACGGCGCCGAGCTTTTCGTTCGGCCCGCGTTGCTCCCTGGACATGCGCCACCCCTCGACACAGACGGCTGCCGCGCTGGCATAACCACGCGGCATTCGTAAACCCAGCGTAGTTCGCCGCATCCCAAGCGTTAAGGGGCATTGTTCCGGATGGCGGGATTGTGGTCCGTACGCGAGTGCGGCCCATATACGCACCGTGCACGGCCTGTCGCGGCGTGCCCCCGCCGTGTGGCCGTGCGCCCGGCCGTGCGCTCTTCTCCGGCCAACTGGGGAGCGGTTCCATGGCTGATGCGTGGGTCGGCCCGCTGTACTGGATCCAGTGGGCTGGGGGACACCGCCACCTTCATCCCCGCGGGTGGCGGACCGGTCCGGGAGGCGATGCCCGCCTCCCGGACTGTGCGCGTTCGGGCACGCACGCGTGTGATGCGCAAAGCATGTACGGAGCGTGCGCAAGCCCGCGCGGCCCTCGCCGATTTGGCCGAAAATCGACCCCACCTTTTTCGGCGATCCAACGCTCCTACCACGGCAATTGAGGGCGTGAAGGGCGTTTTTGGGGAGCGTACGGGGGGCGCATTCGCGTCGCAGTCGCCCGGTACCGTACGGCGGCCGGCTTCCGCCGCGGCTCTTCCACGGCTCTTCCACGGCAAGCGCGCGCGGCCGGTCCTGCGGCAACTCCGCGGCAACTCCGTGAAATCTTCCAGGGATCAAAGGCGGCCCCACCGCCCCTCCTGACCGCGTCCTTCATGGCAGCATGGGGACCCGGTTCGTACCGTGCATGGTTGTCCACAGCCTGTGGAGGCGTCGATGCGGTGGTTGGTGGGATGGAGCAGCACCATCTCCGGTGCCGCCACGCTCGGCTCCGCCGGCGCCATGGGCTACGACGGCGAGACCGTCCACCCCGTCGGCTCCCAGCTCCTGTGGGGCGACCCCGACCCGCTCTGGGCGGTCGGCGACTGGCGCCCCGACGAGGTGCGCGTCATCAAGGCCGACGCGCAGAACCGCATCGCCGTCCTCGGCACCTGCGGCGCCACCGACGAGGAGCTGCGGCTCGGCCTCTTCACGGCGCGCGGGGGCGCACTCCGGCATCTGACCGCCTGGCCCGGCAGCTACACCGCCGTCGTCCAGGTCGGCCGCCGGATCACCGTCTGCGGCGACCTCGCCGGCGCCCGCCCGGTCTTCCACACCCCCTGGGCAGGCGGTACGGCCTACGCCACGGCCGCGCTCCCGCTCGCCGACCTCATCGAGGCCAACCTCGACTACGGCCACCTCGCGGCCCTCCTGGCCGCCCCCGACGTACCGGCCGCGGTGCACGACTCGACCCCGTACGAGGGCGTGCGGCGCATTCCGCCGGGGCATGCGCTGATCCTGCGCACCGGGGCGCGCGAGGTCGCCGGATACGAGCAGGTCGCCTCGCTCGCGGTCGCGGCCCCCTCCGCCGACCCGGACCGCGCGGTGGACGCCGTACGGGACGCACTCGTAGAAGCGGTACGCGCGCGGCTGTCGGCACCCCGGCACGTCCCGGACATCGACCCAGGTCCGGTACCCGGCATGGGCCCCGCGGAGCGGCGTGCGGCGCGCGGGATGCCGGTCCCGGGCATCGGCGCCGACCTCTCCGGCGGCCCGGCGTCGGGGACGCTCGCGCTGCTCGCCGCGGGCCTGCCCGGCATGCCCGGCACGGTCCTCGGCCACGGCACGGGCGCCGGCGAGCGCCTGCTCGCCGTCACCTTCAACGACCTGGCCGTGGGCGGGCGCGAGGCCGAACTCCAGCGCGCGGGCACCCTCGCCGCCAACCCGCGCCTGCACCACGTGGTGGTCACCGGCGGCGAGGAGATTTTGCCCTACGCCGACCTCGACGGCCCCCTCACCGACGAACCGGGCCCGTCCCTGATCTCCGCGGCCCGGCACCGCGCCCGGCTCGCCGCGGGCAGCGCCGACCACTTCACCGGCTACGGCGCCCGCCAGGTCCTGGACGCCCACCCCGCGCGCCTCGCCGACCTGCTGATGGACCGCAAGCGCCGCCACCTCGTCCGCCCGGTCGCCGCGCTCGCCAAGGCCGACGGCTCCGTGATGGTCCCCGCGCGCGTGTACAGCGCGGCGCGGCGCCTGGCGCGTACGCCGTACCGCGCGGGCGTCGAGTCGCTCGCCGAGCGCCTGCTGCGGCGCCGGTTCGACGACCCCGGAGGCGCGGTCGGCGCGTCCCTCGCGGCACTCACCTGGGCGAGACCGGGCCCGGCGGCGCGTTGGCTGACCGGCGAGGCCCTCGCTGAAGTATCGGTTCTGCTCCAGGGGGCGGCGAACCGCTCCGGCGTCGGCCCCGGGCAGCGCCCCGGAGACTATCGCGCGCGTGCCGTGCTGGCCCGTCACGCGGCCGACATCCGTGTCCTGGAACAGGCGGCCGAAATCCGCTCCCAGCGCCTCCACACGCCCTTCCTCGACAACCAGGTGGTCCGCGCCTGCCGCGAGCTCCCCGAAGCCCTGCGCGTCCAGCCGGGCGCCCGCGCCGCGATCCTCCGCACGGTCCTGGAGGGCGCCGGCGTCGCCGACCTCCCGCCGGGCTGGGGCGCCCCCTCCCACGCCTCCTCGGCGGCCGCCACCCGCACGGGGCTGCGCGTGGCGGCCGACGACCTGATCTCCCTCTTCTCGACGCCGTTGCTGGCGCAGGCGGGCCTGGTGGAGGCGCGGGTGGTCCGCAAGGCGCTGCGCGCGGCCGCCGCGGGGGAGCCGCTGCCGCTGGACGGCCTGGCCGACCTGGTCTCCCTGGAGCTGTGGCTGCGCCGGCTCCTCTCCCGCCGGGGCACGTGCTGGACGGGGACGCCGGCGCGGGCGCGTGCGGTCCCTGCGGGGATACGGCCGATGCGGGGGGCGTTGGCGTCGGGGGCGTGACGTCGTAACGGGGTCGCCGCATCTGGGGGCTGCCGCCCCCAGGCCCCCGCATCGGGGTGCTTCCCCCGTGGCCCGACCGTGGGCCGGCGGGGGCTGACCGCGCAGTTCCTCCCCCAGCCTTCGGCCGGGGGTACCCCCAGCGCCCCTTACGGGGCGCTGTCCAGCCGCCCCCTCCCAGCTCCCCGAGTGCGTGCAGCGTCGGCGGTACTCACTCAGCTGCGGGCGCGCGTGACACTTCTCAGCTGTGGGCTGTGGGCTGTGGGCTGTGGGCTGTGGGCTGTGGGCTGTGGGCTGCGGGGCTGCGGGGCTGCGGGTGCGCGTGACGCTTCTCAGCTGTGGGCTGTGGGCTGCGGGCGCGCGTGACACTTCTCAGCTGCGGGCAGTCGTGCCGCTGGGGCGGCACGGGTGGGCGCGGCGGCACCCGGCCAGCGCCGGTGAGCGTCCCTACCCCCCGGCCTCAACCCCGGGTACCTCTTGACCCCGGTACCGAGACTCCCCGCCCCCCGCCTCGGGCAACCTGCAAACCCCCGGCACCGAAACCCCGTGCCCCTCCCGCCGCCCCCGGCGACAATGACCCGGTGCGGTACCGAATCCTGGGCGTGGCCCAAGCCAGCGACGACCAGGGCACCCCCATACCCGTCGGCGGCCCCCGCCTCCGCGCCCTGCTCACCGTCCTCGCCCTCCACCCCACCCGCACCCACACCCCCGAAACCCTCATCGAGGAGATCTGGGCGGCGGACGACGACCCGCCCCAGGACGCCCCGGCCGCCCTCCAGGCCCTCGTCGGCCGGCTCCGCAGGGTCCTCGGCAGGGACAGCATCGCCTCGACCCCCGGTGGCTACCGCCTTGCGGCGGCCGAGGACGACATCGACCTGCACGTCTTCGAGCGACAGGTACGCGAGGGCGGCCGAGCCCTCGCCACCGGCGACCCGGCGACGGCCCACACCGTGCTCACCGACGCCCTCGCCCTCTGGCGCGGCCCCGCCCTCGCCGACCTCCCCGACCGGACCACCGCCGCCGCCCGCCCCGACGCACTCCGGCTGGAGGCCACCCGCGCCCGCGCCGACGCCGCCCTCCGCCTCGGCCGGGCCGCCGACGCCGTACCGGAGCTGACCGGGCTCACCGCGGTCCACCCGTACGACGAGCCGCTGCACGCCCTGCTCATCCGCGCCCTGCGCGACACCGGGCGCCCGGCGGACGCCCTCGCCGCGTACGAGACCGCCCGCCACACCCTCGCCACCGGCCTCGGCACCGACCCCGGGCCGGAACTCCAGGCGCTCCACGCGTCGTTGCTCGGACAGGAAGCAGCCCCGCCGCAGGGGCCGCCGCCCCGCACCGGCAACCTCCGTCCGCGGCTTACCTCTTTCGTGGGCCGGGAACCCGAGCTCGAAGCCGTTCGTTCCGAATTGCACAGGGCCCGTCTCGTCACCCTCACCGGACCGGGCGGCTCCGGAAAGACCCGTCTCGCCGAGGAGGCCGCCGCCGGGCTCCCGCAGGCATGGCTCGTCGAGCTCGCCCCGCTCGACCGGCCCGAGGCGGTGCCAGGCGCGGTGGTCAGCGCCCTCGGTCTGCGCAAGACCGTGCTCATGACCAACGAGCTGGCGACCGCGCAGACCGACCCCACGGCCCTGCTCGTCGAGTACTGCGCCCCGCGCAGCCAACTCCTGATCCTTGACAACTGTGAACATGTCATCGAGGCCGCGGCCGCCCTCGCCGAGACCCTGCTCACCCACTGCCCGGGGCTCACGGTCCTCGCCACCAGCCGTGAACCCCTCGGCGTCCCGGGCGAGTCGGTGCGCCCGGTCGAACCCCTCGCCCCCGAACAGGCACACCGCCTCTTCGAGGAGCGCGCCGCCGCGGTCCGCCCCGCCACCGGGACCGGGGCCGCGCCGAGCGACCCGGCGGCCGTCGACGAGATCTGCCGGCGCCTGGACGGACTGCCCCTCGCGATCGAGCTCGCGGCGGCCCGGCTGCGACTGCTGACGCCCCGGCAGATCGCCGACCGGCTCGACGACCGCTTCCGCCTGCTCACCGCCGGCAGCCGCACGGTCCTGCCCCGCCAGCAGACCCTGCGCGCGGTCGTCGACTGGTCCTGGGAGCTGCTCGACGAGCGGGAGCGGACCATGCTGCGCGAGGTGTCCGTCTTCGCCGGCGGCTGGGACCTCACGGCGGCGGAGGCCGTCTGCACCGGACCGGCCGCCGACGTCGCCGGCGTCGTCGGGGCGCTCGTCGACAAGTCCCTGGTCGTCGCCACCCCGGACGGCGCCGACGGCTCCGGCGGTATGCGCTACCGCATGCTGGAGACCATCCACGAGTACGCCGCCGAGCGCGCCGCCGAGGTGCCCGGGCTGCGGGCCGCGGCCGAGCGGCGGCACGGGGCATGGGTGTGCGCGCTCGTCGAGGAGGCGGAGCCGAGACTGCGCTCCGGGGAGCAGCTGCCCTGGATCCGCCGCTTGGAGACCGACCTCGACAACATCCGCGCCGCCCTCGACCGGGCGGTCCGCGCGGGCGACGAGGTGCGGGCGGGCCGGATCGTCCTCGCCGCCGGCTGGTTCTGGTGGCTGCGCAACTACCGCCAGGAGGCGACGGCCTCGGTGCGCGCGGTACTGCGACTGGGCGTCGCCCGGGACGCCCTGCCCGAGGGCGCCGGTCCGGACGAGCTGCGCGCGCTCGCCGCCGAGGCGGACCCCGTGGGCGCCCTCCTGGCCGCCCCCGAGGCCCAGACCGGGCACCCGCTGTACGAACTGCGCATGGACCTCAGGATGTTCGACCTGTTCCTGGTTTCCGAGTCCGGCCCGTCGGACCTGACGGCGGACGAGCGGACTCCGCGATACGTCGCGCTCGTCCGGGCCGCCTTCGAACCCGGCGGTCCCCGGGCCGCCCGGATGCCGGGCCTCATCTGGCCGCTCACCGCGTGGAGCCTGGGCGGCTCCGCCGTGGACATCAGCCCGGACATGTCCGCGGTGATCGCCAACTGCCGGGTGTACGGCGGTGACTGGGAGGTCGGCGTCAGCCTGATGTACCGCACCCACATCATGGTCGACTCACCGGGCAACCTGCGGGGCGTCGACGAGGACCTGGCCGAGCTGCGCGTCCTCAGCCGGCGGGTCGGGGACCGCTGGATGGGGGCCCAGGTGTGCAGCGCGGCCGGCGAGGCGGCCATGGCGCGCGGCCGGTTCGCGGCGGCGGAGGGCGAGTACCGGGAGGCGCTGCGCCTCGCCCACGAGGTGGGCGCGTACGCGGAGACGCCGTTCCTGCTCGCGCGGCTTGCCGAGATCGCCTTCCGCTCCGGCGACCTGGTGGGTTCCCAGGCCGTCCTGGACCAGGCGGGTGAGGCCTCCGACCGGTACGCGGTGGCGGAGTCCAAGGCGTACGTGGCGCTGCTGCGGGCGCTCCTGGCCCAGTACGACGGGGACCTTTCCCGGGCGCGCGAGTACTACGAGACCGCCCGCGCCGCCACGTCGGCCGGCTCCGCGCCACCACAGTTCACGGCCGCGATCCGCGCCGTCGAGGCCATGCTCACGGCCCTGGAGCACGGCCCCGCGAGCGGGCTGCCGGTCGTGGCCCAAGGGCTGCGTGAGGCGGTGGAGTACCGGTGCGCCGAGGTGATCACGGCGGCGCTGGTGGACATCGGCGCCGACCTGCTGGCCCGGCTGGGCGACCTGGCCGGTGCGGTACGGCTGTACGCGGCCGCCGACCACTGGCGCGCCGGGAACGTCCGACCCGAGCCGGAGCGCACCCGCGCCGAGGAGGTCGACGCGGCCGCCCGTGCGACGCTGACCCCGCGGCGCTACGCGGCCGAGCGCTCGCGCGGCGCCTCCCTCACCGAGGAGGACGTCCTGCGCGAACTGAGCACCACACCGGCCGCCGCCACCGGCAGCTGAGCCGGCCTCCGAGCCGGGGCACCGGCCGCTACCGGCAGGTGAACTTCGACTCGGCCCAGTCGGCGAGCGCCACCCTGTCGAAGGCGGTCTGCGGTTCGACCACCAGCCGCACGGTCCGGCGCCCGGTCAGGTCCACATGGACGGGCACGGCGGCCTGTCCGCCCGCGACGACCCCGGACTGCCACAGCCGCACCCCGTCCGCGTAGACGGCGAAGGTGACCTCGCCGAGGCCGAGGGTCATGTCGTCGACGCCGGCCATCGCGTCGTAGGCGGTGCACTGCCGGTTGAGGTCGATGGTGACGGAGGACCGGCCGTGCACGGTGACGCCGTGCGCGTACTCCTTGCCGGCGACCGTCACGCCGTACCGCTGCCACACCCAGCTGCTCTCGCGGAGCCGCATCTCGGGCCCGGTGCCGTCGCCGGTGACGTCGAAGCGCAGCTCGCTCCACTGGTAGACGACCGGGGCGGGCGGCGGAGTGGGCGTCGGTGTGGGGGTGGGGCTCGGCGTCGGCGGGGTGGGCGTGGGCGTCGGGGTCGGCTTCGGGCTGGGGGCGGGCCGCGGGCTCGGGGGCGGCGTCGGTGTGGGGGTCGGGGTCGGGGCCGGTTGGGGGGCGAGGACGACCGGCTCGGGTGCCGGTCTCCTCTTCGCCGGAGTGGGGGTCGGTGCCCCCGGCTGCACGGCCGGCGCGGACGGGGTGGGCTTCGCGGCCTCCTTGACCGGGTGGCTGTCGTTCGTCAGGGCGAGGGCCACCACAGCGATCGCCGCAGCGACCACTCCGGCGGCGATCCCGGCCTTCACCGGCCCCGCGACCCCCTCCGAGGCCGCGGCGCCCCCGCCGCCCGCCCCGCCGGACGAACCGCTCGCCGCGGCGGCCGCACCCGCGGCCCCCACTCCGGCGCCTCCGGCGACGATCCCGAGCACCTTGGCGTACCCGGCGGCCCCGAACCAGCCGATGACCGCGACCGGTACGACGGCCGGGATGCCGCTCGCGACCTCTTCGATCTGGGCGGCGGCCAGCCGGCACCGGGCGCACTCCTCCAGGTGCTTGCGCAGCCCCCGCTCGGCACGGACCCGCAGTTTGCGGCGGGCGTAGCCGCCGAGCTGGTCGGCGTAGCGGGCGCACTCCTCGTCGTCGACGAGGGCGGTGCTCACATGGGCCTGGAGGTAGGCCTGCTTGAGGCCTTCACGGGCCCGGCTGGCAAGGACCCGGGTGCCGTTGGCGTCCAGCCCGAACAGGACGGCCACCTCGCTCGGCGACTCGTCCTCGACCTCGGTGTGCCACAGCACGGCCTGCCAGCGCTCCGGCAGCGAACGGAAGGCCTGCATCGCCATCGACTGCTCGGCCTCGTGCATCGCGCGCACATCGGCGCCGAGGTCCAGTGTGTCGTCGTCCGACACCTCGGAGCCGCGGCCGGCCTGGGCCGCGAACAGCGCGAAGTCGTCGACGAGTTGCTCACGCCGGGCCGACTTGGTCCACTGCGCGGCGACCCGCCGTACGGAGGTGAGCAGGTAGGCGCGCACGGCGTACTCGGGCCCGGACCCACCGCGCACCGCCTGCAGCATGCGGGCGAACACCTCGGCCGTCAGGTCGTCGGCGGTGTGCCCGTCCCGGCAACAGGTACGCGCATAGCGCCGCACCGCGTCCGCGTGCCGCCGGTACAGCTCCTCGTACGCCGAGTCGTCGCCGGCCCGCATCCGCTCGATCAACCGGCTGTCGGGATGCGGCAGTTCCCGGGGCGGCGGCAGGACACTCCCGTCACGCTGTGGCGGAACGTTCCCTTCCGGCGGTTCGCCGACGGGCGGCACGGCGGCCCGCCCGCCCTGGCTCGGCACCTGCGGCGAGGTCGTCCCCTCACCGAGGGACTCGTCCCACCCGTCAACGCTCATCGCGGAACGCCCCCGATGCCTGCCCACCCGACCGAATCACCGGCTCAGACTGCCACACCGCCTTTTCCCGAGCCCCCCGAGCGACGAAACGGTCACCCGGAAGAGGACCCCAGCACCCCGTAAGGGGAAACGCCGGGACCCCAGCGCCCCGAAAGGGGCGCTGGGGGTACCCCCAGCCGAAGGCTGGGGGAGGAACTGCGCGACCAGCCACAACTCACCCGCACCCGCCCGCGGTCATGGCCCGGCACCCGCTGCCGCGTTCCCGCGGGCACCGCAGGCGACCGAAGTACCCCGCGAGAGCCGCCCGCCCGGCCAAGCACAGGGCACCGTCACTGCCGTGACCGCAGCCCCTCCAGCAGAATCTCCAGCAACCGCGCCGAAGCCGCCGCCTGCTGCGCAGCATCCGGCAGGGACGGCGCCGCCGTGGCGATCACCAGCAGCACGTCGGAGACGGAGACGTCCGGCCGCAACTCACCGGCCTCCCGCGCCCGTTCCACCAGCCGCCCCACGACGTCGAGCAGCGCGGCCGCCCCCGCGTCGTCGTCGGCGCCCGCCAGCGGCTCCCGTTCCTCCGAGACCAGCCGCAACTCACCGGCCCCCGGCTGCGTCCGCTGCTGCGGCACCCGGGCCTCCTCGGCCCCGGAGCCGGCCACGGCAGCGCCGCCGACCTCCTCCGGCACCCCGACCCGCAGCACCTGCGGCGGCAACAACCGGCCCGCCCCCGACGCCACCGACGTCCGCAGGAAGCGCGACAGCGCCGACCACGGCTCGTCCTCCTGCCCGAGCGCGGCCCGCGCCTGGTCGGTCAGCCGGGAGGTCTCCTCCTCGGCTATCCGCCGTACCAGCACGTCCTTGCTCGGGAAGCGCCGGTACACGGTGCCGACCCCGACCCGCGCCCGCCGCGCCACGTCCTCCATCGGCGCGCCGTACCCCAGCTCGCCGAAGACCTCGCGCGCCGCACGCAGCACGTGCTCCAGATTGCGCTGTGCGTCCACCCGCAGCGGCGTCGTACGCGGCCCGTCACCGCGTCCGTTGCCCGCCGCCGCGCTCACCGTTCCGCCACCGGCCGCCAGAGCGGAGGCCGATGCCCACTGTGTGTCCTGAATGTGCATTTGTATTCCCCCGGTTAACGACGTCTCCCCCCGGAGACTCTCCCCGTCACTGATGGCCGGAGCGAGCGGAAATGCGATCGACCCATGACCCGTCCATGGACCCCGGGCCGGGCGGGACCGCCCGTGGCGGACCGTTCGACCACATCCCCTACACCCCGTCGACACACGAACATAGTTGAGAGGCTGTCAATTCAGAAGGGGGACGTTCCGCACGGTGCGCCCCCCGATCGGAGTACGGGTCGCTTACCTCCCGATTCGGCGCCTTCGCGCCCCCCTGCCCGCCCCCGCTGACCTGGTCCCTTTCGTCCGGCCCGGGGCGTGCGCCCGGCGCCCCGCAAAGCCGCCCGCCGGTCACACAAATTGCCGGGGCTGTGGACAAACAACAGTCACGGGTGCGTCATGGGATGGTGAAGGAACGTGCGCGCATTCTCGTTGTCGGCGGCGGCTACGTCGGGATGTACACGGCCCTGCGGCTGCAGCGGAAGCTGAAGCGGGAGCTCAGGCGGGGCGAGGTCGACATCACTGTCGTCACCCCCGATCCCTACATGACGTACCAGCCGTTCCTTCCCGAAGCGGCCGCGGGTTCGATTTCCCCTCGTCATGTCGTCGTACCCCTGCGGCGCGTTCTGGACCGGTGCCATGTGGTCATCGGCGAGGTGACGGCCATCGAGCACGCCAAACGCACCGCCGAGGTCGCCACCCTCGCCACCGCCGAGGAGCGCAAGGGCCCCACATTCCTGGAGTACGACGAACTGGTCCTCGCCCCCGGCTCGATCGCGCGCACGCTGCCCGTCCCCGGTCTCGCCGAGCACGGCATCGGCTTCAAGACCGTCGAGGAGGCCATCGGCCTGCGCAACCACGTCATCGAGCAGATGGACATCGCCTCCTCCACGCGCGACCCCGCGATCCGCGACGCGGCCCTCACCTTCGTCTTCGTCGGCGGCGGCTACGCGGGCGTGGAGGCCCTCGGCGAACTGGAGGACATGGCCCGCTACGCCGCGCGGTACTACCACAACGTCCAGCCCGAGGACATGAAATGGATCCTCGTCGAGGCCACCGACCGGATCCTCCCCGAGGTCGGCCCCGAGCTGGGCCGCTACACCGTCACCGAACTGCGCCGCCGCAACATCCAGGTGCTGCTCGGCACCCGCCTGGAATCGTGCGTCGACCGCGTCGCCGTCCTCAGCGACGGCCAGCGCTTCCCGACCCGCACCCTGGTCTGGACGGCCGGCGTCAGACCACACCCCCTGGTCGCCGCCACCGACCTGCCGCGCACCCCGCGCGGACGGCTGAAATGCACCGCCGAGCTGAGCATCGACGGCGTCGACCACGCATGGGCCGCGGGCGACGCCGCCGCCGTCCCCGACGTCACCGCCACCGAACCCGGCACCGAGACCGCCCCCAACGCCCAGCACGCGGTCCGCCAGGCCAGGGTGCTCGGCGACAACATCGTCCACGCGCTGCGCGGCGAACCCCTCGACACGTACGCCCACAGATACGTCGGCTCGGTCGCCTCCCTCGGTTTCCACAAGGGGGTCGCCCAGGTCTACGGGCGCAGGCTGAAGGGCTACCCTGCCTGGTTCATGCACCGCGTCTACCACCTGAGCAGGGTGCCCACCGTCAACCGCAAGGCCCGTGTCCTCGCCGAGTGGACCCTCTCCGGACTCTTCAAACGGGAGATCGTCTCGCTCGGATCACTCGAACATCCCCGAGCGGAGTTCGAACTCGCGGCCGGTGGAAAGCCTCCTCACAGTCCTTCCGACGACTCGAACGGGTCGTCCTGACGGAACTCAGGAACTCCACGGACCGCCCCGGCGTCTGACGGATGTCGTCGCCGACGGCCACCCTGCCAGACTGCCCCCCGACCGAGCACAAGGCTTCCGCCCCACCCTCTCCCCAGAACTGCACCGGGGGACTTCCCCCGGCCCCCGGCCGCTCCCCGAGCCGGCCGGAGACGACGACACGAGGCAAGGTTTCGTGAACTTCACGCGCTGGAGCGCCCGGCTCCCCGGAACGCAGCGCCGCGCCGCAGCGCGGACCGAGCACGCGGTCTCCCCGGACCGGCGGGGGGAAGGCTCCGTGCCCGCGGCCCGCGCCGAACAACTGACCGACGACTCGTCCTGCGTGCCCGCGGTCGACGAACTGCCCGCCCGCGGCGTCCTCGACCACGTCCCGGCCCTGGTCGCCCTCGTCCACGGCCCCGACCACCACATCGCGTACGTCAACGACGCCTATACGACCGCCTTCGGCGCACGCCCCCCGGGCGCCCCCGCCCGCGAGGCCCTGCCCGAACTCGCCGAACTGGGCCTCCTCCCCCTCCTCGACCAGGTCCTGCGTAGCGGCAAGCCCCGCACGCTCAAGTCCCGCAAGGCGCTCGACGGCCGTACCTACACGTTCACCTGCACCCCGGTCGCCGAGAACGGCGACCGCGACGGCGGCGTCCTCCTCTTCGCCACCGACGTCACCGACCACGCGGAGGCGGCGGAGCGGCTGCGCGCCAGCGAACGCCGCCAGCGCGAGACCGCGGTGACCCTCCAGCGCAGCCTCCTCCCCCAGGAACTCGAACAACCGGACGACCTGCGCATCGCCGCCACCTACCAGCCCGGCGGCACCGAGGCCGCGGTCGGCGGCGACTGGTACGACGTCATCACCCTCGGCGGCGGCCGCACCGCCCTCGTCATCGGCGACGTGATGGGCCGGGGCGTCCGCGCGGCGGCGGTCATGGGCCAGCTCCGTACGGCGGTCCGCGCCTACGCCCGCCTGGACCTGCCCCCGCACGAGGTCCTCCAGCTCCTCGACGGCCTCGCCACCGAGATCGACCCCAACCAGATCGCCACCTGCGTCTACGCCGTCCACGACCCCAACGAGGGCCGCCTGGTGTACGCCTCCGCCGGGCACCTCCCGATCCTGGTCCGCGACGAGACGGGCAGCGTGCTGCGCACCGAGGAACCGACCGGACCGCCGCTCGGCACCGGCGGCTGGGTCCACGCGTCCGCCTCGGTACCGCTGGGGCCCGGCTCGACGGCCGTCCTCTACACGGACGGCCTGGTCGAACGCCGGGACGAGGACCTGGACGAGGGCATCGCGGCGCTGGAGCGCGCCCTGGCGGGCGCCACCGGCACCCCCCAGGTCGTCTGCGACCGCCTGGTCCGCTCGGCCGGCGTCACGGCCGACCACGACGACGACGTCGCCGTCCTCGTCCTCCAGCATCCGGCCCGTACGGGCCCCGACAGCGACCTGTTCCGCAACGCCGCGCTGGAACTGCTCGGCGGCATCGAGGCGGCGCCACGCGCCCGTGCGTTCGCCTCCGGCGTGCTGACCAGCTGGCGCTTCCCGGCCGACCTCCACGACCTGGGCGTCCTCGCCACGAGCGAGCTGGTCGCCAACTCCCTCCAGCACGGCACCCCGCCCATGCGGCTGCGGCTCCGCCGCACCGACCGCCGCCTGATCATCGAGGTCACGGACGGCGACGACCACCTGCCGCGCCGGAGGCGCGCGGAACCGGGGGACGAGTCCGGACGGGGCATCGCGATCGTGGCGACGATCGCCTCGGGGTGGGGGTCACGGAGGACGCCCGGGGGCGGGAAGGCGGTGTGGTGCGAGTTCGTGCTGCCGAAGGGGTAGCGCCGTACGGGGCGCCCTTGTGGTTCGGCTGCGGGCGGGTGGGGGCTGGTCGCGCAGTTCCCCGCGCCCCTTACGGGGCGCTTCACAGCCGTGTCTCACATAGCTGCGGGCAGGCGTGCCGCAGGGCGGCACGGGTGGGCGCTGGGGGTCCCCCCGGCCGAAGGCTGGGGGAGGCACCCTGCCAGCGCCGGTAAGCGTCCCCCCTACGCGGACACGGACTCCGCAGCCGCCCCGCCCCGTGCCACGACCCTGCTCCTCGCGGCGAGCCACGGCCGGTCCTGGACATCCGTCAGCCGCTTCCCCAGCCGCACCGCCAGCACACTGATCCCCAGCGAGAACAGCAGGAACGTCACCACGTACGGCGCATGCAGCGACGCCCCCATTGGCCCGCCCACCGCCGGCCCCACCGCCAGCGCCAGCTGCTTGACCAGCGCGAACGCCGAGTTGTACTGCCCGGCCATGCCCTCCGGCGCCAGGTCGGCCACCAGCGGAGCCACCGTCGGCGACAGCATCGCCTCACCCAGCCCGAACAGCGCGTACGTCGAGACGAACGCGGCCGTCGCCATCTCCTGGCTGCCGTGTCCCAGCCCGGCGTACCCGGCCGTGACCCATGCGACGGCCCAGATCAGCCCGACCCCGGCGATCACCCGCGACCGCCGCCGGCGCTCGACGAACCGGAGCACGGCGAACTGCGCGACGACGATCATCAGCGTGTTCGCGGCCAGCGCGGTGCCGAGCGCGGACGTGGAAATTCCCGCCGCCTCGACGCCGTACGCGCTCAGCCCGGACTCGAACTGCCCGTAGCAGGCGAAGAACAGCACGAAACCGAGCACGGACAGCTGCACCATCGCCCGGTTGCCGAGCAGCTGCTTCCAGCTGCCCTTCGCCGACGACGCGGCCGGCGCGTCCCCGATGCGCGGCGAGTGCGGCATCCGCACCGTCGCCATCACGACGACCAGCAGCAGGAACATCGCCGCCTCGATCGCGAAGAGGAGGGTGAAGGACGAGACCCGGGTCGTGTCGACCAGGTGGCCGCCTATGAGGCCGCCGACGCCCAGCCCCAGGTTCTGCAGGAAGAACTGCGTCGCGAAGGCCCGGGACCGGGTCTCCGCAGTGGAGCAGTCCACGATCATCGTCGCCAGCGCCGGCTGCATCACGGCCTGCCCGGCCCCCAGCAGCGCCGCCGCGGCCAGCACGGCCGGACCGTTCCCCGCCAGACCCAGGCTCAGCGCACCGGCAGCGGCCGTCACCAGGGCGGTGAGAAGGACCGGCAGTGGGCCACGCCGCACGATCGCCCGGCCGGCGAACGGCAGCACTATCAGCGCGGCCACGGCAAAGACGGCGAGTACGACACCCGCCGTCATGGCACCGAGCCCCCGCACCTGCGCCACATAGACGTACAGGTAGGGGACGGTGAAGCCGAGCCCGAACGCGCTGAGTGCGTTGCCCACGTGGATCCGGCGCATCGCTGCGCCCATCGCCCTGGTCACGTTCACCTCTCTCAGGTCGTCAAGTCGACGGACTGCTGAAGTCTGAAGACTTTGAAGCTAAAGTTCGAAGCTAAAGACTACATCGCGAAGGACTTCAATGCCAAGCGCGTCCGTGCGATACTTCGGCCCATGGCCGACACCACCGGCGCGGGCGAGCCGACGCTCGACGAACAGATCGCCGCCTACCAGCGCGAATTCCAGGACCTCGACCCACAGGTCGAGAAGATCGTCTCGGCGTTGTCCCGGCTCAACCGCCGTATGAACGTCGCCTACGGCCGCCAGACCGGCGCCCTCGGCATCAGTAACGCGGAGTGGGAGGTCCTCAAGGCCCTCGTCCTCTCCGGGGTCCCCTACCGCCTGGGCCCCAGCGAACTGGCCAAGCGCCTCGGCCTCACCCCGGCCGCGATGACCCACCGCATCGACCGGATGGTCGCCGAGGGGCTCGTCACTCGGGAGAGGGATGAATGCAACCGCGTTCGGGTGATCGTCGAGCTGACGACCGAAGGACGCGAGAAGTGGCTGGAGGCCATGCGCCTCGCCTCCGTCTTCGAAGAGGACCTGCTCCAGGACCTCTCCCCGGCGGAGCGTGCGGTACTGGGTGAGGTCCTCACCCGGCTGCTCCGGCGTGTGGAGCACGCCCAGCCCGACGCCGGCGGCCGGCTCACCGACCTGGACTGACGCCCGGACGAGCGGGCCGCGGAAAAAATCTTGACAGGGAGGGTTGACACCCCCCTGCCCGCCCCGTAATGTTCTTCGGGTTGCCGCGGAGCCGTAACGGTTCTGCGACAGCAACTCCGCCGCAAGAGCGGCACCCAAACCACCAGCACGATCTCCCGACCGGGTTGATTTCGGCGTGCCCGAATTCAATTCGATTTCGGGTCGTAGTGGTGTCCGGTCGGACCGCGAGGCCCGATTGGGAATCGCCGAGCGGATCCGCTAAGGTTTGGGACGTCGGAACGGCCCAACGGCCGGGAAGACAACTCCCGCTGACTGGGAATCAGACGCCGAAAGGATCTGATAGAGTCGGAACCGCCGGAAAGGGAGACGCGAGAGCGGAAACCTGGAAAGCACCGAGGAAATCGGATCGAGAAAAGATCTGATAGAGTCGGAAACGCAAGACCGAAGGGAAGCCCGGAGGA
>NZ_JBIBHY010000023.1:0-135442 GCF_042957285.1 Streptomyces sp. NPDC008092
GGTTACATTCCGAACCCGGAAGCTAAGCCTCACAGCGCCGATGGTACTGCAGGGGGGACCCTGTGGGAGAGTAGGACACCGCCGAACAAATATTGAAAAGAGCCCCACACCTCACGGTGTGGGGCTCTTTTGCGTTTAAGGACTTTGAGGAATTGGCAGGAGCCGACCGCGGCTCCTGCCATCCGGGAATCAGAGCCGGCCCGCCGCTTTCAGGGCCAGATAGGCGTCAGCCAACGCGGGTGCGAGATCATCAGGCGTCGCGTCCACCACCGTCACACCGTGCCGGCGGAGCTGCTCCGCCGTCCGGTGCCGTTCGCTCTGAGCCTGTGCGGCCGCTGCTGCCTCGTACACCGCGTCGACGTTTCCGCGAGCCGTCGCCATACGCGCGATATGCGGGTCGGCCACTGAAGCGAGCAGAACAGTGTGCCGTTGGGTCAGTTGGGAGAGCACGGGAAGCAGACCCTGTTCGACCGGAGCGGTGTCGAGCGTCGTGAGCAGGACGACCAGGGAACGGCGTGGAGCCGTTCGGAGCGCGGTGGCGGTGAGGCCGCGGGCGTCCGTTTCGACGAGCTCGGGTTCCAGCGTGGCCATTGCGCCGACCAGGGAGGGGAGGACGTCGCCTGCGGCGCGGCCCTGGACGAGAGCACGGATCCGGCGGTCGTAGGCGAGGAGATCCACGCGGTCGCCCGCGCGCGACGCGAGGGCCGCGAGGAGAAGTGCCGCGTCCATGGAGGCGTCGAGGCGGGGCGCGTCGCCGACTCGGCCGGCGGAGGTGCGTCCGGTGTCGAGGACGAGAAGGATGTGCCGGTCTCGCTCAGGACGCCAGGTGCGTACCGCGACCGCCGACTGCCGTGCCGTTGCCCGCCAGTCGATGGAGCGGGTGTCGTCGCCGGGGACGTACTCGCGGAGGCTGTCGAATTCCGTCCCCTCACCGCGGGTCAGAACGCTGGTGCGGCCGTCGAGTTCACGCAATCGGGCGAGTTTCGACGGCAGATGCTTGCGGCTGGTGAAGGGGGGCAGAACCCGTACGGTCCAGGGCACTTTGTGGCCGCCCTGGCGGGAGAACAGGCCGAGGGGGCCGTAGGAGCGGATCGTGACGCGGTCCGCCTGGCGGTCACCGCGGCGGGTCGGGCGCAGGCGGGTCGTGACGCGTCGGCGTTCGCCCGCGGGGACGGTCAGCTGGTGGCGTGAGGCCTTGACCTCCGTGCCGGGCTGCCAACTGCTGGGCGGCCAGCCGTCCCTGAGGCGGGCCCGGAGAGGGCGCCCGGACGGGTTGGTCACCGTCAGGGTGACGTCCGCGGTCTCGCCCAGGCGGGCGGAGGTGTCGCCGGAGCGGGTCAGTACGAGGCGTCGCACCGGAGCCGCCAGGGCGAAGTCGCAGGCGCAGGCCAGAGCCAGCGGGCCGTCGACGGCGAGGAGGCCGGTCCAGCCAGGTCCCCAGATGCCGATGGGGATGGAGCCGATGGCCGCGACGAGGGCGGCGCGTCCGGTGAGGGGCATCAGCGGGGGACCGGGACGTGGGCGAGGATCGCGTTGATGACGGAGTCGGCGGTCACGCCTTCCATCTCGGCCTCGGGGCGGAGCTGGACGCGGTGGCGGAGGGCCGGCAGGGCGAGGGCCTTGACGTCGTCGGGGATGACGTAGTCGCGGCCGGTCAGCCAGGCCCAGGCGCGTGAGGCGGCGAGGAGGGCGGTGGCGCCGCGCGGGGAGACACCGAGGGTGAGGGACGGCGACTCGCGGGTGGCGCGGCAGATGTCGACCACGTACGCGGTGATCTCGGGGGAGACGCTCGTCTTGGCGACCGCCGCGCGGGCGGCTTCGAGGTCGGCGGGGCCTGCGACGGGACGTACGCCGGCGGCACGCAGGTCGCGCGGGTTGAAGCCCTCGGCGTGGCGGGTGAGGACGTCGATCTCGTCCTGGCGGGAGGGGAGAGGGATCGTCAGTTTGAGGAGGAAGCGGTCGAGCTGGGCTTCGGGGAGGGGGTAGGTGCCCTCGTACTCGACGGGGTTCTGGGTTGCCGCGACCAGGAACGGGTCGGGGAGGAGACGCGGGGTGCCGTCGACGGTGACCTGGCGTTCCTCCATGGCTTCGAGGAGGGACGACTGGGTCTTGGGCGGGGTGCGGTTGATCTCGTCCGCGAGGAGGAGGTTGGTGAAGACCGGGCCGGGCTGGAAGGAGAACTCGGCGGTGCGGGTGTCGTAGACGAGGGAGCCCGTGACGTCGCTCGGCATCAGGTCGGGGGTGAACTGGACGCGCTTGGTGTCCAGTTCGAGCGCGGAGGCGAGGGCGCGGACGAGCAACGTTTTGGCGACTCCCGGGACTCCTTCAAGGAGAACGTGTCCGCGGCAGAGGAGAGCGACGACGAGGCCGGTCACGGCGGGGTCCTGGCCGACCACGGCTTTGGCGATCTCCGCGCGCAGGGCCTCCAGGGAGGCCCGGGCGTCGGCCGGGTTCCCGGTGTTCCCGGCGTTGTCAGTGGTCGGGTCCATCATGGACGGCGTACCTCTCTTTCGAGGGCGTCGAGTTGGTCGGTGAGGGTGACGAGGGCCGCGTCGTCGCCGGGCGGCGGTCCGAAGAGCAGGGCTTGCAGGGTCTGTCCGTCGCCGTGCAGGTGGGCGGAGAGCGCGGGGAGCAGGGCCTCGGGCGCGTGCGCCTGGGAGACGGGGACGCCTACGAGGGGGGCGAGACGGGTGCGGGCGGTGGAGCGAAGAGCGGCGGCCGCGCGGTCGCGGGCGCTGGCCTTGCGGTAGAGGCGGGCGCGGCCTTCGACGGTTTCGGAGGCGCGGATCGCCACTGGAAGTTTCTCGGGCACCAGGGGACCGAGTCGGCGTGCCCGCCAGAAGGCGGCCAGGGCTGCGGCGATGAAGAGCTGGAGCGTGCCCCAGAGCCAGCCGGAGGGCAGCAGGTCGAACAGGGTTTTCTGGTCGCCGGTACCGGTGGCCGTGGCGTCGGAGAGCGAGGGGAGGTACCAGACCAGATGGGGGCGGGAGCCGAGGAGCTGAAGGGCGAGCGAGGCGTTGCCCTGCTTGTCGAGGCGGTCGTTGAGCAGGATGTCGGGTGCGCCGAGGACGATGGTGTCCCCGTTTCCGGAGGCTGCGGGGATGCGGAGCAGCGTGGCCAGGCGCTGGCTGGGGTAGCAGGTGTTGGCGTCGAGGTGGGTGGTGGTGTAGCGGATGCCACCGGTGTCGGCGCTGCCCGCCCGCCGGGCCGCGGCCAGGCTGCAGTGGGGGTCGAGCGTGGACCTGACGCTGTTGGCGGGGTCGGCGGTGACGCCGGGGGCGAGCCGTTCGACGGATGTGCTGCCGGCGGCGACCAGCACGGTGCGGCCGCGCGACCGGGCCGTCGACGCCTGCAGTTGGGACTGCTGATGCGGGGTCAGCAGATCCGGGACGGCGACGAGAAGCGTGGTCTCGGGGCCGGTCGCGGCGCGTGCCTCGGCCAGGGTGGTGACCACCCGGGTGTCCACGCCCCGGTCGGCGAGGAGTTCGGCGACGGCGCGGCTGCCGTAGGGGTCGGCGGAGCGCGGGTCGAGGTCGCCGTGCCTGGTGTCGGAGCGGATGACGGCGATGGCGATCGCCCCGGCGAGGACGAGCACCACGGCGAGGACGATGCCCCGCGTGCGGGTCCACACCTGTCGGGTGGTGGGCGCGGTGGAGGTGGCGGCGGGCGGGAGGGCTACGCCGGTGCTCATTCGGCGGCTCCCTGGCGGGTGTTGTGGCTCGTGCTGAGTGTGTTGTGGGTGCTGCTGGTGGTGCCGGTGAGGATCGGCTTGGTGCGTTCCAGGTCGCGGTCGAGGTCGGCGATGCGGTCGTACGACGCCTGGGTCGCCCTGCGGCCGCCGTACGTCACGTCGTCGAACTCCCGGGCGGCGGCGCGCAGCCGGTCGGTGTGGGCGGGCAGGGCGCGGCCGGCTTCGGCGGCGGCCTCGTCGGCGGTGCGGCCGGGGCGGACGTCGAGGAGGGCGCGTTCCTCCAGGGCGCGGACGACGGCGCGCATGCGTTCCTGGAGGGCCTGGTTCCAGTGGCCCTGGGCGGCGTGTGCCTCGGCGGCCGCGCGGTGTTCGGCGGCGCTGCGGGGGCGGTCGTCGAACAGGGTGGCGGCGGAGACGGGTTGGCGGCGGGGGGCGCCCAGGCGCCACCACAGGGCGCCCAGGACGGCGATGACGGCCAGGACCACGACGACCAGGCCCAGTGCGCCTCCGGGCGTCGCGGACGCGGCGGCGGAGAGCAGGCGGTCGACCCAGTCCAGGACGGCGTTCAGGGCGCGCTGGAACAGCCCTGGGTCGTTCTCGTGGTACATCCGCTTGGACAGTTCGCGCCGTGCTGCATCCCGCGCGGGGTCGCGCGGGATGGTCACGGGCGGCTGGTCGTCCGAGCCCAGTGCCAGCAGTGCCGTGTCCCGGGCCCGCAGCAGGCCTCGTAGGGCCTCGTCGGCGGCGCGTGGCAGGGTTGCCGGCACTGCTGTGAGGACTCCCCCCGTCGGGCTCACCGCATCAGCTCCCCGGGACGGTGCCGGGGGCGCCGGCGCCGTAGTTCTCGACGCCTGCGGCGCGGGCCAGTTCGAGGTCGAGGGCCTCGCGGCGGATGCGCTGGTCGATGTAGAGGAGCACGGTGACGCCCGCGTTGATCGGGAAGGTGAGCATGGAGCCGATCACCGAGCCGATGCCGCTGATGACGAGGAACGTCCAGCCGTAGTTGTTGTTGGTGTTCTCCAGGAAGCCGGTGAGGCCGTGGCCGCCGGCGTAGGCCCCGATCAGGGTGAAGGGGACCACGGCGAGCGACGAGACGATGTTGGCGATGATCGAGGCGAGGAACTGGATGCCGAAGACCCGCCACCAGGAGCCGCGGACGAGTTTCGTGGAGCGGCTCAGGGACTTGGTGATGCTCTGCTTCTCCAGCATCAGGGCGGGCGAGGCCAGCGAGAGGCGGACCATCAGCCACACGGTGACGACGACACCGGCGAGGATGCCGAGGATGAGCAGGGCGGCGATGGCGCCGCCCGGGCCGCCGGCGATCGCGACGACGATGCCGGGCAGTGCGCCGACGAGCAGGACGCCGACCGCGATGAGCCCGGTCAGGAGGATGAGGCCGAACAGCTTGAGGACCTGCGGGCGGGCGTCGCGCCAGGCCTCGCCGATGGTCACGGACTTGCCGAGTACGGCGCGGCTGGTGACGGTCGTCAGCAGGGCTGTCGCGATGATGGTGCCGACCAGGGTGATCAGCAGGACGGCGCCCGAGCTGAGCGCGACCTCGCCGGCCGCGCGGCTGATCTCGGTGAGGGAGGCGCTCGGGTCGTTGAGGGCGTCGGTGGTCTCGGTGTCGTTCAGGACGAGGCCCTGCAGGAGGATCACCGCGACCTCGGTGATGACGGCGACCGTCAGCGAGATGCCGAGGACCGTGCGCCAGTAGGTGCGCATGGTGGAGACGGCGCCGTCGAGGATCTCGCCGACGCCGAGGGGGCGGAGCGGGATCACGCCGGGCTTGGCGGCGGGCGGGGGGCCGCCCCAGCCGCCGCCCCAGGCTCCGTAGCCGCCGGGCGGGCCGTATCCGCCCGGGCCGCCGCCGTATCCGCCGTAGCCTCCGGGTCCTCCGTATCCGCCGCCGGGGGGCCTGCCGCCCCAGCCCGGGCCGGGGGGTGGGGGCGGCGGTGCCTGGCCTGGTGCCGGGGCGCCGGTGGGCGCGGACCACTGGCCGGGCGGCGGCTGTTCCTTGGACCACTGCGAGCCGGTGCTCTGTGGATCCGTGCCCGGCTGATCGGCGGGCTGTTCGACGGGCCCTGCGGGGACGGGGCGGTCGGCAGGGGCGGACGCGCCGGGTTCCCGCCCGTCGGACGGGGCGGATCCGGGCGAGGCCCAGCCCGGAGTGTCGTTCATCGAAGCTCCTTCACGGTGCCCGTCCGCGAGCGCGGCGGCAGGTTGGCTGCCATCGTGCCATGGGGTGGGCGCCCAGTGACCGGCCGCGGTAGAGGCTGCGCACCTTCAATTGTTCCTTCAATTGTCTGCCGGATACGGGGCAGACTGAGCGCATGGCTGATCAGTACGCGCAAACCGGCGAGGACAAGCGGCCGACGGGAATGCCGGTGATCCGGTGGGAGGAGCCGCCCGAAGGTCCCGTGGTGGTCCTTCTCGACCAGACCAGACTGCCTGCGGAAGAGGTCGGGCTGGTGTGCACGGACGCGCCGGCGCTGGTCGAGGCGATCCGTTCGCTCGCGGTGCGCGGGGCGCCGGTGCTCGGGATAGCGGGGGCGTACGGTGTGGCGCTCGCCGCCGCACGGGGCTTCGACGTGGACGAGGCCGCGGTGGCGCTGTCGGGTGCCCGGCCGACGGCCGTGAACCTGTCCGTCGGGGTCCGCAGGGCCGCGTCGGCGTACCGGTCCGCCCTGGCCGAGGGCGGAGACGGCGGGGCGGCGGCCGCGGCGGCGCTGAACGCGGCGCGGGCGCTGCACCGGGAGGACGCCGAGGCCAGCGCCCGGATGGCCGAGCACGGACTGGCGCTGCTTGAGGAACTGTTGCCCGGCGGAGGGCACCGGATCCTCACCCACTGCAACACCGGTTCGCTGGTGTCGGGCGGGGAGGGCACGGCGTTCGCGGTGGCCCTCAAGGCGCACCGGGAGGGACGGCTGCGGCGGCTCTGGGTGGACGAAACACGTCCGTTGCTGCAAGGCGCTCGCCTGACGGCGTACGAGGCGGCTCGCAGTGGCATGGCGTACACCTTGCTCACCGACAACGCGGCCGGTTCGCTGTTCGCGGCGGGGGAGGTGGACGCGGTGCTGATCGGAGCGGACCGGATCGCGGCCGACGGGTCGGTGGCGAACAAGGTGGGGAGCTATCCGCTCGCGGTGCTCGCGCGGTACCACCATGTGCCGTTCATCGTGGTGGCGCCGTTGACGACGGTGGATCCGGGGACCCCGGACGGGGCGTCCATCGAGGTCGAGCAGCGCCCCGGCCATGAGGTGACCGAGGTCACGTCGCCACAGGTGGCGGGAGCGGGCGGCGGGATTCCGGTGGCGCCCCTGGGGACCCAGGCGTACAACCCGGCGTTCGACGTGACGCCGCCCGAGTTGGTGACGGCGATCGTCACCGAGGAAGGTGCCGTTTCGCCCGTGACGGCCTCGGCTCTTGCCGAGCTGTGCGCGAGGTCCCGCCGGGTGACGATCTAGCTGACGGACCGATGCCGGCCCGACCGGCGGAGACGGCTCCTCCACCTGTGACGGCCCGCAGGCCGAGGGGGCGTGACGTCCGACGGCGACCTCGACGATCGTCCAGGCCCCGCTGACGGTTCTTCCAGCTCTCGGAATGGCGGGGGTGCCGTTCGCGAGTGTCGGCGGGTGCCTCGGGTTCCAGGGGCGAATCCCGATTGCGGTTCCTCGCCTGCGGCTGGTGACATTCGCCCATGAGCAGAATTGCCGAGGTCATCGTGTTGGCCAGCGACGCGAGAGAGATCATGGAGCCGCTGACCCAGCCGGACGACAGCCGTGACTGGGCCGGCCGCTTCACCGATATCGGGCATGGCATGTTCGAGGGCTGGGCTGCCGAGTTCGCGCGGCGGAGCGGATGGATCGGACTGCTGGAACACCTCGCGTCGTTGCCCTGGCCGTCGCCGCACTCCGTGCAGGTCCTGATCCACGACGAGGAGGACGACTGCTTCGGCCTGTGGATGATGCATGACGGCCGGCTCGTGGAGGTCCCGCTGCCACGCACCGAGCGCTACTTCTGGCTGGACCACTACACGGGCGAGGTCGATCCGAACTCGCCGGGAATTCTGACCCGCACGGGCAGGTACGACGGCTCGCCCGAAGGCGCTTGACCGCCGATGCCGACGTGGATTGTCCGTCGCGGGCCCGGCCGGGGTTGACATCCACGGCTGACCCGGCCGGCACGGCTGGCATCAACGCCGACGGACGGGGGCAGACAGTGACGGCTCAGTACGACTAAGGTCACAGGCCGGTGAGCCTGGTCACCTGCGCAACCTTCACTGTTATGAGAATGGGATGATGTCGTTTATGAAGGGACGAGTCCTTGTCGTCGACGACGACACCGCACTGGCCGAGATGCTCGGCATCGTGCTGCGTGGTGAAGGTTTTGAGCCGTCTTTCGTAGCCGACGGCGACAAGGCGCTGGCCGCTTTCCGTGAGACCAAGCCCGACCTGGTGCTGCTGGACCTGATGCTGCCCGGTCGGGACGGTATCGAGGTGTGCCGTCTGATCAGGGCGGAGTCCGGGGTGCCGATCGTGATGCTCACGGCGAAGAGCGACACCGTCGACGTGGTCGTGGGCCTGGAGTCGGGCGCGGACGACTACATCGTGAAGCCGTTCAAGCCGAAGGAGCTGGTCGCCCGGATCCGGGCCCGGCTGCGGAGGTCGGAGGAGCCGGCGCCGGAGCAGCTCGCCATAGGTGACCTGGTCATCGACGTGGCCGGGCACTCGGTGAAGCGGGACGGGCAGTCGATCGCGCTGACCCCACTGGAGTTCGACCTGCTGGTCGCGCTCGCCCGCAAGCCGTGGCAGGTGTTCACGCGCGAGGTGCTCCTGGAGCAGGTCTGGGGCTACCGGCACGCGGCGGACACCCGCCTCGTCAATGTTCACGTCCAGCGGCTGCGCTCCAAGGTCGAGAAGGACCCGGAGCGGCCGGAGATCGTGGTGACCGTCCGTGGTGTCGGATACAAGGCGGGACCCAGCTGACATGTCCGGAGACAGTGCCGCTTCGGCCCCCGGCCGGTCCGGGGACCGTCCGGAGCGGTCTGTCGGCGGGAAGCGGTTCGGTTCGCGCTGGCGGCTGCTCTTCGAGGGCGGCCTGCTCCAGGGCGGGGTTCAGGGCAGCCCGGTGCTGCGCCTGTTCATGCGCTGGGTGCGGCGACCGCTGCTGCCGGTCATGCGGCTGTGGCGGCGCAACATCCAGCTCAAGGTCGTCGTCACGACCCTGCTGATGTCGCTGGGCGTCGTCCTGCTGCTCGGCTTCGTCGTCATCGGGCAGGTGCGCAACGGCCTGCTGGACGCGAAGGTGAAGGCCTCGCAGTCCCAGGCCACCGGTGGTTTCGCGGTGGCCAAGCAGAAGGCCGACGAGGCCGCGACCGGCACCGGTGACACCGCGGAGTCCGTGGACGGGCGGCAGTCGCAGAACGTCACCTCGTGGATGAGCGACCTCGTCGAGTCCCTCTCCAGCGGCGGCCAGGGCGCCTTCGACGTGGTCACCCTGCCCGCGGGCGACAACAACAGCGGCGGCGGGCGCACACGGGCCTCCGGACAGGTCGACCCGACGGCCAGCGTGCCCGACGACCTGCGCGCGCGGATCAACGGCAATACGACGGCCGCACAGAGCTACACCCGGATCATCTACACGGACGACAAGGAGTCGCAGCCCGCGCTGGTCATCGGCAAGCAGGTCAGCGATCCGAACAACGACCCGTACGAGCTGTACTACCTCTTCCCGCTCACCCAGGAGGAGAAGTCCCTCAGCCTGGTCAAGGGCACGCTGGCGACCGCCGGGCTCTTCGTCGTCGTCCTCCTCGGGGCCATCGCCTGGCTCGTCGTACGCCAGGTCGTCACGCCGGTGCGGATGGCGGCCGGGATCGCCGAGCGGCTGTCGGCCGGGCGGCTCCAGGAACGGATGAAGGTCACCGGCGAGGACGACATCGCGCGGCTCGGCGAGGCCTTCAACAAGATGGCGCAGAACCTCCAGCTGAAGATCCAGCAGCTGGAGGACCTGTCGCGGATGCAGCGCCGGTTCGTGTCGGACGTCTCGCACGAGCTGCGGACGCCGTTGACGACCGTCCGGATGGCGGCCGACGTCATCCACGAGGCCCGCGAGGACTTCGACCCGGTGACCGCGCGGTCCGCGGAGCTCCTCGCCGACCAGCTGGACCGGTTCGAGTCGCTCCTCGCCGACCTGCTGGAGATCAGCCGCTTCGACGCGGGCGCGGCGGCGCTGGAGGCCGAGCCGATAGACCTCAGGGAGGTCGTACGGCGGGTGGTCAGCGGGGCCGCGCCGCTCGCGGAGCGCAAGGGCACGCACATACGCGTGCTCGGCGACCTGCAGCCCGTGGTGGCCGAGGCGGATGCCCGGCGCGTGGAGCGGGTGCTGCGCAACCTGGTCGTCAACGCCGTCGAGCACGGCGAGGGCAAGGACGTCGTCGTCAAACTGGCCTCGGCCGGCGGTGCGGTCGCCATCGCGGTGCGCGACTACGGTGTCGGGCTCAAGCCCGGCGAGGCGACCCGGGTGTTCAGCCGCTTCTGGCGGGCCGACCCGGCACGCGCGCGTACCACCGGTGGTACGGGTCTGGGGCTGTCGATCGCCCTGGAGGACGCGCGGCTGCACGGCGGCTGGCTGCAGGCGTGGGGGGAACCGGGCGGCGGTTCGCAGTTCCGGCTGACGCTCCCCAGGACGGCGGACGAGCCGTTGCGGGGCTCGCCGATACCCCTGGAGCCCAAGGACTCCCGGCGCAACCGGGGGCTCGGCGAGGCCGGGCTGCCGAGCAGCGGCGAGGACAAGCGGGCCACCGTGCCGGTGCAGCCCGGCGGCGGCCAGGCGTCGTCGCTCGCACCGATGGCGCAGCGGATGGCCGCCGTGGCCCCCACCGCCGATCCCACCGCGCTGCCCGGCAACGGCGCGCGCGTGGTGCCCCGGCCGGCCCAGGGCGCCCGGCGTCAGGAGGGCACGCCCGAGGCCGGTCAGGGCGACGGGGCGGACGAGTCGAACAAGCCAGGGGAGGCATTTCGTGGGCGCTGACCGCGAGGGGAGCGCCCGGCGCAGGCCGGCGCGAGCGGTGGCGTACGCCGCCTGTGGGGCCGTGGTTCTGGCGGGCTGTGCCTCCATGCCGGACAGCGGCGACCTGCGGGACGTCGAGTCGACGCCGCGGCAGGACACGCAGGTGCGGGTCTTCGCCATGCCGCCGCAGCAGGACGCGTCGTCCACGGAGATCGTGCAGGGTTTCCTGGAGGCCCTGACCAGTGACGACCCGAACTACGACACGGCGCGCAAGTACCTGACCAAGGCCGCCGCGAAGACCTGGCAGCCGGAGTCGCAGGCCATGGTGCTGGCGAACGGGCCGAGCATCCAGACGGACCCGCAGCCGGCGAGCCGTGAGGGCACGAACAGCATCGCCTACACGCTGCAGGGCAGCCGGGTGGCCACGGTCGACGCGCAGCAGGCGTACGCGCCCGCGGAAGGGACGTACCGCAGGACGGTGCATCTGACGAGGGACGCCAAGAGCGGGCAGTGGCGGATCGACTCGCTGCCGCAGGGGGTCGTGATGGGCAAGTCCGACTTCCAGCGCAACTACACGTCGGTCGACAAGTACTACTTCGCCTCGGACACGTCGGCCGGGGAGACCGGGCAGCCGGTGGCGGTCGCCGATCCCGTCTTCGTGCGCAGCCGGGTGGACCCGACGACCCAGCTGGTGCGGTCGCTGCTCAGCGGTCCCACCACCTGGCTCGGCCCGGTGGTCCGGTCGAGTTTCCCGACCGGTACGGCGCTGAAGAAGGGCGTGTCCGGACTGACCCCGGACGACCAGAACCAGCTCACGGTGCCGCTGAACGTCAAGGCGTCCCGGATCGGCTCCACCAAGTGCAGCGAGATGGCGACCCAGTTGCTCTTCACGCTGCGCAACCTGACGCCCACCGTGGACTCGGTCGCGCTGCGGTCCGTCAACGGCGCCCACATGTGCGACGTCACCGAGGAGCAGGCCGAGGCGACCGCCTGGCGTGCCTCCACCAAGCACCCCGACTACCTGTACTTCCTCGACGCCAAGCACCGGCTGGTGCGGATGACGACCGGCGGCACCGGCACCGGTGCGGTCGCGGTACCGGGCCCGTTCGGCGCGGGCACCAAGCCGCTGGGGTCGGTGGCGGTCGCCCGCGACGAGCGGACCGCGGCCGGGGTCACCAGCGACGGCCGGGCGCTGTACGTCACCTCGCTCGCGTCGGACGGTTCGCTGGGCGACGCCGTGCTGACCAGTCACGGTGCGACCGGGAACGACCGGCTGACGGCACCGAGCTGGGACGCCCGCGGCGACCTGTGGGTGGCCGACCGCGACCCCGCCAAGCCGCAGCTGTACATGCTGGCGCAGGGGGTGGGCCAGCCGGTGGCCGTGCAGATCCCCGAACTGGACGGCCGCATCGAGGACGTGCGGGTCGCCGCGGACGGGGTGCGGATCGCGCTCGTCGTCGAGAAGGACGGCAAGCAGTCGCTGCTCGTCGGGCGGATCGAGCGCACCAAGTCCGACGACCAGCAGGAGGTCTCGGTCCTCGAACTGCGCTCCGCGACCCCCGGATCCGAGGAGGTCACCGCGATGTCGTGGGCCGGGGACAGCAAGCTCGTGGTGGTCGGGCGCGAGCAGGGCGGCGTGCAGCAGACGCGGTACGTCCGGGTCGACGGCTCCACACCGGACGGGCCGGCGCCCGCGGCGCTCACGGGTGTCCTGGCGATCGCCGCGTCCGAGGACGACCGGGTGCCGCTGGTGGCCGCCTCGCAGGACGACGGGATCGTCCGGCTGCCGTCCGGGGACCAGTGGCAGAAGGTGGTCAAGGACGGGTCGGTGCCGGTCTATCCGGGCTGAGCCCCGCGCCGAGCATGAGCGGCCGTCCCGGTCCGGCGTCGAGCCGGCGGGGCGGCCGTCTTCGTGGGCGATGGACGCGTGTCCGTGGGCGGTGGACGGGAGCTGTTGTGCGCCCCGGGCAACCGTTCTCCGGCTCTTCGGTACAGCAACGTTCCTTCTCACCCGTGTGGGTGACGCGCTGTGCGTGTCGTGCGGAGTTGTCCACAGGCGGTCGTCCACAGGGGTGGCCGGTCGGGCCGGTCGTTGGCACAGTGGGCACATGCGGGGGTGGTGGCAGGACCTCACCGACCTGGTGCTACCGGCCGAGTGCGGAGGCTGCGGGACGCCTCGCACGGTGCTCTGCGACGAGTGCCGTGCCGCCCTGAGCGGGGCCGTACCGCGCCGGGTGCGACCGGTGCCGGAGCCGTCCGGGATGCCGGCGGTGTACGCGGCGGCGCCTTACGCGGACGAGGTGCGGACGGCGCTCCTCGCCCACAAGGAGCGCGGTGCGCTGGCGCTCGCCGGTGCGCTGGGCGCGGCACTGGCAGGAGCGGTGCGAGCCGGCCTCCGGGACGGGCTTCGGGACGGCCCGGCCGGGCTCAGGGACGGCCGGACCGTGCGGATCGTCGCTTCGTGGAGCGGTACGGCGGGTGGTACCGGCGCGTCCGGGTCCAGGCCGGTGCTGCTCGTGCCCGTGCCGTCCGCGCCGTGGGCCGTGCGGGCGCGGGGACACGACCCGGTGCGGCGGATCGCCCTCGCGGCGGCCGCGGAGCTGCGGCGTGCCGGGGCCCCGGCACGGGTGGCCCCGGTGCTGCGGCAGCGGCGGGCCGTCGCCGACCAGGCGGGGCTCAACGCCCGGCAGCGGTTCGCGAATCTCGCGGGCGCGCTGGAGGTGACGGCGGGCGGTGCCCGGCTGCTGGCCGGAGGCCGGGTCGTCCTCGTCGACGACCTCGTCACCACGGGCGCCACCCTCGCGGAGGCGGCGCGTGCGGTACGGGAGGGGGCAGGGGCCGAAGGGGCAGGAGAGGCAACAACGGCTGTGTATCGGCGCGCGGCTTGGGAAGGAAGGGAGGAACGGAAGACCGGACCAGGGGAAGAGCGAGCGAAGTGGGCACGGAACGCACCGGGAATGGCCGAGGTGAACGGCCTCGCAGGCCCGGTCCGTGCCGCCGTGGTCGCGGCCGCACCGGATTCTTTCGAAATGAACCGGAACTGACCGTGAACGTACATCGTTGCAGGTAGTGACGGGGCCAATTCACCTGAATGGAGGTACGCATCAGTAGAGGGTGACGACATCCGTCCGGGCGAGATATGTTCGGTTGTGAGGGAGAAAGCCGCAGGCCGTGTCTCCCCTATCCGAATGCCGTGCCGCGGGTTTTCCGCAATCATCGCGGTGCTGGGGTGCAGATCTTGCCCATGGGGGAGGAGGAGGTGAAGTCGCCGAGTCCGAGGCTCCGGGGTTCACCGGAGCTGGGTGCAAAAGGGAGATGCTCCGCAGTGCAGCGGAGTGATCCGGGAACGGAGTTCTGCGTGGACATCGTCGTCAAGGGCCGCAAGACCGAGGTGCCCGAGCGGTTCCGCAAGCACGTGGCCGAGAAGCTGAAGCTGGAGAAGATCCAGAAGCTCGACGGCAAGGTGATCAGCCTCGACGTCGAGGTGTCCAAGGAGCCCAACCCCCGACAGGCCGACCGTTGCGACCGAGTGGAGATCACGCTCCGCTCCCGCGGTCCGGTGATCCGGGCGGAGGCAGCGGCCAGTGACCCGTACGCGGCACTCGACCTGGCGGCGGAGAAGCTGGACGCGCGGCTGCGCAAGCAGCACGACAAGCGGTTCTCGCGCCGCGGCGCACGGCGGATCTCGGCGGCCGAGGTTCCCGACCACGTCCCGGGCGCGGCGACGCTCAACGGGAACGGCAGCCCCGTCCACTCCGAGGACGCGGACGGAGTGCCCACCAAGAAGATGGGCTCCCTTGAGGTGCAGGGCGAAGGCCCCCTCGTCGTCCGCGAGAAGACCCACGTCGCCGCCCCGATGACCCTCGACCAGGCTCTCTACGAGATGGAGCTGGTCGGACACGACTTCTACCTGTTCGTCGACTCCGAGACCAAGGAGCCGAGTGTCGTCTACCGGCGGCACGCGTACGACTACGGTGTCATCCACCTCAACACGGACCCGATGGTCGCCCAGGCGCAACCGCCCGCGGCGGGAGGCACGCTGGGCGGCTGACCGGCCCGGCCGGCAGCTGAGCCTGTGCCCCTGGAAGCGCGTGTGCGCCCCCAGGGGCACCGGTGTGCGACCACTTCGCGCCCCGCTCGGTCACCCCGTTGGCGCCCGGGCATGGAATCATGGCCGCAACGGCCCAACCGGTGGGCCGCTGCCTTGGGTTGGCGGATGGCACAGCACCACAGGCCACAGCCTTCAGGGGGAGGAACGATGGCGGACAGCTTCGGACCGATGCGGGACGGTGATGCCGACGGCGGCGTCGTCGGCATGGGCCCGGACGCGGGCGGTGTTCCACGCAAGGAACCGATCAGGGTCCTTGTCGTCGATGACCATGCCCTCTTCCGCCGCGGACTGGAGATCGTGCTCGCCGCCGAGGAGGACATCCAGGTCGTCGGGGAGGCGGGCGACGGCGCGGAGGCCGTCGACAAGGCCGCCGACCTGCTGCCCGACATCGTGCTGATGGACGTCCGGATGCCCAAGCGCGGCGGCATCGAGGCCTGCACCTCCATCAAGGAGGTCGCCCCGAGCGCGAAGATCATCATGCTGACGATCAGCGACGAAGAGGCCGATCTCTACGACGCGATCAAGGCGGGCGCGACCGGATACCTCCTCAAGGAGATCTCCACCGACGAGGTGGCCACCGCCATCCGCGCGGTGGCCGACGGGCAGTCGCAGATCAGCCCGTCCATGGCGTCGAAACTCCTCACCGAGTTCAAGTCGATGATCCAGCGCACCGACGAGCGCCGGCTGGTGCCGGCGCCCCGGCTCACCGACCGTGAACTCGAAGTGCTCAAGCTGGTCGCCACGGGGATGAACAACCGCGACATCGCGAAGGAGTTGTTCATCTCCGAGAACACCGTGAAGAACCACGTGCGCAACATCCTGGAGAAGCTGCAGCTGCACTCCAGGATGGAGGCGGTGGTCTACGCGATGCGGGAGAAGATCCTGGAGATCCGCTGAGGCCACAGGCCACAGGCCGCAGCCGCAGGCCGCCGCGCCGGTCAGCGCAGCGCGGCGATCAGGGCGCGGGTCACTTCTTTCAGGAGCGGCTCGCGCAGCTCGGGGGCGTCGACGCGCTCCACGCGCACCGTCATGCAGTCCACCCAGCTCGCCGCCTCGACCAGCGCCTCCGCCACCGCCGGGACCGCCTTCGGGCCGTCCAGCGTGACCTGGCGGGCCACCAGGATGCCGCCCGCCTCGCGCGCCGGGTCCACCCGGCCCACGAGCCGGCCGCCGGCCAGCACCGGCATCGCGTAGTAGCCGTGCACCCGCTTCGGCTTCGGGACGTACGCCTCCAGGCGGTGGGTGAAGCCGAAGATCCGCTCCGTGCGCGCCCGGTCCCAGATCAGGGAGTCGAACGGGGAGAGCAGCGTCGCACGGTGCCGCCCGCGCGGAGGCGTCGCCAGCGCCGCGGGGTCCGCCCAGGCCGGCTTCCCCCAGCCCTCCACCTCCACCGGGACCAGACCCGAGTCGGCGATCACCGCGTCGACCTGCTCGCCCTTGAGCCGGTGGTAGTCGGCGATGTCCGCGCGCGTGCCGACGCCCAGCGACTGCCCGGCCAGCCGGACCAGACGGCGCAGGCACTCGGCGTCGTCCAGCTCGTCGTGGAGCAGTGCGCTCGGGACCGCGCGTTCGGCCAGGTCGTACACCCGCTTCCAGCCGCGCCGTTCGACGCACACCACCTCGCCGTACATCAGCGCGCGCTCCACGGCGACCTTGGTGCCGGACCAGTCCCACCACTCGCTGGTCCTCTTCGCGCCGCCCAGCTCCGTCGCGGTCAGCGGGCCTTCGTCGCGCAGCTGCTTGACGACCTGGTCGTAGACGCCGTCGGGGAGGTCGTGGTTCCAGTGCGGGCGGCCGCGGTAGGCGCGGCGGCGGAACGCGAAGTGCGGCCACTCCTCGATGGGGAGGATGCAGGCCGCGTGCGACCAGTACTCGAAGGCGTGCGCGTCCTGCCAGTAGGCGGCCTCCACCGTCCTGCGGCCGACGCGGCCGAGACGGGCGTACGGGATCAGCTCGTGGGAGCGGGCGAGGACCGAGATGGTGTCGAGCTGGACCGCGCCGAGGTGGCGGAGCACGCCCCGGACGCCGGAACGCCGGTCGGGGGCGCCGAGGAAACCCTGTGCCTTCAGCGCGATACGGCGGGCTTCGTCCGCCGAGAGGGCGGCGGCGGGGCGCGGGAGGGTCGTCATGGGTCGGACGATAGAGGGTGGCACTGACAGCCCGGCACGGGCTCGGGTTTCAGCCCTGCGAGGGGGCCGGCAGGTAGGGCGCCGCGGAGGGCAGGCCCAGGTCCGAGGGGAGCAGGGAAGCGACCCAGCAGTCGCGTCGTACGCCCTTGTTGTTGAGGGAGGAGCGAAGGACGCCCTCGACGGTGAAGCCCGCGCGCTCCGCGACCGCGCGGGAGGCGCGGTTGCCGACCTCGGCACGCCATTCGACGCGGTCGATCGCCATCCGTGTGAACGCCCAGCGGGCGGCCGCGAGGGTGGCCTCGACGGTATAGCCGTGGCCGCGGTGCTCCTTGGCGGTCCAGAAGCCCACCTCGGCCGTCCCCAGGGAGCGCATGGTCAGGGCGAGCATCCCGGCCAGCCCGCCCGTCGGCAGGAAGACACCGAAGGTGAACATCGATCCCTCCGACCAGCCGTCGGGGGCCATCTGTTCCGTGAAGCTCCGGGCGTGCTCGGCGAGGTACGGCGAAGGAATCGTCGTCCAGCGCTGGATGTCGGGATCCTGGACGGCCGCGTACACCGCGTCGGTGTCCTGCGGGCCGACCGCGCGCAGCAGCAGACGAGGGGTGGTGAGCGTGACGGGTTCCATCGGCTGATTCTGCTCGCCGGGGCGTCCGGTACGCCATCGGTTTCGCTCTCCGTGAGCAAGTGATCACATTTCGCGCAATTCCTCGCCTCGGCGCGGCACTATCCGTGTACCCCGGCCGTTGTCCCGTGTGAAGCGTGGAACAGGCTCGCGGGGCCCTCAGGAAAGCGGCGGACGGCCGTCGGGCCGACAGGCCTCCCGGCGCGGCCGGGTCCTCGCATACGATGGCCGTTGCTCAGTACGTCAAATGGAAACCGACCGTCCCAGGCCCGACCGGCAAGGAGACAAACCCCCGTGTCCGTCCTCTCGAAGATCATGCGTGCAGGCGAAGGCAAGATCCTGCGCAAGCTGCACCGCATCGCGGACCAGGTCAACTCCATCGAAGAGGACTTCGTCGACCTCTCCGACGCCGAGCTGCGGGCCCTCACCGATGAGTACAAGCAGCGCTACGCCGACGGCGAGAGCCTCGACGACCTGCTCCCCGAGGCGTTCGCCACCGTCCGCGAGGCCGCCAAGCGCGCCCTCGGCCAGCGTCACTACGACGTGCAGATCATGGGCGGCGCGGCCCTCCACCTCGGCTACGTGGCCGAGATGAAGACCGGTGAGGGCAAGACCCTCGTCGGCACCCTGCCCGCGTACCTCAACGCGCTGGCGGGCAAGGGCGTCCACCTCATCACGGTCAACGACTACCTGGCCGAGCGCGACTCCGAGATGATGGGCCGCGTCCACAAGTTCCTGGGCCTGAGCGTCGGCTGCATCCTCGCCAACATGACGCCGGCCCAGCGCCGCGAGCAGTACGCGTGCGACATCACGTACGGCACGAACAACGAGTTCGGCTTCGACTACCTGCGCGACAACATGGCGTGGGCCCAGGACGAGCTCGTCCAGCGCGGCCACAACTTCGCCATCGTCGACGAGGTCGACTCGATCCTGGTCGACGAGGCCCGTACGCCGCTGATCATCTCCGGCCCGGCCGACCAGGCCACCAAGTGGTACGGCGACTTCGCCAAGCTGGTCCTGCGCCTGAAGAAGGGCGAGGCGGGCAACCCGCTCAAGGGCCAGGAGGAGACCGGCGACTACGACGTCGACGAGAAGAAGCGCACCGTCGCCATCCACGAGTCCGGGGTCAGCAAGGTCGAGGACTGGCTGGGCATCGACAACCTCTACGAGTCGGTGAACACGCCTCTGGTGGGCTACCTGAACAACGCCATCAAGGCGAAGGAGCTCTTCAAGAAGGACAAGGACTACGTCGTCCTCGACGGCGAGGTCATGATCGTCGACGAGCACACCGGCCGTATCCTCGCCGGCCGCCGCTACAACGAGGGCATGCACCAGGCGATCGAGGCGAAGGAAGGGGTGGACATCAAGGACGAGAACCAGACCCTCGCCACGATCACCCTGCAGAACTTCTTCCGCCTCTACAAGCGCCACGACCACAACGACAAGGAACAGCCCGGCCTGTCCGGCATGACCGGTACGGCCATGACCGAGGCCGCCGAGTTCCACCAGATCTACAAGCTCGGCGTGGTGCCGATCCCGACGAACCGGCCGATGGTCCGCAAGGACCAGTCGGACCTGATCTACCGCACCGAGGTCGCCAAGTTCGAGGCGGTCGTCGACGACATCGCGGAGAAGCACGAGAAGGGCCAGCCGATCCTGGTCGGTACGACCTCCGTGGAGAAGTCGGAGTACCTCTCGCAGCAGCTCTCCAAGCGCGGCATCCAGCACGAGGTGCTGAACGCGAAGCACCACGAGCGCGAGGCGTCGATCGTCGCGCAGGCCGGCCGCAAGGGCGCCGTCACGGTGGCCACCAACATGGCCGGCCGTGGCACGGACATCAAGCTCGGCGGCAACCCCGAGGACCTCGCCGAGGCGGAGCTGCGCCAGCGCGGCCTCGACCCCGAGGAGCACATCGAGGAGTGGGCGCAGGCGCTGCCCGCCGCCCTGGAGAAGGCCGAGCAGGCCGTCAAGGCGGAGTTCGAGGAGGTCAAGGACCTCGGCGGGCTCTACGTCCTCGGTACCGAGCGGCACGAGTCGCGCCGGATCGACAACCAGCTGCGCGGTCGTTCCGGCCGTCAGGGCGACCCCGGCGAGTCCCGCTTCTACCTCTCCCTCGGCGACGACCTGATGCGCCTGTTCAAGGCCCAGATGGTCGAGCGCGTGATGTCGATGGCGAACGTGCCGGACGACGTGCCGATCGAGAACAAGATGGTCACCCGCGCGATCGCGTCCGCGCAGTCGCAGGTCGAGCAGCAGAACTTCGAGACGCGCAAGAACGTCCTGAAGTACGACGAGGTGCTCAACCGCCAGCGCGAGGTCATCTACGGCGAGCGCCGCCGCGTCCTGGAGGGCGAGGACCTGCAGGAGCAGATCCAGCACTTCACGAACGACACGATCGACGCGTACGTCGGCGCGGAGACCGCCGAGGGCTTCCCGGAGGACTGGGACCTCGACCGCCTCTGGGGTGCCTTCAAGCAGCTCTACCCGGTCAAGGTCACCGTCGACGAGCTGGAGGAGGCGGCCGGCGACCGTGCGGGCCTGACCGCCGAGTACATCTCCGAGTCCATCAAGGACGACATCCACGAGCAGTACGAGTCGCGCGAGGCGCAGCTCGGCTCCGAGATCATGCGTGAGCTGGAGCGCCGGGTCGTGCTGTCGGTCCTGGACCGCAAGTGGCGCGAGCACCTCTACGAGATGGACTACCTCCAGGAGGGCATCGGCCTGCGCGCGATGGCCCAGAAGGACCCGCTGGTTGAGTACCAGCGCGAGGGCTTCGACATGTTCACCGCCATGATGGACGGCATCAAGGAGGAGTCCGTCGGCTACCTGTTCAACCTGGAGGTCCAGGTCGAGCAGCAGGTCGAGGAGGTCCCGGTCGAGGACACCGAGGCGGCGGAGGGCGTCCAGGACGCCGTGCCGGCCCAGGCGGGTTCCCGTCCCGAGATCCGCGCCAAGGGTCTGGAGGCGCCGCAGCGCCGGGGCATGCACTTCTCGGCGGCCACGGTGGACGGCGAGGGCGGCATCGTCGAGGGCGACTTCGACTACGACGACGATGAGCCGGCCCGTTCGGAGGCCGACGGCCTGACCCGCGCCGAGCGCCGCAAGCAGGCGAAGAGCCGCCGCGGCCGCAGGAAGTAACCCGGGCGTCAGCGAGCGCTTCGCAAGGGCCGGTCACCTGGAGAGGTGGCCGGCCCTTCGGTTTGGGCCGGTCACGGCGGGAGGCCGGGCCGGGCTCGGCCCGTCAGGGGCCGTGCGGCGGGCGTGGGCCGCCCATCTCCACCGCTGTGCACCGCCAGCGCAGGTCCGCGCCCTGTTCCAGGCGGAAGGCCAGCGCGCGCAGCCGGTCGCCCGCGGCGATGCGGGCGAAGACCTCCAGGGCGCCGGCGCGGGGGACGTAGTAGCCGATGTCGCGGACGACGGGGTCGGCGCCGCGGGTGCGCAGGGGGCCGCGCTCGGCGAGACGGGCCAGGTCGTCGTAGGCGTGTCCCGCGGTGTGCCGGAGCATCCAGTGGACCGGGCGGCGGCCGCTCAGGACGGCCAGCAGGCGCTCCGCGAAGAGATCGGTGGGACGGGGGCCGGGCGGGGCCGCCGGCGGTGTGAGAGGCCGGCGGGAGGAGGGCGCGCCGGGGCGGCGGGAGTCGCGGCGGCCGGGCGGCCGGGTGCCCGGGCGGAGCTGGGCGGTCCTGGTCATGACCTTGTTCATGGGGATTCCCGTTCGGCGGGCCCGGCGGGTACCGGGCGGTAACTTTCGGTTACGGATCTTGTACGGGGGCGGGGCGGCGGCAGCAAGGCGACGGCGGTCCGTGCCGGAGGTCCCGGAAGTTCACCTATCCGAGTGGCCGGGGGTGCCGGAAACCCGCTGGGCGGGCGGCCGCACCGGGTGAATCGAGGGGCGTCGGGTGGACGCCTCCGGCGTCACCTCCCGGGACCCGAAAGGGGACGCCCGCACGTATCCTGAAGGCCCTCCGGCGGGCGCCAGGCCTTCCGTGAGGCGCAATGCCGAAGAAGAGTCGAAGAGCCCGGAAGAGAGCGGCCCAGCCATGCGCGTCTACGTCCCCCTGACCTTGCCCGGGCTCGCCGAGGCGCACAGGACGGGCGAGCTGGGAACCGGTCCGTTCGTCGCCTACGCCGTCACGCCCGCGCTGCGCGAGTGGTACCTCTCCGACGACATGGAGGAACTGGAGTACGCCGCGCTCAACCGGGCCGCGCTGGCCTCCCTGCGGCTGCTGGCCGCCGACCCGGACGCGATGCGGCGCCGGGTCGTGGTCGCCGTGGACGTCCCCGACGGCACGGCGGCGGCCGACCCGGACCGCGGGCTCGACCCGGCGGCGCTGGGCGAGGTCCGGGTGACCGGGACGGTGGCGCTGGCCAGGGCGGCCGCGGTGCACGTCGACTCCGACGACGCGGAGGAGGACGTGACGGCGGCGGCCGGGGCGCTCAAGGCGGCGGACGGCGGGGACGACGACGCGCAGTTCGTCGTGGACGGCGCCGAGGACCACGAACTGCTCTGGTACGCCACCCAGGAGATCCCGAACCTGGTGGGGTTCGGCGGCTGAGACGAGGCCGCCGGGGCTCATTAGGACGGCTGTGACCTGCGGTGATGTGCCCGCGGTCTTGATTGTCAGTGGCGGCGGGTAGCGTTTTTGGCATGGGGAAGCACGAAAGCGCACACATTGTCTGGGACTGGAACGGGACGCTGTTCCACGACAACGACGCGATCATCGGGGCGACGAACGCGGCCTCGGCCGAGCTGGGCCTGGCGCCGATCACGCTGGAGCAGTACCGGGAGCTGTACTGCGTGCCGGTGCCGAAGTTCTACGAGCGGCTGATGGGGCGGCTGCCGACGGCGGCCGAGTGGGAGGCCATGGACGTGATCTTCCACCGGTACTACGCCGAGCACCGCGCCAGGTGCGGGCTGACCGACGGGGCGGCCGAGCTGCTGGCCGGGTGGCGTTCGGCGGGGCGCAGCCAGTCGCTGCTGAGCATGTACGTGCATGACGAACTGGTCCCGCTGGTACGGGGGTTCGGGATCGAGCCGCACTTCATACGGGTGGACGGGCGGGTGGGGCCGTCGGGGGGCAGCAAGGCCGAGCACATGGTGCGGCATCTGCGGCAGCTGGCGGACGCGGACGTGGCTCCGGGACGGACCGTGGTGATCGGGGACGCCGCGGACGACGCGGTCGCGGCGCGGGCGGCGGGGGCGCGGGCGGTGCTGTACACCGGGGGGTCGCATGGGCGGGCGAGCCTGGAGGAGGCCGGGGCGCCGGTCGTGGACTCGCTGGCGGAGGCGGTGGAGGAAGCGGAGCGCTTGGTGGCGTGAGCCGGTGCCGGTGCCGGTGGGCTGGGGCCGGGGGTGGGGACGCTCACCGGCGCTGGCCGGGTGCCGCTGCGCCCACCCGTGCCGCCCCAGCGGCACGACTGCCCGCAGCTAAGGAGCCCCGTCAGGGGCGCGGGGAACTGCGCGGCCGGCCCCCACGCGCCCGCACTGTCGCCATCCGTTTTCAGCCACCCCCGCTCCTATGTCGGCCAAGCCAGCGCAGCGTCCCTGTGCAGAACGTCAAAGTTCCACCCCTTGTTTTGTACACATACGGCTCATGACGGCCCCCCGGTCGGGAGCGATAGCCTTGGTGGCGTGATCAGCGCGATAGTTCGCGGGGGCATCGGTGCCCCTGCCCTGCGCCCGGTGAGCACGGAACACCTCCGTGACCGGGTGGCGGTCGCTGGTCTTCCCAAGCGGAGGGCGCCGGAGGCGGCCCAGGCAGGAGCGCTGCCGAGAGCAGCATCACACCTGCCGAGCAGCTCAAATATGGCTCAATACCCCCCGCTCGTCTCACCTTGCGGCATAGCGTCGGAGCAGACCGGAGAACCCGGCCGTGGCGTCGAGCCGCAGGGGGAAGAGCCCGTACTTCCTTCTACGTCACGCAATGGCGCGCGACAGGAGCCAGAGGACAATGCAGACCAAGCTGGACGAAGCCAAGGCCGAGCTGCTCGATCGGGCCGCCCGGGTAGCTGAGAACAGCCCGGCCGGGGGGCACCTACCGACTGGGACGACGGGAGAGGCGGACCAGGAGTCCGTCTTCGCGTTCCTCCAGCGCTACTACCTGCACACCGCACCGGAGGACCTGGCCGACCGCGACCCGGTCGACGTCTTCGGCGCCGCCGTCTCGCACTACCGTCTCGCCGAGACCCGCCCGCAGGGCACCGCGAACGTCCGGGTCCACACCCCGACCGTCGAGGAGAACGGCTGGACCTGCACCCACACGGTGGTGGAGGTCGTCACCGACGACATGCCCTTCCTCGTGGACTCGGTCACCAACGAGCTGACCCGGCAGGGACGCGGGATCCACGTCGTCATCCACCCCCAGATCGCCGTCCGCCGCGACCTCACGGGCAACCTGATCGAGGTGCTGCCCAGCCCGGCCGTCGGCGAGGAACTGCCGCACGACGCGTACATCGAGTCCTGGATCCACGTCGAGATCGACCGTGAGACCGACCGCTCGGACCTCAAGCAGATCACCGCCGACCTGCTGCGCGTGCTCTCCGACGTCCGGGAGGCCGTCGAGGACTGGGAGAAGATGCGGGAGGCGGCCGTCCGCGTCGCCGAGAACCTCGGCGAGGAGCCGGTCCCCGCCGACCTGCCGCGCCCCGAGGTCGAGGAGGCCCGCGAGCTGCTGCGCTGGCTGGCCGACGACCACTTCACCTTCCTCGGCTTCCGCGAGTACCAGCTGCGCGACGACGACTCGCTGGCCGCCGTGCCCGGCACCGGTCTCGGCATCCTGCGCTCCGACCCGCAGCACTCCGGCGAGGAGGGCCACCCGGTCAGCCCCTCCTTCGAGCGACTCCCGGCCGACGCGCGCGCCAAGGCCCGTGAGCACAAGCTCCTCGTCCTGACCAAGGCGAACAGCCGGGCGACCGTGCACCGGCCGTCGTACCTGGACTACGTCGGCGTCAAGAAGTTCGACGCGGACGGCAACGTGGTGGGCGAGCGGCGCTTCCTGGGCCTGTTCTCGTCCGCGGCCTACACCGAGTCGGTGCGCCGGGTGCCGGTCATCCGCCGCAAGGTCGACGCCGTGCTGGAGCGGGCGGGCTTCTCGCCCAACAGCCACGACGGCCGCGACCTGATGCAGATCATGGAGACCTACCCGCGCGACGACATGTTCCAGACCCCGGTCCCGGAGCTGGAGTCGATCGTCACGTCCGTCCTCTACCTCCAGGAACGCCGCCGGCTGCGGCTGTACCTGCGCCAGGACGAATACGGCCGCTACTACTCGGCCCTCGTCTACCTCCCGCGCGACCGCTACACCACCGGCGTCCGGCTGCGGATCATCGACATCCTCAAGGAGGAGCTCGGCGGCATCAGCGTCGACTTCACCGCCTGGAACACCGAGTCGATCCTCTCCCGGCTGCACTTCGTCGTGCGCGTCCCGCAGGGCACCGAGCTGCCCGAGCTGTCCGACGCCGACAAGGACCGCATCGAGGCCCGCCTGGTCGAGGCGGCCCGCTCCTGGGCCGACGCCTTCGCCGAGGCGCTCAACGCCGAGTGCGGCGAGGAGCGCGCGGCCGAGCTGCAGCGCCGCTACACCAACTCCTTCCCCGAGGGCTACAAGGCCGACCACACCCCGCGCGCGGCGGTCGCCGACCTGGTCCACCTGGAGCGGCTCACCGAGGAACCGGGCAACGACTTCGCGCTCAGCCTCTACGAGCCGGTGGGTGCCGCCCCCGGCGAACGCCGCTTCAAGATCTACCGCAAGGGCGCGGCGATCTCCCTGTCGGCCGTGCTGCCGGTCCTCAACCGGCTCGGCGTCGAGGTGATCGACGAGCGGCCGTACGAACTGCGCTGCTCGGACCGGACGACCGCGTGGATCTACGACTTCGGGCTGCGCATGCCGAAGGTGTCCGGCGGCGGCAACGGCGACTACCTGGGCGACGACGGCCGCGAGCGTTTCCAGGACGCGTTCGCGGCGACCTGGACCGGCCTCGCGGAGAACGACGGCTTCAACGCGCTGGTGCTGAGCGCCGGGCTGAGCTGGCGGCAGGCGATGGTGCTGCGGGCGTACGCGAAGTACCTGCGGCAGGCCGGTTCCACGTTCAGCCAGGACTACATGGAGACCACTCTCCGCAACAACGTCCACACCACCCGGCTGCTCGTCTCCCTGTTCGAGGCGCGGATGTCGCCGGACCGGCAGAAGGCCGGCCTGGAGATCACGGACGCCCTCCTCGAAGAGCTGGACGCGGCCCTCGACCAGGTGGCGAGCCTCGACGAGGACCGCATCCTGCGTTCCTTCCTGACCGTCATCAAGGCGACGCTGCGCACCAACTTCTTCCAGGAGACGGCCGAGGGCAAGCCGCACACCTACGTCTCCATGAAGTTCGACCCGCAGGCCATCCCGGATCTCCCGGCGCCCCGCCCGGCGTTCGAGATCTGGGTGTACTCGCCGCGGGTCGAGGGCGTGCACCTGCGCTTCGGCAAGGTCGCGCGCGGCGGTCTGCGCTGGTCCGACCGGCGTGAGGACTTCCGTACCGAGATCCTCGGCCTGGTCAAGGCGCAGATGGTGAAGAACACCGTCATCGTGCCGGTCGGCGCCAAGGGCGGCTTCGTCGCCAAGCAGCTGCCCGACCCGGCGAAGGACCGGGACGCGTGGCTCGCCGAAGGCATCGCCAGCTACAAGACGTTCATCTCGGCGCTGCTCGACATCACCGACAACATGGTGGCCGGCGAGGTCGTGCCCCCCCAGGACGTGGTCCGGCACGACGAGGACGACACCTACCTGGTGGTCGCGGCCGACAAAGGCACCGCGACGTTCTCCGACATCGCCAACGAGGTCGCCGGCAGCTACAACTTCTGGCTCGGCGACGCCTTCGCCTCCGGCGGCAGCGCCGGCTACGACCACAAGGGCATGGGCATCACCGCGCGCGGCGCCTGGGAGTCCGTGAAGCGGCACTTCCGGGAGCTGGGCACCGACACCCAGACCGAGGACTTCACGGTCGTCGGCATCGGTGACATGTCCGGTGACGTGTTCGGCAACGGCATGCTGCTCAGCGAGCACATCCGCCTGGTCGCCGCCTTCGACCACCGGCACATCTTCATCGACCCGAACCCGGACGCGGCCACCTCCTTCGCCGAGCGCCGCCGCCTGTTCGACCTGCCCCGCTCCAGCTGGGGCGACTACGACACCGACCTGCTCTCGCAGGGCGGCGGGATCTTCCCGCGCAGCGCCAAGGCCATCCCGGTCAACGGCCACATCCGCGAGGCCCTCGGCATCGAGGAGAAGGTCGCCAAGCTGACCCCGGCCGACCTGATGAAGGCGATCCTCGGGGCGCCGGTCGACCTGCTGTGGAACGGCGGCATCGGCACCTACGTCAAGGCGTCGACCGAGTCCAACGCGGACGTCGGCGACAAGGCCAACGACGCCATCCGCGTCGACGGCGCCGACCTGCGCGTCAAGGTCGTCGGCGAGGGCGGCAACCTGGGCCTGACCCAGCTCGGCCGGATCGAGTTCGCCCGCCAGGGCGGCAAGATCAACACCGATGCCATCGACAACAGCGCCGGCGTGGACACCTCCGACCACGAGGTGAACATCAAGATCCTGCTCAACGGCGTGGTCGCGGACGGCGACATGACGGTCAAGCAGCGCAACAAGCTGCTCGCCGAGATGACCGACGAGGTCGGCGCCCTGGTGCTGCGCAACAACTACGCGCAGAACGTGGCGATCGCCAACGCGCTCGCCCAGTCCGGGGACATGCTCCACGCCCAGCAGCGCTTCCTGCGCCACCTGGTCAGGGAGGGGCACCTCGACCGGGCCCTTGAGTTCCTGCCCACCGACCGTCAGATTCGTGAGCGCATCGGCACCGGCCAGGGCCTGACCGGCCCGGAGACGGCCGTCCTGCTGGCGTACACGAAGATCACGGTCGCCGACGAGCTGCTGGCCACCACGCTGCCGGACGACCCGTACCTGAGCAGCCTGCTGCACGCGTACTTCCCGACGGCCCTGCGCGAGCGGTTCGCCGCCGCGCTCGCCACCCACCCGCTGCGCCGCGAGATCACCACCACGGTCCTGGTCAACGACACCGTCAACACCGGTGGTACGACCTACCTGCACCGGCTGCGCGAGGAGACCGGCGCCTCCCTGGAGGAGATCGTCCGGGCGCAGACCGCGGCCCGCGCGATCTTCCGCTCGGCCCCGGTCTGGGACGCGGTCGAGGAACTGGACAACAAGGTCGACGCGGCCGTCCAGACCCGGATCCGGCTGCACTCCCGCCGCCTGGTGGAGCGCGGCACCCGCTGGCTCCTCAACAACCGGCCGCAGCCGCTCCAGCTCCTGGAGACCGTCGACTTCTTCTCCGAGCGGGTCGAACAGGTCTGGCAGCAGCTGCCGAAGCTGCTGCGCGGCGCGGACCTGGAGTGGTACCAGCACGTGTACGACGAGCTGTCCGGCGCCGGTGTGCCGGCCGAGGTCGCCACCCGGGTGGCAGGCTTCTCCTCCGCCTTCCCGGCGCTGGACATCGTCTCGGTGGCCGACCGCACGGGCAAGGAGCCGCTGGACGTCGCCGAGGTCTACTACGACCTCGCCGACCGGCTCGGCGTCACCCAGCTGATGGACCGCATCATCGAGCTGCCGCGTGCCGACCGCTGGCAGTCGATGGCCCGCGCCTCCATCCGCGAGGACCTGTACGCGGCCCACGCGATGCTCACCGCCGACGTGCTCGCCGCGGGCAACGGCACGTCGACGCCCGAGCAGCGCTACGCGGCCTGGGAGCAGAAGAACACCGCGATCCTGGGCCGGGCCCGGACCACCCTGGAGGAGATCCGCAGCTCGGACTCCTTCGACCTGGCCAACCTGTCGGTGGCCATGCGCACGATGCGGACGCTGCTGCGCACGCACTCGTAGCCGTATGAAGCAGTAGTACGACATGAAAGGCGCCCCGAGCCGGTGACGGCTCGGGGCGTTTTCTTTCTTACCCGTGCTTATTCTTGCCGATGTTTAGGGGGAAATGGGCGGCGAATTTACCGTTTCCTGCTAATCGGGATGTCTCGGATATGGTCTGCCGTGTGACAGTGCAACTCACGGTGGGGCGGCCGGTCCCGCAGGTCGTCCTTGAGGTCGTGAAATTCGGGGTCGTCGGCGGCAGTGGCGTCCTCGTCAATTTCCTGGCCTTCAACCTGCTGCTGCACGGCCTGCGCTGGCCGGCCATGACCGCGACGGTGGCGGCCAGCTGCCTGGCGATGGCGACCAATTACGTGGGCTTCCGGTTTTTCGCCTACCGGGACCGGGCCTCGCGCACACGACAGCAGATCGCGCTTTTCTTCGTGTTCAGCGGCCTGGGTGTCGTACTGGAAAGCGGACTGTTCTACGCCGGCTATCACGGACTCGGTCTCGCCGGACCGCTGGAATCCAACATCGTGAAGGCGCTGTCGATCGTGCTCGCCTCCGCCTTCCGCTTCCTCGTCTACCGGACGTGGGTGTTCCAGACGGACGCGAGCCGCGCCGTGTAGCAACGGCGCGGCTCGCGGTCGTGACTGTGGCCTGGGACGGGGATGGGGACGGGACCTGCCTCAGGAAGGCTGGGCGACCTTCGGCTTCGGCTTGGGCTTCGCCTTCTTGTCGGACTTGTCGCCGGTGAAGGCCTCGTACTCGGCGAGGACCTCCTCGGTCGGCCCGTCCATGCGCAGCACCCCGCGCTCCAGCCACAGCACCCGCTCGCAGGTGTCGCGGATGGACTTGTTGTTGTGGCTGACCAGGAAGACCGTGCCCGCGTGCTGGCGCAGTTCGCGGATGCGCTCCTCGGACCGCATCCGGAAGGACGCGTCACCGGTGGCCAGGGCCTCGTCGATGAGCAGGACGTCGTGGTCCTTGGCGGCGGCGATGGAGAAGCGCAGCCGGGCGCCCATGCCGGAGGAGTAGGTGCGCATCGGCAGGGTGATGAAGTCGCCCTTCTCGTTGATGCCGGAGAAGTCGACGATGCCCTGGTAGCGCTCCTTGATCTCCTCACGGGACATGCCCATGGCGAGGCCGCCGAGGTAGACGTTCTTCTCGCCGGTCAGGTCGCCCATCAAGGCCGCGTTGACGCCGAGGAGGGAGGGCTGGCCGTCGGTGTAGATGGCGCCGTTCTCCACCGGGAGCAGGCCGGCCACCGCCTTGAGCAGGGTCGACTTGCCGGAGCCGTTGCTGCCGATCAGGCCGATCGCCTCGCCCTTGTAGGCGACGAAGGAGACGTTCTTGACCGCGTGCACCTTGCGGACGCCCGCCGCGTTCTCGGCCCGCTTCTTGCCGCGCAGCATGCGGTTGAGGGCGGCGGTGGCGGAGCCGCGTCCGGCGCCGGTGCCGTTGACCCGGTAGATGATGTCGACGCCGTCGCAGACGACGGTGGGGATGTCGCTCACGGTGCGGGGCTCCCGCTCGATGGGTGTCTCGTCCATGCTGGGGGTGTCGTTCAGGTTCTCAGCCACGGCCGTACGTCTCCTCAGCCTTCCAGAAGTAGATGAACCCGCCGACGCCGACGACCACGGCCCAGCCGGTCGCGACGAGCCACACGTGCGGCGGCAGCTGGCTGCCGTGGAAGCTGTCGATCAGGGAGTAGCGCATCAGGTCGATGTAGACGGCGGCCGGGTTGTCCTTGAGCACCGGAGCCACCCAGCCCGGCAGTCCCTTGTGCTTGCCGGTCAGCCTGTCGATGCTCCACATGACGCCGGAGATGTACATCCAGGTGCGCAGCACGAACGGCATCAGCTGGGAGATGTCCGGGGTCTTGGCGCCCCAGCGGGCCATGATCAGCGACATGCCGGTGTTGAACATGAACTGCAGGAGCAGCGCCGGGATGGCCAGCACCCAGGAGGCCGAGACCGGCACGCCGAAGCAGAGCAGGATGACGACCAGGGCGCACATGGAGAACAGCAGCTGCTGCAGCTGCTGGAGACAGAAGGAGATCGGGAGCGCGGCCCGCGGGAAGTGCAGGGCGCGGACGAGACCGAGGTTGCCGGCGATCGCGCGGGTGCCGGTCATGATCGAGCTCGACGTGAACGTCCAGATGAACACGCCCGTGACCAGGAACGGGATGTAGTCCGGCACGCCCTTCTTGGATTCCAGCAGGATGCCGAAGATGAAGTAGTACACCGTGGCGTTCAGCAGCGGGGTCATGACCTGCCAGACCTGGCCGAGCTTCGCCTGGGCGTACTGGGCGGTGAGCTTGGCGGTGGCGAACGCGACGATGAAGTGCCGTCGGGCCCACAGCTGGCGGATGTACTGGAGCAGGGAGGGGCGGGCGCCGCTGACCGAGAGACCGTGCCGGGCGGCGAGCGCCGCGAGGTCGTCCTCGGCCGTGACCGGGGCCGGGGGCGGTGTGTGGAGAACCTGGGTCACATCCGCTGCTTTCACTCGGAGGGTGGGGGTGCGGCGTCCGGCGGGGGCCGGGCCCGTACATCCGGCGTTTGCTTACGCTTCTCTTCACGTTTTCTTACGTCGGAACGGGACCGTATCGTCGCAACGGGAGCGTAGGCCGAGTTGGCGTCGGAACGCAACCGTTTCGTCGTCACGGAAGGATGTGTGCCGTAACACTTTCGAGGTCGGGGCGCGACCGATTCGTTGTGGTGTGTTGCGGCCACGTGTTCGGTACGGCGGTGAGCTGGGGCGCGTTCAGTAAGACCGCGTTGCGGCGTTCGGGTGGCGACCCGGTACCGGTGCGTCGTCGGAACGCAACCGTTTCGTCGTTACGCCCCTATGCTGGGAGACATGACGACGAACGCCGAGGAGTCCCAGACGCGTCCGCGCCGACGAGCCCCCGCCGGGGCGGCCGTCCTCCGCGAGGACGTGACCGAGGCCATCCGGGCCGCCGTCTTCGAGGAACTCGCGGCGGTCGGGTATGCCCGGATGTCCATCGAGGGCATCGCGCGCCGCGCCGGCGTCGGCAAGACCGCCGTCTACCGCCGCTGGCGCTCCAAGCTGCACCTGGTCCTCGACGTCGTCTCGGCCCTCGCCGTGATGGGCCTGCCGGTGCCCGACACCGGCTCCCTGGAGGGCGACCTGCGGCTGCTGTACGAGGTCACGTCCCGTGCGCTGCGCCACCCGGTCGCCTCGCAGATCATCCCCGACCTGCAGGCCGAGGCGGCCCGCAACCCCGACATCGCCGAGGCCATGCAGAAGACGCTGCGCGAGGGCCAGGAGGGTGTCGCCAGCAAGATCATCGAGGCGGCGCAGCGGCGCGGCGAACTCGCCGAGGGCCTCGACGACGACCTGGCCATGGACCTGATCTCCGGCCCGCTGTACTGGCGCTCGGTGGTGATCCGCACCCCGAAGCTGCCGAAGGGGTACCTGGCGGCGCTGGCCCGCGGGACCACGGAGGCGCTCAAGGCGCTGTAACCACCCGGCCGGGGATGTCACAGGCGCGGCGGCCGTCTCGTCGTAGAGGGCGCAGACATCCTCGATCAGGGAGTGGACGATGAACCTCGCGCTGTGGATCACCGCCGGGCTGCTCGCCGCGGTGGCGCTGGCCGGCGGGATCAGCAAGACGTTCGTGCCGCGGGAGAGACTGGCCGCGGCCCACGGCGGCGGCTGGACCGGGGGCGTCGGCGACGGCTTCGTGCGGACACTCGGCATCCTCGAACTCCTGGCCGCGGCCGGCCTGGTCCTGCCCGCCGTCACCGGCATCGCGCCGGCGCTGGTGCCGGTGACCGCCACCGCCTGGATCCTGCTGATGATCGGCGCGATGATCACCCATGGCCGGCGCGGCGAGCGGGCGTTCGTGGCGCTGAACCTCTGCTATCTGGCCCTGGCGCTGGTCGTCGCGGTGGGCCGGTTCGGCCCGGGCTCCTTCTGACGGGACGCGGGACACGGGGACGTGGGGACATGGAGACACGGGGGAGTGGACATGAAGGACAGGACCGAGGAGTTCCAGGAACTGCGGCCGCTGCTGTTCTCGATCGCGTACCGGCTGCTGGGCAGCGTCGGCGAGGCCGAGGACGCCGTCCAGGAGGCCTGGCTGCGCTTCGCCGGCTCGACGGCGGAGGTCAGGTCGCCGAAGGCCTTCCTGTCGGCCGCGGTGACCCGGATCTCGATCGACGTACTGCGCTCGGCCCGCGTCCGGCGCGAGGAGTACGTCGGCCCGTGGTTCCCCGAGCCGCTGCTCGCCGACCCCTACGAGGACCCGGTGCGGTCGGCGGAGCTGGCCGACTCGGTGTCGATGGCGGCCCTGCTGCTCCTGGAGCGGCTCAGCCCGCTGGAGCGCGCGGTCTTCGTCCTGCGCGAGGTGTTCGACTTCGGCTTCCCCGAGGTCGCGTCCGCGGTGGGCCGCTCGGAGGCGGCCTGCCGCCAGCTCGCGGTCCGGGCCCGGCGGCACATGGCCGAGGGCCGCCCCCGCTTCGAGGCGGACCGCAGGGAACGCGACGAACTGGCCGCACGCTTCTTCGAGGCCCTCCACGAAGGCGACCTGGCCGGCCTGCAGGACCTGCTCGCCGCCGACGTGTCGCTGGTGAGCGACGCCGGCGGCAAGGCCCCGCAGCTGGCCCGCCCGGTGCTGGGCGCGCAGAACGTGGCCCGCCTCCTTGCCGCCGTCATCCCGCTGCTGTTCCGGATCGACATCACCTGCGAGCAGCACGAGGTCAACGGCCAGCCCGGCGCGATCTTCCGCGACCGGCACGGCAAGGTCCTCCAGACCTTCGCCCTCGACGTCCTCGACGGCCGTGTCCAGGCGATCCGCCTGGTCCTCAACCCCGACAAACTCGGCCACGTGGGCCCGGTGGCGGACGCCTGGGCCATCGCCGAGGAGGCCAAGCAGGCCCGCAAGCCTGCGGAGTGACGGGGGCTCACACATTCGACGGTCGGGCCGGTGGTCTCGTCCGTCCGGCCGTCGGGTTGGTGGTCTCGTGCGTCCGGCGGCCGGGTTGATGGGTTCGCGCGTCCGGTAGTCGGGCCGTGGTCTCGCGCGTCCGGCGGCCGGACCGGCGGTCTCACACGTCCGGCGGCCAGGCCGGTGGTTCACGCACCGGGGCGGACTCACGCGCCGGGCCGACTCGTGCACCGGGCCGACTCGCGCGCCCGGTGCCCGGCCGGTGGGTCAGGCCCGGCGGGCCTCCGGATGCAGGCGTACCCAGCCGTCCCAGGCCGAGGCGATCATGTCCTGGACGTCGTGTCTGGCCTTCCAGCCGAGTTCGGTGGTGATGCGGTCGGCGGAGGCGACGACGCGGGCCGGGTCGCCGGGACGGCGCGGGGCGACGGCCGGGGGGAGGTCGTAGCCGGTGACGGTGCCGATGCGGTCGATCATCTCGCGGACCGAGACGCCCTCGCCGCGCCCGATGTTGAGGGTGAGGGTGCGGCCCGGCTCGGCCTGGAGGGCGCGGGCCGTGGCGACATGGGCCTCGGCGAGGTCCACCACGTGGATGTAGTCGCGGACGCAGGTGCCGTCCGGCGTCGCGTAGTCGTCGCCGAAGATGCGCGGCGGCGCGTTCTCCGTGAGCTTCTCGAAGACCATCGGGACGAGGTTGTAGACGCCCACGTCGGCGAGTTGGGGGCGGGCCGCGCCGGCCACGTTGAAGTAGCGGAGCGAGGCGGTGGACAGGCCGGTGGCCCGCCCGGTCGCGCGGACGAGCCACTCGCCCGCCAGCTTCGTCTCGCCGTACGGCGACATCGGCACGCACGGCGTCTCCTCCGTCACCAGGTCGACGTCCGGCATGCCGTAGACCGCCGCGGAGGAGGAGAACACGAAGGACGGGACCCGGGCCTCGGTCACGGCCTGCAGCAGGACACGCAGGCCTTCCACGTTCTCGTGGTAGTAGTGCAGCGGGCGGTCCACCGACTCCCCGACCTGCTTCTTCGCCGCCAGGTGGACGACCCCGGTCACCTCGTGCTCGGCCAGCACGCGCGCGACCTTCTCACCGTCGAGCGTGGAGCCCGTCACCAGCGGCACGTCCTCCGGCAGGCGCTCGGCGATGCCGGTGGACAGGTCGTCGTACACGACCGTCCGCTCGCCCGCCTCCGCCATCGCGTGTACGACATGCGCCCCGATGTAACCGGCGCCGCCGGTGATCAGCCAGGTCATGTGTGGCCGTCCCCTCCGTGAGTTGGCCCGTGGTGTTCGTCGGCCGCGGTCACCCCTCAGTAGCCGCGGTCACTCCTCAGTGAACCAGGTGCCGCCGACATCTGCGGACGGCCGACGTGGCTCAGCGCGGTCATGCGGACACGTGACGTGTTCTCGCGGCGGCGGGTGGCGCGCCACAGCCGGGTCAGGGAGAGCACGGCGGCCGTGGCCAGCAGTCCGTTGCGGGCGAGCATCAGCAGGCAGCCGGTCCAGGTGCAGTGGACGACCTCGGCGTAGAACGCGGGATAGGCGACGGCACTGAGCGCGGTCGCCGCCAGGACGAGCGCGGCGACCGGGCGCTGGGTGGTGTGCCGCGAGGTCAGGCAGACGGCGGCCAGGCCGAGCAGCCAGATCATGTACTGCGGACTGATCACCCGGCTGGTGACGGTGAAGAGGAGTACGGCGCTCAGCGCCGCGTCGTACGGGGTGGCCGGAGTCCAGTGCCGGGCCCGCACCCGCCACAGCACCAGCAGCGCGAAGGCGGCCGCGGTGAGCACGAGGGAGGCGGTGGCGACCGCGCGCACGTGCGGGCCGACCAGTTCGATGGCGCCGTACTGGTAGCGGCTGGTGCCCTGCCAGCCGGCGTGCCGCGCGAGACTGAGAGCGGTCCCGCCGAGCGACTCGATCTGCACGCCCCGGCCGCCCTGCTGCCGGAGGAAGGCGAGCGGGTTGCGGAACGACACCAGGAACACGGCGAGGGTCACGGTCCCCGTCAGGGCCGCGGTGAGCCACGCCCCGCGGGTCGGACGTCCGCGTTCCAGGCCCAGCAGCACCAGCGCCGGCCACACCTTGACCAGCGCGCCCAGTGCCGCGAGCGCACCGCACGCGCGCGTGGAGCGCGAGAGCGCCAGCAGGGCGAGCACGGCGAAGGCGGTGACCTCGATGTCGTAGCGGGCGAGCGGGAGGTGCAGCAGGAGCGGCAGGCCGCCGGTCCACAGGGCCGCGCCGAGCAGCGTGCCACCGGGGCGCCCGCCCGCGCGGGCGAGGGCCGCCGTGACCACCGCGTCGGTGGCCAGGGTGAGCGCCACGAACGCCTGGAAGTAGCTCAGTCCGGGCACCAGCCCCGGCGCGAGCAGCACCGCGCCGGCACCCGGCGGGTACTGCCACAACGTGTCGTGCGCCGGGAACGCCCCGTGCGACAGCACGCCGTACCAGTGGAAGTACAGCCGCCATACTTCGCGCGCGACCGATCCGTGACCCAGGGGTCGCTCGTTGTTGTGGGCGAGGAGCCACAGCATCAGCGCGCGCGTGGCGGCCCAGGCGACGGCGAGGCGGAGCAGCGGCGAGGGGCGGCGCGGGGGGAGACGCGGGGCGGGACGCGGCGGGCCGGGCGGGCGGCGCAGACGCCGGAGTCGAACAGGCAGGGCGAACGGAACGCGCGGAAGCGGAGTGTACGGGTGGCGGTTCATCGACCGCGAGCGTAAGCCGCGCGGATGGTGTATCCATGCCGATACGCCGTCAATACCCGGCAAAGGTTGGCTAATCGCAAAAGATCGGGCCGTGGTGAGTATCGGGCCTCTCGTAAAAACACATCCGCGACATCCGCGAAGGACGCGAACAGCGCAGGACAGCCGGCCGGCTCCACGGAGTCGGCCGCGCCCGTTGGGCGGCCGCCGGTGGCCGGGGGCCGCCCGGTTCCTCGCCGTGGCCGTCCCGGCCGCGGTGATGCTCGCCGTCGGGTTCTGGGGGCTGCACCGCGGCGGCATGTGGCGCGACGAGGCCGTCACCTACCAGGTCGCCCGGCGCACGGTGCCGCAGATCTGGCGGCTGCTGCACGACGTCGACGCGGTGCACGGCCTGTACTACCTGCTGATGCACCTCGTCCTCGCCGCCGATCCCGGCCACCCCGGCGAGGTCGTGCTCCGGCTGCCCTCGGTGTGCGCGGCGGCCGGCACCTCGGGCCTGGTGGCCGCCCTCGGCAGCCGCCTGGCCCGGCCGCGCGTCGGCCTGTGGGCCGGGCTGCTGTACGCGGTCACCCCGCTGGTCGGCCACTACGCGCAGGAGGGCCGCTCGTACGCCCTGGTCGCCGCGGGCGCCACCGGCGCGACGCTGCTCCTCGTCCGGGCGGTGCGGGAGGAGGGGCGGCGGACCTGGTGGTGGTACGGCGCCGTCCTCGGAGTCACCTGCTGGCTGCACGAGTTCGCCGTCCTGCTGCTGCTCGCGCACGCGGGAACCCTGGCGCTGGCCCGTTCGTCGGGAAGGGTGTGGCGGAGGTGGGGCTGCGCGGCCGGGGGCGTGGCGCTGTCGCTGCTGCCGATGGTCGTGGTCTCGCGCGGGCAGTCGGCCCAGGTGGCCTGGTTGCGGGAGCCGGACGTGGAGACCGCGCAGGAGTTGCTGCGCCAGTACCTGGGACCGACCGACGGGGTGTACTGGGTGTGCCTGGCGCTCGGGCTGCTCGGGCTGACGCGGCTGGTGGGCCGGCGCGGCGAGGTGACCCTCGCGGCCGTCGCGCTGCCGCTCGCGGTGCTGCCGCCGGTTGCGCTGATGCTGGCCTCGCAGTTCACACCGCTCTACGTCGACCGGTACGTGCTGTACGCGCTCGCCGGGGCGCCGCTGCTGGTGGCGCTCGGCGCGGACCAGGCCGCCCGGGTGCTCGGCCGGCTCTGGTCCCACGGCACGCAGACCGCGCCCCGGTCGCCCGCGCTCACCCTGGCCGGGGTCCTGGCGGTCCTCCTCGCCTTCGCCCACCAGGTCCCGCTGCTGCGGGCGGACCGGGTGCCGGGCACCCGTCCGGACGACCTCGGGGCGGTCGCGGCGGCGGTGGCCCGTGTGCTGCGGCCCGGCGATCCCGTGCTCTTCCTGCCGGCCCACGCGCGCGGGGCGGAACTCGCGTATCCCGCCGACTTCAGGTCCACGAGGGACGTTGCGCTGGCCGAGCCGGGGCCGGTGTCGGGGACGTTGTACGGGCGTGAGGTGGGGGTGGGGACGCTGCGGCGGCGGCTCGCCGGGGTGGACGAGGTGTGGGCGGTGATGGAGAAGTACGCGCTGGTGAGCGGGTATCGGCCGCGGCTCGGGACGGAGCGGGCCAAGTGGGCCGTGCTGAACCAGGAGTTCGTGCTGCGGGAGGAGATGGTGATCGACCGGGTTGCGCTTCGGTTGTATGTGCGGCCGATTCGGGTGGGTGCTGCCGAGTCCGGGCTGCGGGTGGGTGGGGGCTTGTCGCGCAGTTCCCCGCGCCCCTAAAGACGCGCAGTTCCCCGCGCCCCTAAAGGGGCGCTTCCGCGGCCGCCGCGTCCAGCGTCCCCGTCAGCTGGTCCAGCCGCGCCTTCAGGTCCCGGATCTCGTCCACGTCGAAGCCCGTCGCCGAGACGATCCGGCGGGGCACCTCCAGCGCCCGCTCCCGCAGCGCGGCCCCCTCCTCCGTCAGCCGCACCTCCACCGAGCGTTCGTCGCGCGTGCTGCGTTCGCGGTGCACCAGGCCCGCCGCCTCCAGGCGCTTGAGCAGCGGTGACAGGGTGCCGGAGTCCAGGCGCAGGTGTTCGCCGAGCTTCTTGACCGGCAGGTCGCCCTGCTCCCACAGCACCAGCATCACCAGGTACTGCGGGTAGGTGAGCCCGAGGTCCTTGAGGATCACGCGGTAGACGCCGTTGAAGGCGCGGGACGCGGCGTGCAGGGAGAAGCAGATCTGGCGGTCCAGGCGGAGCCACTCGGCCTCGGGGGCGGGGCTGGGGGTCGGGGTCGTCGCGGTCATGGCTCAATCGTAGCGCTTGCGGGTCATTTAGTTGTGGACAATTGAATTGTGTGCTCTACTTGTGGTCGTGAGGGCGGCCGGAACGGGAGCCGCCGGAACACCGATACTTCGAGTACTTCGAGAGGGATGGTCTTCCATGGACGCCATCTACACCGCAGCCGCCACCGCCACCGGCCGGGAAGGACGGGCGGTCAGCTCGGACGGCCAGCTGGACCTCACGCTGGCGTTCCCGCCCGCGCTGGGCGGCAACGGCCAGGGCACCAACCCCGAGCAGCTCTTCGCCGCCGGTTACGCCGCCTGTTTCGCCAGCGCCCTCGGCGCCATCGGCCGCCAGGCCAAGGTCGACACCGGCGAGATCTCCGTCACCGCCGAGGTCGGCATCGGCAAGGACGAGTCCGACGGCGGCTTCGCGCTCAAGGTCACCCTGCGCGTCGAGCTCCCCGAGGCGCTCGCCAACGAGACCGGCGAGAAGCTGGTCCACCAGGCCCACGAGTTCTGCCCCTACTCCAAGGCCACCAAGGGCAACATCCCGGTCGAGCTCGTCATCGAGTAGCCGATCGGGTGACCAGCGGTACCGGGGACGCCTCCCCCGTCCGGGTGAGCCGCGCGAGCACCTCCCCCGTTCGCCGGCTCCAGTCCACCACCACCGCCTCCGCGGGCAGCCGCTCCTGCCGCGTCAGCAGCAGCCAGCGCACCCGGGGGCGGTGGTCGTGGCCGTCGGCCAGGTCGATGCCGTACCCGGGGAGCAGCCGGACGGCGTAGTAGGCGTCCGTGACCACCGGTTCCCCCGGGCCGATGTGCCGGGCCGCCCAGTCGTACGACGGCCAGCGCGGCGGCTGGACGAAGCCGACCGGGTCCACCGAGCGCGGTACGACCGCCCCGGCCTGCGCGGCCAGAAAGCCCAGGCAGACCCCGCCGGCCGCGGCCCCGCCCAGCACCCGCCGCCATCCGGACCAGGGCCGGTCCGCGGTCAGCTCCACGGCGAGCGCACACTGCGGCGCCAGCAGGACCAGCCCGAGCAGCCCGCCGAGCCGCCCGCACACCAGCACCAGGCATCCCAGGGCGAACAACAGCACCAGCGGATCACGCCAGGCCGCCGGCCCCGCAGGCCCCGCAGGCCCGCGCGGCGCCGGCCCGCCCGTCCGCCGTACCCGCAGCCACAGTGCCGGGACCCCGAGCAGGGCCAGCCAGCACTGGCCGGCCCACTCGCCCGAACCGGCGTACGTCCCGAACGCCGACGGCGGCAGCACGCGCGCGTGCGTCCCGAGGACCAGCGCTGCCGCCGCCACCGCGCACAGCAGCGCCCAGCGCCCCCACACCGCGGCCCGCCACCCCCGCTGCCACCCCGCCACGAAGGCCGCCGCCCCGGCCGCCGCGCCCACCCCGGTCACCGGGTCGGTCAGCGCCACCGCCCCGTACAGCAGGCCGAGCGCCGCGTATCCGGACAGGCTGCGCAGGCCGCTCGGGCCGACATAGCGCACCCGGCGCAGATCGCGGGCGCGGGCGCCGGTCAGGGCCCAGGCCCAGAGGGTGAGGCCGAGGGCGAACGCGGACGGATAGCCGAGGCTGCCGGTCAGCGGCAGCAGGGCCAGCGAGCCCCCGCCCCAGGCCGGCCGCGTGCCCCACAGCACGGACAGGAAGGCCAGCGCCAGCACCGGCGCCCACGGGCGCGGGGTGAGGACGCGGACCAGCCGGCCGAGGCCCGTCAGCAGCACCAGCAGGTTCAGCGGGCCGCACACCCGCAGCAGCTGCCACCCCGTCAGTCCGGTCAGCCGGGCGAGCGCACCCTGGGCGAGCACGTACGGGGAGGCGGCGGCGTCCGTCAGGCCCGCCCGCAGCCGTGCCACCGCCGCCGCGTGCACTCCGGCCTCGCAGCACGGCGGCACCCGCCAGTACGCCAGGGTCATCAGCAGCCAGAACAGCAGGCCGAAGACCTGGTAGGGGGTGAGCCTGTGGACGCGGCCGCCGCGCAGGGCGGTGGAGCCACGCGTGGCGCGCCGGAGCAGGGCGCCGGTGCTCACCGGAGGAAACGGACGGGACGGACCATTTGCCAAGTGTTCCCGTCCGCCCCGACCGCGTTGCCGTCCGTCACCTCATCGAGTGACACGCCTCATCGGGTGATGCCGACCGTCCTGGGCGGCCCCTGCACGGGAACCGCGGCCGACCGGTGCACCAGCGGTTCGAGGAGCAGCGGCACGCCCACCACCGGCAGCAGCCATGCCAGCACGATCAGCCGGTCGCCGAAGACGGTGATGTCGGGGTGTCCGGCCTGGGTGAGGACCCCGGTCGCGGCGGCCGCCAGCAGGAAGACGCCGAAGGCGGGGCGCCGCCGCGCTCCCCACGCCCCGGCCGCCAGCGCCGCCGGGAACAGCGGCTCCGTCAGCTGCCGCCGCAGCCACTCCACCCAGAAGTCGAACTCCAGATGGAGGAACTCCCGCCACGGATGGGCCCGGTCCGGACGGGCGTAGTGGGCGGTCAGCAGGTCCTGCACGCTCTCCGCCTCGGAGGGGTAGTGCAGCAGCCGGGCGAGGAGCAGCGTGCCCGCCACCGCCCCGCACCCCACCGCCGCGATCGCGGCCACCCCGCGCCCGACCCCGCGCCCGGGACCGCGCCCGACCCCGCGCCCGGGACCGCGCCCGACCCCGCGCCCGGGATCTCGCCCGTGCCGGCGCCGCCACAGTGCGACCACCGCCGCGGCCCCGGCCAGGCACGCACCGAGGAAGAGCGCCTGCGAGTGCTTCACGGTGAACAGCGCGGCCAACGCGCCCGCCACCAGCGCGGTTCCCGCCCGCCCGGTCAGGGCCAGCGCGCAGCCCCACAGGGCCGTCAGGGTCAGGGCCAGCATCAGGCCCTCCGTCATCGGCCGCATCGCGGTCGTGCCGACCGGCAGGACGTAGTACAGGGCCTGCCCGGTCAGCGCGAGCGGCACCGGTACCGACACCGTCCGCAGCACCAGGAAGACCAGCACCCCGCCCGCGCCCGCGACCAGCACGCTCGCCAGCCACACCCCCCACGTCACCCCGAACACGGTGACGAACGGCACCAGGAACACCGGATATCCCGGCCGCACCTCGAAGATCTGCCGCAGCCGCGGGGCCACGAACGGCACCACGTGCCCGTCCGTCTGCGCGCCCCCGGCCCGCAACCGCCGCTCCACCCGCCGCAGTTCACCGGCCCGGCACTCCGCGGACACCCGGCCCGCCGGGCTGGGCGCGTGGAAGCGCAGCACGTTCACGCGCTGCGCGCGCTCCGCCGCCGACGCCTCGCCGGCGCACACCCAGTCCACCGTCTCGGCCGCCGCCGCCCGCTCGCCCGCTCCGGACAGGGTCAGCGCGTACGACACGTAGTTCTTGGAGTCGGGTGTGTCGCGGCCGGTCACGTCGGCGAGCTGCAGCACCGCGAAGACGGCGGCCAGCACCAGCACCCAGGTACGCGGTCTCACGTCGACGCCAGCAGGTCACGGGCCCCGGCCGGACCGGGCACCCGGGCCGGCGGCTCCGGCATCGGCTCGCCGAGCAGCAGCGTCCGTACGACCCGTTCGGCGGCCCTGCCGTCGTCGAACTCGCAGAACCGGGACCGGAAGTCGGCCCGCAGCCGCGCCGACTCCTCGTCCCGCCAGCCGCCCGAGGCGAACAGCCAGGCCAACTCCCGGTAGGAGCGCGAGACATGGCCCGGCGCCTCGGCGGTGATGTCGAGATAGGCGCCCCGGCTCGCGGTGTACGCGGCCCAGTCGTCGGCGTGCACGACGACCGGCCGGTCGAGATGGGCGTAGTCGAACATGATGGAGGAGTAGTCGGTGACCAGGGCGTCCGCGGCCAGCATGACCTCCTCGGCGTGCGGTTCGCCGGTCGCGTCGACCACGATGCCGCGCCGGTGCAGCTCGGCCAGGCCCATCCCGCGCGCCGGACCGGTCGCGAGGGCCGGATGCAGCCGGACCACCAGCGTGTGCCCCTCGCCGAGGTCGGCGGCGAACCGGGCCAGGTCGATCCGGTCGACGTGACCGCCCCGGACGTAGTCGCGGCGGGTCGGCGCGTACAGCACCACGGTGTGCTCGGCCGGAATGCCGTACCGGTCCCGGAAGTCCGTCGGGCCGCCGTTGACCAGGACGTCGTTGCGCGGGCTGCCCGTGCGGGCCGACGCGAAATGGCAGGGGTAGGCCCGCTCCCACACCAGCTCCGAGTGGCGGTTGGCGACCAGGCTGTGGTCCCAGCGGTCGGCCCGCCGCAGCATCTGCGGCACGTCGAAACCGAGCCGGGCACCGGGCTTGCCCAGCAGGTCGGCGCCCAGGTACTTGAGCGGGGTGCCCCGGTGGGTGTGGACGTGCACGCTGCCGGGCCGTTTCACCAGCGCGCCGGGCCAGTTGACGTCGTTGACGAAGAACTTCGCGCGGGCGGTCAGCCGCAGGTACTCCGGGGAGTCCAGGAGCACGTGTGCCACACCGGCCGGCAGCCCTGCCGCGACCTCGGCGTCCCGCACCACCCAGACGCCGCGCAGCCGCGGGGCGATCTCCAGGGCCGCCCGGTACACGGCCGCCGGGTCGCCGCGCAGCCCCTGGTGCGAGGCCGCCGAGTACAGGACCAGCTCCTCGTCCGGCGGGCGCAGGCCGCGGAGCCCGGTCAGCGCGCGCCGGGCCCGGTCCGCCGCCGCCCGCCGCACCCGCAGCGCCTGCCGGCCGCCCGCCCGTCCGGCCCGCCCGGCCTGCTGCCGCAGCAGGTAGGACGCGTACGACCCGTCGAGCACACCGAGGTCGGCCGCCGCGGTCCCGACCGTCCCGACGGCCACCGCGGCCCCCGTCTCTGCGGCCCCCGTCTCTGTGGCCCCCGTCTCTGTGGTCTCCGGCGGCCGGAACGCCCGGTGCAGCTCCGCCGTCCGCCGGAAGAACTCGCCCCGGGCGGCGGGCGGCAGCCGGTCCGGCTTGGCGAGGATGTCCAGGCAGTGCTCGCCCATCTTCCGGTGCAGACAGGGCCGCCAGCCGGCCAGTTCCGGGCGGGCGTCGACGAAGGCGAAGACCCGCTTGTACTGCTCGTGCACGTCGAAGTGCTTGCGGCTGGTGGTGGAGAGGATGTTGCCCTGCCGGCGCTGGCGGTAGTTCACGCAGATCCGGTCGAGGGTGGCGATCCGGGCCGCGCTGAGCATGACCGGGAAGGTCCAGGGGGTGTCCTCGTAGTAGCCCGGCGGGAAGGCGAAGCCGTTCTCCTCGACGAAGTCCCGCCGGTAGGCCTTGTTCCACACCACCATCAACAGGTCGAGGATCTCCGGGCGTTCGGCCGCGGTGAAGACGCCGTCGGTGGCACTCAGCACCTCCGCGAGGGCGTTGCGCCGGGTGCCGCCCCACCAGTAGGTGCGGGCGTAGTCGAAGACCAGCACGTCCGGGTCGGCGCTCTCCGCCAGCCGGTCGGCGATCGCGCGCAGCGCGCCCGGCGTGAGGGTGTCGTCGCTGTCGAGGAAGAGGAGGAAGTCACCGGTGGCGTGCGGGAGTCCGGCGTTGCGGGCGCGGCCGAGGCCGACGTTCTCCGGCAGGTGCAGGACCTTCAGGCGAGGGTCGCGGGCCGCGTACTCGTCGAGGATCGCGCCGCTGCCGTCCGGGGAGCGGTCGTCGACGGCGATCACCTCGATGTCGTGGAAGGACTGCTCCAGGACCGAGTCGAGGCACTCGCGGAGGAAGCCCTGCACCTTGAAACAGGGGACGATCACACTGAGTCGGGGCACGGTCAGCTCCTGACGAGGGTCGCGGCCGGGGCGGGCAGGCGTTCGGCGAGCGGGATCACCGTCGGGATCTCCTCCGGCGGCCGGCCGAGGAACACCCGCCGTACCACCCGCTCGGCGGCCAGGCCGTCGTCGAACTGGCAGAACCGCGCGCGGAAGCCGGCCCGCAGCTGCCGGGACTCCGGGCCCCGGTAGGAGCCGTCGCGGAAGATCCGGGCCAGTTCCTCGGGGGTGTGGGCGACCGGCCCCGGCGGCTCGGCCATCAGGTCGAAGCAGACGCCCCGGGTCTGCCGGTAGACCTCCCAGTCGTCGGCGTAGACCACGATCGGCCGGTCCAGGTTGGCGTAGTCGAACATGATGGAGGAGTAGTCGGTGACCAGCGCGTCCGCGGCCAGGCAGACGTCCTCGGCGGAGCGGTGCGCGGTGACGTCGATGACCCGGCCGGTGCCCGCCGGCCGGCCCCGGTCGTAGAAGTAGTGCGCGCGCAGGAGCACGACGACGTCCTCGCCGGCCGCCTCGCAGAACGCCTCCAGGTCGAGGCCGGGCTCGAAGCCGGTGTGGTGGTCGCGGTGGGTGGGGGCGTACAGCACGGCCGTCCTGCCGTCGGGGACCCCCAGCCTGCGGCGGGCCCGGACCACGTCGTGGGCGGACGCCGAGTAGTAGACGTCGTTGCGCGGATAGCCGTACTCCAGCGTCCGGTACGAGCCGGGGAAGGCGCGTTCCCACGTCTGGGTGGAGTGGCGGTTGGAGGAGAGGTTGAAGTCCCAGCGGTCGACGCGGCCGAGCAGTTTGGTGAAGCTGCCGGTCTGCGCGGCGACCACCGGGTACGTCGACTGGTCGACGCCCATCTTCTTCAGCGGGGTGCCGTGCTGCGTCTGGACGTGCACACTGCCCGCCCGTTTGACGACCCCCTCGGCGAAGTTGGCGTTGTTGACCAGGTACTTGGCGCGGGCCAGCACCTCCCAGTACCGGCGGCTGCCGATCACCGCGCACTCGACGTCGTCCGGCACGGTGTGCTCCTGTCCTGCCTCGACCAGGAACACCGAGCGGATGTGCGGGGCGAGTTCGCGGGCCACGGCGTGGATCGCGGCCGGGTTGCAGACGTAGCCGCGCCCCCAGTAGGCGCAGTACACGGCGAGGTTCGGGTCGAGCGGGCGGCGCAGGTCGAGGGCGTACCGCAGCCGGGTGAGCGGCAGGTGCGGGCGGGGCAGCCGGCCGGTGGCCCCGGCGGCGATCCGGTTGGCACCGCGCAGCACGCGGAACGCCGAGTACGCGCCCGCCGCGAGGAGCCGGTGCTGGACACCCACGCTCCCGCCGGGCATCCGGAACCCGTCCGGCCGGTGCGTGCGGTGCAGCCGGGCCGCCCGCCGGAAGAACGCCCGGCGCCCGGCCGGCATCCGGTCCGGCCGCGCGGCCGTCTTCAGCACCACCGCGAAGACCTGCTCGAACAGCGCCCGGGCCCGTTCGCCCGGCAGCCCGGCGGCCCGTTCCAGCACCAGCTCCGCCTGGTCGAGGAGTTCGTGCTGGTGCGGTCCCGGCAGGTTCAGCCGGCTGCCCTGCCGGCGCAGCCGGTGCCGTACGACCACCGAGCGCAGCACCGCGATCCGCTCCGCGGCGACGGTGGTCAGGCCGCCCCAGCCGAGGTCCGTGAAGTGCCCGTCCGGGAAGCTCAGCCGCCGCTCGGCCACGAAGGACCGGCGGTAGACCGCGCTCCAGGCCGGCAGCGCCACGCCCGTCAGCCGCGGCACCCGGTCCGGGGGGAACGCACCGCTCGGGGCGCCCGCCAGCAAGGGGGCCGCCGGGTTGGCCGGCTCGCCCTCCCACCAGGGTGTCCGCTCGTGCTCGGCATACAGGACGTCCACGTCACCGGTCTCGGCGAGCCGGGCGTCCAGCAGCGCCAGCGCGCCCGGGACCAGGACGTCGTCGCCGTCGAGGAAGAGCAGGTACGTGCCGTGCGCTGCCCGCATCCCGGTGTTCCGGGCCCCGCTCAGCCCGGCGGACGGCGGTGAGTGCACCGGGGCCACCCGGGAGTCCCGCTCGGCGTAGCCGGCGGCGACCGAGGCGGCCGGGGCGTCGGGCGCGTCGCAGACCGGGATCAGCTCCAGGTCGCCGAAGGACTGGGCGAGGACCGAGTCCAGCGCCTGGGACAGCCGGCCGGCGACCCCGTGGGACGGGACGATGATGCTGAAGCGGGGCATGCTGCTCTTTCTCAGGTGTGCATGCGGCCCGGCCTTCCCGTCGGCCGCCAGGTGGACGGCCGGGACGGAGTGGGCCGCGAGGTGTTGGGGGGCATGAGGGAACTCCCTGCAAGGCAAACGGCGTTCAGCGGCTCTCGGTGACGGGCAGATGGCCGGAAGGTTGCGGAACGGTGGCCAGTGGGGAGTGGTCGAGCCCCGCGGCCGCCGAGGGCACGGGGTGCCGCTGCTCCAGCGGGACGACCTCCGGCAGCCCGGCCGGCTCGCCGAGCACCACGTGCCGGACCACCCGCTCGGCGGCGCGTCCGTCGTCGTACCGGCAGAACCGCTCGCGGAACGCGGCGCGCAGCTGGGCGGAACGGGAGCCGCGCCAGTGGCCGCTGGCGAAGATGTCGATCAGCTCGTCCTCGGTGCGGGCGACCGCGCCGGGCGGGCCGGAGCGCAGGTCGAAGTAGGTGCCGCGAGCCGCGTGGTAGGCGTCCCAGTCCTCGGTGTGCACGACGATCGGCCGGTCCAGGTTGGCGTAGTCGAACATCAGGGAGGAGTAGTCGGTGACCAGCGCGTCCGCGGCCAGGCAGAGGGACTCCACGCCGGGGTGGTCGCTGACGTCGATCACCCGGTCCCCGGTGCCGAGCGGGCCGCCGTGCCAGTAGTGGGCGCGGGCCAGGATCACGAAGCGCGGGCCGAGGCGGCGCACGATCCGGTCCAGGTCGAGGGCGGGGCGCTGGGTGCGCCGGTAGTCGCGGTGGGTGGGCGCGTACAGGAGGGCGACCGCGTCCTCGGGGATGCCGAGCGACTCCCGGATCCGGGCGACGTCGGCCGAGGTCGCCTTCTGGAAGACGTCGTTGCGCGGGTAGCCGTACTCCAGGGTCCGGTATCCGCCGGGGTAGACCCGCTCCCAGGTCAGGGTGGTGTGGCGGTTGGCGGACAGCACGTAGTCCCACTTGCCGACGCCCCGCAGCAGCTCCTCGAAGTCCATGCCGGCGGCGGCCGCCGGGTGTTCCTGGAGGTCGAGGCCCATGTGCTTGAGGGGGGTGCCGTGCTGGGTCTGCACGAACACCTGGCCGGGGCGCTTCCGCAGCCGCCGGTCGAAGTTGACGTTGTTGACCAGGTACTTGGAGCGGGCCAGCGCCGTCCAGTAGCCGAAGGTGCCCGGCCGCAGCCGGCGCGGGCCCGGCGGGATCGTGTGGTGGTGTTCCGGGCGGGCGATCCACGCGGTGCGGATGTGCGGGGCGTGGGTGCGGAACGCCTCCTCCAGCGCGCCCGGGTTGCAGCCGTGCCCGCGGTTCCAGTAGGCGGCGAAGACCGCGCGGTCGGCGCGCAGCGGGAGGCGCAGCTGGACGCGGTAGTGCAGCTGGAGCAGGGCCGAGCGCAGGCCGCGCAGGGACTTCACGCCGGCCTTGGCCGTGCGGCGGCGGGCGGACACCGCCAGCTGGAGGGCGCGGTAGGTGCGGTGCAGGCCGTAGTGGACGAGGGTGTGCCGGAGCCGGGTGCGGAGCGGGACCTTCGAACCCCCCGCGTGATGGCGCCGGTAGTGGGCGCGGGCCGTGCGCAGGAACTCGCCGCGGCTGCCCTTCGGGAGCCGGTCCCGGCTGGTGAACACCGTCGTGAAGTGGTCGATCATGCGGCGGAACAACACCGGCCGCCAGTGCGCCAGTTCGGGCCGCTCCTGGATGAACGCGAAAACCCGGTCGTACTGTTCGAAGATGTCGAAGTGCTTGCGGCTGGTGGTGGAGAGGATGCTGCCCTGCCGCCGCTGCCGGTAGTGCACGCAGACCCGGTCGAGGGTCGCGATCGACTCGGCGGCCATCAGGACCGGGTAGGTCCAGGGCGTGTCCTCGTAGAAGCCGGGCGGGAAGGCGAAGCCGTTCTTCTCGACGAACTCCCGCCGGTACGCCTTGTTCCAGGCCACCATGAGCACCCGGAGCAGACCGGGCCGGTCCGCGAGCCGGAACGGCGCCGGACCCTGCTCGGTCAGCTGCGGCGCGAGCTTGTTGCGCTCCGCCCGGCCCGTCCAGAACGTCCGCGCGTAGTCGTGGACGAGCACGTCCGGATCGCCGGTCTCCTTGATCCGGTCGGCGATCGCCCGCAGCGCGTCCGGCGTCAGTGTGTCGTCGCTGTCCAGGAAGAGCAGGTAGTCGCCGCGCGCCTGCGCCATCCCCGCGTTGCGGGCACCGCCCAGGCCCTGGTTCTCCGGCAGGTGCAGGGCCTTCACGCGGGCGTCCCGGGCCGCGTACTCGTCGATGATCGTGCCGCCGGCGTCCGGTGAGCAGTCGTCCACGGCGATCAGTTCGAGATCGGGGTACGACTGCGAGAGCACCGAGTCCAGGCACTCGGGCAGATACGCCTGGACCTGGTACGCGGGGACGATGACACTGAACCTGGGCAAGGGGCATCCATGGGTCGGTCGGCGCGGGCGTTCTGCCCGGGAACGGCCAATGGAGTGATTCGGTTACGGTTCGCTACGGCATGTGGGTTACGTTCCGTGAACGGGCCGGGGCGAGCCGGTGACCGACTCGCCCCTTTTGGGAATCTTCTGTGCGGACCCCCGTGCGGCTACTTGACCGCGCCCGCCATCACCCCCGTCACGAACTGCCGCTGGAACGCGAAGAACACGGCCAGCGGGATCACCATCGAGATGAAGGCGCCGGGCGCGAGGACGTCGACGTTGTTGCCGAACTGGCGCACCTGGGTCTGGAGCGCGACCGTGATCGGCTGGGTGCCCGACTTCGTGAACACCAGCGCGACCAGCATGTCGTTCCACACCCACAGGAACTGGAAGATGCCGAGGCTCGCGATCGCCGGCCCGCCCAGCGGCATCACCACCCGGGTGAACAGCCGCAGTTCACCGGCGCCGTCGAGACGGGCCGCCTCCAGCAGCTCGCGCGGGATCTCCGCGAAGAAGTTCCGCAGCAGGAACACCGCGAACGGCAGCCCGAAGCCGACGTGGAACAGGATCACCCCGAAGATCGTCCCGAACAGGCCGACCTTGCCGAAGAGTTCGGCGATCGGGATCAGCGCCACCTGGACGGGCACGACCAGGAGACTGACCACGACCAGGAACCACCAGTCCCGGCCCGGGAACTCCATCCACGCGAACGCGTAACCGGCCAGCGCCCCGATGATCACGACCAGGACCGTCGCCGGGACGGTGATCAGGACCGTGTTCCAGAGGGAGTGGGTGATGTCGCCGTTCTCCAGGAGCTTGCGGTAGCTGTCGAACGTCAGCTGGGACGGCTTGGCGAACACGTGCCACCAGCCGTTCGCGCTCATGTCCTCCGGGGAGCGGAGGGAGGACGCGAGCAGGCCGATCGTCGGCACCAGCCAGAACAGGGCGACGACGATCAGGAAGACCCTGACCAGACCGCTGTTGAGCTTCTCCAGCACCCAGCTCATCGCCGCTCCTCCCGCCGCAGCCGACGCACGTTGAACCACATCACCGGGATCACGAGCAGCAGCAGGAAGACCGCGATGGCGCTCGCGATGCCCGGCTGGCCCTCCGAGAAGCCCTTGCGGTACAGCTCCAGGGCGAGCACGTCGGCGTCGTCCTGCGAGGAGCCCGGCGCGATGATGTACACGAGGTCGAAGACCTTCAGCACGTTGATCATCAGGGTGACGGTGACCACCGCGAGGACCGGCGCGAGCAGCGGCACCGTGACCTTGCGGAACACCTGCCACTCGGTCGCCCCGTCGACCCGGGCCGCCTCCAGGAGCTCCCGGGGCACCCCGGCCAGCCCGGCCGCGATCAGCACCATCGCGAAGCCGGCCCACATCCAGACGTACGACCCGATGATGGCCGGGGTGACCAGGGACGGGCCGAGCCAGTCGACGCCGTTGTAGGGCTGTTTGAAGTTGCTCGCGGGCAGCCGGAGCTGAGCGCCGTCCGCGCCGGCGGGCAGCGTGAAGGTGCCGTCGGCCGCGGCCTTCGTCGACGCCACCACCGTGCCGTTCTTCACCGCCTCGATCCGCATCCCGTCGTAGCCGAGCTCGGACGGGTCGGGGGCGCCGAGTCTTCCGACGCCCTTGCCGCGGGTGAAGTCCTGCCAGGTGGTGCCGGTGATCTTCGCCGGGTCCGCCTCGGCCGCCACGGCCTTCTTCGCGCCGTCGGGCATCTGGTCGGGGGCGACGCCGACGAGCGGGAGGGCGACGGTCTGGCCGGTGTGGACGGTGGCCGTGGTGATGAAGCCGCCCTGGTCCGCTTTGAGGGGCGACTCGCGGCCCGGGTGGGCGTTCGGGAACGCCGAGGACTGCGCGAAGGTGTCGTGGATGCCGACCCAGACCGCGTTGGCGACCCCCTTGTCCGGATCCTGGTCGTAGACGAGCCGGAAGATGATCCCGGCGGCCAGCATCGAGATCGCCATCGGCATGAAGACGACCAGCTTGAACGCCGTGCCCCAGCGCACCCGTTCGGTCAGCACCGCGAAGATCAGGCCGAGGGCCGTGGAGACCGTCGGCGCGAACACCACCCAGATGACGTTGTTCTTCAGGGCGGTCCGGATGCCGTCGTCCGTGAAGATCGCCTTGTAGTTGTCGACGCCGGCGAAACCGTCGCCGTTCGCGTTGTAGAAGCTGCGGATCAGCGAGTACCCGATCGGGTAGACCACGAGCGCGCCGAGCAGTACCAGGGCGGGGAGGAGGAAGAGCACCGCCACGCTCCGGCGGGTGCCGGTCACGCTCCTGCGGCGGCCCGGTGGAGCGGGGGCCGTGGCTGCGGGTGCGGCCATCGCCGGGTCAGCTTCCGCTGCCGTAGGCGGCCGCCGCGTCCTTCTCCAGCTTCGCCTGGGTGCCCGCGACGTCCGACGGGTTCTGCAGGAAGTCCTGGAGGTCCTTCCACTCGCCCTTGCCCGGGGTGCCGCCGAACGCCTGCGGGGCCTGGTCGGACATGTCGAAGCGGAAGTCGTCACCGGACGCGATCAGGGACTTGGCGATCGTGCGCTGCACCTCGTTCGGGTAGGCCGAGTTCGGCACGCTCTTGTTCGGCGACAGGTAGCCGCCGAGCTTCGCCTGGATGGTCGCCGCGTCCGGGGAGGCCAGGAACTTCGCCAGCGCCTGGGCGCCCTTGGAGTCCTTGAAGATCACCGCCGCGTCACCGCCGGAGACCACGGGGGCCGTGGAGCCGACCGCCGGGAACGGGAACACCTTGGCGTCCGTGCCCACCTTCGCCTTGGTCTCACCGATGTTGACCTGCACGAAGTCGCCCTCGTACACCATCGCCGCCTTCGGCTGGTCGCCGCCCGTGAAGGTCTGGGTCACCGAGGCCGGGAACTCCGTCTGCAGCGCGCCGGACGCGTTGCCCGCGACGTACCCCTTCTTGCCCCAGATCTGGGCCAGCGTGGTCAGCGCCTGCTTGACGCTCGGATCGGTCCACTTGATCTTGTGCTGGGCGAGCTGGTCGTACTTCTCCGGCCCCGCCTGGGAGAGGTAGACGTTCTCGAACCAGTCGGTCAGCGTCCAGCCGTCGGCGCCGCCGACCGAGAACGGGGTGACGCCCGAGTCGTACACCGCCTGCGCCGTCGTCAGCAGCTCCTGCCAGGTCTTGGGCTCCTTGGCGCCCGCGTTCTCGAAGACCTTGGCGTTGTACCAGACCAGCGACTTGTTGGCGGCCTTGTAGTAGACGCCGTACTGCTTGCCGCCGACCTTGCCGATGTCCTGCCAGCCCTGCGAGTAGTTCTTCTGCACCTCCGTGAGCGTGTCGGCGCTCAGCGGCTTCGCCCAGCCCTTCTGGACGGCCTGCTTGATCGCGCCGGGCTGCGGCAGCAGCGCGATGTCCGGCGGCTGGCCGCCCGCGATCTTCGACCCCAGGAAGTTGATGATCGGGTCCTGGGCGGGCACGAAGGTGACCTTGGCGCCGGTGCGCTTCTCGAACTCCGCGAGCACCTGCTTGAAGTTCTTCTGCTCCTGCCCCGTCCACACGGCGGCCACTTCGAGGGTGGTGCCGTCGAGCTTCGGGAGGGTGAGGGTGCTGGTCTCGGTGGCGCCGGTGCCGGTGTCGCCGCCGGATTTCTTGTCGCTGCCTCCGCACGCGGTGAGCGCGAGGGATCCCGCGAGCAGGGCGGCGAGTGTGGCGAGGGCCCTGTGTGTCCGGATGGTGTTGCTCATGACGCGCATCACTTCCCCGTTCGTCGTTCCTCATTGAACGTCAGAACTCTGTCCCGTGCGCTCCGGTGTACGCGGGGGCCGCGGGGCCTGCAAGGGTGCGTGCCGGTGAGGGCCGGGGATCGTGATCGCGTTGTGATCGGTGACCCCGGGTTGTGCCCTCACTCACAAGAGTGACGGAACCTCCGCCGCCGAAACCTCCTTCGCCGCCCTCTCCACCGCGCTCGCCAGCAGGGCCAGGTCCGTCGGGCCGTTGCCCAGCTCGCGGACCGGGCGGCGGGCCGGGGGGTCGCCCATGCGGTGCCAGTCGAGGGGGACCACCGTGGGGCGTTGGGTCGCCGTGCGGGGGATGCGGCCCGTGACGCGGCCCGTCTGGAACTCCGTGGTCCGGCCGTCCGGCGTGGTCAGACGGCCACGGCCCGGCGCCGGTTCGTCGGGGCCGCCGGCCGGGGTGTCCAGGGCGATACGCAGGGTGGCCTGCCGGGCGGGCTCCGTCTCCGCCGTACGGCCGCCGGTGCCGGCCGCCGCGACCAGGTGGACGCCGAGCCGGTCGCCCTCCTTCGCCACCGCCTCCAGCGCCCGCATCACGGAACCCGCGGCCGGGCGGCCCGGCGAGCCGAGGGCGGGGGAGACCAGGGCGTCCAGGTCGTCGACCACGATCACCAGACGGGGGAGCGGGGGCGGTGCCTCGGTACGCCCGCGGGCCGCGGCGCCGGCCGACGGGCGCAGGCGGAGCGTCGAGCTCGGCGGGGCCTCTATGTCGCCGGCACCCGAGGCGGCGGGGCGGGCGCGCTGCGGGACGATACGGCCGGAGATCTCGTGCTGCGCGTGCCAGTCGGTGAAGTGGGAACGGCCCAGCAGCTCGGCCCGCCGCTTCAGCTCGGCGCTCAGCGACTGCGCGAACTCCCGCATCCGCACCGGATCGTTGGCGGTGAGGTGGGTGGTGACATGCGGTATGTCCGTACAGACCCGCAGGCCCTCGCCGTGCCCGGCACCCGTGCCGACGCCGTCCCGGCCGTCGATCAGGACGATCCCGAGCCGGTCGGGCCGCTCGGCGGCGGCCAGCGAGGCGACCACCGCCCGCAGCAGCTCCGTACGGCCGCTGCCGGCCGGGCCCTCGGTCAGCAGATGCGGTCCCTCGGCCACCAGGTCGGCGGTGAGCGGGCCGCGCGGTCCGGCGCCGAGCACCGCCCGGGCCCGGCCGCCCAGCGACTCGGCGTCGTCGGCCGCGTCCGCCCAACGGGCCATCAGCGAGGCCGGGGTGGCCCTCGCCAGCCCCAGCTCGTCCAGCAGCCGGGCGGACTGGGGGAGCGGGGCGGCCACGCGCGTGTGCCGGTCGGCCCCCGGGCCGTCGGGGCGCAGCGGTGCCAGCGCCCGCGCGAATCGCTCGGCCCAGGCCGGGGAGACCGCGTCCACCGCGGCCAGGGTGCCGGGGCCGACCGGGCCGGCCGCACCGCCCTGGCCGGTGCGGCCGCCGGCCGAGACCCGCATGAGGTGCAGCGCCGTCGCCACGTCGCCGCTGAGCAGGGCCACCGCCCCGCACTCCCGGAACGTCGGCGTCACCGCGCACGCCTCCTCGTAGGTCTGGTCGACCGGGGAGGTGGACGAGGTGGGGGCCGTCTCCGCGAGGCAGACCACGTGCACTCCGGCCCGTGGCCCGGCCACGGTCAGCCGCGCCACCGCGTCGCGCAGCGCGGAGCCGCCGGGATCGCCGTCCACGACGACGACCGTGTACGGGCCCGGGAAGCCGCCCCTGCCGTCGTCGGCGCCGAGGTCGTGGCGGGCCCAGGAGGGGCCGCCGGCGGCTTCGGGGGACGCGGCGTCCGCTGCCGTACGGGCCGGGGCGGCGGCCGGTGCGGGTGCCGGGCGGTCGGACGGCGTGGCCGGTCTGCGGGGGGCGGACAGCTCCTCCGTCCGGCGCAGCAGTTCCTCCACGCGGGCCGCCGCCTGTTCGCGGTCGTAGGCCAGCAGCAGGCGGCAGTCCTGGCCGTGCCCCGGGCGGACGTGCGGGAGCCAGCCGAGCCACGACCACTCGGCCGTGCGCTCCTCCAGGGGGCGGGCCCGGTCCGCGCTGATCAGGACGATCTCCAGCAGGTCGGGCGAGTGCAGCGCGGCGAGCTGGGCCAGGACCGCGCGGGCGAGGCCTGCCAGGCGGGTGCGCGGACCGGCCAGGCCGAGGGCACCGGCCTCGCGCAGATCGGCGGTGACCGGGACGGCGGGCAGCAGGCCGGAGCCGTCGGGCGTCGGGCGGTCCGCCGTGCCGAGCCGGACCGTGAGCGCCTCCGGGTGGCCGGGGCCGCGCTCCCAGAGGCGGGGGCCGGGGCCGAGGGCGGTCAGCAGCAGGGCGGCGGGGTCGGGCCAGGTCTCCGGCTGGGCGGGCACACCGGCGGACGCGGCGGCGCCGTCCGGCATCGCGGTCTCGTCGCCGGCCGCCGACGGGGGCTCACCGCGCCCGCCGGCCAGCCGCCGCGCCCAGGCCCCGAGCCCGCCGCGCCTGCGGGCGCCGGGCAGGGCGGGGGCTTCGGTACCGCGGAGGGGGGTGCCTTTGCGCCTGCCGGAGGGGGCGTCGGGGCGGGTGTCGGAGCCGGTGCGGGCGGCGGTGTCGGTGGTGGCGTCGGCGAGCGGGCCGCCGTCGGTGCGGGCGATGCCGGCCGGACGCCCGGGCGTCGGGGTGGCGGTGGTGCTGCCGGTGCTTCTGGCGGTTCCGGTGGTGCCGGAGCGGCCGGTGCTTCCGGAGTGCCCGGCGGTTTCGGAGTGTCCGGTGGTTCCGGAGTTCCCGGCTGCGGTCGGGTCGCCGAGCACGCCGGATCGGCCCGCATGCGTGTCGCCCGAACGCGAACGGCGCTGCGGGGCGGAGCCGGGTGCGGTGCCGGAGCCGTATGCCGTGCCGGGGTCGTATGCGGTCCCGGCACCAGGCGCGGTGCCCGGTCCGGGTGCGGCGCCGGAACCGTCGCGCGGGCCCGGCAGGGTGCCGCGGTCCCGGGCGACCGACGGGTGTCCGTGGCGGTCCCCGTCGGCTCCGCGTCCGGCCGACGGCGGCTCGGTCCCGTGCCCGGTGGACGGCGGGAACCCGCCCGCGTGCCCGCCGTCCCTGCCCTCCCCGGCGGGTCCGCCCGCTCGTCCGGTCCGCGGCGGCCCGTCACCGCGGCCGGCCGCCTGCTGCCCGCCCCGGCTCTCGATCCTCGGCGCGATCCCCTGCGCCGGCACGACCGGTGGTTCCACCGGGCCGTGCCCCTGGCCCCCGGCGGCCCCGCCCGCGGCTCCCCAGCCGGCGGTGCCGTAGGCGTGATGGGTGCGGCCGGCCGGTGCGGCCGCACCGCTCTCCGGGGCGGCGGAACCGCCGCCCTCGGTCTCCTCGCCGCCCGTCAGCACCCGCACGCATCCCTCTCCGTCGGGTGCCGTGCCCACCCGGGCGCCCGGCCCCCCGGACGGCGTAAGCCGCAGGGCCGATTCCCCTATGCGCAGCAGCGAGCCCGGGGTGAGGCGGACCGGGCGGTCGGTGACGCGGGTGCCGTCCAGGGCCGTGCCGTTCGTGGAGTGCAGGTCGGCGACCGAGACCCGGCCGTCCGCGGCGACCGTGACCGCGCAGTGCAGCCGGGAGACGTCCGGGTCGTCGAGCGGGACGTCGGCGTCGGCGGAGCGGCCGATGGTGATCTGGCCGCCGTGCAGGAGGTGGACCCCGCCCGCGTCCGGGCCGGCGACCACGTGCAGCTGGGTCGGGGCGTCGTCCAGCTCGGGGTGCGGCTCGGGGGCGGCGGGGGCGCCCAGGGACAGCACGGCGCCGTCGACCAGCGGGGGCTCGCCCAGGACACGGCGGCGGGCGTCCAGCCGCTCCGTCCCGGCGTACAGCACGACCGGGGCGCCGCTCGGCTCGCGGCCGCCCAGGCTGCCGTCCCCGGTGACCGCCGAGGAGAGCCCCGACGCCACCGCGGCCAGGTCCGTGCCCGCGGGCGCCGTCACCAGCACGTCCCGGCTCACGGCCCGGCCCCGCTGCGCGGCAGGGCCCAGCGGGTCTACGACGGTCAGCCGGATCTGCATCGCCGTCAGCGGTCCCTTCTGCGCGGGCGCGGAATTCCCCCCACCGCCACGAGCACGTCGGCCAGTTCTGCTGTCAAACGCATCCTCGCACCTGCCACTGACAACGCGCCCACGCCCCGATGGTAAGTGATCTTGATTGGTCAGCTCTGCCCCCAAAAGTGCCTGACCAATACCGTGCGCGCGATCACTTGAGATCGGTCACGTCCGAGCACGGCAACCAGCGGACCGAAGCAAGCGTCTTTCCATCGAACGCAGGCCGGAACGCCAACGTATGGGGATACGTCGGGAACGCTTATCGGCTCCCTACGAGGGAGGGGAAAGCACAGCCGGACGACAGCCCGGTCCCAGGCACCACGGCACTACAGTGGACCGGACACATGGGTCGGAGACATTCAGCAGCCAGCCATTCAGCAGGCAGCAGGGAGCGCATGACGTGCGGCCGGTAGGCAGCAAGTACCTCCTGGAGGAGCCGCTGGGACGCGGCGCCACCGGTACCGTCTGGCGTGCCCGCCAGCGGGAGACCGCGGGCGCCGAGGCGGCCGTGCCCGGCCAGCCCGGCGAGACCGTCGCGATCAAGGTCCTCAAGGAAGAGCTCGCGAACGACCCCGACATCGTGATGCGCTTCCTGCGGGAGCGCTCCGTCCTGCTCCGGCTCACCCACCCGAACATCGTCCGGGTCCGCGACCTCGTCGTGGAGGGCGATCTGCTCGCCCTGGTCATGGACCTCGTCGACGGCCCCGACCTGCACCGCTACCTGCGTGAGAACGGCCCCTTCACGCCCGTCGCCGCCGCCCTGCTCACCGCCCAGGTAGCCGACGCGCTCGCCGCCAGCCACGCCGACGGCGTGGTGCACCGCGACCTGAAGCCCGCCAACGTGCTGCTCGCGCAGTACAACGGCCAGATGCACCCGCTGCTGACCGACTTCGGCATCGCCCGGCTCGCCGACTCCCCGGGCCTGACCCGGACCCAGGAGTTCGTCGGCACGCCCGCGTACGTCGCGCCGGAGTCCGCCGAGGGCCGCCCGCAGACCTCCGCCGTCGACATCTACGGCGCCGGCATCCTGCTGTACGAGCTGGTCACCGGCCGCCCGCCGTTCTCCGGCGGCAGCGCCCTGGAAGTCCTCCACCAGCACCTCAGCGCCGAGCCCCGCCGCCCCTCCACCGTCCCCGACCCGCTGTGGACGGTCATAGAACGCTGCCTGCGCAAGAACCCCGACGACCGCCCCAGCGCCGAGAACCTCGCGCGCGGCCTGCGGGTGGTCGCCGAGGGCGTCGGCGTGCACGCGAACTCCGCGCAGATCGCGGCCGCCGAGGGCGTCGGCGCGCTGCTCGCCCCCGACCCGGCGCCGACCGCCGTTCCGGGCGCGGCCGACCCGACCCAGGTGCTGCCGAACACGGGCACGCCGATGGGCGCGTACGACCCGAACGCCGCGACCAGCGTCCTGCCGCACACCGGCGGACCGGTGCCGTTCGGCGCCGCCGACCCGACCGCCGTGCTGCCGAACACTGGCGCGGCCGACCCGACCGCCGTCATGCCGCCGATGCCCCAGGGCCAGCCCGGCCAGCCCGGGCAGTCCGGCCAGCCCGGCCAGCAGCAGCCGGAACAGCCGCACCCCTGGCAGACCCAGCTCCGCGCGGCCCGCGACCGCAACGAGCAGACCCAGGTCCAGTACCTCGACCCGGGCGAGGACCCGCTGCGCCGCCGCCCCCAGCGCCAGGTGGCCCGGCCGCAGCAGCAGCCGCCGCGCCAGCCCCCGCAGCAGCAGCCGGTACGCCGGCCGCAGCCGCGCGGACAGGGCGGGCCGGGCGGACAGGGCGGGTACGGGCAGCAGCCCGCCGGATACGGCCAGCAGCCGCCGCCCGGCTACGGCCAGCAGCCGCCCGCCGGGTACGGCGGCGGACGGCCGCAGCAGCAGTACGCCCCGCCGCAACAGCCCCAGCAGCCCCAGCAGCGCTACGCGCCCCCCGCCGCCGAGCCGCAGCAGCGGGCCCCGCGCGAGCCGCGGCAGCGCAGCGCCAACCCGATGAAGATCCCCGGACTCGGCTGCCTCAAGGGCTGCCTGTTCCTGGTCGTCATCCTGTTCGTCGCGGGCTGGCTGATCTGGGACCTGACCCCGGTGCACACCTGGGTGGGGGACGGCGTGGGCTACTGGACCCAGCTGAAGGACTGGGCCAAGTCGGTCGGCACCTTCGTCAGCGACCTGGGCAACGGTTCCGGCAACTGACCGCGACTCTGGGGATTTGTCGACACCTGGCGGGTGATTTCCGCCTCCGTGGTGAAGGTTGGCTCGTCGGACGCGTACTTTTGTCGGCAACACGCGTCTGTAGGAGCAGTCTTGGCACGGAAGATCGGCAGCCGGTACACCGCCAACCAGATCCTGGGGCGGGGCAGCGCCGGCACGGTGTGGCTGGGCGAGGGGCCGGAAGGGCCCGTCGCCATCAAGCTGCTGCGCGAGGATCTCGCGTCCGACGAGGAGCTGGTGGGCCGCTTCGTGCAGGAGCGCACGGCACTGCTGGGCCTCGACCACCCGCACGTGGTGTCCGTCCGTGACCTCGTCGTCGACGGCAACGACCTCGCCCTCGTCATGGACCTGGTCCGGGGCACGGATCTGCGCACCCGCCTGGACCGGGAGCGGCGGCTCGCGCCCGAGGCGGCCGTCGCGATCGTCGCGGACGTCGCGGACGGGCTGGCGGCGGCGCACGCGGCGGGGGTCGTCCACCGGGACGTGAAGCCGGAGAACGTCCTCCTGGACATGCAGGGCCCGCTGGGCCCCGGCGGCTCCCACCCCGCCCTGCTGACCGACTTCGGCGTCGCGAAGCTCATCGACTCCCCGAAGCGGACCCGCGCCACGAAGATCATCGGCACGCCGGACTACCTGGCCCCGGAGATCGTCGAGGGCCTGCCGCCCCGCGCGTCGGTGGACATCTACGCGCTCGCGACGGTCCTGTACGAGCTCCTCGCGGGCTTCACCCCGTTCGGCGGCGGCCACCCCGGCGCCGTGCTCCGCCGCCACGTCACCGAGACCGTGGTCCCGCTCCCGGGCATCCCCGAGGAGCTCTGGCAGCTGCTCGTCCAGTGCCTGGCGAAGGCCCCGGCGTCCCGGCTGCGCGCCTCCGAGCTGGCCGCGCGGCTGCGGGAGCAGCTGCCGACGCTGGCGGGGATGCCGCCGCTGGACGTCGACGAGCCGGAGACGGAGGCGCCGGAGGAGGCCGAGGAGCCGTCGGCGGCCGCCGCCCCGGCCGCCGAGGAGCAGCGGGTACGGCGCCGGGGGGCGGTCTCCCTGGTGCCGGGCGCGAAGCCGGACTCCAACCGGGACACGCACACGTCGATGCGGGTGCCGGGCCCCGACGAGCTGGCGGGCGGCGCCCGGGGCACGGCGCGGGCGCCGCGGGCGTCGGGGGCGCCGCGGCCGGGGTCGGCACGGCATCGGGTGGCGGCGCGGCGACGCAAGGTGACGTTCGCGGTGGCGGGGGTGGTGGTGGCCGCGGCGGTGGGCGCCGGGGCGTACCTGGCGACGTCGGGCGACGACTCGGCTCCGCCGCCGCAGCAGACGCACAGCTCGTCGGCGCCGTGAGCGGTCGGGCGCGGGTTGTGGCTCCGCCCACTTTCTTCCCACCCACCCACCCGACTCGGCACCTCAAGAGATGACCGCCGCGGGGCTCCGCCCCGGACCCCGATGGAGGGTGGACGCCCGCCCGGCTCGGCAGGCCGTGGGGCCACCGCTGTGGGACCCCGCCCCGGACCCCGTCGGGGATCCGGCGTCCGTCCGCGCTCGGTGGGTGGGGGCGACCCGGGTCGCCAGGCCTTGCCCCGGCCCCGTCGTGGACCTGAACCGGCGGGCGATGCCCGTCGGCCATCCTCGGTTGGCGGAGCCGTTACGCTGGAGGCGTGGCAGTTGTCGATGTATCCGAAGAGCTCAAGTCCCTCTCCTCGACCATGGAGTCGATCGAGGCCGTTCTGGACCTCGACAAGCTGAGGGCAGACGTCGCCGTGCTTGAGGAGCAGGCGGCCGCGCCGTCCCTGTGGGACAACCCGGACGAGGCGCAGAAGATCACCAGCAAGCTGAGCCACCTCCAGGCCGAGGTCAGGAAGGCGGAGGCGCTGCGCGGACGGATCGACGATCTCGCCGTGCTCTTCGAGATGGCGGACGAGGAGGACGACCCGGACACCCGTGCCGAGGCCGAGTCCGAGCTCTCCGCCGTCAAGAAGGCGCTGGACGAGATGGAGGTCCGGACGCTGCTCAGCGGGGAGTACGACTCCCGGGAAGCGCTGGTGAACATCCGCGCGGAGGCCGGTGGCGTCGACGCCGCCGACTTCGCCGAGAAGCTGCAGCGCATGTACCTGCGGTGGGCGGAGCAGAAGGGCTACAAGACCGAGCTCATCGAGACGTCGTACGCCGAAGAGGCCGGCATCAAGTCGACCACCTTCGCCGTGCAGGTGCCGTACGCCTACGGCACCCTCTCCGTGGAGCAGGGCACGCACCGGCTCGTGCGCATCTCGCCGTACGACAACCAGGGCCGCCGGCAGACCTCCTTCGCCGGTGTCGAGGTGCTCCCCGTGGTCGAGCAGACCGACCACATCGAGATCGACGAGTCCGAGCTCCGGGTGGACGTGTACCGGTCCTCCGGACCCGGCGGCCAGGGCGTGAACACCACCGACTCCGCGGTGCGCCTCACCCACCTCCCCACCGGCATCGTCGTCTCCTGCCAGAACGAGCGGTCGCAGATCCAGAACAAGGCCACCGCGATGAACGTCCTCCAGGCCAAGCTCCTTGAGCGGCGCCGCCAGGAGGAGCAGGCCAAGATGGACGCCCTCAAGGGCGACGGCGGCAACTCCTGGGGCAACCAGATGCGGTCGTACGTGCTGCACCCGTACCAGATGGTCAAGGACCTGCGGACCGAGTACGAAGTGGGCAACCCCGAGGCCGTGTTCAACGGCGAGATCGACGGGTTCCTGGAGGCCGGAATTCGCTGGCGCAAGCAGCAGGAGAAGTAACTTTGTCGACTTGCCCACGGTGAGTCGACCGACCTGGAACTGCCGCCCCCGTGGCGGCAGTTCTCGTATGTCTGGGTTTTACGTCACACTCACACGCTTCAACTCCCGGCATTGGGTGCGCAACTGGACATCGCGCACGCAACGGCCTTGACGTGCTCTTGGAAAATGGGAAGGGTGAAGTGTGGCATGCGTATCTCTGGGGCGCATGTGAACCGGGGGCCTTGAATATTCGTAGCTGTCTCCGTCGAGCACCGGCCCCGAGCGCCGCCGCACTGACGATCAGCTACTGGGGGTAGCAACCATATGACGAAGAAGACGCGTCTCCGCGTCGCGCGGATAGCCGCCGGCGCAGTGATCGCCGCCGGCGCCTCTCTCACGGCCGCCGGCGCCGCTTCCGCGCTGGACATCGGCGTGGGCGTGACCGTCACGTCGGGTGACAGCGATGGCGGCACGGGCGGCACGCCGTGCGACATCGTGGTGGACCCGACCTGTGACGACGGTGGTACCAGCGGCACCGGCGGTACGGACACGGGTGGTACGGACACCGGTGGTACGGACACGGGTGGTACGGACACCGGCGGTACCGACACGGGTGGCACCGACACCGGTGGTACGGACACGGGTGGCACGGACACCGGCGGTACCGACACCGGTGGCACCGACACTGGCGGTACGGACACGGGTGGCACGGACACCGGCGGTACCGACACCGGTGGCACCGACACCGGCGGTACGGACACCGGCGGCTCGACCACCGGCGGCGACACCGGCGGTTCGACCTCGGGCGGCTCCACCTCCGGTGGTTCGACCTCGGGTGGCTCGTCCACCGGCGGTTCGACCTCGGGCGGTTCGACCTCGGGTGGCTCGTCCACCGGTGGCTCGACCTCCGGCGGCTCCGGCACCGGCACCGACGGCAACTCCGGCACCTCCGCCCAGGAGGCCGGCACCTCGGCCCTCACCGACACCGGGTCCTCGAACACCGAGGCCCAGGGTGGCGGCGACCAGCTCGCCGAGACCGGTGCCGGGCAGACGGCCTTCCTCGTCGTCGGCGCCGCCACGATGATCGCCGGCGGTATCGGCTTCCGCATCCTGCCGCGCCTCGTGGGCGGCCGCGGCGGCGCCGCCGCCTGACGGTAGCCCGGCGCTCACGGAGCGTATGCGCATCGCAACGGACGAAGGGCCCCGAGCAGTGGCTCAGGGCCCTTCGGTCGCTCTTGGGTGAGCTTCGCGTGTGAGCTTCGTTACGCGGTCTGGTGTGCCGCCAGCAGCGCCACCGCGGCGATCAGTACCGCCAGCAGCCCGATGAGCGCCATCGGGTTCAGACCGCCGAGGAAACTCTCCTGCTGAAGACGCTCGCGATTGGCGCGGCACACGGGGCACCGGCCTTCGCTCACGGGCGCCGCGCAGTTCGCGCACACCAACCGGTCGTACGTCATGCGCTCACCCTCCTTGCACCGGCCATTACCTATCCAACGCTCCGCGGAACGAGAACGTTCCCCTCCCACTGTGCCAGGTTCCCCCGGAAAGAGCGCGGCCGTCCGCGGACCTCGCCCCGGCACTCCTGGGCGCTCCGAAGAGACTGTCCCGGAACAAAACCGCACAAGCCTCACCCAACCGTGACCGGCGCCTGCGCTTCCACACCCGACTCGCGTATGGTCACGCTCATCTACCCCCGGCGACCCGTGGTGCATCCGTGATCCGATTCGACAATGTCTCCAAGGTCTACCCCAAGCAGACCCACCCCGCACTCAGGGATGTCTCCCTGGAAGTGGAGAAGGGTGAGTTCGTCTTCCTCGTGGGATCCTCCGGCTCCGGAAAGTCCACCTTCCTGCGGCTGATCCTCCGCGAGGAGCGGTGCAGCCACGGCCAGGTGCACGTCCTCGGCAAGGACCTCGCCCGGCTGTCCAACTGGAAGGTGCCGCAGATGCGCCGCCAGCTCGGGACGGTCTTCCAGGACTTCCGCCTGCTGCCCAACAAGACGGTCGCCGAGAACGTGGCCTTCGCCCAGGAGGTCATCGGCAAGTCCAAGGGCGAGATCCGCAAGTCCGTGCCCCAGGTGCTCGACCTCGTCGGGCTCGGCGGCAAGGAGGACCGCAGGCCCGGTGAGCTCTCCGGTGGTGAGCAGCAGCGCGTGGCCATCGCGCGCGCCTTCGTGAACCGGCCCAAGCTGCTGATCGCGGACGAGCCCACGGGCAACCTCGACCCGCAGACCTCGGTCGGCATCATGAAGCTGCTGGACCGCATCAACCGCACCGGCACCACCGTGGTGATGGCCACCCACGACCAGAACATCGTGGACCAGATGCGCAAGCGCGTCATCGAGCTGGAGAAGGGCCGCCTCGTCCGCGACCAGGCCCGCGGCGTCTACGGCTACCAGCACTGACCGCCATCGATCCCGCAGACGTCCACGGAAAGGCATAACCCGACGCCATGCGCGCCTCGTTCGTAATGTCGGAGATCGGAGTCGGTCTCCGCCGCAATCTGACGATGACCTTCGCGGTCGTCGTCTCGGTCGCCCTGTCCCTGGCGCTCTTCGGTGGCTCGCTCCTGATGAGCGACCAGGTCAACACCATGAAGGGCTACTGGTACGACAAGGTCAACGTCTCGATCTTCCTCTGCAACAAGAGCGACGCCGAGTCCGACCCGAACTGCGCCAAGGGCGCCGTCACCGACGACCAGAAGAAGCAGATCCAGGCCGACCTCGGCAAGATGTCGGTGGTCGAGAAGGTGACCTACGAGTCGCAGGACCAGGCGTACAAGCACTACAAGGAGCAGTTCGGCGACTCGCCGCTCGCCGACTCCCTCACGCCGGACCAGATGCAGGAGTCGTACCGGATCAAGCTCAAGGACCCGGAGAAGTACCAGGTCGTCGCGACCGCCTTCGACGGCCGTGACGGGGTCCAGTCGGTCCAGGACCAGAAGGGCATCCTCGACAACCTCTTCGGCCTGCTCAACGGCATGAACTGGGCGGCCCGCATGGTCATGGCCCTGATGCTGGTGGTCGCCCTGATGCTGATCGTCAACACGGTGCGCGTCTCCGCGTTCAGCCGTCGGCGCGAGACCGGCATCATGCGCCTGGTCGGCGCCTCCGGCTTCTACATCCAGGCCCCGTTCATCGCGGAGGCCGCCGTCGCCGGCCTGATCGGCGGCACGGTCGCCTGCGGATTCCTGGTGATCGCCCGCTACTTCATCATCGACCACGGCCTGGACCTGTCCCACAAGCTGAACTTGATCAACTTCATCGGCTGGGACGCCGTGTTGACCAAGCTCCCCCTCATCCTCGCAACAAGCCTCCTGATGCCCGCGCTTGCCGCGTTCTTCGCGCTGCGCAAGTACCTGAAGGTTTGACCGCTCCCCTCCCGGGAGGGAGGGGATTCCTGGCTCGGGCAGCCTCCTGGAGCGGCGCTCCAGGAGGTCTTGTGCCTTCGGCGCCAGCCGGGTCCAGACCGGCCCGGACGAGCATCACGCGTGCGGAGTTCTTGTCCCGCGGGGACACCGATCCGCACGCGGTGCACGTGTAGGTACGTTCTGACAGCGGGAGGGCGTGCTTGGCTCTCGCTCCGCACCTTCCGCAGTCCATGGTCGTGTGTGAGGGATGCACGAGGCGGATGTCCCGCCCGTGTTTGCGCGCCATCTCGACCAGGGCCCGCTTCGCGGCACCGATGGCGGCGTCGGCCGCCTTGCGGGCCATGGTCGTCCCGGCGAGGAACTTCGGCCGGAAGTCCTCGACGGCGATGACGTCGTGGTCGGTCACGACCTTCTTCGCCCACTTGCGGGCGCTGTCCTGCCGCTGCCGAGCGATCTTCGCGTAAGCCTTGGCCCGCCACTTCTTCGCCTCGCCGTAGCCTTTCGAGGCGCGCTGTCCCTTCCGGGGCCTGCGGCGGGCCACCATCCGGTCGTACCGGGTGATCCTGGTCTGAGCCTTGCGGCCATGTTCGGCGTGTGGAAGATCGTGTGCGTCAGAGGTAGTGGTGGCGGTCTCCTTCACACCCCAGTCCACGCCGAGTACGCGTCCGGTGGCGGGCAGTGGCCGCACCTCGGAAGTGATCACGAAGGAGCAGTGCCAGTGCCCGACGCGGTCCTGGTACACCCGCACCGAGGAGGGCGCGGTGGGCAGCTTCCGCGACCACACGACCGTGAGCACGATCCCGCCGGCGAGATGCAGGCGACCGCCCTTCAGCCGGAACCCCCGCTTCGTGTAGTTCAGACTCGGCGCGGCGTCGCGCTTCTTCTTGTGCGTGGGCAGCCCGGCCCGCTGCCGCTGCGGCAGACGCCCCTTGATGTCCTTCTGTGCCTTCGCCCGGGACTTGCCGAAGTCACGGACGACCTGCTGCTGCGGCACGCTGGAGCCCGCGGCCAGCCAGGGGGAGGCCGCACGAGCCGCAGTCAGCATGCGATCCAGTCGTGCCGGGCCGCAGGTCTCCGCCGCCAGGTAGGCCCTCTTCGACCGGGCCACGCATTCGTTCCAGACCCACCGGCAGCACTCCCACTCGGCCAGCAGTGCCCTGCGGGCGGAGGACGACACCCGCAGCCGGTAGGTGTACCGGACATGCCCGGCCGCCGCCTCGGCCGACAGCCGCGTCCGGGTCAAGTCGTCGCCCCCTCTGCTGCATCGCTCCACGTTCGTCACCAGACCGTATGCGCGAAGTCCGAACGTCCGGACACAGTCGGGGCCTTGCCACTCTCGCGAGTGAACCCTTGATCACCGCATGGACGATGTGTTCTCCGTGGGACGGCGATGCGTGATGGATGCCACGAGGGCCGTACGAACAACCACCCGTGCGGTCCTTCGGGTTGTCCTAGACTCACCCGCATGTCAGGCCGAGAGCTGTTCTGTCAGCCCCGCCGGGTTCGCCGGGGGGCGGCTCTGACGTTGGTGTTCGCAGGGCTGTTGGTGACCGGGGCGGCCACCGGGGCGTTTCCCGATCCCGGGCAGTCCGGCCGGAAGACGCCCGCCGGAGCCGCCCGTGCCGGTGCCGGGCACGAGGACGTCGCGAAGGCCGCCGCCGAGGCGATGGCCGACGGCAAGTCCCCGATGGAGGCGGCGGAACGCGCTGTCAGCCGCAGCGGGGACCGGTGGGCCGCGGTCTACTCCGAGGGCGAGTACCAGGAGTTCGAGGAAGCGCTCGACGGCCAGTACACGGGCGTGGGGCTGTGGGCCCGGCGGACGGCGGACGGCCGGATCGACGTGACCAAGGTGCAGGCAGGGTCGCCCGCGGCCGAGGCGGGGATCAGGAAGGGCGACCGGCTGCGCACCATCGACGGCGAGGACGTCGACGGGCGGCCCGTCACCGACGTCGTCTCGTTACTGCGCGGTGACGCCACCGACGCCCGCGCCGGTACGACCGTCACCCTCGGCCTCGCACGCGGCACGCGCGCGTGGAGCGAGACCCTGCGCCGGGCGCTGCTGTCGACGGACTCGGTGACCGTGCACAAGCTGACCGCCGGCATCACCGTCATCAAGGTCTCGGCCTTCACCCGGGGCTCCGGTGAACTCGTGCGCACCGCCGTCCGGCAGGCCCCGGCCGACGCCGGCATCGTCCTCGACCTGCGCGGCAACTCCGGCGGCCTGGTCAGCGAGGCCGTCACCGCCGCCTCCGCCTTCCTCGACGGCGGCCTGGTCGCCACCTACGACGTCGACGGCGCCGAGCGCTCCCTGCACGCCGAGCCCGGCGGCGACACCGCGAGACCCCTGGTCGCACTCGTCGACGGCGGCACGATGAGCGCGGCCGAGATGCTCACCGGCGCCCTCCAGGACCGCGGCCGCGCGGTCGTCCTCGGCTCCCGCACCTTCGGCAAGGGCTCCATCCAGATGCCGACCCGCCTGCCCGACGGCTCGGTCGCCGAGCTCACCGTCGGCCACTACCGCACCCCGTCCGGCCACACCGTCGACGGCCGGGGCATCACCCCCGACCTGGACGTGTCCTCCGGGGCGCTGGAGCGGGCGGAGACGGTCCTGAGCGGCCTGGGCGACCCGTCGTAGGGGCGGCTGCGGAACCCGTCGCCAATCCGCTTCCCCCACACCCCCTCCGTAGTGCGAAAATGGAGGGCACTATGGCCAAGGGAATGTACGTACCGAAAGAGTCCCAGCAGAAGCAGCAGGGGACGGCCGCCAAAGCCAGGGACGGCGAGAAGGGCGGCAAGCGCAAGATCGTCGCGCAGAACAAGAAGGCGCGGCACGACTACGCGATCGTCGACACCTACGAGGCCGGCATCGTGCTGTTCGGCACCGAGGTGAAGTCGCTGCGTGAGGGGCGGAGCTCGCTGACCGACGGCTTCGTCCAGATCGACCGGGGTGAGGCGTGGCTGCACAACGCCCACATCCCCGAGTACCACCAGGGCAGCTGGACCAACCACTCCGCGCGCCGCAAGCGCAAGCTGCTGCTGCACCGGGAGGAGATCGACAAGCTGGAGGTCAAGTCCCAGGAGACCGGCCACACGATCGTGCCGCTCGTGCTGTACTTCAAGGACGGCCGGGCCAAGGCCGAGATCGCGCTCGCGCGGGGCAAGAAGGAGTACGACAAGCGGCAGACCCTGCGGGAGCAGCAGGACCGGCGGGAGTCGGACCGCGCGATCGCGGCGGCCAAGCGCAGGCAGCGGGGCGCGTAGCGCGGAACACCGCCGGAATACGGTGGCCACGTCGCTCGTTGTTCACGTACGATGGCACTGCACCTCACAGCGGGTGCGGACCCTCCTTGGAGGGGTTCACAAAACAACATGGGGATGATCGGTTTCGACAGCGGATGTCGAAGCAGGGGAAGCGTGTCGAGGAAGCGGCAATGATCTCGTTAACCATATGTCGCAACCAATAATCGCCAATTCCAAGAGCGATTCCCGCGCCTTCGCCCTCGCTGCCTAATAAGCAGTGAGTGAAGGCCCTAACGGGTGTCAGACCGGGGATGTTCCCGACCCGGACCCTGGCATAATCTAGGGGACTAAACCATCCGGCCCGGTCACGGGGTCGGATGGGAAATCAAACAGTGACTGGGCCCGTCGGCGACTTGTTCGCGTGATTGCCGGGGCCGAGAAAATCACAGCGAACTGCACACGGAGAAGCCCTGATTCTGCACCGTTGGACGCGGGTTCGATTCCCGCCATCTCCACAATCTCCATGTTGCGAGGGCCCGGTGGTCACAGACCACCGGGCCTTCGTCGTGTTCGGTCAAAAACTCTTCACAGATGTCCCACAAGTTTACTAAAGTGCGGTGCGCGCGCTGGGCTGAGCCGACCACTCCGCCGCCGCGCACGTCCATCAGCGACCGGGGGAACATCGTCGCCATGGGGAGGGGCCGGCGGTTCTGACCGCCGTCACGTGCACACGCCACCTCTTCGAGCGGGGCCCCTGTCTGCCCTTCCCAGGAAAAACGGGGTGTTCTCTTGCGTTCCAGACCCGGGCTTGTCATGCCCCTTGCACGAAAGGCGGGCCGTCTCAGACGGCTCGTCCCCTCCGTACTCGCGCTCGCCGTGCTCGCCGCGGTCGCCGGCCGGCCGGACCTGCCCCAGCACCGGGCGACCGACTTCAGCCCGGTGGCCGACAGCTACGACGGCTTCGACGCCAAGGCCGCCGAGCAGCTCCGCCAGGACCAGTGCCTGATGGCCGAGGTGCTGCGTACGGGCGGCTCCGCCATGTTCGGCACCGCGCAGGACGGGCTCGACCAGACCCCGGACAAGCTGCACACCGCGGCGAACCGCGAGTACTGGAACACCACCCCGCTGTCGACGGCATACGACAAGGACAAGGACGCCGCCGACAAGGCGGGCGACGCCCTCGACGCGTACGTCGACGTGTGGAAGAAGCCGCTCGACGGCCTGAGCACCCCCGCCGGGTTCACCGAGACCGGATTCCACTGGCCGCCGGGGACCACCGGCACGGGCCCGGGCTTCTTCGCGCAGACCGGCCTGAGCCAGTGGATCCAGGCCCAGTTCTGGAAGGACGAGGGCGACTTCTACCGGGACCCGGTCCCGAAGGCCGACGACGCCACGGTCAAGGCGGTCAGGGACCTCGGCACCCCGCTCTACGGCGCCGACCCCGACCCCTCCCTCCCCACCCCGCAGTGGCAGCAGGCGTACGCCGAACACCAGGCGTGGGACGCCCTGGTGAACCGGTCCACGCAGCCGACGAGCGCGGACAACGCCCGGATCTTCCTCTCCTCCGGCGGTTTCCCGCGCACCGCGCCCGAGCCGGGCAGCGTCGAGTACCGGATCGCCGTGGAGGACCTGAAGAGCCGGTTCGCCTCCTGCGACTGGCTCACCCCCGTCGACCCGGACCGGGTCCTCGGCAAGGAGGTCGCGGACGCGTCCGCCGAGTGGCAGCGGGAGATCGCCGCCCAGGCCGGCCAGCGCGACCGGATCCTCGACGCGAACCGCGACGCCACCAAGGCCCTCGCCACCGGCTCCAAGGCGCTGGGCGAACTGCTCGGCCAGTCGTGGATCGCCGACCGCCTCGCCCGCTGGCAGGACTACTGGTCGGCCGGCGGCCCCGGCTGGATCGGCGACAGCCCGATGATCGTGCACGCGCACGGCGCCGCCGACAAGTGCCTCGAAGTGGGCGGCGGCAAGAAGGACAACGGCACGCCCGTGCAGATCTACACCTGCAACGGCTCGGTCGGGCAGAAGTGGGCGATCAGCGGCGACGCACTGGTCAACGTCAACTCCGGCAAGTGCCTGGAGGTGAAGGGCGGCTCCCCGGCGAACGGGACCGTGGTGCAGATCTCGACCTGCAACGCCAAGAGCCCGGCCCAGAAGTGGGAGTACGGCACCCACGGGACCAGCCGCCTGTACAACCCGGGCACCGGCAACTGCCTGGACCTCGCGACCTACGACAACGGCCGTGACACGCGGACCTGGGACTGCAAGGGCACCGACCCGCAGAAGTTCGACTTCGCCCCCTCCGGCCACAACGGCACCGACGACCTGGGCTACCCGACCAAGGCTCAGTTCGACAAGGCGAAGAAGGGCGTCACCGACGCCCAGACCGCGGCAAAGACCCAGCTCGACCTGCTCAAGACGCAGGTCACCGCCGCCAAGAAGGCGGCCACCGACACGGACACCGCCACCCAGGCCGCCTACGCCGTCGCCGACCAGGCGGGCGCCCCGCGCGGCCGGGGCCTGCTCGTCGGGCAGCAGAAGGCCCAGGTCACCAAGGCATCGGCCGCCGCGCTCGACGCCCTGTCCAAGGCCGGTGACACCGCCTACGCGGCGACCAAGGCGTCCGCCGGCGACAGTGCGACCATCGCCGCCCGCGCGGTGACGCAGGCGGCGCAGTCGAAGGCCGCGTTCCGTACGGCCGCCGCGCAGGAGGCCAACGCGCAGGCGAAGGCCGCCGCGGACGCCGCCGCCGTACAGGCGCAGACCGCCAAGGCCGCGCGCGACACGGCGAAGGCGAAGCTCGACGAGACGCAGCGGGCGGAGACCGACGCGAAGGCGGCCGCCGCCACCGCGCACGCCAAGCGGCTCGACGCGGAGGCCGAGGAGCAGACGGCGAGGGCGGAGAAGGAGACCGCCGCGGCCAAGCAGGCCGAGGCCGCGCAGCACAAGACGAACGCCGAGGGGTACGCGAAGACCGCCGCCGAGGCCAAGGACCGGGCGGACACCGCCGAGTCCACCGCCCGCAGCAAGCGCCAGGACGCGGAGGCCGCGCGGGACCGGGCCAAGGGCAAGTCGGACGACGCGTGGGACGCGAAGAGCAAGGCGAACGCGGCGCGCGCGAAGTCCGACGCCAAGGACGCCTACGCCGACGCGCACGACTCGGACGCCGACGCGCAGGACTCACGGGCGGCGGCCGACCAGGCGGACCAGGCGGCCGACGACGCGGAGGCGGCGGCGGGCTCGGCCCGTACCGAGGCCGACGCGGCGAGCCAGGCCGCGGCCGACGCGGACGCCGCGGCGACGCGTGCGGAGGCGGCGGCGAAGCGGGCCCGTTCCGACGCGGACGACGCCCAGGCGGCCAAGCTGAAGGCGGACGCGGCGGTACGCACGGCGACCAGCGCGGCGGCGGACGCCATCACGGCCTCCCAGGCCTCGGCTGCCGCGGCCCGTACGGCGGTCAAGCTGGCCGACGAGGCCGAGCAGCACGCGGCCGACTCGAAGAAGCAGGCCGACGCGGCGAAGGCCGAGGCCGCCAAGGCGGTCGCGGGCGCGGCGGACGCGGCCGGTCATGCCTACACGACCGGGCAGGCGGCCGAGGCCGCCGGAGCCTCCGCACAGCAGGTCGCGGCGCCGGCCAACGACGCGATCCAGCTCGGTTCGCCCTACGTGGACACCGACTCCGCGGCGGGTCTAGCCGTTCTGTCGGGCCAGTCGTCGAAGACGATCGCCCAGCAGCAGCAGGCCGTCGCCGAGGCGCACGCCGCCGACGCGCAGAAGAACGCCGAGCAGGCGCAGAGCCTCGCCGACGCCGCGACCGGCGACGCGAAGGCCGCGTACACGATCGCCGCCGAGGCGGCCGGTCACGCGGCCGACGCCCGCAGGTCGTCGAAGGAGGCACTCGGTTACGCCTCCGAGGCCGCGCAGTACGCGGCGGACGCGCAGAAGTCACTGGCGCGCACCATCGAGTACGACCAGCAGGCCACCGCGGACGCGGCGGCCGCCGACCGGGCGGCCGGCAACGCCGAGGGTTACGCCAAGGACGCCCGGGACTCCGCCGACCAGGCGGCCCTGGACGCGGACGCGGCCCGTACGGCGGCCGCCGAGGCCGAGCAGTCGGCGAAGGACGCCCGCGCCGCGGCCGACCGCGCCGACGCCGAGGCCACCGCGGCCGAGGAGGCGGCGAAGGACGCCCAGAAGTACGCCGAGTCGGCCCAGCAGGCGGCCGACCAGGCGGCGGCCGCGGACGCGAACAAGCAGGTGCAGACGGGCGCCGGGACCGGGATCGGTGGCGTGTTCTCCGTCATCGACGACATCAAGCAGAACGGGGAGCCGGAACGACTCCCCAACGAGTGCCACGGCCTGGACTGCAACACGCTGGTGTACAAGGTGCACTTCGACGCGGTGGTCAGCTACTACCTGTGCGACAACCCGGACGTGCCCGCCACGGAGGCCGGTTGCCCTGCCGAGGACACGGTCTTCCTCAAGACGCAGACGTTCAAGGACCTGACCAAGACCGTCAAGCTCTCCGCGTGGGACGTGACCAAGGACGTCTGGAAGGGCATCTACGAGTCGATCATCGGCGACTTCACCGGCTGCTACCACAAGATCAACGGTGACGGCAGCGGCAGTTTCGGCGACTGCGCCTGGGCCGCCACCTGGCTTCCGATCGGCGGCCCGATCGCGAAGATCACCGAGGCGATCCGTGCCGTGGACGCGGCCATGCGCACCGGTGTCGGCGTCGCCGACGCACTGAAGGCGCTGCGGGCGCTGGATGTGGACGCCCGTACCCTCTCCGCGATCGAGCGGTCCGCGAAGGTGTACGAGGAGGCGCGGACGGCGTGCCCGAGGAACAGCTTCCCCGGCACCACCGAGGTTGTCCTGGCCGACGGCGGCCGCAAGCAGCTCCGTGACGTACAGACCGGCGACCTCCTGCTGGCCACCGACCCGGCGACCGGACGCGCGCAGGGCGAGCCGGTGACCCGTACCTTCCACCACACCGCCGTCGACCTGGTCGACGTCACCCTGGCGGACGGCGGGCGCCTCACCAGCACCCCCGGACACCGGATGTTCGTCGTCGGCCGGGGCTGGACACTGGCGTCCGACCTGCGGCCCGGCGAGAACCTGCGCGGCCCGGACGGCACCCTGCGCACCGTGGCCGCGGTGCTCGACCGCCACGAGGCGAAGCCCCGGACCGTGTACGACCTGACCGTGGCCGGCCTTCACACCTTCTACGCGGTGGCGGGCGAGACCCCGGTCCTGGTCCACAACTGCAACGACATCGTGCTCGACGGCCAGAAGTTCCCCGGTCAGGCGCACACGATCGACGAGCACGTGACCCCGACCGAGCAGCAAGCGAAAGATCTGTCCGCCGCGAAGACGGTCAAGAACAAGGGCGTGGAAACGCCGAACAGCGTATGGGTCGACCAGGACACGGCACAGAAGGTCGTCGACTACGCACTGGGCCAGAAGGCCAACATGATCAAGAACTGGATGAAGGACAAGTCCCGGACCGAGCTCACCTGGACGGGGACCTTCGGACCGAAGGACTCCTCCCTCGGTACGGTCTACTGGGAGAACCGGGCCAAGGAGGCCGCGGGCAACCGCTTCTTCATCAAGCTCGTGAGGGTTCCCGAGTCGGCGGGGAAGCACCGCTTCGGCTACTACGTGCAGACCTGCTACCCGATCTGAGGAGGTGACACAGAGTGCGGCGTTTCAGTGACTTCGATTTCGGTGTCTCGTGGGTGATGAGCTTCTTCCACCAGGACTGGACCTACGACGGGCCGACAGCCGCCGACGTCGTCGCGAAACACCTCGCGGTGGAGGTCGACGACGTGGCTCTGGCGGTTCGCCGCGACGCCCGGGTGCTTGTCGACCACCTTCCGTCGGAGACCGTCGAGGTGCTGTGGACGGCCGGTGCACAGTACATGCCGGGCTTCGAGGGCACCGGGACCACGGGATCCGAGTGGACGCGGACGGTCGTCGGCCTGTGTGACGCCCGGTTGTCCGCGAAGGCGGACGTACGCCCCCTCACCGGAGCGGACACGGAGGACGGTCTCGCCCACCGGGACGCCGTCGTCGCCGAGATCGAGCGGGTGGAGTTCCTGCCCGCCGAGGTCCGCGAAGCACTCGTCGACTGCGCGCGCCGGTGCACTCCGGACCTCGCGTTGCGGATCCTGCTGAGGGCCGTCGTGACCAGGCCGTACAACTCACTGTCTCCGGACCAGTACGCACGGCTGGAGTCCCTCGGAGCGGACCTCCACTACGGCGAGTACGTGGTGGAGGCCGTCAAGTTCATGGTCGACGAGGGCTAGTCGGCGATCCGGTTCCGCGTGGACGGCGTTCCGCTCCGGGGTCACTCCTGGAGCGGAACACCGCACACGCCTGTGCGGTCAGGGTGCCTGGCGCGCCGCCGTGCTAGCCCGTTCCGTCAGCCGGGGCGCGAGAAGTGTGGCCGCCGGCACCTCCGGGTCCCCGTCCAGCTTGCGCATCAGCAACTCCGTGGCCCGCTCGCCGAGTTCGGCCGTCGGAAGGGCGACCGAGGTCACCGGTACCCGCAGCCCCGCCGCGAGTTCGTCCGGGCAGATCGCGGTGATCGACAGGTCGGTGGGGACGCGGAGGCCCAGCTGCTCGAAGGCGTCGACCAGCGGCTCCAGGGCCGCCTCGTTGTGGACGACGACCCCCGTCAACGCCGGTTGTCCGCGGAGCAGTTGTTCCGCGACCCGGCGCGCCCCCGCCGGCGTCGCCTCGCACGGGTGGACGGACGACGCCATGCCGTTGCGGTGGGCGGCGGCCGTGAACCCCTGGACGACCCGCTGGGCGAACGCGGTCTCCCGGACGTACACCTCGGGCGGCGAGCCGACCAGCGCCACCACCCGGTGCCCCAGCCCCGCCAGCCGTTCCACGCACAGTTCGCCGGCCGCCCTGAAGTCCAGGTCGACGCAGGTCAGGCCCTCGGCGGCGGCCGGGAAGCCGATCAGTACCGACGGCCGCTCCAGGGCTCGCAGCAGCGGCAGCCGGGGGTCGTGGAGCTGGACGTCCATCACGATCAGGGCGTCGACGAGCGCCGAGTCGGCGACCCGCCGCAGGCCGTCCTCGCCCTCCTCCTGGGTCAGCAGCAGCACGTCGTGGTCGTACCGGCGGGCCGTCGTCACCACCGACACCGCGAACTGCATCACCACCGGGACGTGGATGCCGGTGCGCAGCGGGATCACCAGGGCGAGGACGTTGGCGCGGCTGCCGGCCAGGGCGCGGGCGCCGGCGTGCGGGCGGTAGCCGAGTTCGCGGACGGACGCCTGGACACGGCGCCGGGTCTCGTCCGAGATGGGCCGCTTGCCGCTGAGCGCGTACGACACCGTGCTGGGGGAGACCCCGGCGTGCCGGGCGACGTCGGTGATCTTCACCATCAGCCCAGCTCCAGCGAGAGGAACCCGGTGCCGGCCGCGGCCCGCGCCGTCCGCTCCCCGGCCGCCAGCGCCCAGGGCGCCGCCGGATCACTGCACGAGGCCCGCAGGGTGTCCCCCTCGCGTGCGACGGTGAAGGTGACGTCCCCGACCGGAACCGTGACCTGGGCGCCCCGGTCGAGGCCGAACGCCCGCAGGGTCACTCCTTCGGCGTGGTCGTAGTCGGGGCGGTCGGCCACCGCGCCGACCGGGATCACCGCGCCGGGACGGACCAGGAGGGGGACGCTGAGGAAGCCGTGGTGCTCGCGGACCCAGCCGGGGCCGGTGACCGTGCGGCCGGTCAGGAAGTGGGTCCAGGTTCCGGCGGGACAGTAATATGTCACATACCCCTCGTCCTCGAAGACGGGCGCCACCAGCAGATCCGCCCCCAGCATGTACTGCCGCTCCAGATGCGCACACCCCGGATCGTCCGGGAACTCCAGCACCATCGCCCGCATCACCGGCACCCCCTCCGCCGAGGCGGTGCGCGCGGCCTCGTACAGGTACGGCATCAGGCTCAGCTTGAGCCGGGTGAAGAGCCGCAGCACGTCCACCGACTCCTCGTCGAACAGCCACGGCACCCGGTACGACGACGACCCGTGCAGCCTGCTGTGCGAGGACAGCAGCCCGAAGGCCAGCCACCGCTTGAACAGCGCGGGTGTCGGGGTGCCCTCGAAGCCGCCGATGTCGTGGCTCCAGTAGCCGAAGCCGGACAGGCCCAGCGAGAGCCCGCCGCGCAGCGACTCGGCCATCGACTCGTAGGTCGCCTCGCAGTCGCCGCCCCAGTGCACCGGGAACTGCTGGCTCCCGGTCGTCGCCGACCGCGCGAACACGACCGCTTCCCCCTCCCCGCGGTGCTTGCGCAGCACCTCGAAGACGGTCCGGTTGTAGAGGTAGGTGTAGTAGTTGTGCATCCGCTCGGGGTCCGAGCCGTCGGACCAGGCCACGTCCACCGGGACGCGCTCCCCGAAGTCGGTCTTGAAGCAGTCGACCCCCTGGGCGAGCAGCGCCTCCAGCTTGCCCGCGTACCAGTCCCGCGCCGCCGGCGACGTGAAGTCCACCAGCGCCATGCCCGGCTGCCACAGATCCCACTGCCACACGCTCCCGTCCGGTCGCCGCAGCAGATGTCCCAGCTCCTTCCCCTCGGCGAACAGCGGCGACCGCTGCGCGATGTACGGGTTGATCCACACGCACACCCGCAGCCCGCGCTCGTGCAGCCGCCCCAGCATCCCCGCCGGATCCGGGAACACCCGCGGATCCCACCGGAAGTCGCACCAGTTGAACTCCCGCATCCAGAAGCAGTCGAAGTGGAAGACGGAGAGCGGCAGTTCGCGCTCCCGCATGCCCTCGATGAAGGACGTCACCGTCTTCTCGTCGTACGACGTCGTGAAGGACGTGGACAGCCACAGCCCGAAGGACCAGGCGGGCGGCAGCGCCGGGCGGCCGGTCAGGGCCGTGTACCTGCGCAGGATGTCCTTGGGCGTCGGGCCGTGGATGACGTAGTACGTCAACTGCTGTGACTCGACACTGAACTGGACCCTGGACACCGCCTCCGAGCCGACCTCGAACGACACCTTCCCCGGGTGGTCGACGAAGACGCCGTAGCCCGCGTCCGTCAGGTAGAACGGGGCGTTCTTGTAGGCCTGTTCGGTGGCGGTGCCGCCGTCGGCGTTCCAGATGTCGACGACCTGGCCGTTCCTGACCAGCGGCCCGAAGCGTTCGCCGAGGCCGTAGACGGACGTGCCGACCCCGAGGCCGAGCTGCTCCCGCAGGTAGTGGGCGCCGGTGGCGGTGTCCCGCATGATGCCCATGCCCTTGGGGCCGCTGGCGGTGAGGGTGCGGCCGCCGGAGACGAAGTCGAGCCGCCAGGGGGCCGTACGGCTCAGCCGCAGGGTCAGCGAGCCGGAGGTCAGGGTCGCGTACTCGTCGTCGTACGACACCTGGGAGGCGAAGTCGGCCTTGCGCAGCTCGAACTGCGGTCCGCGTGGCCGCTCGCCCTCGAAGTGGGTGAAGGTGACGCCGATGACGCCGGGCATCGGGGTGTGCGCGCTGATCGTCAGGACCGGTCCCTTCAGCAGGTCGCCGCGGTGGCGGATGGGCTGGGTCGGCGCGTGGATCTCCAGGGTGCCTTCCGCGGCCGTGACGTCGAGGATCTCGACCGGGTGGGCCGCGGTGACGCCCTCGCGCAGCAGCCAGTAGCCGTCGGTGAACTTCACTGACGTACCTCCTATTTGACCGCCCCCACGGCGATCCCCCGGGTGAGCGTGCGCTGGAAGACGAGGAAGAAGACGATGGCCGGGAGGACGCCGAGCAGGGCGGCCGCGTTGGTCATCGTGGCGTCCATCAGGCGCTGGCCCTGGAGGACGCCGAGGGCGACGGACACCGTCTGGTTGTCGTTGGAGATCAGCATGACCAGCGGCAGCAGGAACTCGTTCCACGTCCAGATGAAGAAGAAGACCAGCAGCACGCCGAGGGTCGGACGGCTGACCGGGACCACGATCCGCACCAGGATCTGCCACTTGTTCGCGCCGTCGATCCGGGCCGCCTCGACGATCTCGCGCGGGAACTGCCCGAGGACGGCGGAGAGGAGGTACGTCCCGAACGCCGACTGGATCACCGTGAACACGATGATCACGCTGAGCCGGGTGTCGTAGAGGCCCGCCTGCTTGCTCAGGTAGTAGAGCGGGTAGACCAGGGCCTCCTGCGGCAGCATGTTGGCGAGGACGAAGAAGGCGAGGACCCAGGTGCGGCCCCTGATCCGGCCGATGCCGATCGCGTACGCGTTGAGGACGGAGAGGGCGGTGGCGAGCAGGGCCACCGAGCCGCTGATGAGGGTGGAGTTGACGAGCTTGCGGGTGAAGTCGACGCGCTGCCAGAAGTCCTTGAGGCCGTCGAGGTAGAGGCCGTGGGGGAGGCTCAGCGGGCCGTTCTGCGAGTACTCCGCCGGGGACTTCACCGCGTTGACCGCCACGATCAGGAACGGGACGACCATGAAGAGGGCGGCGAGGCAGAGGGCGAGGAGGACCGGGTAGCGGCGCAGGGCGGTCATACGGCCTCCGCGCGGCTCTGCAGCTTCAGGCCGAGCACGGCCAGGGCCAGGATGATGACCGTGAGGACGGTGGAGATCGCCGAGCCGTAGCCGACCTGGGTCTTCTCGAAGAACGTGGTGAAGGAGAAGTAGGAGGGCACGTCGGTGGCGCCGCCCGGACCGCCCTTGGTCAGGACGTACACCGCGCCGAAGACCTTGAGCGCGGCGATCGTGCACCAGGTCAGGACGACGTACACCTCCGGGCGGATCTGCGGCAGCGTGACGTGCCGGAAGCGGCGCCACCAGCCGGCGCCGTCCAGCTCGGCCGCCTCGTACAGCTGCGGGTCGACCCGGCCGAGCCCCGCCATGAAGACGACCAGCGGGAAGCCCAGCTGTACCCAGACCAGCACCCCCATCACGGTGTAGAGGGCGAGGTCCGGGTCGCCCAGCCAGTCCTGCTGCCAACTGCCCAGCCCGACCGCCTTCAGGAGGGCGTTGAGGGAGCCGTCGTCCGGGGCCAGGATCCAGCTCCAGACGATGCCGGCGACCGCGACCGGCAGCACCTGGGGGAGGTAGAAGCAGGCGCGGAGCACCGCCGCGATCCGGGTGCCGAAGTGCTTGCCGACGTAGTCGAACAGGGCGGCGGCGAGCAGGAGTCCGAGCGCGGTCGGGATCGCGGCCATCGCCACGACCATGAAGAGGCTGTGCCGGAACGACGCCCAGAACTCGGAGTCGTCCAGCAGCTCACGGTAGTTGGCGAGCCCGGACCAGTGCGGACTGCCCACGCCCTGCCAGTCGGTGAAGCTCACACCCGTGTTCATCAGGAACGGGACGATCACGACCGCGAGGAAGGCGAGGGCGCCTGGGAGGAGGAACAGGGCGTACGAGTCCCGGCGCACCCTCACTTGGTGCCCTTGTCGTACGCCGTCTGGAGGTTGCTCAGGTAGGCGTCCGGCTTCTCGCTGCCGGTGATCAGCTTCTGGGTCTCGGAGACGAGGGTGTCGTAGAAGCCGGCGACCGGCCAGTCGGGGTAGAAGGCGAGGCCGTCGCGCTTGCTGACGGTGTTGAAGTCGGCGATGAGCTGCTTCGACTTCGGGTCGGTGATGGCGCTCGCGTCGGCGGCGACCGGGACCCCGCCCTTGTTGCCGAGCAGGTTCTGGATCTTCTTCGACATGGTGATGTCGATGAAGTCGTAGGCGAGGTCCTTGTTCTTCGAGTTCTTCGGTACGACCCAGAGGTTGCCGCCGGAGCCGAGGGTGAGGTCCGAGCCGGGCCACAGGAAGCTGCCCCAGCCGAACTTCGCCTCCGACTGGAAGCGGCCGTACCACCAGCTGCCGGAGAACAGGATCGGCGACTTGCCCTGGATGAAGGAGACGCCGGCCTGCTCGGCGGTCGTACCGGAGGAGGTCTTGGCGAGGTAGCCCTTCTTCACCCAGTCGGCGAAGGTGTCCGCCGCGTACGTCCACGCCTGGTCGTGGAAGTCGGCCTTGCCCTGGTACAGCTCGAAGGCGTCGACCCACGAGCGGTCCGCCTTCGAGAGCGCCAGCTGGTAGAGGTACTGCTGGGCCATGTACTCGGAGCCGGCGTTCGCGAGCGGGGTGACCCCCTTCCGGACGAACGTGTCCATCGCCGCCGTCAGGTCGTCGAACGTCTTCGGCTCGGCGATCCCGTACTTCGCGAACAGGTCCTTGTTGTAGTAAACCATCGTGTACTCGGCGTAGTTGGGCACTCCGTACCACTTGCCGGAGCCCATCACGCCGTCGGCGTCGTACCGGCTGGTGGTGCGCACCCCCGCGCTGAGCTTCCTGTCCCAGCCGCGCTCGGCCGCCTCGGCGGTCAGATCGGTGAGGAGCCCCTGCCTGGAGAGGAGCCCCGCCGTCGCGTTGCCCTTGTTGTACTCCATGATGTCCGGGGCGTCGGAGGAGTTCAGGACCATCTGCGCGGTCTTCTGGATCTGCTCGAAGCTCTTCTCCTCGTACTTCACCCGCACGCCGGGGTGGGTCGCCTCGAACTCCTTGATGGCCTCGTTCCAGGCGACGCCCATCGCGCTGGTCGGACCCTCGTAGTGCCACAGCCGCAGCGTCTTCCCGTCGGACGTGCTGCCGCCCGAGCCGCCGCAGGAGGTGAGGAGCAGCGATCCGGCGAGGATCACCGCGGCGGTGGCGGTCCGCCTTCGTCGTGTCGCCGTGCGCGTTCGTGCCGTCAACATCCAGTGCCTCCGGGGGAGTCGGATGGATGGTGCATGTGCTCGTCCCGCGTCGAATCGGTTCGGCGCGGGACGTCGAAGCGCTTCGACGGAGGACGGTAGGTGCGGGCTGTGAGGGCGTCAATGGGTGCGGCGGGAATTACCGGAAGCGATTCGACTGAGGGTGTTGACCGCGAGGGCCGCGACGGCCGCCGCGGCCGGGGTGGCGAAGGCGGCCGTCGACGAGACGTGGTCGGCCGCCCAGCCGCCGAGCGCGGAGCCGCAGGCGATGCCGGTCAGCAGGGCGGTGACGACCAGGCTCATCCCCTCGTTGAGGCGGCCCTCGGGGGCACGGTCCTGGACCAGGGTCATCGCGGTCACCATGGTCGGGGCGGTCGCCATGCCGGCCACGAGCAGGGCGGCGGCGAGGGCCCAGAGGCTGTCGAACGCGCGCGCGGCGAGCAGCGGGAGGGACATCAGCGCCGCCATCGACAACAGGCAGAAGGGGAGCCGGCGTTCGGCCGGCCCGGACGGCCGGAGCGCCCCGTACAGCAGGCCCGCCGCGCACGAGCCGGCCGCCTGGAGGGCGAGCACGGCACCGGCCGCCGCGCGGTGGCCCTGGGCGTCGGCATAGGCGATGGTGACGACCTCCATCGAACCGAACACCGCGCCGGTGGCGACGAAGCAGGCCAGGAGCGGGCCGATGCGCAGCGGTGTGCGTGCGGTGGCCGGCCCGGGCCGGGCCGGCGGCTCGGTGGCCCGCTGGGCGGCGAACAGCAGCGCGCCGGTGAGCAGCAGCACCGCGCCGGCCAGCGTGCCGGCCTCCGGGAAGAACGTGCCGGTCAGGAAGGAGGCGAGGACCGGGCCGAGCATGAAGCACAGCTCGTCGGCGGCCTGTTCGAAGGAGTTCGCGGTGTGCAGGGCGCCCGGGTCGTCGCGCAGCAGGTGGGCCCAGCGGGCCCGGGACATGCCGCCGAGGTTGGGGGTGGTGGCGGTGGCCGCGTAGGCGGCGAACAGGGTCCAGTCCGGGGCGCCGTAGCGGACGCAGAGCAGCAGGGCGAGGCTGCCCAGCACGGCGGTGACGGTCGCGGGTACGGCGACCCGGGCCTGCCCGTACCGGTCGACGAGCCGTGCGATCCAGGGCCCGGCAAGAGCGGTGGCGGCGAGGCCGGTCGCGGTGACGGCGCCCGCGAGGGCGTACGAACCGCGCGACCCGGCGATCATCACGACCGCGCTGACGCTGAACATGCCCATGGGCAGCCGGGCCAGCAGGTTCCCGGCGGTGAAGGCCCGGGTGCCGGGGAGGGCGAAGAGGCGGCGGTAGGGGCCGGGTGGGCGACGGCGGGAGCGGGGGCCGGAGTGGGGAAGGGCGCGGGTACGGGTACGGGAACGGCCCTCGAACCGGGGGCTGAAGTCGATGGTGACGAGGGAGTCGGCGGTGACGGTGTGGACGGTCTCGCGCGGGCTCGGCCGGGCCGGCCGGGTCGGTTGTGGCATGGACACCACCGTCGCCCCGGGGCGATCAAGGGGTCCAACACCTGCTCGGCGGCGATTCACGCGCCTGTGTTGTAAGTTCGCGTGATGTCAGCGCCCGCCTCGCCCGCCCACATCGAACCCCGCCTGCTGCGCGTCTTCGTGACCGTCGCCGAGGAACTGCACTTCACCCGTGCCGCCGCCCGGCTGTACGTCGCCCAGCAGGCGCTCAGCCGTGATGTACGGCGGCTGGAGCGGGAGTTGGGCGCCGAGCTGTTCCTCCGCAGCACGCGGCAGGTCAGCCTCACCGCGGACGGCGTCCGGCTGCTGCCGTACGCCCGCCGGGTGCTGGCCGCCCAGGACGCCCTGCTCGCCGCGTTCGGGCAGGCCCGGCCGCTGCTGGTGGACCTCAACTCCCCGGGCCTGGAGACCGCCCGCCGCGTCCTGTACCGGGCCCGCGAACTCGCCCCCGACTGCGAGCTGATGGCCCGCTACGAGAGCGGGCTCACCGGAGCGGCGGCCGAACTCCTCGCGGGGCGGCTCGACGTGTCCTTCGGGCGGTTCGCGGGACTGGATCCGGCGCTGCGCTCCGGGCTCGAACACCAGCCCGTGCGACTCGAACCCATGGCCGTAATTCTCCCCTCGGAACACCGGCTCGCGACCCTCGACGCGGTGCCGCTGGCCGCGCTGGCGGGCGAGACGGTGTACGCCGGTGCCGGGAACGAGCGCACCCTGGAATGGACCGACCTGGCCTTTCACCTCTTCGAGGGGCGAGGCATCACGGTCGCGCCCCCGCTGCCGCTGGCCGTCGGGGAGGAGGAGTTCCAGCGGGTCATGGCCAAGGACCGGTATCCCGTCCTCGCGGTAGTGGGGTTTCCGGCCATACCTGGGAGCGTGTCGCGGCCCCTGGTCGATCCGGTCCCGTTGTCGCCGGTGTCGCTCGTGTGGCGAAAGGGGCTGGTCCATCCGGGAGTCGACGCGTTGCGGCGGGCTGCCGCCGGGATCGGGCGGGCGGAACGGTGGCTTCACCGACCGGCCGACGGATGGATTCCGGCCAGTGATCAAGAGGTGATGGACGACCACAAATGACACATCGGGAACACGGATCTCCCCCGTGCGCTAGCTTCATGGACCCGAGCGCGGAGAGTTGCAAGGGGGCGCTCGGAGCGGGTGGGGGCCCGTTCCGTTGACGTGTGCTCGGGTTCGTCAGTGCGCCCGGAACAATCCCGTGGGGGGATGTACGCGCGTGAAAAATTGGCGAGAAGAAACCCAACCCGAATTGCCGCAGATGGCCTTGGACGCCAGGGATGTTCCGGTGACGGGGGACGACGGGGCGGAGACGGGCGTACCGGGCGCCGGCGCTGCCGCCGGCGCCGACGGTGGCGGTGGCGGAGCGGCTGGGGCCGCCGGAGCGGCCGGGACCGTGGCGGCCGCGGGGAGCGCCGAAGCCGTCGGGAAAACCGAGGTGTTGAGGGCGGGGTCCGGGTCCGGCTCCGGGTCGTTACGGGACCCGTGGAGCGTGGTCGAGCCGCCGCTCCGGGTGTTTCTGCGTGACCCGGCGCCGGATCCCGTCCACGACCCCGACGAGGTGACCGTCCAGAACGACGTCGGGGCCGTACGAATACGGCCGACAGGGGCGGCAGGTTCTGCGGGGGCTGCAGGTTCGGCGGGGGCTGCGAGGTCTGTGGGCCCGATACGGTCCGCTGCCGCGGAGACCTCCGGCGCCTCCGGCGCCCCCGACACCCCGGTCCCCGTCTTCGTCGACGCGTCGGGGCGCCGCAGCCGCCGGTTCCGCAGGTTCGGGATGGCCGTCGGCCTCGCCTGTGCGGTCTACGCGGTCGTCATCGTCGTCACTCTGCTGTCGGGGAGTTCCGACGCGCCCTGGCTGCCGGTGCCCGGACAGAACGCCGACCGGCCCGCCGGCAAGGTCGACGACTCGCCGCGGCCCGCGCGGTCGTCCTGGTCCTCGGACGACGGCGCCCCGGTGGCCGGGCCGGCCGTGAGCGGCGGTACCACCCCGCCGGCCGGCACCTCCTCCCGGGCGCCCGTGAGCGGAAAGGGCTCCGCCGGGCCGAGCGCGTCGGCGTCCGCGCGGCCGGCGTCGTCCGCGGGGGTGACGGTCTCCTCGCCGAAACCGGGCTCGTCGTCCGCGTCCGCCCCGCCGTCCACGGCGCCGCCCTCCTCGGCCGCGCCTTCCCCTCCCGCCTCGTCGCCGCCTCCCGTCCCGCCGAGCGAGTCGGCCGCCCCGACCGGCGGCCCGGTCGCGGAGGGCGCGCCCCCGCGTACCGGCAACGCCTCTGCCCCCGTCCTGTGATGGCGCCCCGCACCCGGCGCCGCCCGGCCGGCACCGGCGCCGCCCGGCGGGGCCTGACCAGCGCCGGAACCTCCCGGCGCCGCCCGACCGCGTCCGGCGCCGCCCGGCGCCGCCGCCTCCCCATGCGCCTGACGCTGCCGGTGCTCCTCCTCGCCGCCCTGATGGCGATGCTGATGCTGCGCGGCTACGTGCACAGCGAGATCCTCGCCGACCACCGCATCCGCCCCGAGGCCGCCTCCGGCCGGGTCCCGGAGAGGATCCTGGACGGCGGCCCGGTCATCGACACCCGGGGCGGCCGTACGACGTCCCTCCGCATCCCCGACCACCGCCTGGTCCTCACCTTCGACGACGGCCCCGACCCGGCCTGGACCCCGAAGGTCCTGGACGTCCTGAAGAAGCACCACGCGCACGCCGTCTTCTTCGTCACCGGCACCATGACCTCCCGCCATCCCCAGCTGGTCCGGCGCATGGTCGCCGAGGGCCACGAGGTGGGCGTGCACACCTTCAGCCACCCCGACCTGTCCTACCAGTCGAAACGGCGCATCGACTGGGAGCTGTCCCAGACCCAGCTGGCGATCACCGGCGCGGCCGGCATCCGCACCTCCCTCTTCCGGCCGCCGTACTCCTCCTCCGCCGACGCGATGGACGACCTCTCCTGGCCGGTGACCCGGTACATCGGCAGCCGCGGCTACATCACCGTCGTCAACGACCGGGACAGCGAGGACTGGCGCAAGCCGGGCGTCGACCGGATCGTCCGCAACGCCACCCCGGGCGGCGGCCAGGGCGCGATCGTCCTGATGCACGACTCGGGCGGCGACCGCCACCAGACCGTCCAGGCCCTGGACAAGCTCCTGCCCCAGCTGGAAAAGCGCGGCTACCGCTTCGACAACCTCACCGAGGCCCTGAACGCGCCGAGCGCCCACACCCCGGTCACCGGCCCCGACCTCTGGCAGGGCAGGGCCTGGATCCTCCTGGTCCGGGCGGCGGACGGCATCACGGACGTGCTGGTGGCCGGCCTGGCGGTGATCGGCGCGTCGGTGCTGGCCCGGTTCGCCCTGATGCTCTGGCTCTCCTTCGTGCACACCCGCAGGGTCCGCCGCAGGGGGTTCCGCTGGGGCCGCCGCCCGGTGACCGAACCGGTCTCGGTGCTCGTCCCCGCCTACAACGAGGCCACGTGCATAGAGAACACGGTCCGTTCGCTGACCGCGAGCGAACACCCCGTCGAGATCGTCGTCGTCGACGACGGTTCGACGGACGGCACGGCACGGATCGTGGAGAACCTGCACCTGCCGCGCGTCCGGGTGGTCCGCCAGGAGAACGCCGGCAAGCCCGCCGCCCTCAACCGGGGCCTGCGCAACGCCCGTCACGACATCGTCGTGATGATGGACGGCGACACGGTCTTCGAACCGGCCACGGTACGGGAGCTGGTCCAGCCCTTCGCCGACCCGGTCGTGGGCGCGGTCGCCGGCAACGCCAAGGTCGGCAACCGGGACTCGCTGATCGGCGCCTGGCAGCACATCGAGTACGTGATGGGCTTCAACCTGGACCGCCGGATGTACGACGTGCTGCGCTGCATGCCGACCATCCCCGGCGCGGTCGGGGCGTTCCGCCGTACCGCCCTCGAACAGGTCGGCGGCATGAGCGACGACACCCTCGCCGAGGACACCGACGTCACGATGGCGGTCCACCGCGCCGGCTGGCGCGTGGTCTACGCGGAACGGGCGCGGGCCTGGACGGAGGCCCCGGAGTCGGTCTCCCAGCTGTGGTCGCAGCGCTACCGCTGGTCGTACGGCACGCTGCAGGCGATCTGGAAACACCGGGGGGCGCTGCTGGACCGCGGCCCGTCGGGCCGTTTCGGCCGGGTGGGGCTGCCGTTGGTGTCGTTGTTCATGGTCGTGGCCCCGCTCCTCGCCCCCTTGATCGACGCGTTCCTCCTCTACGGCATCGTCTTCGGCCCGACGCAGAAGACGATCGGCGCCTGGCTGGGGATCCTGGCGGTCCAGGCGGTCTGCGCGGCCTACGCCTTCCACCTGGACCGCGAACGCATGACCCACCTCGTCTCGCTCCCGCTCCAGCAGATCCTCTACCGCCAGCTCATGTACGTCGTGCTCCTCCAGTCCTGGATCACGGCGCTGACCGGCGGCCGTCTGCGCTGGCAGAAGCTGCGCCGGACGGGAGTGGTGGGTGCCGCACCGGGCACCGCGGGGGAGAGGCCGGCGGCATGACACAGGCAGAGGCGACCCCGGTCGGCACCGGCAAGGCGGCCGGCACCGCCGGCGGCCGCGACCGCTACCTCGACCTCCTCCGCTCCCTGGCCCTGCTCCGCGTGGTGGTCTACCACCTCTTCGGCTGGCCGTGGCTGACCGTCCTCTTCCCCTCCATGGGCGTGATGTTCGCGCTGGCCGGCTCCCTGATGGCCCGCAGCCTGAACCGCCCCGCGGGGAGCGTGATCCGGTCCCGGCTCCGCCGTCTCCTGCCGCCTCTCTGGCTGTTCGGCGCGGTCCTGCTGACGATGATGCTCACGGCGGGTTGGAACCCCCTCAAGGACCCGGACCTGGGCGGCGGCTGGACCGGCCGCTCCCGACTCCTCGACTACGTCCTCCCGATCGGCGCCCCGCCGTACCCCGAACACCTCGGCTCGGCGTCGGGCCTGCTGGACGACACCTGGGCGGAACAGGCGGCGGGCCCGCTCTGGTACCTCCGCGCGTACCTGTGGTTCGTCCTGCTGTCGCCGCTCCTCCTGCGGGCGTTCCGCAGATGGCCGCTGCCGACGACCCTGGCCCCCCTGGCGCCGGCCGCGGTGCTGGGTACCGGGCTGGTTCGCATACCCGGCGAGACGGGCAACGCGGTGACGGACTTCGCGGTGTACGGCGGCTGCTGGATCCTGGGCATCGCCCACCAGGAGGGCGTCCTCGCCCGCGTCCCGCGCTACGCGGCGGTCTCCCTCTCCTGCCTGGTCATGGCGGTGGGCCTGTGGTGGGCGTCGGGCCACCGGGGCCCCGACGGCTGGGACCTCAACGACATCCCGCTCGCCCAGGCGTGCTGGTCGTTCGGGGCGGTCGTGCTGCTGCTCCAGTACGCCCCGTCCTGGCGGGAGTCGCCGCCCCGCCTGCGCCGCTGGGACAGGTGGATCACCCTCTCCAACAACCGCGCGGTGACGATCTACCTCTGGCACAACCTGCTGATCATGGCAACGGTCCCGATCATCGACCAGGCCTACGACCTGCCGTTCATGGAGTCGGACCGCGCGGCGGAACTGCTGGACTCGACGTACGGCTTCTGGATGTTCGTGCTGGTCTGGCCGCTGATCGCGGTGGCGGTCGTGGCGTTCGGGTGGGTGGAGGACGTGGCGGCGGGGCGACGGGCGCGGGTGTGGCCGGACGGGCCGGGGAGGCGACGGGGGGTGTCGCGCCGCAGGGCGTGAGTCAATCCCTGTCCCCGTCTTCCCGCTCTGGAGTACTACACGGAGGGTGAGGGCGCTGTGGCGGCTGAGGAAGGGCGGTCAGACCCCGAGCGTCCAGTAGGGCGAGTCCGCCGGAGGTGCGGGGCGGACACGCAGGGCGGACATGTCGAAGCCCTCGTCGTCGTCCTCGTCACCGGTCGGCAGGCGTCCGGACTCGTTCGGGAAGTAGTACAGGCCGTAGGACCAGTACTCCGGGAACTCGTGGCACATGAGATCGGGGTACGCGGAGATCTCCGCGTCGTGATACCGCTCGTTGATCCTGGCCACCGCTTCCGCCCGAGAGATACCGAACCGCGAGACCATCTCGTTCGCGATGTCGCGGAAGTACTCGGCCATGCCCTGGTCGAGATCCATCAAGAATTCCGTTGTCATGGTGTCGGAGGTCCTACTCGTCGGAAAATTGAGCCGGTGAAGAGCTCGGCGGCCCTGTCACCGAAGATCGCGATCTGGTGCCCGTTCAGGACGGGGGGCTTCCCTTCTCTCAGGAATCCCTTGAGGTTGCGCAGCATCGGCCCCTCCACCAGCTCGTAGTTGTGCATGGCGCCACCGTTGCGGTGATGCCGGATGAACTCGGCCACGTCGTCCCCCGGTCCGCTGAAGATCTTGCTCCGCAACCCCTCCAGCTGGGCCTTGGGTACCTTGAAGTGGATGACGGCGGGCACCCCGCCCTTGTCGTTCGCCAGCTTCTTCGCCCAGTCCAGGGCCTGCCGGGCATCGTTCGTGACGTAGAAGCCGCCCTTCCCGAAGTCCATCTTGCGGGCCGAGGCCGTCATGTCGATCCCGTTCGCCATGATGCTGTCCGCGTGCTGACCGAGCGTCCCATGGTAGAGATCGACGAGACACGGAGCCTTGAGCCCCAGCGGGTCCTTCCACTGGAGCGGGTTCTTCACATAGGCGTGCGGGTTCGGGGCCGGGGTCCGCCCCAGCGGGTCGGGGCTGAGGTAACGGGCGGTGCCGGGCTCGTAGTAGCGGTGGTGGTTGTAGTGGAGCCCCGTCTCCGCGTCGACGTACTGCCCGGGAAAGCGCAGCGGGCAGTCGACCCGCGGGGCTGCCGTCGAGACGACGGGGACCCCCCAGAGCGTGGACGACTGCCTCCATACGACACCGCCCTCGGTGTCCACCATTTCCGTCGGGGTGCCCAGAAGATCCGTGACGATGGCGTAGAAGTGCTCGTCGATCTCCTCCTGGGACGTCCCGGGGCCGGGCGGACGGGCCTCACGCACGCGTTGTCCCACCGGCGCCGGGCCACCGGCCCAGTCCCAGACCGTACTGACGGTCCCGGCGGCCTGCTCGGCGAGATCGTCCTCGTCCCAGTAGAACCGCGTCTCGTCGAGGACGGTCCCGTCGGCGTCGAGCATCTGTTTCGCCACCCGCCTGCCGACGGGGTCGTAGACGTAGTGCCAGCGCCGGCCGTCCGGTGTCAGCACGTCCGTGAGCTGGTCCTCGGCGTTCCAGGCGTAGTGCCACTCGCGCCTGCCGCCGGAGATGAGCCCGGTGACTCTGCGGACGACCCGGCCCTGATCGTCATGGTGGTAGCGGGTGCGGCCGGCTCGCTCGATGAGGGTGCCCGAGTAGCTGCGATCGCCGGGCCCCGTCTCCTCGTCCCGGACGGCTGCCGACGTGGCGAAGGCGGTGAGGTTGCCGACCGCGTCGTATCGGTACGTCTCCTCCCGGCCGGCGCCGGCGTTGACCGCTGTCACTCTTCCGGAGCGGTCGAAGGTGAAGGTCCGCGAGCCATGGCGGGAGTCGTGGATCTCGGTGAGCGCGCCGTCGGCACGGTGCTGGAAGATCCGCTGCCGGCTGTCACCGGCTGCGGTCAGTACTCGCTGGGTGGTACGCAGCCCCTCGCCGTCCCAGTCCTGTGTCAGGCGGGCGGCCTCCCCCATCACCCGCTCGATCTCACGCCCCGCGACGTCGTACCGGAAGGTCAGATCGTGTTCCCCGATCCGCTGGACGACCTCTCGCCTCCCGAGCCGGTAGGCCCATCGGGTGACCGCGCCGCCCGGCGTCCTGCGCAGTACCCGGCGGCCCGCGGCGTCGTACTCGGAGCGGACCTCCCGGCCGTTCCACGACTCGGCGAGCAGACGGCCCGCCGCGTCCAGTTCCCGGCACAGCTCGACCTCGGTGTTCCGGGCCCCGACGAGTCTGCCGCGCAGGTCGTACTCGTACGTGGTGGTGGCGCCGTCGGCGTCCATGGCGACGACGTTTCCGAGGACGTCGTGGCGCAGACGCGTGATCTCACCCGCTCCGTTGGTCCGTTGGACGAGCCGCCCCGCCGCGTCGTAGCCGTAGGTGAGGGTACGGCCGTTGAAGTCCGTCTCGGCGATCAGCCGGCCGACCCCGTCGTACTCGTAACTCCAGGTCATCCCGGCGCCGTTGGTCACGCTGCGGAGTCTGAGCTCGCTGTCGTAGGCGAAGCGTTCGACGCTCCCGTCCTCGTCCTCCCGCAAGGTGCAGAGGTCGAAGTGGGTGTTCTCGTACCTGGTGTGCCTGCCGTTCGAGGAGCGGTACTCCAGGGGGTTGCCCTCGGCGTCGTACGTCCACTGCTCGGTGCTCCCGTTCGGGAGGTGGCGCCAGGCGAGCTGCCCTTCCAGGGTCCAGCCCACTCGCGTGACCGCACCGAAGCCGTCGGTGAGTTCGGTGATACGGCCGAAGGCGTCCCGAGCGAGTCTCTCGGTCGCCCCGAGGACGTCGGTGACGCCGACGACCAGGCCCGCGGCATCGTTGACGAGTGTCTGCTGGCGCTCGCCGAGCGCGTCGACGATGCCGGTGAGGCCGCCCCGTTCGTCGAAGGTGAAGGCCGTCGTGGCGCCCAGGGGGTCGATGACCGCCACCCGGTTGCCCCACTCGTCGTAGACCGACTCCCACACGCTGCCGTCGGGCTGTGTCACCTTGGTGACGTGGCCGAGGTCGTCGTACTCCAACGACACCACGGCGCCGTCCGGGCGTACGGTCCGGGTCAGGTTTCCGGCAGCGTCGTAACCGTGGCGCGTGGTGTGACCGAGCGGATCGGTCTGTGCCACGAGCCGGCCGAGCTCATCCCAGTCGCGCAGGGTGCTGTGCCCCAGCGGGTCGGTCTCGCGCAGGGGACGGTGGTTCTCGTCGAACACGTAGGTGATCGAGTGGCCCAGGGAATCCGTGGCGATCGTGGTGCGGGTGTCGGTGTCGTAGCTGTAGCGGTAGGTGAGTACGCCGTCGTCGCCGCCCGTGCGGACGCAGCGGTCTTCGTCGTCGTACGCGTAGCGGTACCAGTCGCCTGATCTGCTCTGCCAGCCCGTGACGCGCAGTCGCCCGTCGTAGCTGTAGCGCTGAGGTAGGGAAGAGGAGTCGACGACGTCCGTGAGACGGCCGTCCGCGTCGTATCCGTATCTCAGGAGCGCGGGCTCGCCGGGCGCGCTGAGGAGGGCCAGGGCCGTCACCCGGCCGTCCGCCGTGCTGATGCCGACGCGGTACCCGCCGTGGTGGATCAGTTCCGACGGGGAGCCGTCCTCGGCGTGGCGCAGGGTGAGTGTGTTGCCGTGGCGGTCCTGCACACCGACCAGGGGGAGTTCGTTCGCCGGGCCGCCCGGTACGCGGCGGAACCGCAGCGTCGTGTCCGTCTCCGGCTGCCGCAGTGCGAAGTCCGCGTCGGGCAGACCGCCCCGCGTGAGCGGCCAGTAGGGGCCGAGCACCGGACCCGTTGTCTCGCCCGGCTCCGGGGCCGCGTAGTACAGGACAGTGCCGTCGGACGCGACGAACCGGATGCCGTCGTCATCGAAGATCAGCCGTTGATCAAGCGTCGAGGTCCAACTCGGTCCGAACCAGCCGCCGGCCTGGACTCCGGTGCGGTGGCTGCGCTCCACGACGACCGGCAGGACACCGGGCAGGGACAGATCCGCGATCGACATGACCATCTGCCCGGTGGCCATGTCGATGGGGTCGCCGCAGGTGAAGAGAGTCTTCATCTCCCGGCCGAGGCCCTTGAGCCTTGGCCCCATCCCCTTGGCGGCCAGCGCCATCCCCTTGAGCCCGCTCTTGAGGCTTTTCAGCTCCTTGAGCCCCTTGGCGAGTTTGCCGAGGCTGGTGATGCCCTTGCCGCCGGGTATGCAGTCCAGCGCCGCGAACGCCACGTCCCACAGGGACGCCTGGCCTTGTGAGTACTTGTAGAGCGTGTCCGCGAGGACGACGAGCGCGGCGACCAGCACGATCGCGCCGAGGATCGGCCCACCGATGATCATCGCGATGATCCCGACGACCGCGACGACGACCTTGCAGACCGTGACGATGGTGTCCCAGTTGTCCTCGAACCAGTGCCCCACGTCCTGCCACCAGTGCCGGTTCGGAATCCCGGCGTCGGAGGCCTCGTCGATCTTCCGCTTCGCCTCACCCGCCGCGTCGTCGCGCATCTTCCGCGCGTCCTCGGCCATCTTCTTCGCGGCATCGAGGGCGCTCTGCGCGGTGGTGACGTCCGACTGGGCCTGGGTATGCGCGGACTTGGCGCTCTGCACGTCCCGGGTGGCGGCCCGGACCTTGCCCTCGTCCGGCTTGTCGCCGTCCGACTTGCTGCCGGTGGGGTCGTCCTTGTACTTGTCGGCTTCCTTGGTTGCGCGGGTGACCCAGGAATCGGCTGAGGAGAGGCGGGACTTGGCGGAGGAGAGGTCGGACTGGGCCTCCTTCGCCTTGGTGAGAGCCTTGTCGGCCAGCGCCTGCGCCCGCTCCAGCTTGGGCCAGTAGTCGGCGAGGGCGTCGCCGCACAGCTCGTACGACTTCTTCAGCTTCTTCAGGTTCTTCGGAACGTCCTTGAACTGCTCCTTGAACACCTCGGCCGACTTGCCTGCCCATTGGAGGAGGGTGTCCTCGCCGGCCATGCCCTTGACCAGGCGGAGCGCGTCGGAGACGTCGTCGGCGAAACCGTGCAACTGCGCGGCGAGCGTGCGCACACGCTGCGGATCACCCGGGGTCGGGTCCCTGTCCAGGTCGAGTGGATGCCAGTCCGCCGGTCGGTACCCCGCCATGATCCCGCAACCCCCGTCGCGTACGTCCCGTCAACAAACCTGTGCACACGTGAAGTTACAGGTCCCGCCTCTTTGGGGTGAAGGGCGGTCCGTGGCTCCGGCCCGGATACGTGCCCGCCCGAGCGTGTGGGCCCCCTGCCTTCCGGCGGCCTGGCCTGGCCAACAGTCCTTTGCGGAGGCCAACCGAGGGTCGCGGCGATGTCACGGGACGGCACCAAAGCCGGGGTGGAGGCGTTGAGTTGCCCGACTATGGCTTGCCGCGTGCGTTTCGTGCGGCTGGCGTGCAGCAAATCGCTCTGGTGCATTCCGGATGGACCCCGATACCGTATTCGCTGCTTCGCAGACCCCAACCGCCCCACCAGGAGCCCACCGTGACCCGCCGTTCCCGCCTGCTCACGACAGCCACCGCCGGTGTGACGGCCGCACTGCTGCTTGCCGGCTGCGGCGGAGGGGGCGGAGACAAGTCCGACGCGAACGGCAAGATCGCGGGGGCGGACACGGGGAGCTCGGCGCCGGCTTCGCCGAGTGCTTCGGCTTCGGCGGCCGAGTCGGGGCGTCCGAAGATCACGTTGCCGTCGGATCTGACGTACACATTCGAGTGGGCGAAGACGGGCGACGAGAAGAAGGACGCTGTCCTCAGCGACACTGAGCAGTTCATCAAAGCTGTGGACATGGCGATCGCTAAGCAAGCTCCGCTCGACAAGGCCTACCGTTTCTACTCCGAGGGCTTGGCGGCTGCGGGCAGCCAGAAGTTCATCCAGGAGTTCGTGGACTACAAGGGCCGGATCACCGGAGCCAAGCGCTACTTCGATGCCAAGGTCCAGATCAACGACGACGGGACCGCAGGTCTTGTCTACTGCGAGGACCAGACCAAGGCTTACAACAAGAGCCTGAAGACTGGGAAGACAGAGGTCACCAAGGCGTCGAAGGACGACTACGTCCTCTACAACAGCCTGCTTCAAGTCAACAAGCAGGGTGTCTGGATCACCGAGAAGCTGACGTCGCAGCGGGGGAGCTCCGTATGCCAGCCATGAAGTTCCGGAATTCGGCAGTTGTCATACTTGCCGCAGCAGCTCTGTTGGCCTGCCCTGCGCAGGCATTCGCGGGCTACGGGCCCGGGGGTAGCACGAATGGCGACCCCGATACGAAAACTTCCGGTGGAAGTGACGGCAAGGGCAATATTTCAGCGACGGCAGGCGTCGTCTACGACCTCTCCAAGAACGGTTCCGGGGCATCAACCGGCGCGGTGACGCCGACCACGACCTGGACCCCGCCGGCCTGTTACTACGCACCCAAGTACTCACCCGATGCACTTGAGGCCTACCTGACGCCGATCTGGGCGGTCGACTCGACGGGTTACGAGTGGGACGCCCAGCAGCGCGACCGCTACGTCAACGGTAAGCCGTACACGGACTTCAACAAGGACAAGGCCGGCAAGGGCTACTGGTGGGACTCGTACGTCACGAAGGGCCGTGAGGGAGACCCCGGCGCGCTCGACTGCACGAAGCCCATCTTCTGGGTGGACACCGGTGACGACCCGCCGGCGGACGTGCCCCAGGCGGTCACCCCGGAGATCCTCGCCCAACTCGCCTACAACCAGATCCGCGTCCCCGGGACGAAGGTGACCCTGGCCCCGGCCGACAAGACGAAGGTCAACCTTCCCACCTGGGCCTGGCTGGACGCTGCCGAGTTCAAGCCGGTCTCCGTCACCGCGTCCGTCCCCGTACTGGGCATCACCGCCACGACCACCGCCGAACCGTACTCCCTCCAGATCGACCCCGGTACCTCGGATGCGGTGACGTATCCGGCGTCGGGTGTCTGTGAGTTCAAGAACAACAGCATCGGCGAGGCCTACGCCAAGGGGAAGGCCGGCGAGACGCCACCCTGTGGGGTGAAGTACCTGCGGTCCTCGGGCGCGGGCTCGTATCCGCTCAAGGCCACGATCACCTGGAAGATCCATTGGACTGGTACGGGCGTGCCGAACCGCAACCTGCCCAGTGGCACCTTCGGGGCCACCCAGGATGTCATCGTGCAGGAGATCCAGTCAGTCAACAGGTGAGCGATGAGTCGGCCGGAGCCTTTCGGCCGTAGGAGGCGTCGTGGGTGACAGGACCAGGATCGACGATCTCGACGTGCTCAAGAGCGTCTCCACGGGTATCGAGAAGATCGTCGAGGAGTTGCAGGGGCTCGACGACAAGGACAAGTACGGCTGGAGCCGGGAGGTCGTCGGTCACGAGGAACTCACGCACCGGCTCGACGACTTCGCCGACAACTGGGACTACAAGCGAGGGAAGCTCGAAGGGGAGTTGACCAAACTCGCGGCCATCACGAAAGCTGCGGCCCAGGCCTACGAGCAGATCGACACCGACCTCGCCAACGCGGTCCGCGAGCAGGGGAAGAAGCCCCAGAAGCAAGGGGGATGATGTCCCGGCCGAAAGACTGGTCACCGGTCGAGCTGGACTCCGACCCCGTGTCCGGGGACCCTGAGGCTGTCGCGAAGCTGGGCCGGCGATTCCGCTCGGTGGCCGATGCCATCAGGAGGCAGACGGGCAACATCGAGGCCCTCTGCGGTGTGGACGGCTGGCAGAGTGCCGCCGCCGACGAATTCCGCAAGACGGCCGAGGGAACCGTCGGACGGCTGAAGAAGGTCCTGGACCGCTTCGAGACGGCCGCCGACCTCCTGGGCGAGCAGACGGACCGGCCGGATGAGAAGTACGCCTCCGTTCTGGCGTCCTCCCAGCAGGCGGCGGACAAAGCCCGTAACGACGCCGAGCGCGACCGCGAGGAGCGGGACCGTCTCGACAGGTCGCTCGACGCCCTGGACAAGTCCGCGAGCGACTACGAACAGCAGAAGCACGACCTGACCACGAAGCGAGACGAGGTCGACAGTCGTGTCAACGACGCCGTCAAGCGGGTGCACGACGCCAAGAACGCCCGCAACCGGGCCGGGGAGAAAGCGGCTCGCGCTCTTGAGGCGCTCATCGACCACGACAAACTGAGGGACTCCACCTGGGAGAACATCAAGGGAGCGCTCAAGAGCATCGCGGACATCGCGGGCTGGGTGGCGACAGCCTGTGCCCTCGCCTCGCTGCTGGTGGGCTGGATTCCGGTGGTCGGCTGGGCGCTGGCGGGTGTATTGGACGCGATTGCTCTGCTCGCGACGGTGGTGTCCCTCGCCTGCCACCTGGTGCTGGTCTTCTCGGGAGATGCAAGCATCGCCGACCTGGTTCTGGACGGCGTGGCTCTGCTCACGCTGGGGCTGGGACGTGCCGCCCTGACCGCGGGCAAGGCGGCTGCCGCGGGTGTGCGGGGTGTGCAGACGGCGAGTCGCTCCGCCAGGGCGGACTACCTCGCCGCCAACTCGCTGTCCGGCAGATCGGTGAAGGCGGCCAACACCCTGAAGGGCAAGGCCACCAAGGTCGCGAACCAAGCAGCCGAAGAAGCGTCGAGGAGACTCGCGGGCGACCTGCCGGGAGCCTTCGGGAAGCTCGGGGAGTTCAAGCACGTCCTGAATCCCAAGGTGATCTACCAGGACACGGCGGACGCCGTGAAGGGACTCAAGGACTTCAAGGACGTGGGGAAGCTTTTCGGCAGGGACGCTTGGCGAGGAGCCCGGCCCTTCGGGAATCCCGAGTGGGTCGAGTCCAGCAAGGCGCTCAAAGAGGTGCCGATTCTCGGCAAGTTCGAAAGCATGGGCGGTGTGAAGTTCACCGACTATGTGCGATCCGCTGGGCAGAGGTGGCTCGGTTACACTGCCGCGGCGACCGCCATCGACGGAAACGACAAGCTCCACGGCCTCACGGAGTGGAACAATCCGTACAACAAGTGGAAGTCTGCTTGGACAGTGGGCTCCTGACCGCGAGGACTGTTTCCGGGTGAGCGACGACGTGGTGTGGCAGTGCCTGATCTCCGAGCCGGAAGGCTGCATCAGACTTCCCGTGGGAGAGAACGCGGGGTTCAGCGAGTGGGCGAAGCAAGCCGCACGGAGCCATCTGGGCGCCGAGGCGCCGCGCAGTGAGCTCCGTGAACTGGCCTCGACGCTGGCACGCGTGGCGGAGACCGCCGACCTGGGCGACCCCACCTTCGCCTATGCCTACGTGATCGACGCGGCCAAGGCCCTGACCGCTGTCTACGAGGTCCACGACTACGACGGGGACGGATACCGGTCCGTGGACCGCCTCCCCGACCTCCTGGACGATGTTCTGCCCACGTCTCCTGAGCGGCGCAGCGTGACCGAGGTGAATCTGCCGGCCGGTCACGGTGTACGTGTCCAGGAGCTCCTGTCGGTCGAGACCGGTTCGCTCTTCAAGAAGAAGACGATGATGGAGACGGTCACTTACGCGGTCATTCCGCCGCAGGTCGACAACGTCATCGTGTTTCGCATGTCGTGGACGAATCTCGTCTTCGGCGAAGCGTTGCTGGAACTCGCACAGACGCTGGCCGAGTCGCTGGAACTCGCTGAGGTCAAGGAAGACTGAGGAATGCCAGACGCTGCCGCCCGCGGTCTCTCCGACGGCGGGCTCGTCCCGCCCACCGACTACGGCCTCGTCGTTCCGGACGGCTGGTTCCGGATTCCGCTTGAGCCCGACGGCTGGAAAGGACCGATCAGAGCACTGGCCGAACGGGTCTTCGACGGTCAGGACGACGCCGTGCTGCTCAAGCGGGAATTCAGCAAAGCTCTTCTCGCTCGTGCCGAAGAGGGCTATGGGAATGGCGGCGTTGAGCTCTACATCTCTACGACCTCCATCGGGCCGGTGCCCCTGTCCTCATCTCTCCTGGTGACCGTCGTCCCTCCGGAGCAGGGTTTCCGCCTGGATGCCCGAGGCCGTTCTCAGCAGGTCGCCACTGTCGAACTCCCCTTCGCCGGCCCGGCGACCACGCGGCGCACCCGTACGGTCCCGGATGCCGACGATTCCTCCGGCAACCAACTGCCCGTGACCGTGGTCGACTACGCCGTCGGCGTCCCCGGCACCGACGCCGTTCTCCTGCTCACCTTCTCGACGCCGCTGGACATGTTCGCCGACGCCATGGTCGATCTGTTCGAGGCGGTCGCCAAGTCGCTTCACTGGAAGTGACCATCGCCGCGGCATGGAGGCACGGCTGCCGGGCGATGCGATGCGAAGCGGTCCCCTACGACCGCTGCGAGGCCGAGCCTCTCCCACGGGACCATGGCCAGCGTCATCCAGCTGGCGCCGATGGCGAAGACGCACACGAGTGCGGTCGCTCTACTGGGTAGAATCCAACCCACCTGGGACACGACGACCGACATCGCCATGAGGTAGACGGCGAGGACCAGGAGCGCGAGCACCTTCAGCAGGGCCGAGCCCGGGCCGATCCGTGTCTCCTGCTCGCTGCCTTGCACACGTTCGTGAGTCAGTCCGGTAGAGGATAACGAGCGGTCACTCGTCGAACCACGCCACCAACCGCACATTCCCCTCCCCGTGCACCCCCGCCAAGGTCTCCATCACCGTCCACACCGGTGCCCACGGGCCGTCCTCCGGGAGCGCGTCCCTGCGGCGGGCGCGCTCGGCTCGGTAGACCGTGGTGCCGGTGGTCCATTCCGTGCCCTCGGGGCAGAGGGCGGCCAGGTCGGCGGGGGACGACGTCAGCGTGTCGATGCCGCTCGCTCGGGCGAAGCCTCTGCTCCAGTCGTGGTGGTGGAGCAGGCGGAGGGTGCCGTCCGGGGTGCGGTCGTAGCGGGTGATGTGGGCGGTGCGGGGGACCGCCGGTTCCGTCCAGTCGATCGCCCTCGCCTCCGGCCAGGTCAGCCAGGTCTCGGCGAAGGCTGCGGCCGCCCAGGTGGCGTGCTCCTCGCGGACCTCGGGGGACATGTCCGGCGGCAGGCCTCGGTTCGGCGCCACGGGGCGCCACGTGGCGCCGAAGTCGCGTACGCCGAAGAGGCAGGCGAAGCCGTCGTAGTCCCTCGGCATCCCCAGCATCGGGAGGCTGATGGCCGGGGACCATGCCGTCTCGTCGTGGGGCAGGCCTTCCCGCCAGGTGCGGCACTCGATCCAGCCGTGGATGTCCGTTCCCATGCGGTCATTGTGACCGGGGCTGTGGCAGGCAGGAGGTGAAGTGGGTCCAGGCGGAGGACCTGACTGTGAGGCGGAGGCCTTCCGGGTTCTTCGAGTCGCGGATGTGGACGGCCGCAGGGGTGGTGGCCATCTCGACGCAGTTCGAGCTGTCGCCGCTGTACGTCGACTTCCGCCAGTGGAGTATGTGCACGGTCGCTCTCTCAGATGTCCTGGACGAGGCTCTGGACGAAGGCGTGCGACTCGGCGGGGCCGAGCGCGCAGGACTCCATGTGGTCGAGCACGGCACGGTACTTGGCCAACTGTGCCTCCCCGTCGAGAAATCCGCACCCGCCGTGGTGCGTGTCCAGCTGCACCGTGTCGAGCTGGGGGACGGGGCCCTCGACGTAGTCGAAGGACTGGCCTGTGCTCGGGTAGTACTCCGCGTCGAAGGGGATTACCCGGACGGTCACGTTCGGCAGCTCGCCCATGTCGAGGAGGTGCTTGAGCTGGCCGCGCCTGACGTCGGGGCCGCCGAACCGGATGCGAAGAGCCGACTCGTGAATGATCGCCGTATACGGAAGCGGCTTCTCGCGATGGAGGATGCCCTGCCGTTTCATGCGGTGCGTGAGGCGGTGCTCGATCTCGTACTGCCGCATGGGCGGTACCACGGCCCGGAAGAGGGCACGGGCATGATCGGCGGTCTGCAGCAATGCGGGAATGTGCATCGCGAGGGCCACCCGCAACCCGGTCGCGTGGTGTTCGAGTTCGGCCAGATCGACCAACGCGGCCGGCAGGTGTTCGCGGTACTCCTCCCACCAGCCACCCGTTCGGCGTCCGGTCATTGCCACCAGGGCGTCGACAACGGCGGCGTCCGAGCAGTCGTACGCCGATGCCAGTGATCGGACGCGGTCGGCGCTGAGGGAGCTGCGGCCTGTCTCGATCATGCTGACGCGCCCCTGGTTGACGCCCAGATGCGCAGCGGCCTGGGTGACGGTGAGGCCGGATCGCTCACGGAGTTTGCGCAGCTCCGTGCCGAGACGCCGTTGACGCAGGGTGGGGTTGCTGGTGGGCGGCACGGCGTGTCCTTCCCGGCCGATGTGCGGCTCGTTTGTCACCCACAGGAGGTAAATGCGGGTACATCTCCCCGATGATGGAGATGTATCTCCCGTGTGCGGCCTACTGTAGTGCCTGTACCGCTCAACTCCCCACGCCCGTAAGCCGGAAGAGCACCCCCGGGCAGAGCCACCGCCCGGCGCGGTCGTTGAGCGCGGTCCGCCTCCCCTTCCTCTCGTTCTCGCTGGAGGTCTCCATGGGAACCGTATCCCTGCCCGACACCTGGACGTACGCCCTCCGTCTGCCGCACGACCCGCGCGCGGCACGCGTCGCACGCATGACCGTACGGGCGGCGCTGAGCGGCCACGGCAGACTCGAAGTCCTGGACGCCGTCGAGTTGTTGGCCTCGGAGCTGGTCACCAACGCCTACCGGCACACCATCGGCCCCGCCTCCCTCCGGCTCACCGCCCTCGCGGACGGCCGGCTGCGGGTCGGGGTCTGGGACAGTCACCCGCGTATCCCCGCGCCCTTCGGGGAGCCCCCTTGGGACCGTGTGCCGTTCGTCCCGGCGGCGGCCGAGGACGGGCGCGGGCTGTGTCTCGTGCAGGAGTACGCCGACTCGTGGGGCGGCCTGTCCGTCGGGGACGGCGGTCCGCTCGACCGCGGTGCCGGGAAGCTGCTGTGGTTCGAGGTCGGTACGTGCTGACGGCAGGTCAAGCTCCGGTCAATCCGATCGTCGGCCGTTCACCCGGTGGATGCCGCATGGAACACTTCCTGGGTTGCAGAAGTGAAAAGAGTGGCTCGGCCGACGGGGAGCGGATGCGATGAGCGCGCGGCAGGTACGGAAGATGTTCCAGTTGATGGCCAGTGGTGAGCCCGTCGAACTCACCAACGCCTGGGCCTCCGTGAAGAAGCTCGCCCGGCTCGCCTTCGTCGCCCAGCAGTTCGGGTACGAGTACGCCGACGCCCGCCACACCGGCTCCCGCAACAACGTGCTCAAACTCCTCATCGTGCCCGACCACAGCCCGCAGGGGCGGGCGCGCGCCGCGCAGAACTGGGCGCAGTACCCGAACGCCGCCGACGGTGTCTCGCTGCCGCCCCTCGTGCCCGACGCCGTCGAACTCCTCAAGGCCCGGATCCAGTTCGACCTCACCGGGAAGAACGCCGAGAAGCGGATGCTGCTCGGGGCCGGCGGTCTCACCCTCGGGCTGGTGCTGGCCGCGGCGCGGGCCGGCGGGAGTGCGGGGGCGTTCGTCGTCTCCGGTGTGGTGTGGGTTCTCCTCATGGCCGTCATGGGGCTCGGGTTCTTCGTCACGCGCGGGCGCAACGCCAAGTTCGCGCAGCGGCTCCGGGCCGCCGGGTTCGTGCCGGTGACGGGCGAGGGCGGACGGGTGCGGTATCTGCCGCCCGGCACGCCCATGCCTATGCCCATGGCCATGCCTGCGCCCATGTCCGTGCCTATGCCTATGCAACCGGGGCCGGTGCCGCAGCCCCAGCAGTCGTGGCAGCAGCCCTCGCCGCCGGCCGGTCCCTACGGCCAGTACGGCCAGTACGGCCAGTACGGCGGCCAGGGCGGTCAGGGTCCCTACGGCGGTCAGCCCCCCGCCCCGCCCGCCCCCGGTTACGGTCAGCAGCCCCCCGCGCCCTACACCCCCGGCCCCTACGCCCCACCCCCGCAGCCCGCCGGGCCGTACGCCCCCGGCCCCTACCACCAGCAGCCCCCGCAGCCCCCGTACCCCTCGCGCTGACCCACCCCCGCGTGCCGACCTCTCACCGGGCCGTGCCGCCGGGTGAGAGCAACGTTCCCTTCCGGTCACCCACAGCCACAGCGCGGAAACGACGCCTCCCTACCTTCGTGGCCTAGTCACTCGTAGCAGACCGAGCACGCGGAGCACCGTGGAGGCGTCATGACAGCCCCAGCCCCTACTTCCCGTAGTCGCTGGATCCAGGAGTGGGATCCGGAGGACGAGGCGTTCTGGAACGCGACCGGCGAGAAGGTCGCCCGGCGGAACCTGGTCTTCTCGGTTCTCTCCGAGCACATCGGGTTCTCGATCTGGACCATGTGGTCCGTGCTGGTGCTGTTCATGGGGCCGGAGTACGGACTCACCCCGGCCGACAAGTTCCTGCTGACCTCGATGGTCACGCTCGTCGGCGCGGTCGTCCGGGTGCCGTACACCTTCGCCGTCGCGGTCTTCGGTGGCCGGAACTGGACGATCGTCAGCGCCGGGCTGCTGCTCGTCCCGACCGTCGCCGCGTTCGCGGTGATGAAGCCGGGGACGTCCTTCGACACGTTCCTGCTGGTGGGGCTGCTGGCCGGGATCGGCGGCGGCAACTTCGCCAGCAGCATGACCAACATCAACGCCTTCTTCCCGCTGAAGAAGAAGGGGTGGGCGCTCGGGCTCAACGCCGGCGGCGGGAACATCGGCGTGCCGGTCATCCAGCTGGTCGCGCTCGCGATCATCGGGGCGAGCGGCGGGCCGCGGGTGCTGCTGGGCATCTACATCCCGCTGATCGTCGTCGCCGCCGTCCTCGCCGCGCTCTTCATGGACAACCTCGCCACCGTGAAGAACGACACCGGCGCCGCGATCGACGCCGCCAAGGACGGCCACACCTGGATCATGTCCTTCCTCTACGTCGGCACGTTCGGGTCGTTCATCGGGTACGCGTTCGCCTTCGGGCAGGTGCTCCAGGTCCAGTTCGGCCGGACGCCGCTCCAGTCCGCCTACCTCACCTTCATCGGCCCGCTGCTCGGCTCCCTGATCCGGCCCGTCGGCGGCTGGCTCGCGGACCGGTACGGCGGGGCGCGGATCACGCTCTGGAACTACGTCGGCATGGCCGCCGCCACCGCCCTCCTCGTCGTCGCCAGCATGCAGAAGTCGCTGCCGATGTTCGTGACCGTCTTCGTCGTGCTGTTCGTGCTCAGCGGGCTCGGCAACGGGTCGACGTACAAGATGATCCCCGGCATCTTCCAGGCCAAGGCCCTCGCCAAGGGGCTGGAAGGGGACGAGGCGGCGGCCTACGGGCGGCGGCTGTCCGGGGCCTCCATGGGGCTCATCGGGGCGGTCGGCGCGCTCGGCGGCGTCGGCATCAACCTCGCCTTCCGGCAGTCGTACCTCTCCTACGGCAGCGGCACCGGTGCCTTCGTCGCCTTCCTGGTCTTCTACGGCCTGTGCTTCGCGGTCACCTGGGCCGTATACCTTCGCCGGCCGGCCGTGCGGGAGCAGGCGGCGGCCGCCACCGAGGCAAAGGCGCAGCTCAGCTACGCCGAAGTGTGACGTAACACCGGTGACATCAACCCGAACCGAGCCTGTCACGCGCCGTTGACAGGCTCGTTCGGCATGCGGGTCAGCTAGGAGAGCAGTCATGGCCATGGACGAGGAACAGCAGCGGCCGGACCCCGGTCCGCACGGCCCTCTCGCGGGGTTCACCGTGGGGGTCACGGCCGCGCGGCGCGCCGACGAGCTCGGGGCACTGCTGCAGCGGCGCGGTGCCGTCGTGCTGCACGCCCCCGCCCTGCGCATCGTGCCGCTCGCCGACGACGGTGAACTGCTCGCCGCCACCAAGGAGATCATCGACCAGGCGCCGGATGTCGTGGTGGCCACCACCGCGATCGGGTTCCGGGGGTGGGTCGAGGCCGCCGACGGGTGGGGCTTCGGGGAGCAGCTGCTCGGGCGGCTGCGGCACGTGGAGCTGCTGGCCAGGGGGCCCAAGGTCAAGGGGGCCATCCGGGCGGCCGGGCTGACCGAGGAGTGGTCGCCGTCCTCCGAGTCCATGGCCGAGGTGCTCGACCGGCTCCTGGAGGAGGGCGTCGACGGCCGCCGGATCGCCGTACAGCTGCACGGGGAGCCGCTGCCCGGGTTCGTGGAGTCGCTGCGGGCGGCGGGCGCGGAGGTGGTGCCGGTGCCGGTGTACCGGTGGATGCCGCCGGAGGACCTGGGACCGGTGGACCGGCTCCTGGACGCCGTCGTCTCCCGCTCGGTCGACGCGCTCACCTTCACCAGCGCCCCCGCCGCGGCCTCCCTCGTCTCCCGCGCCGAGCACCGCGGGCTCCTCGGCGACCTGCTCGCCGCCCTCGGCCACGACGTCGTCCCCGCCTGCGTCGGACCGGTGACGGCCCTGCCGCTGCAGGCCCTCGGCGTCGACACCGTCCAGCCGGAACGCTTCCGGCTCGGCCCCCTCGTCCAGCTGCTCTGCCAGGAACTGCCCTCGCGGGCCCGGGCGTTGCCCATCGCCGGTCACCGCGTCGAGATCCGGGGGCATGCCGTCCTCGTCGACGGCGCGCTGAAGCCGGTGCCGCCTGCCGGGATGTCCCTGCTGCGGGCGCTCTCGCGGCGGCCGGGCTGGGTGGTGGCCCGCGCCGAGCTGCTGCGTGCGCTGCCGGGCGCCGGGCGCGACGAGCACGCCGTGGAGACGGCGATGGCCCGCCTGCGTACGGCCCTGGGCGCGCCGAAGCTCATCCAGACCGTCGTCAAGCGGGGCTACCGGCTGGCGCTGGACCCGGCGGCGGACGCGAAGTACGCGGACGTGTGAGGCGACGGCCCGGGAGCCGTGCCGACTTCCGCACCCGGTCTCCCGCTCGGGAAGCCGCGGAACCGGGCCGCCGGCCCCGGAATACCCGTCATATGACGGGTGCCACCGTAAAAGTGCCCTCCATAGGGTCCAAGGCATGCCACACCGATCAAATTCGGCCGTGCGCGACCGAGCCGGCCGACCGCGCTGAACCCAGCCGACGGCGCTGAACCCAGCCGACGGCGCTGAACCCAGCCCACCGCGCTGAACCCAGCCCACCGCGCCGACCTCCTGACGGCACACCCGTCCAGGTGGTGCCCGCCGCCCGCGCGCAGCCGCTCAGCGGCGAGCTCCCGGTCAGATCCCTACCCTCAAGACCACTGTGTGAGGAGTGCCATGAGCACCGAGGTTTCCCGCCGCAAGGTACTGGCCGCCGGCGCGGCGCTGGCCGGCGCGGCGGCGCTGACAGCCGGCTCGGAAGGAACGGCCGCCGCGGCGGCCCCGGCCGGAACCGGCGAGGAGAGATCCAAGGTGAAGCCCACGATCGTGCTGGTGCACGGCGGCTACGCCGACTCGTCCTGCTGGAACGCCACCATCCGGGAGCTGCAGGACAAGGGCTACACCACGGTCTGCGGCTCGAACCCGCTGCGCGGCATTCCGACCGACGCCCCCTACATCGCGAGCCTGCTGGACTCCATCAGCGGACCGGTGGTGCTGGTCGCGCACTCCATGGGCGGCACGGTCATCACGAACGCCGCGGCCGGGAAGGCCAACGTCAAGGCGCTGGTCTACATCGCGGCGTTCGTGCCCGAGGTGGGCGAGACGCAGGGGGATCTCATCGGCAAGTTCCCCGGCAGCGAGGTCCTGCCGGTGAGCGTGCCGGTGCCGTACACGAAGGCCGACGGCACCACCGGAACCGATCTGTACCTGAGCAAGGACGGCCAGGCGGCCTTCGCCGCCGACCTCTCCGCCGCCGACTTCCGGGTCCTGCAGGCCACGCAGCGGCCGTTCGACGCCGACTCCTTCACCTTCCCGACCACGGCCGCGGCCTGGAAGACGATCCCGACCTGGGGGCTGGTCGCCGGCCAGGACAAGGCGATCCCGCCGGCCTGCGAGCGCTGGATGTACAGCCGCGCCAACGCGCGCAAGGTCGTCGAAGTGCCCGGCTCCTCGCACGTCGCGATGCTCAGCCACCCCAGGATCGTCGCGGATCTCATCAGGGACGCCGCCAGGGCCGTCAGCTGACGCTCGCGCCAGGCGCCCCGGTCCACCGCCATGGGCCGGGGCGCTGTCGCCACCGGGCACCCGGACCGGTGACATCATGATCCGCACAGTCGTCGCGGGCAGGTGGGGTATGGCGTTTCCCGGAGCAGCGGACCCGGCCTGGTTCGGGGTCCGGTGCGTGTTCCGGCACCGCGTCCTCGGCGTCTACGAGGAGCGGGTCACGCTGTGGACCGCCCGTTCGCCGGACGAGGCGATCGCCCGCGCCGAGACCGAGGCGACCGAGTACTGCGATGCGCTCGACCAGGTCGAGTACGCGGGCTTCGCCGAGGCGTTCCGCATCGACGGGACGCCGGGGGAGGGGGCCGAGGTGTTCTCCCTCATGCGGGAGAGCGGGCTGCCGCCGGGGGAGTACGTGCGGCGGTTCTTCGCCACGGGCGATGAGCGGACCGGCTGACCGGCGAACCCGCTGACCGGCGTACGGCGTTCTGGGGAGCCGGTTCCCGCGGCGGGCCGTAGGGCGCGGCTCGCCGCCCGCCACTCCGGCCCGTTCCTTCCCGGGCGCGCCGGGCCGTCCCGTGCGGCCGCGCGCGTGCGACGGACCGTGCCCCGCTCCGCGGATGTGCGCTCTGCCGGATCCCGGCCGAAGGGCGGCACGCTGGCGCCGGACCACGGCAACGGGGGACGGGACGGGGACGGGGACGGAACATGACACGCTGGCAGCCCTTGCCGGCCACACTGCCGCGCGAGGCCCGGCATCTGGTCGAGCAACTGCGGGTCCTGAAGGGCCGTACCGGCCTCAGCCTCGCCGGACTGGCCCGCCGCACCGCGTACAGCAAGTCGTCCTGGCAGCGCTATCTGAGCGGCGACAGACTGCCGCCGCGGGCCGCCGCGCAGGTGCTGTGCCGGCTGGCCGGCGGGGACCAGGGGCGGCTCCTGGCGCTGTGGGAACTGGCCGAGCAGGCGTGGCCGCCGGGCACGGCGGAACCGGCGGCCGCAGCCACGGCCGAAGCGACGGCCGGAGCCACCGCCGGAGCGCCGACCGCCGCGACAGCCGCCGCGACGACCGCCGCGACGACCGACGGCGCGGCCGAAGGGACCGCCGTTCGGACGGCCGAAGCGGCGGTCCAGGCGGCAGTCCAAGCGGCGGTCGACGCCACAGCGGCCACCGCCGCCGCCACTGCCGCCACGGCCACCGCCACAGCCGCCGCTGCCGCCGCGGCGGCCGGGTCCGCTCCGGCGGCCGAGCCGCCCAAGTCCTCCGCAGGACAGCGGCGGTGGCGGATCGCCGCGGTCGCCGCGTCCGTCCTCGCCGCGCTGCTGGCCGCCGGGCTGGTGTGGGCGCTGCCCCGCAGGGCGGGCGACACCGGCGTCGCCCGCCCCGGCGGTGCGCTCAGCCGCGCTGGTCGTAGTACGCGATCAGCCAGGAACCGGTGCCCTTGATACGCACCCGGTACTTGCTGCTGATCCGCTTGAGCGTGGCGTTGTGCGCGGTGCCGTGGAACGTGACGACGCTGCCCGCGGCCGGGCCGGTGAGCCGCTGCTGGGCGAAGGTCCAGCTCTGCTCGGTGACCACGCCGTCGTTGTCCGACAGGCCGAAGTGCTCCTGCCACCACTGGGTGGCCGATTCGGTCTCGGGGCCGAACGAGCCGTCGATCTTGCTCTTCTCGAACGGGTGCGAGTCGCCGTCGTCGTCCTGGTACTGGGCGCCGTCCGCCCACAGCACGGTCTCCCACAGGGCCGTGGCGTTGCTCTGGGCGTAGTCGTCGACGCCGAGGTTCTCCTCGTCCTGCCAGTCGTCGGTGACGGCGCCGCCGCCGTCGATGCCGTGGTACGGCGCGGCGGCGCTCGCCGCCGGCGCCAGGGCCAGGCTGCCGGCGCCCAGCAGTACGGCCGCCGCCGTGGCGACGATCCGGGTGCGCATGCTCATGAACGTGTCCTTTCTGAACCGCCGTCCCTCACGGGTCCCCCCTGGGGCGGCTCGCTGTGCGTTCGCAGGACACAGGGTCACGGCCCGGAGCGGGGGACGGCGAGGCCTGCCGGGGTATCCGGACCGAACGGGGACGGCCCGTGCGCCGGGCACCGGCGTCCCCGCCCGGAGCGGGGTCGCACGGGAACCCCGCGGAACCGCGGAACACGCGGGGAACGACGGAACACCGGTACGAGGACTTCCGGCCGCCCGCCGCACCGGGCACTGTGAACAGAACGGTTCCCCTGTCCTAGGCGGTGACAGGCACATGGCACTGGGTACGGCCGCGACCGCGTCCGCTTACGAGCTGCGCTTCGACGCCGGGCGGATCTGCCTCGATCTGCTCGCGACCACGCATCCCGGCGAACGGCTCGACGGCATCGAACCGTTGCGGGCCTGGATCACCGGATCCGGACTCGTCCCGGCGGGCACCCCGCTGGCCCACGCCGACGCCGGCTGGCTCGTGGGCTTCCGTGAACTGCGGGGACACGTGGGGCGGTTGGTGCGCGACCGCACCACCCCCGGGGTCCGGCCGTACGACCTCGCCCTCGCCCGCGTCAACGACCTGGCCCGCGCCGCCGCACCCCCGGCCCCGCGCGCCGTACCCGACGAGGACGGCGTCCTGGTGCGGGAGTTGGCCGGACCGCCGGGCTGCGCGGCGCTGCTGGCCGCCGTCGCCCGGGACGCCGTGGAGCTGCTCACCGACCCCGTCGCGCGGGCGGCGGTCAGGGAGTGCGAGGGTGACAACTGCCCCCTCGTGTACCTGGACACCTCCCGGGGGCGCAGGCGCCGCTGGTGCTCCAGCGAGGTCTGCGGGAACCGTGAGCGGGTGGCCCGGCACCGGCGCCGCGCCGCCCTCGCGCGAGCGTGAACGCGCCCCCGCCGCGGCGGAGGCCGGCCGGGGTCCCCGGCGCCCCGCAACCCGCGCGAGGGCACGTGGGCGCACGTGACCGCCGTCACTCCGTATCCCAACTCCCGTCCCATTCGCGGCTTCTGCCGGATCTTCATCGAAGCTCCGCGAAAGTGATTTCGACAACACTCCGTTTGGTGACGGGTGAGTACGGGCAGTCCGGCCGCTCTCGACGTTGTGTCGGAAATGTAAAGATCACGCGGTGGGAATGTGGGGTCATGTCCCGCTCGTCATGTCACCTCGCAGAAAAATGTGGGGTCTTGTTGAACACACCGCGAGTCACTTCCGTACCGGTGGGGGAGCGACCGACTGGGGGAACCCCCGGACACCGGAGGTGGGCGTGCGCAAGGATGCGGCCGTGGCCAATGAACGTGGATCGAGGGCCCGACATCGCATGTCCCAGCCCTCGGAGCCTGATGAGGAGCTGATGCGTGCCCTCTACCGAGAGCACGCCGGACCTCTCCTTGCGTATGTCCTTCGGCTGGTCGCCGGTGATCGGCAACGCGCCGAGGACGTCGTGCAAGAGACACTCATCCGTGCCTGGAAGAACGCCGGCCAGCTCAATCGGGCGACCGGATCTGTACGCCCCTGGCTGGTGACGGTCGCTCGCCGCATCGTCATCGACGGTCACCGCAGCCGGCAGGCCCGGCCGCAGGAGGTCGATCCGTCGCCGCTGGAGGTCATCCCCGCGGAGGACGAGATCGACAAGGCGCTGTGGCTGATGACGCTGTCTGACGCGCTCGACGACCTGACCCCGGCCCACCGGGAGGTGCTCGTCGAGACGTACTTCAAGGGGCGTACCGTCAACGAGGCGGCCGAAACGCTGGGTATACCCAGCGGCACCGTCCGTTCGCGGGTGTTCTATGCCCTCAGGTCGATGAAGCTGGCACTGGAGGAGCGGGGGGTGACGGCGTGATGAGTGTGTACGGGGGGCACGGCGGGTTCGGCACAGGTGGTTCGGGTATGTCTGGTGCTATGCAGGAATCTCCGGTGCCCAATGAGCACGAGACTGTCGGCGCGTATGCGCTCGGGATTCTCGACGACGCCGAGGCAACCGCTTTCGAGGCCCATCTGGCCGGGTGCGAATGGTGCGCCCAGCAGCTCGACGAGCTGGCCGGAATGGAGCCCATGCTCGCGGCCCTGGCGGATCTGCCGGGCTCCGGAAGTACCCCGTCCATCGGCGAGTCGCTGTCCGCGAAGCCCAGCCCGCGGATGGTCGAGAAGCTCGTCGTCGAGGTCTCCGAGAAGCGGAAGGTCCGCAGCAGGCGGAACATTTTTGCACTGGCCGCCTCGGTCGTGCTGATCGCCGGTGGCACGGCGGCCGGCGTGGCGCTGAGCGGCAGCTCGGACAACGGCAACGCGGACATGGCCATGGGGCCTGCCCAGGCGGCCTTCCAGACCATGACCGACAAGAAGTCGGCCACGGACCCGACGACCCACGTCAGCGCCACCGTCGCCGTGGAGAAGAAGGACTGGGGCACCCATGCGGTCCTCCAGCTCGAGAACGTCACCGGCCCGAAGAAGTGCTCGCTGATCGCCGTCGGCAAGAACGGCGAGCGCGAGACGGTGACCTCCTGGTCCGTTCCGACCTGGGGATACGGCATCACCGACGCCAAGTCGGCGAAGGCCAAGGAGCCCCTCTACGTGCACGGCGGGGCCGCCTTCACCCCCAACCAGATCGACCACTTCGAGGTCATGACCTTCGACGGGAAGAAGCTCGTCTCGGTCAGCGCGTAGGGCCTGTCCGGCGGATCAGGCCGCAGGAAATCAGCGGCGGCTGTCAGTGCCGGTGAGCGGGACGTGGTGCGTGCAGCTGCAAGGCGGAGGAGGGAGTCGACGCGGAGCGTCGGCGAGTGACGACAACGCCGCAGATGTGCGTGCCACGTCCCGCGTCTGCGGCATGATCCGCCGGACAGGCCCTGGCTTCGGCGGGCCCCCTTCGCGTACGGTTGACGGCTGCCCAGCACGTCAGAAGGGGGCCCGGTGGCCGCTCAGGCTCAGCAATCCGCGGTCGGCTCTCACGGCTCGGATCGGGATTCCGCACAGGACTCCGTCCAGGACTCGCTCCGGGACGCGGTCCAGGATTCCGTCCGAGACCGTGAGATCAGCGCCGAACAGGTACATCTCGACCGGGTGTACCGCCGTCTCGAGGAGAAGATCCACGAGGCGGAGTTCCTGATGAACGACGCGGCCAAGCGCGGTCAGGTAGGCACTCCCGGCGCGCTCGCCGAACGCGACGCGCAGGTCTTCCGGGCAGGCATCCACCTGAACCGGCTCAACAACGAGTTCGAGGACTTCCTCTTCGGCCGTATCGACCTGCTCCTCGGCAAGGACGGCAAGAAGGGGCCCGACGGCGCCTACACGGCCGTGGAACCCGCCGAGGGCGCGGTCCGCGGCGACAACACGGCCGACATCGCCGAGACCCTGCACATCGGCCGCATCGGCGTCCTCGACGAGGACTACGCCCCGCTGGTCATCGACTGGCGGGCCCCGGCCGCCGCGCCCTTCTACCGGTCCACCCCGGTCGATCCCGGGCGTGTCGTACGACGCCGGGTCATCCGCTCCAAGGGCCGCCGGGTCCTCGGGGTCGAGGACGACCTGATGCGCCCCGAGCTGACCGCCTTCCTCGACGGCGACACGCTGCCCGTCATCGGCGACGGCGCCCTGATGGCCGCCCTCGGCCAGGCCCGCAGCCACACCATGCGGGACATCGTCGCCTCCATCCAGGCCGAGCAGGACCTCGTCATCCGCGCCCCCGCCGCCTCCGTGACCTACGTCGAGGGCGGCCCGGGAACCGGCAAGACGGCCGTCGCCCTGCACCGCGCCGCCTACCTGCTCTACCAGGACCGGCGCCGGTACGCGGGCGGCATCCTGATCGTCTCCCCGACCCCGCTCCTCGTCGCGTACACCGAGGGCGTGCTGCCGTCGCTCGGCGAGGAGGGCCAGGTCGCCATCCGCGCCATCGGCTCCCTCGTCGACGGCGCCGAGGCCACCCTCTACGACACCCCGGCCACCGCCCGCGCCAAGGGCTCCGCCCGGATGCTCCGGGTGCTGCGCAAGGCCGCCCGCGGAGCCCTGGAGCTGAACGGCTCACCGACCCGGCTCAGGGTCGTCGCCTTCAACCGCCGCCTGGAGCTGGAGGCCGAGGACCTCGACCGCATCCGGCACAACGCGCTGGGCGGCACGGCCCCGGTCAACCTGCTCCGCCCCCGCGCCCGCAAGCTCCTCCTGGACGCCCTGTGGGCCCGCTCCGGCGCGGCCGGCCGACACACCGACCCGGAGCTCGCCGCCGAGCTGCGCTCCTCCTTCGACGAGGACATCCTCACCGAGGACCCCTTCATCGAGTTCCTCGACGCCTGGTGGCCCGAGCTGACCCCGCAGGCCGTCCTCACCGCGATGGCCGACGAGAGACGCCTCGGCCGCTGGGCCCGCCGCGTCCTCAACCCGGGCGAGGTCCGCCGGGTGGCCCGCTCCCTGAAGCGGGACGGCCGTACCGTCCACGACATCGCCATGCTGGACGAGCTCCAGGCGATCCTCGGCACCCCCGCCCGCCCGAAGCGGAAGCGCGAGGCGGACCCGCTGGACCAGCTCACCGGCCTGGAGGAGCTGATGCCGGTGCGCGAGGAGTCGCAGCGCGAGCGCGCCGAACGGCTCGCCCAGGAGCGGGTCGAGTACGCCCACGTCATCGTCGACGAGGCGCAGGACCTCACCCCGATGCAGTGGCGGATGGTCGGCCGCCGCGGCCGGCACGCCACCTGGACGGTCGTCGGCGACCCGGCCCAGTCCTCCTGGTCCGACCCCGACGAGGCGGCCGAGGCCCGCGACGAGGCCCTGGGCACCCGCCCGCGGCGCCGCTTCGAGCTCACGGTCAACTACCGCAACCCCTCCGAGATCGCCGAACTGGCGGCCAAGGTCCTGGCCCTCGCCATGCCCGGCTCCAAGTCCCCCTCGGCCGTCCGCTCCACCGGCGTCGAGCCGCGCTTCGCCGTCGTGCGCGACTCGCTGGAGAAGACCGTGCGCGCGGAGGCCGAGCGGCTGCTGGACCTGGTCGACGGCACAGTCGGCGTGGTCGTCGCCATGGACCGGCGCGCCGAGGCGTCCCGCTGGCTCGCCGGGCTCGGCGACCGGGTGGTGGCCCTCGGCAGCCTGGAGGCCAAGGGCCTGGAGTACGACGCCACGGTCGTCGTCTCGCCCGCGGAGATCGCCGACGAGTCCCCGGCCGGGCTGCGCGTGCTGTACGTGGCCCTCACCCGGGCGACGCAGCAGCTGACGGTGGTCTCCGGCGAGCGGGACGTGCCGGACGAGGCGGGGGTGCCGGACCTGCTCAGGGACTGACGGGGCAGGCCCGTTCGGCTGGTTCGGCCGGGGTTTTCCTGTGAAGTCCCCGGACGGGAATGGCCGCGCGGGATCTGTTTGTTAGCCTTGTCGTGACACCGGCTCGATCCAAGCCCCCGGGCCCAACCTTCGTCGCTACGAGCGACCACTTGCCGCGAGGCGAGCATGGCGGGTCGGTGTCATGAACGTTGGAGGCCCACGTCACGTGTGACGTGGGCCTCTTTTTTGCGCGAACAATACGTACGCAATAAGGCTCGGCTAACGCCTACCCGGCGGTAGGTGCGACGATCGGACGGCAAAACCAGCGACACGGTGACACAACGAAGGAAGTCGGCCATGGCAACGGCGCCCAGCGTCTCCTACTCGATGACCATCCGGTTGGAGGTGCCCGCGAGCGGAACCGCCGTCTCGCAGCTCACCACCGCCGTGGAGTCCTCCGGAGGCTCGGTCACCGGCCTCGACGTCACCGCGTCCGGCCACGAGAAGCTCCGTATCGACGTCACCATCGCGGCCAGCTCGACCGCGCACGCCGACCAGATCGTCGAGCAGCTGCGCGGCATCGAGGGCGTCGTCCTCGGCAAGGTCTCGGACCGTACGTTCCTCATGCACCTCGGCGGCAAGATCGAGATGCAGGCCAAGCACCCGATCCGCAACCGTGACGACCTCTCCATGATCTACACCCCGGGCGTGGCCCGCGTGTGCATGGCGATCGCGGAGAACCCCGAGGACGCGCGCCGCCTCACCATCAAGCGCAACTCCGTTGCGGTCGTGACGGACGGCTCGGCCGTGCTGGGCCTCGGCAACATCGGCCCGAAGGCCGCGCTCCCGGTCATGGAGGGCAAGGCGGCCCTCTTCAAGCGGTTCGCCGGCATCGACGCGTGGCCGCTGTGCCTCGACACCCAGGACACCGACGCGATCGTCGAGATCGTCAAGGCGATCGCCCCCGGGTTCGCCGGCATCAACCTGGAGGACATCTCGGCGCCCCGCTGCTTCGAGATCGAGGCCCGGCTGCGCGAGGCCCTCGACATCCCCGTCTTCCACGACGACCAGCACGGCACCGCGATCGTCGTCCTCGCCGCCCTGACGAACGCACTTCGCGTCACCGGCAAGGCGATCGAGAACATCCGGGTCGTCATGTCCGGCGCGGGCGCGGCCGGTACGGCCATCCTCAAGCTGCTGATCGCGGCCGGCGTGAAGAACGCCGTCGTCGCCGACATCCACGGTGTCGTGCACTCCGCCCGCGAGGACCTCGTGGACGCCCCGGCCGACTCGCCGCTGCGCTGGATCGCCGACAACACCAACCCCGAGAACCTCACCGGCACCCTCAAGGAGGCCGTGCGCGGCGCCGACGTCTTCATCGGCGTCTCCGCGCCGAACGTCCTCGACGGCGACGACGTGGCCGCCATGGCCGAAGGCGCGATCGTGTTCGCACTCGCGAACCCGGACCCCGAGGTCGACCCGGCGATCGCCCGCCAGACGGCCGCCGTGGTGGCCACCGGCCGCTCCGACTTCCCGAACCAGATCAACAACGTGCTGGTCTTCCCGGGTGTCTTCCGCGGCCTCCTGGACGCCCAGTCCCGTACGGTGAACACCGACATGATGCTCGCGGCCGCGAAGGCCCTCGCCGACGTGGTCACGGAGGACGAGCTGAACCCGAACTACATCATCCCGAGCGTCTTCAACGAGAAGGTCGCGGGAGCGGTGGCGGGCGCGGTCCGGGAAGCGGCGAAGGGCGCGTAAGCGCCCTTCGGGGGCGTCCCGTAAGGGGCGCGGGGAACTGCGCGACCAGCCCCCACCGGCCGGCACCCGACACCCGACCCAGGCAAACGTTTGTGAAACTTGCCACGCCATCCGACCGGCGCGTCGTGAAACCCCCCCTTCGGCCCACCCGTAGGGTATGGGCGGCACCCGGATTGGCGTTCCCGCCGCAGGTGGGGGCAGGATGCGTCCCGGCCCAACATGCGGCTCCGCCGCGTGGCACGCCTCAATGGCAAGAAGAACACGGGAGTAACAACATGAACCGCAGTGAGCTGGTGGCCGCGCTGGCCGACCGTGCCGAGGTGACTCGCAAGGACGCCGACGCCGTGCTGGCCGCTTTCGCCGATGTCGTCGGCGACATCGTCTCCAAGGGCGACGAGAAGGTCACCATCCCCGGCTTCCTGACCTTCGAGCGCACCCACCGTGCCGCTCGCACCGCGCGCAACCCCCAGACCGGCGAGCCGATCAACATCCCCGCCGGCTTCAGCGTGAAGGTCTCCGCGGGCTCGAAGCTCAAGGAATCCGCCAAGGGCAAGTGACCTTGCCGTCCGTAGGCCACGGGACGGCATACGGCGCGTAACACGACGATGGGGCGGCCCCTCCACCAGGGGCCGCCCCATCGTCGTACCAGCTCTCGCAGGCGTCAGCCGAGCGCCTTGCCCGGCAGTTCCACCTTCGCGCCGAGCTCCACGAGCTTCTCCATGCTGTGCCTGCCCGGGGGCTGTGACATCAGCGGCTCCGCCGCGGGCCCCCGGACCCCCAGCCGGAGGGCACTGTCCTGGGCCGGGGGCGGGAAGGCGTGGTTATCCGAGTGCCTTGCCCGGCAGTTCCACCTTGGCGCCGAGTTCCACGAGCTTCTCCATGAAGTTCTCGTAGCCGCGGTTGATGAGGTCGATGCCGTGGACCCGGGAGGTGCCCTGGGCCGCGAGGGCGGCGATGAGGTACGAGAAGCCGCCGCGGAGGTCGGGGATGACCAGGTCGGCGCCCTGGAGCTTGGTCGGGCCGGACACGACCGCGGAGTGCAGGAAGTTGCGCTGGCCGAAGCGGCAGGCCGAGCCGCCCAGGCACTCGCGGTAGAGCTGGATGTGAGCACCCATCTGGTTCAGCGCGGAGGTGAAGCCGAGGCGGGACTCGTAGACCGTCTCGTGGACGATCGAGAGGCCGGTGGCCTGGGTCAGGGCGACCACCAGGGGCTGCTGCCAGTCGGTCTGGAAGCCCGGGTGCACGTCCGTCTCCAGCGCGATGGACTTCAGCTGGCCGCCGGGGTGCCAGAAGCGGATGCCCTCGTCGTCGATCTCGAAGGCACCGCCCACCTTCCGGTAGGTGTTCAGGAACGTCATCATCGAGCGCTGCTGGGCGCCCCGGACGTAGATGTTGCCCTCGGTCGCCAGCGCCGCCGAGGCCCAGGACGCGGCCTCCAGGCGGTCCGACAGGGCCCGGTGGGTGTAGCCGCCGAGCTTGTCCACGCCGGTGATGCGGATCGTGCGGTCGGTGTCGATCGCGATGATCGCGCCCATCTTCTGCAGCACGCAGATGAGGTCCTCGATCTCCGGCTCCACGGCCGCGTTCGACAACTCCGTGACGCCCTCGGCGAGTACCGCCGTCAGCAGCACCTGCTCGGTCGCGCCGACCGACGGGTACGGCAGCTGGATCTTCGTGCCGCGCAGCCCCTTCGGCGCCTCCAGGTACTGGCCGTCCGCGCGCTTCTCGATGGTCGCGCCGAACTGCCGCAGCACGTCGAAGTGGAAGTCGATCGGCCGGCCGCCGATGTCGCAGCCGCCCAGGCCCGGGATGAAGGCGTGGCCGAGGCGGTGCAGCAGCGGACCGCAGAAGAGGATCGGGATCCGGCTGGACCCGGCGTGGGCATCGATGTCAGCGACGTTCGCGCTCTCCACGTACGTCGGATCGAGCACCAGCTCACCGGGCTCCTCGCCCGGACGTACCGTCACCCCGTGCAGCTGCAGCAGGCCGCGTACGACCCGCACGTCACGGATGTCCGGAACGTTGCGCAGCCGACTGGGTGCACTGCCCAGCAGGGCGGCGACCATGGCCTTGGGCACGAGGTTCTTCGCACCGCGGACACGGATCTCGCCCTCCAGCGGGGTGCCGCCGTGGACAAGCAGGACATCGTCGTTGACGGTCATGAATCTCGCGTTCCATGGAGTTGGGCAGGGCCGGAGAGACAGAGTAATCGCCCATCGGCCCCCTCCCGTAAGCCCACGGACCACCCAGCTACGTCATAGCTGTGTCACAACACGAACGGTGCCTAATCGGACACATGGGGTCACCGCCCGTGTCCGTGCGCCGGGGACGCTCCCTTCCGCCCTGAGCTGCATTCACCCGCGGACCCGGATTGGCTCCCCACGCGACGGGAAGATGCGGGATCATGTCAGGCATGACCGAGGTGTCCTCGCTCACAGGGCGGCTGCTCGTGGCCACGCCCGCCCTGGCGGACCCGAACTTCGACCGCGCGGTGGTGCTCCTTCTCGACCACGACGAGGAGGGCTCGCTCGGCGTCGTCCTCAACCGCCCCACCCCGGTGGACGTCGGCGACATCCTGGAGGGCTGGGCCTCCCTCGCGGGCGAGCCGGGGGTCGTCTTCCAGGGCGGCCCGGTCTCCCTCGACTCCGCGCTCGGCGTCGCGGTCATCCCCGGCGGGGCGAACGGCGACCGGGCCCCGCTGGGCTGGCGCCGGGTGCACGGCGCGATCGGCCTGGTCGACCTGGAGGCCCCGCCGGAACTCCTCGCCTCGGCCCTCGGCTCGCTGCGGATCTTCGCCGGTTACGCCGGCTGGGGCCCGGGCCAGCTGGAGGACGAACTGGTCGAGGGCGCCTGGTACGTCGTCGAGTCCGAACCCGGCGACGTGTCCTCCCCGTCCCCGGAGAGACTCTGGCGCGAGGTGCTGCGCCGCCAGCGCAACGAGCTCGCGATGGTGGCCACCTACCCGGACGACCCCTCGCTCAACTGACGGTGAGCCTTCTCGCAACCGTTGTCCGGGCGCTTCAGTACCCTTGGCACTTATGAGCACTCTTGAGCCCGAGCGCGGGACTGGTACGGGGACCCTCGTAGAACCGACGCCGCAGGTGTCCCACGGCGACGGCGACCACGAGCGCTTCGCCCACTACGTCCAGAAGGACAAGATCATGGCGAGCGCCCTGGACGGCACCCCCGTCGTGGCGCTGTGCGGCAAGGTGTGGGTGCCCGGCCGCGACCCGAAGAAGTACCCCGTGTGCCCCATGTGCAAGGAGATCTACGAGTCCATGGGCAGCGGCGGCGACGGCGAGGGCCAGGACAAGTAACACGCTGGTCCGACAGCTCGGCTCTCCGAGGCCCCGGGCACGCTTTGGCGTGCTTCGGGGCCTTTGTCATGTCCGTGCGTTGCACGGAGTGCGTCACGCGGTCACAGAGTGGTTGAGACCTCTTGTCGGCATGTTCATGTTGTCCCTAGCCTCCGTGGTGTTGTGCAGAGCGAAACAGCCGTTGCATATATTGCAACGCCCCCATGCTTGAGCGCGCTCCCGGAGGGTCACTCCATGAAGCTCCCCGTTCCCGCACTCCTCGTCGGCGCCCTGTTCCTCGCCGCCGCGTGCGCCCCGCAGACCTCCTCCAACTCCGCCTCCGACAAGGACGACAAGAGCGGCACCCTGCGGGTGTGGCTCTTCCAGGAGGTCGGCAACGACCCGAAGCAGAAGGTCGTCGACTCGGTCGTCGCCGGCTTCGAGAAGGCACACGACGGCACCAAGGTCGACGTGGAGTACATCCCGGTCGACACGCGCGCCCAGCGCGTCAAGGCCGCCTTCAACGACCCGGCCTCGGCCCCCGACGTCATGGAGTACGGCAACACCGACACCGCCGGATACGTCCACGACGGCGGACTCCTCGACGTCACGAAGGACTTCGGCGCCTGGAGCGAGGCGAAGGACACCGACCCGACGGCCCGGCAGTCGGTGACCGTCGCGGGCAAGGTCTACGGCGCCCCCTTCTACGTCGGCGTCCGCGCCCTCTACTACCGCACCGACGTCTTCAAGGACCTGGGCCTGAAGCCGCCGACGACCATGACCGAGCTGGCCGCCACCGCCCGCGCCATCCGCAAGGCGAAGCCCGACCTCTACGGCCTAGTCGTCGGCGGCGCCTACACCTACGGCGCCATGCCCTTCATCTGGGCCGACGGCGGCGAACTGGCCACGGCCGAGGGCGGGTCGTACACCTCGGCGATCGACAGCGCGGCCGCGCAGAAGGGCATCAAGGAGTACACGTCCCTCTTCGGCGACGACAACTGTCCGGCCGCCAAGTGCGCGGGCTTCGGCGGCAACGACACGGTCACCGCGTTCGCCGCGGGCAAGGCGGGGATGGCGATCGGGGGCGACTTCAGCCATGCCGCCGTGGAGGCGGGGAGCGTCAAGGGCAAGTACGCGGTGGTGCCGCTGCCGGGGGCCACGGCCGGCTCGGTCGCGCCGGCCTTCGCGGGCGGCAACAACATCGGGGTGCTGAAGAGCACGACGCACCGCACCCTGGCCGTCGCGCTGATGGAGCAGCTGGCCGCCAAGAAGACGCAGGCGGCGATGTTCGACGCGATGGGTTTTCTGCCGACGTTCAAGGACGTCCGTGACCAGGCGGCCGCGAAGGAGCCGTTCGTGAAGCCGTTCGTGGCGACCCTGGCCGCCGGGACGAAGTTCGTGCCTGCCTCGGCGGGATGGTCGCAGATCGACTCGTCGCTGGTGCTGCCGACGATGTTCCAGGAGGTCGTCAGCGGCAAGAAGAGCGTGGGGGCGGCTTCGCAGGAGGCGGCGAAGAAGATGGACGCGGCGTTCGGCTCCGCCGGATGACGCCCGATGGGTCAGGGGTAGCGGTTCGTTCGCGGGTGCGGGCGCGTGGGGGCTTGTCGCGCCCGAGCGGCGGCAGCCGCAAATTCAATACAGCCCCGCGCCCCTTTCGGGGCGTGCAGTGGACGCCCTGGATGTATCTCGCCCCCGCTCTCGTCGTCCTCGGGGGGCTGCTCGTCTACCCCATCTACCAGCTCGGGCTCATCTCGGTCTTCCGGTACACCCAGGCTCAGGTCAGTGGGGGTGAACCCACCGCCTTCGTCGGGTTCGGCAACTACTCGGACGTCTTCTCCGACGACCAGTTCTGGTCGGTGCTGCTGGCCACCGTCCTCTTCGCCGCCGCCTGTGTCGTGTCGACGCTCGCCGTCGGGTGTGCGCTCGCCGTGCTGCTGACCCGGGTGCGGGCGGTGCCGCGGCTGGCGCTGATGCTGGCGGCGCTGGGGGCGTGGGCGACCCCGGCCGTCACCGGGTCCACGGTCTGGCTCTTCCTCTTCGACCCGGACTTCGGGCCGGTCGACAGGGTGCTCGGGCTCGGTGACCACTCCTGGACCTACGGGCGGTACTCCGCCTTCTTCCTGGTCCTGCTCGAAGTGGTGTGGTGCTCCTTCCCGTTCGTCATGGTCACCGTGTACGCCGGGATCCGCGCCGTACCGTCCGAGGTGCTGGAGGCGGCGGCGCTGGACGGCGCCTCGCAGTGGCGGATCTGGCGGTCGGTGCTGGCGCCGATGCTCCGGCCGATCCTCATGGTCGTCACCGTCCAGTCGGTGATCTGGGACTTCAAGATCTTCACGCAGATCTACGTGATGACCGGCGGGGGCGGCATCGCCGGGCAGAACCTGGTGCTCAACGTGTACGCCTACCAGCAGGCCTTCGCCTCCTCGCAGTACGGGCTGGGCGCGGCCGTCGGAGTCGTCACGCTGCTCGTCCTGCTCGCCGTCACCCTGGTCTACCTGCGGCTGCTGCGCCGGCAGGGGGAGGAGCTGTGACCGTCGTGAATCCTGTGCGCGGGCTGGTCCGGCGGCCGGGGCGGCTCGCCGCCGAGGGCGCGGCGCTGGCGATCGCCGTACTCGTCGCCTTTCCGCTGTACTGGATGGTGCTGGGGGCCTTCAAACCGGCCGGGGAGATCGAGTCGGACCGGCCCCGGCCGTGGACCCTCTCGCCCTCTCTGGACTCCTTCCGGCGGGTCTTCGGGCAGCAGGAATTCGGCCGTTACTTCGTCAACAGTCTGGTCGTCGCGGGCAGTGTGGTCATCGTCTCGGCGCTGATCGCCTTTCTCGCGGCGACCGCCGTGACCCGATTCCGGTTCCGCTTCCGGACCACCTTGCTGATCATGTTTCTGGTGGCCCAGATGGTGCCCGTGGAGGCCCTCACCATCCCCCTCTTCTTCCAGCTGCGGGACTTCGGTCTGCTGAACACGCTGGGCTCGCTGGTCCTGCCCCACATCGCCTTCTCGCTGCCCTTCGCGATCTGGATGCTGCGGGGGTTCGTGAAAGGGGTGCCGGAGGCGCTGGAGGAGGCGGCGTACATCGACGGGGCGAGCCGGTCGCGCTTTCTCTGGCAGATCCTTTTCCCGCTCGTCCTGCCGGGCCTGGTGGCCACGAGCGTGTTTTCCTTCATCTCCGCCTGGAACGACTTCCTGTTCGCCAAGTCCTTCATCATCAGCGACACCTCGCAGTCCACGCTGCCGATGGCGCTCCTGGTGTTCTTCAAGCCGGACGACCCCGACTGGGGCGGGGTGATGGCGGCCTCCACGGTGATGACGATTCCGGTGCTGGTGTTCTTCGTACTCGTACAGCGACGCCTGGTCTCGGGACTGGGCGGAGCGGTTAAGGACTGACATGACTTCAGAGACGGATCTCATTCCGGCGCCGCGCAGTGTCGAGGGGCCGATGCGGTGCGGTGTCCTGATCGACGAGGACACCACGCTGTGGGCCGCTCCGGGCACCGAGGCGACGGAGCGCTGGCTGCGCTCCACGGTCGGCGCGGCCTTCGGGGTGCCGCTGCGACCTGGCCCCGAGGACGCCCGCGAGGCCGTACGGCTGCACCTGGACGATTCCCTGGCGCCCGAGGCGTACCGGCTGAGTGTGATCGCCAATTGGGGCGTCGAGATCCGCGGCGGCGGTCCGGCGGGCGTTTTCTGGGGTGCCCAGACACTGCGCCAGCTGCTCGGCCCCGACGCCTTCCGCCGGGCTCCCGTACGCCCCGGGATCCGGTACGGCATCCCGCACCAGGTGATCGAGGACTCCCCCCGATTCCCCTGGCGCGGCTTCATGCTCGACGTCGCCCGGCACTTCACGCCGAAGGAAGGCGTCCTGCGCCACCTCGATCTCATGGCGGCGCACAAACTCAACGTCTTCCACTTCCACCTGACGGACGATCAGGGCTGGCGCCTGCGGATCGAGCGCCACCCGCGGCTCACCGAGGTCGGCTCCTGGCGGGCCCGCACCAAATTCGGCCACCGGGCCTCACCGCTGTGGGAGGAGAAGCCGCACGGCGGCTTCTACACCCAGGACGACATCCGGGAGATCGTGGCCTACGCGGCCGAGCGGCATATCACGGTCGTCCCCGAAATCGACGTGCCGGGACACTCGCAGGCCGCCATCGCCGCGTATCCGGAACTCGGCAACACCGACGTCATCGACACCACCGCCCTCTCCGTCTGGGACTCCTGGGGGATCTCTCCGAACGTACTCGCCCCCACTGACAACACCCTGCGCTTCTACGAGGGGGTGTTCGAGGAAGTGCTGGAGCTGTTCCCCTCGGAGTTCATTCACGTCGGCGGCGACGAATGCCTGAAGGACCAGTGGCGGGCCTCGCCGGCCGCGCAGGCCCGTATCAAGGAACTCGGGCTCGCCGACGAGGACGCGTTGCAGTCCTGGTTCATCGGGCACTTCGCGAAGTGGCTTTCCGCGCGCGGGCGTCGGCTCATCGGCTGGGACGAGATCCTGGAGGGCGGGATCGCCGAGGGCGCGGCCGTCTCGTCGTGGCGCGGGTACGGCGGCGGGATCGCGGCCGCGCGGGCCGGCCACGACGTCGTCATGTGCCCCGAGCAGTACGTGTACCTGGACCACCGGCAGGCCGGCGGCCCCGACGAGCCGGTGCCGATCGGATACGTCCGCACCCTGGAGGACGTGTACCGGTTCGAGCCCGTTCCGGCGGGGCTGGACGAATCCGAGGCGCGGCGGATCCTCGGCACCCAGGCCAACGTCTGGACCGAGGTGATGGAGGACCACGCGCGCGTGGACTACCAGGCCTTCCCCCGGCTCGCCGCCTTCGCCGAGGTCGCCTGGAGCGCCCTCCCGGCCCCCGGGGAACGGGACTTCGCGGACTTCGAGCGCCGGATGGCCGAGCACTACCGGCGGCTCGACGCCCTGGGCGTCGCCTACCGCCCGCCGGCCGGCCCGCTGCCCTGGCAGCAGCGCCCCGGCGTCCTCGGCCGCCCCCTGGACGGCCCGCCCCCGAACCGCTAGCCCCGCCCCCGGGCCCGTCCGCCCCGCTCCCGGCTCCCGCTTCCCGCCCCCGTCCCGAACGCGTAATGGAAAAAGACCCCAAGGGTCACCGAAGAGTGTCAATCGGTGCGCACCGGCGATGGTGTAAGAAAACGGACCAAGTCGCCGATGAGGTGCGCGAATGCCTCCTAGCGGACCCGTGCGTTCGAGGCTTGCGAAGATGTGCCAGAGTTGCCACGTCCGCCCTGTGAGCACGTACCGTACGGCCACACAGGTGGGACCAGGTGGGGCAGCGGGAAGGGGCAGCCGGTTTTGACCACGCACGCACCGCAGGCGGGGCAGTCCGTCACGCTGCCCACGACGCTGAACGAGGCCGTGGCGGCCCTCACCGAGATGCCGGCCGCGGTCCCGGTCGCGGGCGGCACCGACCTGATGGCCGCCGTCAACTCCGGACAGCTCAGGCCCGCCGCCCTGGTCGGCCTCGGCCGGATCAGCGAGATCCGCGGCTGGCAGTACCAGGACGGCAACGCACTGCTCGGCGCCGGCCTCACGCACGCGCGCATGGGCCGCCCCGACTTCGCGGCCCTGATCCCGGCGCTCGCCGCCGCCGCGCGGGCCGCCGGCCCGCCGCACATCCGCAACGCCGGCACCCTCGGCGGCAACATCGCCACGGCCGCCCCCACCGGCGACGCGCTGCCGGTGCTCGCCGCCCTGGAGGCGACGCTGATCATCGCCGGGCCGGGCGGGTCGCGCCGGGAGATCCCGGTGTCGCACCTGCTGGCCGGCGTGGAGATGCTCCGTGCGGGCGAGCTGATCGGCTTCGTGCGGGTCCCGCTGCTGCACGCCCCGCAGGTCTTCCTGAAGGCGACCGGCCGCACCGGCCCCGGCCGCTCGGTGGCCTCGGTGGCGCTCGTCCTCGACCCCGCGCGGCGCGGCGTCAGATGCGCCGTCGGTGCCATAGCGCCGATGCCGCTCAGGCCCCTGGACGCCGAACAGTGGGTGGCCCGGCTGATCGACTGGGACAACGACCGCGCGCTCGTCCCGGAGGCGCTGGCCGCCTTCGGCGAGTACGTCGCGGCCGCCTGCATCCCGGACCCGGCCCCCGAGCCCGACGGCTCGGTGCCGGCGCTTCCGCCCGCCGTACTGCACCTGCGGCGCACCGTCGCCGCGCTGGCCCGACGAGCACTGGGGAGGGCGCTGTCATGACCGACGACCAGCACGGAGAGGGCGCGCCCGCGAGCGGCGGCCGCCGCTGGGACCCGCTGCCCCAGGGCGACTACGACGACGGCGCGACCGCGTTCGTGAAGCTTCCCGAGGGCGGCATCGAGGCACTGCTGTCCGCCGACAGCCCGCTGGCCGCGCCCGGTCACGGCTATGTGCCGCCGCAGATAGCGGCCGCCCCCGGCACCGACACCTGGGGCGCGCCGTCCGACGGCACCCGGTGGCCCGACCCGAACACGGTCCCGCAGGAGCAGGCCGCCGGCGACCGGTTCACGTACAACCCGGCCTCGACGCAGCAGTGGACGTACGAGGAACCGCCGCCCGCGCCCGGTCACGACGTGACCGGGCAGTGGTCGATCCCGGTCGCGACCGGCGATGCTCCGGACGAATCGGGCGAGTTCACCACATCCGCGCTCATGGAGCAGTGGGGCGGCACGCCGCCGGCGACCCTGCCGGGCGGCGCGTCCGCGCCGTGGGCGGCGGAGCCCCCGGCGTGGGAGCACCCCGTGGAGGCCCCTGGATCGCCCGCTGGGCCCCGCGCGGGCCACGGCGACACGCGGGCCCCTGGTCTCCCCTCCGGGGCCGCCGGTGCGCCGCCTGCGGCCGACGTGCCGACCGGGGGCGAACGGGGCGAAGCGGGTGATACCGGCGAACTGCGGGCAGGAGGAGCACCGCCGGGCGGCGGTGACCCGGCCGCCGCCGGCCGGTCGGCCGCGTTCGGCGGAGCCGACACGCCCCGCGAAGCCGCCGGATCCCACCCCGGCCACGAGGGGGAGGCCGCCGACGGCGAGTCCGCCCCGCAGGGGCCACCCGCACCCGGCGACGAAAGCGCCACGGGGGGCGCAGGGGACGCGGGCGGAGCGGGTGACGCGGGCGCGAGGGAACACGCCGAAGGCGAAACCGAGGCGGTCGACGACCACCCCCTCGCCTCCTACGTCCTGCGCGTCAACGGCGCCGACCGGCCCGTCACCGACGCCTGGATCGGCGAGTCCCTCCTGTACGTCCTCCGCGAGCGCCTCGGCCTCGCCGGCGCCAAGGACGGCTGCTCGCAAGGCGAGTGCGGCGCCTGCAACGTCCAGGTCGACGGCCGCCTGGTCGCCTCCTGCCTGGTCCCCTCGGTGACCGCCGCCGGCAGCGAGGTCCGCACGGTCGAGGGCCTCGCCGAGGACGGCCGCCCCTCGGACGTGCAGCGCGCCCTCGCCCGCTGCGGAGCCGTCCAGTGCGGCTTCTGCGTCCCCGGCATGGCGATGACCGTCCACGACCTGCTGGAGGGCAACCCGGCCCCCACCGAGCTGGAGGCCCGCCAGGCCCTGTGCGGCAACCTCTGCCGCTGCTCCGGCTACCGGGGCGTCCTGGACGCCGTCAAGGAGGTCGTCGCCGAACGCGAGGCCCATGCCGCGGCCGACGCTGAGACGGACGGCGACGAGGCCCGTATCCCGCATCAGGCGGGACCCGGTGCAGGCGGCGTCAACGCGTCGGCGTTCGAGTCCCCGCGCACCTTCGGGGCCGGAATCCAGATCCCGCACGAGCAGGCGTACGACCAGTCGTACGGTGGCAACCAGTCGTTCGGCGGGAACCAGACCTTCGGCGGCAACCAGTCGTTCGGCGGCGACCAGTCGTTCGGCGGGAACCAGACCTTCGGCGGCAACCAGCCGTTCGACGAGCAGGGCCGGAGCCAGAGCTACGACGACCAGTCCTACGGCCCGGACGGAGGCCAGGCGTGACCAACGAGACCGTCACCACGACCACCGCCGCGGAGACCCCCGTCCCCGCCGCCGAGCCGCTGCCGCACGGCCTCGGCGTGTCGCTGCCGGCCGCCGACGCCGGCGCGAAGACCGAGGGCACCTTCCCGTACGCGGCCGACCTGTGGGCCGAGGGCCTGCTGTGGGCGGCCGTGCTGCGCTCCCCGCACCCGCACGCGCGCATCGTGTCGATCGACACCAGCCACGCGCGCGAGATGCCCGGCGTACGGGCCGTCGTCACCCATGAGGACGTGCCGGGCACCCCGCGGCACGGCCGGGGCACCCCGGACCGCCCGGTCTTCGCCTCCGAGGTGGTACGGCACCACGGCGAGCCCATCGCGGCCGTCGCCGCCGACCACCCCGACACGGCCCGGATGGCCGCCGCCGCCGTCATCGTCGAGTACGAGGTGCTCGACCCGGTCATCGACCCCGAGCAGTCCTTCGAGGCCGAGCCGCTGCACCCCGACGGCAACCTGATCCGGCACATCCCGCTCCAGCACGGCGACCCGGACGCGACCGGCGAGATCGTCGTCGAGGGCCAGTACCGCATCGGCCGCGCCGACCCCGCCCCCATCGGCGCCGAGGCCGGACTCGCCGTGCCCCGCCCCGACGGCGGCGTCGAGCTCTACCTGGCCTCCACCGACCCGCACACCGACCGCAACACCGCCGCCGCCTGCTACGGCCTGTCCCTCGAACAGGTGAAGATCGTCGTCACCGGCGTGCCGGGCGCGACCGCCGACCGCGAGGACCAGGGCTTCCAGCTCCCGCTCGGCCTGCTCGCCCTGAAGACCGGCTGCCCGGTCAAGCTCACCGCGACCCGCGAGGAGTCCTTCCTCGGCCACGCCCACCGCCACCCCACCCTGCTGCGCTACCGGCACCACGCCGACGCCGAGGGCAAGCTGGTCAAGGTCGAGGCGCAGATCCTGCTCGACGCGGGCGCCTACGCCGACACCTCCGCCGAGTCCCTGGCCGCCGCCGTCTCCTTCGCCTGCGGCCCGTACGTCGTCCCGAACGCCTTCATCGAGGGCTGGGCCGTCCGCACCAACAACCCGCCGTCGGGCCACGTCCGCGGCGAGGGTGCCATGCAGGTGTGCGCCGCCTACGAGGCGCAGATGGACAAGCTGGCGAAGAAGCTCGGCCTCGACCCGGCCGAGATCCGGCTGCGCAACGCGCTCGCCACCGGCGACCTCCTGCCCATCGGCCAGACGGTGACCTGCCCGGCCCCCGTCGCCGAACTCCTCCAGGCGGTACGGGACTTCCCGCTCCCGCAGCTGCCGAAGGACACCCCCGAGGGCGAGTGGCTGCTGCCCGGCGGCCCCGAGGGCGCGGGCGAACCGGGCGCGGTCCGCCGGGGCGTCGGCTACGGCCTCGGCATGGTCCACATGCTCGGCGCGGAGGGCGCCGACGAGGTCTCGACGGCCACGGTCAAGGTCCACGACGGCATCGCGACCGTGCTCTGCGCGGCCGTGGAGACCGGGCAGGGCTTCACCACGCTGGCCCGCCAGATCGTCCAGGAGACCCTCGGCGTCGACGAGGTCCACGTGGCCCCCGTCGACACCGACCAGCCGCCGGCCGGACCCGGCTGCCGCGGCCGCCACACCTGGGTCTCCGGCGGCGCCGTGGAACGCGCGGCCAAGATGGTCCGCACCCAGCTCCTGCAGCCCCTCGCCCACAAGTTCGGCATGTCCACCGAGCTGCTCCAGATCACCGACGGCAAGATCACGTCGTACGACGGCGTCCTGTCGACCACCGTCACCGAGGCGCTGGACGGCAAGGAACTGTGGGCCACCGCCCAGTGCCGCCCGCACCCGACCGAGCCGCTGAACGCCGACGGCCAGGGCGACGCCTTCGTCGGAATCGCCTTCTGCGCGATCCGCGCGGTCGTCGACGTCGACATCGAACTCGGGTCGGTGCGGGTCGTGGAGCTGGCCGTCGCCCAGGACGTCGGCCGGATCCTCAACCCGGCGCAGCTCAACGCCCGTATCGAGGCCGGGGTCACGCAGGGCGTCGGCATCGCCCTGACGGAGAACCTGCGCACCCCGCGCGGCCTGATCCGCCACCCCGACCTCACCGGGTACGCCCTGCCGACCGCCCTCGACGCGCCCGACATCCGGATCGTCAAGCTCGTCGAGGAACGGGACGTGGTCGCCCCCTTCGGCGCCAAGTCGGTCAGCGCGGTGCCGGTGGTGACGTCCCCGGCGGCCATCGCCTCCGCCGTCCGCGCCGCGACCGGCCGCCCGGTCAACCGGCTCCCGATACGGCCGCAGGCGGCGGTCGTCACGGGACAGTGACCCTCTCCGGGGTCGTGGTGATCGCGGGGGTGATGGCGTCCGGGAAGTCGACGGTCGCGCAGGCACTCGCGGAGCGGCTGCCGCGCGCCGCGCACGTCCGCGGCGACGTCTTCCGCCGGATGATCGTCTCGGGGCGCCGGGACTACACCCCCGACGCCGCCGAGGAGGCCACGGCCCAGCTCCACCTCCGGTACCGCCTGTCGGCGGCGACGGCGGACGCGTACGCCGGGGCCGGGTTCACCGCGATCGTCCAGGACGTCCTGCTGGGCCCGGAACTGACGTCGTACGTCGGCCGGATCCGCACCCGCCCGCTGCACGTCGTCGTCCTGGCCCCGAGCCCCGAGACGGTGGCGGCGAGGGACGCGGCACGGCCGAAGACCGGGTACGGGCCCGCCTGGACGGTCGCCGACCTGGACGCGGAACTACGGCTGCGCACCGAGCCGTTGGGGCTGTGGCTGGACACCTCGGAGCTGACCGTGGAACAGACGGTGACGGCGATTCTCACCGGGACGGAACGGTCGAGGGTCCTCTGACGTCTCTTCTGCGGGGCGTTGTCAGTGCCGCGGCGTAGTGTTCCGGGTAGTGGGGACGGCCGTTCCGGAGGGGAAGCCCGGACGACCCGCCATGCCCTGCTGACGACCTACGCACGACGCACCACTCAACCTTCTTGCTACTTGCACGTCTTGAACACATTGATCGCGGGGGCAGCGATGAGCACGATCAGCACGACCGGCAGCGGTGCGACGGCGATCACGCTGACCGAGGCCGAACTGGACCGATACATCACACACGAACCGACCCGCAGCTGGCTCTCCGGCCCCGGACTGCCCGACAGCGGCCTGCTGACCTTCGAACCCCTGCGCACCTCCGGCCTGCGCACCCTGGCGGACCTCACGGACGGCCCGACCCGGCTCGCCGAGGAGCTCCGCGACCGCCTGGTGATAGGGGAACTGCTGGCCCCGGTCGGCCTGGACACCGAGTCGATCCTCCTCGACGGCGGCACCGGCGAGATCAGCACGGCCTACCTGATCGACCCCACCGACCCGCGCCCGCTGGCGCCCTCGCTGGAGACGCTGCTCCGGTTCGCCGCGGTCACCGAGGAACTGACGGGCCTGCGCGGCCGTTTCGCCTCCCTCGCCGGGACGCACGGCACGAAGGCGGCGACCGAGGCCTCCCGCCGGCTCCTGGAACTCTTCGAGGAGGGCACGGCCGGCCGCGTCCCGCCGTACTGGAAGGCGACGGCCCTGATCCGCCCCCTCAGCCTGATCGCGGGCCCCGGCACGGACTCCGGGCTGGCCGTCGACCTGCCGGCCCGGCTCCTGGACCAGGAGTTCGGGCAGGGCCGGGTGGCCCGCTTCGAGGAGGTCGACTTCCCGCCCACGCTCACCCACGAGCCGACCCGCCGCTTCCTGCGCGAGAGCGGCCTCCCGGAGGACGCGGTCGTCTTCCACCTCGACCCGGACGCCCCGCTCCCCACCCTCTGGGAGTACTTCACCGACATCCACACCGGCGGCTTCCCCGTGGACGACCTCCCGCCCCACGCCGACCGGCTCATACGCCTCGGCTACCTGGTCGAGGACAACAGCCTCGTCGTGGACGGCACCACGGGCGCCATCCTCAACTTCTCCGAGCCCGAGGCGACCCTCTACCCCCTCAACACGGACATCTCCACGCTCGCCTACACCCTCTGGCTCCTGCACCACGAGCGCACCATCGACGAGCACCTGAACCACGAACTCACCACCGAGGCCTACGACCAGCTCGCCGCGACCATGCTCCACACCCTCGCGGCCATCGACCCCACGCCCGTCACGACGGACGCCGACTGGCACTACTGGACGGAGCTGTTCCAGGACGAGGCCGGCGGAGTGCTGTAGCCGGGAGGCGGGGCGGGCGCCGGGCAGGACCGGTCAGGTCACCAGGCCCTGGCGGTAGGCGTAGACGACGGCCTGGACGCGGTCGCGCAGGCCCAGTTTGGCGAGGATGCGGGAGACGAAGGTCTTGACGGTCTCCGGGCTGAGCACGAGAGCCGCGGCGATCTCGCCGTTGGAGAGGCCGTCCGCGATCAGACGCAGCACCTCCAGCTCGCGCGGGGTCAGCGGAACGCCGTGCGGGGTGCCGCCGTCGGCGGGGCGGATCCGGGCGGCGTAGCGGCCCACGAGCTGCCGGGTCACCTCGGGGTCCAGCAGGGCCGCGCCCGTGGCCACGGTCCGGATGCCGTGCAGCAGCCGGTCCGGCGGCGCGTCCTTGAGCAGGAAGCCGCTGGCGCCGGCGCGCAGGGCCTCGTAGACGTACTCGTCCAGGTTGAACGTCGTCACCACCAGCACCTTCACCGGATGCGGCACCCCGGCACCGGCGAGCAGCCGGGTGGCCTCGATGCCGTCGAGGACCGGCATCCGGACGTCCATCACCACGACGTCCGGGCGCAGCCGGCCGGCGAGGTCGACCGCGGCCCGCCCGTCCCCGCACTCGCCCGCCACCTCCAGGTCGGGCTGGGCGTCGATGATCGTCGCAAGCCCGGTGCGGACCAGCACCTGGTCGTCGCAGACCAGGACCCGGAGCGGCGCCTCGCCGCCACCGGCGGCCGCCGGGCCGGCCGCGCCGGTCATGCCATTCACGCCGGTCATGCCGGGCTCCCCGCGGGTATCCGGGCCCGGACGACGAAGCGGCCGTCGTCCGCGGGCCCGGCGCTGAACTCGCCGCCCAGCACGGCCACGCGCTCCCGGAGACCGGCCAGGCCCCGCCCGCTCCCGCCCGGGGACGCCCCGGCCGGGGACGCCCCGGCCGGGCCTGCCCCGTCCGTGCCGACCTCCACGGTGATCTCCTTCTCGCCGTGCCGCACCCGGACCGAAGTACGGCTGCCATGGGCGTACTTGAGGGCGTTCGTCAGGGACTCCTGCACCACCCGGTAGGCCACCAGGTCGGCGCTGCCCGCCGACGGGGTCGGCGTGCCCTCCTCGGTGAACTCCACCGGCTGCCCGGCCCGGCGGGTCTGCTCCACGAGCGTGAGCAGCCGCCCGGCCGGCGGTGTCCGGCCGCCACCGGTATCGGTGCCGTGGTCGGGATTGAGCAGGTCGAGCAGATGGCGCAGGTCGGAGATGGCCCGCCGCCCGGTGTCGGTGACGGCGGTCAGCGTCCGGTCGAGACGGTCCGGCGCGGCGGTCAGGTACCGGGCCGCCTCCGCCTGCACGACCATCGCCGTCACGTGGTGGGTCACCACGTCGTGCAGCTCGCGGGCGATCCGGGTGCGTTCGGCGGTGCGGGTGTCCTCGGCGACCCGCCGCCGGCGCTCGGCCTCCGCGGCCCGGGTGGAGCGCAGCCACGCCCCGATGCCCCAGGCGAGCACCAGCGCCAGATAGAACGTCACGAACCCGCTCGCCGTCTCGCCCCCCGACCCCAGCCGGTGCAGCGCGACCGCCAACGGCACGTAGGCCACGGAGAGCACCAGCGCGGTGGCCCGCCGGTGCCGTTCCAGATGGGCGCCGGTGCTGATCAGGGCGAGCGGCAGCGCGCTGCCGGCCACCGAGTGGTAGCCGCGCAGCTGGTCGACGGCGAAGCCGAGGGACACCAGCGCCAGCGAGAGGGCCGGCCACCGGCGGCGCCCGGCGAGCGGCAGGCACTCCAGGCCGAGCACCGCGATCGTCAGCGCGTCGAAGGGGCGCGTCGCCAGGTCCCCGACCTGGGTCCCCTTGCCGTGCAGCGCCGGCACGAACGACCCGGCCAGGAGCAGCAGTCCGAGGGGCAGATCCCGGACCGTGACGTCGAGCCGGTGCCACCATCCGGGCGCCCGCCGAGGACTGATCACCGGGGCAGTGTAGCGACGGCGCCGGCCGGGACGTCCCGGCGCCGACGCGGCACCAGGTGCCCCCGCCGCCTGGCCAGCCAGAGGAACGCGAGCGTCACCAGCACCCCGAACAGCACCGAGTACACACTCGCCTCCGGCCCGAACTGCCCGCCGGTGACCAGCTGCGAGCCCGAGGTGGTCGCGTCCAGCAGCCCCTTCTGCGCTCCGCCGCTGCCGGAGACCTCGGTGCCGAAGATGCCGGACTCGGCGAAGTTCCAGCCGAAGTGCAGGCCGATCGGCAGCCAGAGGGTGCGGGTGGCGGCGTACGCGGCGCCGAGCATGCCGCCGGCCTCGATCGCGATGGCGAGGGCGCCCCACACGGTCGCGTCCTTGTTGAGCAGATGCATCATCCCGAACAGTGTCCCGGTCGACACCAGGGCGATCCAGGTCCCGGTGCGCTCCTCGACGATCCGGAACAGCACGCCCCTGAACAGCAGTTCCTCCGTCACGGCGGCCGCGGCCATGAACCCGACCACCCCCACCGCACCCGTCACCGAGCCCGCCCCGTGGACCGAGTAGTCCCCGAGAAAGGCGATGTTCCCGATGACACACGCGAACGTCACCACACCGATGAGCGTCCCCCGCCCGAACGCCGCCCGGGCGCCCTCCCGCCCCACCTCGACGACGGGCCGGTGCTCCGTCCGCCGTACCACCCACCCGTAGACGAGCACCGCGAGCACCGCGGTGAGCAGGCCGAGGACCAGGGTGAGGAACCAGTTTCCCTGCACCGCGGCGACCCCCTGCCCCCCGACGAAGGCGACCGCCGCGACCGCCAGGAGCTGCCAGACCAGCCTCATGATGACTCCCTCACCCGATCCGCGGCCGAGCGCCGCGACTGGCCCGAACGCTACGGATCGGCCGCCCCGCGATCGTCACCGCTGAGTGGACACCTGCCGGTAGCTCGCACGGGGGACAACCCCGGACCGGCCGCCCCCCCCGCCGAGACCGCCGACTCTCATCACTCACCGTCACTCACGGTCACCGTCGGGGATGCGCGGCCGCACACCTCCACCTAACGTCGCAGGTGAGGACCAGTGAGGGAGCGAGGGAGCGGACATGAGCCGGACCAAGCGCAGCAGGACCCGCGGCACGGCCCGCAAGCCGGCGCCGAGGATCTCGTCCCGCATGGTGACGTCACCGACGGCCCCCGCCCCGACGGCACCCGAACGCGGGTCGCCGCAGCCGGCGCCGCCCCGTGAGCACACCTTCCCGCACGGCCCACCGCGCCGGCCCACCCGCATGCGCATATCCGGGACCAACCCGTGGTCAGTCACCGTGATGAGCTTCTTCTTCCTGACGGGCCTGGGCGTCTGCGTCCTCGGCGCCGCGCTCGCCACGTCGGTGCTGCTGGACATCGTGGTCCCCGGCGAGTGGCCGACACCGTGGGAGACGCTGGTCGTCGCCACCGGGGTCGTCGCGCTGGAGATCCTCCTGGGCACCGTGCTGGCCTGCCTGTGCGGCTTCATGTACAACTACACCGCCCGTTTCAGCGGCGGTGTGGAAGTAGCCCTCACCGGCGACCTCACCGACCCACCCCCCGCCGCCCAGGCCCTCCACCTCCTGACCCGACTCCACGCACGAGCCCGGCAACACCTGCCCACCCGGCTCCCGCCCGTCCCCGCCACCGACGAGCACCGTCCCGCCCGACACCGAGCCACCCCTTCCCCACCCGACCCGGAAGCCGACAACGGGCCCCGAGAGCCGTAGCCACCCGGACGACCGAGAACTCTGGGCTGTCCGTTCACTCACTCAGGTGATGTGGATCGATTGCGTGCGCGGGTGGGGAACGTGGTGGCTAGGTTCGCGGCATGTCACGTTTCCGGATGTACCCGACGCCTGTGCAGGCGGAGCAGATGCTCCTGCACTGCGCGCACGCCCGGTACGTCTGGAATCTGGCCGTGGAGCAGCATGCGCACTGGAAGCCGGGCCGCAAGTCGGCGCCCGGTTTTGCGGAGCAGTGCCGTCAGCTCACCGAGGCCCGACGGGACAATGAGTGGCTGGCCGCGGGGAACGCGGACGTGCAGCAGCAGGCCCTGAAGGACTTCGCGCAGGCGAAGAATGCCCGTTTCACCTCAGGCTTCGGTGAGCCGACCTGGCGTAAGAAGCACATGCACGAGGGCTTCCGGGTCATCGGCACCGACCGTGTACTCGAGTACGACGCGGATGGCAGCCCGAAGCTGAACCAGAGGACCGGTAAGCAGGTCATGGGTCGCTCGGTGGTCGTGCGGAAGCTCAACCGGCGGTGGGCGCAGGTCAAGGTCCCCGGCTGCGGCTGGGTCCGCTTCCGCCTTAGCGCCCGGGGCAAGGGCGCGCGGTTTCCCGCTGCGAAGACGTTCCGGGTCACCTATCGCAACGGCCAGTGGCACGCAGCATTCGCGGTCGTTCCCGAGCCGATCCCCGCGCCCGGCATGGGTGAGGTCATCGGTATCGACCGGGGCGTGACCATCACGGCAGCCCTCTCCGACGGGCGCAGGCTGAACTGTCCGCAGCTCACGGGCAGGGAGCGGGCTCAGATCCGCAAGCACGAGCGCCGTGCGGCTCGCGCCCCGAAGGGCAGCGCTCTCAAGGCCACCGCGTACGCGAAGGTCGCCAGACTCAAGGCCCGTGAGGTGAACCGGCGCAAGGACTGGTGCGAGAAGACCAGCACCATGCTCGCCCGCACCTGCGATGTGATCCGGTTCGAGAAGCTGAACATCAAGAACATGACCCGCTCGGCGAAGGGAACCGCGGCGAAGCCCAGCACGAACGTCCGCCAGAAGGCCGGACTGAACCGGGGCATTCTCGCCCAGGGCTGGGGCCTGCTCCGGCAACGTACGGAGCACAAGGCGCCGGGCCGCGTCGAGGACGTCCCCGCGCCTTACACCTCCCTGCGGTGCAGTGCTTGTGGGTGGATCGAGAAGAAGTCGCGCAAGAGCCAAGCCGACTTCGTCTGCGTGTCCTGCGGGTTCAGCTGCAACGCGGATGAGAACGCAAGTATCAACGTCGCGGCAGGACAGGGCGGGATCCCTCGCCCCCGGCGCACAGTCGGTGCCGGAGGGGTGACAACGGCGACCAGCCGTTCGAGCGCCCGTGAACCTCAACCCACCTGGGTTGGAATCTGCCTCTTTTAAAGGGGGAGAGGATGTCAAGTAACTCGCTTTGCAGGTTTGTCCACGCTGGTCAAGCCGGGATCCGGAAGCGTTCGTCGGCGTTCGTACCCGTCCGGAAGCTGCGTCTGTCGGGGGCGGATGAACTCGCTTGTACGGTCACGGACGACGACGAACGAGACGGAAACTGAGACGGCCGTTGTTGCCCGTACAGGGGCTGGGTGCCGTAGGGAGCGCGTTCGCAGGAATCACCCCCTCTGCGGTCACTGAAGGCAAAGGGCTTGCTCTCAGACCGTGTTTGAGATCTGCCGTGTCTCGTTGCTGAGGCGCTCGTTGAGCTCGCGGTGAGCAGTGTTGGGGGTGGGTATCCGTCGGACCTGA
>NZ_JBIBHY010000024.1:0-561 GCF_042957285.1 Streptomyces sp. NPDC008092
CGCCCGGTTACATTCCGAACCCGGAAGCTAAGCCTCACAGCGCCGATGGTACTGCAGGGGGGACCCTGTGGGAGAGTAGGACACCGCCGAACAATCTTTGGAAGGACCCCTGGTCCCAGCGTTCAGCTGGGACCAGGGGTCCTTTTGTTTTTACAATGCTTGCGGTACCGAAGACAGGAGTCGCCATGTCCACCAACTCTCCCGACGACCGACCGGAGCGCGACCAGCGGCAACGGGACAGCGGTGACCGCGGCGAGCGTGGCGGACACCGCGGCGACCGTAACGACCGTGGTGATCGCGGCGGTTACGGCCGCCGCGATGACAACCGTGGCGGTGGTGGCGGCGGTTACGGTCGGCGTGACGACAACCGCGGCGGTGGCGGCGGCTATGGCCGTCGGGACGATCGCCGTGATGACCGTCGTGACGACAACCGCGGTGGCGGTGGCGGCGGTTACGGTCGGCGTGACGACAACCGTGGCGGTGGCGGCGGTGGTGGCTACGGTCGACGTGATGACAACCGTGGTTCTCGTCCGGGGTTCCAGCGCGATGATCGTGGTGGTG
>NZ_JBIBHY010000024.1:657-118760 GCF_042957285.1 Streptomyces sp. NPDC008092
GGTGACCGGGGTGGCTACGGGCGTCGTGACGACCGTGACCGTGGCCCTCGTCGTGATGACCGTGGGGACCGTCCTGCCTTCCGTCGCGATGACCGTCGTGACGACCGGCGTGATGACCGGCGTGATGATCGTGGGGACCGTCCCGCCTTCCGGCGTGACGACCGCGATGACCGTGGTGGATTCCGCCGCGATGACAACCGTGGCGGTGGCGGCGGTGGTGGCTACGGTCGGCGTGATGACAACCGTGGTTCTCGTCCGGGGTTCCAGCGCGATGATCGTGGTGGTGACCGGGGTGGCTACGGGCGTCGTGACGACCGTGACCGTGGCCCTCGTCGTGATGACCGTGGGGACCGTCCTGCCTTCCGTCGCGATGACCGTCGGGACGACCGGCGTGATGACCGTCGTGACGATCGTGGGGACCGTCCTGCCTTCCGGCGTGACGACCGGCGTGACGATCGTGGGGACCGTCCCACCTTCCGTCGCGATGACCGTCGGGACGACCGGCGTGATGACCGTCGTGACGATCGCGGGGACCGTCCCGCCTTCCGGCGTGACGACCGCGATGACCGTGGTGGATTCCGCCGCGATGACAGCCGCGGCGGTGGCGGCGGCTACGGCCGGCGTGATGACAACCGGGGCGGCGGATACCGTGGCCGTGACGACCGCCGTGACGACCGCGGCCCCCGTCGCGACGACAACCGCGCCGGCGGTGGCGGCTACGGTCGCCGGGACGACAACCGGGGCGGCGGATACCGTGGCCGTGACGACCGCCGGGACGACCGGCGTGGCGGCGACCGCTTCCGTGACGAGCGGGACCGTGAGCCGATCAAGCGGCTGCCGATCCCGGAGGACGTCACCGGCGAGGAGATCGACAAGGACGTACGGCAGGAGCTGCAGAGCCTGCCCAAGACGCTCGCGGACGACGTCGCCAAGAACCTGGTGATGGTCGCCCGGCTCATCGACGAGGACCCCGAGGGTGCCTACGGCTACTCCAAGGTGGCCCTGCGGCTGGCGTCTCGTGTCGCCGCCGTACGCGAGGCCGCCGGGTTCGCCGCGTACGCGAACCAGAAGTACTCCGAGGCGCTCGCCGAGTTCCGGGCCGCCCGGCGGATGACCGGCAACGTCGACCTGTGGCCGGTGATGGCCGACTGCGAGCGTGGGCTCGGCCGCCCGGAGAAGGCACTGGACATGGCCGGCGCCCCCGAGGTGCACAAGCTCGACAAGGCCGGCCAGGTCGAGATGCGGCTCGTCGCCGCGGGTGCCCGGCGTGACATGGGGCAGCTGGACGCGGCGATCGTGACGTTGCAGAGCCCCGAGCTGGCCTCCAACTCCGTACAGCCGTGGACCGCGCGGCTGCGCTACGCCTACGCGGACGCCCTGCTCGCCGCCGGGCGGGTCGACGAGGCCCGGGAGTGGTTCGCCAAGGCCGTCGAGGCCGACCGCGACGGCAGCACGGACGCCTCCGACCGGCTGGCCGAGCTGGACGGGGTCGAGTTCGTCGACGCTCTGGACGACGAGGAGTCCGAGGAGACCCCCGAGGAGTCCGAGCCCGAGGCCGTGGCCGCGGTTCCCGCCGGGACCGGCGTCGAGGCCGACGTCGACACCGACGACGAGGACGAGGACGAGGACGAGCAGGACTGAGTTCGGTGATCGTGTGAGCGCGTGAACGCGTGACGGACAGAGGGCAGACCCGACAGGGCCTGCCCTCTCTCTTTGAGGCTCTTTCAGGCACTCTCAGACATCGAGTGCCCGCAGCACCAGGCCCGAGGCCGGCTTCGGGCCGAAGGACGTCGACTTGCGGGGCATCGTCACGCCCTGGCGGGCCAGGTCGCGGACGACCTCCTCGCGGACCGGGTGCATGAGGACGGCCGTACCGCCGTCGCGCTCCGCCTTGGCGACCGTCGCCGCCGTGTCGTGGATGTAGGCGATGTGCGCGGGCGAGTCCTCGGGGATGCGCCAGACGTGGTCGAGGAGCGTGGCGTGCAGGACGGTGGCGTCCAGGGTGCGCCAGGCGGCCGGGCGCTCGTCGGGGATCGTACGGGCCAGGAGGTCCGGGTCCGGGCGGTCGATGAGATGGAACATGCCGTCGCCGGCCAGCAGGAACGCGTTGCCGGCGCAGGCCGCGTCCGCCAGCGCCTCCTGGGCCGCGGGCAGCGGGACGTCGAGCCGTCGTACCCGGAACAGGCCCTTGACGTGCTCCAGGGCCTCCGCCACCGGCAGGCCGTGCAGCAGGCGGTGGATGGCACGGACGCGCAGCGGGTAGCGGGCGGTGTCGACGAGCAGGACCAGGCCGTAGTCCCAGGGGCTGGGAGAGGGATGCTCCGCGCGTAGACGCAGGTAGGTGGCCCAGCGGTGGTGGCCGTCGGCGATCAGGGCCTGGCGGTGGGCCAGGTCGGACTGGACGAGGGCCACCTCGGCGGGGTCGGTGATCGACCAGAGGCGGTGGTGGAAGCCGTCCTCCGTGGTGGTGGCGAGGAGCGGGGGGCGGTCGGCCACCGTGTCGATGATCTCGGCGGCCGCGCCGTTGCCCCGGTAGGTGAGCAGGAGGGGTTCGAGGTTCGCCGAGGTGGCGCGCATCAGGGCCGCGCGGTCGGCGACGACCGGGGGCATGACCTCCTCGTGCGGCAGCACCACGCCCTCGGACGGTTCCGAGACCCGCAGGGCGCCGATGACTCCGCGCTGGAGCATGCCGTTGCCGTCGTGCTGTTCGTAGACGTACAGGCCCGGCTCGGGATCCGTGGCGAGGATGCCCTCGGCCTGCCAGCGGTGGAGGGTGTCGGCCGCCTGTTCGGTACCGGCGCTGGGGGTGCCGGCCTGGGGGAGGATGAGGCGGACGATGTTGTGCGGGTCGGCGGACTGGAGATGGTGTACGCCGTCGGGGCGCACGACGACGTCGTACGGCGGGGAGGTGACGGCGGCCAAACTGCCGACCCGGTCCGGGTCGTAGCGAAGGCCTCGGAACGGGGTGAGTTCCAGGCCTCGGCGCTCCGTTGCTTCCGAGTGACCTGCAGTGTTCATCCCGGCATCGTACGTGTGTCAGTGGCGTGCGGGATGATCGACGGGGAAAGGCGGGCGAACGAAGAGTGACGAGGAGTGACGAGGAACGATGGGGATGAGTCAGGGCGCCAGGACCGGTCCCGAGGGCAGCGGACAGGCCCTGAGCACGGTGTACGACACGGCGCTGCTCGATCTGGACGGGGTGGTGTACGCGGGCGGCAGCGCGATCGTGCACGCTGTGGAGTCGCTGGAGGTCGCCCGGGCGGGCGGCATGCGTCTGGCGTACGTCACCAACAACGCGCTGCGGACGCCGGACGCGGTGGCGGAGCATCTCACCGAGCTGGGCATCCCGACGGGGGCCGACGAGGTCATCACTTCGGCGCAGGCGGTCGCGCGGCTGATCAGTGAGCAGGTGCCGGCCGGGTCCCGGGTGCTGGTGATCGGCGGGGAGGGGCTGCGGGTCGCGCTGCGGGAGCGCGGGCTGGAGCCGGTGGAGTCCGCCGACGACGATCCGGCGGCCGTGGTGCAGGGGTACGGCGGCCCGGACCTGCCGTGGGGGCGGTTCGCCGAGGCGTCGTACGCCGTCGCGCGCGGGGTGCCGTGGTTCGCGTCCAACACCGATCTGACGATCCCGAGCGGGCGCGGGATCGCGCCGGGCAACGGCGCGGCGGTGGCGGTGGTCCGGATCGCGACGGGTGCCGAGCCGCAGGTGGCGGGCAAGCCGCTGCCGCCGATGCACCGGGAGACGATCCTGCGGACGGGTGCGGAGCGGCCGTTGGTGGTCGGGGACCGGCTGGACACCGACATCGAGGGCGCGTTCAACGGCGGGGTGGACTCGCTGCTCGTGCTGACCGGGGTCACCGACGGGCGGCAGCTGCTCGCCGCGCCGCCGCAGCACCGGCCGACCTATGTCGATGCCGACCTGCGCGGGCTGCTCACCGGGCAGCCGGAGGTCGCGGCGGACGGCGACGGTTTCCGGTGCGGTGGCTGGACGGCGACCGCGGGTGCCGACCGGCTGGAGCTGGAGGGCGACGGCGAGGCGCTCGACGGGCTGCGGGCGCTGTGCGCGGCGGCCTGGACGGCGGCCGGGGAGGGCGTCTGCGAGCTGGACGGAGGCAAGTCGCTGGCGCGGCTGGGGCTCTGAGTCTCCGTGCTCGACGGGGGTTGTCCGCACCGGCACCGGGATCCGCGAGGGGCACGGCATCGAGGCGTGATGCGAGGGTAGGCTAACCTAACCTCGTGTTGGTCGACAGTCCCCCCGAACAGCGCGCGGACACCACCCCCGCGCCCCCGACCCGTCGGGCGATCCGGGCCTTCGGGCTCCTCGTCTCCGCCGTGATCCTGCTGCTCGTCGCCTTGGCGAGCATCGCGATCGGGGCGAAAGAGCTGCCCCTGGACCAGGTCTGGCACGGCCTGTTCCACGACACGGGCACGTACGGCGATGTCGTCGTCGACGCGCGGCTGTCGCGGACCGTCCTCGGCCTGCTGGCCGGTGCCGCCCTCGGCCTGTCCGGGGCGGTGCTCCAGGCGCTCACCCGCAACCCGCTCGCCGACCCCGGACTGCTCGGCATCAACGCGGGCGCGTCGGCCGCGGTGGTCACCGCCATCACCTACTTCGGCGTCAGCACCCTCAGCGGTTACGTGTGGTTCGCCTTCCTGGGGGCGGCCGTGGTGGGCGCGCTGGTGTGGTTCCTGGGCGGCAGCCGGGGCGCCACGCCGGTCCGGCTGGCACTCGCCGGCACGGCGATCAGCGCCGCGCTCTACGGCTACCTCCAGGCCGTGATGATCACGGACGACGCGGCGCTCAACAAGCTGCGTTTCTGGACGGTGGGTTCGCTGGCCTCGGCGAGCAACTCGACGATCGCGCAGGTGCTGCCGTTCATCGCGGCCGGCACCCTGCTCGCCCTCGGCCTCGCCCGGCCGCTGAACGCGGTGGCGATGGGCGACGACACCGCCCGCGCCCTCGGCGCCAACCTCGGCCGTACCCGGGCCCTCGCCATGCTCGCCGCCACCGTGCTGTGCGGCGCGGCCACCGCCGCCTGCGGCCCGATCGCCTTCGTCGGCCTGATGGTCCCGCACGTCGTGCGTTCCTTCACCGGCCCCGACCTGCGCTGGATCCTGCCGTACGCGACGGTCCTGTCGCCCGTGCTGCTGCTCGGCGCCGATGTCATCGGGCGGGTCGTGGCCCGCCCCGCGGAGCTCCAGGTCGGCATCGTCACCGCGGTCATCGGCGGTCCGGTCTTCATTCTTCTCGTACGACGGCGGAGGACGGCCCAGCTGTGAGGACCGCTACGAAGACTGCGAAGACCACGCGCACCACACGCATTACGCGTACCACGCGTACTCTGCGCACCCCCGGCGGCCTCTCCCTGCGGACCGATGTGCGCGCGCTGGTCGTGGTCGGCGCGCTGCTGCTGGCCGCGTGCGCCGCGAGTGTCGTACTGATCGGCACGGGCGACTTCCCGATCTCCTTCGGTGACGTGCTGAGGACGCTGGCCGGGAACGGCACCGCCGGGCAGGACTTCATCGTCAACGAGCTACGGCTGCCGAGGGTCCTGGTCGGTCTGCTGGTCGGTGCCTCGCTCGGGCTCGGCGGCGCGCTGTTCCAGTCGATCTCCCGGAACCCGCTGGGCAGCCCGGACGTGCTCGGCCTCTCCCAGGGCGCCACCTCCGGCGCGCTCGTCGTGATCGTGCTGCTGTCCGGGACCGCCGCCCAGGTCACCGTCGGCGCGCTGCTCGGCGGCCTGGTGACCGGCCTCGCCATCTACCTCCTGGCCTGGAAGCAGGGCGTGCACGGATACCGGCTGGTCCTGGTCGGCATCGGTGTCTCCGCGGTCGTCACGGCGGTCAACGGCTATCTGCTCACCAAGGCCGACCTGGTCGACGCGACCCGCGCGGTGGTCTGGATGACCGGTTCCCTCGACGGCCGTGACTGGAGCCAGGTCTGGCCGCTGCTCGCGCTGTGCGCGGTCCTCGTCCCGCTGGTCCTCGCCAACGCGCGGGGCCTCAGGATGACGGAGATGGGCGACGACGTGTCGAACGCCCTCGGGGTGCGCGTGGAGCGGGTGCGGATGCTGCTGATGGTGGCCGCCGTCCTGCTGACCGCGGCCGCCACCGCCGCTGCCGGGCCCGTCAGTTTCGTGGCCCTCACCGCCCCCCAGCTCGCCCGGCGCCTCACCCGCTCGCCCGGCCCCAACCTGGTGCCCTCCCTCTGTATGGGCGCCACCCTCCTGGTCACCGCCGACCTGGCCTCGCAGCGTGCCTTCGGCGCCGACCAGCTGCCCGTGGGCGTGGTCACCGGCGTCCTCGGCGGGGTCTACCTGCTCTGGCTGCTCGTCACCGAGCGCCGGGCGGGCCGGATATGACACCGAGAGCCGGCTCGGACCCGAGCGCGACCCCCCAGCCAGGCAGCGAGCCAGACAGCAAGAGGAGCACCGTGAACCGCCTGTCCGCCGAGAACGTCACCCTCGCCTACGACCAGCGCGTCATCGCCGAGCAGCTGTCGGTGGAGATCCCCGACAAGTCCTTCACGGTCATCGTCGGCCCCAACGCCTGCGGCAAGTCGACGCTCCTGCGCGCGCTGTCCCGGATGCTCAGGCCCAGCCAGGGCCGGGTGCTGCTGGACGGGCAGGTCATCCAGTCGATGCCCGCGAAGAAGGTCGCCCGCACGCTCGGGCTGCTCCCGCAGTCCTCCATCGCACCCGACGGCATCACCGTCGGCGACCTGGTCGGCCGCGGCCGCTACCCGCACCAGGGCATCCTGCGCCAGTGGTCCGCCGAGGACGAGCGGGTCGTCCAGGAGTCGATGGAGCAGACGGGCGTCGCCGAACTCGCCGACCGGTACGTCGACGAACTCTCCGGCGGCCAGCGCCAGCGCGTCTGGATCGCCATGGCGCTCGCCCAGCAGACCCCGCTGCTGCTCCTCGACGAGCCGACCACCTACCTGGACATCCAGCACCAGATCGACGTCCTCGACCTGTGCGCCGAACTCCACGAGGAGCAGGGCCGCACCCTGGTCGCCGTGCTGCACGACCTCAACCACGCGGCCCGCTACGCCACCCACCTGATCGCGCTCAAGGGCGGCCGGGTCGTCGCCGAGGGCGCCCCGAACGACATCGTCACCGCCGAGCTGGTGGAAGAGGTCTTCGGGCTGCGCTGCCAGATCATCGACGACCCCGAGACGGGGACCCCGCTGGTGGTGCCGGCGGCCCGCAGGGCGAGGGTCACAACAGCTTCCTGAGCCGGAACAGATCCAGCAGGTTTGCCTCCAGCCGCACCCGGCCCGAACCCCAGGCGCCGGCGAAGTTCAGCTCACCGTCGACCAGCGCCACCAGGTCGTCGCCGGCCATGGTGAGTCTGATCTGCGCCTTCTCCCGCGGCGGCCCGGGGAACGTCTCCTCGACCTCGATCCGGCCGCCGGTGAGCCGGCCGGCGAAGGTGACGTCCAGGTCCGTGATGTGGCAGCTGACCGAGCGGTCCATGGCGGCGGCCGCCCGGACGTCGCCCTCGGCGCCACCCATGTTGTGCGAGAGCTTGTCGAGTGCGGCGCGGCACTCCTCGATCGTGGCCATCGCGATCGACGGTACCCCAGGGCTTCGATGTAGCGTCGGGGCATGACCGACTCTGCGCCCGAAGGCCTGGTGGCGGCCCCGGTGACGGAAGCCGGGGAAGCGGCCGCCGTCGAACCCGAGTACGACCCCGCCGCGCCCGCCCCGCTGAACGTCCCTCGCACTCCCACCGGCAACGCCGAGGTCGACGCACAGCTCGACCGGCTGGCCGACGCCGACCACCTCGCCACGGACGGCCACCTGGAGGTGTACGAGGATGTACACCGGGGGCTGCGCGACGCGCTCACCGAGCTCGACGCCCGCCCGGGACCCCCGGGACCTCCGGGGCCTTCCGGTCCCCCGGCGCCCGCCCCGCCGTACACCAACCGGGCGCCCGCACCGTCGTACCACCAGAGCAGGAGCTGAACCCACCGTGGCAGGAGTCGCACGTCGCCGTCTGGACGCGGAGCTGGTCCGCCGGAAGCTGGCGCGCTCGCGCGAGCACGCCAGCCAGCTGATCGCCGCCGGGCGGGTCACCGTCGGCAAGGCCGTCGCGACCAAGCCGGCCACCCAGGTGGAGACCGCCGCCGCCATCGTCGTCCAGTCCGACGACAGCGATCCCGAGTACGTGTCGCGGGGCGGCCACAAGCTCGCCGGCGCGCTGGCGGTGTTCGTGCCGCAGGGCCTGGCGGTCGGGGGACGGCGGGCGCTGGACGCCGGTGCGTCGACCGGGGGCTTCACCGATGTGCTGCTGCGCGCGGGGGCCGCGCAGGTCGTCGCCGTCGACGTCGGATACGGCCAACTCGCGTGGTCTCTGCAGAGCGATGAACGCGTCACCGTCAAGGACCGTACGAACGTACGCGAGTTGACGCTTGAAGCGATCGATGGGGAGCCTGTGGATCTTGTCGTGGGTGATCTGTCCTTCATCCCGCTCGGGCTGGTGCTGCCGGCCCTGGCGCGGTGCGTGAAGCCGGACGCCGACCTGGTGATGATGGTCAAACCGCAGTTCGAGGTGGGCAAGGAGAGGCTGGGCAGCGGGGGAGTCGTACGGAGTCCGCAGCTGCGGGCGGAGGCCGTGCGGGGGGTTGCCGAGAGGGCGTGGGAGCTGGGGCTCGGGGTGAACGGTGTCACCGCCAGTCCGCTGCCCGGGCCGTCCGGCAACGTCGAGTACTTTCTGTGGCTGCGGGCCGGCGCACCCCAGTTGGATCCGGCCGACGTTGACCGTGCAGTGGCGGAGGGGCCGCGTTGACACAGAACCGAGCTCGTACTGTTTTCCTGCTGGCCCACACCGGGCGGCCCGCGGCCATCCGCAGCGCCGAACTTGTGGTGAAGGGGCTGCTTGCGGCCGGAGTCGGCGTGCGGGTCCTGGATTTCGAGGCCGCGGACCTGCCGCTGCCGGACGAGGTCGAACTCGTCGAGGAGGCCTCGCCGCACAGCCTCGACGGCTGCGAACTGCTGATCGTGCTCGGCGGTGACGGGACGCTGCTGCGCGGCGCCGAGTTCGCGCGGGCCTCCGGGGTGCCGATGCTCGGCGTCAACCTCGGCAGCGTCGGGTTCCTCGCGGAGGCCGAGCGGGACGACCTCGACAAGGTCGTCGACCGGGTGGTGAGCAAGGCGTACGAGGTCGAGGAGCGGATGACCGTCGACGTCGTCGTGCACCGCAACGGGGACATCGTGCACACCGACTGGGCGCTGAACGAGGCGGCCGTGCAGAAGGCGGGCGCCGAGAAGCTCCTGGAAGTCGTGCTGGAGATCGACGGGCGGCCGGTGACGGGGTTCGGCTGCGACGGGATCGTGCTGTCGACGCCGACCGGGTCGACCGCCTACGCCTTCTCCGCGGGTGGGCCGGTGGTGTGGCCGGAGGTGGAGGCGCTGCTGATGGTGCCGATCTCCGCGCACGCGCTGTTCGCGAAGCCGCTGGTGACCTCGCCGGACTCGGTGCTCGCGGTGGAGGTGCTGCCGCACATCCAGCCGGGGGTGCTGTGGTGCGACGGGCGGCGGACGGTGGAGCTGCCGCCCGGTGCGCGGGTCGAGGTGCGGCGAGGTGCCGTGCCGGTGCGGCTGGCGCGGCTGCATCACGCGTCGTTCACGGACCGGTTGGTGGCGAAGTTCGCGCTGCCGGTGTCCGGGTGGCGGGGGGCGCCGCACTAGCGGTTGGTGGGGGCCGGTTTCGGTGCGTCGGCGGGCGCGGGTGAGCTGTGGCTGGTCGCGCAGTTCCCCGCGCCCCTTCAGGTAGGGATGCTCCCCGCCGTTTCGAGGAGCCCGGTGTCCTTTGGGGCACTCCTCCACTCGCCCGGGTGACAGGGGGCCTCGCACTTCGTCGGCTCGACCTCGTAAGGTCTTCCCCGTGCTGGAAGAAATGCGGATACGGTCACTCGGGGTCATCGACGACGCGGTCGTCGAGTTGTCGCCGGGGTTCACCGCCGTCACCGGTGAGACCGGTGCGGGCAAGACCATGGTGGTCACCAGCCTGGGGCTGCTGCTCGGTGGCCGGGCCGATCCCGCGCTCGTGCGGATCGGGTCGGAGAAGGCGGTCGTCGAGGGACGGGTCACCGTGCCCGCCGGAGCCTCGGCGGCCCTGCGGGCCGAGGAGGCCGGCGCCGAGCTGGACGACGGGGCGCTGCTGATCAGCCGTACCGTTTCCGCCGAGGGGCGCTCGCGGGCGCACCTGGGCGGGCGGAGCGTGCCCGTGGGCCTGCTCGCCGACCTCGCCGACGACCTGGTGGCCGTGCACGGGCAGACCGACCAGCAGGGGCTGCTGAAGCTGTCCCGGCAGCGGCAGGCCCTCGACCGGTACGCGGGCGACGGGGTCACCGGGCCGCTGGCCAAGTACGGCGAGGCCTACCGGCGGCTGCGGGCCGTGGCGGTCGAGCTGGAGGAGATCGTCACCCGCGCGCGTGAACGGGCCCAGGAGGCCGACATGCTGCGCTACGGGCTGGACGAGATCGCGGGTGTGGAGCCGCGGGCCGGCGAGGACGTCGAACTCGCCGAGGAGGCCGAGCGGCTCGGGCACGCCGAGGCGCTGTCGTCGGCCGCGACCGCCGCGCACTCCGCGCTCGCCGGCAACCCCGAGGACCCGGAGGGCATCGACGCCGCCACCCTCGTGGCCGGCGCCCACCGGGCCCTGGAGGCCGTACGGTCGCACGACCCGGCGCTCGCGGCGCTCGCCGACCGGATCGGCGAGATCGGGATCCTGCTGGGCGACGTGGCGGGCGAGCTGGCCGGGTACGCGGACGACCTGGACGCCGATCCGCTGCGGCTCGCGGCCGTGGAGGAGCGGCGCGCCGCGCTCACCGCGCTCACCCGCAAGTACGGCGCGCACGGTGACGGCATCGACGCGGTGCTGGCCTGGGCCGAGCAGGGCGCCGCGCGGCTCACCGAACTCGACGGCGACGACGAGCGGATCGACGAGCTGACCGCCGAGCGGGACGCCCTGCGGGCCGAACTGGGCGGTCTCGCACAGGCCTTGACCGACGCGCGCACGGAGGCCGCCGAACGCTTCGCGGCCGCCGTCACCGCCGAGCTGGGCTCGCTCGCGATGCCGCACGCGCGCGTGTCTTTCGCCATCCGGCAGACCGAGGACCCGGAGGGCGTGGAGGTCGGCGGCCGGGCGGTGGCCTACGGCCCGTCGGGCGCCGACGAGGTCGAGCTGCTCCTCGCCCCGCACCCGGGCGCCCCGCCCCGCCCCATCGCCAAGGGGGCGTCCGGCGGTGAGCTGTCCCGCGTGATGCTCGCCGTGGAGGTCGTCTTCGCGGGCACCGACCCGGTCCCGACGTACCTCTTCGACGAGGTCGACGCCGGCGTGGGCGGCAAGGCCGCGGTGGAGATCGGGCGGCGCCTTGCCAAGCTCGCCAAGTCCGCGCAGGTGGTCGTCGTCACCCACCTTCCCCAGGTCGCCGCCTTCGCCGACCGCCAGTTGCTGGTCGAGAAGACCAACGACGGCTCGGTCACCCGGTCCGGCGTGAAGGTCCTGGAGGGCGAGGAGCGGGTGCGGGAGCTGTCCCGCATGCTGGCCGGCCAGGAGGACTCGGAGACGGCCCGGGCGCACGCCGAGGAACTGCTGGCGGCGGCGCGGGCGGACCGCTGACACGGCGCTGACCGGGGGGCGGGCGGCGGGACACCACCCGCCCCCGCCGTCGTCCCCCCGGTCGTCGTCGTTCCGCCGCCGGCCGGAAGCCGCCGGCCGGAAGCCGCCGGCCGCGTTCCTTCGCGTTCTTCTGCTTGCTTCGCGTTCTCCCGCGCTCCTTCCGGTTCGCCCCGGCGGCGTTGTCGTCACCCTCCCGGGTGACACGGTCCGGCGCATTGCCCCGGCCCGCCTCGGTATGTGCCTTCTCGGAATACCCGGAACACCTTTGTGTGCTGGCATCCTTGAGGGGAACGCGGTGTCCGGGGGAGGCGCGCGCGGTGATGCCCTCGGCCCCGATACCTTCTGTACGTTCCCTCGTGACCGCCCCACGCCGAACCAGGAGCCCCGGCCGCGTGAGCCCCGTGAGCAGCAACGCACCGCACGGTCAGTCGCCGCTGCGCACCGTGCAGGTGCTGGGCGGCGGCAACGCCGGCAGCAGTGTGCACGTGCGTTCGCTGACCGCCGGCCTCGTCGCGCGGGGCGTGCGGGTCACGGTCTGCGCCCCCGTCGAGGCCGATCGCGCCTACGGTTTCTCGGACGTCGGCGCCGACCACGTACACGTGCCGCGCAGCAGTGACCCGGGGTCGGTGGCGGCGCTCCGCGCGGCCTGCACGGACGCCGACCTGGTGCACGCCCACGGCCTGCACGCCTCCTTCCGCGCGGCGCTGGCGCTGAGCGGCCGCAGCACCCCGCTCGTCGTCACCTGGCACAACCGGGCGCATGCCGAGGGCGCCCGGGCGCATCTGCTGCGGATGCTGGAGCGGCGGGTGGTGCGGGCGGCCGCCGTGGTGCTCGGGACCACCTCCGACCTGGTGGACCGGGCCCGCCGTACCGGTGCCCGGGACGCCCGGCTCGCCGCCGTGGCGCTGCCCGGCCTGCGGCGGCCCGTGGACCAGGACGAGGCGGAGCTGCTGCGGCCCAAGGTCCGTGCCGAACTCGGTGCCATGGGGCGGCCGTTGCTCATCGCCGTCGGCTCCCTGGACCGGCACCGCGGCTACGACCACCTGCTGGACGCGGCGCGTGCCTGGTGCCGGCTCGACCCCGTACCGCTCCTCGTCGTCGCCGGCGAGGGGCCGTTGCGCCCGGCGTTGCAGCGGCGGATCGAGGACGAGGAGCTGCCCGTGCGGCTGATCGGGCGCCGCGACGACGTCACCGATCTGCTCGCCGCCGCCGATCTGGCGCTGCTGCCCAGCAGTTGGGAGTCCCGTTCCGTCCTCGCCCAGGAGGCCCTGCACGCGCGCGTGCCGCTCGTCGCGACCGCCGTGGGCGGTGTCCCCGACCTGGTGGGGGACGCGGCCGAGCTGGTCGCGTACGGCGACGCACGGGCTCTCGCCGCCGCCGTCGTCCGCCTGCTCGACGACCCCGAGCGCTGTGCGGAGCTGCGCGAGCGGGGCTCCCGGCAGGCGGCGAGCTGGCCCACGGAGGACGAGACCGTGGCCCAAGTGCTCAGCGTGTACGACGAGTTGACGCAGCCCCGGCCGCTGCCGTAGCCGCGTCGGGCGCCCTGGGGCCTAGGGGACGTGCCGGCGGGCCCGCAGCGCCAGGCTCAACGCCATGACCACCTGCGGGTCGTCGAGGTCCGTGCCCAGCAACTCCCCGATGCGGGCGAGGCGGTTGTAGAGGGTCTGGCGGTTGAGGTGGAGTTCACGGGCCGTCTCCGCCTTGCGGCCCGCGTGCGCCAGGTAGGTCTCCAGGGTCGGCAGCAGCGGCGGCTTGGAGCGGTGGTCGTGCTCGCGCAGCGGGCCGATCGCGCGGTCGACGAACGCCGCCAGGTCGGGGTGGTCGCGCAGCCGCCACAGGAGCAGGTCGATGTCGAGGCGCCGGGCGTCGTACCAGGGCCGGTCGGAGAGGCCCTGGGCGGCCGCCGCCGTCTCGGCCGCGTGCCGCAGGCCCGCCGACGCCGCCGCCCAGCCGCCGGCCGCGCCGACCACCACGACCGGCGGAGCGGCTCCGGGGCGCTGCATCCCGGCGCGCTCCACGCCCGCTCTGAGCGCCGCCGCGACCCGGTCCGCGACCGTCGTCCGCTCCGCCTCCGAGCGCAGGCCCAGGAGCAGCGGGACGCGGCCCTCGACCGGTCGTACGCCCAGCAGGACGGGCACGCCCACGGCGGCCAGCTCCTCGCCCACCGCGCGGGCCAGCACCGCCCAGCCGCCGCCGGGGGAGAGCGAGTCGCCGACCCGCATGACCACCGGCAGCAGCGGGCTGCTGCCGGGCTTGAAGCCGAGGACCCGGGCCTGCGCCGGGGCGTCCGCGGCGGTGATGCGGCCCTCGGCGAGGTCGGTCAGGAAGTCGCCGCGTCCGCGTGCCGCCAGTTCCTCCTCCTGGCGGGCCTGCATCAGGACGACGGCCAGGATGCCGGCGGCGCGTTCGGCGGCGATGCGGTGCACGGGCGCGAGCGGTCCGCGTACCGGCAGCAGGACCAGCCGGCCCCGCACCGATCCCGCCCCCGGACCGCCGCCCGGCACGTCCACCAGCACCGCCCCGGCCGGCGGCGGCGCGTCCTTGCGCTGGCCGCGCAGCCCCTCCCACACCTGGAGCGGGTCGGCTCCCTCGGGGCCCGACCCGGCGGCGTACAGGAGCTGGCCGTCCGCGGTCTCCAGGAAGACCGGGTTGCCGCCGAAGTCGGCCAGGATGGCCAGCACCTGCGGGACCCCGCCGCCGCCCAGCAGGGCCTCGGTGCAGCGGCGGTGCACCTCCTCGGCGCGCTGGAGGAGGGTGTAGTGGTGGTTGACGATCTCGGTGTGGATCTCCTCCGTCACCGTCACGAAGGGCACCTCGCGGTGCAGCACGACCAGCGGCAGCCCGGTCGTCCGGGCGGTGTCGACGAGGGTGGCGGGCAGCCGGGAGAAGCGCGCGCCCAGCTCCACCACCAGGGCGGCGATGCCCCGCTCGGCGAGCGTGCGCACGAACGCCCGCTGCTCGGCGGGGCGGGTGCCCAGGCCGTAGCCGGTGGTCAGCAGCAGTTCGCCGCCCTTCAGCAGCGAGGCGATGTTCGGCACCTCGCCCGCGTGCACCCAGCGCACGGTGCGGTTCAGCCGGTCGGCGCCCGCCAGGATCTCCGGCAGCCCGCTGCGCAGTGCGGGCAGCTCCAGTGCCCGCTGCACGGTGATCCCGGCGCCCTGGGTGTCGGGTCCGCTGCCCCTGCCGCTGTCCATGGAGCGGACGCTACCTGGGTGAACGCCTCCATGGCACGTTCCGCCGGAACGGGTACCGCCCCGGCCGACGACGTTCGCACGCCCCTCCCGGCGGCTATCCCCCGTACGCGCCCGAAGCCGTGAGACGGAGCGCCGTGTCGATCAACGGCACGTGACTGAACGCCTGCGGGAAGTTCCCCACCTGCCGCTTCAGCCGCGGATCCCACTCCTCCGCCAGCAGACCGAGGTCGTTGCGCAGCGCGAGAAGCTTCTCGAACAGCTTGCGGGCCTCGTCGACGCGCCCGATCATCGCGAGGTCGTCGGCCATCCAGAACGAGCAGGCCAGGAAGGCCCCCTCGTCGCCGGGCAGGCCGTCCACGCCCTCCTCGCCGCCCGAGGTCGGGTAGCGCAGGATGAAGCCGTCCGAGGTGGACAGCTCCCGCTGGATCGCCTCGATGGTGCCGATGACCCGCTTGTCGTCCGGGGGCAGGAAGCCCATCTGGGGGATCAGCAGCAGCGACGCGTCCAGCTCCTGGGAGCCGTACGACTGCGTGAAGGTGTTGCGCTCCTTGTCGTAGCCCCGCTCGCAGACGTCCCGGTGGATGTCGTCGCGCAGCTCCTTCCAGCGCTCCAGCGGGCCGTCCGCGTCCCCGGACTCGATCAGCTTGATGGTGCGGTCCACGGCCACCCAGGCCATCACCTTGGAGTGCACGAAGTGCCGGCGCGGCCCGCGCACCTCCCAGATGCCCTCGTCCGGCTCGTCCCAGTGGTCCTCCAGGTAGCGGATGAGCTTGAGCTGGAGGAGGGAGGCGTAGTCGTTGCGGGCGAGGCCGGTCATGTGGGCCAGGTGCAGGGCCTCGGTGACCTCGCCGTAGACGTCCAGCTGGAGCTGGTGCGCCGCGCCGTTGCCGACCCGGACCGGCGCCGAGTTCTCGTAGCCGGGCAGCCAGTCCAGCTCGGCCTCGCCCAGCTCGCGCTCGCCCGCGATGCCGTACATGATCTGCAGGTTCTCGGGGTCGCCGGCGACCGCGCGCAGCAGCCACTCGCGCCAGGCGCGGGCCTCCTCGCGGTAGCCGGTGCGCAGCAGCGAGGAGAGCGTGATGGCCGCGTCGCGGAGCCAGGTGTAGCGGTAGTCCCAGTTGCGGACGCCGCCGATGTCCTCCGGGAGGGAGGTCGTCGGCGCGGCCACGATGCCGCCCGTGGGGGCGTACGTCAGGGCCTTCAGCGTGATCAGCGAGCGGACCACGGCCTCCCGGTAGGGGCCGTGGTACGTGCAGTGCTCGACCCACTCCCGCCAGAAGTCCTCGGTCGCCTCCAGCGACTGCTCGGGCTCCGGCAGCGGCGGCGGCTCCTTGTGCGAGGGCTGCCACGAGATGGTGAACGCGATCCGGTCGCCGGGGGCCACCGTGAAGTCGGCGTAGGTGGTCAGCGACTTGCCGTACGTCTCCGCCGACGTGTCGAACCACACGGAGTCGGGGCCCGCGACGGCGACCGTGCGGCCGTCGTGCTTGTGCACCCAGGGGACCACCCGGCCGTAGGAGAACCGCATCCGCAGCACCGAGCGCATCGGCACCCGGCCGGTGACGCCCTCGACGATGCGGATCAGCTGGGGCGCGCCGTCACGCGGGGGCATGAAGTCGGTGACCCGGACCGTGCCGCGCGGGGTGTCCCACTCCGACTCCAGGATCAGCGAGTCGCCCCGGTAGGTGCGGCGCGCCGCGGTCGGCGGCTGGGAGTCGGCCGCGTGTGCCGGGCCGAGCCGCCAGAAGCCGTGTTCCTCGGTGCCGAGCAGACCGGCGAAGATGGCATGCGAGTCGAAGCGGGGCAGGCACAGCCAGTCGACTGTGCCGTCCCGGCAGACCAGGGCAGCGGTCTGCATGTCTCCGATGAGTGCGTAGTCTTCGATGCGCCCGGCCACGTGCAACTCCAGTCGAACGGCCACGTCACCCCCCAGGCAAACGGGGGGCTGTCGCTAGTGCGGTCAAGGGGGGTTGTTGTTGTGCGTCGTTGAGCGGTGAAGCAAAGCAGCCCGCCGTGCCCTGAGGCAAAACGACAGTCATAGCTCAACGAACTGCCAAGCTCTCGTTGTTCCGGGAGTACGGGCGGGGGTGTGCCGTGTTTTCCGGCCGGGCTCGGCAGCGAGTGTCCGAGCAGGATACGACGCACGTAGATGATCTGCGTGCCGCTCCGGGCAACCCGTGTGGGCCGAACGGGTGAGCCCTGGGTGAAAAGCGGGTAAGGCAGGCCCCAAGTCCGTGCCGACGTGTGTACGGAGCGTGGCCGGAAGCCATCTCTCCGCGGCGCTGATACCCTGGTAGCCCGTGGACCGGTGGGCGCGAATCCCCCGAACCGCAGCGACGGCACCACCCCCGGAAACAACCGGACGGCAGCCGTACCGCACGACAGACCGCGACCACGGGAGCCCCCTCTTGGCCATGCCGCCGAAATCTACGACGACCAAGCACATCTTCGTCACCGGGGGTGTCGCCTCCTCGCTCGGCAAGGGCCTGACAGCCTCCAGCCTGGGCATGCTGCTCAAGGCCCGGGGCCTGCGCGTCGTGATGCAGAAGCTCGACCCGTACCTGAACGTCGACCCGGGCACGATGAACCCCTTCCAGCACGGTGAGGTGTTCGTCACCAACGACGGCGCCGAGACCGACCTGGACATCGGCCACTACGAGCGTTTCCTTGACCGCGACCTGGACGGCTCCGCCAACGTCACCACGGGTCAGGTCTACTCCACGGTGATCGCCAAGGAGCGGCGCGGCGAGTACCTGGGCGACACGGTCCAGGTCATCCCGCACATCACCAACGAGATCAAGCACCGCATCCGCCGCATGGCCACCGACGAGGTCGACGTCGTGATCACCGAGGTCGGCGGCACGGTCGGCGACATCGAGTCGCTGCCGTTCCTGGAGACGGTCCGCCAGGTCCGCCACGAGGTCGGCCGGGACAACGTGTTCGTGGTGCACATCTCGCTCCTGCCCTACATCGGTCCGTCCGGCGAGCTGAAGACCAAGCCCACCCAGCACTCCGTGGCCGCCCTGCGCAACATCGGTATCCAGCCGGACGCGATCGTGCTGCGCTGCGACCGCGAGGTGCCCACCGCCATCAAGCGCAAGATCTCGCTGATGTGCGACGTGGACGAGGCCGCGGTCGTGGCCTGCCCGGACGCCCGCTCGATCTACGACATCCCGAAGACCGTGCACGGCGAGGGCCTGGACGCCTACGTCGTCCGCAAGCTGGACCTGCCGTTCCGCGACGTGGACTGGCGGACCTGGGACGACCTGCTCGACCGCGTCCACAACCCCGACCACGAGATCACCCTCGCGCTGGTCGGCAAGTACATCGACCTGCCCGACGCCTACCTCTCGGTCACCGAGGCGCTGCGCGCCGGCGGCTTCGCCAACAAGGCCCGCGTGAAGATCAAGTGGGTGACGTCGGACGACTGCAGGACCCCGGCGGGCGCCGCCGCGCAGCTCTCCGACGTCGACGGCATCTGCATCCCGGGCGGCTTCGGCGACCGCGGGGTGCTCGGCAAGGTCGGCGCCATCCGCTACGCCCGCGAGAACCGGATCCCGCTGCTCGGCCTCTGCCTGGGCCTGCAGTGCATCGTGATCGAGGCCGCCCGCAACCTGGCCGGCATCCCGGACGCCAACTCCACCGAGTTCGACTCCGCCACCGGCCACCCGGTCATCTCCACCATGGCCGAGCAGCTGGACATCGTGGCCGGCGAGGGCGACATGGGCGGCACCATGCGGCTGGGCATGTACCCGGCCAAGCTGGCCGAGGGCTCCATCGTGCGCGAGGTGTACGACGGCAAGGAGTACGTCGAGGAGCGGCACCGGCACCGCTACGAGGTGAACAACGCCTACCGCGCGGAGCTGGAGAAGAAGGCCGGCCTGCAGTTCTCCGGCACCTCCCCGGACGGCAAGCTCGTCGAGTACGTCGAGTACCCGCGCGACGTCCACCCCTACCTGGTCGCCACCCAGGCGCACCCGGAGCTGCGCTCCCGGCCGACCCGCCCGCACCCGCTCTTCGCGGGCCTGGTGAAGGCCGCGGTCGCGCGCCAGCAGGGCGCTGCGGAGCAGGAGAGTTCGAAGTAACACACCGGTTGTACGGTGGCCGGGGTGCATACCTTCAAAGGCACGCACCCCGGTTTTCTCCACGTACGGCTGGAAGGGTTCGGCATGACGATCAAGGACACCCCCGAGGAGTGGGAGATCCGGGCGACGGAGACCCCCTTCGTGGGCAACAAGACCTCGGTCCGCACGGACGAGGTGGTCATGCCCGACGGCTCGGTGGTCCGCCGCGACTACCAGGTCCACCCCGGCTCGGTCGCCATCCTGGCCCTCGACGAGGAGGACCGGGTGCTGCTCATCCGCCAGTACCGGCACCCGGTCCGGCAGAAGCTCTGGGAGATCCCGGCCGGACTGCTCGACATCCCCGGCGAGAACCCGCTGCACGCCGCCCAGCGCGAGCTGTACGAGGAGGCGCACGTCAAGGCCGAGGACTGGCGGGTGCTGACCGACCTGTACACCACCCCCGGCGGCTGCGACGAGGCGGTACGGATCTTCCTCGCCCGGGACCTGTCCGAGGCCGAGGGGGAGCGCTTCGAGACGGAGCACGAGGAGATCGACCTGGAGTACGCGCGCGTGCCGGTCGACGAACTGGTGCGCCTGCTGCTCGCCGGCGATCTCCACAACAACTGCCTCGTGACGGGCGTCCTCGCCCTGGTCGCCGCCCGCACCGGCGACGGCCTCGACGCGCTGCGCCCGGCCGACGCGCCCTGGCCGGCCCGCCCCTTCGAGTCCTGAGCCCCGCCCCCGGGGCGGGTGTCCGCCCTTCGAGCGCGCCGGTGTGACCATCGCCTGATCCGATCGGGCGATAGGCCCGCCGTGCTCTGCCCGGAACGTCCGCGCACGTGAACTAGGCTCGATGCGATTGAGCCGAAACGCCCGAACCGGAGCCCCGGCGGGCCTGCGTGTGCGGTGGGACGGGAGTGTGGCCCGTGACGGATCAGGCGGTGGACACAGGCGGCGTACGGCGCTCGGCGCCCGCGGCCACGGACGACCGGTTCCTGGGCCGTACAAGGGAGTTGAAGGAACTGCGCGCCGACATCGAGCGCGCAGGCCTGGACACCATCGCCGGCCGCAAGGCTCCCCGTGCCCGGGTCCTGCTGATCGCGGGCCGACCCGGATCCGGACGCACCGCCCTCGCCGGGGAACTCGTCCGGCAGGTCGCCCCCGGCTACCCCGACGGAGTGCTGCGCGCCCGCCTCACCGAGCCCGACGGCACCCCGGTCCCCGTCGAGCGCACCGCCCGCGACCTCCTCGCCGCCCTGCGGCTGCCCACCCCGCCCGGCGCCGCCGCGGACGACCTCACCCACGCCCTGCGCACCGCCCTCGCCGAACGCCGGATGCTGCTGCTCCTCGACGACGCGCCCGGCGCCGAAGAGGTCGACGTACTGCTCCCGGAGAGCCCGGACTGCCTGGCCGTCGTCGTCTCCGGCGGCCCGCTCACCGGGATCTCGGACGTCCGCCCCTGCACCCTGGGCGGCCTCGACACCAAGTCGGCCGTGGAACTGCTCAGCCGGTACACCGGCTCGGTCCGCATCACCGTCGACCCCCGGTCCGCCGAGTCGCTGGTCGAGGCCTGCCAGGCGCAGCCCGCCGCGCTCGCCCTGGCCGGCGGCTGGCTCGCCGCCCGCCCCCAGGCGGCCGTCTCCGACCTCGCCAAACGGCTGCACGCCGAGCCGGACGAAGGCACGGCGCTGGCCCGCGTCTTCCGGTTCGTGCACGGCCAGCTCCCGGACCGGTCCGCGCGGATACTGCGCCTGCTGTGCCTGGCCCCGGCCGGCCTGGTCGACCCGCACACCGCCTCCGCGCTGGCCGGCTGCTCCGTCGACACCGCCCGCACCACCCTGGACGAGCTGGTCCGCCTCGGCCTGCTGCACCCCGCGGGCTCCCTGCTGCCCCAGTACGAGGTCCCCGGCTGCCTGCACCCGCTGCTCCTGGTGCTGGCCGAGAGCCAGGAGCGGGCCGCCGAGCTCCAGCTGGCCCGCGCCCGGATGCTGGAGCGCACGGTACGGCTGCTGCAGTCCTGCCGGGCGATCACCGAGACCGACAACCCGCAGGCCCGCGAGAAGCTCCAGGCGCTCCCCCGTGAGATGCGCTTCCCCACCCCCCGCGCCGCCGCCGACTGGCTGCGCGTCCGGCGCCCGGCGCTGCTGGCCGCCGCCCGCGCGGCGGTCGCCGACGGCGAGCTCGACACGCTGGCCCGCCGCCTGATGGCGCAGCTGGTCAAGGCCATGGTGGCGCACCTCGGCACCCAGGCCGCGGCCCCCGACCTGTACGGCATCCACGGGCTCGTCCTCGACGTCGCCCGGCGCCGGGACCTGCCCCGCGAGCAGGCCGCCGCGCTGCTGAACCTCGGCGACCTGGACGCGCAGACCGGGCGGACGACGGATGCCCTGGTGCGATATCGGTCGGCCTTGGACGCCGGACGCAGAGCAAATGACCCGTACGCGACCGGTCGCGCAATGGAATCCGTAGGTGGTACTTACCAGGAGCTGGGGGACTACGACCGGGCCGCCGACTGGTTCGGCCGCGCCCTCGCCGAACGCCTCGCCCGCGGCGAGCGTGCCGAGGCGGCCCGGCTCTACGGCCGTATCGCCGGCGCGCACACCTACGCGGGCCGGTACGGCGAGGCGCTCCGGGCCTGGCGGGCGGCTGTTTCCGGCCACCGCAAGAACGGTGATGTGCCCGCGCAGGCAAGGGCGTTGAGCGAGCTGGCCCGGGTCCAGGAGTACGCGGGACGGCCCGAGGAGTCGCTGCGCACCTGCCAGGAGGCGGTCGAGTGGGCGCGCCGCGCCGAGGACACCCGGCTGCAGGCCGCGCTCCAGCTGCGGCTCGCCGACACGCTGGAGCGCCTCGGCGACTCCACCGCCGCGAGCCTGCACCGCTCGGCCGCCGAGCGCATGCTGGGGAAGGAGCCACCGGACCTCTTCGGGCACTCGGACCCCGACTCCGACCCGGAACACGGCGCTAACGCCTGCGAAATCCGTAGTGTGCCCGGCGAAGATTGATGCAATGAAAGGCTAGACAGTCGGAACACCTTCATTAAACTGGCTCTGCCGCCGGTTCTTCCGCGGTGTCTCCTGGTATGCCGCCGCATGCCGGGTATGCGTGTCTATGCCCCCACACCCTCTGAGCCAAGGACCGTGATCGACGTGAAGGTCGGCATCCCCCGCGAGGTCAAGAACAACGAGTTCCGGGTGGCCATCACCCCGGCCGGTGTGCACGAGCTGGTGCGTCACGGCCACCAGGTCGTCGTCGAGCGCGGCGCCGGTGTCGGCTCCTCGATCCCGGACGACGAGTACATCTCCGCCGGCGCCACGATCCTGGACACCGCCGACGAGGTGTGGGCCACCGCCGACCTGCTGCTGAAGGTCAAGGAGCCGATCGCGGAGGAGTACCACCGCCTCCGCAAGGACCAGACGCTCTTCACCTACCTGCACCTGGCCGCCTCCAAGGAGTGCACCGACGCCCTCCTGGAGTCCGGCACCACGGCGATCGCCTACGAGACCGTCGAGCTGCCGAACCGTGCGCTGCCGCTGCTCGCGCCCATGTCCGAGGTCGCGGGCCGGCTCGCCCCGCAGGTCGGCGCCTACCACCTGATGCGCGCCGCCGGCGGCCGTGGCGTCCTGCCCGGCGGTGTCCCGGGCGTGCTGCCCGCCAAGGCCGTCGTCATCGGCGGCGGGGTCTCCGGCTGGAACGCCGTGCAGATCGCCATCGGCATGGGCTTCGACGTGACCCTGCTCGACCGCGACATCAACAAGCTGCGCGAGGCCGACCGGATCTTCGGCACCAAGGTCAAGGCCGTCATGTCCAACTCCTTCGAGCTGGAGAAGGCCTGCCTGGAGGCCGACCTGGTGGTCGGCGCCGTGCTCATCCCGGGCGCCAAGGCCCCGAAGCTCGTCACCAACGAGCTGGTCTCCCGGATGAAGCCGGGAAGTGTCCTTGTCGACATCGCGATCGACCAGGGCGGCTGCTTCGAGGACTCCCGCCCCACCACGCACGCCGAGCCGACCTTCAAGGTCCACGAGTCGGTCTTCTACTGCGTCGCCAACATGCCCGGTGCGGTGCCCAACACCTCCACCTACGCGCTCACCAACGCCACGCTCCCGTACATCGTGTCGCTCGCGGACAACGGCTGGGCCGAGGCGCTGCGCCGCGACGCCGCGCTCGCCAAGGGCCTCAACACGCATGACGGCAAGGTCGTTTACAAGGAGGTCGCCGAGGCGCACGGCCTGGAGCACGTCGACCTCGACACGCTCATCGGCTGAGCCGGCCCGGACGGGCAAGTCACCTTTTCGTAAAGGCGATACGTCAACAAGCCGCGTCAATCGCGCACATCCGGCCGGACCTTGCCCGACAAGGTCCGGCCGGATGTGTGTATGGTCACTTTGCGACTTGCGGTCAACTCGCCTCGAACGTAACCCTTCGACCGATTCGCACACCGGTGAAACCTGCTGTGCGACGGCCGTACGCCCTTGACAGCGGGATGTTTCATTGCCGACACATCCTGCCGGGTCCGGCGGATTGTGTTGCTGCGAACGCCCGACACGCCATAGAGTCGCCAACCGTCGGCATAGTGCCACGCTGACCTGTCTAGAAGTTTCCTGGTCACCAAGGAGGTAAGACGACTTGTGAATGAGTCGACATTTTCTCCCGGGGGTGGTCAACCAGGAATGCCGGTACGGGACCAGGGTCCCGCGGGGTTCGAGGCTGTCGGCTCCGTCGCGGTGCGTACCTTCGCAGCAGCCCGGAGTCCGCTGACCACGCGGACAGCACACCAGAGCATGGATGGCCATCACGTGAACGCCATGGCCGGCGACGGAAGTGGCGCGCCCCACAACCAATTCGCCGACTACGACGAACTGCCCGACGGGCACTTCTACGACCCCGACGCCGAGTACGAGCCCGATCCGGAGTACGCGGCGACGCTCGCGCCCGACGCGGCCCGCCAGCGCCGCGAGCGCGTCGGCCCGACCGGGCGCCCGCTCCCGTACTTCCCGATCCCGGGCCCGGTGACCAGTCACGGCCCCGCGACGATCATCGCGATGTGCAACCAGAAGGGCGGCGTCGGCAAGACCACGTCGACCATCAACCTGGGTGCCGCGCTCGCGGAGTACGGCCGGCGGGTGCTGCTCGTGGACTTCGACCCGCAGGGCGCGCTGTCGGTCGGTCTCGGCGTCAACCCGATGGAGCTCGACCTCACCGTCTACAACCTGCTCATGGAGCGGGGCATGGCGGCCGACGAGGTCCTCCTGAAGACCGCGGTCCCCAACATGGACCTGCTGCCCTCCAACATCGACCTGTCGGCCGCCGAGGTCCAGCTGGTCTCCGAGGTGGCCCGTGAGTCCACGCTGCAGCGCGCCCTGAAGCCGCTGCTGCCGGACTACGACTACATCGTGATCGACTGTCAGCCCTCGCTCGGCCTGCTCACGGTCAACGCCCTGACGGCCGCTCACAAGGTGATCGTGCCGCTGGAGTGCGAGTTCTTCGCGCTGCGTGGTGTCGCCCTGCTGACCGAGACCATCGAGAAGGTCCAGGAGCGGCTCAACCCGGAGCTGGAGCTCGACGGCATCCTCGCCACGATGTACGACTCGCGCACGGTCCACAGCCGTGAGGTGCTGGCCCGGGTCGTCGAGGCGTTCGACGACCACGTCTACCACACGGTCATCGGCCGCACGGTCCGCTTCCCGGAGACCACGGTCGCCGGCGAGCCGATCACCACGTACGCCTCCAACTCCGTCGGTGCCGCCGCCTATCGCCAGCTCGCCAGGGAGGTGCTCGCCCGGTGTCACGCCGAGTGAGTCTGCCCGGGGCCGACGAACTGTTCCGTACGACCGGGGGGATGGCGCTGCAGCCGTCCACGCCCAGGCGTCCGGCCAACGGCGAGGCCCGGGTGCCGGCTCCCGCGGGGGAGAGCGACGAGACGGCGGCCGCGGCCGCCGAGGACGCGCCCCAGTCGGTGCCCGTGCAGGGCGGCGACGGGGAGGGCGCGGAGCACGTGGCGGCGGAGGCCGAGCCGGCCGACGCCGGGGAGTCCCGCACCCGCGCGGCGTCGGCCACGGTGGCGCCCTCCGGGCAGCGCCGGCAGGGGGTGCAGGAAGGTTCTGGCGCCGACGCCCAGCCCCGCAAGCGCGGGGGCAGGGCACCCGCCCGGCGGCCCAGCGGGCGTGAGCGGCACGACGAGAAGATCACCGTGTACGTCTCGGCCGAGGAGCTGATGGACCTGGAGCACGCCCGTCTCGTGCTCCGGGGCGAGCACGGGCTGGCCGTGGACCGGGGCCGGATCGTCCGCGAGGCGGTCGCCGTGGTCCTGGCCGACCTGGAGTCCCGCGGGGACGCGAGCATCCTCGTACGACGGTTGCGCGGGCGGTAGGGGTAGCCTGCGGGGGCTATGACCTCGTCCGACGTTCCCGCAGCCGGCCCCGGTCCCGGCCGCAGGCGTGCGCTGGGGCGGGGGCCGGGTGCTCCTGTGGCGGAGGCCGAGGGTCCGGCAGAGGCCGGTGGGGCGTTGTGCCCACCCGTTCCTCCCCCAGTGCCTGAAGGGCCTGGGGGGACCCCCAGCGGAACGCCTGCCCACAACGCGGTCGCGCCTGAAGAGGAACCCGGCGCTGTCGAACCCCAGCCCCCCGGCGCCGAGGAGCCACAAGACGTCCCCGACGGCGTCTTCAAAGTCCGGCTCGCCAACTTCGAGGGTCCTTTCGATCTGCTCCTCCAGCTGATCTCCAAGCACAAGCTGGACGTCACCGAGGTCGCGCTCTCCAAGGTGACCGACGAGTTCATGGCGCACATCCGGGCCATGGGGCCGGACTGGGACCTGGACCAGACGACCGAGTTCCTCGTCGTCGCCGCCACGCTGCTCGACCTGAAGGCCGCCCGGCTGCTGCCCGCCGCCGAGGTCGAGGACGAGGCCGACCTCGCGTTGCTGGAGGCCCGGGACCTGCTGTTCGCGCGGTTGCTGCAGTACCGCGCGTACAAACAGATCGCCGACATCTTCAACCGGCGTCTGGACGACGAGGCCCGCCGCTGGCCCCGTACCGTCGGCCTCGAACCGCACCTCGCCGAGCTGTTGCCCGAGGTCGTCATCAGCATCGGTCCCGAGGGATTCGCCAAGCTCGCCGTCAAGGCGATGCAGCCCAGGCCCAAGCCGCAGGTGTACGTCGACCACATCCACGCCCCGCTGGTCAGCGTGCAGGAGCAGGCCGGGATCGTGGTGGCGCGGCTGCGGGAGCTGGGCGAGGCCAGCTTCCGGGTGCTCGTCGAGGACACCGACAGCACGCTCACCGTCGTGGCCCGTTTCCTGGCACTCCTGGAGCTGTACCGGGAGAAGGCCGTCGCCCTCGACCAGGAGACCGCCCTCGGGGACCTGATCGTCCGGTGGACCGGCGGGGACGGTGGCACCCAGCCGACGGTGACCGACGAGTTCGACCGGCCGCCCGAGCCGCCCAAGGAGGAGAAGGCGTGAGTGAGGAGACCGCGGAGCTGCCGGCGGGGCTGCGGCCCGTCGCCGAGCTCGACCTCAAGCCGGCCCTGGAGGCGGTGCTCATGGTCGTGGACGAGCCCGCCACCGTCGAGCATCTGTCGAAGCTCCTGGAGCGGCCGAAGCAGACCGTCACGAAGGCGCTGCGGGCGCTGGCGGACGAGTACACCGCGCAGGGCCGCGGCTTCGAGCTGCGGTTCGTCGCCGGCGGCTGGCGCTTCTACACGCGCGGCGAGTACGCGCCCGCCGTGGAGCGGCTGGTCCTGGAGGGCCAGACAGCCCGGCTCACCCAGGCCGCCCTGGAGACCCTCGCGGTCGTCGCCTACCGCCAGCCGGTGAGCCGCAGCAGGGTCTCCGTCGTCCGCGGAGTCAACTGCGACGGTGTGATGCGCACCCTGCTCCAGCGCGGGCTGGTCGAGGAGGCGGGCGCGGAACCCGAAACAGGTGCGATCCTGTACAGGACGACGAACTACTTCCTGGAGCGGATGGGCCTGCGCGGCCTGGACGAGCTCCCGGAGCTCGCGCCCTTCCTCCCGGAGGCGGAGGCGATCGAGGCCGAGACCCAGGAGGGCGTGCCGTCGTTCGACCCGGACGCACCCGATGCGCCGGGTGCAGACGACGCAGACGACTAGACGGAAATTTGATGCGAAGCAGCAGCGGCAGGAACAGCAGCGGAAACAACGGCGGGAGCCGTGGTGGCAACAGCGGCGGCCGCGGCGGGAGCAGCGGTGGCCGCGGTAACTACCGCGGCGCCGGGAACGCCCGCGACGACAAGCAGGGCGCCGGCCGGCCGAAGAAGCCGCGCCCGGAGGAGCGGCGCTACGACGTAGGCCCGGGCGCCACCCAGGACGGCCCGAAGTCGGGCCGCGGCGCCTCGGCGCGCGGCGGCGCCAAGGGCGGCCCCCGGCAGAGCCAGGACACCGGGCGCGGCCGTTGGGCCCCGGCGAGCTCCCGTGAGTACGACGCCCGCGCCGAGGAGCGCAACCGCGAGCGGTACGCGGGCAAGAAGGACGTCAAGCTGCCCAAGACCTTCCCGGGTGCCGAGCAGGAGGGCGAGCGGCTGCAGAAGGTCCTCGCCCGCGCGGGCTACGGCTCCCGGCGCGCCTGCGAGGAGCTGATCGAGCAGGCCAGGGTCGAGGTCAACGGCGAGATCGTCCTGGAGCAGGGCAAGCGGGTCGACCCGGAGAAGGACGAGGTCCGCGTCGACGGGCTGACCGTCGCCACGCAGTCGTACCAGTTCTTCTCGCTGAACAAGCCGGCCGGCGTGGTCTCCACCATGGAGGACCCGGACGGGCGGCAGTGCCTCGGCGACTACGTCACCAACCGGGAGACCCGGCTCTTCCACGTGGGGCGCCTGGACACCGAGACCGAGGGCGTCATCCTGCTCACCAACCACGGCGAGCTGGCGCACCGGCTGACCCACCCCAAGTACGGCGTGAAGAAGACCTACCTCGCGCACATCGTGGGCCCGATCCCGCGCGACCTGGGCAAGAAGCTCAAGGACGGCATCCAGCTGGAGGACGGCTACGCGCGCGCCGACCACTTCCGGGTCGTCGAGCAGACCGGCAAGAACTACCTGGTCGAGGTCACCCTGCACGAGGGCCGCAAGCACATCGTGCGGCGCATGCTGGCGGAGGCCGGGTTCCCGGTCGACAAGCTGGTGCGGGTCGCCTTCGGCCCGATCACCCTCGGGGACCAGAAGTCGGGCTGGCTGCGCCGTCTGTCCAACACCGAGGTCGGGATGCTCATGAAGGAAGTCGACCTGTAGACCCTTTCAGGACCCCTCAGGGCCGCGGAACCCCGTGAAGGGGCGTGTGCGGCTCTCCGGCGGCCGGTCCCGGGCATTCGGGGACCGGCCGCCGTCGTGTCCGCGAACGGGGCTCCAGCGGCCGCTGGAGGCTTGCGCGGCTCCCCCCGACTCTTTATAGTCGTGACGACTATTAGTCGCATCGATCATCGAGGGGGTGGACGGGCGCATGCAGGGCTACGACAAGTACGCCTTCGAACCCTTCGCCGTCACCGTCGACCTCGCCGTCCTCACCCTCCGCGCCGGCGCCCTGCACGTGCTGCTCGTCGAGCGCGGGCAGGAGCCGTACGCCGGACAGTGGGCGCTGCCCGGTGGCTTCCTGCTGCCGCGGGAGTCGGCCGAGACGGCGGCCCGGCGGGAACTCGCCGAGGAGACCGGACTGTCGGACGTGTCCGGACTGCACCTGGAGCAGCTGCGGACCTACAGCGAGCCGGACCGCGACCCGAGGATGCGGGTCGTCTCCGTCGCCTTCACCGCACTGCTGCCCGACGCCCCCGAGCCGCACGGCGGCGGTGACGCCGCCCAGGCGCGCTGGCTGCCGTACGACCCGGGCAGGCCGCTCGCCTTCGACCACGACCGGATCCTGGCCGACGCCCATGAACGGGTCGGCGCGAAGCTGGAGTACAGCTGTCTCGCCACCGCCTTCTGCCCGCCCGAGTTCACCCTCGGCGAGCTGCAGCACGTCTACGAGACCGTGTGGGGCGTCGCACTGGACCGCCCCAACTTCCGCCGCAAGGTGCTCGCCACTCCCGACTTCGTCGAACCCGTCCCCGGCGCCGCCCGGTTGACCGGCGGCCGCGGCAAACCGGCCGCCCTCTACCGGGCGGGCACCGCCACCGCGCTGCACCCGCCCCTGCTCCGCCCGTCCCGGGAAGGACGCCCCGCATGACCACGAACATCGGCGACAAGCGCGCCGCCACCGGCTCCCTCATAGGTCTCGCCCTCGGTGACGCGCTCGGCTTCCCCACCGAGTTCAACGACGTGCCCTCGATCCTCGCCAAGTCCGGGCCGTGGCGGGAGATGGAGCTGCCGCGGCGGGCCTTCGTCTCGGACGACACCCAGATGACCCTCGCCGTGGGGCATGCCATGCGCACCGCCATGGACCGGGGGGTGCTCGCGCCCAAGCGGCTGGAGCGGCCGCTGCGCGAGGAGTTCGTGGACTGGTACCAGTCGCCCGAGAACAACCGGGCGCCCGGCCGCACCTGCCTGCGGGCCTGCAACCTCCTGAAGGAGGAGGGACGCGCCTGGCAGGACGCCAGCCAGATCGACTCCAAGGGCTGCGGCGCCAACATGCGGGTCGCGCCCGTCGGTCTCGCCCCCGGGCTGAGCGACGAACAGCGCGCCGGCGCCGCCCAGTTGCAGGCCGCGTTCACCCACGGCCACCCCACCGCGCTGGCCGCCTCCGACCTCACCGCGCGTGCCGTACGGCTGCTCGCGCAGGGGACCGAACCCGACCGGCTCGTCGACCGGCTGCGGTCCTACGCCCGCGAGAACCGCACCCGCTACCACCACTCCTGGCTCGGCGACCTGTGGACGCGCGGCCAGGACGCGAGCCCCGAGGCGTTCATCTCGCGCGGCTGGGACGAGTGCCTGGAGATCCTCGACCGGCTCCAGGAGGCCGTGCGCACCGCCTCGCCGGAGGACGACCCGTGCCTGGCCACCGGCGCCGGCTGGATCGCCGAGGAGGCCCTGGCCACCGGCCTGCTCTGCTTCCTGCTCTTCCCCGGCGAGCCGCTGCTCGCGCTGCGCCGGGCCGCCTGTTCCTCCGGCGACTCGGACTCGATCGCCTGCCTCACCGGGGCCTTCGCGGGCGCCCGGCTGGGCGCGGACGCCTGGCCGACGGAGTGGGCCGACCGGATCGAGTACGGGGGCGACCTGCTGACGCTGGGCGCGCTCTGGGACGCTTGAGCCCATGATCGACGACCTTGATCCGGACCTCGACCTGGCGCCCGTCGTCGCGGAACAGCCCGACCCGCTGCTGTTCGCGACCGTCTCCGGCGCGCACCTGTACGGCTTCCCGTCCCAGGACTCCGACCTGGACCTGCGGGGCGTCCACCTGCTGCCCGCCGCCGACCTGGTCGGGCTGCGCGAGCCGGAGGAGACCCGCTCCAAGACCTGGGTGCGCTACGGCGTCGAGATGGACCTCGTCACCCACGACCTGCGCAAGTTCGCCCGGCTGATGCTGCGCCGCAACGGCTATGTGCTGGAGCAGCTCCTGTCGCCGCTCGTCGTGCACACCGGCGACACGCACCGCGAACTGGCCGCGCTCGCCCCGGGCGTGCTCACCAGCCACCACGCCCACCACTACCGGGGGTTCGCGGTCACCCAGTGGCGGCTGTTCGAGAAGACCGGCGAACTCAAACCGCTGCTCTACACGTTCCGGGTGCTGCTCACCGGCATCCATCTGATGCGCAGCGGCGAGGTGCAGGCCCATCTGCCCACGCTCCTCGGCGAGGTCCCCGAGGCCCCGGCCCACCTGCCCGAGCTGATCGCCGCCAAGGCCGAACAGGAGCACGGCAAGGCCGCGGTCGGGTACACGCGCGTGGAGGCCGACGTGGAGCGGCTGCACGTCCTGCTCGACGAGGCGCAGAACGGCTCAGCGCTGCCCGACGCGCCCAGCGGTTACGACGCCCTGCACGGCCTGGTGATCCGCGTGCGTCTGGAGGGCTGAGTCCCGGCGCACCCGGAAGAGGAAGCCGGCCACGCGCGCGTGGTCCGGCTCCGCCGGGAGCGGGGTGCCCGGCAGCGCCCGCTCGGTCTCCGCGGCGAGCCGGGCCATCCGGGACTCGACCTCCGCCCAGGAGACCTCACCCCGCTTCACCGCCAGGAACTCCGCGCGCCGGTCGCCGACGTCGATCGTCAGCTCACCGGTGCGCAGCAGGTCGCGCGCGCTCGTCAGCAGCCGCAGCAGGTGCATCGCGTGCTTCCAGCGCGGGGCGCCGTGCGCCCGGATGTCCGCGTCGAGTTTCCGGCGCTGGCCGAGGGCGTAGCGGGTGAAGGTGGCGTAGGCGCGCCGGGAGAGGAAGGCGCCGCGCAGGGCGAGCAGCTCGCGGCCCGTGTCGTCGAGGTGCTCGACCAGGGGCGAGTGCAGGCACTCCAGGATGTTCGGATTGGCCCGCAGCGCCAGCTCGCAGAACCGCTCCAGCTCCCAGGAGAACCGCTCCTCGCCCGGCCCCTCGGCATGCGTGGGCGGCTTCTCGAAGCCCCAGAACAGGGGAGTGGGGGCGAGGAACACACCCCGGCGGTCGGTGTCGCTGTCCTCGGTGGCCAGGCCGAAGGCGCGCGACCCCATGACACAGGCATAGATCGTGTGGTCGCGTACCAGGTCCTCGGGCTGCATGTCCGGGAGCGTACGTGGCCGGTCAGCCCATGGTGATCGAATTTCCGCTCACCGTGATCGTCTCCGCCGGCAGCGGCCTCGTCGCCGGGCCGTGCGCGACCGAGCCGTCGGCGATGTGGTACTTGCTGCCGTGGCAGGGGCAGTCGATGGTGCCGTCCGCCACCTTGTCCACGGTGCAGCCCATGTGGGTGCAGATCGCCGAGAAGGCCTTGAACTCGCCCGCCGTCGGCTGGGTCACCACGATCTTCTGGTCCTTGAAGATCGTGCCGCCGCCCTCGGGGATGTCACTCGTCTGTGCCAGCGCCTTCCCGGCGGCCGCGCTCGCCGACCCGGAGGCGGACGATCCGGCGGTGGGCGACGCGGAGGTAGCGGGGGAAGCGGGAGTCGCGGACGAGGCCGGCGTCTCGGACGAGCTGGAGGAGCCGTTGCCGTTGTTGTTGCCGCAGCCCACGCAGGTCGCGGCGAGCGCCGCGGTACCCGTCGTGAGCATGGTGCGTCGAGTGGAGCCGTCGGTCATGTCGTCACCCCGAACGTGCGGAAGAACCAGAATGCGGACGTCAGCCAGACGAGCGTGAGCACGGCGAACACCAGCCCACCGACGATCGGCAGCAGCCAGCCAGGGAGTCGCTCCCAGCGGAGCAGCAGCATCTTGGCACTGAAAACACCGAAGAAGAAGCAACCCAGGATGGAGTGCCACAAAACGCGTGTTTCGTACGTCTGATAGCCCAACGCGTACAGGCAGTGCACCGCCACGGGGACGGCGACCAGGAAGGCGATCCGCCCCGACCAGCGGTGCAGGCCCGAGGCCCAGCGCGGTCCCGGCAGCCTGCCGTACAGCATCAGCGCGGAGACCAGCTGGACGAGCGCGAAGAAGAGCGCGACCGAGGCGAGCCACGTCTTCCCTGCGAACGTGCTGCTGAAGGCGCCGAGGCCGAAGACGTGCCCGGTCGGGTGGTGGACCCTGCCGTACACGCCGAGGGCGACCGCGACCGCGCCGGCCACCAGGACGGGGACGAGATAGCGGACGGGGTGCGGGCCGCGGTGGTTCGGCTCCTGCGGCGGCCAGCTCTGGGTGGCGGCGTTCGGGTCGACGGTCATGGTCGGCTCCCTCGGGTCACGGCCGGATGTCAGGGAAGGACCGGGTTCGCCGTCAGCCGCCGGCCGTCCACCGTCACGGCGCCGGTCTCCGGGTCGATGCGGGGCGCGGACGACGGCGTGCCCTCGCGGTCGACGATGCCGACCTGGCGGCCGTCGGCGAGCACGATCCAGCCGCCGTCGACCTTCGCCCCGCGCACGGTCGCCGTGGCCCGGTACAGGCCCGACCCCTTGACGGCCTTCCGGGCGGTGAAGGCGTAGTGGCCGCCGTCCAGGTCGACGGCCCCGCGGACGCGGCTGCCGTCCTGCAGCGTGCCGTTCAACGCGGCGCCGTGGCTGCCGGTCAGCGTCATGCTGCCGTCGGGCCGCACCCGGCCCCTGAGCCAGGACTCCTTGCTGCGCCCGTCGCAGAAGTACGCGATCGCCCTCCCGTCGCGGACCGAGACGGCGACGGAGGACGAGTCGTCGTCGGTACGGCCGGCGTAGGAGGCGTCGGCGATCTTCGACGGCGACGGCGACGGCGACTGTGACGGGGCCGTCGGGGCCGGGGACGCCGTGCTGCTCGTCGGCGTCGGACTCGGCGGCTTCTCCTGGTACGACGACGAGGCGCGACTCGTCCCCGCCGTCGCGTCGAGCGCCAGCGTGAGCAGGCCGAGCAGCAGACCCGCGAGCAGGGTCAGCAACGGACCAGGGCGTTTCATGGCGGACCTCCCCCGAGGCGGGTCTGCCTGTCATCAGAGCGGACCGGCGGGCCCGGCGTAAAGAGGCGCACGGGTGTGTTTCACCCCAAGTAGCGGAATTGGTTCATACGCGTGACATTGGGGCCATGGCAGGCAATGACCTTGAAAACATACTCGGCAGCCTCCTCGGCGACGATGCCGAGGGCGCCGGGATGCTGACCACGCTGATCAGCGCGATGAGCCACGGCCAGGACGGCGGCTCGCTCGGCGGGCTCCTGGAGACGCTCGCGAAGTCCGTCCGGACCGCCCGGCAGGAGTAGAACAGGACCGGAAGCCGTCTCAGCGGGCGGGCGCGGCGCACGGGCCCGCCCGCGGTCTGACTAGGCTGGACGGACCAAGACGCCGACGTCAGAACAGGAGCAGCGCCGTGGCGGTACGAGCGGTCCGGGGGGCCGTCCAGCTGGAGCGGGACGAAGCCGGCCACATGGACGAGCAGGTCGGAGCGCTGCTCACGGCCATCCTGGAGCGGAACGGCCTGACCGCGGACGACCTGATCAGCATCTGGTTCACGGCCACCCCCGACCTGCACAGCGACTTCCCGGCGGCCGCCGCGCGCAAGCTCGGCATCGTCGACGTACCGCTGATCTGCGCCCAGGAGCTGGACATCGAGGGCGCCATGCCCCGGGTCGTCCGGATACTGGCGCACATCGAGTCCGACCGGCCGCGCGCCGACATCAGCCACGTCTACCTCGGTGCCGCGGCCGCCCTGCGCAAGGACATCGCCCAGTGAGGACCGCGCTCGTCATCGGCACCGGTCTCATCGGCACCTCCGCCGCGCTCGCCCTCGCCCAGCGGGGTGTCGTCGTCCACCTCGCCGACCACGACCCCGAGCAGGCCCGCACCGCGGCCGCGCTCGGCGCCGGCACCGACGAGGCGCCCGAGGGCCGGGTCGACCTGGCCCTGGTCGCCGCCCCGCCCGCCCATGTCGCCGCCGTCCTCGCGGACGCGATGAGCAGGGGCGTGGCCCGCGGCTACGCCGACGTGGCCAGTGTCAAGGGCAGCCCGCGCCGGGAGCTGGAGGAGCGCGGCCTGGACCTGTCCGCGTACATCGGCACGCACCCCATGTCCGGCCGGGAGAAGTCCGGGCCGCTGGCGGCCACCGCCGACCTCTTCGAGGGCCGGCCCTGGGTGCTCACCCCGACCCGGGACACCGACACCGAGGTGCTGAACCTCGCCCTGGAGCTGGTCTCGCACTGCCGGGCCCTGCCGGTGGTCATGGACGCCGACGCCCACGACCGCGCGGTGGCCCTGGTCTCCCACATGCCCCACCTGGTCTCCAGCATGGTCGCGGCCCGCCTGGAGCACGCCGACGAGTCGGCCGTACGGCTGTGCGGACAGGGCATACGCGACGTCACCCGGATCGCCGCCTCCGACCCCCGGATGTGGATCGACATCCTGTCCGCTAACCCCGGCCCGGTCGCCGACCTGCTCTCCGACGTCTCCGCCGACCTCGACGAGACCGTCCGTGCCCTGCGTGCCCTGCAGTCCTCGGACGAGGAGAAGCGGCGCGAGGGCGGCGCGGGCATCGAGGACATGCTGCGCCGCGGCAACGCCGGCCAGGTGCGGGTGCCCGGCAAGCACGGCTCGGCGCCGCGGGTGTACGAGGTCGTGGCGGTGCTCATCGACGACCAGCCCGGCCAGCTGGCCCGGATCTTCGCCGACGCCGGGGCGGCCGGCGTCAACATCGAGGACGTGCGGATCGAGCACGCGACCGGTCAGCAGGCCGGACACGTCCAGCTCTGGGTGGAGCCGAAGGCCGTGCCCGTGCTCACGTCGGCGCTGCGGGACCGGGGCTGGGCGCTGCGGCAGTAGCGCTGGGAAGGGCGGTCCCGGGGGCCGGTAACCTTGTGCGGGGCGCACCGCCGCCCGCACACCACCCACCACCCTGCACCCGGAAGGTGTCCCCCCGTGGAAAACGGCGCCGTAAAGCCCGTGATTGTCGCGATCGACGGCCCCTCGGGCACCGGCAAGTCGAGCACGTCCAAGGCCGTGGCCGAGCAGCTCGGCCTCAGCTACCTGGACACCGGCGCCCAGTACCGGGCGATCACCTGGTGGATGGTGAACAGCGGCATCGACCTCACCGACCCGACCGCGATCGCCGCGGTGGCCGGCAAGCCGGAGATCGTCTCGGGGACCGACCCGGTCAAGCCGACGATCACCGTCGACGGCGTGGACGTCTCCGGCCCGATCCGCACCGAGGAGGTCACCTCCAAGGTCAGCGCGGTCAGCGCGGTGCCGGAGGTGCGCACCAGGATCAGCGAGCTGCAGCGGTCGCTGGCCCGCGCCGCCGCGGACGGCATCGTCGTCGAGGGCCGGGACATCGGCACCACCGTGCTGCCCGACGCCGACCTGAAGGTCTTCCTCACCGCCTCCCCGGAGGCCCGCGCGGCCCGCCGCAGCGGCGAGCTGAAGGGCGCCGACGTCAACGCCACCCGCGAGGCCCTGGTCAAGCGGGACGCGGCCGACTCCTCCCGCAAGACCTCGCCGCTCGCCAAGGCCGGCGACGCCGTCGAGGTGGACACCACCGAGCTGACGCTGGCCCAGGTCATCGAGTGCGTCGTCACCCTCGTCGAGGAGAAGCGGGCCGGGAAGTGAGCCTTCCGTCGCAGCGCGGCGCCGAGACCGGGCGCCGCATCGGGGTCGGCCTGATGTACGGGCTGTGGAAGCCGCGCGTGCTCGGCGCCTGGAAGGTGCCCGCGCAGGGTCCGGCGATCCTCGCCGTGAACCACTCCCACAACATCGACGGCCCGATGGTCATGGGCGTGGCGCCCCGGCCGACGCACTTCCTCATCAAGAAGGAGGCGTTCGTCGGGCCGCTCGACCCGTTCCTGACCCGGATCGGACAGCTGAAGGTGGACCGCCAGTCCACCGACCGCACGGCGGTCACCCGGGCGCTCGGCGTCCTGGAGGCCGGGGGAGTGCTCGGCATATTCCCCGAGGGCAGCCGCGGCGACGGCGACTTCGCCGCGCTCCGCGCGGGCCTCGCCTACTTCGCGGTCCGCTCCGGGGCACCGATCGTCCCGGTGGCCGTGCTGGGAAGCTCGGAGCGGCGCGGACGGCTGGTGAAGGGACTGCCCCCGCTGCGCTCCCGCGTCGACGTCGTCTTCGGCGACCCCTTCGAGGCGGGCGACGGCACCGGCCGGCGCACCCGCAAGGCCCTGGACGAGGCCACCGAGCGCATCCAGAAGCAGCTCGCCGGCCACCTGGAAAACGCCAGGCGTCTGACCGGACGCTAGGCGACACTAAGTAGTGGATCAGCCGATATGGGAGCCCGTGCCGGGAGCCCACAAGGGGTGCGATCCACCGATCACCACGATGAACGACGAGGTACGGACTTCATGAACGACCACATCCAGCCCGGCGACTCGGCTGAGCACGAGTACGACCACGGGGCGCTCGGTGACACCGAGTACGCGGAGTTCATGGAGCTCGCCGCCGAAGAGGGCTTCGACATCGAGGACGTCGAGGGCGCCATCGAGGCGGCCGGGCACGGCCCGCTGCCCGTCCTCGCCGTCGTCGGCCGCCCCAACGTCGGCAAGTCGACTCTGGTCAACCGCATCATCGGCCGCCGCGAGGCCGTCGTCGAGGACAAGCCCGGGGTCACCCGGGACCGCGTGACCTACGAGGCCGAGTGGGCGGGCCGCCGCTTCAAGGTCGTCGACACCGGCGGCTGGGAGCAGGACGTCCTCGGCATCGACGCCTCCGTGGCGGCCCAGGCCGAGTACGCGATCGAGGCGGCCGACGCGGTCGTCTTCGTCGTCGACGCCAAGGTCGGCGCGACCGACACCGACGAGGCGGTCGTACGCCTGCTGCGCAAGGCCGGCAAGCCCGTCGTGCTGGCCGCCAACAAGGTCGACGGCCCCAGCGGCGAGGCCGACGCGGCCTACCTCTGGTCCCTCGGCCTCGGCGAGCCGCACCCGGTCTCCGCCCTGCACGGCCGCGGTACCGGCGACATGCTGGACGCCGTCCTGGAGGCGCTGCCCGAGGCGCCCGAGCAGACCTTCGGCGGCCCCGGCGTCGGCGGCCCCCGCCGGATCGCCCTCATCGGCCGCCCGAACGTCGGCAAGTCCTCCCTCCTCAACAAGGTGGCGGGCGAGGAGCGCGTCGTCGTCAACGAGATCGCCGGCACCACCCGCGACCCGGTCGACGAGCTGATCGAACTCGGCGGCATCACCTGGAAGTTCGTCGACACCGCGGGCATCCGCAAGCGCGTCCACCTCCAGCAGGGCGCCGACTACTACGCCTCGCTGCGCACCGCGGCCGCCGTCGAGAAGGCCGAGCTCGCGGTGATCCTGCTCGACGCCTCCGAGAACATCTCCGTGCAGGACCAGCGGATCGTCACCATGGCCGTCGAGGCGGGCCGTGCGGTCGTCCTCGCCTTCAACAAGTGGGACACCCTCGACGAGGAGCGCCGCTACTACCTGGAGCGCGAGATCGAGACCGAGCTCGGCCAGGTCGCCTGGGCGCCCCGGGTCAACGTCTCGGCCCGCACCGGCCGGCACATGGAGAAGCTGGTCCCCGCGATCGAGACCGCGCTGGCCGGCTGGGAGACCCGCGTCCCCACCGGCCGCCTCAACGCCTTCCTCGGCGAGCTGGTCTCGGCCCACCCGCACCCGGTCCGGGGCGGCAAGCAGCCGCGCATCCTGTTCGGCACCCAGGCCGGCACCAAGCCGCCGCGGTTCGTCCTGTTCGCCTCCGGCTTCATCGAGGCCGGCTACCGCCGCTTCATCGAGCGCCGGCTGCGCGAGGAGTTCGGCTTCGAGGGCACGCCGATCCATATCTCCGTGCGGGTGCGCGAGAAGCGCGGCGCGAAGAAGAAGTAGGGACACAGGGGAGAGGGGCGGTCACCGAACCAGGTGACCGCCCCTCTCCCCTGTGTCACATCCCCCGGCGCGGAGCCGGCGGAAGCGCCACCGGCACGGGCCCCATCCCGTTCTCCTGGGCCCGCCCGAGCGTCCCGATCCGCTGCCACTGCGGCGGCTGGGGCTGCCCGCTGCCGGTCCGGGCGCTGTAGGCACCCGCGCTGTACGCGCTGTACGAGCTCCCTCCGTACGACCCCAGACCATGGGTGCCGGTACTGAACGGGGCGCTCCCGAAGGCGACGAACCCCAGCGACTCCTCACCGCTGCGGTCACCCGGCAGCGTACGGAAGGCCTTGACCCACTCCGCGTAGAGCGAGTCGTAGATCGGCGTGGCCGAGAGCCCGCCCGGGGCCTCCTGAGCCACCCGGGCAGCGGGAACGGTGGAGAAGGACGGCCGGTGGGGCGGAAGGTCGTATGCGTGCACGTATGTCCAAACGACCAGGTCTTCAAAGAGATGCGGCCCTCAGGCGCCCCTCTAGGGGCGCTGGGGGTACCCCCGGCCGAAGGCTGGGGGAGGAACTGCGCGACCAGCCACGGACGACCCGCAGCCGCTCACGCACGGCAGCTCCCCCCTGTGGGCGCCCCTCAGACCCCCGCGAGCGGCAGCGCCGCAGCCACCAGCTTCCCGTTCGCCGCGGCCTTGTCGATCGCGTCGCGCAGCAGATCCTCCCGGGGCTGCCGCCCGATCGACCCCACCGGTGCCGCGAACATCAGCACCTGCTGGTGCTTGTTGGCGGCCGCCCGCCACCCGTCGGTGACCTGCAGCGGCTGATGCGCCTGCCACCACGCCACCGGCTGCCCGCCCGTGGGACCGGGCTGCAGCACCGCGTGCAGCTGGCCCACCGCCAGCAGCACCGACCACCCGTGCAGCACCGGCGGCACCGCGGTCAGCTCCGGCACCGGCATGAAGCCCTGCTCGATGAGGAGCGGCAGGAAGTCGTCGCCCACCCCGTCCGTGCCGGGCCGCACGATCGGCGAGGTCGGCTCCACGACCAGCGCGGGGTGCAGCTCCCCGGCGATCAGCACGAGTCCGCTGGTCACCCCGAGCACCGCCTGCTCGGGCACGGACTTCCGCGGCCCGCCGCCGGGCGCGCTGTCGCCGCTGATGGAGCGGACCGCGCCCTGCAGCTGCTCCTCGGTGACCTGGACGACCTGCGAGGGCAGGCAGGTGGCGTGGGCGAAGGCGAGGACGGCGGTCTCGTCGCCGATGAACAGGACGGTGCTGGTGCGCTCCTGTTCGGAGTCGCCCGGGGTGCGGCAGGACGTGCAGTCGTAACTGCCGGGGGCGTTGTCTCCGGCGAGCAGCCGGTCGGCTTCTTCGTCGCCGATCTCGGCTCGTACCTCGTCGCTGACGTCGAGCATGCGCGGCACGGTGGCTCCCTCGGGATGCGGTGCATGAAGGCCCGGGTGGCTCCCGGTCCGTGAGCCCCCGGGGTCGCGGGCTCATGAAGAAGACAACGGGCGATCTGTGGTGGGGGTCACGCATCGGGGGGATCGGGATCGAACCATCCGCTGCACAGGGTCACTCGTCGTGCGGAATCCGGCACTCCCCGTCAACTCTTCGCAAGCCAAAGGAGTTTGACGCGGTGAAGTGAATCACAGATTCGTCGAACCCGTGGTCGACAAATCACGAAATCCGGGAATGTAGTGGGTGGCTGGAAATCGCCGCTACCCACGGTAACATCGAACTGGCCTGGCCCGACAGTGAGTTGGTTGATTTCGGGCGTTCCCGATCTCTAGATTCCTCCGCCGTGTGCAGCGAGCACCGCTCGGGTACGTCCGCCGGCCGGCACCAGGCAGAGCACCACCGCAGTACCGGCCGCCGCGGACGGGGCGAGCGCGAGGAACCGCGTCCATTGCGCGGGGACCGCGTCCCGCCTGGGGGACCCCGGGTATGTGGAGAGGGAAATACATGTCCGAGTGTGCCGATACCACCCGTGAGACCGCCGCGAACAAGAACGGTTCCCGCAGGGGCCGTACGACGGCCGCCCTGGCCGGAGCGGCGCTGCTCGCCCCGCTGGGCCTGCTGGCGGCCACCGGCAGCGCCGCGGCGGCGGACAACGGAGTGTGGGACCGCATCGCCCAGTGCGAGAGCGGCGGCAACTGGCACATCAACACCGGCAACGGCTACTACGGCGGACTCCAGTTCTCCGCCTCCACCTGGCGCGCGTACGGCGGCACCGCCTACGCGGCGACGGCCGACCAGGCCTCCAGGGAAGCGCAGATCGCCGTCGCCACCAAGGTCCAGCACGCCCAGGGCTGGGGCGCCTGGCCGGTCTGCTCGGGGCGGGCCGGGGCGACCGGCTCGGCACCGGAGAGCGCCTCGGTGACCACGAAGAGCAGCACGGAGTCGGCGACGAGGTCGTCGAAGTCCTCGAAGTCGTCGGGCACGTCGACGACCCGGAAGTCGGCCCCCGCGGCGAAGACGCCGCAGCGCTCGACGGCCGGCACCGGCCGCACCTCGGCCGAGGGCGACTACACCGTCCGCGAGGGCGACACCCTGAGCGAGATCGCCGAGCGGCACGGCACCACCTGGCAGCGCCTCTACGCCGCCAACAGGGCCGTCATCGGCGGCGACCCGAACCTGATCGTGCCCGGGCAGCGCCTCGCGCTCTGACGCGCACCCCTGCCCCGCACCGCCCTGCCCCGCCCGGTCCGACCGGGCGGGGCCCGGTGCGTTTCGTGGGGACATGTACATGCTCCGAATGAGGGACGCACACCCGTATGCGAGGGCGATTCATGTGCCGACGGCGCGCTCCGAGTTCACGTTGCCGCAACCTCGGTCCTACCCGCGCGGTACGGGGGTTCTGTGCCGAACCGGTGAATCTCTTATGCGGTGTCAGCTTCGGCGCGTCCCGCCGGAATCGGAATGGAATGCAGGCGCCGGAGTGTCCCGGATCCTGGCCTCCGCTTCTTTCCGGCGGCTTTTCGGAAGACCCTACCGGCATCGGGGAATTGCGCTCGAATGCGCCAGGAAGGCGCATGGAACCGCTCGTACGTGTGACGGAGTTCGACCGAAACGCGTGTCGTGATTCTGTGACAGAAGCGTGACCGGGGGCGGACGCGGGACTTCGGCTTCCGTCTCCGCCGGAAGCGGCCTAGCGTGGGCCGCATGGCACCGGACACCGCTCCGCCGACGGAGCCCCAGGACAGCCCGCAAGGGTACGTAGGCCGCGACGCGGGCGACGCGGAACGGCTCGCCCGGCAGCGCGGGTGGACCACGGTGCGCTCGCTGCCGCCGGGCGCGATCATCACCATGGAGTACCGCACGGGGCGGCTCAACTTCGAGGTACGGGACGGCGTCGTGGCGCGCGCCTGGAAGGGCTGACCGTACGACGGCGAAGGCCCCGGTTCCCGCAGTGGGGAACCGGGGCCTTCGCCCTGCCGGGGCCGGCTGTGCGTACCGGGGCCCGCCGTCGCGTCCGTACGGCCGTCAGCCGCCCGTCAGCGGGCGGGCCGCCTGGGCGCCGGTGCCGCGCGGCTGCCGTTCGGGGTGCTGCGGGCGGCGGCTGCCCGCCGGGGTCACCGGGGTGCGCTCCGAGCGGGCCGTGTGCGGGCCGGGCGCCAGGTGGATCGGGGCCCTGGGCGGGCGGGACAGGGAGACCGGCTCGCGTTCCGGCGCGGCCTGTTCGACGGGCGCCGGGCGCGGCTTGAGGACCACGGGCACCGGGACGGGCGCGGGCACCGTGCTGCCGCCGCGGGCGCGCCAGCGGTCGCGCAGGTCGAAGAGCCAGGTCTCGGCGCGGGCGATGAACGGCTCGCACCAGGGCAGCGCCAGCAGGATCAGCAGCCCCGCCGCCCAGCCCAGCAACACGTCGCTCAGCCAGTGCGTACCGAGGTAGACGGTGGACATGCCGACGCCGAGGGAGGTGACCGCCGAGGCGGCGGAGAGCCAGCGGCGGGCTCTCGGGGTGGAGGCCAGATATGCCAGAATTCCCCAGGTCACCACCGCGTTGGCGGTGTGTCCGCTGGGGAATATATCGCCGCCCAGGCCCATCTCGTTCGAGCCGATGACGGTCGCGTAGTGCGGTCCGAGGCGCCCCATGCCGAGCTTGGCGGCGCCGACCGTGATGTTGAGGAGCAGCAGGGAGGCACCGAGCGTGAGCAGCGGGCGCAGGGTGTGCTGCCGCCATGAACGCCAGCCCAGCCAGGCGGCGACCATCACGGCGGTCGGGCCGCGCTGGCCGAGGACCACGTAGTAGTCGACGAACCAGTGGATTCCCGACCACTGCTGGTACGGCCGGAAGAACATGACCTGCCAGTCGAGCCGGACCAGCCAGGACGTGATCACGACGGCCCACACGATCGCCAGGTAGAAGGCGAGGGTCGCGGTGAACAACACGACCCGGTGCCGGCTCATCTTCGGCACATCAATGTGGGCCGGCCGTTCCGGCTCACGGTCCAGCCTGGCGAACACCCGGTCCAGACGGGTGAGGTTTCGTTCGGTACGCACCCAATCGACGTTACAGCGAGTGAGCTCTGTTCCCGGTCGAAACTGCGGCTTTGTGATGACGATGTGATGTGGGAAACCTCTCAGGAGGTCTCCGAATTCTAAGGATTCCGTAATCCTCGGCGGGTCCGCCCTTCAATTCCTTTGATCATGCCGGGTCGCCGTTTTATGGCACTTATGAATTCGTTAACCAAAGCATGGGGTGGAATTCTCCGGCCGCTCACCGAGGATGCCGAAACGATCATGGAGGTCCGGAGCCGTTCAGCCAGAACGCGCCATAGACCGCCGAGGCCACCGCCACACCCGCCGTGACCAGCGCCGATCTGCCGGCGCGCAGCCGGGCGAGGGCCCGGGCGAGCGGCAGCAGCACCGGGAAGGCCGGCATCAGCAGCCGCGGCTTGGACCCGAAGTAGCTCGACGCGCACAGCGCGAGCGCGAGGACGACACCCGTGTAGACCAGCAGGGGGAGCGGCTGCCGCTGGCGGACGCCGGTCACGTAGAGCCACAGCAGCAGGCCGACGCCGAGGATCAAACCCGCTCCGGCGAGAGCGGACGGAAATGACGTGAACTTGTCGGCCACGAAGCGTGCGAACGCATAGCCGCCGTCGAAGCCGTTACGCCAGCCCGCCTGGACGTCCAGGTAGCCGAGCGGGCCGCGGCCGGTGCGGTGCCCGACCCACAGGACATAGGCGGCGGCGCCGAGGGGGGCGAGGAGCATGCCGAGGACGCGGCGCCAGGCAGGGGCGTCAGGGGCGGTGGCGTGGGGGGCGCGTGCTGCGTATGGCGCGCCGGTCGCCTGCGGAGCGCGCCGGGCGCGGGCGGCGCTGGGCGTCTCGGGGGCGCGTTCGCCGGGAAGCGCGCCGTCCGGCTGATCAGTACCACCGTCCTGCACGCCCCTGCCTCGATCCCGCACGAACGAGACCACGCCCGCCGTCCACACCGCCGCCACCACGGCGAGCCCCACCGGCCGGGTCAGCCCCGCCAGCGCGGCCAGTGCCCCGGCGGTCACCCAGCGGCCGGTCAGCACGGCGTACAGCGACCACGCGGCCAGCGCCGTGAACAACGACTCGCTGTACGCCATCGACTGCACGATCCCGACGGGCAGCACGGCCCACACCAGCACGGCGCAGACCCCCACCCGCCGGCCGTACACGAGGTCCGTGACTGCGAAGATCCCCCAGGCCGCGGCGAGCGAGGCGAGCAGGCTCACCGTGAAGCCGGCGTCGGCGTACGACAGCGGCGCGAGCGCGTGCAACAGGCGCTCCAGCCAGGGCAGCAGCGGGAAGAAGGCCAGGTTGGAGTGGACGTCGCCGTTCGGCAGCCGCACCTGGTAGCCGTAGCCCAGTTCGGCGACCCGCGTGTACCACAGCGAGTCCCAGCGCGCCGTCAACAAGGTGTACGCGCTCCTGCCGCGTGCCGCGCTCCACCCGGCCAGCACGGCCAGGCCGAGGGCGCGTACGGCCGCGTACCCGAGCAGGGCAGGCGCCGCCCGGCGCAGGGCGGGGGCGCGCGGTGCCGCCACGGGCGTTTCAAGATCGGTCACGGGCTCGATTATCGACGGGCCGCGGAACCGCCGGGTTCACGCGGGCGTGGTGCGGAGCGGGGGCCAGTGGCGTACGCCACATGAGTTCTCCGGAGCGTGTGAGAGGTCCGCCACGTGCCCCCGCAACGAACTCGCGTACGCTGACATGTCACTCGCGTTCGTATGCGCGGGCCGGAGACCCCGCTCCTCTCCGGCCGTACGACGGGGAGTCCCCACCCCGCCGCTCCGCCGCACGCGAGGGACCATCTGGGAGGTACGTACATGTCCGGGACGACCACGGCCGCCGTACGACCGCGCCGTCGTGCGGTGTCCGGGGCCGGTGCCGGTGCCAACCGGTGGGTCGTCCTCGTCGTCCTCTGCGTCAGCCTGCTGCTGGTCGCCCTCGACGCGACCGTGCTGCACGTCGCCGTGCCCGCCGTCACCGAGGACCTCAAGCCCGGTGCGATGGAGCTGCTCTGGATCGTCGACGTCTACCCGCTGGTCTGCGCCTCGCTGCTGATCCTGTTCGGCACGCTCGGCGACCGGGTGGGCCGGCGGCGGGTCCTGCTCCTCGGCTACACCCTGTTCGGCATCGCCTCCGCGGCCGCCGCCCTCGCGCCGAGCGCCGCGGCGCTGATCGGGGCCCGGGCACTGCTCGGCGTCGGCGGCGCGATGATCATGCCGGCCACCCTCTCCATCCTCCGGCAGGTCTTCCCCGACCGCCGTGAACGGGCCCTCGCCATCGGCATCTGGAGCGCGGTGGCGGCGGTCGGCGCGGCCGTCGGCCCCCTCCTCGGCGGCTTCCTCCTCGAACACTTCTGGTGGGGCTCGGTCTTCCTGGTCAACATCCCGCTGATGCTGGTCAGCCTTCCCGTGGGGCGTCTCCTCCTCCCCGAGTCCCGCGGCGACCGCGACGGCCCCTGGGACGTGGTCGGCGCGCTGATGGCGGCGGTCGGCCTGTTCGGCGTGGTGTTCGCGGTGAAGCGCCTCGGCGGCGGCGAACCGGCGGGCAGCGCGCTGACGGTGGCACCGCTGCTGCTGGGCGCGCTGCTGCTGGTCCTCTTCGTACGACGGCAACGGCGGCGGGCGTTCCCGCTGGTGGACCTGAAGATGTTCGCGCGGCCGGCGTTCAGCACGGCGGTCGGCTGCATCGTGCTCGCGATGCTGGCGCTGGTGGGCCTCGAACTCATCGCCGCGCAGTACCTGCAACTGGTGCTGGGCCTGTCCCCGTTGCAGACCGGGCTGCGACTGCTGCCGCTGACGCTCGCGGCGATGGCGGCGGGGCTGGCCGGGGCGCGGATGCTGCGGCGCTTCGGGCCGCGCCGGATGGTGTGCTTCGGCTTCTGCCTGACCGCGGCGGCGGTGCTCACGCTGACGGCGATGGGCGGGACCGACAACGCGGGCCTGCTGCTCGTCGGCTTCCTGCTGCTCGGCTTCGGTCTGGAGACCACGCTCTTCGGGGCGTACGAGTCGATGCTGAGCGAGGCGCCGGCGGCGCAGGCCGGCGGGGCGGCGGCGGTCGGCGAGACCTCGTACCAGCTGGGCGCCGGGATCGGGATCGCGCTCCTCGGCAGCGTGATGAACGCGGCGTACGCGCCGGGGCTGGCCGACGTGCCGGGCGTACCGGCGTCGGCGTCCGCGTCGGCGGGGCACTCACTGGGTGAGGCGTACGCGGTCGCCGGGCGGCTGGGCGGGGCGGCGGGGTCGGCGTTGCGGCGGGCGGCGCGGGACTCCTTCGTGCACGGTCTGCATGTGACGTTGCTGGTGAGTGCGGGGCTGCTGTTGCTGGGGGCCGTGATGGCACTGCGGCTGCCGCGCGCCATGCACTGCGAGGAGGAGACGGCCGCGGTCGACCTCCCCGCCCCTCGCGAACCCCAACGCCCGCGCGTCTCGGCGTAGCCGCCGACGCGCGGTGACCGCTGCGCCGTCGGCGGCTGCGGGCCAGAGCCTTGCCCACCCGCGCACCGCCCGTGCGGGGTGGGGGAGTGGTTGGGCGACCTGCGGGGGTGCTGTGGCGTTGGCGGGTGCGGGTTGGAGCTTCGCCTTACCCCGCACCGCCCGTGCGGGGTAAAGGGAGAGGCTGGGCGACCTGTGGGGGTGGTGCGTGGGTGGGGGAGCAGGGAGACTGTAACTAGCGCTGCTAGTTTTGGGAGGGTTCTGATGTCCGCGTCCGTGAAGTTGCCGCCGTTCGATGCCGGTGATCCGCTCGGGATCGACGATCTTCTGGAGCCGGAGGATCTCGCCGTACGGGAGACCGTGCGGAGCTGGGCGGCGGACCGGGTGCTGCCGTTCGTCGCCGAGTGGTACGAGAGCGGGGAGCTGCCCGGCATCAGGGAACTCGCCAAGGAGCTCGGGTCGATCGGGGCGCTCGGGATGTCGCTCAGCGGGTACGGGTGCGCCGGGGCCTCCGCCGTGCAGTACGGGCTGGCCTGCCTGGAGCTGGAGGCCGCCGACTCCGGGATCCGGTCCCTCGTGTCCGTGCAGGGGTCGCTCGCCATGTACGCGATCCACCGGTTCGGGAGCGAGGAGCAGAAGCAGCGGTGGCTGCCGGCCATGGCCGCCGGTGACGTCATCGGGTGCTTCGGGCTCACCGAGCCTGATCACGGGTCCGACCCGGCCGCCATGCGGACGCACGCCCGGCGGGACGCCGGTGGCGACTGGGTGCTGAGCGGGCGGAAGATGTGGATCACCAACGGGTCGGTGGCGGGCGTCGCCGTCGTGTGGGCGCAGACGGAGAACGGGATCCGGGGGTTCGTCGTGCCCACCGGCACGCCGGGGTTCTCGGCGCCCGAGATCAGGCACAAGTGGTCGCTGCGGGCGAGTGTCACCAGTGAGCTGGTGATGGACGACGTGCGGCTGCCCGCCGATGCCGTGCTGCCCGAGGTCACCGGGCTCAAGGGGCCGCTCAGCTGTCTGTCGCACGCCCGGTACGGGATCGTGTGGGGCGCCATGGGCGCGGCCCGCACCTGCTTCGAGACCGCCGTCGACTACGCGAAGTCGCGGGAGCAGTTCGGTCGGCCCATCGGCGGCTTCCAGCTCACCCAGGCCAAACTCGCCGACATGGCGGTCGAACTGCACAAGGGGATCCTGCTCGCCCATCACCTGGGGCGGCGGATGGATGCCGGTCGCCTGCGTCCCGAGCAGGTCAGCTTCGGCAAGCTCAACAACGTACGGGAGGCGATCGAGATCTGCCGTACGGCGCGGACGATCCTCGGGGCGAACGGGATCTCGCTGGAGTACCCCGTGATGCGGCACGCGACGAACCTGGAGTCGGTGCTCACCTACGAGGGCACCGTCGAGATGCACCAGCTGGTGCTGGGCAAGGCACTCACCGGGCTCGACGCCTTCCGGTGAACCCCGCGCGGGGGCAGGGCCGGTGAGCGGCCCTGCCTCAGCTCTGGTTGAAGAAGCCGTCCTCCCGGCGCCTGGCCGGCTCACCGCTGACGATCTCGGTGTTCGCGGGGGTCAGCAGGAAGACCCGGTTGGCGACCCGCTCGATGGTGCCGCGCAGGCCGAAGGTCAGCCCGGCCGCGAAGTCGACCACGCGCTTGGCGTCGCCCGGCTCCATGGCCGTGAGGTTCACGATGACCGGCACGCCCTCGCGGAACAGCTCGCCGATCGCGCGGGCGTCCCGGAAGCTGTCCGGGGTGACCGTGCCGATCCGGCGGCCCTTCTCCTCGGCGGTGTCCGTGGCCACCTTGACCCGGGGGTCGGTGACCCAGGCATCCCCGGGCTGCTCGGTCCCTTCGGAGTAGTCGTCGTCGTAGTAGCGCTCGTCATCGTTGTCGTCGACGAGGCCAAGCCAGGCACTCGCCTTGCGTACCGATCCCATGGACGCCTCCTCTCACAGCGGTCTTTCTTGCTTCCGCATCCCTATGGTCGTCCATGATGCGGATGTCGCGCCAAGTGGATAGACGCCGCACGGGGGGTTTGTGACGGTACTGGTGCAGAGCCAAAACGTCGAGAGCCCAGGTACCCCAAGGGCGGTAGCTCACACGGCTGCTGACTGAGAGTGAAATATGATTGTTCCCGGCGTACGGGTGATGAACGGTGCGTCAGGGTGAACGGGCCGAGGCGGTTCTGGGTGCCCTCGCAGTGCCCTCCGGGCCCCTTCCGGGCCCTGTCGGACTGCCTTCGGGGCGGTCTGACGCGTGTTCAGGGGGTGTCCGGCCGGCTCGGGCGCGGACGCGGGCGGCGTCAACCGGAGTGCGCGGCCGTCACCGTATACGGACACACGGCGCCGGGTGGCCGCCGCTGCATTCGCCTTGATCCTGTTTCCGTGACGTAAAACAAAAACATGATCGGGTGACCGCTGCCCGGAGATGTTCGTCGCGCGGAGTGCAGAACCATTTCTGCCCCGGTTCTGCACATCCATCAACTCGCCTCTTCATTAGGGCACTTCCGGGCAGGCGGCCGTCATTCGCGCACCAGGCTTCTGCGAACACCGGAAGGAACGCGGCCTCGCCACCGGACACGTCGGCGGAGTCGCGGAGTTCGCGGGCAGGCCGCCCGCCCGGCGCAAGACCACCGACGACGCCACGCTCGCCCCCGACTGCGTACGGCATCCGGCATCCGGCATCCGCCGAGCGCACCCCGACCGCAGGCCCCGAAGAAGGCCCCGCAGAGGTCGCCGGTCTCCTCCGGCGGGCTGCTGATCGCCGTCCCGGACGGGCGCGGGCGCACCGAGGCCGACCGTCTCGCGGCGATCGTGCCGGGGCTCTCGTCCCTCGCGCACGGCGTGCCCGGGCGGCACAGCCGCGACGGGGCCGAGTTCGGCATGTTCGGGACGGGGCGGGCTTCCTGGGACGCCGGCCATGGCCGTGGCCGTGCAGGTCCCCGCGTCCTTTCGGAGCGAGGGATCAGCACGTGTGCGGAGCGCGAGGGGAGGGGTGCGCGTGTGAAGGCGAAGGGTGGGGCGCGGTGGAGAACGCGAAGGGTCCCCGCTGTCCGCGGGGCGCGCAGGGGGTCAGCTCAACAGGAACAGGACCACACGCGACCGAAGTCGATGTGGGAGCGCTTGACCAGGCACTGCTGCGGATGCATGGGCCAAGTGGAACAGGTCTCCGGTTTTCCGTCAACTGAGCTGAGACGCGCTGCCCACACTCTGGACGACCTTGACAACGAGGGGAAACGGCGCCGTAGAGTCGACGGACGGCCCTGCTGAGGGGCTCGGCCGTAAGAGCGCCGTACTCCGGCGTTCCGTGTGAAGGCACCCGCACCACCGTGTGCGCGTCCACCGTGTTCGATCCATCCGCCACGGAGCCTTCGCATGTCTTCCGAGACCTTTGTCAGAACCGCCTTCGTCCCCGTTCCCGGCATATCCGGGCCCGCGGTCGGCCGCCTCGCCTCCGGGGCCGCCCGGTGAAGCCCCAGCTGGTGATCGTGGGAGCCGGGCCGCGGGGGACCGGACTCCTGGAGCGGATCGCCGCCAACGTGCCCGAGCTGTACGCCGGTTCGGGCCTCGACATCCATCTGGTCGACCCGCATCCGCCGGGCGCCGGGCGCATCTGGCGGGCCGCGCAGTCGCCGCTGCTGTGGATGAACTCGCACGCCGAGGACGTCACCATGTTCACGGACGAGACGGTGCGGATGGCCGGGCCGGTACGGGAGGGCCCCACCCTGCACGAGTGGGCGGGCCTGGACGGCCGTACCTTCGCCGACCGGCAGATCCAGGGCCGCTACCTGCGCCACGTCTACGACCGCGCCCTCGCCGACCTCCCGGACGGCATCACCGTCCACCACCACCCGCGCCGGGCCCTGCGGGTCAGCGGGCCGCGGGAGGGCCGTCAGCAGGTCTGGCTGGAGGACCGGCCGCGCCCGCTCCTCGCCGACCTCGTCGTCCTCGCCCTCGGCCACCTGGACGCCGAACTCGACCCGGAACAGACCGCGCTGGCCGAGTACGCCGACGCGCACGGCCTGGTCCACCTGCCGCCCGACTTCACCGCCGACAGCGACCTGTCCGCACTGCGGCCCGGCGAACCGGTGCTCGTACGGGGGTTCGGACTCGCCTTCGTCGACCTGATGGTGCTGCTCACCGAGGGACGGGGCGGACGCTACGACGGCGATGCCTATGTGCCGTCCGGGCAGGAGCCGGTGCTGTACGTCGGGTCGCGGCGCGGTGTGCCGTACCACTCGAAGATCGGGTACGACTGGACCGGCGAACGCCCGCCGCTGCCCCGGTTCCTCGGGCCCGCCGAGATCGACGAACTGCTCGCCCGGCCCGGCGGCCACGACTTCCGGCGGGACGTGTGGCCGCTGGTGGCCAAGGAGCTGGGCTTCGCCCACTACCACCGGCTCTTCACCGTCCATCCCGAGCGGACGACCGTCGCCTGGCGGGACTTCGAGGAGAAGTACGCCGCGGCCGAGGGGGAGGCCGAGGTGCGGGCGCTGGTGGCGGCCGCCGTACCGGATCCGGCCGACCGGCTCGATCTCGCGGCGCTCGACCACCCGCTGGACGGGGTGCGGTACGGATCGCACGAGGAGTTCCAGGACGGGCTGCGCGGCTACATCGAGGCGGACCTGGAGCGCCGGCACGATCCCGCGTACAGCACCGACCTGGCGGTGTTCCTCGGACTGCTCTCCGTCTACGGGCAGTTGGTGCGGCTCGGCGACATCGGGTCCTGGTGGCACGGGTTCTTCAGCTACCTCGCCTCCGGGCCGCCCGGCCCCCGGCTGCGGCAGATGCTCGCGCTGTCCCGGGCCGGGGTGCTGCGCTTCGTCGGCGCCGGGATGACGGTGACGGCAGGGGACGGGGTGTTCCGGGCGTCCGCCGACACCGTGCCCGGGTTCTCCGTCGAGGCGCGGGCGCTCGTCGAGGCGCGGCTGCCCGAACCCACCGTGGGGCGGGCCCGGGACGCGTTGCTGCGCGGGCTGCCCGCCGACGAGGCCGCCGAGACGGCCGACGGGCTGCTCAGGGTGGACCCCGCCGACGGGCGGATCCTCGACGGGGGCGGGCGGCCGCATCCCCGGCGGTTCGCGCTCGGGCCGTTCACGAACGGCCGTACGCCCGGCGCGTTCACCCGTCCGCACACCGGAGGGCCCGCGTTCCGGCAGAACGACGCCACGGCGCGCGCGGCGCTCGCCTTCCTGGCCGACCTGGCGGGAGTCGTGTCATGAGCGGGCGCCACGGTCGGTGTCCGGCCGTCTCACAGGCAGTCTTACCGGGAGGTGCGTGGTGATGACCGGCTCGTACGGCCGGGGGCTGCTCCATCTGGCCGCCGCCGTGGACCAGGTCGGCGTGTTCGACGCGGAGCGCTACGTCGAGCTGGTGCGGCTGGCCGAGAGCGGGGGACTGGACTTCGTGACGCTCGACGACCGGATCGGGTGGCCGGAGACCGACGCGGTCACCGTACTGGCGCAGGTGGCCCCGGCCACCCGGCGGATCGGGCTGGTGCCGGTGACGGCCGGCCCCGAGGCCGCCGTCGCCCACCTCGACCGGGTCAGCCGGGGCCGGGCCGGCCGGTGGAGCGAGGCCCCCGGACCCGCGCCGGGGCCGCCGGTCCGGGTGGCCGACGCCACCGAGCCCGCCGCCCGGCAGGCCGCCGCCCGGTACGCCGATGTCGCCCTGGTGCGGGCCGCGAGCTCCGCGCAGGCCGCTGCCGTACGGGAGGAACTCCGGCAGCAGGCGGCGGAGTTCGGGCGGGAGCCGGACGCCCTGCGGGTGCTGGTGAGTCTCGTGGTGGACCTGGGCGACGGGGAGCGCGCGGCCGAGCCGGGGCACGGTGGCGGCGGGCCCCGGCAGACCGTGCAGGGGCCGCTGTACCGGGGCGGTCCGGTGGATCTGGCGGAGCTGGTGGCCGGCTGGCACGGCGCGGGCGCCACCGACGGCTTCCACCTGGTCCCCGCCGAGCCGCGCCGTGACCTGGAGCGGCTGGTCAACGGCACCGTGGCGCTCCTCCAGCACCGCGGTCTGTTCCGCACCTTCTACCCGGGCAGCACCCTGCGCGAGCACCTCGGCCTCGCCCGGCCCGCCGGGCAACTCGCGGCTCCGTGAAATACCTTGCGCACAGGAGGGAGCGGAGAAGAGCGGAGAAGAGCCGAGAAGAGCCGAGAAGAGAGGTGACGTGCGTCGTGACGAAGGCATGGGAAGGACTGATCGTATGAACGCGGACGCGGCCGGAGACTGGAAGCGCTGGCACGAACACCGCGAGGAGACGGTGTCGGCGCCGTACGGGCCGCTCGCGCTGGTCGGCAGCCACTGGATCGAGGACCATCCGGACGGCCGGCTCCCGGCCCTCCCCGGCACCTGGGCGGCCGACGAGGACGGCGTCCGGCTCACCGCCACGGCGGCCGACGGCCTGGCCCTGGACGGCGAGCCCTTCGCCGGTGAGGTCCGGCTCGCCGCCGACCGCGAACCGTCGGCCCGGGTCACGCTCGGCGAGCGACGGCTGGTCGTGCTGGTCCGCGAGGGTATATGGGGCGTACGGGAGTACGACCCGGCCGCCGCGACCCGCCGCGCCTTCCGCGGCATCGACGCCACCCCGTACGACCCGCGCTGGTCGGTGCCGGGACGCTACACGCCGTACGACGACGACCCGCGCACCGTCCGGGTCGGCACCGCGGACGGAGTGGAGCGCGCGCTCGTGCTCGCCGGGGAACTCGGCTTCACCCTGGCCGGCCGGGAGCTGACGCTCCAGGTCGCCGAGCAGCCCGACGGCCGGCTGTGGGCGGTGTTCGCCGACACCACCGGCGGAACCGGCAGCTTCCGGTTCAGGTTCCTCTATTCGGCCGCCCCGGCCGCCGACGGCTCCACCACCGTCGACCTCAACCGGGCGCAGCTCCCGCAGTGCGCCTTCGCGGACCACTTCATCTGCCCTTTCCCGCCGCCGGGCAACACGCTGGACCTCGCCGTCGAGGCGGGGGAGCGAAAGCTCGCCTGAGGCATTCGACGGACATTCGACAGGGCGTCAACTCGCCCGGACCCCGACGAGATCACACAAAGTCGGCATGGTCCGAACAGGGGCGCACGGCCAAAAGGCACCCTTGCGGGTACCGGTCGTTCGCCCGAATACTCCCCCTCAGCGCTTGTCAGGGGCATTGCGTGTCCGGAATCCGGGCGCCACCCACTGGCTGCGCCTCACGGGCCCCGACCCCACGCGGGCCCCCGACTTCCCCTGGGAGGGAACGACAAGTGAGGATCAAGCGCACCACCCCACGCAGCGGTATCACGAGACGGACCCGGCTGATCGCCGTGGGCACCGGCTTCCTGGCCGCGGCAGCGTTCGCCGTCCCCACCGCGAGCGCGAGCGACGCACAGACCTTCAGCACGACCCAGCTGAAGTCCGTGAACAGCTCTGTTCTGAAGGCAGACGTCCCCGGCACCGCCTGGTCCGTGGACAGCAAGACCAACCGTGTCGTCGTCACCGTCGACTCCACGGTCTCCAAGGCCGAGATCGCCAAGATCAAGCGGCAGGCGGGCGTCAACTCCGGCGCGCTCACCATCAAGCACACCAACGGCACCTTCAAGAAGCTGATCACCGGCGGCGACGCCATCTACGGCGGTGCCTACCGCTGCTCGCTCGGCTTCAACGTGCACAGCGGGAGCACGTACTACTTCCTGACCGCCGGGCACTGCGGTGAGGTGGCCTCGACCTGGTACAGCAACTCCGGCCACACCACGGTCCTGGGCACGAACGTCGGCTACAGCTTCCCGACGAACGACTTCGCGCTGGTCCGCTACACCAACACCTCGATCGCGCACCCGAGCGCGGTCGGCAGCCAGACCATCTCCAGCGCGGCCACGCCCAGCGTCGGGACGACGGTGTACCGCCGCGGTTCGACCACCGGCACCCACAGCGGCCGGGTCACCGCGCTCAACGCCACCGTCAACTACGGCAGCGGTGACATCGTCTACGGCATGATCCAGACCACGGTCTGCGCCGAGGGCGGCGACAGCGGCGGCCCGCTCTACGGCGGTTCCGTCGCCTACGGTCTGACCTCCGGCGGCAGCGGCGACTGCACCTCCGGCGGTACGACCTTCTTCCAGCCGGTCACCGAGGCGCTGAGCTACTACGGCGTCAGCGTCGGCTGACGACCCCTCGGACCGGTTCCGGACCGGCTTCCGGCGAGCCCTCGTACGCAACCGGCGTACGGGGGCTCGCCCTTGTACGAGCCCGGAGTTACCGTCGAAGGACCGTTGGAGTCAGTCACCCCCTGGGGGCCGGCATGGTCGAGGCGTTGGTGGCGGCCGGAGCCGCTCTCGTGTCCGTCGGAGCGGTCTACGCGCTGGCCGCGGCACGGGTCGTCAGACAGTACGAGCGAGGCGTGGTGTTCCGCCTCGGCCGGCTGCGACCGGAGGTGCGCGAGCCGGGGTTCACCATGATCGTCCCGTTCGTGGACCGGCTCCAGAAGGTCAACATGCAGATCGTCACGATGCCCGTGCCGGCGCAGGAGGGCATCACCCGGGACAACGTGACCGTACGCGTCGACGCCGTCGTCTACTTCAAGGTGACCGGGCCCGCCGAGGCGGTCGTCCGGGTCGAGGACTACCGGTTCGCGGTCTCGCAGATGGCGCAGACCTCGCTCCGCTCCATCATCGGCAAGAGCGAGCTGGACGACCTGCTGTCCAACCGGGAGAAGCTCAACCAGGGCCTGGAGCTGATGATCGACAGCCCGGCCGTGGAGTGGGGCGTCACCATCGACCGCGTCGAGATCAAGGACGTCTCGCTGCCCGAGACCATGAAGCGGTCCATGGCCCGGCAGGCCGAGGCCGACCGGGAGCGGCGGGCCCGCGTCATCAACGCCGACGCCGAACTGCAGGCGTCCAAGAAGCTCGCGGAGGCCGCGAAGGAGATGTCGGAGCAGCCCGCCGCGCTCCAGCTGCGGCTGCTGCAGACGGTGGTGGCGGTCGCCGCCGAGAAGAACTCGACGCTGGTGCTGCCGTTCCCGGTGGAGCTGCTGAGGTTCCTGGAGCGGGCCCAGCAGCAACTGCCCCCGGCGGCAGGGGCCGACGGGGCCGACGGGGCGGCGGGGGCGGCGGGGGCGAATTCCGGCCAGGGGTAGCCGGAGGCGGTCAGGGGCGGACGTCGCTGCCGGCCGCCCGTTGCCCGCGCGCGGCGTTTGCAGTGCGCGCGGTGCGAATTCTCCTGGGGGCGGCCGGCGACCGGTGGTCGGCGACTGGCGGCCGTGCACGATCCGCGCACAGGGGGCGCACAACATCCGCGCACGCGAGATCTGAAGTCGACCTTGTGTGCTCCCTGTGGGTCTCGGAATAGTGGGCGGCCGTCAACCAGCCTTCCGGTCCCCGAGGTCCCCACAACCTCGCGGGCCGACCCCCCACAGGAGGACATGAGTTGAAGCACCGACGCATACCCGGGCGCCGGGCGGCGCTCGCCGGTGCGGGTGTCGCCGCGCTCCTCGCCGCCGGAGTGACCTTCCAGAGTGCGAACGCCAGCGAGCCCGCCAGGGCCGCCGCCGTACCGCAGATCCTGTCCGCCCCGGCGGCCGGAAAGCTCGCCTCGGCGCTCACCGCCGACCTCGGCACCGGCACGGCGGGCACCTACTACGACGCCCGGTCGAAGAACCTCGTCGTCGACGTGCTCGACGACACCGCCGCCAGGGCCGTCGAGGCGGCCGGGGCCAAGGCGAGACTCGTCGCCAACTCCCTCGCCGAACTCGACGGCGCGCGCACCACCCTGAAGCAGGACGCGACCATCCCCGGCACCTCGTGGGCGACCGACCCGGTCGGCAACAAGGTCGTCGTCACCGCCGACCGGACGGTCACCGGGGCCGAGCTGGCCAGGCTCACCGAGGTCGTCGACGGACTCGGCGAGAAGGCCGAACTCCGCCACTCGAAGGGGGAGTTCAAGCCCCTCATCGCCGGCGGCGACGCGGTCACCGGCTCGGGCGGCCGCTGCTCGCTCGGCTTCAACGTGGTCAAGGACGGCGAGCCGTACTTCCTGACCGCCGGACACTGCACCGAGGCCATCTCCACCTGGTCGGACTCCTCCGGGGCCGTGATCGGCCAGAACGCCCGGTCGAGCTTCCCGGGCAACGACTTCGGCCTGGTCAGGTACACCTCGGAGGTGGCCCACCCGAGCGAGGTCGACCTCTACGACGGCTCCGCCCGGCAGATCACCGGCGCGGCCGAGGCCACCGTCGGCATGAAGGTGACCCGCAGCGGTTCCACCACCCAGGTCCACGACGGCACGGTCACCGGCCTCGACGCCACCGTGAACTACTCCGAGGGCACCGTGAGCGGACTCATCCGGACCGACGTGTGCGCCGAGCCCGGCGACAGCGGCGGCTCGCTCTTCTCGGGCAGCAACGCGATCGGCCTGACTTCGGGCGGCAGCGGCGACTGCACCTCCGGTGGCGAGACGTTCTTCCAGCCGGTGACGGAGGCGCTGTCGGCGACGGGGGCCCGGATCGGCTGACGCCCGCCGTATCCCCGCGAGGCCCTGCCCCCTTCGAGGGGGGCAGGGCCTTCGTCGTGCGTGCGTGTCGCGGGGGTGCGTTTCTCCCCGGGGGGCCGAGTGGGGGCGGCGCCGCGGACCTCCCCAAAGAATCGTTTGTGTGTTCGATTGAAGGTCGCCGACCGGGGCTGATGGGGTTAGAGTAATCGAACGCAGGTGCGATGAACATATCGGGCGTATCGGGTGTATCGCTGAAAAGGGGTGGAGTGATGGAGGTGCGGCATGACGGGCTTCGCCCATCTGCACGTCGCGTCCGGTTACTCCGCCCGCTACGGCGCATCCCACCCCGAGCAGCTCGTCGGGCGGGCGGCCGAGCGCGGCATGTCCGCGCTCGCGCTCACCGACCGGGACACGGTCACCGGGGCTGTTCGATTCGCGCGGGCGTGTGCGAAGGAAGGGGTCCGGCCGGTCTTCGGCATCGACCTCGCGGTGCAGGCCCTGGCGCCCCCGCCACCCGCCCAGCGGCGCCGCACCCCGGCCCGCGGCGGTGCGCACGTGGTCGAGCCGCCGCTGCGGTTCGTGCTGCTCGCCCAGGACCGGGCGGGCTGGGCGCGGCTGTGCCGGATCACGTCGGCCGCCCACGTCGGTGCCGTGTCCGGTGTGCCGCCGGTGGTGCCGTGGGAGGCGCTGCGCGAGCACGGCGGCCCCGGCCTGACCGTGCTGCTCGGCCCGCTCTCGGAGCCGGTGCGGGCGCTGTCGGTCGGCCGGGAGGACGTCGCGATGAGGCTGCTGGCGCCCTGGCAGGAGATCTTCGGAAGGGATGTTCGATTGGAAGCCGTTGCGCAGAAACGTTCCGGCATGGGTCCGGGATCCCTGCGCCTGGCCGCCCGCACCCTGGCGCTGGCCGACCGCACCGGCACGACCGCCGTGCTCTCCAACGCCGTCCGCTATGCCGACCCCGGCCAGCACCGCCTCGCCGACGTCCTGGACGCCGCCCGGCTGCTGCGCCCCATCGACCGGCGCCGGCTGGACAGCGGACAGCGCTGGCTCAAGGACGAGGGAGGGATGGCGGCCGTCGCCCGCATGATCACTGACTGCGCCGGAACGGACCCGCGCAGGGCCCGCCGGCTGCTGGCGGACACCGCCGCCACCGCGGACGCGTGCACCGTCGACCCGAAGGCGGACCTCGGCCTCGGCACCCCGCACCTCCCCGAACCGGCGCTCTTCGGCGCCGGGCCGGAAGCGGGCGGTGCGGCCCGGCTGCTGCGGCAGAAGTCCGAGGACGGCCTGGCCCGACGCGGCCTCGGCCGCGACCGGGAGGCGCTCGCCCGGCTGGACGAGGAACTCGCCGTCATCTCGCACTGGAACTACGACGCGTACTTCCTCGCCGTCGGACAGGTCGTCGCCGACATCCGGGCCAAGGGCATCCGGGTCGCGGCCCGCGGCTCCGGCGCCGGCTCCCTGGTCTGCCACGCCCTGGACATCGCCACCGCCAACCCGCTCGACCACAGCCTGCTGTTCGAACGCTTCCTCAGCAGGCGCCGGGAGTCACTGCCCGACATCGACATCGACGTGGAGTCCGCCCGCCGCCTGGAGTGCTACGACACCATCTTCGAACGCTTCGGCAAGGAGCGGGTGGCGGTGACCGCGATGCCCGAGACCTACCGGGCGCGCCGGGCCCTCAGGGACACCGGTCTCGCGCTGGGGATCGCCCCCGCGGACGTGGACCGGATCGCCAAGAGCTTCCCGCACCTGCGCGCCTGCGACATCACCGGCGCGCTCGCCGAACTGCCCGAACTGCGGCAGTTGGCGACGGAGGCGCACCGCTACGGACCCCTGTGGGAGCTCGCCGAGGGCCTGGACTCCCTGGTCCACGGCATGGCCATGCACCCCTGCGGCGTGGTCGTCAGCGACGCCGGCCTCCTGGACCGGCTGCCGGTCCAGCCCACCCCGCAGGGCGACTACCCCATGGCCATGGCCGCGAAGGAGGAGATCGAGGCGCTGGGCAACATCAAACTCGACGTCCTGGGCGTGCGCATGCAGTCCGCGATGGCCCACGCGGTCGCTGAAATCGAACGCACCACCGGCGACCACATCGACCTGGACGACCCCGGGCAGGTACCGCTCGACGACGTCTTCGCCTTCAAGCTCATCCGGGCCAGTCAGACCCTCGGCCTGTTCCAGCTGGAGTCACCCGGTCAACAAGATCTTTTGTCGAGACTGCAGCCGCGTGACGTGCAGGACGTCATCGCCGACATCAGCCTCTTCCGCCCCGGCCCGGTCGCCGGTGGCATGCCCGAGCGGTACATCGCCGCCCGGCACGGCGGTGCCCCCGCGTACGCCCACCGGGACCTGGAGCCGGTGCTCGCGGACACCTACGGCGTGACCATCTGGCACGAGCAGATCATCGAGACCCTGCGGGTGCTGACCGGCTGCGACCGGGCCTTCGGGGAGATCACCCGGCGGGCGCTCGGCGACAAGGAGCAACTGCCCGGGATCAGGGACTGGTTCCACGAGAAGGCACGCGCGCGTGGCTACAGCGCGGCGGTGCGGGACGAGGTGTGGAAGACGGTCGAGGCCTTCGGCGCGTACGGCTTCTGCCGGGCCCACGCGGTCGCCTTCGCCGTGCCGGCGTTGCAGAGCGCCTGGCTCAAGGCGCACTACCCGGCGTTCCTGCTGGCCGGCCTGCTCGAACACGACCCCGGGATGTGGCCCAAGCGGGTCCTGGTCTCCGACGCCCGCCGGGGCGGGGTTCCCGTGCTGCCCGTCGACGTCAACAACTCCCAGGTACGGCACACGGTGGAGAAGGCCGACGGGGACCGGTGGGGGGTGCGGCTCGCGTTGTCCGGGGTGCGCGGCATCAGCGAGGCGGAGTGCGCGCGGATCGAGGAGGGGCAGCCGTACGGGTCGCTGTCGGACTTCTGGCAGCGGGCCCACCCCAGCAGACCGGTCGCCGAACGCCTCGCCGAGATCGGCGCGCTCACCTGCCTGCACGACGGCCGGCTCACCCGCCGCGACCTGCTGCTCCAGATCGCCGAACTCCATCGCCAGTCCCGCAACCGGTCCGCGCACGAGGGCCAGCTGCCCATCACCACGGACGCGGTCGGCGGAGCCGAACCGAGCGGGCTGCCGGAGATGACCGGACGCGAGGCCCTCAGCGCGGAGCTGAACACCCTCGGCATCGACGTCTCCCGGCATCTGATGGAGCACCACCACCGGCTGCTGCGGGAGATCGGCGCGACCGACGCGGCGCACCTGGCCGGGATGCGTGCCGGTCAGCAGGTGCTCGTGGCCGGGGTGCGGGCCTCGACCCAGACCCCGCCGATCGCGAGCGGCAAGCGGATCATCTTCGTCACTCTGGAGGACGGCTCCGGCCTGGTCGACCTGGCGTTCTTCGAGGACTCCCACCCGGCCTGCGCGCACACCGTCTTCCACAGCGGGCTGCTCCTCGTCCGCGGCACGGTCCAGGTGCGCGGCACCCGTCGTACCGTCGTCGGCACCATGGCCTGGGACCTGGACGAGATCGCCGCGGCCCGCCGCGACCACGGTCCCCAGGCCGCCCTCGCCCTCCTCGGCGCGAGCCGCCCGCACCCGACCCCCGCCCAGCCGCACCGCACCCTGGCCGACGGCACCGCGGGCGCCCGCCTCCACCCCTACGCCGACCTCCAGCCCGCCGGCACCCGCTCCGCCGACCTGAAGAAGTTCGGCCACCGAAGCCCCGGGAGCGCGGGATGAGCGGAACGAGTGGGATGAGCACGCGTCAACGGCATATCGCCCACCTCCACCTGCACGCCTCACTGAGCGAGGCGCAGTACACCGACGTGATCGAATACCTGTCCGGCATCACGCCGCACGTCCAGGCCGTCCCGCCCGACGCCGTGCAGCTGGACCTGACGTCGGCGCTCCGGTACTTCGACCTGTCCCCGTACGACATGGTCCAGACGACGATGATGAGGTTGCAGGCCCTCTACGGCATCGACTGCAGTGCCGGGCTCGCGGGCAACCGCATGCTGGCGGCGATGGCGGCCGACGCCTCCGTGCCGGGGGAGACGACCTGGGTTCCCGCCGCCGACGCGGCCGACTGGCTGTATCCGCGGCCGGTCACGGCGCTCCCGGGGATCGGCCGGGCCACGGCGCAGACGCTCGGCAGATACGGCCTGCACACCATCGGCCAGGTCGTCGACCTGCCCGCGGGGACGCTGCAGCGGCTTCTCGGCGCGGGCCCCGCCCGGCTGCTGGCCGAGCGCGCCCGCGGCCGCGACCCCCGGCCGGTCGTCCCGTCGGAACCGGCGGCGCACCTGGCCGCCGACGTCGTGCTGGACCGGGACTCCCTCGACCCTGCCCGGCATCACCGCGCGGTACTGGGACTCGCCGACCGGATCGGCCAGCGCCTGCGCGGCGAGCGCCAGGTCGCCGGCCGGCTCACCCTCACCGTGCGGTACGCCGACCGCAGTTCCACCACCCGCACCCGTGCCCTGCCGGAACCCACCGACCACTCACCGGCTCTCGCCGCGGCGGCCCTGGGGCTGCTGGCCTCCCTCGGGCTGCAGCGCGCACGGGTCCGCGCCTTCGCGATCCGCGCCGACGGACTGCGGCCGGCCGACAGCGCCTACCGGCAGCTCTCCCTGGACCCCGGCGACGCCCGCGCCCACGCCGCCGAAGCCGCCGCAGACCGCGCCCGCCGACGCTTCGGACCGGAGGCCGTACGGCCGGCCGCGCTGGCCGGTTGACCGGCCGACGGGCCGATCGCCGAGCCGGCCGACGGGCCGATCGCCGAGCCGGCCGACGGGCCGATCGCCGAGCCGGCCGACGGGCCGATCGCCGAGCCGGGCGGTGACGGCCGTGTTCGGGGCGCCCGGCAAGCAGACCGCCCTGCCCGTCCGCGACTTCGACGGCGCCGGGGAGGCGTGGCGTGGACCCGATCGGCGGCAGCGTATCCGCCGGGCACCGGCCGCCACCCCACGATAAAATAGCTCTTTGGAGACATTCCGGCCCCTGGTGAAGGGCGCCGGGACCTGTCCGGCGTGCCCATCGGTCATCCGCCCCGTACACAGCCGTACATCAAAGGACGGTCATGATGGTGATCAGTCGTCGTCAGTTCTCTGCCCTCGGCGCCGGAGCCGCGGCCGTCACACTCTCCGGGGCGCCGGCGGCCCGGGCGGCAGGCCGTGACCGCAGGCCCGCGGTACGCAATGTCGTACTCGTGCACGGCGCCTACGCGGACGGGTCCTCCTGGTCGAAGGTCATCCCGCTGCTGCAGGCGGCCGGAATGAACGTCGTCGCGGTGCAGAACCCCCTCACGTCCCTCTCCGACGACGTCGCCGCCACGGACTTCGCGCTGGCCCGGCAGGACGGGCCCACGGTCCTGGTCGCGCACTCCTACGGCGGCACCGTCATCTCCCAGGCCGGGCTCGCGCCGAACGTCACCGGGCTCGTCTACGTCGCCGCCCGCGCACCGGAGGCCGGTGAGGACTTCGCGGCGCTCTCCGCGAAGTTCCCCCCGCCGCCGGTCAACTCCGGAATCGTCACCTCGCGCGGTTTCAAGTTCCTGAACCAGGAGGCGTTCCTGCGGGACTTCGCGAACGGCGTGCCCCGGAAGGAAGCGCTTGAGCTGTACGCCGTCCAGGGGCCGCTGTCGACCGCGCCGCCCACCACGAGCGTCGCCGCCTGGCACCGGAAGCCGACCTGGTACGCGGTCTCGAAGGACGACCGCACCATCAACCCCGAGCTCGAACGCTTCATGGCCAGGCGGATGAAGGCCACCACCGTCGAGGTCGACGCGGGCCACCTCTCGCTGGTCACCCACCCGGAAGCGATCAGCAGGCTCATCATGCAGGCCGCGGCCCCGAACTGACGGCGCCGCCACCGGTTTCGCGAGTCCTGCGCGCTCGCCCGTTCCCGTCGGCGGTCCCGACCGTGCGGCGCTGCTGACCTGCCGGGCGCGCGGGCACGCAGGCCCTGCCGCCGCGCCGCGCCGCCGGTTCGCCGCGGCTGCACGTGCCGGACGGCGGCGAGAAGGCCGCCGAGTTCGCCGCGCTGCCGGATTCCCGGGACCTGTACCACCCGCCGACCGCCCCCCGGGGATGTGCGGGTGCGGAGGTCGTGCGGGGCCTGGGTGATGTGCCGGGGGAGGGGGAAGTGCGCGTGTTGCGGGAGTGTTTGGGGTGGATCGCGCCCTATGGTCCCCTCAGGCCCAGCTGGTGACACCCCGTCAGGCGAGTGGCGTGCGGCCGGTTACTCGGAAGTTTTACCGACGCGTAACTTCACGCTTGCACTACTCGTCCGTAACTTGATGAGTGAACAGCATCCTTCGTGATCCGGATCACAGGGCGTAAGGCCGTCGTACCTCCCTTGAGCCGCAAGGAGATCACCCGATGCTGCCCTGGAAACGAGTGCTCAGACCCCTCACCGCGCTGCTCCTCGCCGCTGCCGTCGCCACCGTTCCCGCCGCCACCGCCCACGCCTCCAGTGCCCCCACCACCGGCTGGAACGACTACTCCTGCCGCCCCTCCGCCGCCCACCCCCGCCCGGTGATCCTGGTCCACGGCACCCTCGGCAACTCCGTCGACAACTGGCTCTCCCTCGCCCCGTACCTGGAGGACCGCGGCTACTGCGTCTTCTCCCTCGACTACGGCCAGCTGGACGGCGTCCCCGTCTTCTACGGCCTCGGCCCCATCGACAAGTCGGCAGAGCAACTCTCCGCCTTCGTAGACAAAGTGCTCGCCGCGACCGGCGCCGCCAAGGCCGACCTCGTCGGCCACTCCCAGGGCGGCATGATGCCCCGCTACTACCTGAGGTTCCTCGGCGGTGCCGCCAAGGTGAACGCCCTCGTCGGCCTCGCCCCCGACAACCACGGCGCCACCCTCAGCGGCCTCACCAACCTGCTGCCGTACTTCCCCGGCGCCTCGGACCTGATCAAGGCCACCACCCCCGGCCTCGCCGACCAGATCCCCGGCTCCGCCTTCCTCACCAAGCTCAACGCGGGCGGCGACACCGTCCCCGGAGTGCACTACACGGTGATCTCCACCAAGTACGACGAGGTGGCCACCCCCTGGCAGAGCCAGTACCTGACCGGCTCCGACGTCCACAACGTCCTGCTCCAGGACCTCTGCTCGCTCGACCTCTCCGAGCACGTGGCGATCGGGCTCTTCGACCGGATCGCCTTCCACGAGGTGGCCAACGCGCTCGACCCGGCGCACGCCACCGCCACCACCTGTGCGTCGGCGTTCAGCTGAGCCGCTGCCCAACTGAACGCCGCCGGGGCCTGTCCGGCCTGAGCCGCCGGTCAGGCCCCGGAACCATGAGGGATCAGCGCCGTGGCGCCCGCCGCCGTACCGACAGGAAGAGCGCGCTGGAGCCCAGCGCCAGGGCGGCCGCCCCGCCGATCGCCAGGTAGGGCGTGGAGCCGTCGCCGCCGGTCGCGGCGAGCGTCGTCCCCGCGTTTCCGGCGGGCTCGGGCGCGTCCGCCGCCGTGACCGGTTCGGCCGAGGTGCTCGCGTCGTCGTCGCCGTGACCGCCGTGCTCGACCGTCGACTTGCCGGCACCGGCCGCGATCTGCTCGTCGGTGGGGGCGGAGGCGGCCGGGGCCGGGGAGGCCGTGGTGGCCGTACCGGTGTGGGCGTCGTCACTGCCCCCGAAGTCCACGTCCGAGCAGGAGTAGAAGGCCTCCGGGCTGTCTGAGCGCTGCCAGACCGCGTACAGCAGCTGGCGGCCGGTGCGCTCGGGGAGGGCGCCGGAGAACGTGTAGAAACCGCCGGCGGCGACCGGGTCGGTTGCCGTCGCCACCGGGTGGTCGAGGTCCAGGTCCGCCCAGGCCGGCGGCTTGGCCGGGTCGTAGCCTGCCTTGGTGAGGTACACCTTGAAGGTGCCCTTGTGCGGCGCGGTCACCCGGTACCTGAAGGTGTACGACCCGCTGCTCACGTTCGTCGCCGGCCAGTCGGCGCGGGCCAGGTCGAGTCCCTTGAACTCGTCGTTGCCCGCGCTGCACAGCTTCCCGTCCGGTATCAGCGCCTGGTGCCGCCCGTTCGCGTCGCCGATGCGGATGCCGTTCCAGTCGTAGAGGGCCTGCGTGCCACCGGCCGCCACCGCCGCCCTGCACGCGTCCGACTTCGGGCTCTCCGGGTTCTCCGCATAACACTGGGCGACCCGGCTGACCGGGTCGCCCATCGTGCCGTGCGCGGCCGCGGGCGCGGCGGCGCACGTGACCGCACCCATGCCGAACACGACGGCGGCGGCGACCTGACGGCGTGTTGCGCGCATGCGGAGACTCCTCGGAACGGTCCTCGGGGGGCTCGGTCCAGCCGGGCCGGATCCCGTGGGGGCGATCAGAAAGCTAGCCCCAAGAAACCGTGAAATCGCCTGCTGGCGGCGGGCGACGGAGATCCTTATGGTCGCCTTAAGGGAGTGTTCGGACTGCGCTGAGGTAGCTAGCGTTCCCGCCATGACGAACGACGAGATCCGGCCCGCCCGGGCCGCCGACGTACCGGCCGTGAAGGCCGTGACCGACATGGCCTACCACCACTACATCGCGCGGATCGGGGTGGTGCCGCAGCCCATGGAGGCGGACCACATGGCGAATGTGGCCGCGGGCCGGGTGTTCGTCGTCGGGAAGCCGGTGGTCGGGCTCGTCGTCATCGAGGCCCACGAAGACCACCTGTTCCTCGACAGCATCGCCGTCCACCCCGACGCGCACGGCACGGGGGTGGGACGGCGGCTGCTGGAGTTCGTGGACGCACGCGCGCGTGCGCTGGGCCTGCCCGAGGTCAGGCTCTACACGAACGCGCTGATGTGGGAGAACCGGAAGATCTACCCGAAGTACGGGTACGAAGTGGTCGAGCGGCGTACGGACGGGCCGTACGACCGCATCCACTACCGCAAGCGGCTGGACTGAACGGCGCCGGGGGCGCACGGTCAGCCGTCCGGCCACCAGGTGCGTGCGATGTCCTTGCGCACCTCGGGGCGTCCGGCGGGGCGCTCGTCGGCCTCCTCGCGGATCCGGCGGCTGTCCGTCCTCTTCAGGGGCTTCTGCACGGTTGTGCGGCGCATGGCTGCCTCCTTCAGTGCCTACCGAGATCCGTGTTGTCGCGGAGGTAGACGCTTTTGGCGAGAGTTCCTCATCGGTGCCGGTCTGTCAGTGGTCGCTGTCACATGGATCGAGTGTCAGTGGTGGGTGTCACGCTGGGGGCATGAGGAATGAAAGTGATCGGACGGTTGCGGTGAGTGTCGACTGGGATGCCGAGGCGGCCCGGTTCGACGAGGAGCCGGATCATGGCCTCGGCACGCCCGAGGTCCGCGCGGCCTGGGCGGCGCGCCTGAGGGCGTGGCTGCCCGCACGCCCCGCCGACGTCCTCGACGCCGGCTGCGGCACCGGCAGCCTGGCCCTCCTCGCCGCCGAGCAGGGCCACCGCGTCACCGGGGTCGACAGCTCCCCGGCGATGGTGGCGCGGGCCCGCGCCAAGCTGGCCGGCCGTGACGCGGTGTTCCTGCTCGGCGACGCGGCGGCCCCGCCGGTGGGCGATCAGCTGTTCGACACCGTGCTCGTACGGCACGTGCTGTGGGCGCTGCAGGACCCCGCGCGCGTGCTGCGGCACTGGCGCGGCCTGCTGCGGCCCGGAGGACGGTTCGTGCTGGTGGAGGGGGTGTGGGGGACCGTGACCCCGGTCGGCATACCCGCCGACCGGCTCACCGCGCTCCTCGCACCGCTCGCCGCGGACGTGCGCGTGGAGCCGCTGTCCGCGGCGGCGGTGCTGTGGGGGAAGGAGGTGGACGACGAGCGGTACGCGGTGGTGGCGACGGTGTGAGAGGGCTGCACGGCAGCAGGGACACGTGAGGGGGCGTCACGGCAGCAGGGACAGCAGGGCGGCGAAATCCGGCTTCCGGGCCAGGGACTCCAGCGTGTCGAGCGCGGTCACAGCCGCCGCCGCGGCCCCCGGGTCCCGCTCCGCAAGGCCGCTCTCGGCGAACTCGTCCTCGTCCAGGCGCCGTACGTCCGTGCCGTCGGCGGAGCGCCACAGGTCCAGGTCGAGGTCCTCGACGACCAGCCGGCCGCCGGCGAGCGTCGCCGGACGGGTCACGTCGCAGTACCAGCCCTTCAGCGTGCCGTCGGCGGCGCGGACCTCCTTCACCGCGTACCAGCGGTCCCGCCAGTAGAACTCGGTGAAGACGTCGCCCTGTTCGAAGCGGACGAAGCCGAAGTCGCGGGGCGTGTCACCGGCCCAGGGGGCGCGTACGGCGATCCGGTTGCCGTCGTCGCGCAGCAGCTCGGCGGGATAACGGATCTTCGTACGGCCCGCCTTGACCAGCACGACGTCCACCGTGCCCGCCGGTTCAGCCGAGTTCACGGACATACCTGACCTCCGTCGCGCAGATCTCGTACCCGAACCACTTGTTGATCGCGAGCATCGGGCCGTTGCCGCTGTCGTTGCCCGTGAACGCCTCCGTGCAGCCGGCGGCGCGGGCCCGGTGCAGGGAGTCGTTCTTGGCGAGCTTGGCCAGACCCCGGCCGCGGAAGGCGCGGGCCGTGCCGGTCATCACGGTGCCGTACCGGGTGCCGCCGTCGGTGCGGGCCGCGCTGAAGGCCGCGGGGCGGCCGTCGGCCACGACGACCGAGGTCAGCTCCCGGCTGAACAGCGGGTGCCGCCAGGTCCCGTCCAGCCAGGCCTCGAAGTCGGCGAACTCCGTGTCGATGTCGCTCGGTTCGTCCAGCGTCGTCTCCGCGTCGAGGGCGAAGAGCGGGCGCGGGTCGTCGGCGAAGTCGGCGGCGGTGCGCAGCTCCACGCCGGGCGGGGGAGTCCGCGGCGGGGGGAGGGCGCCGTGCGCGAGGTCGAGCCGGAGGAAGTGGGCGGACCGGCTCGCCCGGTAGCCGCGCCGCTCGGCGAAGGCGCGGTTGGCCGGGGCGTCCAGGACCCAGGCGTACGACGTGCTCGCGCCGACGGCCGAGAGGTGCGCCTCCGCCGTACGGGCCAGGAGGGTGCCGGTGCCCCGGCCGGTGCGCTCCGGATGCACGTACACGTTGGCGAAGCCCTGGCCCGGCTCCGTGCTCTCGTGCGCGAGACCGACCTGGGCGGTGCCGACGACCTCGCCGTCCTCCTCCGCGACCAGCTGGCGGAAACGGGCGTCGGGGTGGGTGTGCGTGAGGTCGTGGACCAGGGACTCCGGGGTGAACAGCATGAAGGGCAGGGCGAGCTGCCGGACCCGGGCGAAGCCCTCGGCGTCGGACCGGACGTCGGGGCGCAGGTCACGCACGATCACTGTCATGGGCCGCACGGTATGCGGGGCGTGAGACCGGATGCCTCTCATTTTCCGGCGGGTGCGGGAGAATCGGGCCGTGACCTTGAAGATCCACATCGATGACAGCGCGCCGCCGTACGAGCAGGTAAGGGCGCAGATCTCCGAGCAGGCGCGGGGCGGGGTGCTGCCGGTGGGGTACCGGCTGCCGACGGTCAGGGGGCTGGCCGAGTCGCTGGGCCTGGCGGTGAACACGGTGGCCAAGGCGTACCGGGCCCTGGAGACGGACGGGGTGATCGAGACGCGGGGGCGCAACGGCACGTTCGTCGCCGCGGCGGGCTCGGCCGCGGAACGCGAGGCGTCGCTGGCCGCCCAGGCCTACGCCGAGCGGGTGCGGCGGCTGGGGCTGGGGGAGGAGGAGGCGCTGTCCGCGGTGCGGGATGCGGTGCGGGCGGCGTACGGCGAGCGCTGAGGACGGCTCGGCGCCGCCGGAACGCGCCGTCGTGGCCGGTCGCCGTCGCGGCGGAAGGAAATACGCCGGCGGCGGCCGGGCCGGACGCCCCTCCTCCGCCGAGCCCCCCTTTTTCCGCCGCGACGGTGTCCAGCCACGACAGCGGTGCCCGGCGGTGCCCGGCGGTGCCCGGCGGTGCCGGACCCGGCTCGGCCCGACGCCGGAAGCACGGCGTCAGCCGCTCGTGCTCAGCTCCGGCGTCCTGGTCACCGTCAGCCCCGCACGCTCCGCCACCCTCCCGAACGCCACCGCGTCCCGTACCGCCGCCCCGCCCGGGTCGTTGTTGAAGTACGCGTAGACGTCGGCCCTCCCGGGGTACGCCGTGGCGATGCGGTCGATCCAGGTCTCCAGGGAGCGGCGGCCGTAGCGGGGCCAGGGGCGGGCCCGGCCCTGGTGGAAGCGGACGTAGGCCCAGTCGGTGGTGCGCCAGAGGGGGCTCATGGGGTGGGCCTGGACGTCGGCCCAGCACAAGGCCGCACCCCGGGACTCCAGGACCTCGCGGGTCTCCCGCGTCCACCAGGAGTCGTGGCGCGGCTCCACCGCCACCCTCGTACCGCGCGCGAAGCAGGCCAGGCAGGCGTCGAGCAGCGGCGGGTCCGCCCTGAGCGTCGGCGGGAGCTGGAGGAGGACCGGGCCCAGCCGGTCGCCGAGGCCCGCCGCGTGGGTCAGCAGGCGGTCGACCGGCTCCGCCGGATCCCGCAGACGTCTGACATGCGTGAGATAGCGGCTCGCCTTGACCGCGATCACGAAGTCCGGCGGGACCCGGTCCCGCCAGGACTCGAAGTTCTCGCGGGTCGGGAGGCGGTAGAACGCGTTGTTCAGCTCGACCGTCGTGAAGTGCGCCGCGTACTCCTCCAGCCAGGCGCGCACCGGCACATCGGCCGGGTACAGGACGTTCCGCCAGTCCTTGTACTGCCAGCCCGAGGTGCCGACGAACAGGGGCATACCCTCATCAAAGCACTACAGGTACAGCCCCGCGTCCGCGCCCTCCCGCGCCCCCGGCACCGAGGTCGGCGCCGTGCCCCGGCGCAGCGCGTACAGCTCCGCCAGCGTCGCCCCGTCCCGGCCCACACCTTCCTCCGTACCGAGCCAGCCCACGGCCTCGCGGTGCGTCAGCGGGCCCACCTCGATCCGGGCCAGGCAGCGGCCGGGGCGGACCACGGCGGGGTGCAGCCGCTCCAGATCCTCGTTGGTGGTGACGCCGACCAGGACGTTGCGGCCCTGGCCGAGCAGTCCGTCGGTGAGGTTCAGCAGGCGGGACAGCGCCTGGCCCGCCGTGTGCTTGGCCTCGCCGCGGATCAGTTCGTCGCAGTCCTCAAGGAGCAGGAGCCGCCAGCGGCCCTTGCCGGCGCCGTCCTCCTCGCCGATCGCGATGTCCATCAGATAGCCGACGTCGGAGAAGAGCCGCTCCGGGTCGAGCACGCAGTCCACCTGGCACCAGTCCCGCCAGGAACGGGCGAGGGTGCGCAGGGCGGAGGTCTTGCCGGTGCCGGGCGGGCCGTGCAGCAGCAGGAGCCGGCCCGCGATGTCCTCCGGCGTCGTCTTCATCAGGCGGTCCATCGCGTCCGCGACCGGCGCCGTGTAGTTGGCGCGGACCTCGTCCCAGGTGCCCGCGGAGATCTGCCGGGTGGTGCGGTGCGGGCCGCGGCGCGGCGAGACGTACCAGAAACCCATGGTGACGTTCTCCGGCTGCGGTTCCGGCTCGTCGGCCGCGCCGTCCGTCGCCTCGTTCAGCACCTTCGCGGCCAGTTCGGCGGTGGTGGCGGTGACGGTGACGTCGGCGCCCCGGTTCCAGCGGGAGACCAGGAGGGTCCAGCCGTCGCCCTCCGCGAGCGTCGCGCTGCGGTCGTCGTCGCGGGCCACCCGCAGCACCCGCGCCTCCTTCGGCAGCAGGGTCGCCCCGGACCGCACCCGGTCGATGTTGGCCGCGTGCGAGTACGGCTGCTCGCCCGTCGCGAAGCGGCCGAGGAACAGCGCGTCGACGACGTCGGACGGGGAGTCGGAGTCGTCGACGTTGAGCCGGATCGGCAGCGTCTCGTGCGGCTTGGCAGACATGCCGCCATGATCCGCCACGGATGTGCTGCGCGCACGGCATTTCCCTCGGATGGCAGCGCCGGTCCGGAATGCCTGGGCGGCCGCGGGGCCGGGCGGGCCCGCGCGGCGCGGCCGCATGCCGAACAGGACCCCGCGCCCCTTCGGGCCGGGTGCGTGTGCCCAAGACCCGCCCCCGGGACGATTTCCGCCACTACTCTTGTCCCTGATGGCACGTCATGGGTGGAATTCGGGGGCTCGGCGGTGGCGGCTCACCGCCCTGCTCGGGGTGGGCGTGGCCGCGCTCGCCCTGATCGTCACACTGGTCAGCACACTTCCCGGGGGCGGCGCCGACACCGCGGGCACGACCCGCGACGGCGACAAGGTGCACGGCACCCCCGCCACCCCGCCGGACACCACAGGGCCGTCCGTGGGCTGGGGCTTCACCCACACCCAGTACAGCGCCGACGAGGGCAGTACGACCGCCACCGAGCGTGTCGAGGACCGGCTCTCCCAGGACGCCGGTATGCCGCAGGACCAGGCCATCATGGGCTGGGGCGCCGACAACCCCGAGCCGGTGAAGGGGCGTTACGACTTCGGCGCACTGGACCGGCGGGTCGACTTCATGCGCAGGTCGGGCGGCACCCCGGTGATCACCCTGTGCTGCTCGCCGGACTGGATGAAGGGCGGCAGGGCGGGGGTGGACAACACCGACTGGAGCCAGGCCGCCCTGGAGACCGCGCCCACCCCCGACCACTACCAGGACTACGCCGACCTCGCCGCGACCGTGGCGAGGCGCTATCCGGACGTACGGCACTTCATCGTCTGGAACGAGTTCAAGGGCTTCTGGAACAACGCGAAGGGCCGCTGGGACTACGAGGGCTACACCGAGCTCTACAACCTCGTCTACAAGGCGCTGAAGGCCGTGAACAAGGACATCATGGTCGGCGGGCCCTACCTCGTGATGGACAGCTTCGACCCGCGCCAGACCGAGAACGCCTCCACCACCCTCAAGGGCGACTGGGGCGTCCTGGACCAGCGGGTCGTCGACGCCTTCGACTACTGGAACACCCACAAGGCGGGCGCCGACTTCGTGGTCGTCGACGGGTCCAGCTACACCAACGACGACGACCTGCTGCCGGACGAGTTCGCCGCCACGGAGAAGCTGACCTACGTCAGTGAGTGGGTGCGGAAGCAGACGCACGACCTGCCGCTGTGGTGGGCGGAGTACTACGTCGAGCCCGCCGACGGCCGGGACGAACGCGACGGCTGGACCGAGGACCACCGGGTCGCCGTCCAGGCCGCCGGCATGATCGCCCTGGTCAGGGGCGGTGCCGACTCCGGTTTCTACTGGAACCCGGAGAACGAGAAGGGCGGCGACTGTGCCGGCTGCCTGTGGACCACGACGGACAGCGGGGACGGCGGGCAGCCGCTGCCCATGTACGACCTGGTGTCGCGGTTCGGCAAGGCGTTCCCGCCGGGGACCAGGTACGAGACGGTCTCCGTCGCCGAGGACGACGTGCCCAACGTCCGCGTCCTCGCCAGTGACAGGACGGTCCTGGTGGTCAACACCCTCGACCGGGCGATCAGCGCGCAGGTGGACGGGAAGCGGTTCGACATGAAGGCGTACGAGGTGAAGTGGCTCACCAGGTGAACCCGGCGAGCCACTTCGCTCCCGTCACTTGAGTGTCAGGAACCGCTGCGCCAGCGACGCCAGCACCACCGCGAGCAGCGGCAGCGAGAACCAGAAGCTGCCCTGCAGCCACCGCAGCTGACGCACCCCGGGCCGGACCGCGACCCGGACCACCTCCCGGGCCGTCAGCAGCAGGATCAGCGCGACGGCGGCGAGACCGCCGATCACCGACCACGGCGTCCAGGTGATCCGCGGCCCGATCGGCCCCGGATCCGGCTTCGCCACCGCGCCCGCGGGCTGCGTGCGCAGCGCGTACACGGTGACGTCGTCGTTGACCAGGACCTTCGTCAGGTCCTGCCGGTCGTCCAGGTTCCGGATCAGCCGGCTCTCCCAGGTCGCCGAGTACCCGGCGTCCATCCGGAGATAGACCACCTGGCTCCTGTTGACCATCAGATAGGAGTTCGGGCCCGCGTCCTTCAACGCCTTGACCAGGCCCGACACCAGCACCGGGTCGGTCGGGGCCAGTGTCGGCAGGTAGTCGACCCGCTCCATGTCCTTCGCGCCCCACGGGATCGCCGGGGTCACGTCGTTGACGGTGTCGTTGCTCAGCCACAGCAGCCGTACCGTCGGCCTGTCGTGGGCGTAGACGTAGTCCATGGCGGCGACCTCGCCGGGCCGGACCCGCTCGAAGGACTCGTTGCCCCAACGGGCCACCAGGAAGCCGCCCATGAGCAGCAGCCCGGCCATGAGCGCGGCCACCGGGGCCAGGCTGACCCTGTCCTTCTCACGCTCCTTCGCCGTGGCCCCGGTGCGCGGGAACAGGGCGAGCCCGGCCAGCAGGGCCGCGCCCGGCACGGCGAACATGAAGACGCGCAGCGCCATCTCGCCGCCGTACGACTGCATGCCGAAGCCCAGGAACGGGACGAAGGTCAGGACCAGCAGGGAACGCTCGCGGTACTTGTGGAAGCGGCGGCGCCACCAGCCCCAGACGGCGAACGCCATCATGCTCCCGGCCAGCAGGACCCGGACGTAGAGGACCAGCTTGTGGGTCGAACTGCCACCCTGGATACGGCCGGAGACCGAGGTGGAGACGTTGCTGCCGACCCCGCCGACCCCGCCGAACAGCTCGTTGAAGTGACCGGACCAGTACGGCTCGGCCATGAAGCCCAGCCAGACGGCCGCGACCACCCCGAACAGCAGCGGCAGACCGCGCAGTTCGGACCTGCCGACCAGCACCAGGACCGCCAGCACGCCCAGCATCACGAACGGGGTGAGCTGGTGCGCCGGGACCGTCGCCGCGTACAGGCCGATCAGCACCATGAGCAGCACGGCCTGCTGACGGCGGTTCGCCGGCTCGACCTCCGCCTCGCCCGGCCGGAACCTCGCCCAGACGACGTGCGGGGCGCGGAACCAGACGAGCAGGATCGCCACGAACATCAGATAGAGCAGGTACGTGAAGCCCTGGGGTGAGAAGTAGTCCTGGCCGACCCAGCCGCACAGCACGAAGAACCAGATGCCGGTCCACTTCGCCCGCCAGCTCGCCCGCAGCGAGCGTACGAGCAGGAGCATCGGTGCCAGGTAGGCGAGTTGGATGAACGTCGGCCACCAGCGGATGACCTCGGTGAAGTCCGTGATCCCGCACGCCCGGCCGATGAACGCGGCCGCCGCGAAGAAGCCGGGCCAGCTCCAGCGGGCGTCCAGGTCCGGCACCGCCGAGCCGGTGCGGTCGATGTAGTCGATGAAGCCGAGGTGCTGCCAGGCGGTCGGGAAGCGCGGCTCCGTCTCGATCACCGCGGGCAGGGCGTGCAGCGACACGACCGTCGCCAGCAGCGTGACCAGGAGCAGTGCCTTGTGCTCCCGGCGCAGCCACAGCAGCGCGGCGAACACCGCGACCAGCAGCGCCGCCCCGACCAGCGTGGGCAGCGGCAGCACCGAGATCAGCCCGAGCCCGCCCATCCGGTCCAGGTCGGCGTCGTCGAGCCGGGCCGCCGGCACCCAGTAGAGCAGCAGGGCGGCGACCAGCAGACAGCCGAGGACGACTCCCGAACGGGTCGGCGTCAGCCGCTCCCGCAGCGAGCGCGCCGGCGCGGGCTCCTCCGGAGCCCCGGCCGGTACGGCCGCCTCCTGCGACCCTGCCCCCGGCTCCGGTACGACCGCCTTTCCGAACGGCGCGTCGACCTCCGCCTCCTTCAGCAGCGACACCTCGGCAGGCCCCAGCGAGGCCTCCGCGTGCGGCTCCCTCTCCTCCACCGGCAACCCCAGGTTCCGCGGCGGCCGAAGCGCCCACGTCGGCCGGTCCTCCGGCCGGACAACGGGCGTACCGGTGGGCGGAGTTCCCGGCCCCGGCCGGACGTCGGGTCGCCGCTCCACATGGTCGAAGTCCACATGGATGCCGAGGGCGAGGGTGTCGGTGTCCAGCGCCCAGGCCGGGCCCCGCCTGCGCGGTGCGGCGGCCGGGACCTCCCGTGCCCCGAGATCGGCGAGGTCGCCGTCCGGAGCCGTGCCCGCGGGGATCTCCGCCGGGGCGGCCCGGAGCGTCCGCCACAGCCGGGGCGCCGCGATCGCCACGATCACCGCGAGGCTGGAGATCTCGGCCACGCCCGCCCCGGTCAGCCCCATCCGGGGCAGCAGGAGCAGCGTCAGCCCGAGCACCAGCACGCACAACAGGCCCTGCAGCCAGGCCAGTCCGGAGGTGCGGCTCTGTGCGCGCAGCACCGCGAAGTAGGTCTCCATCACGACCCTGAGCAGTGCGCCGACCGCGAACCAGCGCAGCAGCGGGGTCGCCGCGTCCGCGTAGCCGGGGCCGAACACGCCGAGGATCCAGGGCGCCCCGAAGAACAGCAGCGCGCAGATGGGGATCATGATGCGGGCCATCCGCCTCAGCGCGGCCCGGGTGTTGCCGGCGAGGCGGGCCGGGTCGTGCGAGCCCTCGACGGTCAGCGAGGCACCCATGTTGATGGCGAGCAGGTTGGTGGTGCCGCCGATGGTGGTGGTGATGTAGAAGTACGCGTTGTCCTCGGAGCTGACCTGCGAGGCGATGATGACCGGGACCAGGTAGACCACGGCGAGGGAGAACAGCGAGCCGGTGTAGTCGCCGGCCAGGAACCTGCCGATCTCCTTCAGCGTGGGCGGCTTGGCGTGGTCCGCGGTCGCCCTGACGTGCCGGGGCACCAGCCGCCGGAACACCAGCCAGCCCAGCGGCACGAACGAGGTGGCGATCGCGGCGACCCAGGAGACGAAGACGCCGGCCACCGGGACCGCCGCCGCGAAGGCGACGAGCAGCGCCAGCTTGACCGCCGAGAACACGGTGTTGCCCACCGGCACCCAGGGCGCGTTGCGCAGCCCGGTCAGCACCCCGTCCTGGAGCGTGAGCAGGTTCCAGGCGATCACCGCCACGACGAACCCGAGCCCGGGCAGCGGCCCGTGCAGGAAGCGGTACGACGGCCCCCACACGCCCAGCGTCATCAGGAAGACCCCGGCGGCCACCGCCACGACCAGCGAACTGCCCGCGTAGGTACGGAAGATGAGCTTGCCGGTCCGGCGTCCGGCGACCGGGATGAAGCGGGCCAGGGCGCCGGTCAGGGTCACCGCGGTGAGCCCCGCCAGGAGCTTCATGGCGGCGATCGCGGCCGAGCCCTGGCCGACGGCCGACTCGGAGTAGTAGCGGGCCGCGGCCAGCCAGAAGCCGAGGCCCAGGACGGCGGAGATGCCGGTGTTCAGCATCAGCGCGTAGGCGTTCCGGAAAAGTGGGCTGCCGCCGGACGAGCCGCCCCGGCCGGGCAGGCGAAGGCGGCGCCCCGACTGCTCGGGCGCCGCTGTGTCGGTTGTGTTGGCCTCTGTTGTGGTGGTCGTGTCAGACACGGGAGCGGATGGCCTTCCGGCGGACCTGGCGTGCTCTGCGGAGAACGGCGTAGCCCTTGGTGAGGGCACGGTCCCTGGCGAAGTTGCGGGCGATCGAACGGCCTTCGAGCAGCCGGGCGAACTCCGCGGCGTCCGTACTGCGGCGCACGGTGACGCGCTGCAGCGCGAACGGACCCTGACGGCGGCGGGCGAGACCGTTGCCGACGGCGAGCGCCTGGGCGTACCCGGCATTCCGCACGGCCTGCCGGACCCGGCGGCTCGAATAGCCGTACGGGTAGGCGAACGAGACGGGTCCGGCGCCCAGTTCGTCGGTGATGATCTCCCGGCTGCGCACCAGTTCGGTGCGCAGCCGCTCGTCGTCCAGCTGGTCGAGCTGCGGGTGGGTGTGGCTGTGCCCGCCGATCTCGCAGCCGGCGCCCGCGAGTTCGCGCACCTGGTCCCAGTCGAGCATGGCGTCCAGGCCGCCCCCGGTGTCGTACGCGCCCCTGATCCAGCCCGTCGAGACGAACAGCGTGGACGGGAAGCCGTGCTTGGCGAGCACGGGCAGGGCGTGCCGGTGCACGCCCTCGTAGCCGTCGTCGAAGGTGATCAGGACGGGACGGTCGGGGAGCGGGCCGCCGGAGCGCCAGCCCGCGCACAGGTCCGCCGTGCTGACGGGGGTGAGGCCCAGGTCGCCGACGAGCGCCATCTGCTCGGCGAACGCCTCCGGCGCCACCGACAGCGCGCGGGTGGCGTCGTTGGGCGAGGTCGCGACCGAGTGGTACATGAGGATGGGGACCGGGGCCTCAGCCATGGGAGCCCTCCTCGATCCCGGCGACGGTGAAGGTCGCCCCGCCCCGCCGCGCCCGCACGCTCCCGACCAGGTAGCCGCCCGCCGCCGTCAGCACCCCGGCGACGATCGCGCCGGCCCGGCCCGCGCCGCCCGGCCGGGCCAGCAGCGCGTCCCGCAGGCCACGAGCGACCCCCGCGGGCAGCACACGCGTGGTGTACCGGCGTTCGGACTCCAGGCCCTTGCCGGCGCCCACGCTGCGGGCGACCAGGGCCTTGGAGAGGCCCTCGGCGTAGGCGCGGGTGCGGAAGTACCCGAAGTGCTCACGGACTTCGGGGACCCGGTGGTGGATCACCGCGCGGTCGTCGATGAGCAGCACGGCGTCCGGGCGGGCCCGGGTGAGCCGGATGCACAGCTCGGTCTCCTCGCAGCCCAGCGGGCGCTTGTCGCCGTCGCGTCCGATGCCGGTGGCGAAGCCGCCCGCCGCGTCGAAGGCCGTACGCCGGAAGGAGGCGTTCCCGCCCAGTACGTTCCGGACCCGGACGCGGCCCGCCGGCAGTCCCCGGTAGGTGCAGCCGACCACCCAGTCGAACTCCTCCGGGAACCAGTCCGGGCGGCGGCCCGAGGCCCAGACCGGCATGGTCCGGCCGCCGACCGCCATCACCTTCGGGTCGGCGTACCCCTCGGCGAAGCGGCGCAGCCAGTCCCGCTCGGCGACGGCGTCGTCGTCGAGGAAGGCGATGACCTCGCCGCAGGAGGCGGCGATGCCCGTGTTGCGGCCCGCGGACAGGCCGCGGGGGCCCGCGTTGGCGAGCACCCGCACCCGGGCGGCCTCTTTGTACTCCTTCGTGAGCCGTTCCAGGAGCACCGGGTTGTGGTCGACGACCAGCAGGGTCTCCAGCGCCGGATACGACTGGGCGCGCACCGAGGAGACCGCCGCGAGGATGTCCTCCCAGCGGTCCTCGGTGTACACGCAGATCACGACGGAGATGTCGGGATCGCTCAAGACGACTCTCCCCGGCCCGTGCTGAGCATCGGGGAGTGCCGCACCTGCCGGCGCAGGTCGCGCCGGTTGGAGCGCTCCTTCAGGATCACCCTGAGCACCCGCAGCCCGTCGCGTACGGCCCGCAGGTTGCTGGTGCCGTGGATGCGGAGGTACTCGTAGCTCGGGATCTCCTGCACCTTCAGGCCCGCCTTGACCACCCGGATGTTGATCAGGGTCTCGATCTCGAAGCCGGTGCAGTCGAGGTCGATCTTGTCGAGGCAGTGCCGCCAGAACGCGTTGTATCCGTAGCAGAGGTCGGTGTACCGGGCGCCGAACTTGCGGTTGACGACCGTGCACAGCGCCCAGTTGCCGAGCTTGCGGATGAAGGTCATGTCGTCCGTGCCGCCGCCGTTGGCGAAGCGCGACCCCTTGGCGAAGTCGGCGCCCGAGACCAGGGCGGAGACGTACGACACGATCTCGTGGCCGTCGGCCGAGCCGTCCGCGTCCACCATGACGATGATGTCGCCGGTGCACGCCTCGAACCCGGTGATGAGGGCATCTCCCTTGCCCTTGCCACTCTGTTCGACGACTTTCACGTCGGGCCACAACTCCCGCGCCACTTCCACGGTGTTGTCGGTGGAATTACCGTCCACCAGGACCACTTCGTGTATCCAGGCGGGAAGCGTCTTGAAGACGTACGGGAGATTCTCCGCCTCATTCATCGCGGGAATCACCACACTCACCGGCGGTGTGATCGCCAGGTGGGAGGAGATCGGCCGGTATTCGGTGGCCATGAACGGATCTTGGCCCGAAGTCGGCTGACGCAGAACAGAACTCACGAGTCTTGTCCCTCTCGTCCGGTGGACCGCCCGCCCCTTGGGCGGCCCGCTTTGGTGTCCGGTTCGAAAGGGGGGTTCTTCTCACCCGTGGCACGGCGAAAGGATCTCCGTATCCGCAGGTGAGCTGGTAAAGCTGCCCGGTCTTCCGGTAAACGGCAGCCGGTCGCGCGGCACGACTCGGAAACGACAGTGGTCACACGAGAAACGAAAGTGGTCATTGCGGTCACCGAGCACGGCACCCCCCTACCGCGCCCCGCCCCGGAACATCGCGGTCCTTGAGCCCTCCCCTAGAGCCGCTTGATGACGATCCGATGCGGGTGAGATGTATGACGGTATTGACGATTGAACCAGTATGGCAAGTCCCGGAACTGGTCCTCACGTTTTTATTGGTTTGGCCGTTACGAAACTTTGGCCGACCTTGTTCTTCAACTCGAACGGATTTTCCCGGCTCGCCGGGACATCCGTTTGAGAATGCGTTCCACCGGTCGCAGGAGTACCAGCAGAAGCAGGAGAAGGCTGATCGCGGTCACGGCGACGACGCCGCCGCGCCAGGACCAGTGGTGCGTGGCGAGCATGCCCTGGGCGACCAGCATGTCCAGGGCGACGGCACCCGCCAGTGCGGTGAGCACGCGGGCCGGCGGATCGAGTCCGCGCAGCGCCGCGCCGATCGCCGCGGCCGGCGCGGCGAGCAGGAAGAACAGCGCGAACGGCCCGCGCAGCGACGAGCCCGAGTCGGTGAGCGCGAGCAGCGCACCGGTCCCGGCGACGGCCGTCGCGGCCCCCGCGAACAGGGGCCCCAGGTCCCTCCCCGGTCCTGGTCGTGCCCGTTCGTCCGCTGTTGATGATGTCTTGAGACGTATGGTCTGCATGGCCGACTTTGCCCCCCAAGGCGTCGGATGCCGGGCTTCAATGTCGCGCAGCCGAACTGGAGGCGTCAAGCAGGTCTCCGGACATGACCGTTCCCCGGAGACACCTGATGTCTCCGGGGAACAAGTCGCTCGATTTCGGTGCCTACCGGTGATCGATTACGACACGAGCTTCAGGAGCTTGTTGGGCGAGCCGGTGCCCACGCTGGTGAGCACGTTGGACGTGGCGCCGTTGACCAGAGCCGTGGCGACCTGGGCCGGGGTGGCCGAGGTGTGGCCCGCGAGGTAGACGGCGGCGGCGCCGGCCACGTGCGGGGTGGCCATCGAGGTGCCCGACAGGGTGGCGGTGGCGGTGTCGCTGGTGTTGTAGCCCGCCAGGATCGACGAGCCGGGCGCGAAGATGTCCAGGACCGAGCCGTAGTTGGAGTAGCTGGCCTTGGCGTCGGAGCTGGTGGTGGCGCCGACGGTGATGGCCGTGGAGACCCGGGCCGGGGAGTACGAGGAGGCGTTGGCGCTGCTGTTGCCGGCCGCGATCGCGTAGGTCACCCCACTGGCTATGGAGTTGGCGACCGCGGTGTCCAGCGAGGTGGAGGCCGAGCCGCCGAGCGACATGTTGGCGACCGCCGGGGTGGTGTGGTTCGACGTCACCCAGTTGATGCCCGCGATCACCCCGGAGGTCGTACCCGAGCCGCTGTTGTCCAGCACCCGCACCGCGACGATGTTCGCCTTCTTGGCGACCCCGTACGTGGAGCCCGCGATGGTCGTCGCCACATGGGTGCCGTGGCCGTTGCCGTCGGAGGCGGTGGTGTCGCCGTCGACCGCGTCGTAGCCGTAGGAGGCGCGGCCGGTGATCTGGGTGTGGGTGATCCGCACACCGGTGTCGATCACGTAGACGGTCACTCCGCTGCCCGCGGTGTCCGGGTAGGTGTAGGTGCCGGACAGCGGAAGGCTCGCCTGGTCGATGCGGTCCAGGCCCCAGGGGGCGCTGGACTGGGTGGTGTCGGTCAGGCGGACCGTCTGGTCCTGCTCGACCGTGGCCACCGCGGGGTCGGCGGCGAGTCTGGCGGCCTGGGTCGCCGAGAGCTTCGCCGAGTAGCCGTTCAGCACCGTGCCGAAGGTCCTCTTGACCGTGCCGCCGTACTCCTTCACCAGGCTCTTGCCCGCGGTCGAGGAGGCCTTGAAGCCGGCGCTGTTCTTGAGGGTGACGATGTAGCTGCCCTTGACGGCCGTGGGGGAGCCGGCGTGCAGCACCCTGCCGGTGGCGGGTGCGGCCTGGGCGGGGAGGGCGGCGAGTCCGCCGACGAGGGCGGCGGCGGCCACGGTGGTGACGGCGGCGAACCGCAGCTTCTGGATACGCAGATGTGCCATTACGAGGGAGTCCTCCTCATTGGCAGCGCGCGCCCGGGTCGGCGCGCGTGTGTGGGGGTGTGCGCGCGGCTTCGCGCACACGGGCCGGGAACGTCGCGTTCCGCTCACGGACCGAGTAAAGAATCGGTTTTCCCCAGGCAAAGAACAAGGGAGTTGACGACCTGTCACAGGGTTGTCATGGTCACGCAATCAAACATGCCGGGAACGCACAGGATCGGTCCGGTTAGGGCTGGTTGAGATCCTGAACAGTTTTGGCATGGACACTTCCCGTCAACACGCGTAGTTGCTACGACAGTTATGGCAGAGATCCTGCTAAAGGGAGGTTCCATGAGACGTTCCCGAATTACGGCATACGTGACTTCACTCCTCCTCGCCACCGGCCTCGCCCTCACCGGGGCGGCCGCGACGGAAGCGCAGGCCGCGACCGGGGGCTACGTGGCGCTCGGCGACTCGTACGCGTCCGGCGTCGGCGCCGGCAGCTACATCAGTTCCAGTGGCAGCTGCGACCGCAGCACCAACGCCTACCCCTACCTGTGGAACGCCGCCCACAGCCCGTCCTCGTTCTCGTTCCTCGCCTGTTCGGGCGCCACCACCGACGACGTGCTCTCCGGCCAGCTCGGCACGCTCAGCTCCTCGACCGCCCTGGTCTCCGTCACCATCGGCGGCAACGACGCGGGCTTCGCCGACGTCATGACGACCTGTGTGCTCAGCTCCGACAGCACCTGCCTGTCCCGCATCAGCACCGCCGAGGCGTACGTCGACTCCACGCTCCCCGGCAAGCTCGACAACGTCTACGACGCGATCAGCGCCAAGGCCCCCAACGCCAAGGTCGTCGTCATCGGCTACCCCCGCTTCTACCTGCTGGGCACCACGTGCCTCGGTCTCTCCTCGACCAAGCGCACCGCCATCAACAACGCGGCCGACTACATCGACACCGCGATCGCCAAGCGCGCCGCCGACCACGGGTTCACCTTCGGCGACGTGCGCAGCGCGTTCTCCAGCCACGAGATCTGCTCCAGCAGCTCCTGGCTGCACAGCGTCAACTGGCTGAACATCACCGAGTCGTACCACCCCACCGCGGCCGGCCAGTCCGGCGGCTATCTGCCGGTCCTGACCAGCAACGCGTCCTGAGTTCCAGGTCCAGAGCTCCAGAGCCCGCGCTCTAGTACGAACCAGAGGGCGAAGGCGAAGCGGAGGCCCCGTCGCTCGGGGTCTCCGTCGTCCTGGTGCAGGTGACCGAGAACGGCACCGAGTTGGACGTCGTCTCCACCGGGCTGCGCACCTCGACGGCGATCGCGTCGCTCAGCGTCCCGCTGTCGGACCAGGTCGTCACGGTCACCCCCGTCTGCCGGGTCCTCCCGCCGCCGTCCGGGAAGGACAGCGTCTTCCAGCCCTGGTCGTCGAGCTTCCCGTTCTTCAGCACCCACCGGTACTGCACGTCCTCGGGCACGCTCCCCACCGTGAACGTCGCCGTGAACGTGGGCGCCTGCGCCGTCGACGGCGGACAGGACCCCGAATAGTCCGTCCGGGACCCGGTCACACTGACCTTCACACTCTGCGCGGGCGCACTGCTGCTCGCGGACGCGGAGGGCGACGGGGACTCCGACCGGGTGCTGCTCCTGCTGGGCGCAGGGGAGCTGAGGTTGCTGGCCGACTGGCTCGCCCCGGCGTTGTTGCCGCCGCCGTCGCCGTTGTCGCGGTTGAGGAGGGCGTACGTCAGTCCGCCGAGCGCCAGGACGACCAGCGCCAGGCCGATGAGCAGCACGGTGCCCGCCCTGCGGTTGCCGTCCTGGTCGGAGGCGGGCGGCCGGGTGTCCGCCGGGGTGGACATCGGGGTGGGCGACGGGGGCGTGGGGGAGAACGGCCCGGGCTGCCGGGAGACCAGGGTCGGGGCCTCGTACGGTGCCGGGGCCGGCACGGTGGCGGCCGGATGCGGGGTGCCCCCTGCCGCGACCAGCCTCAGGTCCCGCTCGGCCTGTTCGGCGGGGATCCGCGCGGCCGGGTCCTTGCGGAGCAGCCCCTCGATGACGGGGCCGAGCGGTCCGGCCCGGTACGGCGGCGGCAACTCCTCGTCCACCACGGCCCGCAGGGTGCTCAGCGGGGTGTCCTGCCGGAACGGCGAGGCGCCCTCGACCGCCGCGTACAGCAGCACGCCGAGCGACCACAGGTCGGACTCGGGGCCGAACGCCCGCCCCAGCGCCCGCTCCGGGGCGAGGAACTCCGGTGAGCCGATCACCTCGCCGGTCATGGTCAGCGCCGAACTGCCCTCGACGGTGGCGATCCCGAAGTCGGTGAGCACCACCCGGCCGTCGTTCGACAGCAGCACGTTGCCCGGCTTGACGTCCCGGTGCAGCACCCCGGCGGCATGCGCGGCCCGCAGCGCGGACAGCACCTCGGCACCGACGCCCGCCGCCCGCTGCGGCGACATCGGCCCCTCCGCCTCCAGTACGTCGGCCAGGGACACGCCCGGGATCAACTCCATGACGATCCAGGGCCGTCCGCCCTCCATCGCCACGTCGTACACCGTCACCACGTTGCGGTTCGCCACCCGGGCCGCGGCCCAGGCCTCGCGCTCCAGCCGGGCGTACATCCGCTCGACGTCGGAGCCGGGCAGCCCGGCGGGCGCCCGCACCTCCTTGACGGCCACGTCGCGGCCCAGCACCTCGTCGCGGGCCCGCCACACGGTGCCCATGCCGCCCTCGCCCAGCGGCGACAGCAGTCGGTAGCGGCCCGCGATCACTCGCTCACGGCCCGGCTGTTCGGTCACGGGTGCCCCCCACGGCAGCTCGCGCGAATTCATCACAAACGTAACTCAGAGAAGTGCGGATGCAGCCCCCTTGAGCACCAGTCCGGCGCCCAGGGCCACGACCACGAGTGCCGAGACGAGCGGAATGGTCCTGCGGACCAGCGCCGCCATGGGGTGGGTGGTCCAGCGAGGGCGTTTGTCCATCACCCGAGTCATTTCCGTACCCAGCTTGACGACGGCGAACCCGGCGGCGGTCAGCGTCAGCGCGAGACCGACGCCGTAGGCGACCACCAGAAGCAGTCCGAACCAGGCCTGGCCGAGGGCGGCGGCGCCGACGAGCACGACCACGGCGGACGGGCTGGGGACGAGGCCGCCGGCGAAGCCGAGGAGGATGGTGCCGCGGAGGGTGGGGGCCGTGGGGTGGGTGTGGGTGAACCCGCCATGACTGTGCGGCACGCCGGTGTGGCCGTGATCGTGGGCCGCGCCCCCGGACCCCGCTTCGGCCCGGACGGCCTCGTCCTCGAACGCCGGACGGGCTGGAGAGTGTGGCTGGGCGCCGTGGTCATGGCCATGAACGTGGTCGTGGTCATGAGGGTGGTCGTGCCCGTGGTCGTGCGTGTGGTCGTGCGTGTGGTCGTGGTCGTGGTCGTGTGTGTGGGCGTGGGCACGGGCGTGCTCGTGTGTTCCGACCAGGGCCAGCTCTCGCTTCTCGGCCGTCGCGTGGGCGTGCGCGTGCTCATGGTCGTGATCGTGCCCGTGGTGATGGTCGTGGTCGTGGTCGTGCCCCTGGGCGTGTTCGTGACCATGGCCGTGTGCCTGCTCGTGGGCCCTGTTCCGCCATGCCCTGCGGGTCAGGTTCGCGCCCGCCGCCAGGACCATGAGGCCGCTCGCGATGCCCAGCCAGGCGATCACCGACGGGGTGGCCGCCGAGCCGGCCGTCACCAGGATGCCCAGGGCGACCACGCCCAGGGTGTGGGTGACCGTCACCGACGCGGCCAGCGGGAGGACGTCGCGCAGGCGGGCGCGGCCGCCGCGGGCCGCCGCCGTCGCCGCCATCAGGGTCTTGCCGTGGCCCGGCGCGAGGGCGTGCATCGCGCCGAGGACGATCGAGACGAGGAGCGCGAGCGCCGCGAAGCCGACGGTGAGGTGGTTGCGGGCGACCAGGTCGGTCAGGGCCTGGGTCCAGCGGTCGATGCCCCGGGGGAGGATCTCCGCGCCCGGGGTGTCCTGCCGTTCCTGGCCGAGGGCCGGGCCGCCGGGCCGCACGTGGACGGCGGCGGTGGTGATGTCGGCCGGGGAGGAGAGCAGGTCCTTGGGATAGCTGGTGAGTTCGTGGGAGACGGACGTCTTCGGTACGTCCGACTTCGTCAGCGTCATCCGGTCGCCGCGCGCCGTGATCTCCCGCCAGCCGGGCCCGGTGTCGGCGCCCGCGCTGTGGAAGGCGAGGGTGGCCGTGGTGCCCCGGGGCAGGGGCGCGGTGAAGCGGCACTCCACGCGGAGCGTGTTCAGGCCCGCCTGGCCGGGGCGGAGTTCGGCGTGGCTGGTCCGTACGGTCAGCGGGGTCGTACGGCCGTCGACGGTGAGCCTGCTGCCGTCGGCCGCGGTCGTGCAGCGCTGCTCGGCCCACTTGGCGGTGCCCAGCCGCTTCAGGTCCGGCTTGGCCTGGGTCGCCGGGATCTCGGCGAGGTCCTCGACGTGGTCGACGCGGAGCTGCCCGGGAGCGGCGACGAGACCGTCGTACTTGTTGACGGTGAAGTTGCCGAGCGGGTGCGCGCTCGCGCCCGTGGCGGACAGCAGTGTCGCGGCGCAGGCCACGGCGAAGACGGCGGCGGTCCGGCGGAGGTTCACTTCGAGTCCTCCAGCGCCTTGCGGGCGGTACGGGCGCCCAGCGGGGAGAAGCCGGGGTTGAGCTTGAGGGCCTTGGTGAGGGCGGCCCGGCCGGCCGACTTCTCGCCGTTGGCCAGCTCGATCATGCCGAGGTGGTAGGTGAAGGAGGCGTTGTGGTAGCCGGTGGCGGTGGCCTGCCGGGCGTACGGCAGCGCCTCCTTCTTCTCGCCGTTGACGTACAGGGCCCAGCCCAGCGCGTCCGCCGTGTGCACGGTGTGGCGGCGGGCCCACTCGGCGCGGGCGGCCTTCAGCGATTCGGCCTTGTTGCCGTGGTCGGCGGCGGCGAGGGCGGTGTCCAGGTCGGCGTTGACGCCGTTGGCGCGGGCGAGCGCGATCCAGGCCTCGACGAGCGCGTACTGGTCCTCGGCCTTCGCCTTGTCGCCCTCGGCGTCGCGGTCCTCGTACAACTCGCCCAGTTCGACGAGCTGCTGGGGGAGCGGATAGCGGGAGACGACCAGTTCCATGCCCTTGATCGCGTCGGCCCGGTCGCCGAGCGCCGCCTGGACGCGCGCCCGGCCCTCCAGCGCCGGAATGTAGGTGTCGTCGGAGGCCAGGGCGCGGGCGTAGTAGTCCTGCGCGGTCTTGTAGTCGCCCTGGTTCCAGGCGAGCAGACCGAGCTGGGCGGCCACGTAGGAGATGTCGCCCTTCGAGGTGGCCGTCGACAGGGCCTGCTCCAGCACCCGCCGGGCGCCCTTCACGTCACCGCGCAGCTCCCGGACGTACGCGAACCGGGTGAACACCGGTACGCCCGGCTTGCGCTGGTCGGCCAGGTCGGCCGCCTTGCTCGCCTCGTCGTAGCGGCCGAGTTCGACCAGGGCGTCGATCCGGGAGGACAGGGCGTTCGCGCTGTACGGGTTCTGCTTCAGGGCCTGGTCCGCGTAGGTGAGCGCCGGTGCGAACTCGTGCCGGGCTGCGGCCAGCGCCGCCTCGCCGGCCAGGGCCTGGTCGTTGTGCGGGGTGATCTGGAGCGCGCGCTTGAGGGACTTCTCGGCCTGCGGGTAGCGGGACGGGTCGCCCTTGGTGCGGGCCTGCTCGACGTAGGCGAGGCCGAGGGTGGCCCAGCTGTCGGAGTCCTTCGGCTGGGTGCGGAGATGGGCCTGGAGGGAGGCGATGGTCGTGTCGAGGTCCCCGCTCGCGAGCATCCCCGGGTCCACCGCGCTCGACGTGGCGACCGGTGCCGCACCGCCGTCACCGGTGGACCCGAAGGCGATCGCCCCGCCGGTCAGCGCGATGGCCATCAGCACGGCGGAGCCCGCGAGCTGGGCCCGGCGCCAGTTGCGCCCCGCGGCGGCGAACCGGCGCAGGGCGGTGACGCGCTCGTCGTCCTTCGTCTCGGCGGGCTGCTTGTCGTTCGTACCCGGGGCCATGCCCTCTCCTAGTAACAGTTCGCGCGGGGCGGCGCGGCCCGCGCCGTGGGGGATTGGGTGGGTGCGGGCCGCGCCAGTACATGAGGGGCGTGCATCGAGCGCCCCGTAAGGGGCGCTGGGGGCACCCCCGGCCGAAGGCTGGGGGAGGAACTGCGAGATCAGCCACCGCCGACCCGCAGCCGCCCGACTGCCCCGAAAGGAAAGGCGATTAGTACGGTCGCCGCATCCGGCGCCGCCACCAGCCGAACCCGGTGCCGATCAGCAGCACGCCCGCCGCACCCGCGGCCGCCGAGCCCGCGATGAGCGTCATGTTGTTGTCACCGGAACCGGTCAGGGCGTCGCCCAGCGCGCTCTTCGTGCTGCTGCCGGCCGCCGCCTTGGCGATCTTGCCGCGCGAACCGGCCGTCGGCTCCGCCACGTACGGGAAGTACTTCTCGAAGCTCTTGTCGTTCTTGTCGACCGCGTCGCCCAGGTCGTTCTTGGAACCGACCAGTTCGCCCTCCATGACCTGGAGCGCCTCGTCGATCACGTCGTCGGTGAGCCGCCGCCCGTTCGGGAAGCCCTGGTTGTCACCGTCCAGCACACCGAGCCGCTTGGGCTTGGCGGTGGGCTTGATGGACGTGTTCAGGCGGAGCATCTCCGACGGCTTCGCCTGCGGCTGCAGCGTGTTGAGGCCCTTGACGCCCGTGAGGAACACGCTGACGAGGTCGTTGCGGGGCTCGGACGGCGCCTTGATGTTGTAGATCGCCTGGATCAGCTTCGGCAGTTCCGGGTTGGTGACGTTCTTCAGGAACTGCGCGTCGTCCTTGGGCTGGGACGCGTTGAACTTGTCCTTGTCCTTCTGCGGGTTGACGACCTCGTTGACCAGCGGGTTGCCGAGGCGCGAGACCTGCGAGTAGTAGCCCTGGGCGTTCCTGCGCTGGGTCGTCGCGTAGATGCCGACGGTCGGGCGCGAAGCCGACTGCCGGATCAGGGAGTTCGGCACCTGGAGGGCGATCGTGTTGACGTTGTAGCCCTTGAGGGTGTCGTTGCCGACCTCGCTGAGGTTGCCGCCGTACAGCAGGTCGAAGACGCGCAGGTCGGCGAAGAACGGGTCGTCCGCCTGGCCGGCGAAGGTCGCGCCGCCGCCCACGGTCTTGTAGATGGCCTGGGAGCGCAGCTTCGCGTAGTCGGGCATCGACGCCTTGCCGACGTCCGACGGGGCCGCCGGGACGTCGCTGGCGATCCTCGTCGTGTGCTGCTGCCGACCGTTCTTCAGCTTGATCAGGTCGAGGTTGTACGACTGCGTGACGTTCAGGTCGGGGTCGGTCAGGTTGTCGACCACACCCGTGTTGTAGAGGAACGTCTTCTTGTTCTTGATCTGGGTCTTGAAGGTGTAGCGGAAGATCAGGTCGTCCAGCGCGTCACCGTTGTTGTCGACGTGGATGTCGTACTGGGCGTCGTCGGCGAACTGGTAGAAGTTCGGGCCGCCGGCCGGCTCCTCGAAGGGGATGTAGTCCGACACGATCGTCGTGGTGTCGGGCTTGTCCGGGCTGACGAACGCGTACAGGTCCGTGTTGTCGTACTGCGGGGTGCCCGAGATGAGCGGGGCCTCCCGGTGGGAGGAGGCGGAGGCCGCCCCCGGTTCCAGCGCGGCGACGCTGGCGGCTGTGATCCCGCCGGTGGCCAGTGCCCCACAGATGAGCGTGACAAGGCCCTTGCGCCCTGCGCCGCCCCTGGAGTTAAGAGGTGTCATGCCGTCCGTCCCTCGGTCCCAACTTGCTTGACGGACGGGTATACGGAGCCGGAGGGCCGTTTGGATTGGTCGGAAGAAAAAAATCTTTTCTTCCTGCTCGACCCGCGTTTTTGCCTTCCGCATACGTACTTCTGCCGGAGGTGCGTCAGTTGCGAATGCCTGGTGTGGGAGGACGGGCCGGGTGCGGCCACAGGAGGGGGGACGGGATGGAGGCGGACGAACTGCTGGTGCTCGTCGCCGGTGGCGACCAGAAGGCGTTCGAGGACCTCTACGGACTGGTGTCCGGGCCGGTGTTCGGGCTCGTACGGCGCGTGGTCCGCGACCCCGCCCAGTCCGAGGAGGTATCCCAGGAGGTGCTTCTCGAACTCTGGCGCTCCGCCGCCAAGTTCGACCCCGGCCGGGGCAGCGCCCTCTCCTGGATCCTCACCCTCGCCCACCGCCGCGCCGTGGACCGGGTGCGCAGTGCCCGCGCGGCCGGCGAACGCGAACAGCGCGAGGCGCTGCGGGCCGGCGAACCCGCCTTCGACCAGGTCGCCGAAACGGTGGAAGCCGGCCTGGAACGCGAATGGGTACGCCGCTGCCTGGACCGCCTCACGGCCCTGCAGCGCCAGTCCGTCACCCTCGCCTACTACGACGGCTACACGTACCGTGAGGTCGCCGAGCGGCTGAAGCTGCCGCTGGGCACGGTCAAGACACGGATGCGCGACGGACTCACCCGGCTGCGCGACTGCCTGGGAGGTGTGGCGTGAGCCTGGTCGGCCGCCTGCTGCACCGCGAGGACCTGCACTCGCTGGCCGCGCCCTATGCCCTGGACGCCCTGGAGCCCGGCGAGCGCCGCCGCTTCGAGAAGCACCTGCGGGACTGCGACCGGTGCGCCGAAGAGGTCCGGGAGCTGACCGAGGACACGGTACGGCTCGCCTTCTCCGCGGCGGCCCCGCCGCCCCTCGCGATGCGCGACCGGGTGCTGGCAGCCGTCCGCGCCACCCCCCAGGAGCCGGCCCCCGGCCAGGAGCGCGTGCCCAATCTGCCGCCGCACGTCTGGGGTGCACAGCCCCCGCCGCCGCGCCGGCGCCCGCGCCCGCTGTTCGTGCCGTTCGCCACCGCCACCGCGGCCGCCGCGCTGGTCGTCGCCTCGCTGTTCGCGGTGCAGGCCGACCGGACGCAGAACCAGCTCGACGCCGAGCGGGCCCAGTCGCGTGAGATCGCCCACGTTCTGGCCGCGGCCGACGCCCGCGCGACCACCTACAAGGACGCCCAGGGCCGAAGTATCGGAGCGGTGGCCTCCGTATCGGAGGGGCAGGCCGTCGTCACGCTCAGCGGATACGGCACCCCGTCGAACGGCCGGGTGCACCAGCTCTGGCTCATGCGCCCCCGTGTGCAACCACGCTCCCTCGGGCTCTTCGAGGCCGACACGCCCCTGGTCGCCACGGGTCTGGGCAAATCGGCGACGTCACTCGCGGTGACCGTCGAGCCCGCCGGCGGATCAGCTCAGCCCACCAGCCAGCCGGTTGTCCAACTCGCCCTGAAATCGGTTGGATTCGGAGAGTAGTCAAAGTGTAGTTCAAGAGGGGTCGTCAACACCCTTGCGGGGAAGGTGAATCCTGTGACCGCGATACACGAGTGCCCCATCGGGGCGATAGGGTTACCCTGCCCGGGCCGGGTGGACTCGTACGGGTGGGGAGTGACATGGATCAGATAACACGCAGCAGGGCGAGGGTTCCTGCGATCACCTGCGGGAGTGGCGCGACCAGTTCGCGCCTCGACCGCCATCTGTCGGTGCTGGCGGGTCCCGCCATACCGCAGCAGCAGGCGGTCGAGGCGACGTCGCTGATGCGTGAGCTGACCGCACGTGAACCCGCGCAGCGCAGCGACCGGGTCGCACGGGTCAGCCGGGTCTCCCTCTTCGCGCCACTGCGGCGGCTGCGCCGTTCGCTGTTCGGCAGCAGCAAGCACTGACCGTCCGACCGTAAGGCCCGCGCTCAGGCCGCCACACCGTCCCGGCGCAGCGCTGCGATCTCGGCGTCCGTCATCCCCACGGCACGCAGCAGCGCCTCGGTGTGCTGCCCGAGTGCGGGCACATCCCCCATCCGCGCCTCGTCCCCGCCCGGCAGCGTGATGGGCGGCAGCAACGCACGCAGCGGCCCGACCGGCGACCCCACTTCCCGCCACCGCTCCCGGGCCGCCAGCTGCGGGTGCCCGGCCAGCTCCGCCAGATCCCGCAGCCGCGCGCACGCGATGCCCGCTGCCTCCAGCCGGGCCAGCGCCTCGTCGGCGTCGAGCGCCTTCAGCGCCGTCCCGACCAGGTCGTCGGTCCGCGCCCGGTTCGCCACCCGCGCCGCGTTCGTCGCGAACTCCGGATCCGTTCCCAACTCCGGCAGCCCGATCACCTGTTCGGCCAGCCGCCGCCACTCCCGGTCGTTCTGCACCGACAGCAGCACCCGCCCGCCGCCCGCGACCGGATAGGCGTCGTACGGCGCGATGACCGCGTGCGCCAGACCGGTGCGCTCCGGCGGCGTCCCGCCGTGCATGGTGTGATGCAGCGGATGCCCCAGCCACTCGGCCAGCGCCTCCAGCATCGACACCTCCACCGGCCCGCCCCGCCCGGTCGTCCCGCGCCGCACCAGCGCCGCGAGGACCCCCGAGAAGGCGTACATGGCCGCCGCGATGTCCGCCGCCGGGATCCCGGCCTTCACGGGCTGCTCCGGCGTCCCGGTGACCGACACCAGACCCGCCTCGCACTGCACGAGCATGTCGTACGCGCGTTTGCCGGCGTACGGCCCCGACGCCCCGTACCCGGAGATGTCCACGGCGATCAGCCGGGGGTGCGCGGCGCACAGCGTGGCCGCGTCGAGGCCGAGCCGGGACGCGGCACCGTGGGCCAGGTTCTGCACGAAGACGTCCGCGTCCGCGATCAGCCGCCGTACGGCGTCCAGGCCGCGGGGGTCCTTCAGGTCCAGCGCGATGGACTCCTTGCCGCGGTTGCACCACACGAAGTGCGAGGCGAGGCCGCGGGCGGCGGTGTCGTAGCCGCGGGCGAAGTCGCCGCCGTCGGGGCGTTCGACTTTGATGACCCGGGCGCCGAGATCGGCCAGTTGCCGGGTGGCGAAGGGGGCGGCGACGGCCTGTTCGACGGCGACGACGGTGATGCCTGCGAGGGGGAGAGGGTCCATGAGCGCCGTCCTTGTCCGCGGGTGGGTGGGGGCTTGTCGCGCAGTTCCCCGCGCCCCCGAACAGGTCGGTCACAGCAACGTGAACTGGCCTGCCGGGCCTTCCTCGTGGTGGTCCAGGACCGACGCCGGTCTGCGGGACGTCTCCGGAGGCGGGAGTACGCCCGCTGTCGTCAGGTCGGTCGTCGTGATCTGTGTCCTGATCTCCAGGGTGGCCTGCTGCGTGCGGACGTCCGCCAGCAGGGCCAGGATCGTGATCAGCTCCAGCAGTTCCGAGGTCCGGGGCTGGGGCCAGGCCGGTGGGGTGATCGCCGCCAGAGTGCCCGGTTCCGCCTGCCGGGTGCGGGCGGCCGTCCACGCTTCCAGGACCCGCACGTCACCCATCGTGAAGTCCCATGCCTCCGGCGGTACCGGGGAGATGCGGCCCTCGTCGAGGTGGAGGGTCTCCCCGTCCGGGTCGTAGTGGACCGTGCGGGGGCGGGCGGGGAGCGGGGCCCGGACGTACGGGCGGCGGCCGCCCGGGAGTTTGGGGCGGTCGCCGTGCCGGCGCAGCAGCCACAGGGCCCGGTGGCCGAGATCCACGCCCCGGGCCCAGACGTCGGGATCCGCGGTGAGCGGGACCGTGCGGTCCGGGCGGATCGCCGTCAGGGCCCAGGCCAGGACGTCCGGCGGCGTGACGTCCCGGCCCAGCCGGTCGGCCAGGTACGCCGGCAGTCCCGGTGCCAGGTTCGGCTCCGCACCGCCCGGGCGGCGGTACAGCGGGCGGATGCGGCCCGCGCGCAGGGTGGGGAGGAGGGAGGTCGTCAGCAGGGGCATGCCCTCCGGCGACTCGACGGCGAACACCTGGTGGTCGTCCGCGACCCGCCACAACTCGGGGCGGGCCGTGTCGATCAGGCGGTGGTCCGGGATCAGCCACTGCTCGTCGAACGGGGCGGCCAGGACGCGGACCGGGGCCGGGCAGGGGCCGGACGCGTCGGCGAGCGGTTCGGTGCCGCTGGGCTGGCCGGGGAGCTGGGCGACCGCGGAGTGCACCGTGCGGGCGCGCGTCGGCTCGAACAACGTCTCCCGGTCGGGGCCCTCGGCCTTGAGGAGGGCGTCCCAGCGGGTCTTCAGGGTCGCCGGTTCGGGAGCCGTCGGCCACCCCCGGCCGAGCCGTAGTGGTGCGACGGACCACGGCATGAGGTCCGCAAGCAGCGGAGCGTCGTCGCGCGTCACGCCCGGCATCGTACGACGACTTCAGGTGGCGTCGAGCGTGACCGTGAAGGAGAAACGGTCGCCGCGGTAGTGGATGACCGCCAGGTCCAGGACCCGGCCGGCGGTGTCGTAGGTGACACCCGTGTAGTGCAGGATCGGGCTCAGGAGCGGGACCTGGAGCAGGCGGGCGGTCTCCGGGTCGGCCAGCCGGGCCGCCACCGTGTCCGTGATGCGGCTGATGTCCGCGCCGACGACGTCCTGGAGCACCTTGGTCATCGGCTGCCGGGCCAGGTCCTCCGGGTCGATGCGCTCGGCCAGTTCGGGGCGGACGTGGTTGCGGGCGTGGTTGGTGGGCTCGCCGGTCTGCTCGTCGCTGCGGAGCCGGTGATAGGCCGCCACCTCGGTGAGGTCCGGGAAGTACTCGCCGAGTTCGCCGGTGACGGGCACCGTGCCGTGGTCCAGCAGCTCCGCCCGCATCCCCGACTGCTGGGCCACGATCGCGTCCACCGAGCCGAGCAGCCGTACCGGGGTGCCCCGCCGGGCGTCCGGCTCGATGAAGGTGCCCCGGCGGCGGTGCCGGCTGATCAGGCCCTCGTCCTCCAGCTCCTTCAGGGCCTGCCGCATGGTCAGCACGCTCACGCCGTAGTGCTCCGCGAGCTGTTCCTCGGTGGGCAGCCGGAGCGGGTCCCGGGGCGAGCGGCCGAGTATCGAGGCGCGCAGCGACTGCGACACCTGGTACCAGAGCGGCAGCTTGCGGTTCAGGACGATCGAGTCCGGGGCGAAGGAGGTCACGGGCCATCCGTACCGGTGCGAGATCTTCAGTGCAAGGGGCGGAAGTGCCGTTCCAGGCCCCGCCACACGTCGTCGTAGCGCTGCTGGAGGTGATCGGCGTCCGCCGCCTGCGGGGTGAGCGTCACCGGCCAGCGCGTCTCGAACATGAATGCCAGGCCGTCGTCCACCTTCTGGGGCTGCAGTTCGGCCGCGCTCGCCCGGTCGAACGTCTCCCGGTCCGGACCGTGCGCCGACATCATGTTGTGCAGCGACCCGCCGCCCGGTACGAAGCCCCCCTTCCCGGCCGTCTTCGCGTCGTAGGCACCCTCCACCAGCCCCATGTACTCGGTCATCACGTTCCGGTGGAAGTACGGCGGCCGGAAGGTGTTCTCGCCCACCAGCCAGCGCGGCGCGAAGACCACGAAGTCGACACCGGCCAGGCCCGGGGTGTCGGACGGGGACGTCAGCACCGTGAAGATCGACGGGTCCGGGTGGTCGTACGAGACGGAGCCGATCACATTGAAACGGCGCAGATCGTAGGCGTACGGCACATGTGTGCCGTGCCAGGCGACCACGTCCAGCGGGGAGTGGTCATAGGTGGCCGTCCACAGGTTCCCGCAGAACTTGTTGACCACCTGCACCGGGCCCTCGACGTCCTCGTAGGCGGCGACGGGGGCCAGGAAATCCCGGGCGTTGGCGAGGCCGTTGGCGCCGATCGGGCCGAGGTCGGGGAGGCGGAACGGCGAACCGTAGTTCTCGCACACATAACCCCGGGCCGTGGCATCCAGCAGCTCCACACAGAAGCGGACCCCACGGGGGATCAGCGCCACATGTCCCGGCTCCACATGCAGCAGGCCGAACTCCGTGTGCAGCAGCAGACCGCCGCGCTCCGGGACGATCAGCAGCTCGCCGTCCGCGTCGGAGAAGACCCGGTCCATGGAGGCGTCGGCGTGGTAGAGGTGCACGGCCATGCCGGTGCGCTGGGCCGCGTCGCCGTTGCCGCCCAGGGTCCACAGGCCGGCCAGGAAGTCCGTGCCCGGCGCGGGCTCCGGCAGGGGGTTCCAGCGCAGCCGGTTCGGGTCCGGGGCGGTGTCCGTGAAGGGAGCGGTGCGCAGCCCGCCGTTGCCGGCGGCCCGGGTGAACGCCGGATGGGCGGCCGAGGGGCGGATCCGGTACAGCCAGGAGCGGCGGTTGTGGGCCCGCGGCTCGGTGAAGGCCGTGCCGCTGAGCTGCTCCGCGTACAGGCCGAGAGGGGCGCGCTGCGGGGAGTTGCGGCCCTCGGGCAGGGCGCCCGGCACCGCCTCCGAGGAGTGCTCGTTGCCGAACCCGGAGAGGTACGCCAGCCCCTCGGCGCTCTTCCGTGCCTCCCCGCGGTCCCGCCCGAACGCGCTCGCGCGGGAGGTGCCCCCATCGCTCATGATCGCTCCCTGAACCTGCCTGCCGTCGATTCCTATGCATCACCGTAGGATTGCGTGGAGGCTGGTGCAAGAGGGCGGGGGCCATCCCGGCGGGGGATGGCGAGAACCCGACTTCAGGGGGATCCGGTCCGCGGCGTGCTGTTCTACGCTCCCGGGCATGTCGTGGACGCGTGGACTGCCGGGTGCGCTCGCGGTCTGTGTGCTGCTGCTGGTCGCCGCGGCGGGGTGCGGGACCGGAGAGCCCCACGGACAGCGAGGGGCGGAGTCGCCCGCACCGGTGGGCAAGATCCTGGACGACACGGACGAGAGCGGACGCCACTACCGCGAGGTGGACCGGAAGCAGGCGCCCGAGGTGGGCACGGTGGTCACCCCGGACGCGTCCGGCGGCTGGGACGTACGGCTCGACGTGCACCGCTTCCGGTTCTCCCGGGCGGGCGCCGCGGCGAGGGCGGTCGCCGGCCGCGGGCTCGCCTACCTCTTCGTGGACGGCAACCTGGTGACGCGGCTGCGCACCCCCGCGTACCACCTGCCCGCCGGCCTCGTCCCGCACGGCACCCACCACGTCACCGCCCGGCTCTACGCGGACGACGGCACGGTCTGGGCCGTGCACGGCAAGCCGGTGGAGAGCACCGCGGACGTCACGGCGTCCGGCGCGGAGACGGCGACGCCGGCTCCGCCGGGGGCCGGGTCCGCCACCCCCTCGGCCACCGGTACCACCGGCACCGGCACCCGTGCGACCAGCCCGGACGCCGGATGAGTGCATGGGCCATCCGCCCGCGTACTGGGGGGCGAGGTTCACCTGATCCCGGCGGAAAGGCATCATGAAGCCCGTGCCCCCAGCGACACCGCTTCGCAAAGCGCCCGTACAGCGCCGCAGCGCCGAACGGCTGACCCGGATCCTCGACGCCTGTGCCGACCTCCTCGACGAGGTCGGCTACGACGAACTGAGCACCCGGGCCGTCGCGGTGCGCGCCGGGGTGCCCATCGGCTCCGTCTACCGCTTCTTCGGCAACAAGCGGCAGATGGCCGACGCCCTCGCCCAGCGCAACCTGGAGCGCTACTCCGAGCGCGTCACCCAGCGGCTGAAGGACGCGCCGAAGGGCGACTGGCGGACCGCGATGGACGCGGTGCTCGACGAGTACCTGGCCATGAAACGCACCGCCCCCGGCTTCTCCCTCGTCGACTTCGGCAACCAGATCCCGGTCGGCGCCCGCCACTCCGAACCCAACCGCAGAGTCGCCGACCGCCTGACCGACCTCCTCTCCGGCTACCTCGGCCGCACCCCCGACGAGGCCCTGCGCCGCACCTTCCTGGTGGCCGTGGAAACCGCCGACACGCTGGTCCACCTCTCCTTCCGGGTGGACCCGGAGGGCGACGCGGAGATCATCAGGGAGATGCGGGAGCTGCTGCGGGCCTATCTGGGGCGGGTGCTGGACTGAACGGGCTCCGCAGGGGCTCCCGTTGCTAGTCTGAGAGCACGCTGGGCGCGCGCACGGGGGGACCGTATGGCTCGGGTGGTCTGCATCCACGGAATCGGCCGGCAGCACACGGGGGAGCGGGAGTTGCGCGGGGCCTGGCACCCCGCCCTCAGCGACGGCCTGACCCGCGCCGGAGCCGTGACCGACCTCGCGGCGGACGACGTGCGCTGCGTCTTCTACGGCGATCTGTTCCGCCCGCCCGGCCGCACCCTCGCACTCGGCGACCCGCCCCTGGACGCCTCCGACGTCGCGGACGGCTTCGAGGCCGAACTCCTGCTGGCATGGTGGGCGGAGGCGGCCCGGACGGACGGCACGGTACTGCCGCCCGACGCCCGTACCCTGGCCCGCACCCCCCAGGCGGTGCAGCGGGCCCTCAACGCCCTCAGCCGCTCCCGCTTCTTCGCCGGCGTCGCCCTGCGCGGTCTCGTACTCGACCTCAGGCAGGTCCGCGGGTACCTGTGCGACCCCGCCCTGCGGGACGCCGTCCAGCAGCGGGTCGCCGACGCGGTGACCGAGCGGACCCGGGTCGTGGTGGGCCACTCGCTCGGCAGCGTCGTCGCCTACGAGGCGCTGTGCGCCCGCCCGGACTGGCCGGTGCGCACCCTGCTGACGCTGGGCTCGCCGCTCGGGGTGCGCAACCTGGTCTTCGACCGGCTGCGCACCGGCCCCACCGGATCGCCCGGTGACTGGCCGGGCTCCGTACGGCACTGGACCAACCTCGCGGACGCGGGGGACGTCGTCGCCCTGGTGAAGGACCTCCGGCCGCTGTTCGGCGAGCGGGTCAGGTGTCAGGTGGTCCACAACGGGGCACGGGCTCATGACGCGACGCGGTATCTCAACACGGCGGAGGCGGGACGCGCGGTGGAGGAGGGGTGCCGGGAGACGGGGGAGGCCGGGGTATGAGCGGCAGACGCCGGTCGGTGGACCATGGGCGCGGCACGGCGCCCCGCTGAGGCGGCGGACGGCCCGCTGCCGGGCACCCCGCGCCGCTTCCTCATCGCCGCCGCCGTCACCTCCGTGGCCGCGCATCCCGAGGCGGAGCGCGCGGAACTCGCCGACGACGTACGCCGGATCGAGGAACTCTTCCTCGGGCCGCTCGGCTACCGCCGGGGCACGGACCTCGCCCTCGACCCGACCCGCCGCCAGCTCCAGGACGCGCTGCGGGCGTTCGCCACGGCCCCGGACCGCAGTCCCGAGGACTACGTCGTCCTCTATCTCGCCACGCACGGGGTCACCGCCGAGCACAGCGGACGCCACTACCTGCTGCTGAACGACAGCGACGCCCGCGATCTGCGCGGCACCGCCCTGCCCACCGAGGACCTGGTCGCCCAGCTCTGGGAGGACACCCCCGTCGAGCGGCTCCTGGTGCTGATCGACGCCTGCTACTCCGAGGAGGGGGCCGACCGGGCACTGCGCGGCGCGCTGGAGGCCCGCCGCTTCCGGGAGCCGGTCACCGAGCACGGCACCACCGGCCTGGTCCTCGTCTCGTCGTCCCGCCGGAAGGAGGAGGCGTACACCGGCGCTCTGTCGGCCGCCTTCGACCGGGCCGTGCGGCGCACGGCCACCGCCGGGAACGCGCCCGCCCACATCAGCCTCGAACACGTCATGGCGGCCATCCGCAGCGACCCCGAGATCCCCGCCGCCCAGCGGCCCGTCTGGTCCCTCACCCACGCCACCGGGGACATCCCGGCCTTCCTCCCCAACCCCCGGTACGTGCCCGACTCCGCCGGGCTCAGGCTGGAGGAGATCGACCGCATCGTCGATCTCGGCGCCCGCGAACGCGGCGCCCGCGACCAGGACATGCGGGAGTTCTTCGTGCCCCGCGCCCGCGGCACCGACGTGCCCACCGAGGACGTCTGGGACTTCACCGGCCGCCACGCGGCGCTGGGCGACATCACCACCTGGCTCGACCCGCGCCGGGCCGGGGAACGCCTCTGCGTGGTCACCGGGGACCCCGGGTCCGGCAAGTCCTCACTGCTCGGCATGGTGGCCGTCCTCACCGACGACCACCGCAGCGAGTCGGTGCCCCGCACCGGGCTGCCCGCGCTGCTGCCCCGCCCCGGCGACGTGGACGTCCGCATCAACGCGAGCCATCTCTCCACCCGCCAGCTCCTCGACGCCCTGTCGGCGGCCGCGGGCTGCGCCGCCGACTCCCTCGGGGCGCTCACCGCGCACCTCCAGACCAGGACCCGCCCGCTCGTCGTCCTCGTCGACTCGCTGGACGAGGCGCTAACCCCGCACGACGCCCTGGACGAACTGTTCCTCCCGCTCAGCGACCCCGAACGCCGTCTCCAGCTGCGCCTGCTGATCGGCGCCCGCCCCCACGTCGCCGCCCGCCTGACCGCCGCCAGCCCGCGCATCGACCTCGACTCCGAACGGTACGGCGACCCGGACGCGGTGCGCGCCTACACCCGCAAGCTGCTGTGCGCCGACGGCTCGGTCCTCAGGACCGCCGTACCCCGGCTGGTGGACGAGATCGCGGAGGCGGTCGCGGAGGCCGCCGGCCGGTCCTTCCTGGTCGCCCGGATCACCGCCCGCACCATCGCCCGCGAACCCCGGCCGCCGGACCCGTACGACCGGCGATGGCGCGACGGGCTCCCGCGGCTGCCGGGCGAGGCGATGGAACGCGACCTGGTCCAACGCCTCGGCCCGCTGGCCGCCCGGGCCCGCGACCTCCTCCTTCCGCTCGCCTACACCCAGGGCGCCGGCCTGCCCTGGGCCGGCATCTGGCCCCGGCTGGCCTCGGCGCTCACCGGCACGCAGTACCGCGACGAGCACATCGTCTGGCTGCGGCAGGCGGCCGGGTCCTACGTGGTGGAAAGCGTCGAGAGCGGCGGGTCGGTCTACCGGGTCTACCACCGCGCGCTCATCGAGTACCTGCGCGAGGGCCGGGACGCGGCGGCGATCCAGCGCACGGTGACGAGGGTGCTGCGGGACATCGAACACCCCTATGTCCGGCGGTACCTGGCCCTGCACGCCGGCGCGGGCGGGGTCCTCGATCCCCTGGTCCAGGACGCGGCCTTCGTCCTGGGCGCCGAACCGGGCCCGCTGCTCGCCGCCCTGCCCGGCCTCCGCACCCCCGAGGGCCGCCGCGCCGGGCAGGCGATACGCGACCTGGAGGAGCAGCTGCGGGACCGGGCGGGCGCCGGCGCGGACCCGCGGATCCGGGCCCGACTGCGGCTGGCGGCGGTGTGCCGCAAGGCGCAGCCCCTGGCGGACTCCTGCGACACCGGGGAGGGCGAGCTGCCGTGGCGCGCACGCTGGGCGGCATGGAACCCGCACGAGGGCAACCGGCGGTACGCGGCGATGATGTTCGGGGTCGGGAACGGAGTGGTGGTGCCCGAGCAGTACGGCGCCCGGTTCCTGGACCTGTCGCCCTGGGACGGGGCGATGTGGTGCGACCTGGACAGCGGCACCTGGCAGCAGGTGCACCCGCAACGGGGTGACCCGTACGCGTGGACGATCACGGCGACACCCCAGGTGGCGGGCGCCGCGGCCGGCCTGACCTGGACCAGGCGCCTGGCGATCGAGAACAAGAAGATCGTCACGAAGAACTACGCGCGCCTGCTCCACCTGTGGGGGGACTACGGGCGGCAGACCTGGCTGCTGCCGCCCGCCCCGACGGACACCGAACCCGAGCGGCGCCTTCCGGAGCCGCCGTCGGAGGTGGCCGTACTCGCGGGGGCCGACGGCCGGGCCGGCACGGTGGCGCTGCGCCTCGACGGCGGGCTCCTCGTCTACCGGCTCGGCGCCACCCGCGCCCACCCTCCGCTGACCCGGGTGCAACGCCGGGCCCTGTGGGACTTCCAGATCAGCGACTGGGAGGAGCGCGCGGAGGAGCAGTCGGCCGAGTTCCTCCTCGCGCTCACCCCCGAGGGACCGGGCACCCGGATCACCGCGTGCGCGGCGCCCGAGGGCCTGCCGGACCTGACGCTGCTGCTGGGGTACGAGGACGGCCGGGTGGTGCCGTTCGACACCGAAAGCCGCACAGCGGGCGTCGAGGTGACCACCGGGCACGAGGGACCGGTCACCCGGATCGAGTGGGTGGCCGGCCACCCGCAGGGCAGCCTCTTCGTCACCGCGGGCGACGACCACACGGTCCGGCTGTCCGCCGTCGCCACCCGCGGGCCGCTGCGGACCCTGCTGCGGAGCGCCTTCGCCGTCGCGTCCTTCGCGGTCCACCGGGTCGGCCGGCAGCGGATCGTCGCCGTGGTCACGGCCGACGGCCAGCTGCACCGGATCGACCTGGACAGCGGCCGTCCGATCGGCCTGCCGCTGCGGGTCGACCCCGGTACCGCGAGCCGGGTGGCCGCCTTCGACCTCGGACCCACCGCCTGTGTCTCCGTGCAGGGGAACAACAGCGGTCTCCAGCTCTACGACCTGGTGTCCGGGGAGCGCGTGGGCGGCCAGGTCCGAAGACACGCCGCCGCGGCCGTCTGCGCGGCCGGCGGCACGGTCTGCGCGGGCGGTTCCGACGGGGTCGTCCGCTTCTGGCCCTCCGTCCACGCCGCCGACTCGGTGCAGATCACCGCGCACGAGGGCGCGTTGCTGGCCGCCGGTGAGATCCGCGGACCGGGCGGCGCGCCCGCGCTGCTCACGGTCGGCGTGGACGCCCGGATCCGCTGCTGGGACCTGGACCGGCCGCACGAGCTGTGGCGCCGCCGGGTCCTCGACCCGGGTCTCTGGGAGGTCCCGCTGATCGGCTGCGCCGCCGTGGGGCACACGGCGGACGGCCGGTCCTACGTGGTCACCGGAGAGCACGGCGGCCGGGTCGCGGTACTCGTGCTGCGGGACGGACTCCCCGTGGCCGAGCAGGAGTTCGTCCTTCCCGAGATCGTCACCGCCGTCACGGCGGGCCGCGTCCGGGGCCGGGACGTGGTGGTCGCCGGTACCGGGTCCGGCCGGATGGCCTGCTGGGACGTGGGCGCGGGCCGGATGTACTCGCTCGGCCCGGCCCCGGACGAGCCGGTGTGGCTCACGGCGCTCGCCCTCGCCCCCGACGGCTCGGGGCGGCTGGCGGCCGGCGCGTTCGACGGATCCGTCCGGGAGTGGTCGCTGCCGGGGTACCTGCCGCTGGGACCGGCCCGTGCCGCACACCGGGGCACCGTCCTCGCCCTGGCCCATGCCGGCGGCCGGCTCTTCGGCTGCGGCACCGACTCCCGGCTGGTCTGCCTGGACGACGGCTGGGAGCGGCGGATGCCGCAGCCCGTCGGCTCGCTGCACGCCACCCGCGACGGACTGCTGTGCGGGGACGAGCAGGGACAGGTCTGGCAGGTGCGGGAGACTCCCGAGGGCCGGCGCGCGGTGGAACTGCTGGACGCGGTAAGGCCCGTGTCCGCGGTGTCGGCGGTGACCCTCGACGGGCGCCTGGCGGTCGTCGCGGGCAGCGCCGACGGGTCGCTCCAGGTACGGGACGGCGAGACCGGGGCGCTGCTGCGGCGGCTGCGCCCGGTCAGCGGCGGCGGGGTGCAGCAACTCGCCACCGTCGCCTGGCGGTCGCCCGGCCGGGCGGTCCGCCCGCTGCTGTTCTCCCGGGGCGCCGACGGCCTGCTGGAATACTGGGACTTCGGCACCCGCGGAGCCGTCGCCTCCGCGGGACGGCCCCTGGTCACCCCCGTGCCGCACCAGCGCCGGGAGCGGGTACGGCTGGCCGTGCTCCCGGACGGACCGGACGCCCAGGCGCTGCTCTCGCTGGCGGTCTGGGACGCGCGGCCCAATCCGCTGGCCTACGGCACCGTCGCTGACCTCCATGTCGCCGTCCACGACATCGCCCACGGACCCCGGTACGACCAGCCGTGCTCGGCCGAGGCGGAGGACACCGAGGCCGGCACGGTGCGCGCGGTGCAGTGCGCGGGCCGGCTGCTGGTCCTGGTCCACGTCGACGGGGTGGGCGTACGGGTGCTGGACACGTCGACCCGCCGCTGGGCGGTCCTGCACGGGCTGGACATGACCGAGGCGTTCACCCTGACGGGGCCGGGCGGCGACGAACTCCTGGTGACCGGCGGGCACTACACCCGCATCATCCCGTGGGAGTCCCTGCTGCCCCGCTTCACCGGTCCCGACGAGCGCCCGCCCCGGCACCGTCCCGCCACCGGCGGACGCCGCCTCTACCGCCGTCCGCCGTCACCGCCGCCCGTGGCCCACGAGCACGTCACACGCGTGGACGTCGACCACGCCGCCCTCCTGCCGGGCGGCACGTCCTATGCCGTGGCGAGCAGGGACGCGCTGGTCGTCCTGGACACCCGCACCGGCACCGTCCGCCGCGAAGTGGACCTTCCCTCCCCGTGCACCGCCCTCGCCGCCGGCCCCCGCGGCGAACTGATAGTCGGCACCCGCAACGGAATCATCCTCTTCGACTGAGGCGCCCCCTGAGGCGCCCACCTGCGGTGCCCCGCCAAGCGCCCGCGCCCCGGCGCCGGCCCGGGTGATGCGCGTGCGCGCAGGTTTGCGACCTCACCCCCGCCAGGGGCTCCCCACTCGACATACCGATCGGTATGCTCGGGCCGAGTTCCGTGACTTCCGGGAGGCCCCCATGCCCCGCACCGCCCTGCGCATCTGCCCCCTGTGCGAGGCCACCTGCGGCCTGACCCTCAGCATCGAGGGCACCCGCGTCACCGGCGCCCGCGGCGACCGCGACGACGTGTTCAGCAAGGGGTTCATCTGCCCGAAGGGCGCCTCCTTCGGCGCCGTCGACGCCGACCCCGACCGGCTGCGCACCCCCCTCGTCCGCAGGGACGGCGAACTGCGCGAGGCCACCTGGGCGGAGGCCTTCGACGCGGTCGCCGCCGGGGTGCGGGGCGTCGTCGAGCGGTACGGCCCGGACTCCGTCGGGGTCGTCCTCGGCAACCCCAACGTCCACACCGTGGCCGGCGGCCTCTACCCGCAGGTCCTGGTCGGCGCCCTCGGCACCCGCAGCGTCTTCACCGCGTCCACCGTCGACCAGATGCCCAAGCACGTCTCCAGCGGACTGCTCTTCGGCGACGCCAACGCGATACCGGTGCCCGACCTCGACCACACCGACCACCTGCTCCTCATCGGCGCCAACCCCCTGGAGTCCAACGGCAGTCTGTGCACCGCCCCCGACTTCCCCGGCAAGCTCAAGGCGCTCAAGGCCCGCGGCGGCACCCTCACCGTCATCGACCCGCGCCGCACCCGCACCGCCAAGCTCGCCGACCGGCACATCGCCATCCGGCCCGGCGCCGACGCCCTGTTGCTCGCCGCGATGGCCCAAGTCCTCTTCGAGGAGGACCTGGTGGACCTCGGCCACCTCGCCCCGCACATCGACGGGCTCGACGAACTCCGCGCCGAACTGGGCGACTTCACCCCGGACGCGGTCGCCGACGCCACGGACGTCGACGCCGGCACCATCCGCGTCCTCGCCCGCGAACTCGCCGCCGCCCCCACCGCCGCCGTCTACGCCCGGATCGGCAGCTGCACCGTCCCGCACGGCACCCTCGCCAGCTGGCTCGTCGACGTCCTCAACATCCTCACCGGCAACCTCGACCGGCCCGGCGGCGCGCTCTTCCCGCTGGCCGCCACCGACCGGACCCCGCGCCCCGCCGGGCCCGGGCGCGGCTTCGCGCTCGGCCGCTGGCACTCCCGGGTCAGCCGGCACCCCGAGGCGAAGGGCGAGTTGCCGCTCTCCGCGCTCGCCGAGGAGATCGACACCGCGACGCCCGAGGGCGAGCCGATCCGGGCGCTGATCGCCATCGCCACCAACCCCGTCCTCTCCGCCCCGGACGGCGACCGCCTCGACAAGGCCCTGGACTCCCTCGACTTCATGGTCAGCGTCGACCCCTACCTCAACGAGACCGCCCGCCACGCCGACGTCGTGCTGCCCCCGCCGCCGCCCTCGCAGAGCCCGCACCACGACTTCGCCTTCAACACCCTCGCCGTACGCAACCAGGTCCGCTACTCCCGCCCCGCCGTCCCGCTGGAGCCCGGCCGGATGGCCGAGACCGAGATCCACGCCCGGCTGATCCTCGCGGCCGGCGGCATGCACGGCGCCGAACCGTCCGCCGTGGACGACATGGTCATCGGCCAGACCCTGGGGAAGGCGGTCCGCGAGACCCACTCGCCCGTGCACGGCCGGGACCCGCAGGAACTCGCCGGGCTGCTCACCGGGGACACCGGCCCCGAGCGCCGGCTCGACCTGATGCTGCGCCTCGGCCCCTACGGCGACGGCTTCGGCGTCCGGCCCGACGGCCTCACCCTGGAGCAGCTGCTCGCCCACCCGCACGGCATCGACCTCGGGCCCCTCACCTCCCGCCTCCCGCAGCCGCTGAAGACCAGGAGCGGCAAGGCCGAACTGCTGCCCCGGCCCCTCGCCGACGACCTGCCCCGGCTGCGCGCGGCCCTCGGCACCAGCCCCGCGGCCCTCGTCCTCGTCGGCCGCCGCCACCTGCGCTCCAACAACAGCTGGATGCACAACGTGCCCGCCCTCACCGGCGGCACCAACCGCTGCACCCTGCACATCCACCCCGAGGACGCCGAACGGCTCGGCGTGCGCGACGGCGCCGACGTACGCGTCAAGGGCGCCGGCGGCGAGGTGGTCACCCCCGCCGAGGTCACCGACGGCGTCCGGCCCGGCGTCGTCAGCCTCCCGCACGGCTGGGGCCACGACCGCCCCGGCACCCGGCTCAGCCACGCCGCCACCGCCCCCGGCGTCAACGTCAACCAGCTCCTCGACGGCAGCCTGCTCGACCCGCTGTCCGGCAACGCCGTCCTCAACGGCATCCCCATCGAGGTGACCGCCGAAGTGGCCGCCGAGGTGACCGCCGAAGTGGCCGCAACCCCGTGACCTGGACTTTCGCGCTTATTGCTCGCGTGTCAACGTCTTGTTAACGACGTTTGACGCGACCTAACGTCGTCGCACCGCCGGCCCTGGTGGGAGTTCAAGGGCGAACGTTAGGTAATCCACTCATGCTGACCATCCTCGGCTTCGCCATGATCGCGACCTTCCTGGTCCTGATCATGCTGAAGAAGATGTCGCCGATCGCGGCGCTCGTGCTGATCCCCGCACTGTTCTGCGTGGTCGTCGGCAAGGGTGCCCACCTCGGCGACTACGTCATCGACGGCGTCACCAGCCTCGCGCCCACCGCGGCGATGCTCATGTTCGCGATCGTCTACTTCGGTGTGATGATCGACGTCGGCCTCTTCGACCCGGTCGTCAAGGGGATCCTGAGGTTCTGCAAGGCCGACCCGCTGCGGATCGTCGTCGGTACGGCCGTACTCGCCGCGATCGTCTCGCTGGACGGCGACGGCTCCACCACCTTCATGATCACCGTCTCGGCGATGTACCCGCTGTACAAGCGCCTGAAGATGAGCCTGGTCGTGATGACCGGTGTCGCCGCGATGGCCAACGGCGTGATGAACACCCTGCCCTGGGGCGGCCCCACCGCCCGCGCCGCGACCGCGCTCAAGCTGGACGCGAGCGACATCTTCGTGCCGATGATCCCCGCGCTGGCCACGGGTCTGCTGTTCGTCTTCGCCCTCGCCTACGTCCTCGGCCGCCGCGAGCGCAAGCGGCTCGGCGTGCTGACGCTGGACGAGGCGCTGGTGGAGGACCCGCAGACGGAGACCGTCCTGGTCGGTGCCGGTGCCGGTGCCGGTGCCGGAAGCGGCAAGGGTGCCCGGAGCGTCGGCGGGTCCGGCAGCGGCACCGGCGGCGCGGACCCGGCCGACGAGCCGGAGGCCGACGGCTTCCAGGGCCTCGACCCGCACCGCGAGACCCTGCGGCCCAGGCTGTACTGGTTCAACGCGCTGCTCACGGTCGCCCTGCTCACCGCCATGATCATGGAGTGGCTGCCGATCCCGGTGCTGTTCCTGCTCGGCGCGGCCCTGGCCCTCACCGTCAACTACCCGCAGATGCCCGCTCAGCGGGCCCGGATCGCCGCGCACGCCGAGAACGTCCTCAACGTCTCCGGCATGGTCTTCGCCGCCGCCGTCTTCACCGGCGTCCTCCAGGGCACCGGCATGGTCGACCACATGGCCGACTGGCTGGTCGGCAACATCCCCGACGGCATGGGCCCGCACATGGCCCTCGTCACCGGCGTGCTGAGCATCCCGCTCACGTACTTCATGTCGAACGACGGCTTCTACTTCGGCATCCTCCCGGTGCTCGCCGAGGCCGGGCAGGCGCACGGCGTCCCCGCGGTGGAGATCGCCCGCGCCTCGATCGTCGGCCAGCCGCTGCACATGTCCAGCCCGCTGGTGCCCGCCGTCTACGTCCTGGTCGGCATGGCCAAGGTCGAGTTCGGCGACCACACGCGGTTCGTCGTGAAGTGGGCTGCGCTGACTTCGGTGGTGGTGCTCGGGGCGGGGATCCTGTTCGGTGTCATGTGACATAGCACTCAGCGCTATGTGACATGGCACCGGGCGGGGGAAGTATGTGACATACCACTGGGAGGTTTCACCATGGCGCCCGGCAGGAACCGCCGCTGGCTGCTCCGTCTCGTCATCGCCTTCGGCTTCGCGCAGGGCGCCGTCTCGATGGCCCGCCCCGCCGTCTCCTACCGGGCGCTCGCCCTCGGCGCCGACGAACGGGCCGTCGGTGTCCTCGCGGGTGTCTACGCCCTGCTCCCGCTGTTCGCCGCCGTACCGCTCGGGCGCCGTACCGACCACGGCCGCTGCGCACCCCTGCTGCCCGTCGGCGTCGTCCTGATATCCGGCGGCTGCGCGCTCAGCGGACTCGCCAACTCCCTCTGGGCGATGGCCCTGTGGAGCGGGGTGATGGGCCTCGGCCATCTCTGCTTCGTGATCGGCGCGCAGTCGCTGGTGGCCCGCCAGTCGGCGCCGCACGAACAGGACCGCAACTTCGGCCACTTCACCATCGGCGCCTCACTGGGCCAGCTGGTCGGGCCGATCGCCGCGGGGGCCGTCATCGGCGCGCCGGACATGGCGGGGACGAGTGCGCTCGCGCTGGTGGTGGCGGGTGCGGGGGCGGCGGTCGCGTTCACGTCGCTGTGGCGGATCGAGGACCGTACGGCGGTCGCGTCGGGTCCGGCGGCGGGGGACCGGGTGCCGGTGGGCCGCATCCTGCGGGCCCGGGGGGTGCCCGCCGGCATGCTGATCAGCCTCTCGGTGCTGTCCGCGACCGACATCCTGACCGCGTATCTTCCCGTGGTCGGCGAGCACCGGGACATCTCCCCGGCCGTGGTCGGCGTGCTGCTCAGTGTGCGGGCGGGGGCGACGATCGCCTGCCGGCTCGTCCTCACACCGCTGCTGCGGCTGCTCGGGCGGCCGCTGCTGCTGACGGTGACCTGCTTCCTGGCGGCCGTGCTGTGTGCGGGGATCGCGGTCCCGGTGCCGGTGTGGGCGCTGGCCCTGATGCTCGCCGTACTCGGCTTCTGCCTGGGGGTCGGGCAGCCGCTGTCGATGACGACGGTCGTCCAGGCCGCGCCCGAGGGCGCCCGTTCGACGGCGCTCGCGCTGCGGCTGACCGGCAACCGGCTGGGACAGGTGGCCGCGCCGGCCGGGGCGGGGCTGCTGGCGGGAGTGGCCGGGGTGGCCGCGCCGTTCGTGATGCTGGGGGCGTTGTTGCTGGTGTCGGCGGGGGTTGCGGTGCGCTCGCCGGGGGCTGCGGGACAGGGCGGGGGCGCGGGTGCGGTGCCGTCGACGCGGCGGAAGGGCCCGGCGTTGCGCCGCACGAGCGATATCTGACGGCGCGTCGGACGTGGATGCCGCGGGTCGTGGAGTGCATGGGTGACAGTCCAGACGAAAGGTCGATTTGTATGAAAATCATCTAACTCGGAGGAGCTTGCATGGTCACGCTCACACATCCACGCACCGCCGGTTCCCGTGCGGGCGCCACCGTCGTCCTCACCGCCCTCGCCGCGGCGGGAGCGTCGTGGGTGGCGGCTCCGAACGCGGCAGCCGTGGGGGAGAACGGCGACATCAGGCTCCACCGCGTGGGCGTGCCCTTCGGCGTCTCGAAGGACGACCCGCTGGTCTGCAAGTTCTACCTCGACGCCGTCAACTTCGACATCCTGCGCACGATCGACTACACCATCACCCCGCAGCCCCCGCTGCCCACCGCCGCCAGCGTCACCGGCAGCATCCAGCTCGCCGGAGGCGCCGGTCACACCGACCCGCTGGGGCTGGCCGACGGGCAGTACCGGCTCACGTGGATCGTGAACGGTGCGAACAAGGAGAAGATCTTCCGGGTCAACTGCCACGACGGCAGGCAGGACGGGGCGCAGGACCAGAACGGCCAGAACGGTCCGAACGGCCAGGACGGCCCGAACGACCAGAACGGCGGCCCGAACGGCGGTTCGAACGACCAGGGCGGTCAGGGCGGTCAGAACGGGCAGATCCAGGACGGCCAGCGGAGCGACTCCTCCTGGGGGCAGGGCGGTGACGACCACAACGGCCCGCAGGGCGGTGTGCACGCGGGCGGCGGCGGCATCGCCGACACGACGGCCGCGTTCTCGCCCGTGGCCGCGGCCACGGCCGTCACCCTGGTCGCCGCCAGCGGCGTGGTGTACGTCCGGCTGATCCGCCGTCGCCCCCATGGCGCCGCGTAGGCGCAGACGCAGGCCCTGGTACCGGACCCGTGCCTACCGCCTCGTCAGGACGGCGCTGCTGGCGATCGTCCTGGTGACAGTGGTCCGGTGGTGGGGGCACGACGGGTCGGCCGCGCCGGACGGGTCGGACGCCCTCGCGGCGGCCGGCCCGGGCGCGGACGACTCCGGGCCCCCGCCCCGCCCGCTCTCCCGGTCCCGGCCCACGTCGATGAGCATCCCGTTTCTGGGTGTCGACGCGCCGGTGATCGGGGTCCGGCTCGACCGGGGCCGGCAGCTGGAGACACCGCCGGTGGACGACCCGAAGCTGATCGGCTGGTTCCAGGGCGGCGCCACGCCGGGCGAGTCCGGCCTCGCGATCGCCGTCGGCCACCGCGACACCAGGACGGGACCCGCCGTCTTCGCGGCGCTCGCCCAGGTCAAGCCCGGCAAGCGGATCGACGCCCGGCGCGCGGACGGCCGTACCGCCGTGTACACCGTGGACCGGGTGAAGGTCTACGACAAGGCCGGCTTCCCCGACAAGGAGGTGTACGGCCCGACCAGGCGCCCCGAACTCCGCGTGATCACCTGCGGCGGCCTCTTCAGCCGGCGGACGGGCTACACCAGCAACGTGGTGGTCTTCGCCCACCTGACCGCGACGAAATGACCCGTGGGGGACCGCATCTCGACCTGGACGAGTGAACCCGGGCGGGAATCGGGGACCTGGGAGGGGCGGCGCCTCTAGGAAGGAGGCATGGGCACTCACTCCCTCCGCAACCGGTCGGCCCTCGCCGTGGCCGGCGTCCTGCTGGCCGGCGTTCCGACCGCGTTCACGGCACTCGCCGACGACCATCACTCCGCCGCGCCGGCGCGTGGCAAGCCGTACATCGAGACCAGGCTGCTCTTCGGCACCGCCCGCCCGGACGGCGGACCGGCGGTCACCGACCGGCAGTTCACGGCCTTCGTCGACAAGGAGGTCACCCCGGACTTCCCCGACGGGCTCACCGTGCTGAACGGGCGCGGGCAGTGGCGGGACGCGCACGGGACGATCGAGAAGGAGCGGTCGTACGTGCTGGTCCTGCTGTATCCGGAGGCGGCGGCGAAGGGCGGCGGCCGGAAGATCGAGGAGATCCGGCGGGCCTACGAGAAGGCCTTCGCGCAGGAGAGCGTGGGCAGGGTGGACGAGCAGGCCCAGGTCGACTTCTGATGGCCCCGAAGCGGGTCCCGGGGCACGTCTGGCGCGCTAAAACTATCGCCGCTAGTTTGTGACTCGGACGACGCAGCCCCGCCGGGAGGAAGCAGCATGAAGGCACACGACGGCCTGTACATCGACGGCGCCTGGCGCGCCGCCGAGAGCCGGGACGTGATCGAGGTCGTGAACCCGGTCGACGAGCAGGTCGTCGGCCGGGTCCCGGCGGGCGGCGCGCTGGACGTCGACACCGCCGTACGCGCCGCCCGTGCCGCCCTCCCGGTCTGGGCCGCCACCCCGCCCGCCGAGCGGGCCGCCCGGCTCGCCGCGCTGCGCGACGCGCTCGCGGCCCGGAAGGACGAGATCGCCGAGACGGTCACCGCCGAACTGGGGTCGCCGCCGCAGTTCTCCCAGGCGGTCCACGCGGGCGTGCCGATCGCGGTCGCCGGCTCGTACGCCGAACTGGCGGCCACCCACCCCTTCGAGGAGAAGGTCGGCAACTCCACCGTCTACCAGGAACCGGTGGGCGTGGTCGGCGCGATCACCCCCTGGAACTACCCGCTGCACCAGATCGTCGCCAAGGTCGCCCCGGCGCTCGCCGCGGGCTGCTCGGTCGTGCTGAAGCCCGCCGAGAACACGCCGCTCACCGCCCAGCTGTTCGCGGAGGCGGTGCACGAAGCGGGCTTCCCGGCAGGCGTGTTCAACCTGGTCACCGGCCTCGGCCCGGTCGCCGGGCAGGCTCTCGCCGAGCACCCGGGTGTCGACCTGGTCTCCTTCACCGGCTCCACGGCCGTCGGCAGACAGATCGGCGCGGTGGCCGGGGCCGCAGTGAAGAAGGTCGCCCTCGAACTGGGCGGCAAGTCCGCGAACGTCATCCTGCCGAGCGCCGACCTCGCCAGGGCCGTCAACGTCGGCGTGGCCAACGTGATGTCCAACTCCGGCCAGACGTGCAGCGCCTGGACCCGGATGCTGGTGCACGCCGACCGGTACGAGGAGGCGGTGGAGCTGGCGGCCACGGCGGCCGCGAAGTACGGCGAGCGGATCGGGCCGGTGGTCAGCGCCAGGCAGCAGGCCCGGGTGCGCGGTTACATCGAGAAGGGCATCGCGGAGGGCGCCCGGCTGGTCGCCGGCGGTCCCGAGTCACCGCACGAGCAGGGCTACTTCGTCAGCCCGACCGTCTTCGCCGACGTCACCCCCGAGATGACGATCGCGCAGGAGGAGATCTTCGGCCCGGTCCTGTCGATCCTGCGCTACACCGACGAGGACGACGCCCTGCGCATCGCCAACGGCACGGTCTACGGGCTCGCGGGCGCCGTCTGGGCCGGGGACGAGGCGGAGGCGGTGGCCTTCGCCCGCCGGATGGACACCGGTCAGGTCGACATCAACGGCGGACGTTTCAACCCCCTTGCCCCGTTCGGCGGTTACAAGCAGTCGGGCGTCGGCCGCGAACTGGGTGCGCACGGCCTCGCCGAGTACCTCCAGACCAAGTCCCTGCAGTTCTGAGGAGGCCGCTGCGATGACATTCACGGTCCGAGCCGCCGTACTGCCCGCCGTGGGCGCCCCGCTGGCGGTCACCGCCGTCGAACTCCCGGACCCCGGCCCCGGACAGGTCCGGGTCCGCCTCGCCGCCGCCGGTGTCTGCCACTCCGACCTCTCCCTGTCCGACGGCACCATGCGGGTGCCGGTCCCGGCGGTCCTCGGCCACGAGGGCGCGGGCACCGTGGCGGCCGTGGGGGAGGGCGTCACCCGTCTCTCGCCCGGTGACCCGGTGGTCCTCAACTGGGCCCCTTCCTGCGGAAGTTGCCACGCCTGCGCGCTGGGCGAGGTCTGGCTCTGCGCCAACGCGCTGAACGGCTCCGCCGAGGTCTACGCCCGCACCGCGGACGGCACCGACCTGCACCCCGGCCTGAACGTGGCGGCCTTCGCCGAGGAGACCGTGGTCCCCGAGTCCTGCGTCCTCCCGCTCCCGGCCGGCATCCCGCTCACCGACGCCGCCCTCCTCGGCTGCGCGGTCCTCACCGGCTACGGGGCCGTCCACCACTCGGCGCGGGTCCGCGAGGGCGAGACGGTGGCGGTGTTCGGTGTCGGCGGGGTGGGCCTGGCCACCGTCCAGGCGGCCCGGATCGCGGGCGCCTCCCGGATCATCGCGGTGGACGTCTCACCGGAGAAGGAAGCGCTGGCGCGGGCGGCGGGCGCCACGGACTACGTCCTCGCCTCCGACACCACGCCCCGCGCGATCCGCTCCCTCACCGGCAAGCAGGGCGTCGACGTCGCCGTGGAGTGCGTGGGCCGCGCGGTCAGCATCCGCGCGGCCTGGGAGTCCACCCGCCGGGGCGGCCGTACGACGGTGGTCGGCATCGGAGCCAGGACCGAACAGGTCACCTTCAACGCCCTGGAGCTCTTCCACTGGGGCCGCACCCTCTCCGGCTGCGTCTACGGCAACTCGGACCCGGCCCGCGACCTGCCGCTGCTCGCCGAACACGTCCGGGCGGGCCGCCTGGACCTCGGCGCGCTGGTGACCGAACGGATCGCGCTGGCGGACATCCCGGTCGCCTTCGAGAACATGCTGGCGGGCAAGGGCGGCCGGGCGCTGGTCGTCTTCTGACTGGCCGTCACGGCACCTGCTCGGAACGGGGCTCCCCGGCCGTGGTCACGGCCCGGGGAGCGTCCGCCCGCGCCGCCCGGGACCGGGACACGGCCACACCGGCCAGGCACACCACCCCGCCCGCCAGGGTGACCGGCCCCGGGACCTCGCCGAGGGCCAGCCACGACATCAGCACCACCAGCGCCGGCACGGCGTACGTCGTCGCGCCCATCCGGCTGGCAGTGGTCCTGGCCAGGGCATACGCCCAGGTCGTGAAGGCGAGCGCGGTCGGGAAGACACCGAGATACACCATGTTGAGGGTGGCGGACAGGGGAGCGTCGGCCGCCTGCCGCACCAGCTGCCCGGCGAACGGCAGACAGGCGACGGCGCCGACCAGGCACCCGTACGTCGTGACCTGGAGCGCGCTCGCCCGGGCCAGCGCGGGCTTCTGGGAGACGACACCGGCCGCGTAGGCGACCGCCGCGAGCAGGCACAGCACCACCCCCAGCACCGAGGAGCCGCCTCCGCCGGCCATCGACAGCCCCACGGTCACGGCGCCCGCGAAGGACACCGCCATCCCCGCGAGCAGCCGGGGCGGCATGGGGTCACCGAGCAGCCGGGCTCCGAGCAGGGCGATCAGCAGGGGGCCGACGTTCACCACGAGGGCGGCCGTCCCGGCGTCCACCTGCTGCTCACCCCAGTTCAGCACGACCATGTAGAAGCCGAACCACAGCACGCCGGACAGCGCGATGCCGCGCCACGCGGACCTGGGCGGCAGCCCTTCGCGCCGCACGACACACAGGAGCCCGAGCACGGCCGCCCCGGACAGCAGCCGGCCGAGGGCGAGCGCGCCGGGGGAGTAGAAGTCGCCCGCGCTGCGGATCGACACGAACGCCGACGCCCAGAGCACGACGGCGACGACGGCTGCGGCGACGGGGAGGAGGCGGTGCGGAGTGGTAGCGGCGGGCTTGTTCATGTGGTCGAGGGTAAGGAGGCGGGGCGGGCCGGGGCTGGCGGATTTCGGACGGGTGGGTCGGGGCTGAGGGCCGGGGGAGGGGACGCTCACCGGCGCTGGCCGGGCGCCACCCGCGCCCACCCGTGCCGCCCCAGCGGCACGACTGCCCGCGGCTGAGAAGCTGCGACGCCGCCCGCGGCTTTGAGACGCGGCCGCTGCAGCGCCCCTTCAGGGGCGCGGGGAACTGTGCGACCAGCCCCCACGCGCCCGCAGCCGAAGCCGGGCCGAACCACCCCTACGCGGTCCCCCGCACTCGCGGAAACTGCTCCTGCAACCCGTCCAGCAACGCCCGCAACCCCGTCTCGAACGCCCGCTCGTCGATCTTCTCCTGGCGTTCCGAGAGGAGATGCGCCTGGCCCAGGTGCGGATAGTCGGCCGGATCGTACGCGCTCGCGTCGTCCACGAAGCCCCCGGCGAACGACCCCAGCGCCGACCCCATGATGAAGTACCGCATCAGCGCCCCGATCGACGTCGCCTGCGCCGGCGGCCACCCCGCGTCCACCATCGCGCCGTAGACCACGTCGGCGAGCCGCAGGCCCGCCGGGCGGCGGCCGGGTCCCCGGGCGAGGACCGGGACGATGTTCGGGTGGGCCCGCAGTGCCGCCCGGTAGGACACCGCCCAGTCGTGCAGCGCGGTCCGCCAGTCCCGCCCGCCGTCGTGCCCGAATTCTTCGAACATCGACAGGTCGACCTGCGCGCTGACCGAGTCCGCGACCGCCTCCAGGATCTCGTCCTTGGTGCGGAAGTGGTTGTAGAGCGAGGGCCCGCTCACCCCCAGTTCGGCGGCGAGCCGGCGGGTGGAGACAGCCGCCAGGCCCTCCGCGTCCACGAGTTCCCGGGCCGCCCGGACGATCCGGTCGGTGCTGAGGAGGGGCTTGCGCGGTCGGGCCATGGCGCACATAGTAGGGCCGGGGAAAGAAACTAGCAGTGCTAATTTAAAGGGTGATCACATGGTGAACCTGGGGCTCAGCGAGGAGCAGACCGCCGTACGGCAGCTCGCCCGGGACTTCGTCGACCGCGAGATCACCCCGAACGTGATCGCCTGGGACCGCGCCGAGGAGGTCGACCGGGGGATCGTGAAGAAGCTCGGCGAGGTCGGCTTCCTGGGTCTGACCGTCGACGAGGAGTACGGCGGCTCGGGCGGCGACCATCTCGCGTACTGCCTGGTGACGGAGGAGCTGGGCCGGGGGGACTCCTCGGTCCGCGGGATCGTCTCCGTGTCCCTGGGGCTGGTCGCCAAGACCGTCGCCGCCTGGGGCACCGAGGAGCAGAAGCGGCGCTGGCTGCCGGGGCTCACCTCCGGCTCGTACGTCGGCTGCTTCGGCCTCACCGAACCCGGCACCGGCTCCGACGCGGGCAACCTCACCACCCGTGCCGTTCGCGAAGGCGACGACTACGTCGTCAACGGCGCCAAGATGTTCATCACCAACGGCACCTGGGCCGACGTCGTCCTGCTCTTCGCCCGCTCCACCGACGCCCCCGGCCACAAGGGCGTCTCCGCGTTCCTGGTGCCGGCCGACACGCCCGGCCTCACCCGCCGCCCCCTGCACGGCAAGCTCGGCCTGCGCGGCCAGGCCACCGCCGAGCTAGTCCTGGAGGACGTCCGGGTCCCCGCCGCCGCGATGCTCGGCCCGGAGGGCAAGGGCTTCTCGGTCGCCATGTCCGCGCTCGCCAAGGGGCGGATGTCGGTCGCCGCCGGCTGCGTCGGGATAGCCCAGGCCGCCCTGGACGCGGCCGTGCGCTACGCCGGGGAGCGCGAGCAGTTCGGCACGCCGATCGCCGGGCACCAGCTCGTCCAGGAACTCATCAGCGACATCGCCGTCGACGTGGACGCGGCCCGGCTGCTGACCTGGCGGGTCGCCGACCTGATCGACCGGGGGCTGCCGTTCGCCACCGAGTCCTCCAAGGCCAAGCTCTTCGCCTCCGAGGCCGCCGTGCGCGCCGCCAACAACGCCCTCCAGGTCTTCGGCGGCTACGGCTACATCGACGAGTACCCGGCCGGCAAACTCCTGCGCGACGCCCGCGTGATGACCCTCTACGAGGGCACCAGCCAGATCCAGAAACTCCTCATCGGGCGGGCACTGACGGGCGTCTCGGCGTTCTGAGTACGTCCCTGAGTACGGGGAGAGTAGCCGGACGGATGTGGCGCGGACTGCGTCGGCCGATGCTCTACCCATGAGCGACACACCGGTCAGACACCAGAACACGGCCGCCTTCTACGGACAGGCCGTCGCCTCCTTCGCCCTCGCCCTGACGGCCACCGCCATCGGCATCTTCCGGCTGCACGCCGACGCCTGGGTCCGCGGCTTCCTCGGCATCGCCGTGCTCTACCTCGTCACCTCCGCCTTCACGCTCGCGAAGGTCGTCCGCGACCGCCAGGAGGCCGGGCAGATCGTCAGCCGCGTCGACCAGGCCAGGCTGGAGAAGCTGCTCGCCGAGCACGACCCCTTCGAGAAGCTCTGAGCCCCCTGCCGCCCGGGAAAAGCTCTGAGCGGGCACACTAAGCGCTCGCTCAGCCGGGGCGGTATGGTGGAGCTCCGGTATCGAGAGGGGCGAGCGAGCGATGAGTACGGCGGAGGAGACGACCGGCGGCGAGGTCGAGCCGTGGGAAGAGGTCACCCCTGACGCGGCCAGGCGGCTGCTGGTCGCCGCCGTGGAGGCCTTCGCCGAGCGCGGCTACCACGCCACCACCACCCGCGACATCGCGGGCCGGGCCGGCATGAGCCCCGCCGCGCTCTACATCCACTACAAGACCAAGGAAGAGCTGCTCCACCGGATCAGCCGCATCGGTCACGACAAGGCCCTGGAGATCCTCCAGACGGCCGCCCGGCGCGAGGGCACCGCCACCGAGCGGCTCGCCGACGCCGTCGGCTCCTTCGTCCGCTGGCACGCCGGGCGGCGCACCACCGCCCGGGTCGTGCAGTACGAGCTCGACGCCCTCGGCCCCGACGCCCGCGCGGAGATCCTGGACCTGCGCCGCCAGGTCGACGCCGAGGTGCGCGGGATCATCCAGGAGGGCGTCGCCTCCGGCGAGTTCGACGTCATCGACGTGCACGGCACCACCCTCGCGGTGCTGTCGCTCTCCATTGACGTCGCCCGCTGGTTCAACGTCAACGGTCCCCGGACCCCGGAGGAGGTCGGCGCGCTCTACGCCGACCTCGTGCTGCGGATGGTCGGGGCCAAGTAGCGGCCCCCCACCCTCAGAGGTAGTACCGGGACACCGACTCCGCGACGCAGACCGGCTTGTCGCCGCCCTCGCGCTCCACGCTGAAGGCGACCGTCACCTGCACGCCGCCCGTGACGTCCTCCACGCCGGTGATCTTCGCGGTGGCGCGCAGCCGGGAGCCGACCGGGACGGGGGCGGGGAAGCGGACCTTGTTGGTGCCGTAGTTCACGCCCATCTTCACGCCCTCGACCGTGATCAGCTGGGGGCCGAAGAGCGGGAGCAGCGACAGGGTCAGGTAGCCGTGCGCGATGGTCGTGCCGAACGGTCCCGCGGCCGCCTTCTCCGGGTCGACGTGGATCCACTGGTGGTCGCCGGTCGCGTCCGCGAACAGGTCGATCCGCTTCTGGTCGACCTCCAGCCAGTCGGTGTAGCCCAGCTGCTCGCCCACGGCCGCCTTCAGCTCGTCGGGGGAGGTGAAGATCCTCGGTTCTGCCATGTTGCCGGCCCTCTCGCACTCACGGGTCACGCATGCATTGTCTAAGCAACTGCTTAGCATGGTCCGGTGTGAGCCCCCTGTCAACGGACCGCGACCGGCACCGGTGGGTAGGCTCTGCGGGGTGCCGCAGATTCCCGAGAAGATTCACGAGCTATCCGTGGGCCAGCTGGCCGCGCGCAGCGGCGCCGCCGTCTCCGCGCTGCACTTCTACGAGTCCAAGGGCCTCATCAGCAGTCGGCGGACCTCCGGCAACCAGCGCCGCTACACCCGAGACACGCTGCGCCGGGTGGCCTTCGTCCGGGCGGCGCAGCGCGTCGGCATCCCCCTCGCGACGATCCGCGAGGCCCTCGCGGAACTCCCCGAGGAACGCACCCCGACCAGGGAGGACTGGGCCCGCCTCTCGGCTGCCTGGCGCGCGGAACTGGACGAGCGCATCAGGCAGCTGAACCGGCTCCGCGACCACCTGACCGACTGCATCGGCTGCGGGTGCCTGTCCTTGAGCAGCTGCGTCCTGTCCAACCCGGACGACGCGATCGGCCAACGCCTGGCGGGCTCACGCCTCCTGCCGGAGAGGGGACGGCCGTAGTTCGGGTGCGGGTGGCTGGGGGTTGCTCGCGCAGTTCCTCCCCCAGCCTTCGGCCGGGGGTACCCCCAGCGCCCCTGAAAGACAAAGACACAGCTGCGGGCAGGCGTGCCGCAGGGCGGCACGGGTGGGCGCTGGGGGTCCCCCCGGCCGAAGGCTGGGGGAGGCACCCTGCCAGCGCCGGTAAGC
>NZ_JBIBHY010000025.1:0-101799 GCF_042957285.1 Streptomyces sp. NPDC008092
GTCCGACGGATACCCACCCCCAACACTGCTCACCGCGAGCTCAACGAGCGCCTCAGCAACGAGACACGGCAGATCTCAAACACGGTCTGAGGGTTCGAAGACGATCTGTCCGTTGACCACGACGGCAGCGATGTCGATGCCCTCGTCGGTCCCACCGCCGAGAACAGTGCGCTCAATCTGCTCGACATCGTCCCGTACGTAAGGGAAGAGGTAGTTGGCTGCGACGTACAGCTCGAACTGCTTCGACTCGCTCCCCTCGAAGCCAAAGTCTCGTGCGAACTTCGCCACTCGCTTTCCCGTGAGCGTGTGCACTTCATCCCCCTAGCCAGCGCAAGCGCTGATCGTCATCACGGTGTGTTTGCCAGTGAGCGTAGCGTCTGGGTCGCGGACTGATTCACTGCGTTAACCCACCACTCATCCCAGCTCCCATCCCGTCCGCCGTCGCCCCACACAGCGTAGAGCGGGCGTGGTTCAGGGCGTCCAGGTGGAGCGCACTACCGTACGAACGACATGGACGCCCTGGGCCGCGTCTGCTCGGCTCTGCCTAGGGCGGCGGTGGACGGGATGGGAACTCCCCGCGCACGCCACAACGTGCCCGCGCTCGGCAACGGCGCCCCCTCCATCCCGGTGCTGGCCGATCCCCCGCCGAAGGCACAGGCTCTGACCGCGGCCTCGATCGTGCGGTGCTCGCCACCCATAGCCCGACCTCTTCCCATTCGTGGGCGCGCATAGGCGCAGCGCGGGCGGAGCGGGCCGGAGGCAGGAGCGGCGCCCGCAGCGGAGCCGGGAGCGCGCCCGGCGGAGCGGAGCGCAGCCGGCTTGATGAGGCAGAGAAACCTGTAACAGATCGGCTCGACGTGGTCTTGTCGCTCGTTGCCTCCGGCTGATGGCATATGAGTGGGCATGGCACACGTGCTGGGGGAGGCGGCCGATGGACGACCTGACAGTGCATGCATGGAGGCGGCACGGCAAGGATCGGCTGTACGTCAATCTCCCGGACGGGACCGCTGTCGCCTGGGCGGACAGAGCGACAAAGGTCGTGACGATCAAAGTCGAGAAGTACCGGGCCGAAGCGTTAGCCCTGCTGCGACGCAGCCTTGGTAACGACCTCACGGTGAACCCAGGGCCCGCCCGTACCCATGCACCAGCCTCCGAGCCTCCCGCCGCGCAGCCCAGCCCCCCTGAAGCATCTATCCGCCGTACGGCCCGGCCCGCTCCCCTCCCGACCCTCTCCCCCAGCGAGGACCTTGCAAGGAACCGACCCGGCGCGAGCCTGCTGGGCATGTTCGCTGGACGGGGTCCCTCAACTACTCAGCGACTGCGCTCGAAGCTTCTTCGACAGTCCTCGGAATGGGACACCTGGTACGCCGGCCTGGAGGGCGAACGACGAGTAGGGCGTGAGCTGGAACGCCTGTCCTCGTTCGGCTGGCGTGTCCTCCACAGCGTGGAGAAGATCAACGGTGGCGACATCGACCACCTGCTGATCGGACCGGGAGGCGTGTTCGCCATCAACACCAAGACACATAGAGATGCCTCTGTCTGGGTCGGCGACACCATGGCCAAAGTCAACGGCGGCGAGCCGCGCCCCTACTCCGCCGCGAGCAACGCCGAGGCCAGCTACGTACGGGGAGTGCTCGGGCGGTACTGCGACTTCGCCGTTCCAGTCGAACCAGCCCTGGTCTTTGTCGGCGTCGCATCCTTGACTCGTGCTGCTACGCAGTACACCGTACGGATCTACCGCGAGCGCGAAGTGGCATCACTCGGCCCACTCGCCGGCAAGCTCACCGCTGACCAGGTAGAACGCGTCTACACAGTGGCCCGTCACCGCCGCGTCTGGCTCAAATCCTGATTCTGCTCCTGCACATCGCGCAGCAGACGGCTCGTGAACCCTCTTCGGCACAGGCGCTCGTACGCATCGGCCACATCACTCGGAACCTGCTGGCTGATCATGAAGCCCTGTTCCGGGTAGACCAACAGCCGCTGTAGGGCCCCCACAAGCATGTCGATCACCAATCGAGCGTCCCCGATGGAGTCGACGTACTCGTCCAACGTCATCGGGCTGGAAGCGCTGACGATCTCGACTTCAGGCCACAGCTTGCGTGCCGTGGCGTACGCCCGCCTCTCCTCGTAGGGCTTGCTGATCAGGAGGACCGAGGCCACGTCGACGCCGGCGTTCTCAAGCAGTTCGCGAGAGAAGCGGATGTTCTCCCCCGTGTTGCGGGCCCGCGGTTCCACGAGAATGGCCGAGCTGGGAACTCCGCGCTCAAGCGCACGCTCCCGATAGTGAACCGCTTCACCTCGGGGCATGCGCTCCCGCGTCGTGGGGCTGGTGGCACCCGTGAACACGAGCAGCGGGACCATTCCGCGTTCGTACAGGTCGACAGCGATGTCGGCGACTCCGAGGTCGTGACTGCCGAGCCCGATCGCCACCGAGCAGGGTCGGGACACATGTCCCATCTGGTCGTAGTCCCACAGGCGTCGCGTGTCCACCCAATCCTGCGTCGAGATCACTGCTGGCCTTCCTCGTCCATCACTGAATCCGGCACTTTGAAGTCGTATTCCCAGGCGAAGCGCGATGCCGCATGGACACCAATGGCGGACTCAACCACTGTGCCAGAGGCCGTATAGGTCGTTCGGTGCAACTCGACCACAGGTTCCCCTGGCGGCAGCTGTAGAAGAGTCACCTCGTCCGAGCTGGCAGCACGGGCAAAGATTTCCTCCTTCATGTGATCGATCTCGTAACCCGCGTCGTACAGCACCCGAAATCCGCCGCCTCGGCCGGCGAGGCCCGGCGTCGGGTCAACGATGCGCGTGCCCTCGACATGCTCGGGCTGGTAGAAGCTGGTCAGGGTGTGCGCCGGCTGCTCACCCTCCTTGACCAGGCGGGCGCGGGCGTAGACCGGGGCACCCACTGGCAGGTCGTGCGCGGCTGCCACCACGGCCGGCGCTTCAATGAGGCTGACCGTCTGGGTCTGCTCGTTGCGACGGTACGCCCGACCGGAGACCACACGGTCCGCGATGAACGCCGCTTCGTCCCCATCGCGCCACTTCGCCTTGTCGTACCGAGCGATACCCAATCGCTTGAGCGGAACCTGCTGCCGCGCGACGGTGCCATGGCCTCGGGATGAGGTGACCAGCCCCTCTGCCTCCAACGCCTTGTATGCGGCGTGGACGGTCGCCTTGGAGCCCTCGCCGGCTTCGACCCCGACGACATACGGACCTGGGTCGCGTCCCTCATGGAAGGGGCCGCCTGATGGCCGGACACATCCAAGACCGCTGGTACGAGACCGAGCCCGGGCCCAAGGGCAAGCCAGTCAAGGTCAAGACCGAGCGCCACGGCGCAGGCATGCGCTACCGGGCCCGCTACGTCGGCCCCGACGGTACCGAGAAGTCCAAGAGCTTCCCCGACGGCAAGAAGCGCGTTGCGGAGCAGTGGCTCACTGACCGGCGTCAGACATGTCCCGGGGGCTGTACATCGACCCTCGCGCGGCCCGGATCACCTGCAAGGGGTACGCCGAGAAGTGGCTGAAGACGCACCGGATCGACCCGGCGAGTCACGTCGTGGTCGAACAACGGCTGCGTCTGCACGCCTTCCGGCTGATCGGCTCGCGTCCGCTCGACTCGTTCCGTCCGGAGCACATCCGCGGCATGGTGAGCGCCCTGGAGCACGATCCCGCCGTGAGCGGCGGCTGCGCACGGAACATCTACGGCGACGTACGGGCCGTACCCAGCGCCGCCGTTGACGACGGGCTGTTGCCCCGCAACCCGTGCTCGGCGAAGTCCGTCCGTCCGCCGGCCACTGAGCAGCGCCGCGTCGTGCCGTGGCCGCCCGACCAGGTGGTGGCGGTCCGCGCCGGGCTCCCGGAGCGCTACAGGTCGATGGTGGACCTGGGGGCCGGGTGCGGGCTCCGCCAAGGCGAGATCGTTGGACTCGCCGAGGACGCCGTGGATTTCGAGGGTGGCACCGAGCGGGTGGTCCGCCAGGTGAAACTCATCCGCGGCAAAGCCGTGTTCGCTCCGCCGAAGTGCAACAAGGAACGGGACGTGCCGTTGCCCCGTCGGTGGCCGCAGCCCTCCGTGCTCACATGGACGTGCACAAGCCCGCAGAGATCACGTTGCCCTGGCGGAAGCCGGACGGTCCGAAGGTGACGGCTCGGCTCCTGTTCACGAACACCGCGAGCGGGCTGGTGTGGCGCAGCAACTTCCACATCCAGGAGTGGAAGCCCGCGTTGGCGGCGGCCGGCCTCATCCCGGATGCCGGGAAAGACGGCAAGTACGTGTCGGCTCGCGAGCACGGGATGCACGCGCTGAGTCACTTCCACGCCTCGGTACTTCTGGATGCCGGCGAGAGCATCAAGGCCGTGAGTGATTACCTGGGGCACTCCGACCCGGGGCTGACGCTGCGGGTGTACGCGCACCTGATGCCAGCGAGTCAGGAGCGTACGAGGAAGGCTATCGACGGAATTTTCCATAACCCCAGATTCCAATAGTTCTACCTGGGAAGAGAATTAAGTTCGAGACGAGCAGCAGCTATGAAGTTAGCCCGAGCTTGCTTCAAATCCCGGATACACTCTTCATGCCGCGCACTCCCGGTCCTAGGCAAACCTAGATATTGCATGTTCAAGAGATTCACACGGTCAAGCAAAGAAATAATCCCCGACGGCAGTAGGGAGAAGGCCTGATCGACAGCTTCCCCGGCACGCCTGACTTCATCAGGAGCGTCGGGGGAATTTCGATAATCTACTTCGGGATGGTCTCCTACTGCAGCCCCGAGCCGCGCGAGCGACGACATAAGGATTCCGGCCGGCGAGCTTCCCAGTCCGAGCGCTGGACGCGCCTGATCCGACGTAGCCTGACCCACAGTTTGCTCGTCGGCTCTGGCGAGACTGAACCAAGCGCGCACCATATCAGCCTCTACCTGAAAGTCGGATGATATCTCAAAGGTGAGATCGCGCAGCGCCTCCGAGGCGGTAACGACATTCTCCGCGCCTTCCAGAGTGACGACAACATGCGCATTAAGCAAAGCAGCTCTAGCGGAATTCAACTCCGCCTTTTGGGCAGCGAATGACTCGTCAGGGAGGACTGAACTATGCACGCCACCCCTCCGGTCGGGATCGGGCGGCAGAGCTGCACCTGATTGCCCAAACAGCATATCGGCCGCAGCGAGGACACGATGGGAAGAGAGAAGCAGGGTGACATAGGCTTCTCGCTGGTTACCGCGTCGCCAATGGCTATGCGCTGCTGACGTTTCGGCCCGCACGCCGTCGAGGGCAGCGCGATACGTTGCGTCCGCCTGCGCGATCCCTGCTCGTGCCGTCTCCTCCGCCGCACGTAGGGCTCCGTGCATCTGCCATCGCCCCACTACGACCGCTGCCGGGATACCCACGGCAGCGACCACAGCAGCTGAGACCGCCCCTACCCCCTGAAGATCCATCCTTGGATCTTGCCCTACCGCCGGAGGAGCTGCGACGGTCTTCCAGCATCGTGAGCATCACGCAATTGGCGTATGTCGGCGACAGGAGAACACCAGTCTCCCTGACGACGGCCCAGGGACGGCCTGACAGATCGAACAAGACCTGCACACAGGCTAAACGCGCAGGTTGGACGCGTGATAGTGCCTAACACCTGCCAGATCTCCGGGATTAGGCGTGGCCCAACCAGTGTCGCAGATCAACTGAGGTGGCCTGCGACCGAAGGTCCGGCGGGGGTCCAGGGGGGCCGGGGAGCCGGGGGCGCCGGGCGGGGCCGGGTGTCCGAGGGGGGGGTCAGCGCCTGGCCGTCGTGATGATGGCGAAGAGGGCGCCGGCGGGGTCGAGGAACATCGCGAAGCGGCCGATGCCCGGTGCCTCGGTGACCGGGATGAGGACGGTGGCGCCGGCCTCGGTGGCCCTGGCGTACGTGGCGTCGCAGTCGCTCACCTCGAAGTACGGGTGCCATTCCGGGGTCGATCCGGCGTCGAGGTTGGCCTGGGGCAGCTGCATCAGCCCGCCGTGGGCCGCCGCCGCGCCGGCGCCGGCCGGGGTGAGGATCGTGTAGGTCAGCTCCGGGCCCATCGGCACGTCCCGCGTCTGCCAGGAGAAGACCGACGCGTAGAACGCCTTCGCCGCGTTCGCGTCGGTGGTGTACAGCTCCGTCCTGGCCAGGCTGCCGGGGACCGCCACGAGGTCCAGGCCCCGGGTCTCGCCCGGTTGCCAGACCGCGAAGTCCGCGCCGGTGGGGTCGGTGAAGGCGGCCATGCGGCCGGCGGTGAAGACGTCCGCCGGGGCGACCCGGACGCTGCCGCCGGCCTGCTCCACGGCCTTGGCGGTGGCGTCGGCGTCCGGGGTGTGGAAGTACACCGTCCAGGACGGGCTCGCGCCCTCCTCGGTGAGCGGGCCGATCCCGGCGACCGTGCCGCCGTCCTGCGCGAAGAAGCCGTAGCCGCCCGCCTCGGGGCCCGCCGACCGGAACTCCCAGCCGAAGACGGCCGAGTAGAAGGCGGCGCTCGCCGCGGTGTCCGGGGTGCCCAGGTCGAGCCAGTTCGGGGCGCCGGGGACGTAGGTGGTCGTCAGCATGGTGGGGTCCTCCTCGGTCCGCGCCGGCCCTCGCCGGTCACCAGGTCACGGGCAGCGTACGCGGTCCGCGGATCAGGCCCTGGCGCTGGAACCCGACCTCCTCGGGAGGTACGGCCAGCCGGATGCCGGGGAAGCGGGAGACGACCGAGCCGATCATGATCTCGGCCTCCATCCGGGCCATGATCGCGGCCATGCAGTGGTGGGGGCCGTGGCCGAAGGCGATGTGGGGACCGTCGGCGCGGTCGAAGTCCAGGTCGTCGGGGTCGGTGAAGGCGGCGGGGTCGCGGTTGGCGGCGACGTAGGCGTTGTAGACGACGTCACCGGCCCGGATCAGCCGGCCGCCGACCTCGACGTCCTCGACGGCGACCCGCGGGATGCCGACGCCATTGCGGTGCGGGACGTAGCGGAACAGCTCGTCCACCGCCTTGGGGAGCAGCTCCGGCTCGCGGCGCAGCCGGTCCAGGTGCTCGGGGTGGGTGAGCAGCGCGTACATCATCGAGCCGCTGTTGTTGCGGACCGCGTGGCCGCCGCTGACCTGGATGGCGGTGGCCAGGGAGATCGCCTCGTCGTCGGTGATCTCGCCGTCCGCGGCGGCCTGGGCCAGCACCCCGGCGAGGTCCTCGCGGGGCTCCTCGCGGCGGCTCCGCAGCAGCTCGGCGATCCGGGCGCGGGTGGTCCGGGCGGCCTCCCGGGCGCGTTCCTCGGCGTCGGGGCCGGCGGAGAGCAGCGCCTCGCCGGTCGCCGCCCAGCGGTGCCAGTCCTTCTCGTCGACGCCGAGGAAGTCACGGATCACGGCGATCGGGAAAGGGCCGTGCAGATGCTCCATGAGGTCGGCCGGCGGGCCCGCCGCCGCCATCGTGTCGAGGAGTTCACCGGCCCTGCGCTCCGCCATCGGCCGCAGCCGCTGCATGGCCCGCCCGGTGAAGGCACGGGCGACGACCCGGCGCAGCCGGTTGTGCCCGGGCGGGTCGATGTACTGCAGGCCGGCCGTCTGGGAGGCCACGGGTGCCGGGCGCATGCTGGTGATGTCGCGGCCGACGACCAGTTCCCGGGAGAAGCGCGGGTCGGAGGTGACGAAGCGGACGTCCTCGTACCGGGTGACCAGCCAGGCTTCCCCTTCGCCGTACGCGAGTCTGATCCGGGTGACCGGCTCCTCGCGCAGCATCCGGTCCAGGAACGGGTCCGGGTCGAGCGCGGGCAGATCGTCGACGGGCCACCACCGCACCGGCGGAGGAGGCGGCGGAGACGGCGGAGACGGCGGAGGGGTGAGGGACGGGGTGGCGGCCGGGTCCGGGTCGAGGGGCATGGGCACACTCCCTGCGCGTCGGAGGAGACAGCGTCCTCACCGGAAGTCTGCCTCCCGCCGGAACGACCATGCGATTTCTGCTGCGTCATCCGGGGCCGACATGCCGCCGGGCCCCCGCCCTGCGAAGGACGGGGGCCCGGCTACGACAGCTGTACGGCGGCGGCTGCCGACGTCTCCGCAGCCCGGCCGGGGGCCGGGTCCCGGGTGTCTCAGCCGCTGCCGACGAACAGCACCATCAGCAGCCACACCACCGGAGCCGTCGGCAGCAGCGAGTCCAGCCGGTCCATGATGCCGCCGTGGCCCGGCAGGAGGGTGCCCATGTCCTTGATGCCCAGGTCCCGCTTGATCATGGACTCGCCGAGGTCGCCGAGCGTGGCGCTGGCCGCGACCGCGAGGCCCAGCAGCAGGCCCTGCCACCAGGTGCCGTCGTCGATCAGGAACTCCATGCACAGCGCGCCCGCGACCATCGCGAACAGCACCGCGCCGACCAGGCCCTCCCGGGTCTTGCCGGGGCTGATCCGCGGGGCGAGCTTGTGGGTGCCGAAGCGCCAGCCGACCGCGTAGGCGCCGGTGTCGCTGACCACCGTGAGGAGCAGGAAGGTCATGACCCGGAGCGGGCCGTCGTGGGCGGTGAGCATCATCGCGACGAACGTCGCCAGGAACGGGACGTAGAACGCCGCGAAGAGACCTGCCGTGACGTCCTTGAGATAGCCCTCCGGCGGTTCCGTCATCCGCCAGACCAGGACCGCGAGGCCGGTGAGCGCCAGGGCGACCCAGGCGCCCTCGGCCCCGCGCGCGTAACCGGCGACCACCATCGCGGCGCCGCCCAGCGCCAGCGGGACCAGGGGCGCCTTGATGGCCTTGCGCTCCTGGAGCCGGCTGGTCAGCTCCCACAGGCCCACCACGACCGCGACGGCCACGACACCGACGAAGACGGCCTTGACGACGAACAGGGACGCCACGATCACGACGCCCAGTCCGACGCCGACCCCTATGGCCGCACCCAGGTCGCGTCCCGCGCTCTTCTTCTGCGGCGCGGGGGCCGGCTGTGGGGCGTCGGGCATGGGCTCCGGATTCTGCGGCGCCGCCGCATGGGGCAGGGGCTGCGCCGACGGTGTGTCGTTGCGGAACGTCTCGTCTCGGAACGTCTCGTCTCGGAACAAGGGGCCGCCCAGCCGAGCGGCCCCCCTGTCACCGTCCTGGTCCGAGCCGTACGCGGGTACGTCGTCGGGCACGATGGGCATGGGGCGAGTCTGCTGCGCGTTCTGCGCATCGTACGCGGGACCCGCCGGGGCGGCTCCCTGGACATGCCCCTGGTCGTAGCCGTGGGCGCGACCGAGGTCGTACCCCTGACCGGGACCCTGGGCAGGGCCTGCACCCGCGCCGTAGCCCTGACCGTAGCCCTGGCCGTGGCCGGAGCCGTGGGCAGGGCCGGGGCCGTATCCCTGGCCCGGGCCGAGGTCGTACCCCTGGCCGGTGCCCTGATCGGTCGGTTCCCAGTACCCGGCCGGTGGTCCGGCCTGCCCGGGCTGCGGCCCGGCGTGCGGCGGGGCTCCCCAGGATGAGTCGTTCATCAGACTTCGAGAAGCTCCGCTTCCTTGTGCTTGAGGAGCTCGTCCACCTGTGCGACGTACTTCGCGGTGGTGTCGTCGAGCTCCTTCTCGGCGCGGCGGCCCTCGTCCTCGCCGACCTCGCCGTCCTTGATCAGCTTGTCGATGGCGTCCTTGGCCTTGCGGCGCACGGAGCGGATGGAGACCTTGGAGTCCTCCGCCTTGCCCTTGGCGACCTTGATGTAGTCGCGGCGGCGCTCCTCGGTGAGCTCCGGGAACACCACCCGGATGATGTTGCCGTCGTTGCTCGGGTTGACGCCCAGGTCCGAGTCGCGGATGGCCTGCTCGATGTTGCGCAGGGCCGTCTTGTCGAACGGGGTCACGACCGCCATGCGCGGTTCCGGCACGGAGAACGAGGCCAGCTGGTTGATCGGCGTCGGCGCGCCGTAGTAGTCGGCCACGATCTTGTTGAACATCGCCGGGTGCGCACGGCCGGTGCGGATCGCGGCGAAGTCCTCCTTGGCGACCACGACGGCCTTCTCCATCTTCTCCTCGGCTTCGAGGAGGGTCTCTTCGATCACCACTTGCTCCTGCGTGTCTTGAGTAAGGCCCGGCTGCGGTTCCGTTGCGGGGCGGCGGCCGGCTGCGTCGCGTCTTCTTTCCCCGACGGTTCCCGACCGGCAGGACATTGTCCATCCCCCGGTCAGGGTCCGTCAGGCGGTGCCGGTCAGTCCCGGCTGCCCTGGTCACCCACCAGCGTGCCGATCTTCTCACCCTTGACGGCGCGCGCGATATTGCCCTCCGTCACCAGCTCGAACACCAGGATGGGCAGCTTGTTGTCGCGGCAGAGCGTGATCGCGGTGGCGTCGGCGACCTTGAGCTCGCGGGTGATGACCTCGCCGTAGCCGAGGGAGTCGAACTTGACCGCGTCGGGGTTGGTCTTGGGGTCGGAGTCGTAGACCCCGTCCACGCCGTTCTTGCCCATGAGCAGCGCCTCGGCGTCGATCTCCAGGGCGCGCTGGGCGGCGGTGGTGTCGGTGGAGAAGTACGGCATGCCCATACCGGCGCCGAAGATGACCACGCGGCCCTTCTCCAGGTGGCGCACGGCACGCAGCGGGATGTACGGCTCGGCGACCTGTCCCATGGTGATCGCGGTCTGCACCCGGCTGTCGATGCCCTCCTTCTCCAGGAAGTCCTGGAGGGCGAGGCAGTTCATCACGGTGCCGAGCATGCCCATGTAGTCGGAGCGGGCCCGGTCCATGCCGCGCTGCTGGAGTTCGGCGCCGCGGAAGAAGTTGCCGCCGCCGATGACGACGGCGACCTGCGCGCCGTCGCGGACGACGGCCGCGATCTCACGGGCGATCTTGTGCACCACGTCGGGGTCCACGCCCAGGCCGCCGCCACCGGAGAAGGCCTCTCCGGACAGCTTCAGCAGAAACCGGCCGCGTACTTTGCCGTCGTCGCTCTTCTGGGCCTTGGTGGTCATGGAGATCCCGCCTCTTTCACGTGGTGCACATACAAAGAAGGCCATTGCCGATGGGGTCGCTTTTCGCTGCCCATGCGCGGCAATGGCCTCCTCGTCAGATCTGCCGCCGTCCGTCACGCCCCTGGGTGTGGCGGTGTGCGCGGACGACTGCTGTCGACCGACCCTATCGGGATTTCCCCGCGGGTCGCGCGTCGATCGCGGTACGGACTCAGATGCCGACCTTGATGCGCGTGAAGCGCTTCAGGCTGACACCGGCCTCGTCCAGGACCTTCTGGACCGACTTCTTGTTGTCGAGCGCGTACGGCTGGCCGAGCAGCGTGGCGTCCTTGAAGAAGCCGTTGAGGCGACCCTCGACGATCTTGGCGATCGCGGCCTCGGGCTTGCCCTCGGCGCGGGTGGTCTCCTCGGCGATGCGACGCTCCGACTCGACGACGTCGGCCGGCACGTCCTCCTTGGCGAGGTACTTCGGCGCGAAGGCGGCGATGTGCTGGGCGACGCCCCGGGCAACCTCGGCGTTCGGCTTGTCCAGCTCGACGAGGACACCGATCTGCGGCGGCAGGTCGGGCATCGTGCGGTGCATGTAGGCGGTCACGTAGCCGTCGGCGTACTGCGCGAAGCGGTCCAGCACGATCTTCTCGCCGAGGTTGGCGTTGGCCTCGTCGACGTACGCCTGGACGGTCTTGCCGGGCTCGATCTCGGAGGCGAGCAGGGCCTCCAGGTCCGCCGGGGCGGACTTGGCGACGTGCTCGGCGATGGTGTTGGCGACGGCCTGGAACCGGTCGCCCTTGGCGACGAAGTCCGTCTCGCACTTCAGCTCGACGAGAACGCCGGAGGAGTTGTCGTCGGCGATGATCGAGACCACGGCGCCGTTCTCGGCGGAACGGCCCTCGCGCTTGGCGACGCCCTTCTGGCCCTTGATGCGGAGCGCCTCGACAGCCTTGTCGACGTCGCCCTCGGCCTCGTCCAGGGCCTTCTTGCAGTCCATCATGCCGGCGCCGGTGAGCTCACGGAGCTTCTTGACGTCAGCGGCGGTGTAGTTCGCCATGAGTCGTTAAGTCTTTCTCGAAGTCGGGAGATCTGCCCGATCCACGAACCACACGTAGATGTGGAGCGCGAACCTATGGGTGAACGGCGGGGGCGTACGGGATGTCGCCGCCCCCGCCGTCAACGCTGACGGGTCAGGCCTGCTCGGCGTCCGCGGCCGGAGCCTCGGCAGCCGGAGCCTCGACGGCCGGAGCCTCGGCAGCCGGTGCCTCGACAGCGGCCTCGGCGGCGGCCGGAGCCTCGGCCTGCTCGGCGTCGGCGACCTTCTCGGTCTCGGCGGAGGTCTGGACCTCGGCGTCGTCCGCCTTCTTCTCGCCCTCGAGCAGGTCGCGCTCCCACTCGGCGAGCGGCTCGCCGGCGGCCTTCTCGCCCTTGTCGCCGGTGGCGACGCGCGAGCGGCTGATGAGGCCCTCGGCGACGGCGTCGGCGATCACGCGGGTGAGCAGGGTGACGGAGCGGATCGCGTCGTCGTTGCCCGGGATCTTGTAGTCGACCTCGTCGGGGTCGCAGTTGGTGTCGAGGATCGCGACGACCGGGATGTTGAGCTTCCGGGCCTCACCGACCGCGATGTGCTCCTTCTTGGTGTCCACGATCCAGACGGCGCTGGGCACCTTCTGCATCTCGCGGATACCGCCGAGGGTCTTCTCCAGCTTGGCCTTCTCGCGCGAGAGCACGAGAAGCTCCTTCTTGGTCAGACCGGACGCGGCGACGTCCTCGAAGTCGATCTGCTCAAGCTCCTTGAGGCGCTGCAGACGCTTGTAGACGGTCGAGAAGTTGGTGAGCATGCCGCCCAGCCAGCGCTGGTTGACGAAGGGCATGCCGACGCGGGTGGCCTGCTCGGCGATGGCCTCCTGCGCCTGCTTCTTCGTGCCGACGAACATGACCGTGCCGCCGTGGGCGACGGTCTCCTTGACGAACTCGTAGGCGCGGTCGATGTACGACAGCGACTGGAGCAGGTCGATGATGTAGATGCCGTTGCGCTCGGTGAAGATGAAGCGCTTCATCTTCGGGTTCCAGCGACGGGTCTGGTGACCGAAGTGGACGCCGCTCTCCAGCAGCTCCCGCATCGTGACGACGGCCATGGCCATCTCCTTGAATTTCTCGGTTGTGCCGCGGATGCCGGACGGCTCCCGCGCCTGACGCCCGGATGCGCTGTGCCGCGAAGGACCGAGAAGCGCTGACACCTGCTTGTGACGGCCAGGTGTCGGGGCGTGCGAAGTCGACCCGGTGACCCGGATCGCCAAGGGAAGTGTACGGGACCGGGGAGGCGCCGGGTGACGCCACCGTCCACAACTCGGGAGTAATCCACAGGTACCGGCCATGATCGGTCGGGCCGCGGGACGGTTTGACCATGTTGGTCATGCGACGCGCGATGCGATGGATGTGGGCGGCGACGGCGTTGCCGCTGGCCCTGGGAGCGACCGCGGCCCGGGCCTGGGTCGGCACGGACGCCCCGCCGACCCCTGCCGGACCGCCCGTGCCGGCGCTCGCCCGCGCCTGGCCGGTGGGGCTACGGCCACCGGTCCTGCGCGGCTGGGAGCCACCGGCGACGGTGTACGGCGCCGGGCACCGGGGGGTCGATCTGGGCGCGGCCCCCGGCGAGCCGGTACGGGCGGTGGCGGCGGGCCGGGTCTCCTATGCGGGGCGGGTGGCGGGGCGGGGCGTGGTGGCGGTGGCCCTGGCGGGGACGGACCTGCGCACGACCTACGAGCCGGTGACGGCGACGGTGGAGAAGGGGCAGGAGGTGGCGGCGGGGGAGGTGGTGGGCACGGTGGAGCCGGGGGGCGCGCACTGCGGTGCCCGTACGTGTGTGCACTGGGGGCTGCTCAGGGGGGACGGGTATCTGGACCCGTTGCTGCTGTTGCCGCCGTGGTTGTTGAACGCGGGGCCGTCGAGACTGTTGCCGGTGCTGGGGGTTCCGCTGCCGGAGGAGCGGTGAGGGCCGGTCGCGCGACTGCGGGCCGGTGTGGGTTGCTCGCGCAGTTCCTCCCTCAGCCTTGGGCTGGGGGTACCCCCAGCGCCCCTTGCGGGGCTCCTTAGCTGCGGGCAGGCGTGCCGCTGGGGCGGCACGGATGGGCGCTGGGGGTCCCCCCGGCCGAAGGCTGGGGGAGGCACCCGGCCAGCGCCGGTAAGCGTCCCCACCCGGCCCCAGCCCGCGTCAGCCCCGCACACCCCGCAGCGCCATGGCCACCGCCGCGTCCGTGATCACCACCGGATCCTCCGCCGCCCCCAGCTCGATCCGCCGTACCGCGGCGTCCACGACCCCCTGCACCAGCATCGCCGCCAGCCGGGGCTGCCCGTGCCCCAGCTCCCCCAGCGCCGCCACGACCATCGCGACCAGCCCGCCGTGCGCGGCCCGGATCTTCTCCCGTGCCCCCGCATCCAGCTCGCTCGCCGAGATCGCGACCACCGCCCGGTGCCGCCGGTCCCCGACCAGGGCCAACTGCTGCCGCACGTACGCCTCGACCTTGTCCTCGGCGGTGGCCGCCCGCTCCATCGCCACCTCGACCTCCGCCGCCCACACGGGGAAGTCGACCTCGCACAGCTCCTCGACCACGGCGGCCCGGGAACGGAAGTACTCGTAGACGGACGACCGCGCGAGCCCCGTGCGCTCGGCGAGCGCGGGGAACGTCAGCGCATCCGTCCCGCCCTCGGACAGCAGCGACCGCGCCGCGTCCAGCAGGGCGGCTCGCTGCATCGACCGGTGCTCGGCCACGGAGGCCGCTCGAATCCTTGGCACGTCGACCACTTTACGGACGCGCCGGGCCGGACGGGAGGCAGCACGACCGAGATGCAGCACCCCCGGCCGCGGCCGGCGGCCGAAACCCAGCGCCGGAACCCCGCCAGAACCCCGCCGGAACCGTCCTCAACGGCCGAAACTCGCCAGTTTCGCCCGCAGCTGCAGCACCGACTTGGTGTGGATCTGGCTCACCCGGCTCTCGGTGACCCCGAGCACGTTCCCGATCTCGGCGAGTGTGAGCCCCTCGTAGTAGTAGAGGGTCACCACCGTCTTCTCCCGCTCCGGCAGCGTGTTGATCGCCCGCGCCAGGAACCGCCGCAGCTCCCGGTCCTCGGCCACCTCGACGGGGTTGTCCGCCGCGGTGTCCTCCAGCGTGTCCATGACGCTCAGGCCGTCGCCGCCCTCGCCCCCGACGTGCAGCAGCTCCTCCAGCGCCACCACGTTGGCCAGCGACAGCTGGCTGAAGACGGCGTGCAGCTCGTCCACCTCGATGCCCAGCTCGGCGGCCACCTCGCCCTCCGAGGGCGTGCGCCGCAGCCGGGCCTCCAGGGTGGCGTAGGCCCGCTCCACGTTCCGCGCCTTCTGCCGGACCGAGCGCGGGATCCAGTCCAGCGCCCGCAGCTCGTCGATCATCGCGCCCCGGATCCGGGTGATCGCGTACGTCTCGAACTTGATCTCCCGGTCGACGTCGAACTTCTCGATCGCGTCGATGAGCCCGAACACCCCGGAGGAGACGAAGTCGGCCTGCTCCACGTTGGGCGGCAGACCCACGCTCACCCGCCCCGCCACGTACTTGACCAGCGGTGAGTAGTGCAGGATCAGCTGCTCCCGCAGCCGGTCGTCCCCCGTCGCCTTGTACGACCGCCACAGCTCGTCGAGCGTCGAGGGAGCGGGCGGCCGCACGCTGCCACCGTCGCGGGCGGCTGGGGGGATCGCCGCCCGGTCGGACCCGGAGGTGTGCTGGGGCATTCGTCGCCTTGTGCCGTTCTGCCGTGAAGTGCCAGGAAGTGCCGTGTTGTGCCGAGGAGCGGGTGCTCGGGGAGTGAATAGCGATGGTTGGGCGAGGTGTCGGTCTCGTGTCGGTTGGCGCGGTCTGCGTCAGGCCTTTCGTGAGCGTAGCGTGACTGAGGAGTCGCGGTGCGCGAACAGTGCGGCTCCACCCCTGCGCGAACCTCCTGCACGGCGCACTCCACCGCGCTCGTCGCGTCGCTCTGCGTGATCGGACGGAAGCGTCAACTCCGGGAATTCCCAAGGGCGTCGGGGGTTCCCCCGGACGGCCGAACACGCTCGGTCAGCACCGGCTCCGACCGGCCCGGACCGAGATCATCGCCTGGCGTGTCAACTTCCAGCCATCGCCGTGTCGTTCGACGTAACCAAGTGCTCGGAGTTCGTACAGTCTCGCGACCGCCTCGTCCTCGGACGTCTGAGCGCCGCGTGCCACCTCTTCGGGTGAGGCGGGCCGGTTGCCGGGCAGGGCGGCAAGGACCTGCCGGGCGGCGGGTTCCAGCAGGTCACGCGGGAGGACGGGGCCGCGTCTGGCCGGGGCCAGGTCGCCCATGTCCCCCACGAGCTCGACGACCTCCGCGGCGTCGGTGATCAGCACGGCCTCCCCGCGGAGCAGTTCGTGCACCCCGGCCGAGAGGCCGCTGGTGGCCGGTCCGGGCACGCCCATGGTGAACCGGCCGAGCCGCTGCGCGGCCCGGGCGGTGACCAGCGAGCCGCTGCGGTGGGCGGCCTCCACGACGACGGTGCCCCGGGTGAGCGCCGCGATGACCCGGTTGCGGAGCACGAACCGGCTCGGCGTCGGGTGCTCGCCGGGCGGCAACTCCCCCACCACCAGTCCCTGTTCGGCGATCCTGTTGATCAGCTCGGTGTGGCCCCGGGGGTAGGGCCGGTCGACCCCGCAGGCCAGCACGGCGACGGTGGCCCCGCCGGCGCCGAGGGCTCCGCGGTGGGCGGCGCCGTCGACGCCGTAGGCGCCGCCGGACACCACCACCCAGCCGCGCTCGGCGAGTCCCGCGGCGAGGACGGCCGCCATGTGGGCGCCGTACTCCGTGCAGGCCCGGGCCCCGACGAGGGCGACGGCGCGGAGCGCCCACATCCGCAGACTGGGCCGGCCGCGCACCCACAGGCCGAGGGGGCGGGCGTCGCCGAGGTCGTCGAGCTGGCTGGGCCACTCGGTGTCGCCGGGACACACGAACCGGGCGCCCGCCTCCCGTGCGACGGCGAGGTCGGCCCGGGGATCGGCCCGCGCGGCGCGGGCCAGCAGGCCCGCCCATCGCTTGGCGCCGACGCCGGGCAGGGGCTGCCCGCCTTCGCGCAGCCGGCCCGCCACCTCGTGCACGCTCCGTTCCCGCACCCACCGCCCGGCCGCCTCGTCGCCGGGCTCGACGACCCGGGCCAGGAAGACCCGGGCGAGCAGCTCGGTGCCGGTCACGGGGCGACCCCTTCCAGGACGGCGCCGCGCCGGACTCCGGTGCGCAGTTCCAGGGCCAGGTTGACGTCGTTGGCCGACGGCCGGTCCCGGCCCGCCAGGTCGGCGAGGGTCCAGGCGACCCGGAGCACCCGGTCCAGGCCGCGGGCGGTGAGCAGGCCCCGGTCGAGGTCCAGCTCGGCCTTGAGCAGCGCACCCGGCTGGACGTGCCAGCGGGTGCGGAGTTCGTGGCCCGGCACCTCGCTGTTGGTGCGCCAGGGCTGCCCTTCGTAGCGGCGGGCGGCCCGCTCCCGTGCCGTGCGTACCCGGTCGGCCACGGCGGCGGAGGGCTCGGCGCCGGTGTGGAGCCGCAGCAGCTCCTCCCGGGCGACCGGTTCGACGCTCACCCTGAGGTCCACGCGGTCCATCAGGGGGCCGGAGAGCCGGGCCCGGTACCGCTTGATCGAGGAGGGCCGGCACTCGCAGACGTCACCGGGCGTGCCGTGGCGGCCGCAGGGGCAGGGGTTGGCGGCCAGGACCATGAGGAACCTCGCGGGCATCCGCAGTATCCCGGCGGCCCGGGCGATGACGACGTGGCCCGACTCCAGGGGCTGGCGCAGGGCGTCCAGGACGCTGGCGTGGAACTCCGCGGCCTCGTCCAGGAAGAGCACGCCGTGGTGGGCCAGGGAGACCGCTCCGGGGCGCGGCAGGCCGGTTCCGCCGCCGACCAGGGAGGCCATGGTCGCCGAGTGGTGCGGGGCGCAGTAGGGCGGCCGGTCGACCAGGGGGTGGCCCGGCGGCAGCATCCCGGCGACCGAGTGGACGGCGGTGACCTCCAGGGACTCCTGCCGGCCCAGCTCGGGCAGCAGCCCCGGCAGCCGTTCGGCCAGCATGGTCTTGCCGGCGCCGGGCGGGCCCTTGAAGAAGACGTGATGGCGCCCGGCCGCGGCCACCTCCAGGGCGGCCCGGGCCACGTGCTGGCCGGCGACGTCCGCGAGGTCGGGCGCGCGGTCGCCGGTGGCCATGCCGGTGCCGAGCCCCATGCCGGGCAGGGCGAGCCCGGCGAGGTAGGGGTCGGGGCGGATCTCGCCGTGGACGGGCTCCTCGTCGGGCACCGGTTCGTCGGTGAGGACCGCGATCAGCTGGCGCAGGCTGCGGACGCCCAGCACGGACACCCCCGGCACCAGCGAGGCCTCCGGCACCGCGTTCTCCGGCACGACCACCTGTTCGTACCCGGCGTCGGCGGCGGCCAGCACGGCGGGCAGGATGCCCCGGACCGGCCTGACCCGGCCGTCCAGGCCCAGTTCGCCGATCATCACGATCTCGGCGAGCACCCGGGGATCGATCCGCTCGGCCGCCCCGAGCACGGCGGCGGCGACCGCGAGGTCGAAGCCGCTGCCGCTCTTCGGCACGGATGCCGGGCTCAGCCCGACGGTGAGCTTCTTCGAGGGCCAGGCGGCGCCGGAGTTCACCACCGCCGCCCGGACCCGGTCCCGGCTCTCCGTCAGGCTCTTGTCCGGCAGCCCCACCAGGGTGAAGGCCGCCACCCCTGGCTCCAGGTCGGCCTGGACCTCCACCACCACGCCCTCGACGCCCACCAGCGCCACCGAGCAGGTCCGCGCGAACCCCATCTCACGCCACCCCCCGGGCGTGCTCGACCACGGGCGCCCCGCGCTGCGGCAGGAGCACGCCGACCACGTCGATGCGGACGCCGCCCGGCGGTGCCCCTCCGTGTGCGTGGATCCAGTGCTCGGCGAGGCCGCGCAGGCGCTGTGCCTTCTCCGGGGAGACCGCGGCCATGGGGTGCTCGAAGACGCCCGCGCGCCGGGTCTTGACCTCGCAGACGACCAGGACGTCCCCGTCCCGCGCGACGATGTCGATCTCGCCCGTCCTGCCGCAGCGCCAGTTGCGCTCCAGGACGGTCAGACCGGCCTCGGTCAGCCGCCGTGCGGCCAGCGTCTCGCCGTACCTGCCGAGTGCGCTGCGTGCCTGATTCGTACGCGCCTGGTTTGTGCGCGCCTGACTCGTACGCGCTTGATCCGTGCGTGCCTGATTCGTACGTGCTTGATTCGTACGTGCCTGATCCGTGCGTGCCTGATCCGTGTTCATGTCGGCACCACCTCCGGCGCCAACCGTCACGCACTCCCCGCCAAGAAGTTGATCTTGGTGGGTTACTCAGCGGTTGTGGACAACTCCGTCACCCACATGAGTCACCTCAGCCACCCGGAAGCTCCAGGTCGGTCTTGTTCAGTTCCTCGATGTTCACGTCCTTGAACGTGAGGACGCGGACCTGCTTCACGAAACGAGCCGGCCGGTACATGTCCCAGACCCAGGCATCCGCCATGGACACCTCGAAGAACACCTCGCCCTGGACCGAGTGCACCTGCATCTCGTAGTCGTTGGTGAGGTAGAAGCGCCGCTCGGTCTCGATCACATATTTGAACAGACCGACGACATCGCGGTACTCCCGGTAGAGCTTCAGCTCCATCTCGGTCTCGTACTTTTCGAGGTCCTCGGCGCTCATGGCATGTTCCCCTTCAGCCGTGCGATCCCACCATTGTGCGCCAGTCCCGCGCGCCCCTAGACGATTTCCGTGTCAAGGGTGACGGGCCCGGCGGGGGGACCTTCGTCGAGCAGCCTACGGAACAGCTCGGCGAGTCTGGTCGGATACACCGTCTCATGCGACCGGGTCAGTTCCTGGCACGTCCACCAACGTGCTCCGGCCACACTGCGCCGCTCCAGCTCCGTCAGGGCCGTGGCCCCGGTGACCGTCTGCGTGGTACGGGCCAGGTAGTACCACTCGTCCTGGTCCCAGCGGCGGCCTGCGAACGGGAAGGAGCACATCCGCCGCCACAGCACCGGCCCCAGGTCGACGTCCGTGATGCCGGTCTCCTCGGCGAGTTCCCGCAGGGCGGCCTCCTCACGGGTCTCGTCGCCCTCCAGGCCGCCGCCCGGCGTGAACCACCAGTCGTCGGCCGGGTCGCCGGGCTCGTGGCCGTGCAGGAGCAGGATGCGGTCCTCCGGGTCGAGGAGGACCACCCGGGCCACCTTGCGCAGGCCGCCCTCGGACACCTCCTCCAGCGCCTCAGCGGGCACCGGCGGGCTCCGTACGGGCACGGGTGCGGGAGCGGCCCAGCAGGCTCGCGACCGGGCCGTAGGCGCCGCCCGCGAGGACCAGCACGCCACCGGCCACGATCATGAACTCGATGATGCGCACCGGACCCGGCTGGGACAGGGCGCCCAGGGTCTCGAAGCCGGTCGGACGCTTGAGCAGGCCCTTCATCGGCCAGATCACGGAGTCCACCCGGGCGGTGACGGCAGTGCGCGCGACCGTGCCCTGGGCCGCGTCCGTGAGGTGGGCGGTGGAGTCCAGGGAGCCCTGTCGCTCGTCGCCGAGAAGGAAGAGCCGGCCCTTCGGGACGGTGACGGTCGGGAAGCCCTGGAGCTCGGCCGCGCTGCCCGACGGCAGGTACGGCTCGTCGATCTGCTTGCCGTTGACGGTCAGCTTGCCGTCGGTGCAGCAGGCGACGGTGTCACCGCCGACCGCGACCACGCGCTTGACGACGTCCGCGTTGGTGACCCAGCTCTTGTCCTTGAAGACGACGACGTCGCCCCGGCGCACCTCGCTGCCGTCGATGCGCTGGCCGAGGACCCGGTCCCCGGCGTCGATCGTCGGCGTCATCGAGCTGGTGGGCACGGTGTACGGCCGGTAGACCACCGCTCCCCAGCCGAATCCTCCGAGGAACAGCACGATGCCCAGGGCGACGGCGATCCCGGACAACCGCTGTCCGAGCCTGCTGCCAGCCTGTGCCGCACTCGTGCTGGTGGCTCCGCCGCTGTGCGGGGCCGTACGTATCGTGCTGTCGCCCATGAGGCCGCACCCTACCCGGCGGTACCGGGCAGGGGCAGCCCTTCTTCGGCGCCCCTGGTCACAAGCTCCCCAAGGGCTTCACATGGGACGGTCAGCAGCGGCACGGGGGCGGTCAGCGCTTGCCCGCGGCAACCCGCTTGTCGAACTTCCGCTCGATGCGGTCGCCCCGGCGGCGGCGCCACACCGCGACCGGCAGGACGGCGGCGACGGCCACGCCCTGCGGCGCCACCGAGAGGGAGGCCGCGGCGGACGACTTCGTGTTGATGCCGCTCTGGTCGAAGGTGTCCGGGACCGGCAGCGTGCCCCAGCGGTTGATCGGCCAGGCCTTGACGATGGCGCGGCCGACGACGTCCTTCACCGGGACCATGCCGTGGTGCTTGTCGGACTGGTTGTAGCGGGAGTCGCGGGAGTTCTGGCGGTGGTCGCCCATCACCCAGATGTACCCCTTGGGCACGTGCACCGTGAACTGGCCGCCCTGGTCGTCGACGCTGCAGGGGGTGTTGCCCGGGTACACATAAGGCTCGTTCAGCGCATGGCCGTTGACCATGAGCGGGCCGCTGCCCTTGCAGGAGACGGTGTCACCGCCGACGCCGATGACCCGCTTGATCAGGTCCCGCTCCTCGGCGGACGGCATCAGGCCGATCCAGCTGAGGAAGGTCTGGACCGCGTTCGGCTGGGCGGTGGGCTCGCCCGCCAGCCAGTCGTCGGGGTCGTGGAAGACCACGACCTCGCCGCGATCGGGCTTGGAGCCGAACCACGGGGTGAGCTTGTCGACCAGGACGCGGTCACCCTGCTGGAGGGTGTTCTGCATCGAGTCCGACGGGATGGAGAACGCCTGCACCAGGAACGTCTTGATCAGCAGCGCCAGCACCAGGGCGATGACGACCAGGATCGGCAGCTCCTTCCAGAAGGAGCGTGGTTTCTTCGGTGCGGGCGCGGCCGGTTCACCCGGGTCCCCGTCCGCACCCCCGCCGTCACCGCCGGAGTACGGACCGTCCGCCGGGATGCCGTTCCCGCCAGGCCCGGTGCCGTTCCCGGAGGTCGAGGCGCCGTCTGCGGGGGGGACATTCTCCACGGGGCGCCCGCTGTGCTCCTCGCCGTCGTGTCCCGACCGTGCGCCAACCGCCACATCCCCCACGCCAACTCCTTACTCTGTGCCGCCGCCTGCGCCATCCCCGGCGCAGGCCCACCACTCCCATAACGAGCGGGAGTTCCGCAGGGGTCGGGAGTTGGATGTATCCGTTCGGATCGTCGGAGGCAACCCTATGCGACAGCCGGGGAGCCGCGGTCGACCCCGACCCGGAGTCAGAAACGCTTGCGAAGGTTTTAGGTTCGTCGAGCTTGGTCCAGTGGCCGATGGGCCAGCCGATCATCATGGCCCTGCCCACCACCGAGGTCACGGCCACCGTGCCGCCGTAGTCGGTGTCCTGGTGGGCGCGGGAGTCGGCGGAGTTGCCGCGGTGGTCGCCCATCACCCACAGCCGGCCCTTCGGCACGGTGATGTCGAACGGCTGAGCGGAGGGGACGTTCCCGGGATACAGATAGTCACCCTCGGTCAGCGGTACGCCGTTGACGGTCACCCGGCCCTGCGCGTCACAGCACTTGACGTGGTCGCCGCCGACACCGATGACCCGTTTGATGAGGTCCTTCTCGTTGGCGGAGGGCAACAGGCCGATGAAGGTGAGCCCTTCCTTGACCTGCTTGACCCCGACCGGGTCGTTCGCCTTGGTGGTCTGCTCGTCCGCGAGCCAGCCGCCCGGGTCGTGGAAGACGACGACGTCCCCGCGGTGCGGCTGCCACCCGAACCAGGGCGTGAACTTGTCCACCAGGACGCGGTCGCCGATCCGGATCGTCTGCTCCATGGAGCCCGACGGGATCACGAAGGCCTGCACGAGGAACGTCTTCAGCACCAGGGCTATCAGCACGGCCACGCCGACCAGCAGCGGTATCTCCCGCACCGCACCGCGCCGCCGCTTGCGCTTGACCTTGCGCTGCAGCTTGCGCCGCTCCGCGCGGGAACGGCCGCCGGACGAGCCGGAGGTGCGCCGGGCCCCGGTGGGCAGCAGGTTGGCGGCGGCGTCGGCCGGTACGCCGCGCGGTTTGCCCCGGTTACCCATGGGACGCTCCGGGGGCCGGCACGCGCGCGTAGGCGGCGGGACGGGTGAGGCGGGTCCAGTGGGCGTACGGCCAGACGATCCAGTCGGCCCGGCCGATGACCCTGCCGACGGGGATCATGCCGCCGCCGGGTGAGCCGAGGTGGTCGCGGGAGTCGCTGGAGTCGCTGCGGTGGTCGCCGAGAACGAAGAGCGTGCCGTAGGGGACGTCGACGTTGAAGGGCACGGTGGAGGGGGTGTCCCCGGGATAGAGGATCGCGGTCTCGTCGACCGGCCGGCCGTTCACTTCGATCCTCCCCTTCTTGTCGCAGCAGACCACGTGGTCTCCTCCCACCCCGACGACGCGTTTGATGTAGTCGGCGTCCCCGAAGTACGCGGAGCCGTCGAACACCACGACATCTCCCCGGCGCGGCCCGGCACCGAAACGGTACGCCAACTTATTTACGAGAACGCGGTCCCCGATCCTCAATCCCTGTTCCATGGATCCGCTGGGAATCTGGAATGGTTGCGCCACGAAAGTGTTGAGGACGAGCAAAAACGCCAGGCAGGCGAAGAGGGTGAGGGTGATCCAGCCGCCCGGCAGCCAGTCGGTGACCCGCTCGGCGGCCCGCGCCACCAACGCGAAACGCGACCGGTCCTCCGCGGCCTCTGGTTCGGGGCGGGAGGAGCGGTCGCGCTCCGTGTGCTGTGCTTCGGTGTCCATCGGGGCCAGATGCTATCCGGCGTCGATGAGACTCCCTCTTACCGGCTCGTTCGCCTACGGCTTCCGGGTGCCGGTACGCGACGTCAGTTGTCGCGCTTCTCCTTGATCTTCGCGGCCTTGCCGCGCAGCTCGCGCAGGTAGTACAGCTTGGCGCGACGCACGTCACCGCGGGTGACGAGCTCGATCTTCTCGACGATCGGGGTGTGCACCGGGAAGGTGCGCTCGACGCCGACGGAGAAGGAGACCTTGCGGACCGTGAAGGTCTCGCGGACACCGCTGCCCTGGCGGCGGATCACAACGCCCTTGAACTGCTGCACACGGGAGCGGTTGCCCTCGATGACGCGGACGTGGACGTTGACGGTGTCACCCGGGCGGAAGGCCGGGATGTCGCTGCGCAGCGACGCGGAGTCGACGGTGTCGAGCAGGTGAGACATTTCGTCTGCTTTCCTCGCCGATGCCACAGGTCATCAGCGGAAACTAGGTGTTCCATGGGGTCTGCCGTGCGGGTCGGGGCGGGCGTCGTGTCCCCCTGTGGCAGGGGCGCACGCCGGACGGACGCACAACAGCGGCCTATTCTTCCACGCCCTCCGGCCTGCGCCAAAATCGGCCGTGGGGTACGCCTTCCGGGTCCGGCGCCCAGCCCAGGATGGAGAGCATCTCCCGGTCCTTCTTGTCGAAGGCCTTGGGGTCGCAGCGCTCGATCAGGTCGGGCCGGTGGGCGGTGGTCCGCTTCAGGGCCTCGTCGCGGCGCCAGCGGGCGATCTTGCCGTGGTGGCCGCTGAGCAGCACCTCGGGGATGTCCCGGCCGCGCCAGACGGGCGGCTTGGTGTAGACGGGGCCCTCCAGGAGGTTCGCCATGGCGCCGGGCGCGAAGGAGTCGTCGCGGTGCGACTCGGCGTTCCCGAGGACGCCGGGCAGGAGCCGGGCCACGGCCTCCGTGATGACCAGGACGGCCGCCTCGCCGCCGGCGAGGACGTAGTCGCCGATGGATACCTCGTAGACCGGCATCCGGGTGGCGTACTCGTCCATGACCCGCCGGTCGATGCCCTCGTAGCGGGCCGGCGTGAAGATCAGCCAGGGCCGCTCGGAGAGCTCGACGGCGAGTTCCTGGGTGAAGGGGCGGCCGCTCGGGGTGGGCACGATCAGCGCGGGGGCGTGCGAGCCGGTCTCGTAGCCGTCGGCGAGCGCGGAGTCGAGGGCGTCGCCCCAGGGCTCGGTCTTCATGACCATGCCGGGCCCGCCGCCGTACGGCGTGTCGTCGACCGTGTTGTGCCGGTCGTACGTCCACGCGCGCAGGTCGTGGACGTGGACGCCGAGCTGCCCGCGCGCGCGTGCCTTGCCGACCAGCGAGACGTTCAGGGGTTCGAGGTACTCGGGGAAGATCGTGACGACGTCGAGCCTCATGCGTCGTCGTCCCCGGAGTCCCTGGACGAGTCGATCTCCGCGCGGTCGTCGATCAGGCCGGGCGGCGGCGCGATGACGGCCCGCTGCTCCTCCAGGTCGATCTCGGTGACGATCTCCTCGACGAACGGGATCATCACCTCGCTGCCGTCGGGCCGCTCCACGATGAAGAGGTCCTGGGAGGGCAGGTGCGAGATCTCGGTGATCCGGCCGACCTCGGTGCCGTCGACGGTGACCACGTCCAGGTCCATGAGCTGGTGGTCGTAGTACTCGTCCTCGCCCTCGGGCAGCTCCTCCGGGTCGATCTCGGCGATCAGGAGGATGTTGCGCAGGGCTTCGGCACCGGTGCGGTCCTTGACGCCCTCGAAGCGCAGGAGCAGGCGGCCGCTGTGCACGCGGCCGGTCTCGATGGTGAGCGGTCCCGTCGAGGCGGGATCGGTGGCGAGTACGGCGCCGGGCGCGAGCCTGAGCTCCGGCTCGTCGGTACGTACCTCGACGGTGACCTCGCCCTTGATGCCGTGGGCGCGGCCGATCCGTGCGACTACCAGCTGCACTGTGCCTGTTCTCCTGTCATCTCCTGCTCGTACGGCCTCATACGACTACGGGCCGGGGACGGCCGGTAGCGGCCCTCCCCGGCCCGAGCCGGTGCTGCGAAAGCGTCAGCGGACGTGGTCCACGTCGACGAGGTCGACGCGGACTCCGCGACCGCCGATGGCGCCCACGACGGTGCGCAGAGCACGCGCGGTGCGGCCGTTGCGGCCGATCACCTTGCCGAGGTCGTCGGGGTGCACCCGGACCTCCAGCACGCGCCCGCGGCGCAGGTTGCGCGAGGCGACCTGCACATCGTCAGGGTTGTCGACGATGCCCTTCACGAGGTGCTCAAGCGCCTCTTCGAGCATGCTGCTCAGGCCTCGGTCGACTCGGACTCAGCCGCGGCCTCGTCCTTCTTCTCAGCCTTCTTCTTCTGGGTGATCGCCTCACCCTTGCCCTCGTCGTCACCGCCGAGCGCCTCGAACGACGGACGCGTGGCCTTCGGAGCGGCCACGAGCAGCGGCGCCGGGGCGGGCTCGCCCTTGAACTTCTGCCAGTCGCCGGTCTTCTTCAGGATGGCGAGCACGGGCTCGGTCGGCTGGGCGCCGACACCGAGCCAGTAGGCGGCGCGCTCGGCGTCCACCTCGATGACCGACGGGTTGTAGGTCGGGTGGTACTTGCCGATCTCCTCGATCGCACGGCCGTCACGGCGGGTGCGGGAGTCGGCGACGACGATGCGGTAGTGAGGCGAACGGATCTTGCCCAGACGCTTCAGCTTGATCTTGACTGCCACGGGAGTGGGTTCTCCTGGTTTTGACGTGGTTGGGCACGGCGAGGCTGCCGCGTGGGGTTGCGGTACCCGAGTGCCCGATGGACGCGTCAGCCGGAGGAGAGAGGGGTCCTGTGCGGCTGTCGAGTACAGCTAGCCATTGTGCCATACCCTGCGGGCCGCTTTCGGCCGGCGGTCGGGCCGGGGTGCGGGGGCATGCCGGAGAGGCACCCGGCGTGGAGGTGAGGTCACGTCGGGTGCGCTGACCGGCGCCGTCGGGGCCGGGGGTGTGGCGACGAGCAATGGCCACGGCTGCCACGAGCAGCCGCGGCCTATGCCGCTCCGACGACCTCCGGGATGCGGAACGGCTTGCCGCAGCCGCCGCAGACGATGGGAGCCTGCGCCAGGACCGACGGAACCACCCGGACGTTGCGACCGCAGTCGCATACCGCCTTGACCCGGACGCCACCCCCGGAGGAGCCGTGGCGGGCGGCCGGGCCGCGGAAGGTGCGGGAGGTGTCGGCGGACGTGGCCACCGTGTGCGCCTTGAGAGCGCGCTGCAGTCTCTCGATGGTCGGGCGGTAGCGTCGCTTCGCCTCGGGGTTGAGCGTGACCAGCGAGAAGCCGCTGCTGGGATGCGGCTCGTCGGGATGGTCCAGGCCCAGCTCCTCGGCGATCGCGAGGAATCGGCGGTTGTGGTAGCGGCCGGCCCGGGAGGTGTCGCGGACTCCACGGGAGGCGGCGATGCCGTGGACTGCCTCATGGAGCAGTCGTTCGAAGGAGAGCTCGTGACCGCACGCGGACGACGACTCCCCGATCAGGGACTCTGGCGCGGCAAGGTCCGGCAGCTCGGGGTGGTACCGCTGAATGTCGGCCCACGCCTCTGCCAGCTCTGCGGCGAGTACAGGTGGTGTCTGTGTCGTGCTCACGTAATGAGAACGAGCGGGAGGGCCCCTGTGTTCCTATTCCGGGGCATCCCAAATAATTTGCACGTACCCGTCAGTTGCCGCTGATGCGTGGAGACGAACACGGGTGCGCTGATCTGCGGAGAAGCCTCACAGCTCATACCAAGCCGGTGCGTAGTCTGACGTACGACCCGCCGCGTATGCCCGGCCCCGCCGCCTGGACGACGGAGGTCGGCGGTTGCGCAAGAGGCGTTTCGGTCGCTCTCGTGGCCGGGGCCTCACCCCCGTCAGCGTCCGCGGCGGCCCCGGCGTTACCCGCGGCCCGTCGTCATCCGGCACCGGCCCGTCTCCGGCGACCGGACTCCGTGCGGTCGCCGTGGCGGCCGACCATGGCCAGAACCGCCGTGTCGTGGGTCCGATGGTAGAGCCCCAAGTTGCCGGGATGTGAAATCTCGCCACAGTCACAGCCCCCGTACAAGCAGGGACCCGCGACCTCTGGACGCCATCGCGAGCCCGGAGTTATGTGGCATAGGTGGGAAGTGCGAGCGCACGGCACGGGGGCCACGGAATCGGTCAGTGCGTAACTCTCGGCGGATTGGGGCGCTTACCTATGACACCTACGCTCGTGCGGCACCACCTGTCTCACGCGGACTCACCACCCCGTGTGAACCTGGGCGCACGCGCGCGTGACTGGTCCGAGATCCAGGAGCGGATGCTGGTGCCGCTCTACGAGACCGTCCACGAGCGACTCGAAGTGAGCGCGGCCACCCGGCTGCTCGGCCTGCGCTGCGGTTCCGGTCTCGCCCTGCTGATGGCGGCGACCAGAGGGGCCGCGGTCACCGGAGTCGACTCCTCCCCCGAACGGCTCGCCCTCGCCCGTGAGCGCCTGCTGCCCGACCCGGCCCCGGGTGCACGCACGCGTGGCCGTGCCGCCCGGATCGTGGAGGGCACGCCCCGGGACGCGGCGGACCCGCAGGCGCCGGCATACAACCTGATCACCGCCTTCGACCCGATCGGCTGCCTGGCCGGTGACGCCGGACGCCTCGGTGCCCTGCTGGCCGAGGCGACTCCCCTGGCGGAGCGCGGGGCGGCCGTGGTGCTGACCGGCTGGGGTCCGCCGGAGCGCTGCGCGACCTCGTCCGTGCTGCGGGTCGCGGCGAGATTGGCCGATCCTTTGCGGGGCCCGGGAGGTTGGCGCCCGGCGCGCCGGGACGATCTGGAGGAGGTCGCCCAGCGGGCCGGCCTGCGGATCGACGGGTCGGGGCGGGTCTCCTGCCCGTTCGGGTACGCCGACGTGGACAGCGCGGTGCGGGGGCTGTTGTCGACCGGGCTGTTCGACGCGGGGATCTTGGCGGCCGACGAGGAGCAGGTCGGGAAGGAACTCGGCGAGGCGCTTCATCCGCATCTGCGTGCGGACGGCACGGTGTGGATGCCGAATGTGTTCCGGTATCTGATCGCGCGGGTGCGCTGACGCTTCGCGGGTCCGCCGTCTTCGTCTGCGGCGCCGTTGGGGCTGGTCGCGCAGTTCCCCGCGCCCCTTTGGGGCGCTCGAAGCCGGGGCGCTCGAAGCCGGGGCGCTCAGATTCGGGACGGCGGATTCGGGGCGGCGGGTTCGGGGCGCTCGGGTTCGGGGCGGTCGGGTTCGGGGCGGTCAGGCCTCGTCCAGGTCCTTGGTCAGGCGGGTGATGCCCGCGATGCGGTACGCGTCCGCCTCCTCCAGGGTCTCGTTCTCCAGGAGGGCCTCGGCCAGTGCGTCCAGCCGGCCCCGGTGGTCGCGGAGTTTGCGGCGGGCCTCCTCGTAGCACTCGTCGACGATGCGGCGCATCTCAGTGTCGATCGCGTCGAGGGTCTGGGGTGCCGCGGCGAGGCCGTAGGCCTGCTGGGCGTCGTTGGGGAGGGCGGAGAGCCTGCCGACCTCCTCGCTCATGCCCCAGCGGGACACCATGCCGCGGGCGATGTTGGTGACCTGTTCGAGGTCGCTCTCCGAGCCGGTGGTGATCACGCCGTAGACGACCTGCTCGGCCGCCATGCCGCCGAGGGCGCCGATGATCCGGCCGCGCAGGTACTCCTCGGTGTACGCGTACTTGTCGGCGTCCGGCGTGGAGAGCGTGACGCCGAGGGCGCGGCCGCGCGGCACGATGGTGATCTTGCGGACCGGGTCGGCGCCGGGCTGGAGCATGCCGAGCAGGGCGTGCCCGCTCTCGTGGTAGGCGGTGCGCCTGCGCTCCTCCTCGGGCATGACGAGGGGCCGCTCGGCACCGAGCTGGACCTTCTCCAGGGCTTCCGAGAGGTCGGACTGGGTGACCTTGTCCTGCTTGCGCTTGACGGCGAGGAGGGCGGCCTCGTTGGCGAGGTTGGCCAGTTCGGCGCCGGTCATGCCCGGGGTGGTGCGGGCGACCTGGGCGAGGTCGACGCCCTCGGCGAGCGGGATCTGACGGGTGTGGATCTGGAGGATCGCCTCGCGGCCGGTGCGGTCGGGGGGCGAGACCTGGACGACCCGGTCGAAGCGGCCGGGGCGGGTGAGCGCGGGGTCCAGGATGTCGGCGCGGTTGGTGGCCGCGATGACGATGACGCCCTCGGAGCCGGAGAAGCCGTCCATCTCGGTGAGGATCTGGTTGAGGGTCTGCTCGCGCTCGTCGTGACCGCCCATGGAGGCTCCGCCGCCGCGGGCCCGGCCGATGGTGTCGATCTCGTCGATGAAGATGATGGAGGGGGCGACCTTGCGGGCCTCCGCGAACAGTTCGCGCACCCGGGAGGCGCCGACGCCCACGATCATCTCGATGAACTCGGAGGCGGAGGCCGAGAAGAACGGCACCCCCGCCTCGCCGGCGACGGCCCGCGCGAGCAGCGTCTTGCCGGTGCCGGGCGGGCCCGCGAGGAGCACACCGCGGGGCATCTTGGCGCCCATCCTGCGGTAGGCGTCGGGGTTCTTCAGGAAGTCGACGACGTCGTTGAGCTCGCCCTCGACCTCGTCGATGCCGGCCACGTCCTCGAAGGTGGTCCGCTGCTGTCCGGGCTCCAGTTCGACCGGCTTGGGCGGCGCCTTGCGGCCCAGCATGCCGCCCGCGCCGCCGAGGCCGGCGCTCATCCGGCGGGCGATGAAGACCCACACGGCGACGAGGATGATGATGGGCGCGAGTGAGATCAGCAGGTTGGCGAGAAAGCTGCGGTGCTGGACGACCGGCTCGGCGGTGACCGTCACGTTGTGCTTGGTCAGGCTGGTCCAGAGGTCGTCCCCGGCGAAGGAGGGCCGCTCGGTGTTGAACTTGGTGTAGTTCCCACTGGCCTCGGGGTTCTTCTGCTCCTTCTTGAGCTGGCCCTGGATCGAGTCGCCCTTGGCGTAGATCTTCGCGACGTTGCCGTCGTTCACCTGCTTGCTGAACTCGGTGTACGAGATCGTCGGCTCGTTCGCCTGGTCGAAGTACGACAGGACCAGGTTGGCCAGCAGGTACACGACCAGCGCCGTGACGATCAGCCGCCACCAACCGCCGTGCATCCTCCGACCGCCGTTCGGCGGCTTGGGCGGCTCCTCGGGAGCGCCCTCGGTACGCCAGGGCTGGTCGGGTGACTTGCGCGGCGGCGCGGGGTTGGTCATATGCGGACCGTACGGCACGGACCAACCCCTGGCACCCGCACAGGTGAACTCAGCCCATGAACTTCTTGAACTCGTCCGGCAGCTCGAAGTCCTGGGCGCCCTGCTGCGGGAGTCCGAAGGCGCCGCCCTGCGCGGCGGCCTCGCGGCGCTGGGCCTCCTCCAGCTCCTGCTGCTTGCGCTTCATCGGGTTGCCGGAGCGCTGCTTGCCCTTGGCCTGCTTCGGCTGCTTCTTGGTACGGCCGGGGCCGCCGCCCATGCCCGGGATGCCCGGCATACCGGGCATACCGCCGCCCTGTGCCATGCGGGACATCATCTTGCGGGCCTCGAAGAACCGCTCGACGAGTCCCTTGACGGCGCTGACCTCGACACCCGAACCCTTGGCGATGCGGGCGCGGCGCGAGCCGTTGATGATGTTCGGGTCCTGGCGCTCGCCCGGGGTCATCGACTTGATGATCGCGGCGGTGCGGTCGACGTCCCGCTCGTCGAGGTTGTTGATCTGGTCCTTGATCTGCCCCATGCCGGGCAGCATCCCGAGCAGCTTGCTGATGCTGCCCATCTTCCTGACCTGTTCCATCTGGGCCAGGAAGTCGTCCAGGGTGAAGTCCTGGCCCTTCTTCGACGCCAGCTTGGAGGCCATCTTCTGGGCCTCTTCCTGGCTGAACGTCTTCTCCGCCTGCTCGATCAGGGTGAGCAGGTCACCCATGTCGAGGATGCGGGAGGCCATCCGGTCCGGGTGGAACGCGTCGAAGTCGTCCAGCTTCTCGCCGTTCGACGCGAACATGATCGGCTTGCCGGTGACCTGGCGGATGGAGAGCGCGGCACCACCGCGGGCGTCGCCGTCGAGCTTGGACAGGACGACACCGTCGAAGCCGACGCCGTCGCGGAAGGCCTCGGCGGTGGTGACGGCGTCCTGGCCGATCATGGCGTCGACGACGAAGAGGATCTCGTCGGGCGAGACGGCGTCCCGGATGTCGGCCGCCTGCTGCATCAGCTCCTGGTCGATGCCGAGCCGGCCGGCGGTGTCCACGATCACGATGTCGTGGACCTTGGACTTCGCGAACTCGATGGAGTCCTTGGCGACCTTGACCGGGTCGCCGACGCCGTTGCCCGGCTCGGGCGCGTAGACGGCGGCACCGGCGCGCTCGGCGACCACGCTCAGCTGGTTGACGGCGTTGGGGCGCTGGAGGTCGGCGGCGACGAGCAGCGGGGAGTGGCCCTGCTCCTTGAGCCAGTGGGCGAGCTTGCCCGCGAGGGTGGTCTTACCGGCGCCCTGGAGACCCGCCAGCATGATCACGGTGGGCGGCTGCTTGGCGAACCGCAGCCGGCGCGTCTCGCCGCCGAGGATCGTGACCAGCTCGTCGTTGACGATCTTCAGGACCTGCTGGGCCGGGTTGAGCGCCTTGGAGACCTCGGCGCCGAGCGAGCGTTCCTTGACGTTCTTGATGAACGTGCGGACGACCGGGAGGGCCACGTCGGCTTCGAGGAGCGCGATGCGGATCTCCCGGGCCGTGGCGTCGATGTCCGCTTCGCTCAGACGCCCTTTGCCGCGCAGGTTCTTGAAGGTCGCTGAAAGGCGGTCGGAGAGAGTGTCGAACACGGCGGCGTCGGTCCTCGGAGTCGGGGGCAGTGAGCGTCTTCCAGGGTATCCGGCCGCGCAAGGAAGTGGTCCCCGCCTTGCACGGCCGTGCGATCAGCCCCTCAGAGTCTCCTCCAGCTTGCGTGCCACGGAGGCCGCCTCCTCGGCGGGCAGCGGCGCGTGGTCGGTGCCGGTCACGTAGAAGGCGTCGACGGCGTTGGAGCCGAGCGTACTGACGTGCGCGCTGCGCACCCGTACCTCGGCGTCCTCCAGCGCCCGTCCGATCCGGAACAGCAGGCCCGGTGCGTCCTGGGCCCGTACCTCGAAGACGGTGGCGTGCCGGGAGGCCGCGGAGGCCACCGTGACGCGCGGCGGCGGGGCCACCCGGCCGCGGCGCCTCGGGTAGGCCGCGTCCCGCTCCGCGAGGCGGCCTGCGATGTCCAGGGAGCCGTCCAGGGCGCGGACCAGGTCGGCGCGCAGCCGGGCCGCCTGCGGCAGGGAGCCGTACTCGGCCGCGACCCGCCAGTCGAGCAGCAGCACCGTGCCGTCGTCGACGTCGCTCGGGAGCTGCAGGGCGCGCAGCTCGGCGGTGCGGACCGTCAGGCGGTGCACGGCCAGCACGCCGGAGACGGCCGGGAGCACGCCCGGCTGGTCGGGGACGGCGATGAGCAGCTCGACGCCGAGCGGTTCGGGGTCGCCGGCGGGCTCCTCGTCGGTGGCGGACGGCTCGGTCTGGGCGCGCAGGGCGAGGACCGGGGCGCCGGTGCGGAAGGCCTCGATGGCCAGCCGCTCCTGCTCGGCGGTGGGCGCGCCCGGCTCGGGCTCGTCGTCGGCGTCCCCGGCGAGGACCGCCGAGACCCGCTTCACGAGGTCGGTGACGAGCGAGCCGCGCCAGGAGGACCAGGCGGCCGGGCCGGTGGCCAGCGCGTCCGCCTCGGTGAGGGCGTGCAGCAGTTCCAGGGTGCCCTGGGTGCCGACCGCGTCGGCGACCAGGCGGACCGTGGCCGGGTCGTCCAGGTCGCGCCGGGTGGCGGTCTCGATGAGCAGCAGGTGGTGCCGGACGAGCGTGGACAGGACCGCCACGTCGGCGCGGTCGAAGCCGATCCGGGCGGCCACGTCCTTGACGATGATCTCGCCGGCCACCGAGTGGTCGCCGGGCCAGCCCTTGCCGATGTCGTGCAGCAGGGCGGCGACCAGGAGCAGGTCGGGCCGGTGGACGCGGCGGGTGAACTCGGAGGCGCGGACGGCGGTCTCGATGAGGTGCCGGTCGACGGTCCAGACGTGCACGGCGTTGCGCTGGGGGCGGCACCTGACCCGCTCCCAGTCGGGCAGGAGCCGGGTGATCAGGCCCTCGGCCTCCAGTGCCTCCCAGACCTCGACGGTGGGGCGGCCGGAGCCGAGCAGGGTGACCAGCTGCTCGCGGGCCTCGGCCGGCCAGGGCGTGGGCAGCGGGCGTGCGGTGGCGGCCATGCGCCGTACGGCGTGCAGGGAGAGCGGGAGGCCGGCCTGGGCGGCGGCGGCCGCGGCGCGCAGCGGGAGCACGGGGTCGCGTTCGGGGCGGGCGGCGCGGGCGAGCACCACCTCGCCGTCCTGCTCCACCACGCCCTCGGCGAGCGGGGAGCGCTCGGGGACGGGCTTGCCACCGCCCAGCATGGCGCGCAGCCGCGGCCGGACGGCGCGCGAGCGCAGTACGCGCCCCACCTCGCGCCAGGTGACGTCACTGGCGTACGAGATGACGCGCGCGGACTCGTAGACCTGGCGCAGCAGGGTGTCGGCGTCGAGGAGGTCGAGTTCGGCGGCGACCTGGTCCTGCTCCTGGAGCGCCAGGCGGTCGGTGGCGCGGCCCGTGGTGAGGTGCAGGGCGTCGCGGACGTCGAGGAGGCGCCTGCGGGCGTCGGCGAGGCCCTCGCGCGGGGCGTCGGCCAGCCAGGAGGCGGCGACGGCGCGCAGCGCGGTGGCGTCGCGGAGGCCGCCGCGGGCCTCCTTCAGGTCGGGTTCCAGGAGGTACTGGAGTTCGCCCTGGCGTTCGGCGCGCTCGGCGCAGAGTTCCTGGAGCTCGGGGAGACGTTTCGGCGCCTGGTTGCGCCAGTCGGCGAGGATCGCGGTGCGCAGTCCGGAGGTCAGGCCCAGGTCGCCGGCGATGTGCCGGGCGTCGAGGAGACCGAGCTGGACCTTGAGGTCCTCGCCGGCGGTCTTGCGGGCCTCGGCGGGGGTGCGCACCGAGTGGTCGAGGGCCAGGCCCAGGTCCCAGACGGGGTACCAGAGCCGGTCGGCGACGGCGGCCACCGCGCCGGAGTCGGCGCCGTCGTGCAGCAGCAGGAGGTCGAGGTCGCTGCGCGGGGAGAGTTCGGCGCGGCCGTAGCCGCCGACGGCGACCAGGGAGACGCCGCCCCTGATGCCCTCGGTGGCCGCAGCGAACAGCCCGGTCAGCCATTCGTCGGTCAGCTCGGCGAGGCCGGTACGGCGCGGCGGCCCGGACCGCGCCCCCTCGGTGAGGAGGCGCAGCCGGGCCGCCGCGTAGCCGCTGGGTCCCGTGTTCTCTGCGTCGTTCCGAACTTCCGTACCCGTCACCCAGCGACTCCTGCCTGTATTCAGATGGTTCTGTTCTACAGTGCGTCCGGTCCGCGCTCGCCGGTGCGGACCCGTACGGCGGTCTCGACCGGGAGCGACCAGACCTTGCCGTCACCGATCTTGCCGGTGCGGGCGGCCTTGACGATGACGTCGATCAGCTGCTCGGCGTCCTCGTCCTCGGCCAGCACCTCGATGCGGATCTTGGGCACCAGGTCGACCGTGTACTCAGCACCACGGTAGACCTCGGTGTGGCCGCGCTGCCGACCGTAGCCGCTGGCCTCGGTGACCGTGAGGCCGTGGACGCCGAAGGCCTGGAGGGCCTCCTTGATCTCGTCGAGCCGGTGGGGCTTCACGACGGCGGTGATGAGCTTCATGCGTCCACCTTCTTGCTCGTCCCGGCCATAGCCGCGGCGGAGACGGAGCCGATGACACCGCCGCCCGTGCCGCTGAAGTCGTATGCAGTCTCGGCGTGCTCGGCCTGGTCGATGCCGGAGACCTCTTCGTCCTCGGTGACCCGCATGCCGAGGGTCTTGTCGAGGAGGAAGGCGAGGACCGCGGAGGCGACCAGGGAGTAGCCGAGGACCGCACCGACACCGGCGAACTGCTTCCACAGCTGGGTGAAGGAGTGGTCGCCGTAGAAGACGCCGGTCGCGGTGGACTGGCCCTTGCCGGTGGCGAAGAAGCCGATGAGCAGGGAGCCGATGATGCCGCCGACCATGTGGACGCCGACCACGTCGAGCGAGTCGTCGTAACCGAACTTGAACTTCAGGCCGACGGCCGCGGCGCAGGCGACACCGGCGATGGCGCCGACGGCGATCGCGCCGAGCGGGGAGACCGCACCACCGGACGGGGTGATGGCGACCAGACCGGCGACCGCGCCGGAGGCGGCGCCCAGGGTGGTGAACGCGCCGTGCCGGATCTTCTCGTAGGCGAGCCAGGCCAGCATGGCGGCGGCGGTGGCGACCTGCGTGTTGACGAACATCAGCGCGCCGACGCCGTCGTCGTTGCCGAGCCACGAGCCGGCGTTGAAGCCGAACCAGCCGAACCACAGCAGACCGGCGCCGAGCATGACCAGCGGGAGGCTGTGCGGGCGCATCGGGTCCTTCTTGAAGCCGACGCGCTTGCCGATCACCAGGATGACGCCGAGGGCGCCGGCACCGGCGTTGATGTGGACCGCGGTACCACCGGCGAAGTCGATCACGCCGAGCTTGAAGGCCCAGCCGTCGGCGCCCCAGACCCAGTGGGCGACCGGGACGTAGACGATCGTGAGCCACAGGGCGACGAAGAGCGCCCAGGCCGAGAACTTGACGCGGTCGGCGATGGCACCGCTTATCAGGGCCGGTGTGATGACCGCGAACATCATCTGGAAGACCATGAAGACGAAGATCGGGATCGTGTAGCCGTCCCACAGCTCCGTCAGGCCGACGTTGCTCATGCCCAGCCAGTCGGAGTTGAATCCGATGAAGCCGTTGCTGGAGCCGAAGGCCAGGGAGAAGCCGTAGAGCACCCACAGGATGGTGACGATCCCGATGCTGACGAAGCTCATCATCAGCATGTTCAGGGTGCTCTTGACGCGGACCATGCCTCCGTAGAAGAAGGCGAGTCCCGGCGTCATGAGCAGCACCAGGGCGGAGCAGATGAGCATGAAGCCTGTGTTCGCGGAGGACAGCTTGGGTGCCTCCGCGGCAAGCGTGATGGCGGCTGGTGCCATCGGCGTCTCCTCGTCGGTTGTACGGCCCCGTGCGGGTCGGAGCGTGAGCGGTCCGGTCAAGCGGGGGGTGGGCCGGTTATGCGCCATGAGATTGGCGCAGCGCGGTTTCGGTCGTTGCCCCTCGTTGTTTCGCCGGAGTGACGAAGGCGCCTGGTGTGTTACGGGTAGATGAATTGCGAGATGTCCTGCTGCGGGATCGTTATCGTGGCGCAACCTTCTCCCGGAGGAAGAGAACCGGCCGCGGTCGGCCTTCCGATGACCTGGCGTGGGGGAGCCGAGTCGGGCAGTTCGGGAGGGCCGGCCGCGGCCGGGGTCTGGGAAGTGCCGGGATTCAGACCGCCTCGGCGGTCTCCGGGAGGTCGACGGCGAGCTGTTCGGTGAGGTCGACGACCGCCGCGAGCTCGCCGTGGTCGCGCACGGCCGAGTCGACCGTCTTTCGAATACGAGTATTCACGCGCTCGGAGCGCACCTTCTTGGCGATGCCCATGGCCTCGGAGGCCAGAACCGTGCTCTGCTCGGGCTCGCCGCGCAGCAGGTGCACGGTGGCCATGCCGATGAGGTTGAGCGCGTACGACCGCTGGTGCTCGGCGTCCTTGGCGAACAGCTCCACGGCCTTCTGCATCAGCGGCTCCGCCAGCGAGGCGTAGGTGGGGCTGCGGCCGGCGACATAGGCGAGGTCCCGGAAGGAGTGGCTGTTCTCGCCGTAGAGCTCGGCCTCGGAGAAGAAGCGGATCCAGTCGGGGTCCGGCTCGTCCCACTCGTCGGCCTCGGCGAAGGTGTCCTCGGCCATCCGGACCGCCCGCTTGCACTTGCCGGGCTGGCCCATGTTGGCGTAGGCGCGGGCCTCCATCGCATACAGCATCGACTGGGTGCGCGGGCTCGCGCAGTCCCGGCTGCCGTACTGGGCGAGGTGGATCAGCTCCAGGGCGTCGTCGGGCCGGCCGAGGTGGATCATCTGGCGGCTCATGCTGGAGAGGACGTACGAGCCGAGCGGCTTGTCACCGGCCTCCTTGGCCGCGTGCAGGGCGAGCACGAAGTACTTCTGGGCGGTGGGCTGGAGACCGACGTCGTACGACATCCAGCCGGCCAGCTCGGCGAGTTCGGCCGCGACCTTGAAGAGCTTGCGGGCGGTGGACTCGGGCTGGGGTTCCTGGAGGAGGTCGGTGACCTCGTGCAGCTGGCCGACGACCGCCTTGCGGCGCAGGCCGCCGCCGCACTGGGCGTCCCACTGGCGGAACATCTCCGTGGTGGACTCCAGGAGCGCCAGCTCGGGCTTGGAGATGCGGCCCGGGCGGCGGGGATCGGCGGCCGGCTCGGGATCCTGCTGCGATCCGGTGGGCGAGGGCACCAGCCAGCGCTGCATGGGCTCGATGAGGGACGGGCCCGCCGACAGCACCAGCGAGGTTCCGAGGAAGCCGCGCCGCGCCAGCATCAGGTCGCTGCGCGAGAACTCGCTGAGCAGGGCCACCGTCTGCGGGCCCGTCCATGGCAGGTCGACGCCGGTCGCGGAGGGTGACTGGCGGGCGGCCCGCAGACCGAGGTCCTCCACCGAGACGACACAGCCGAACCGCTCGGAGAACAGCTCGGAGAGGATCCGGGGGATCGGCTCGCGCGGGTTCTCCCCGTCGAGCCAGCGGCGCACCCTGGACGTGTCCGTGGAGATGTGGTTGGCGCCCAACTGGCGTGCTCTGCGGTTCACCTGCCGCGCCAGCTCGCCCTTCGACCAGCCGCTGCGCACGAACCACGAGTTGAGCAGCTCGTTGGGGCGCTTGTCGGTACTGGTCGCGGTCGCCCCGCTTCCGCCGTTGCCGCCCACTGGAACGCCCCCATCCCTGAGACCACTTGATGCCGGATGCGCCAAGCCCTATCAGAATGCCGGTAAATACGGCTGCCCGTCCGGTAGTTCTCACCCTTCGAACGGGATGCCGAGTTGCCTCCGGCATACCCACGAGTGCAAGTGCCCCCAGGCCTCGTGCACTCAAAGTAATCCTACGATCACTGCTCCAGCCACGGCGATCCCGGAAACGCCACCATTCGCCACCCCTTCGAATGAACTCACGATGCCCTTGGCGCGATTCACTTGACATAGGACGGCCAGGAGTAGGCGGAGCGGAGCACTCAGGGGCGCACACCCTCGGATGCACCACCCGGGGAGCTTCAGGGCGCTGCCGTGACCTTGCGAGCCAGAGGGAAGGCGGAGCCGTAGCGTCACGTTCCGTTTCCGTCTCGTTCCGTGTCGTAACCACCGACGCGGCGGACCCGTTGGAGGGGGTATGGGCTTCACGATCGGCGGCATTCGCGAGATCCGCTCCGGTACGCGCCGGCGCGGTCGTTCATCGGACTGCACCGCCGTCGCCGAGTTCACCGGACTGTGGGGCTGGGACGTGGTGCCGGGCGCCCGGGCCGCGGCCGGGGCGTGCTCCTGCGGGCACGCCGACTGTCCCGCGCCGGGAGCGCATCCGCTGGACTTCGCACCCCAGCTGTCCGCGGGCGCCACGCTCGACGAGGTCACCAAGGCCTGGGGCGAGTTCCCCGGCGCGGCGGTGATGCTGCCGGTCGGCCGCGCGTTCGACGTGATCGAGGTCGCCGAACCGGCGGGGCGCCGCGCCCTGGTCCGCCTGGAGCGCATGGGCCTCCCGCTCGGCCCGGTCACCGCCACCCCGGACGGCCGCGCCCACTTCCTCGTCGCCCCCGGCGCCACCGCCGAACTCCCCGCACTGCTCTACCGCATGGGCTGGGACGACCCGACCTCCCTGGACCTGCGCGGCCTGGGCACGGGCACGTACATCACCGCCCCGCCGTCCGACCGGGGCGGCCTGGGCCCGGTGCGCTGGCTGCGCCCGCCGGCCCTGGACTCGGCGACCAGGCCACCGGCGGCGAGGCTGCTGCTGGGGACGCTGGCCTACGTGGCGCACCGGTCGCGGGCGTAGCCGCGGCGGGCGGCCGGTACGCCGAAGCGCCCGACCCCGAGTGCAGCTCGGGGATCGGGCGCTTCTTCGCGATCTCGGGGCGGGTGAATCCACCACCCTCGGGTCAGTCACCGATAAGGGCATCCACGAACGCCTCCGGCTCGAACGGCGCCAGGTCGTCCGCGCCCTCGCCCAGGCCGATGAGCTTGACGGGCACGTTCAGCTCGCGCTGGACCGCGATCACGATGCCGCCCTTGGCGGTGCCGTCCAGCTTGGTGAGGACGATGCCGGTGATGTCGACGACCTCGGCGAAGACCCGGGCCTGGACCAGGCCGTTCTGGCCGGTGGTGGCGTCGAGGACGAGCAGCACCTCGTCCAGCGGGGCGTGCTTCTCCACGACCCGCTTGACCTTGCCCAGCTCGTCCATGAGGCCGGTCTTGGTGTGCAGCCGCCCGGCGGTGTCGATGAGCACCACGTCGACGCCCATCTCCTTGCCCTCCTTCACCGCGTCGAAGGCGACGGAGGCGGGGTCGCCGGCCTCGGGGCCGCGCACGGTGTGGGCGCCCACCCGCTCGCCCCAGGTCTGGAGCTGGTCGGCGGCGGCGGCCCGGAAGGTGTCGGCCGCGCCGAGCACGACCGTACGGCCGTCGGCGACGAGGACGCGGGCGAGCTTGCCGGTGGTGGTGGTCTTGCCGGTGCCGTTGACGCCGACGACCATCACGATGCCCGGCCTGCGGTCCTCGGGCTCGGTCTTCACCGCGCGGTCGACGTCGGTGCCGACCAGCTTGAGCAGCTCCTCGCGCAGCAGGCCGCGCAGCTCGTCGGGGGTGCGGGTGCCGAGCACCTTGACGCGCTCGCGCAGCCGGTCGACCAGCTCGGTGGTGGGCTGCACGCCGACGTCGGCGGTGAGCAGGATGTCCTCGATCTCCTCCCAGGTCTCGTCGTCGAGGTGCTCGCGCGAGAGCAGCGTGAGCAGCCCCTTGCCGAGGGCGGTCTGCGATCGGGAGAGCCGGGCGCGCAGCCGGACCAGCCGGCCGGCGGCGGGCTCGGGGATCTCGATCCGGGGCGCTTCGACCGCGGGGGGCTCTTCGACGGCGACGGAAGCCGAGCCGTCGGGGAGGTCGACCTCCTCTATCGTCCGGCGCGGTTCGTCGCGCGGCGTCTCGGCCTCGTCGCCGACGTGCGGCTCGGCCGGGGGCGCGGTGATGTCGGGCGCGGCGGGGGGCGGCGGGGGCAGCGACTTCTTGCGCCGGCTGCCGATGACGAGCCCGCCGAGCGCACCGAGCACGACCACGGCGATGACTACAGCAAGGATGACGGTTTCCATAACGCGTCCAGTATCCATCCCTCCCCCGCGGCCGACTTTGCTCCCTCGCGCGGGAGTTTCTGGATGATCCTCCGAATCCGGATGACCGTTTTGAGGGCATTAGTGCCGCTAACGTACGATGAATACCTATGAGCACCACCGCCCACCACGATGGCGCGCTCGGACATCTCGAAGAGTCGCTGGAGCAGCACGGCCTCGAAACCCGGGGCATCGAGCCGGTCCCGGAACCGGAGCGCACCGGCACGCCCCGCGGTCTGCTCCCCACCTGGATCGCCGCCAACATCACCGTCCTGCTGGTGACCGTGGGCGCGAGCCTGGCGGTGTGGTTCGGGCTGAACTTCTGGCAGTCCCTGGCGGTCGGCACCGCGGCACCGATCGTGTCGTACGGACTGGTCGGGCTCATCGGCATCGCGGGCAAGCGCGGCGGCGCACCGGGCATGGCGCTCTCCCGGGCGGTCTTCGGCCAGCGCGGCAACCTGCTCCCCGGCGCGCTGATCTGGGTCGCGCGCTGGGGCTGGGAGACGATCAACGCGGTGACCGGCGCCTACGCGCTGCTGGCCGTCCTCGACATCCTGTTCGGGATCAGGAGCAGCACCGTCCTGATCGTCGTCACGCTCCTGCTGTTCGTGATCGCCACGTTCGCGATCTCGGGCATGGGCATCAAGGCGGTGCGGTACTGCAACCGGTGGGCGACCTGGCTGTTCGGTGCCTTCTCGCTGCTGGTCCTCGGCCGCCTGGTCGTGGTGACGGACTGGTCCAGGGTGTTCGGGCAGCCCGCCGGGTCCGCGGCCGCGATGGTGACCGGGGCCGGGCTGATCGCGGCGGGCGGGATGAGCTGGGCGCCGGCCGCGCCGGACTTCACGCGGTACCTGCCGGGTACCGCGTCCTCGGCGGCGATCGTACGCAACACGGTCGGCGGCGCCGGGATCGTCGTACTCCCGCTGGTCCTGATGGGCGCGGTGACGGCGTCCGGCACCCCGGGCCTCGCCGGGGCGGCCGACCCGGTGTCCTTCCTCGGCGAGATCCTGCCGCTCTGGCTGGCGGTCCCCTACCTCCTCATCGCCCTGGTCGGCATGGTGCTGATCAACGCGATGTCGATGTACTCGGCGGGTTTCACCGCGCAGACGCTCGGCTTCCGGATCCCCCGGCACTGGGCGGTCTCCGTCAACGCGGTCATCTCGCTGGCCCTCGGGGCCGTCCTGATGCTGGCGGCCACCTCCTTCATGGCCTCCTTCATCGCCTTCCTCTCGCTGCTGGCGGTGGCGTTCTCGGCGTGGGTGGGGGTGTTCGGGACCGACATGCTCCGCCGCCGGGAGTACGACGCCACGGCCCTCCTCGACACCTCGCGCACCAGCGCCTACTGGTACCGGGCGGGCTTCTCCCCCGCCGCCGTCGCGGCCTGGGCGCTCGGCCTGACGGCCGGGCTGCTCTTCACCACGTGCGACTGGTTCACCGGACCGCTCGCCACGAACAACCCCGTCGGCCGGTACGGCCTCGGCTGGATCGCGACGATCGTCGTCTCGGGCCTGCTGTACGCGGTGCTGCCGAAGCCGGCGGTGGTACCGGCGTCGGCCGGTGAGCCCGCACCCCTGGCTGTCTGACGCACCGTCAGCTACTGTCCCCGCACACCTGCCCGGCCAGCCAAGGTGAAGGGGAACTCCCATGCCCGTCTCGGTCGTCCGCTTCAACCTCGTCGAGCCCGGCGCCTCCCCGGCCTCCCTGGGCGCCCGGTACCGAGCGGCCCTCGACATGGCCGCGTACGCCGACGAGCACGGGGTCACCACCGTGCAGACCGAGGAGCACCACGGCGTCGACAACAACTGGCTGCCGTCTCCGTTCGCCTTCGCGGGCGCGGTGTTCGGGGCGACCCGGACCATCGCGGTGACCGTGTCGGCGGTGATCGGCCCGCTGCACGACCCGCTGCGGCTCGCGGAGGACATCGCGGTCCTCGACCTGCTCAGCGGGGGCCGCCTGGTGACGGTGGCCGGGATCGGCTACCGGCCCGAGGAGTACGCCCAGTTCGACGTCGACTGGAAGCGGCGCGGGCGGCTCCAGGACGAGCTGCTGGAGACGCTGCTGAAGGCCTGGACCGGGGAGGAGTTCGAGTACCGGGGCCGTACGGTACGGGTCACCCCGCGCCCCCTCACCGACCCGCACCCCCTGCTCCTGGTCGGCGGCTCCTCCAGGGCCGCCGCCCGCCGCGCCGCCCGCCTCGGCCTGCCGTTCTTCCCGAGCGCGCACCTGCCGGAACTGGAGGCGTACTACAAGGAGCGGCTCACCGAGTACGGCACGGAGGGCTGGACGATGATGCCCACGGCCGAGACACCGCTGCTGCACATCGCCGAGGACCCGGACCGGGCGTGGGCGGAGTACGGCGAGCACTTCCTGCACGAGGCCCGGACGTACGCGTCCTGGCAGTCCGGGGACATCCACTCCGCGGTGCGGTCCGCCGCGACCACGGTCGCCGAGCTGCGCGAGGAGGGCGTCTACCGCATCCTCACCCCGGAACAGTGCGTGAGGGCGGGACTGGACAACCTCGTCCTGCACCCGCTCGCGGGCGGGATGCCGGTGGCGGAGGGGTGGCGAAGCCTGCGCCTGTTCGCGGAAACCGTGCTCCCGGCACTGCCGGCGTAGACAGCCGAGGCACACCGACGGCCGACTGCGGCCGAACAGGCACCGCCGGACAGCGCCGTCGCGGCTGAGCGCCGTTGCGGCGGGGAGGGGTGGGGCGGCGAGGCTCTGGGCCGGAAGTGCTGCGGCGGATCAAAGGACGGGGACTGCGCGCGGCGCGTGGACGGACCGCCGCCCCGCCCGGGCAGTGACCGGGCGGGGCGGCGGAGGGTACGAGGAGAGGGGCAGCGGGGACTTGGCCCTTCTCCCCGAGTTCGGGGGCTTCCGGTGGGGTCAGCCCATCTCTTCCAGGGACTTGCCCTTCGTCTCCTTGACGAACTTGAGGACGAACGGGACGGAGAGGGCCGCGAAGACCGTGTAGATCACGTAGGTGCCGGAGAGGTTCCAGTCGGCCAGCGACGGGAAGCTCGCGGTGATGGCCCAGTTGGCGATCCACTGCGCGGCGGCGGCCACGCCCAGTGCGGCGGCGCGGATCCTGTTCGGGAACATCTCGCCGAGCATGACCCAGACGACCACACCCCAGGACAGGGCGAAGAAGAGGACGAAGACGTGGGCGGCGATCAGTGCGGTCCAGCCCTGCGCGGACGGGAGCTTGCCGTCGACCAGGTGGTAGGAGAAGGCCCAGGCCTCCAGCGCCAGGCCGACGACCATGCCGACCGAGCCGATGAGGGCCAGCGGCTTGCGGCCGATGCGGTCCACGAAGATCATCGCGATCACGGTGCCGATGATGTTGATGATCGACGTCGTGAAGGAGTAGAAGAACGAGTCCGTCGGGTCGACACCGACCGACTGCCACAGCGTCGAGGAGTAGTAGAACGCGACGTTGATGCCGACGAACTGCTGGAAGACGGAGAGGCCGATACCGACCCAGACGATCGGCCTGAAGAAGAAGGAGCCGCCGAGCAGGTCCTTGAACGTGGACTTGTGCTCGCTCTTCATCGCGTGCTCGATCTCGGCGACCCTGGCGTCCAGGTCGGCGTTCTTGCCCTCGACCTCTTCGAGGATCGCGCGGGCGCGGTCACGCTTGCCGACGGAGAGCAGGAAGCGCGGGGACTCCGGGATCGCGAGGGAGAGCAGGCCGTACAGGACGGCCGGGACCACCATCACGCCGAGCATGACCTGCCAGGCCTCCAGGCCCATCAGCTTGCCGCGCTGGTCGCCGCCGGCGGCGTTCAGCAGACCCCAGTTGACCAGCTGCGAGATGGCGATGCCGACGACGATCGCGGCCTGCTGGAAGGAGCCGAGGCGGCCGCGGTAGGCGGGCGGGGCGACCTCGGCGATGTAGGCGGGGCCGATGACGGAGGCCATGCCGATGGCGAAGCCGCCGATGACCCGCCAGAAGGCGAAGTCCCACAGGGCGAAGGGCAGCGCCGAACCGACGGCGCTGATGGTGAACAGCACGGCCGCGATCTGCATGCACCGGATACGGCCGATGCGGTCGGCTATCCGGCCGGCGGTCGCGGCGCCGATGGCGCAGCCGATCAGGGCGATGGCGATGACCTGGGCGAGAGCCGCGGACCCGATGTCGTAACGGCTCCGGATGGCCTCGACGGCACCGTTGATGACGGAGCTGTCGTAGCCGAAGAGGAAACCACCCATCGCGGCGGCCGCCGCGATGAAGATGACATGCCCGAGGTGATCGGGGTGAGCCGTCCCGGCTCCTGACTGGGGTGCCTGCGCAGTGCTGGTCACAGAAAACTCCTCGGGCCACCGGCAACGCTGCCGGGGGTGGGGGGATGAGCCCTCCCAGGTCTAAGTGGCGCACATCCGCACCCCGCTCACACCTGAAGGTAAAAGCAACGTTGCAGAGACTATGCCTTCAAGTTTCGAAGTCAATAGGCGGTGTGGTGTGAAGTTGCAGATACCACGCAACGAAAGTGCGTTCACTTCTTGAAGAAGAGGCGAAGGAGACGCGTCCCATAGGGGCGCGGGGAACTGCGCGACCAGCCACAACGGCGCCGCACCCGAAGAAGTCGGCCAGGACCCAGCGTCAGCGCAGCCGCTGGCTGATGACCTTCGACACACCGTCGCCCTGCATGGAGACGCCGTAGAGCGCGTCGGCGACCTCCATCGTGCGCTTCTGGTGCGTGATCACGATGAGCTGGGACGACTCCTGGAGCTCCTGCATGATGCGGATCAGCCGCTGCAGGTTGGTGTCGTCCAGGGCCGCCTCGACCTCGTCCATGACGTAGAACGGGCTGGGACGGGCCTTGAAGATCGACACCAGCATCGCGACGGCGGTCAGCGAGCGTTCACCGCCGGACAGCAGGGAGAGCCGCTTGACCTTCTTGCCCGGCGGGCGGGCCTCGACGTCCACGCCCGTGGTGAGCATGTTGTCGGGGTCGGTGAGGATCAGCCGGCCCTCGCCGCCCGGGAAGAGGCGGCTGAAGACGCCCTCGAACTCCCTCGCGGTGTCCCGGTAGGCCTCCGTGAAGACCTGCTCGACGCGCTCGTCGACCTCCTTCACGACCTGGAGCAGGTCGGCTCGGGTCTTCTTCAGATCCTCCAGCTGCTCGCTGAGGAACTTGTGCCGCTCCTCAAGGGCCGCGAACTCCTCCAGGGCCAGCGGGTTGACCTTGCCGAGCTGCTGGTAGGCCCGCTCGGCCGCCTTGAGCCGGCGCTCCTGCTCGGCCCGGTGGAAGGACTTCGGCTGGTTGCGCGGGTGCTCGGGGTCGTCCGGCAGCACCTCGCCCTCGGCTGGGGGCGAGGGCGGCACGAGCTGGTGCGGGCCGTACTCCTCGACGAGCCCCGCCGGTTCGACGCCCAGCTCCTCCAGCGCCTTGGCCTCCAGCTGCTCGATGCGCATCCGCTTCTCGGCGCCGAGCACCTCGCCCCGGTGCACCGAGTCCGTGAGCTTGTCGAGTTCGGCCTTGAGGTCGCGGCCGGTGCTGCGGGCGGCGGTCAGCTCCTGCTCGCGGCGGGCCTTCGCGGCCTCGGCAGCGGCACGTTCCTGCTCCGCCCGGCCGACCGAGACCTCGACGTGCGCGAGCAGCTGCCGTGCACCGGCGGCGACGGCCTCCGCGACCGCCGCCTCGTGGCGCAGCCGGGCCCGGCGCTGTTCCGCACGCGCGCGTGCCTCACGTTCCGCGCGGGCGGCGCGGTCGAGGGAGTCGGCACGGCCGGCGAGACCCTTGACGCGCTCCTCGTGGGTACGGACCTGGAGGCGGGCCTCCATCTCGGTCTGGCGGGCGTTGGCGCCGTCGGCGGCGAGGCGGTCCCGCACCGAGGTGTCGGGCTCCTCCTCGACGGGCATCTCCTCGGCCACGGCGAGCCGCTCGGCGAGGATCTCGACCTCTTCGAGTGCCTTGTCGAGGGAGTCCTGGGCGCGGGCGGCGGCCGCCGTGGAACGTTCCGCCTCGCCTGCCGCGCCGCGGGCCTGTCCGGCGAGGCGGCCCAGCTGCTGGGCGACGGCCGACTTCTCGCGGTCGGCGGCGCGGCGCCGGTCGCCGAGTTCCTCCACGAGGGCCGCGCACTCCTTGCGGTGCGCCTGGGCCGACTCCTGGGCGTCGGACAGCTCCTCGCAGCGGACGGCGAGTTCCTCCAGCTCGGCGGCGGCCTCGTCCACGGAGGCCTGCACTTCGAGGAGGCTGGGGGCGCCGGCGGAGCCGCCGTGCGCGAAGTGGGCGCCGAGGAGGTCGCCTTCGGCGGTCACGGCGGTGAGGTGGGGGTGGCGGTAGACGAGGTCCTCGGCGGCTTCGAGGGTGTCGACGACGACGATGCCCTGCAGGAGGCGGCGTACGGCGGGCATCAGGTCGCTCGGGCCGCGCACCAGGTCCGCGGCGAAGTTCCCTGACGGGGGGGCCGTGGGGGGTCGTCGGTCGGGTGCGGCGCCGTCGTGGCTGGTCGCGCCGTTCCCCGCGCCCCCATGGGGTGCTGCCTCGGTCGCTGCGTATTCGGCCGCGGGTTCGTCGTGGCTGGTCGCGCCGTTCCCTGCGTCCCCATGGGGTGCTGCCCCGGTAGTTGCATATTCGGCCGCGGGTGCGTCGTGGCTGGTCGCGCCGTTCCCCGCGCCCCTTTGGGGCGCTCCGGACAAGGGCGCTCCGGACAGAGGTGTCTCAGGGGCTCCCGCCAGCAGCAGGGCTGCCCTGCCGCCGTCCTGTTTGCGCAGGAGGCGGATCGCGTCGGCCGCCGAGGACGGGGTCGTCACCGCGATCGCGTCCGCCGCCGTGCCGAAGGCTGCTGCCAGGGCGACCTCGTGGCCCGGGGTCACGGTGAGGAGTTCCGCCGCCGGGCCCAGGACTCCGGTGAGGCGGTCGCGGGCGCCGAGCAGTATGCCGGTGCCGTCCTTGCGGCGCAGGCCCAGTGCCAGCGCCTCGTGCCGGGCCTGGGTCGCGGCGCGGCTGCGTTCCGCCGCCGTGACCGCCTCGCGGGCCGCGGTCAGGGCGGCGTCCGCCCCGGCGAGCCGGTGCTTGGCCTCGTCGTGCTGTGCGGCCAGTTCCTCGTCGCCGGCGTCGAGGCCGTCGACCTCGGCCTTCAGCGCCTCGTACTCCTCCTGCGCCGAGACCGCCCGCTCCTGGGCCTCGTCGCGGGCGGCGGCCAGCCGGTCGATCTCGGCCTGGGCGGACGCGGCGCGGGAACGGGCGGCGCCCACCTGGCCGTTCAGCCGGGCCAGGCTCTCGCGGCGGTCGGCGATGGAGCGGGCCACGTCCTTCAGGCGCCGCTCTTCGAGGGCGAGCTCGCGCTCCAGCTCGGCACGGTGGGCGACGGTGTCGTCCAGGGCGTGCTGGGCCGCCTCCAGGGAGGCTTCGAGTTCGGCCTCCTGCTCACGGATGCGGTGCGCCTCGCGCTCCATGTCCTCGGGGTCGCGGCCGCGCCGTTCCTCGGGGGGCGTGGAGGTGGCGCTCTTCACCCGGGCGTCGGCCAGCGAGACGGTGCCGCGGACGCGTTCGGCGAGCTGGGACAGCTCGTACCAGGTCTGCTGGGCCCGCTGCAGGCGCGGGGTGAGCTGCCGTACCTCGTCCTCCAGGAGCGCCTCCCGCTGGAGGGCCTTCTTCAGCTCCTGCTCGGCGGCTTCCTTGCGTTCCTTGAGGGCGGCCTCGTCGGCGACCTCGGTCCGCAGTGCCTGGCGCAGTCGTACGAGGTCGTCGGCGAGCAGGCGCAGGCGGGCGTCGCGGAGGTCCGCCTGGATGACGGCGGCCCGGCGGGCGACGGCGGCCTGGCGGCCGAGGGGCTTGAGCTGGCGGCGGAGTTCGTCGGTCAGGTCCTGCACGCGCGCGAGGTTGGCCTGCATCGCGTCCAGCTTGCGGAGGGCCTTCTCCTTGCGCTTGCGGTGTTTCAGGACGCCCGCGGCCTCTTCGATGAAGGCGCGGCGGCCCATCGGGTCGGCGTGCAGGACGGAGTCGAGCTGGCCCTGGCCGACGATGACGTGCATCTCGCGGCCGATGCCGGAGTCGGAGAGGAGTTCCTGGATGTCCAGCAGGCGGCAGGTGTCGCCGTTGATCTGGTACTCGCTGCCGCCGTTGCGGAACATGATCCGCGTGATGGTGACCTCGGCGTACTCGATGGGCAGCGCGCCGTCGGAGTTGTCGATGGTCAGGGACACCTCGGCGCGGCCCAGCGGGGGGCGGCCGGTGGTGCCGGCGAAGATGACGTCCTCCATCTTGCCGCCGCGCAGCGACTTGGCGCTGTGCTCGCCCATGACCCAGGTGAGCGCGTCCACCACATTGGACTTGCCCGAGCCGTTCGGACCGACGACGCACGTGATCCCCGGCTCGAACCGGAGCGTGGTCGCCGAGGCGAACGACTTGAACCCACGGAGGGTCAGGGCCTTGAGGTGCACGCCGTGGGACTCTACCCGGCGCCGCTACCGCACTCCACGACCCCTCGCAACCTCGCGGTTTCGCGCATGAACATGCAGGGCACACCAGACGTTAAAGAAGGTGAAAGGATGCGCGGGGCTGGAAGGGCCGGGCTCGGGGGCAGGTCGGGGGTATGGCAGGCAAGAAAGAAGGGACGCCGGAGCGTCCCTTGCAAATCTTGACAACTTAAGCGGTTGAAAGGGCTGCCCAACCGCCGCATGTGCTGTTGTGGAGCGATGCAGCGATCAGGTGAGCGCAGGCTCCGCCTGGTGTGCGTCGATGCTCTCCATGATCCTGTCGGGAGAAGCGGCAGCCGTCAGCGCGTCGTTCTCGGCCTGAATCCGTACGAGCTCGGATTCGAGGTCCTGGACACGCTGCTGGAGCCGTCGCATCTCGGCGAGGAGTCGCGGGTCGGAGCCGCCGACGTAACCGAGAAGCGCCTTTGCCATGATGGATGGTCCTCCACACTGAGTGACCGACCGAAGCGGTGTGGGTCGTGAGGGATCGCACCCGCGGTGCTTGACACATCCGAGTGTTGCTCGACTGTTGCGCCATGCCAAACAGCTAAGGTGCGCGGGGCTTTCAGCGTCTCACCAAAAAGTTTGACGGTCAACACGATCACGCCCTGCATTGGCGGGCGGACCCGGGATCGCGCGGCCCTGAGCGGGCGGCGCCGTGGCTCCTGCGGGGCCCTCAGGGCGTGGCGATCATCTGTAAGTGCGGAGCCTGCCACGACACGCGGTTCTTGGCAACCACCAGGCCATTTCTGCTCGGGGCACATGCCGGTGGCAGATCGCTCCGCTTCCGCACGCGCCGCTCCGCACGGCGGACTCAGCGGATGGCGAAGCCGTCGTAGCCGCCCCGGGGTGTGTCCCAGATCTCGGTGACACCCTCCACCCGCCCGGGCGTGTCATCGCCCTGGAGCCAGTCGAGCAGCCCTTCGCAGCCCGCCTGGGAGCCCTCCGCGACCACCTGGACGCGACCGTCGCCCAAATTGAGAGCAAAACCACTCAGGCCCCCGATCTCCAGCGCCTTGGCCCGTGTGAACCAGCGAAAACCCACACCCTGCACACGTCCGCGGACCCAGGCGACCAGTCGCACATCCTCGCTCATGGGTGCAACCTAACCGGCCAAAGTCACTCGGAGCACCTCCTCCCTCAGCGGTATGGGGTACCGTCCCCACCCAATGAATCTCATATGAAACTCACTCGATCGAGTGAGCCTGGTTGACCAGAAGGAGTCACTGGCCACGCCGGCCCCTGGTCGACCTCGACGGCAAGGACGAGGGAAGAGGGCAAGGACATGGGACGCCACCGACGCCACGCCGCCGGCCGCGCCGCCACGGGCCACGCCACGGGGGTCACGGAGCACGACGGCTCGTACACGGGCGGCCACGACCCGCAGGACTCGTACGCGGGCCTCCGCTACGGCACCGGCACGGCGGCCTACCTGCGCCAGGAGGAGTACGCCGACACCAACGCGCGCAGCTCGGCCTACCTGTTCGCGACCGAGGACGACTACGCCCGCTTCATGAACACCGCCGACTTCCCGGCCGAGGAGTTCACCCCGGCCGGCGGCTCCCCCTCGGGCGGCGGGCACCGGCGCCGGAAGAAGTCGGGGCGGCCGATGGCCACCGGGCTGCTCGGGGTCTCCGCAGCGGTCGCCATCGGCACGGTCGCGGTGGCCACCGGTGTGGTGCCGGGCCTGGAGAACTACAAGCTCGGCGGCAACAGCAGCACGACCGGCGGCGAGCAGGTGCAGGCCGACGGCGCGCCCAGCAACACGGCCGCCGAGCAGGGCGGCACCTCCGGCAGCGCCGAGAGCCGCGGCACCGGTTCCTCGACCAGCCGCGACACCCGGCGCAGCGCCTCGCCGACCCCGTCGGCATCCGCCTCGAAGTCCGCATCGGCCTCCGCCTCCGCCTCCACGTCGCCCAGCCCGACGAAGACGGCGACCGAGAAGCCGACGGACACCGCCACGCCGTCCAAGAAGGCGACGGCCACCCCGAGCAGGACGGCCACCAAGGCGCCGGTGAAGACCGCAGCGCCGATCACCTCCTCCCAGGAGGCCGTCGTCGAGGCCGAGGTGCTGAAGCTGGTCAACGAGGAACGGGCGAAGGTCGGCTGCAGCGCGCTCTCCGCGAACTCCTCGCTCACCAAGCTGGCCGAGGCGTTCAGCGACGACATGGCCGCCCGGGACTTCTTCGACCACACCGACCCGGACGGCAAGACGCCGTGGGACCGGGCCGCGGCGGCCGGCATAGCCAACCTCGGCGGCGAGAACATAGCCCGCGGCCAGGCCACCGCCCAGGCCGTCATGGACGCCTGGATGAACAGCGAGGGCCACCGCGCCAACATCCTGAACTGCGACTTCAAGACCCTCGGGGTCGGCGTGCACTTCGGCGAGGGCGGGCCGTGGTGGACACAGGACTTCGGGTACTAGCCGACAGGGCACACTAACCATCAGTTAGCGCACTCTGTCGGTCAGCGCTGTGCTCCCGTACGCTTCACGCATGACCATCACCCAGGACAGCGTCACGGAGCCGCAGCCTCCGTACGACGTCTTCGCCCGGGCCTGTCCCTCGCGCACCACTCTCGAACACGTGATGGGCCGCTGGGGCGGGCTCACGCTGAGCGCGCTGCACGAGGGGTCGTTCCGGTTCAACGAGCTGCGCCGGCGCGTGGACGGCGTCAGCGAGAAGATGCTCTCCCAGACCCTCCAGGCCCTGGAGCGCGACGGCCTGGTGCACCGCGAGGCCCAGCCGACCAACCCGCCGCGCGTCGACTACGAGCTCACCCCGCTCGGCCGCGGGGTCGCCGAGCACCTGCTGGCCGTCGTCCACTTCGTGGAGGGCCGGATGGACGAGGTGCTGACCGCCCGCGAGCGTTACGACGCGACGCGCGGCGCCCGCTGACACTGCGGACAGAAGTAGCTGGACCGGTTCATCCAGGGCCGCCTGCGTATCGGCGTACCGCACCGCCGGCAGGGCAGCCCCTCCCTGCCGTAGGCGTCCAGCGAGCGGTCGAAGTACCCCGACTCGCCGTTGACGTTGACGTACAGGCTGTCGAAGCTGGTGCCGCCGACGGCCAGGGCCGCGTTCATCACGTCCCGTACGTGGCCGAGGAGTTCGGCGGTGCGGGGGCGGGTGAAACCGGCGGTCGGCCGCTCGTAGTGGATGCGGGCGCGCCAGAGGGCCTCGTCCGCGTAGATGTTGCCGACTCCGCTGATCAGCGACTGGTCGAGCAGCGCCCTCTTGATCGTGGACCGCTTCCGGCGCAGCGCCTGGTGGAAGGCCTCGTCGTCGAACAGCGGGTCGAGCGGATCGCGGGCGATGTGCGCGATGACGTCCGGCAGTCCGTCCGGGGTGTTGTCGTGCAACGACAGCCCGCCGAAGGTGCGTTGGTCGACGAAGCGGAGTTCGGTGTCGACCTCGTCGGCGAACGCGACGCGGATTCTGAGGTGCTTCTCGTCCGGCGCCTCGTGCGGCTGCACCAGCAGCTGACCGCTCATCCCGAGGTGCGCGAGGACCGACTGACCGGTGTCCTCCAGCGGCAGCCACAGGTACTTGCCGCGCCGGCTCGGCGTACCGACGCGGTGGCCCTTGAGCCGGTGCGTGAAGTCGTCGGCACCGGCGAGGTGCCGTCGTACCGCACGCGGGTGCAGGACCTCGGCCTCGGCCACGACACGATGGGCGACCCACCGCTCCAGACCGCGCCGGACGACCTCGACCTCGGGCAATTCAGGCATCGGGACTCCCGGGAAGGACCTTGGAAGACTCCGAGCGCCCGCCCCCTTCGACTACCGGGTGCGGGCGCTCGGGCTGCGCTGTTCGTCAGGCGGAGGCGGCGGACGACGGTGGGCCGTCGTCCTCCTCGGCTTCGGCCCTGGCCGCCTGTTCGGCTGCCCTGGCCTTGGCGCGTTCGTCCGCCGCGGCGCGGATGGCGCGCCAGGCGGACTCGGCGGCCTGCTGCTCCGCCTCCTTCTTGCTGCGGCCGGTGCCGGTGCCGTACGAGACGCCTCCGACGCGGGCGGCAGCAGTGAAGGTCTTCTCGTGGTCGGGGCCGGTCTCCGTGACCAGGTACTCGGGCACGCCGAGGCCCTCCGTCGCGGTGAGCTCCTGGAGACTGGTCTTCCAGTCCAGGCCGGCTCCGAGGTTCGAGGACTTCTCGATCAGCGGGTCGAAGAGCCGGTGCACCAGCTCGGACGCCGAGTCGAGGCCCTGGTCGAGATAGACCGCGCCGATCACCGCTTCCAGGGTGTCGGCGAGGATGGACGCCTTGTCCCGGCCGCCCGTGCCCTCTTCACCGCGGCCGAGCCGGATGAAGGAACCCAGGTCGAGACCGCGACCCACCTCCGCGAGCGCACGCGAGTTCACCACCGCGGCCCGGAGCTTGGCCAGCTGGCCCTCGGGCAGGTCGGGGTGGGTGGTGTACAGCGTGTCCGTGACGACGAGGCCGAGGACGGAGTCACCGAGGAACTCCAGCCGCTCGTTCGTCGGCAGGCCGCCGTTCTCGTACGCGTAGGAACGGTGGGTCAGCGCACGCACCAGAAGGGCGGACTCAAGCTTGTAGCCGAGCCGCCCTTCCAGAAGCGTGTGGGACGAGGCCGTGCTGTCCGCCTTCTTCTTGGCGGTTGGGTCCGCCTTGGGCTCATCGCCCTTCTTGGGACTGGACACAGTGCCTCTCACCTGGCCGCTCAGACTTCGAGGACCTGGCGCTTGTTGTAGGTGCCGCAAGACGGGCACGCGATGTGCTGCTGCTTGGGCTCGTGGCAGCGCTCGCACGCAACCAGGGTGGGGACCGCAGCCTTCCACTGCGACCGGCGGTGGCGCGTGTTGCTGCGCGACATCTTCCGCTTCGGAACAGCCACGGCTACTTCTCCTGCTTCTCGTCGACGCCCGCTTCCGCGTCAGCGCCGCTCATCTCGTCCTTCTCGCCGTCCTTGGTGGAACCGACGAGTCCCTGCAAAGCCGCCCAACGGATGTCGACGGCGTCATGGTGGTGGTCCGGGTCGTCCGTGAGCCGGGCTCCGCACTCGGAGCACAGGCCCAGACAGTCGTCCTGGCACACCGGCTGCATCGGCAGTGCGAGCACCACCGCATCGCGCAGCACGGGTTCGAGGTCGAACAGGCCGTCCTCGATGAAGAACCTGTCCTCGTCGTCCTCGGCGTCGTCGCCCGGTTCCGCGATCACGCGGCCCCGGTCGTCGGCGTCAGGGTACGAGAACAGTTCCTGGAAGTCCGCTTCGAGCTCCTGCCCGACCGGCTCCAGACACCTTACGCACTCCCCCTCGGCCTGTGCACGGGCGGTGCCGGTGACGAGCACACCTTCCATGACCGACTCAAGCCGGAGTTCGAGCTCCACCGGGGCGCCCTGCGGCACTCCGATGACCCCCTTGATCCCGAAGTCCTCGGGAGCGTCGATCGTGCGGGTCAGGCGCTGCAGGGCACCGGGACGCCGCCCCAGCTCGTGCGTGTCGAACACGAACGGGTTGCGGTGGTCGAGGCGCGCGTGAGGAGCCATTCCTGCTTTCGATCTTCGAGTTCAGAGGGACGCCGTCCGGAGACACCTCCGGGCAGCGTGGATCGCGGACGTAGACGCGACCGAAGAGCCAGGATACTGGACCTTTCGCTGTCGGCCCAATCCGCCGGTCGTCCGCCGGTCGTCCGCCGGTCCTGGGACCGCCTTCCGCCCGTCTCCCGCCGGGTTCCTACAGGCCCCGGCCCTGCTCGTAGGCCCGCAACTGCTCCGGCGTGATCATGCTGGTGTCGAAGAGGCTGGTCTCGTCGAGGGCGTACGACTGGTGCTGCTGGTGCTGGGCCGCCGGCTGCTGCTGGGGGTCGTAGACGGGCTGCTGGCCGGTGTCGTAGCCCTGGTAGGCGGCGGCGTACGGATCGGCCTGCTGGTAGCCGTACGGGTCCTGCTGGTAGCCGTAGGCGTCCTGCTGGGCGTAGACGGGCTGCTGCTGGGGGTAGCCGTACGGATCCTGCGCCACCGGCTGCTGCATGGGCTGCTGGTCGTACTGCGGCTGCTGCTGGGCGGCGGCGGGCTGCTCGGTCTGGGCCGCCTGGGCCGCCTGGGCCGCCCGGTCGTCCTGGTCGGCGAGGGCCGCGAGGTCGGCCAGGTAGTCGGCGTCGCTGGAGTGCTGGAACGTCGTGTTGTCGTCGGCCAGGGCGCCGAGGGCGTCGGAGGCGAGCCTGCCGTGCAGCTTGGCGCGGCCCTTGCCGACCGCCTCCAGGGTCTTGGCGAGGACCGCCTCGAAGGCGCCGAGCTTGACGTCGACGTAGGCGTCGGCGTCCCGGCGCAGGGTCTCGGGGTCGTGGCTGCGCTCGGGGGCGTCCTCGTCCTCGTACCCCTGCTCGTCCAGGCCGGGGCCGGTGCCGAGCAGCTTCTCGCGGCCGCGGCCGACCGAGCCGAGGGTCTTGGTGAGGACGACCTCGAAGTTGGCGAGCTTGGAGTCGACGTAGTCGTCGGCGTCGGCGCGGACCTCCTCGGCCTCCTGGCGGGCCTCGGTCAGGATCCGGTCGGCCTCGGCCTGGGAGCGGCGGGCCACCTCGGTGTCGGAGATCAGCGAGCCGCGCTCGGCGTGCGCGGTCTCGATGATCCGCTCGGCCTCCATGCGAGCCTGCTCGACCATCTGGTCCCGGCCGCCGATCAGCTCCTCGGCCTGCGCGAGCGAGCCGGGCAGCGCCTGGCGCAGCTCTTCGAGCATCGCGAGCAGGTCGGCGCGGTTGACCACGCACGACGCCGACATGGGCATGGACCGGGCGCCGGAGACCGTGCTCACGATCTCGTCGAGCTTCTTCTGCACGTCCACCTGTGCTCGCCACTCTCTACAGCTGGGTTGGAGACGGACGGGACGACTGTAGCCCCATCAGTCCTTGCCGAGACGCTTGTTGAGGGCCTCCAGAACGGCCGGCGGAACCAGGTGGGCGATGTCGCCGCCCCACTGGGCCACCTCCTTGACCAGCGAGGAGGAGAGGAAACTGTAGGTCGGGTTGGTCGGCACGAACAGTGTCTCGACGCCCGAGAGGCCGTTGTTCATCTGGGCCATCTGCAGCTCGTAGTCGAAGTCGCTGACGGCTCTGAGGCCCTTGACGATGGCCGGGATGTCGCGCTGCTTGCAGAAGTCGACGAGGAGGCCGTGGAACGCCTCGACCCGGACGTTGCCGTAGTCGGCGGTGACCGTGCGGATCAGGTCGATCCGCTCGTCGATCTCGAACAGGCCCTTCTTGGACTTGTTGATCATCACCGCGACGTAGACCTCGTCGTAGAGACGGGACGCCCGGGAAATGATGTCGAGGTGTCCGTTGGTGATCGGGTCGAACGACCCGGGACAGACGGCGCGGCGCACTTGAGATCCCTCGCTCTCCGGTCCGGTCATCGTGCGTCTTCGCACGTAGCGGCGGCGCGACCGTACCAAAACGTTCCCTCGCCGTAGCGACGGGACCGGAGGCCTTCGAAGCCGGTCGGCCAGTTGAAAACGCCACCTCTGGTGCTGCGCTCCACGGTGACGAGAGCGTCCGGCGCGAGCCACCCCTCGGAGTGGAGTGTGAGGAGAATCTCCCGAAGATCGTCGTCCGTGACGGCGTACGGGGGGTCGAGGAAGACGATGTCGTACGGCGGTACGGGCGCCGGCGACCGGACGATCTGCTCGGCCTTGCCCGCTCTTACCTCGGCGCCGGGGAGCCCCAGATTCTTTACGTTTTCACGTACGACGCGGGCCGCCCTGGGGTCGGCCTCCACGAGGAGGGCGTGGCCGGCGCCCCGGGAGAGGGCCTCCAGGCCCACGGCGCCGGATCCGGCGTAGAGGTCGAGGACGCGTTCGCCGTCCAGGGGGCCGCCGAGGAGGGACTGCCAGGTGGAGAGGAGGCCTTCGCGTGCGCGGTCGGAGGTGGGGCGGGTGCCTGTGCCTGGCGGCACCGTCAGCCGACGTCCACCGGCTGCGCCGGCGATCACGCGGGTCATCTTGAATCCTCGGTTCGGGGTGGTTGCGGATTCAGTTTGGCAGCAGGTGCGTGGGGGTTGCTCGCGCAGTTCCTCCCCCAGCCTTCGGCCGGGGGTACCCCCAGCGCCCATTTCAGGGGCGCGGCAGCTCAGCCCTTTTCCAGGTACTGCTCCCTCTCCTCGTCCAGGAGGGCGTCCAGGGCCGTTCGCAGGCCTGGGAGGTCGGTCAGCTCGGGGTCTCGGGCCACCAGGGCCGTCGCCTCCTCCCGCGCCTCCGCGATGATCTCCTCGTCCTCGATCACGGCGAGGACGCGGAGGCTGGAGCGGGCGCCGGACTGGGCCTGGCCCAGGACGTCGCCCTCTCTGCGCTGTTCGAGGTCGATACGGGAGAGCTCGAAGCCGTCCAAGGTCGAGGCGACCGCCGTCAGGCGCTGGCGGGCCGCGCTCGCCTCCGGCATCTCCGTGACCAGGAGGCAGAGGCCGGGGGCGGAGCCTCGGCCCACCCGGCCGCGCAGCTGGTGGAGCTGGGAGACGCCGAAGCGGTCGGCATCCATGATCACCATGGCAGTGGCGTTGGGGACGTTGACGCCGACCTCGATGACCGTGGTGGCCACCAGGACGTCGGTGTCGCCCGCGGCGAAGCGGCGCATCACCGCGTCCTTGTCGTCGGGGTGCATGCGGCCGTGCAGGACCTCGACGCGCAGGCCGCTCAGCGGGCCCTTGGCGAGGTGGTCGGCCACGTCCAGGACGGCGAGCGGGGGGCGTTTCTCCGCCTCGTCCTCGGCGGACTTCTTCGCCTTCTTGGGGTCATCCTCCTCGTCGCCGATGCGGGGGCAGACGACGTAGGCCTGGTGGCCGTTCCCGACTTCCTCTCCGACCCTTTCCCAGGCGCGGGCCAGGAAGTGGGGCTTGTCGGCGGCGGGGACGACGTGGGTGGCGATCGGGGAGCGGCCGGCCGGGAGCTGGTCCAGGACCGAGGTCTCCAGGTCGCCGAAGACCGTCATCGCGACCGTGCGGGGGATGGGGGTGGCGGTCATGACGAGGAGGTGGGGCGGTTGCTTGCCCTTGCCCCGGAGGGCGTCCCGCTGTTCGACGCCGAAGCGGTGCTGTTCGTCGACGACGACCAGGCCGAGGTCGTGGAACTGGACCTTGTCCTCGATCAGCGCGTGCGTGCCGATCACGATCCCCGCGTCGCCGGTGACCAGGTCGAGCATCGCCTGCCGGCGGGCCGCCGTGCCCATCGAGCCGGTGAGGAGGACGACCTTGGTGGCGTGGTCCGCACCGCCGAGCATGCCGCCCTCGGCCAGCTCGCCCATCATCTCGGTGACCGAGCGGTGGTGCTGCTGGGCGAGGACCTCGGTGGGGGCGAGCATGGCCGCCTGGCCGCCCGCGTCGACGACGGCGAGCATGGCGCGGAGGGCGACGAGTGTCTTGCCGCTGCCGACCTCGCCCTGGAGGAGGCGGTGCATGGGGTGTTCCGTCGCCAGGTCGTCGAAGATCTCCTTCGAGACCTTCTGCTGGCCGTCCGTGAGGGTGAAGGGGAGGCGGTCGTCGAAGGCCGTCAGGAGGCCGTCGGGGGCCGGTCTGCGGGCCACCGCGGGGAGCAGGGCGTCCGCGTGGCGGCGGCGGGCCAGGGCGACCTGGAGGACGAAGGCCTCGTCCCACTTGAGGCGGTCGCGGGCCGCCGCGATGTCCGCCTTGGTGTGCGGGCGGTGGATCTTGAGGAGGGCTTCGGGGAGGGAGACCAGACCGCGGCCTTCGCGGAGCGGCGGGGGGAGCGGGTCCAGGGCCTCCTGGGCGCTGGGGAGGACCGTCTGGACGGCCTTGCCGATCTTCCAGGACTCCAGTTTGGCGGTGGCCGGGTAGAGGGGGATCAGGGCTCCCGCCCAGCTCTCCACCGATTCGTCCGGGTCGTCGCCCCGCAGCAACTCGTAGGCCGGGTGGGCCAGTTGCAGGCGGCGGTTGAAGACCGAGACCTTGCCGGCGAACATCGCGCGGGTGCCGGGCAGGAGTTCCTTGTGGGGTTTGTGCACGCCGCTGCCGAAGAAGACCAGTTGGAGCCGGCCGCTGCCGTCGGTGATCGTGACCTCCAGGCGCTGGCCCTTGCCGCGGGGCGCCTTGGCGGAGGCGAAGGTGTGCAGGCGGGCGTCGGCGACCATGGCGACCACCGTCACGTGCTCGTCCAGGGGCAGGTCGGCGAGGTGGGTGAGCTGGCCGCGCTCCTCGTATCTGCGGGGGTAGTGGTGCAGGAGGTCGCCGACGGAGTGCAGGCCGAGATGCTCGGCCATCACCTTTGCGGTGGCTGGGCCGAGCACTTTCTTCAGTGGTTCTTCCAGTGCGGGCACGAGATCCATTGCACACCACACCACTGACAATGCCGTATATGTCTCGGGAAACCCCTGGTCAGACGGCCGTTTTGAGTCATAGGATGGCGCGCTCCGGCCATCCTTCCGCGGTCACCACCCCACCCGGGACCGCCCGACCCCGCGCCGACCACGTCTTCCCCCCTCCGGCGCAGCGACGATGGACTCCCAGACCTCACAGTCATCCCAGGCATCACAGTCACCTCATACGTTCCAGGTCGACCTGCGTGGTCTGGTGGACCTGCTCTCCCATCACCTGTACTCCAGCCCCAAGGTCTACCTCCGCGAGCTGCTGCAGAACGCCGTGGACGCGATCACCGCGAGACGGGCCGAACAGCCCGACGCCCCGGCGCGGGTGCGGCTGTACGCCGACGGCAGCGCCCTCCGGGTGGAGGACAGCGGCGTCGGGCTCACCGAGTCCGACGTGCACAGCCTGCTCGCGACCATCGGGCGCAGCTCCAAGCGGGGCGACGGGCTGCAGGAGGCCCGTTCCGACTTCCTGGGCCAGTTCGGCATCGGGCTGCTGGCCTGTTTCGTGGTCGCCGAGCGGATCCGGGTGGTCAGCCGCAGCGCCCGCACGCCGGACGCGCCGCCCGTGGAGTGGACGGCCCGCGACGACGGGTCGTACACCGTACGGACGTTGGCGCCCGAGGCCCGGCCCGAGCCCGGTACCACCGTGCATCTGGTGGCGCGGGCGGGCGCCGCGGAGTGGCTGGACGAGCGGCGGGTGCTCGCGCTGGCGCGGGACTTCGGGTCGCTGCTGCCGTACGACGTCCGGGTGGGCGACGAGGCGGTCACCGACCTGCCGGCGCCCTGGGACCGGCCGTACCCCTCCCCCAGTACCCGGCGGGTGGCGCTGGCCCGGCACTGTCACGAGCTGTTCGGGTTCACGCCGTTGGACTCGATCGCCCTTGACGTGCCGCTGGCCGGGATCCGGGGGGTGGCGTACGTGCTGCCGTCGGCGGTGAGTCCGGCGCAGCGGGCCACGCACCGGGTGCACCTCAAGGGCATGCTGCTCACCGAGCGGGCCGAACAGCTGCTGCCGGACTGGGCGTTCTTCGTGCGCTGCGTCCTGGACACGGACAGTCTGCGGCCGACCGCCTCGCGCGAGTCGCTGTACGAGGACGAGACGCTGGCCGCCGTACGGGAGGCGCTCGGCGAAAGGATTCGGTCCTGGCTGACCGGTCTTGCGGCCGGTGATCCGGAACGGCTCTCCGCGTTCCTGTCCGTGCACCACCTCGGGGTGAAGTCGCTGGCCCGGCACGACCCGGAGATGCTGCGGACGATGCTGCCGTGGCTGCCCTTCGAGACCACCGACGGGCAGCTGTCCCTTGAGGAGTTCGCGCAGCGGCATCCGGTGGTGCACTTCACGCGGACGGTCGAGGAGTACCGGCAGGTCGCGCCGATCGCCTCCGCGCAGGGCGTCGGGGTGGTCAACGGCGGTTACACGTACGACAGCGAGCTGGTCGAGGCGCTGCCGTCGGTGCGGCCCGGGTCGGTGGTCGCCGAGCTGGACGCGGACACCGTGACCGCGCATCTCGATGCCGTGGACCCGGCGGAGGAGCTGGCGGTGGCGGGGTTCCTGGGGGTGGCGCGGGCGAAGCTCGACCCACTGCAATGTGACATTGTACTGAGAGCGTTCCACCCCCTCTCGGTCCCCGCCCTCCACCTAGACGACCGCGCCGCCCGCCACGAACAGGCCCGTGCGGAGGCCGAGGAGCAGGCCGACGACCTGTGGGCGGGCATCCTGGGCTCCCTGCGCGGCAGCGCGCCCCGGGCCCGTCTGGTGCTCAACCACCTCAACCCGCTGATCCGGCGGATCAGTGCTCTCAAGGACCCGGAGCTGATCGGCACCGCGACCGAGTCGCTCTACGGTCAGGCGCTGCTGATGGCCCAGCGCCCGCTGCGGCCGGCCGACTCGGCGCTGCTCAACCGCTCGTTCATCGGCCTCCTGGAGTGGGCCACTCATGGGGAAGGCGATCGCTGATGGAGATTGCTGACTTCGACTCGCTGCGCCGGGCGATGGCGGAGAACTCCGAGGAGCCGGAGGGTCCCGCCCGCAACGCGCGCGCGGAGCAGCTGCTGGCGGAGGCCGAGAAGCTGAACATCCCGCTCGCCGTGATCGAGGCGCTCGGGCACCAGCTGAAGGTCTACAACTACAGCTCCGAGAAGGACAAGATGTTCGTCCCGTTCGCGCGGCTGCTGCGGATGTGGGACGAGCGGCCCGAGGACTTCGACGAGTACGAGACGCATTCGCTGCACTGGGTCTTCAAGTGGATGACGGCCGGCATGCTCGACCAGCCGCACGTCCCGCTCGCCTCGATCGAGAAGTGGCTGGGCGAGATGGAGCACCGCTACCGGCTGGCCGGGCACTCCGAGCGGGCGGTGCGCAGCGCGGAGTTCAGTGTCGCCGGGCACGTCGGTGACCTGCCGCGCGCGGAGCGGGCGTACGCGGCCTGGCTGGCGGCGGACCGGGACCGGATGGCCGACTGCCACGCGTGCGAGCTGCACGGCCAGGGCGGCTGGCAGCTGAGGAACGGCCGGGACGCGGAGGCCCTGGAGCTGTGGGGCCCGGTGCTGGACGGCGAGTACAGCTGCGCCCATGAGCCGCACACGGTGCTCGCCTCCTCCCTGGCCCCGTTGCTGCGCCTCGGCCGCGTCGACGAGGCCCGCGCGCACCACCTGCGGGGTTTCCGGCTCGTCCGCCCCATGGAGAGCATGCGGGGCGCCTACGCGGACCACGTGGAGTTCTGCGCGCTGACCGGCAACGAGGCGCGCGGTCTGGAACTGCTGGCGGAACGTCCCGCCTACTTCACGGACACCGGGCAGCCGCGCAGCCGGATGGACTTCCTGGCGGTGGTGGCGCTGCTGATGGACCGGCTGACCGGGCTGGGGCTGGGCGGGCAGCGGGTGCCGGGGCCCGCCGGGCGGACGTGGACCGCCGGGGAACTCGCCGGGCACGCGCGCGCGGAGGCCCTGGAGCTGGCCGCGCGGTTCGACGCCCGCAACGGCACCTCCTACGTCGGCGACCAGCTGCGCGAGCGGATGGCGCAGCAGCCGCTGGTGGACCGGCTGCCGCTGGGTGTGCGGGCGGCGCGGACGGCGCCGGCCGGGCCCCGCACTCCGGTCGCCCCGGCGCCCGCCCGGGAGCAGTCGGAGGGGCCGGAGCAGCCGTCGCTGCCCGCGCTGCTGGCCGAGGCGCGCCGGCTGTCGGACACGCTCCAGCCGCACGCGCTGGAGGCCTGGGCGGCGGTCGCGGAAGCCGCCGAGGAGACCGAGGTGGACACGTACGTCCGCGCGGAGATCGCCGACCACACGGCGATGGGGCGCGGCCCCGAGGGGGTCGAGCTGTTCGAGCGGGCGGCGGAGCTGTACGCGGAGGCGGGCGACGAGGGCGAGGCGATCGCCGCACGCGCGCGTGCCGCCTACGTCCGCGCGCTGTCGGGGGAGCTGGACGAGGCGCTGGCCGCGGTCGACGAGCCGTACGACCGGATCCTCGCGCTGTACGCGGAGGACGCGACCGGGGTGCGGCAGACGGCGTCGGTGCTGATGAGCCGGGCGCGCATCCTGATGCGCCGGGTGCACGAGAGGTCCACCGGCGCCGGGGACGCCGAGCAGGCCGTACGGGAGCTGCTGGCGCTGGTCGGCGGGCGCGGCGGGTCCGACGTGCGGCTGGTGTCCCGGGCGGCCGAGGGGCGGGCGATGCTCGCCGAACTGGCCGAGCACGCCGGGAACGGGGAGCGGGCGGGCGAGCTGTTCCGGCAGGCGACGGCGCAGTTCGTCGGCGCGGAGCTGCCGTGGTTCGCGGTCGAGTACGAGGTGCGGGTGGCCGCGCTCGCTCATGAGCAGGGCGACCTGGCCGAGGCGGAGCGGGCGCTGCGCGCGGCGCTGGAGCACGGCGGGCCGTACGTGGAGCCGGTCGGGCGGGCGCAGCTGCATCTGCAGCTCGCGGAGGTCCTCGGCGGCCGGGGCGCCGCCGAGGAGGCCGCCGAGCACGCCCTGGAGGCGGCGCACTGGGCCGACGAGGCCGGGGAGAGCGGCACGCTGGGCGCCTGGGCCCGGCACCAGCTGGGCGGCTTCCTGCTGCGGCAGGGGCGGTTCGCGGAGGCCGCCGAGGTGCTGGAGTCGGCGCTGGCCGACCTGAGCGCGGAGACGCACGGGGACGGCGCGGTCGTCCAGACCCAGTGGTGGCTCGGGGACTGCCTGAGCGAGCTGGGCGAGCACCACGCGGCGGCCGAACGGCGGCTGCAGGCGGCCGAGATCGCCCGGCACTGGCCCGAGCAGCACGACCACGCCACCCTGGCCCACCTGGCGGCCGAGTCGCTGGGCAACGCGGGGCTGCCCGCGGAGGCGGACCGGGCGTACACGCGGGCGGGCGAGCTGTGGCGGGAGATGGGCAACGTGCACTTCCTGGTGCGCTCGCTGCGGGCCCGCGCCTGGCTGGCGCTGCGGACGGAGGCGGGGACGGAGGGCGCGCGGAAGCTGATGGCGGACGCGGTCCGGGAGTGCGAGGCGGCGCTGGAGGCCGTCGGGGACCCGGCCGCGGCGGAGCGGCTCGCCGGTGAACTCGGGCACACCCACCGGCAGTTCGGTGACCTGCTGGCCCGTTCGGTGCCGGAGGACGCCGACGATCCGGCGATCCAGGGGGCGTTCGAGGAGGCGCTCGCGGAGATGGCTGCCGCGATCTCGGTCTTCGCCGGGCTCGGCGAGGACGGGCTGCACAGCCGTACCGCCGCGGAACTGGCCGCGGGCTGGCTGGAGGCCGACCTCAGCCGGCCCTCCGCGGCGACCGCACGCGCGCGTGCGGTGCTGGACGCCTACGAGGGCGCCGACCCGGCCGACGAGACGGTCCGGGCCCGGCGGGCGGAGGCCCGGCAGCTGCTGGAGCCCACGGAGGAGTGAAGGCGGGCGGGAGAGGGGCTCACTCGACGCCGATGAGGAGCGGAGCCCCCTGCCGGCCGCCCGGGTAGACCACCGTGTCGACGGCGAGGTACGCCTCGCGCACGCGGGCCTCCAGGCGGTCGGCGACGCCGGCGGGGGCCTCGTCGCCGAGGACGAGGGTGACCAGTTCGCCGCCGGCCTGGAGCATCCGGTCCAGGACGGTCTCGGCGGTGGCGGTGACGTCCGAGCCGATCACGGCCACGTCGCCGTCTATCAGGCCCAGGACGTCCCCGGCCTGGCAGATGCCGGCCATGGTCCAGGACTGCCGCTCGGCGACCACGACCTCGGCGTAGCGGGTGGCGCCGGCCGCCGAGGTCATCTGGACGACGTCCTCGTCGAAGCGGCGGTCCGGCTGGTGCACCGCGAGCGCGGAGATGCCCTGGACCGCCGAGCGGGTCGGGATGAGGGCGACCCGGATGCCCTCCGCGCGGGCCTGCTCGGCCGCGGCGGCGGCCGTGTGCCGCAGGTCGGCGTCGTTGGGCAGCAGCACCACCTCGCGCGCGTTGGCGCGCCGCACGGCGTCCACCAGTTCCCCGCTGGCGGGGGGCTCCCCGGGGCGGGCGAGCACGGTGGTCGCGCCGGCGTCGGTGTACAGCCCCACCAGCCCCTCCCCCGGCACGACGGCCACCACGGCCCGCTGCACCCGCTCGCGCGGCGGCCGCGCCCCGCCGGTGTGCACGTCCCCGGCGCCGAAGTGCGTGATCCGGATCCGGTAGGGGCGTCCGGCCTCCACGCCCGCCTCGACGGCGGCGCCGGCGTCGTCGACGTGCACGTGGACGTTCCACAGGCCGTCGCCGCCGACCACCACCAGGGAGTCACCGAGGGCGTCGAGCCGGGCCCGCAGCCGGTCCACGGCGGCGTCCTCGGCCTCCAGGAGGTAGATGACCTCGAACGCGGGGCCGCCGGCGCGCTCCGCGCAGTTGTCGGCCAGGGCGCCGGAAACGGCGTCCACGCGCGCGTGGCCGGCCGGGCCGGGCACGTACGCGTGCAGGTCGAAAGCCGTCGGTGTCTCCCCCGTGAACGCCTCCACCAGCGCCCCGAGCACCGCGACCAGCCCCCGCCCGCCGGCGTCCACCACCCCGGCCCGCTCCAGCGCGGCCAGTTGTCCCGGGGTCGCCGCGAGCGCCTTGCAGGCCCCTTCGTAGGCGGCCCGCGCGACCGCCCCGCAGTCGCCCTCGGCCGCGTCGGCGGCGTCGGCGGCGGCCGTCGCGACCGACAGCACCGTGCCCTCCACGGGGTGGGCGACGGCCCCGCGGGCGGCGTCGGCGGCGTGCCGCAGGGCGAGCCGCAGCCCGGCCGCGTCGATGTGAGTCGCCTCACCCTCGGTGAGGACGTGGGCCATGCCGCGCAGCAGCTGCGCCAGGATCGTGCCGGAGTTGCCGCGCGCGCCTATGAGGGCGCCGTGCGCCATCGCGCGGACGGCGTCGGCCAGGGTCGGCACCTCCTCGCCCAGCTCGTAGCCCGCGAAGACGGCCTCCACGGCCCCCGCGGCCGACTCCACCGTCATGTAGAGGTTCGTGCCGGTGTCGCCGTCGGCCACCGGGTAGACGTTGATCGCGTCGATCTCCTCGCGCGCCCGCCCGAGCGCGCCGAGCGACAGTGCGCACCAGGTGCGTACCGCGAGAGCATCGAAGAATGTCTGCGGCACCTGCGCCACCTGCGCCTCCTTGAGCCGGCCGAACGTGGACGCAGCGTAGACCCCGGAAGGGTGTCCGCCGGAAGAGGGCCGGGGGCGGGCCCCTGAGCTGCCATGCTAGTTTCGTCTAACGGACGCAGCCGTTGTATGCTGCTCCGGTTGCCCGATCCGATCGGGCCATTCCCTGGCAACGCCACTCAAGATCTCTGATCCCAGAATCTCGATCCCGGCACGCCGGGATTCAACCGTAAGTGCATCTGAAGTCTTTGGAGTGACCCGTGGCTGCCAACTGCGACGTCTGCGGCAAGGGGCCGGGCTTCGGCAACAACATCTCGCACTCGCACCGCCGTACGTCCCGCCGCTGGAACCCGAACATCCAGCGTGTGCGTACCGTGGTCGGCGGGACGCCGAAGCGCGTGAACGCCTGCACCTCGTGCATCAAGGCCGGCAAGGTCTCGCGCTGACGCACTGTCGCTGAGCGCGCGGCCATCGCTGGTTCGCTGCACAGAGCCGGTCCACCTCCGGGTGGGCCGGCTTTTTGCCGTGCCCGCGTCCAGCCGTCCCGAAGAGCTGCGGCTGGCCGCCGTACAGGACCGGATCGAGGCGGCCCTGGCGCTCGGCGGCGGCCGGGAGCTGGTGCCGGAGCTGCGGGCGCTGCCGGCCGGACGGCCGCTGAGCGAGTGGCTGTACGGGCAGCTGACGCGGACCCTGCACGCGGCCGGGCGCCCCGCCGGGGCCCTCACGGTGTACGAGGAGGCCCGCCGCACGCTCGCCGACCGGCTGGGGCACCCATCCCTCCCCGGAGCTGTCCGCGCTCCATCTGGAGCTGCCGCGGGGCACGGCGCCCGAGCGGCCCCGCCTGCCGGTCCGGCTCACCCGCTTCGTCGGCCGCGAACCGGAGCTCGCCCGGATCGCCGCCTGCCTCGCCGCCTCCCGGCTGCTCACGCTGACCGGCCCGGGCGGGGCCGGCACGACGTCGAGTACGTCTTCGGCGACTCGATCGCCTCCCTCGCCCAGGACCCGCAGGGCGTCGACGTCACCTTCGACAGGGGCGCGCCCCGCCGGCCGAGCGGCGCATCCGCAGCCGGGACCGGATGTACCGGGTGCTCGCCTCCCGTCCGCCGGCCCGGTTCTCCAAGAAGATGACCGAGACGGCGGCCACCGGCATCAGGCTGCGGGAGTACCCGGCCCTGCCGGTGTCCTGAGGGCCCAGCCATGGTCCACGGGCCCGATCCCGGCGCCGAGCGCGAACCCGGCCGCGATCGCCCCGGTGACGTACTCCTTGGCCGCCGTCACCGCCTCCGGCACGGACTGCCCCTTCGCGAGCTGCGACGCGATCGCGGAGGCGAGGGTGCAGCCGGTGCCGTGGGTGTGCCGGTTGTCGTACCGGGGAGCGCGCAGCAGGAGTTCGTCGGTGCCGTCCGTGAGCAGGTCGACGGCCTCGCCGGGCAGGTGCCCGCCCTTGATCAGCACCCAGGCCGGGCCGTACGACAGCACGGCCGCCGCGGCCCGGTGCAGATCGGCCTCCGACTCGACGTGGACGCTGGTGAGTTGGGCCACCTCGTCGAGGTTCGGGGTGGCGACGGTGGCCAGCGGGAGGAGCCTGGTGCGGACCGAGTCCAGGGCGGAGGCGGCGAGCAGCGGGTCGCCGTGCTTGGAGACGCCGACCGGGTCGACGACCACGGGCGCGTCGGTCCCCGCGAGCAACTCGGCCACCGCCTCCACGAGTTCGGCGGAGGCGAGCATCCCGGTCTTCACCGCGTCGACGCCGATGTCGTCCACCACGCTCCGGTACTGGGCGCGGACGGCCGCCACCGGCAGCTCCCAGGCCCCCTGCACGCCCGTCGAGTTCTGTGCGGTCACCGCGGTGAGCACGCTCATGCCGTGCACGCCGAGCGCGAGCATCGTCTTCAGGTCGGCCTGGATCCCGGCCCCGCCGCCGGAGTCGGAGCCCGCGACCGTCAGTACGCGCGGCAGGCTCACGACTCGATGTCCCCGAAGTGGTCCCAGCCGCCCTTGCTGGTCCACGGCGCGCCGTCGACCGTCACCTGGGGCAGCGCGGACGGGTTGAGGACCTCGCCGATGACCTTCCAGCGGGCGGGCAGCTTCACGTCCGGCGGGAAGGTGGCGACGATCGCGTGGTCCTCGCCGCCGGTCAGCACCCACTGGATGGGGTCGACGCCGACGGCCTGGCCGATGTCGTTCATCTGGGTCGGGATGTCGATGGCGCCGGAGCGGATGTCGATCCGTACCTTGCTGGCCTCGGCGATGTGACCGAGGTCGGCGATCAGCCCGTCGCTCACGTCGCACATCGCGGTCGCGCCGAGCGCGGCGGCGGCCGGGCCCGCGTGGTACGGCGGCTCGGGGCGCCGGTGCGCCTCCACGAACGCCCGCGGCGAGCGGAAGCCGCGGGAGAGCACCGCGTAGCCGGCCGCGGACCAGCCCAGCCAGCCCGTGACGGCGATCAGGTCGCCGGGCTGGGCGCCGGCCCGGGTGACCGGCTCCTGGTTGCGCAGGTCGCCGAGCGCGGTGATCGACACCATGATCGTGTCGCCGCGCACCACGTCGCCGCCGACCACCGAGGCACCGGCCACCTGGCACTCGTCCCGGATGCCGTCCATCAGCTCGCTGGGCCAGGTCACCGGGAGTTCGGCGGGCACCACCAGGCCGAGCAGCAGCGCGGTCGGCACGGCGCCCATGGCGGCGATGTCCGCGAGGTTCTGCGCGGCCGCCTTGCGGCCCACGTCGTAGGCCGTGGACCAGTCGCGGCGGAAGTGCCGGCCCTCCAGCAGGATGTCGGTGCTCGCGACCACCCGGCGGTCGGGCGCGGCGACCACCGCGGCGTCGTCGCCGGGGCCGACCCGGACCGCCGGAGTGGTGGTGAGACGGGAGGTGAGCTCCCTGATGAGCCCGAACTCCCCCAGCTCACCAACAGTGCCCTTCATTGCCCTTTCGCCCCTTCTCTGCCTGGCCGTGCCCGCTCGCGCGTCACCGTCGTCGTGGATACGGTCGAGGTGACCGTCAACATCTGTCGTGCCTGCACCCCGGCGCGCAAGCCCCTGTCCGCGCAGGTCTCCCCGCGGTGAGCGGCGACGCGATACCGTGGCGTTCCTTTTCCCCACATGATCCTCGTGGCCGCCCTGGAGGTTCCGTGGTACAGGCGTACATCCTGATCCAGACGGAGGTCGGCAAAGCGTCGACCGTCGCCGAGATCATCAGCAAGATCCCTGGGGTCATCCAGGCCGAGGACGTGACAGGACCGTACGACGTCATCGTGCGCGCGCAAGCGGAGACGGTCGACGAGCTGGGTCGGCTGGTGGTCGCGAGAGTCCAGCAAGTGGACGGCATCACGCGTACCCTGACCTGCCCGGTCGTCCATCTGTAGCCCCCGTCTACCCTTGGCCGGTGAACTTCTTCCGTCACCGGCCATTCGGTCTGCCCGCGCTCGCCGCGCTGATGATCGCGGCAGCGGGCTGCTCATCAGCAGACGACGCCCCGTCGGCGGCGGTTCCCCGTCCGGGCGGGGCGGTTGCGACGCTCTGCGATCGCCTCGACCGGGTGCTGCCGACGAAGGTCGACAAGCTGGGCCGGCGTGATCCCGAACCGGCCTCCGCGCTGACCGCCGGCTGGGGTGGCGACCCGGCGATCATACTGCGCTGTGGTGTCGAGCGGCCTGCGAAGATGGCTGACGCCGAGGCCGACGGGGTCGAGGTGAACGGGGTCGGGTGGCTGCTGGAACAGGAGTCCGACAAATCGTTTCGGTTCACCACGACGCTGCGGAAGGCGTACGTCGAGGTGACGATCCCCGCGGGGCGGACCGCCGATGGCATGGCGCCGTTGGTGAGCCTGGCGCCGTCCATCAAGAAGGCGATTCCGGAAGGGATTGCCGACTAGGCAGCAGCGCCCCGTACGGGGTGCTGGGGGTACCCCCGGCCGAAGGCTGGGGGAGGAACTGCGCGACCAGCCACGACGGCGCCGCAGTCGACTGACGCCGTGGCGTTCAAGGTCGCCTGTCGGCCGCGCGTCGTCCGTGCTTGCTCCCGCAGTTCCCCGCGCCCCCAAGGGGCCGCGTCAGCGCAGGCCCGTCGAACGGTTCAGGGCGGCCTGGATCAGGCGGTCGACCAGGTCGGGGTAGGTGACGCCGGTCGCCTGCCACATCTGGGGGTACATCGAGATCGGGGTGAAGCCCGGCATCGTGTTGATCTCGTTGATGACGAAGTCGCCGTCCTCCGTGAGGAAGAAGTCGGCGCGGACCAGGCCCTCGCAGGAGGCAGCCTCGAAGGCGTCCACCGCGAGCTTCTGGACCTCGGCGGTCTCCTCGGGCGTGAGGGGGGCCGGGACGATGCCGGGGGTGGAGTCGATGTACTTGGCCTCGAAGTCGTAGTACGCGTGCTCGGAGGGCGGCGGGATCTCCGCCGGGACCGAGGCGCGCGGGCCGTCCTCGAACTCCAGGACGCCGACCTCGATCTCACGGCCGCGGATGCCCGCCTCGACGAGGATCTTCGGGTCGTGGGACTGGGCCTCGGCGATCGCCTCGTCCAGGCCGGAGAGGCCGTCGACCTTGGTGATGCCGATCGACGAACCGGCACGCGCGGGCTTCACGAACAGCGGCCAGCCGTGCTCGCCGGCGAAGTCCACGATCCGCTTGCGGGCGGCGGACTCGTCCTGCTGCCACTCCCGGGGGCGGATCACCAGGTACGGGCCGACGCCGAGCCCGAAGGAGGCGAACACCCGCTTCATGTACTCCTTGTCCTGGCCGACGGCCGAGGCGAGCACGCCCGAGCCGACGTACGGGACGCCGGACAGCTCCAGGAGTCCCTGCAGGGTGCCGTCCTCGCCGTACGGGCCGTGCAGCACCGGGAAGACGACGTCGACCTCGCCGAGCGCCTTGGGCACCGAGCCGGGCTCGCTGTAGACGACCTCGCGGCTGGCCGGGTCGACGGGGAGGACCACGCCGCCCTCGGTGGACTCGGCGAGGTCGCCGACCTCGGGGGTGCGGCGCTCGGCGATGGCCATGCGCTCGGGTTCGTCGGCCGTGAGCACCCAGCGGCCCTCCCGGGTGATACCGATCGGCAGGACGTCGTACTTGGTCCGGTCGATGGCGCTCAGGACGGCTCCGGCGGTGACCGTCGAGATGCCGTGCTCGGAGCTGCGGCCGCCGAAGACGACGGCCACGCGCGGCTTGCGAGCGGGCTGCTCAGGGCTCTGGGGGAGGTTCTGGGTGCTCATATCGCGTTGAGAGTACCCGGTGGTAGAGCCCCGAGACAGCGTCGGCAGGGCCCGAGTGAGCCGGCGCCCCGGAGACGAACGAGCAAAGACAGGAGGGGTTCGCTCAGCGTCGCTCGGGCTTCGCGCTGCGCGACATCAGCTCCCTGAGAGCGACCACCGGCGGCTTGCCCTCGTGCACGATGTCGACGACCGTCTCGGTGATCGGCATCTCCACGCCGTGCCGGCGGGCCAGATCGGCCACCGACTCGCAGGACTTGACGCCCTCGGCGGTCTGCTTGGTGACCGCGATGGTCTCCTCCAGGGTCATGCCCTTGCCGAGGTTGGTGCCGAAGGTGTGGTTGCGGGAGAGCGGGGAGGAGCAGGTGGCCACCAGGTCACCGAGCCCGGCGAGCCCCGAGAAGGTCAGCGGGTCGGCGCCGAGGGCGATGCCGAGCCGCGCGGTCTCCGCGAGACCGCGCGTGATGAGCGACCCCTTGGCGTTGTCGCCGAGCCCCATGCCGTCGGCGATGCCCACGGCGAGGCCGATGACGTTCTTCACCGAGCCGCCCAGCTCGCACCCGACCACGTCGGTCTCGGTGTACGGCCGGAAGTACGGCGTGTGGCAGGCGGCCTGGAGCCGCCGGGCGACCGTCTCGTCGGTGCAGGCGACCACGGCGGCGGCCGGCATCCGGGCCGCGATCTCCCGGGCGAGGTTGGGGCCGGTGACGACGGCGACCCGGTCCGCGGCGACCTTGGCGACGTCCTGGATGACCTCGCTCATCCGCATGGTGGTGCCGAGTTCGACACCCTTCATGAGGGACACCAGGACCGTGTCGGGCGCGAGCAGCGGCGCCCATTCGGCGAGGTTGGCCCGCATGGTCTGGGACGGCACCGACAGGAACGTGAAGTCGGCACCGGCGGCCGCCTCGGCGGGGTCGGTGGTGGCCCTCAGGTTCCCGGGGAGTTCCACACCCGGCAGGTAGTCGGGGTTGGTACGACCGGAGTTGACGGCCTCCGCCACCTCCGCCCGCCGCGCCCACAGGGTGACCTCGCACCCGGCGTCGGCGAGCACCATCCCGAACGCCGTACCCCACGAACCCGCGCTGAAGACCGCCGCCTTGGCAGGCTTGCTCACTTGCCGCTCTCCTCTTCCAGACCGCTCTGCGCACGCGTGCGGCGGCGCTGCTCGATCCGCACCTGGCGTGGATCGTAGGGGGTCTCGGGAGCCTTCTCGCCGCGGATCTCCTCCAGCTGGCGGGTGATGGCCGCCATGATGACCTCGGTCGCCTCCTTGAGGACGTCCTGGGTCATCTCCTTGTCGTAGAAGCGCGTGAGGTCGACCGGCGGGCCGGCGAGCACGTGGTGCGTCTTGCGGGGCAGCAGGTTGGGCTTCTTCGCGTACGGGGGAAGCAGTTCGTTGGCGCCCCACTGGGCGACCGGGATCACCGGGCACTTGGTCTGCAGGGCGACCCGGGCGGCACCGGTCTTGGCGGTCATCGGCCACTGGTCCGGGTCGCGGGTGATCGTTCCCTCGGGGTAGAAGGCGACACACTCACCGCGCTCCACGGCGTCGATCGCGGCCCGGAAGGCGCTCAGCGCGTCGGTGGACTCGCGGTAGACGGGGATCTGGCCGGTGCCCCGCATGACGGCGCCGACGAATCCCTTCTTGAAAAGCCCGCTCTTCGCGAGGAATCGCGGAACACGGCCGGTGTTGTACTGATAGTGGGCGTAGGCGAAGGGGTCGATGTGGGAATTGTGGTTCACCGCGGTGATAAAACCGCCCTCGGCCGGAATGTTCTCCATTCCACGCCAGTCCCGCTTGATCAGAACCACCAGCGGAGGTTTGCAGAGCACCGCAGCGAAGCGGTACCAGAAGCCGATTCTCCGGCGGGGCACGCGGACACCTTCCTCTAGGACTTCTTCCCGGCCTGGGATCGGGAAGAAGTGTGGCCCCGGCCCGCCGGCCTGTCGAGAACACCGTACGCCTCGGCGTCGCGACCGCCCCGTGGGCCCGGGTGACAATGAGGCAACAAGGGAGGGACGGTACGACTGTGCAGTGGACCCTGGTCATCCCGCTCAAGCCTCTGGCCCGTGCCAAGAGCAGGCTCGCGGACACCGCGGCGGACGGTGTGCGTCCGTCGCTGGCCCTCGCCTTCGCCCAGGACACCGTGGCAGCGGCCCTGGCCTGCCTGTCGGTGAAGGATGTGGCGGTCGTCACGGACGACACGCTGGCCGGCCGCGAGCTGTCGGCGCTGGGTGCGCGCATCGTCCCGGACACGCCGGGAGGCGGCCTGAACGCGGCACTGCGGCACGGGGCGGCGGCCGTCCGGGCATCGCGACCGGAAAGCCCCGTGGCGGCCCTGAACGCCGATCTCCCGGCCGTCCGCCCACTGGAATTGGCCCGGGTGCTCGACGCGGCCGCGGAATTCCCGCGCGCTTTTCTCCCGGACGCCGCGGCAATCGGCACCACTCTGCTGGCGGCGACTCCCGGCCATGAATTGGCGCCGGCATTCGGCCCGGATTCCCGCGCCCGGCACACCGCCTCGGGCGCCGCGGAACTGCGACTGGTGGACGTGGATTCGGTACGCCAGGACGTGGACACCGGCGCCGACCTGCGCGCGGCCCTGGCCCTGGGCGTGGGCCCCCGCACGGCCGCGGTGGCGGCCCGCCTGCTGATCCCGGACCAGTAGGCTGCGCTCATGCAGGCGACCGCATACACGTACGACCCCGAGACCCGCAGCGGCCAGGTACTCCTCGACGACGGGACACCGGTGCCCTTCGACGGCCCGGCGTTCGACGCGGGGGGCCTGCGGCTGCTGCGCCCCGGGCAGCGGGTACGCATCGAGACGGAGGGGGCCGGAGCCGACCTCCGGATCACCCTGGTGACTTTGCAGACGCTCTGAGTGCAGATACCCAGGGGCGCGGGGAACTGCGCGACCAGCCCCCCACGGCGCCGCACCCGAAACACGACGCGCATCCCTCAAACACACCGCGGGCCGGACTCCCCCAGGGAATCCGGCCCGTCGCGTGAGTATCCCGACCCCGCTGCCGAGCGGGCCCCGCCTCAGCGTGCGGCTGTCGTCTTCTTGGCGGTAGCCTTCCGCGCCGTCGACTTCTTGGCCGGCGCCTTCTTGGCGGTGACCTTCTTGGCCGGCGCCTTCTTGGCGGCCGCCTTCTTCGCCGTCGCCGTGGTCTTCTTGGCCGCCGCGGTGGTCTTCTTCGCCGCCGCCGTGGTCTTCTTCGCGGCAGCGGTGGTGGTCTTCTTGGCGACCGTCTTCTTCACGGCGGTCTTCTTCGCCACCGCCGTGGCCTTCTTCGCGGTGGTCTTCTTCGCCGCCGCCTTCTTCACCGTCGCCGAAGCGCCGCCGGTCAGGCTGCCCTTGGGCGCCTTCTTGACCGCGACCTCACCGCCGCGCGGGAGCTTCTTGGAGCCGCTCACCAGGTCCTTGAAGCCCTGACCGGCACGGAAGCGCGGCACGGAGGTCTTCTTGACCCGAACCCGCTCGCCCGTCTGGGGATTGCGGGCGTAGCGGGCGGGGCGGTCCACCTTCTCGAAGGACCCGAAGCCGGTGACCGAGACCCGCTCACCTGCGACGACCGCGCGGACGATGGCGTCCAGGACATGGTCGACAGCCTCGGCGGCCTGCTGGCGGCCGCCCATCTTGTCGGCAATCGCTTCTACGAGCTGCGCCTTGTTCACGTCTTCCCCTTCGGAGACATCGCCAGAACGAATGTGTTCAAGCTTTTTCGCACGTTAGGCAGATATATACCGCAAATCAAACACGAAACGGGCTTATCACCCTTGTGCCGCAACGGACTCGGCCGGCTCGTACGGTCCGGTCAGCGGTCCTCTTCGGGGATTCGACCCGCGTCGAGGTCCGCGTTGAACCGTTCGAGCCGCCGTGCCGCGTCGACGACGTCGTGTTTGGCCGCGGCCGTAATGACCAGCAGCTTCCGGGTCAGCGCCATCCGTACGCCCTCCGGGACTTGCAGTGCGCGCACTTTTGTGTGCGCTTCCTTGAGTTGGTCCGCGACCGCCGCATAGAGCTGGAGTTGGCCGTCGTGTTCCATGCACAGATTGTGCCATCTGGGGCGAGTTGTCGCCTGCGCAGGGTGCAACTGGCGCCTCAAATGGCCTTCCGGGCACTTGCGGAAGCCGCGGACACAGCACTCACGTACCCCGACAACATCCGCCCTAACGTGGGAAGTTGGCAAGACCTGCGACAACGCGAGCGCCCGTTCGGGTGCAGACATGGCTGTACCCCCAATCGTGGCGATCGGGGGTACAGGAGGGGTGTTGCGGTGGCTGAAACCAGCCGTATTCAGATGTGTCGGTTCACGCCGAAGCGGCGCCGGCTCAGACCTGGAGCGTCCGCGGCTTGTACGACGGCCGCTTGGCCTCGTAGGCGGCGATGTCGGCTTCGTTCCGGAGGGTGATGGAGATGTCGTCCAGGCCGTTCAGCAGCCGCCAGCGGGAGTTCTCGTCCAGCTCGAAGGAGGCGGTGACGCCCTCGGCGCGCACCTCGCGGGCCTCCAGGTCGACGGTGATCTCGGCCTGCGGGTCGTTCTCGGTGAGCTCCTGCAGCGCCTCCACGATCTTCTGGTCCAGGACCACCGTGAGCAGGCCGTTCTTCAGCGAGTTGCCCCGGAAGATGTCGGCGAAGCGGGAGGAGATCACGGTCTTGAAGCCGTAGTTCTGCAGCGCCCAGACGGCGTGCTCGCGGGAGGAGCCGGTGCCGAAGTCGGGGCCGGCCACCAGGACGGTCGCGCCCTGCCGCTCGGGGCGGTTGAGGATGAAGTTCTCGTCCTTGCGCCAGGCCTCGAACAGACCGTCCTCGAAGCCGTCCCGGGTCACCTTCTTGAGCCAGTGAGCAGGGATGATCTGGTCGGTGTCGACGTTGGAGCGGCGCAGCGGGACGGCCCGGCCGGTGTGCGTGGTGAATGCTTCCATGGCTGATCAGACTCCAGCGGGCGTGCGAACGTCGGCGTCGGACAGGTCGGCGGGCGAGGCCAGGTGGCCCAGGACGGCCGTGGCGGCCGCGACCTGCGGGGACACCAGGTGGGTACGGCCGCCCTTGCCCTGCCGGCCCTCGAAGTTGCGGTTGGAGGTGGACGCGGAGCGCTCGCCGGGGGCCAGCTGGTCGGGGTTCATGCCGAGGCACATCGAGCAGCCCGCGTGCCGCCATTCGGCGCCGGCGTCCTTGAAGACCACGTCCAGGCCCTCGGAGACGGCCTGCAGACCGACCCGCGCGGAGCCGGGGACGACCAGCATCCGTACGCCGTCGGCGACTTTGCGGTCCTTGAGGATCTCGGCGGCGGCGCGCAGGTCCTCGATGCGGCCGTTGGTGCAGGAGCCTACGAAGACGGTGTCCACGTTGATCGAGCGCAGCGGCTGGCCGGCCTCCAACCCCATGTACTCCAGGGCCTTTTCGGCGGCGAAGCGCTCCGAAGCGTCTTCGTACGAAGCCGGGTCGGGGACGTCCGCGGAAAGCGGTGCACCCTGGCCGGGGTTGGTGCCCCAGGTGACGAACGGCGAGAGCGCGGCGGCGTCGATGTGCACCTCGGCGTCGAATTCGGCGTCCGCGTCCGTCTTCAGCGTCTTCCAGTACGCGACCGCCGCGTCCCAGTCCTCGCCCTCGGGGGCGTGGGCACGGCCCTTGAGGTAGGCGAAGGTGGTCTCGTCGGGGGCGATCATGCCCGCGCGGGCGCCGGCCTCGATCGACATGTTGCAGATGGTCATCCGGGCCTCCATCGAGAGCTTCTCGATGGCGGAGCCGCGGTACTCCAGGATGTAGCCCTGGCCGCCGCCGGTACCGATCCTGGCGATGATCGCCAGGATCAGGTCCTTGGCGGTGACGCCGTCGGGCAGTTCGCCGTCGACCGTGATGGCCATGGTCTTGGGGCGGGCCAGCGGCAGCGTCTGGGTGGCCAGCACGTGCTCCACCTGGGAGGTGCCGATGCCGAACGCCAGCGCGCCGAAGGCACCGTGCGTGGAGGTGTGGGAGTCGCCGCAGACCACGGTCGTACCGGGCTGGGTCAGGCCCAGCTGGGGGCCGACGACGTGCACGACGCCCTGCTCGACGTCGCCCAGCGGGTGCAGGCGCACCCCGAACTCGGCGCAGTTCTTGCGCAGCGTCTCCAGCTGGGCACGGGAGACCGGGTCCGCGATGGGCTTGTCGATGTCGAGGGTCGGGGTGTTGTGGTCCTCGGTCGCGATGGTGAGGTCGAGGCGGCGCACCTGGCGGCCGTTCTGGCGCAGCCCGTCGAAGGCCTGCGGGCTGGTCACCTCGTGCAGCAGGTGCAGATCGATGAAGAGGAGGTCGGGCTCGCCCTCGGCGCGCCGGACGACGTGGTCGTCCCAGACCTTCTCCGCGAGTGTCCTACCCATCGCTTTCCCTCCGGCCGGCAGACGTGCACCGGCCCAACTAGAGATCTTGAGGAGGCGGCTGCCCGTGTACCGGGCCCCTGAAGTCGTGGTTCCGGGCGTCCGCCGCCGGGCCCGTTGGTCTGCGGGCCACCGTGTGATTCCAGGGTGGCGCGTTCCACGGAAAATTGAACTTGCGTTTCACAGAGTGAGACGTGAGTATCGTTGCATGGACAACAGTAGCGGCGTCGGCGTCCTGGACAAGGCGGCCCTTGTCCTGAGCGCCCTGGAGTCCGGTCCGGCCACCCTCGCGGGTCTGGTCGGGGCCACCGGACTGGCACGGCCCACAGCCCACCGGCTGGCCGTGGCCCTGGAACACCACCGCATGGTGGCACGCGACATGCAGGGCCGTTTCATTCTCGGTCCGCGACTCGCGGAACTGGCCGCGGCGGCCGGCGAGGACCGCCTGCTCGCGACGGCGGGCCCGGTGCTGACGCACCTCCGTGACATCACCGGAGAGAGCGCGCAGCTGTATCGCCGCCAGGGCGACATGCGGATCTGCGTGGCCGCCGCGGAACGTCTGTCCGGACTCCGGGACACGGTGCCGGTCGGCTCGACGCTGACGATGAAGGCCGGTTCCTCGGCGCAGATCCTGATGGCCTGGGAGGAGCCGGAGCGGCTGCACCGCGGCCTCCAGGGCGCCCGCTTCACGGCGACGGCCCTCTCGGGTGTCCGCCGCCGCGGCTGGGCCCAGTCGATCGGCGAGCGCGAGCCGGGCGTGGCGTCGGTGTCGGCGCCGGTGCGCGGCCCCTCGAACCGGGTGGTGGCCGCCGTCTCCGTCTCCGGGCCCATCGAGCGCCTGACCCGCCACCCCGGGCGCATGCACGCGCAGGCGGTCATCGACGCGGCGGCCCGCCTCTCCGAGGCACTGCGCCGCACGGGCTGAGCACCGACACGAACGTTCCCGTCGGAAGAGGCCGGCCTCAACGCCGCGGCAGGCTCTTCCGGACGGGAGCGGAGAAACTCAGGGGCGCTGGGGGTACCCCCGGCCGAAGGCTGGGGGAGGAACTGCGCGACCAGCCACACGCTGCCCGCACCCGCCCACCGACCGGAGCCCCCACGGCGCAGGATGTGCCACCACCGGCCGTCAGCCGTCCGCGACGCCGTCGTGGCTGGTCGCGCAGTTCCCCGCGCCCCTCACGGGGTGCTGCTGTCAGCGCTCCTGTAAGCGAACCGGTCCTTCGCGTACCGCCCCCGCTTCTCCACCGGGACGACCCCGCTCGCCGCGCCCAGGCCGAACTCCGGCATGTCGAAGTAGATCGACTCGTACGCGCCCTCGGGCGCCACGTACGTCTCGTGCCACAGGCCCACGTGCTGGCGCAGCTTCCCCGCGCGCTCCTTGCGGTTCACGATGCTCCACATTCCGTGGTGGACCATCTCCGGCGAACTCGCGTACGCGTACAGCTTCTCCTTGGACTCCCAGTACTGGACGACGTAGTACGTCCGCGGTGAAGCCGTCAGCAGGATGCGGCCGAGCAGTCCCCGGCCGGGGTCCCGTGCCAGCTCCCTCAGCATGCGGAACATCGACAGCATGACCGGGAGCCACTGGTGGACCGCCCAGAAGTGGTTGATGCGCATGCCGATGAGCAGGACCACCGCGTCGCCCTCGCGGGCAGCGGTCGTACGGCCCGGAATCGGTTTGGTGAACATCGAGACCATGTGGAACGGCACCCCCGGAGGCCTGTCGGATAGCGACACTATCCTTCTGTCGGTGTTTGGATAGTGGCACTGACCAAGGAGGCGCGCAAGACATGCGGCTTGCCCGGTTGAGCGAGCGCAGCGGGGTGTCCGCCGCGACGATCAAGTACTACCTGCGCGAGGGGCTGTTGCCGCCCGGCCGCCAGGTCAACGCCACGACCGCCGAGTACGACGAGGAGCACCTGCGCCGGCTGCGGCTGGTGCGGGCGATGATCCAGGTGGGGCGGATCCCCGTGGCGACGGTCCGCGAGGTGCTCGGGCATGTCGACGACGACTCGCTGGGCCGCACGATCAGGGTGGGCGCCGCGCTGTGGGCGCTGCCGCAGCTGCCGGAGCCGGACGAGGACGACGAGTACGTGCGGGCCGCGCACCGGGAGGCCGACGCCCTCCTCGACAGGCTCGGCTGGGAGAACGCCAAGCAGCTGACGACCATCTCCCCCGCGTACCGCCGGCTGGTGGTCGCGCTGGCCGCGTTCCGCCGGCTCGGTTACGACTGGGACGCCGAACTCCTCGTACCGCGGGCGAAGTTGATGTACCAGGCGGCCGTCGCCGATCTGGACTTCCTGGAGACGCATCCGTCGGAGGAGGAGAAGGCGGAGGCCGCGGTGGCCAGCGCGGTGCTGGTGGAGCCGATGCTCCAGGCGCTGCACCGGCTGGCCCAGGAGGAGGAGACGGCCCGGCGCTACGGCTTCGAGTAGGGCGCCGTGCGCACAGAAAGAAGGCCCCCCGCCGAAGCGGAGGGCCTTCATCGCGTACCCCCGACCGGATTCGAACCGGCGCTACCGCCTTGAGAGGGCGGCGTGCTAGGCCGCTACACAACGGGGGCGTGGATCTTACGAGCGCTTAAACTGCACCGCCGCAGATCCCAGCTGGTCTACCTGGACTCGAACCAAGACTAACTGAACCAGAATCAGTCGTGCTGCCAATTACACCATAGACCAATGATGGTTTAGACCAGTTCGTACCCCCGACCGGATTCGAACCGGCGCTACCGCCTTGAGAGGGCGGCGTGCTAGGCCGCTACACAACGGGGGCCCTAGCGATCATCCGTGGAAGATCTCCGTACCCCCGACCGGATTCGAACCGGCGCTACTGCCTTGAGAGGGCAGCGTGCTAGGCCGCTACACAACGGGGGCGTTGCAGATGAGCTCTGCGAGCTGGCCTACCTGGACTCGAACCAAGACTAACTGAACCAGAATCAGTCGTGCTGCCAATTACACCATAGGCCACTGGAACGCAAGCCCCTGAGGGGATCTTGTTCTAGTTTCGCGCCTCCGGTTCCGGCCTTTCGGCCCGCTCCCCGGCGGCGCAGGAAGAACATTACCTGAAGGTGGACGGGGCTCCAAAACGGGTATCGGCGCGGAGGATCGCGGGCAGTTCGGCGAGGGACGCGATCCGGTGCGGGCCGACGGGGGCGCCGGTCCCGGCGGCCGGGCCGGCGGACGGCCGGGGAACCGGTCCCGCGGCCGGCGTGGCGGAGAGTCCGGGGCGGTCGATCCACACCGACAGCAGCCCGGCGTCGGCCGCGCCCCGCCCGTCGATCTCCGGGTGGTCGCCGACGTACGCGACCTCGTGCGGGGCGAGTTCCAGCGCCTCGCAGGCGGCCAGGAAGGCGCCGGGGGCGGGCTTGGAGACGCCCAGTTCGGCCGCGCAGAGGACGGCCTCGAAGCGGTCGTACACCCCGAGCGTGCGCAGTTTGCGGTCCTGGACGTGCAGGCTGGAGTTGGAGAGCACGGCGTGCCGGTAGCCGGCCGCGAGGGCGTCCAGGGCGGGCAGGACGTCCGGGAAGAGGGCCCAGACGGCCTCGTAGTGCGTCAGGTACCGGCGGAACCAGTCGTCGGCCTGGGCGTCGGTCAGCTCCGCCCCCAGGAACACCCGCACCCGGTCGCGCCGCTGGTCCTCGAAGGACAGCTCGCCCGCCGCGAACCGCGCCCACTGCTGGTCGGTGATCTCCCGCCACCGCACCAGCGCCGCCTCCGCGCTCCCCCACCCCGCGAGCAGCCCCTCCGCCGCCAGGTGCGCCCGCATGCCCTCGCGGTCGGCACTCGTGTAGTCGAAGAGAGTGTCGTCCACGTCCCAGACCACGGCCCTGATCGTCATGACACCGACCGTACCCCGCGGGCGCCGTCAGCCCAGGGTGATCGTGCCGGTCAGGGTCAGGGTCCGGCCCTGGCCGTCGCGGGGACGCGCGGTGAGCTTCCAGGTGTACCTGCCGGTCGGGGCCGCGGCACCGCTGTCGGTGGTGCCGTCCCAGGCCGGGCGTACGGCCGCGCCCGTGGCGGCACCGGTCAGGGTGCGCCGGACCGTGCCCGAGGGCGTGGCGAGCGTCAGGGTCCAGCTGGACGGCTTGTTCAGCTGCCACACCGGCGACCAGGGCGCCGACCTGGTGATGACGGACGGCGAGTAGACCTGCGCGTCCATCTGGGCGAGCGGCGAGGTGGGGACGCCGCTGCGGGCGAGCCACACCTGCCCGTACGACGCGCCCAGGTAGGCGATCTGGCCGCCGAACCGGTCCACGGCCCAACGGCCGTTGCCGGCACCCGTGTTCTGGTCGGTCCTGGGCAGCACGGCGACGACGCGGGTCGTCGCGGTCCCGGTGTGGACGTCGGTGAGCAGCAGTTCGTGGGTGGTCCGGTTCTCGCGCACCAGGAAGCCGTCGCCGAGGCGGGCCGGGGAGGGGCCGGCCGGGACCGGGACGTTCCGCCTGGCCGCCCGGTCGTAGACCCCGGCCGGGCCGGAGGCGCCGCAGCTCCAGTAGAGGCGGCTGTTGACGGCCTGGATGTCGGTGGGGGTGCAGTGGGCGCCGGTGGTGACCGTGGTCGTGGTCCTGCCGGTCTTCAGGTCGTGGCCGGTGATCGACCCCTTGGTGGTGCCGGGCGTCCACAGGACGGTGCCCCACAGGGCCGCCGTGGTGCGGCTCCGGCTGAGCGCGACCGTGCCGGACGTGGCGCCGCGCGGGAAGTCGAGGATCTTCTGCACGCCGGGCGTGCCGCCGTTGTACAGGACGTAGCGGCCGGTGGCGCCGGCGATGCGGCCGCCGGAGTCGCCCGTCTGCACGTTCTGCAGGGAGGCGGTGTCGAGGCCGGTCTCGACCACGTACTCCCGGTCGGAGGAGTCGGTGAAGAGGTGGACGACGTGTCCGTCGCCGAGCGCCTCCAGCTGGGGGCAGGCGGCGTCGCCCGGGAGGCAGGTGGGGTCGGCCAGGGCGGGGCTGCGGCGGGTCTGGGGCCCGACCGGCACGCCGCCGGCGTCGAGCGCGAAGCTGGAGATCACATGGCCGCTGCCCTGCCTGCCGTCCAGGAACAGCTCACCGCCGGCCATGGCCAGCCCCTCGGCCCGTATCCGGTCGGCGGGGATCTGGGCCACCTTCCCGGTCGCGGTGCCGCCGTCCGCGGTGGGGGTGATGCGGTGGACGTTCCAGTCGAAGCTGGAGGTCCCCGCGGTGGCGAGTGCGCCGCCGTCCGGGGTCGGGCCCATGCCTCCGGAGGAGTTCGCGAGGACGGTGCGGGTCTCTCCGGTGGTCAGCGAGCGGGCCGTCAGCGCGGGCTTGGTGCCGCCCTGGACGAAGGTCGGGTTGCCGGTCAGGAGCTGGTCACCGACGACGGCCACCAGTTCGGCGCCCCAGGGGGTCATTCCGGTGGGCTGGGTGCCCGGGGCCGCGTCGACGCGGACGTACTTCCAGTCGGCGACCAGCCAGCGGTCGTTGAAGCGGACCGGCGGATCGGCGGCCACTCCCGTGACGTAGGTGCGGAAGGTGCCGTCGCCGAGGTCCACCAGCCCGACCGAGGTGGTGCCGTCCAGGGTGTAGACGATCGCGGCGCGGCGGACCGAGCCGCCCGGGACGTATCCGGTGGGCCGGGCGCCCGCGGGGAGTCCGGTCACGGGGAGGTCGGCGGTGGAGCCGTCGGCCGCGGCCCGCAGGACGTGCGGGGTGCCGGCGGCGTCCTCGGTGAGCACGCTCCAGCCGGACGTGGCCCGGTAGGTCTGGCCCGCCGGGACGGTGACGGTGGCGGTCGCGCCCGTGGAGCGGTGCCGCTGGGTCACCTCGGTACCCCCGTCCCAGGTGCTGACCACGTCGGTGCCGGTGGCCAGGTCGTCCGGCCCGGCGTGCGCGGGCGGGACGAAGCCCGGGTAGTCCACCCAGGTACCGGGGCCGACGGAGGTCCGGGGTTCCCACTGGAACCCGGACGCCCCCGCCCACATGTAGTACACATGGGTCGGCTCCCACGACCTGAGCGTGACGAACCCGGTCTGCCAGGGGTCCGCGGGCCCGGCCTGCGCGGGCGAGGTCCCCGCGACGCAGGTCAGCGCCGCTGCTCCGGCGACGACGGCCGTGGCCAGTCTGCGCGAACGGATCACTTCGTGCCGTGAACGGGTCACGTCCCCCACCCCCTGTACCGGTCGCGCATGCACATCATGCGCACAGGAAACATCCAACGTCCGCCCAGGAAGCGGGAGTCGGCCGTAGGGGTTAACTCCCGGAGACGGCTCGGGGGCTACCGGGGAACGCGTGAGGGGCGGCCCCCGGTGATCCGGTCGCCGCCCCTCACGCGCGCGTGGCTACGCGCTCAGCTTCGCCAGCGCCGCGTCGATCCTCGCCAGCGTCTTCTCCTTGCCCAGGACCTCCAGGGACTCGAAGAGCGGCAGGCCGACCGTGCGGCCGGTGACGGCCACCCGGACCGGGGCCTGGGCCTTGCCGAGCTTGAGGCCGTGGGCCTCGCCGGCGGCCAGGACGGCCTCCTTCAGGGACTCCGGGGAGGTCCAGTCGGCCGACTCCAGCTTCTCCCGGGCCGTGGCGAGGAGGGCGTCGCTGCCCTCCTTCATCGCCTTGGTCCAGGACGCCTCGTCCTCGGCCGGCTCCGCCAGGAACAGGAAGTCGACGTTCTCGGTGATCTCCGAGAGGACCTTCAGACGGGTCTGGGCGTGCGGGGCGATCGCCTCCCACTTCGCCTCGTCGAAGTCCTCCGGGGCCCAGGGGGCGAAGGGGGCCTTCAGCCAGGGGGCGCAGCGCTCCGTGAAGTCCTTCACGTCCAGCATGCGGATGTGGTCGGCGTTGATCGCCTCGCACTTCTTCAGGTCGAAGCGGGCCGGGTTGGGGTTCACGTCGGAGATGTCGAAGGCCGCGACCATCTCGCCGACCGAGAAGATGTCCTGGTCGGCGGAGAGCGACCAGCCCAGCAGTGAGAGGTAGTTGAGCAGGCCCTCAGGCAGGAAGCCCTGCTCGCGGTAGAGGTTGAGGGACGCCTGCGGGTCGCGCTTCGACAGCTTCTTGTTGCCCTCGCCCATGACGTAGGGGAGGTGGCCGAAGGCCGGGACCTGCTGGGCGATGCCGAGGTCGACGAGCGCCTTGTAGAGGGCGACCTGGCGCGGGGTGGAGGAGAGCAGGTCCTCGCCGCGCAGGACGTGGGTGATCTCCATCAGGGCGTCGTCGACCGGGTTGACCAGCGTGTACAGCGGGGCGCCGTTGGCACGGACGATGCCGTAGTCCGGGACGTTCTCCGGGGTGAAGGTGAGCTCGCCGCGGACCAGGTCGGTGAAGGTGATCGTCTCGTCGGGCATCCGGAAGCGGACGATCGGGGTGCGGCCCTGGGCCTTGTACTCCGCCACCTGCTCCTCGGTGAGGTCGCGGCAGTGGCCGTCGTAGCCGGACGGCTTGCCGGCGGCGCGGGCGGCCTCGCGGCGGGTGTCCAGCTCCTCCTGGGAGCAGTAGCAGTGGTAGGCGTGACCGGCGTCGAGCAGCTTGGCGGCGACGTCCCGGTAGATGTCCATCCGCTGCGACTGGCGGTACGGCGCGTGCGGGCCGCCGACCTCGGGGCCCTCGTCCCAGTCGAAGCCCAGCCAGCGCATCGCGTCGAGCAGCTGGTTGTACGACTCCTCGGAGTCGCGGGCCGCGTCGGTGTCCTCGATGCGGAAGACCAGCGTGCCCTGGTGGTGCCGGGCGAACGCCCAGTTGAACAAGGCGGTGCGGACCAGGCCCACGTGGGGGTTACCGGTGGGGGACGGACAGAAACGTACGCGAACGGGAGTGCCGGGTGCGCTAGCCACGCTTGACAACCTTGTTGGTGAGAGTGCCGATGCCTTCGATGGTGACGGCGACCTCGTCGCCGACGCTGAGGGGGCCGACCCCTGCCGGGGTGCCGGTGAGGATGACGTCTCCGGGGAGCAGTGTCATGGCCTCGGTGATGTTGACGATCAGGTCCGCGATGGAGTGGATCATCTCGCTCGTACGGCCGAGCTGGCGCTGTTCGCCGTTGACCGTGAGCTGGATCGTCAGGTCGGACGCGGTGGCGAGGTCCAGGTCCGTCTCCACCCAGGGGCCCAGCGGGCAGGAGGTGTCGAAGCCCTTGGCGCGGGCCCACTGCTTCTCGCGCTTCTGGACGTCGCGGGCGGTGACGTCGTTGGCGCAGGTGTAGCCGAGGATGACGTCCGCCACGCGCTCGCGCGGGACCTCGCGGCACATGCGGCCGATGACCACGGCCAGTTCGGCCTCGTGGTGGAGGTCCTGGGAGAAGGTCGGGTACTGGATGTCGTCGCCGGGGCCGATCACCGAGGTGGACGGCTTGAAGAAGGCGAAGGGGACGTCCGGGACCTCGTTGCCCAGTTCCTTCGCGTGCTCCGCGTAGTTGCGGCCGTAGGCGACGACCTTGTTGGGGAGCACCGGCGGGAGCAGGCGGACCTTGCTGACCGGGACCTTCGTACCGGAGAGCTCGAAGTCCGCGAACGGAATGCCCTTGATGATGTCGAGGACGAGTTCGTCCTGCTTGTCGCCCTCGACGGCGCCGAAGGCGACGTTCCCGTCGATGGAGAACCTGGCGATGCGCACGGGATCCTTGCGCCCCTCACTGAGCCGGCTGGAGTCTGACGCTCCAGGCTAACGCGGTAAGGGGTGGCCGCCGCGGAATAACCCGGTCACCGGGTGGGTGAGTGATCGGCGGCCGGGTCCCGTACTACTCCGCGACCGAGGTCCCGGCCGGGATCTCCATGAGGATCGTGCGCCGCGGGTTGGCGGTCTGGGCGGGGAGGTCGAGGGAGTGCTCGGGCAGCTCGGGGGTCTGCAGTTCCTCGGCGTCCTTGAGGTGGGCGAGGGTGGTGCGGCGGGGGTTGGCTATGTTGCGGAACATCATCGTCGTCTTCACGGTTGTACGGGACCCCGTCGTGTGTGGGTTGGCAGAGACTTCCCTCTTGTAAAGCGCCAGGCTAAACATCGAATTCCCGGCCGAAGCCGTGAAGAGGCCTGGATCTGCATGTGAGTTTGCTCACGACCCCAGGGGCAAAGCGGTCATATCCGGCTGACAACTCACCGCAACGAAACGGACATTGGCGAACTGAACCTGTCATTCCGCTCCTGATCATGGCGACTGGGACACGGCCCACGCACCGGCGACTGACAGGGATACGCCCTTTATGTACGCGATCGACTTCCACATCTCGTAACGTGTCACTCACACGCTGTCACAGAGGTCACAGCTCGGTCCACGGCCCTTGTTGGAGATCCGGCACTGTGCTGGAATTCCACGGACCGCCGCAGGATCGAGCCGGCGCGCAGGGGGCGCAACGCAGCGCCGAGTGGCGGCGAGACAGGGGGAGCCAGCGCCGGTCACACTCACGACCAACAGGGTGCGTATTCAGGGCGCTCCCCGTTCAACGCCGACACCGTGTCCTTCCGTTCCCGGAAGGGCGCCTGGTCCAGAGGTTGCGACGCTAGTGCAGGGACGTTTCAAGAGGGATGGCAGCGCTCCGGCGGAGCCGGAGGCGCACGGCGGGACCGACCGCGGTTCCTCGCCCCAGCACGCCCAGAACCCGGGCCCGGCCCCGGTCGGCGGTGGCGGTGACGGCGGTGAGCGCTCCGGGCGCCCCGCCGTGTCCGCGTCTTCGGGTCCTTCGGGCCCCCAGCCGGCCGCTACTCCGACTCCGACGGTCAAGCCCCCGCGGGGCCCGGCCAACCCGGGCTCGCGCATAGCCCTGCGCAACTGGCGCATCTCCACGCGCCTGGTGTCGCTGCTCGCGCTCCCCGTGGTGGCGGCGACGACGCTGGGCGCGGTGCGCATCAACCAGTCGCTCGACTCCATCCAGCAGCTCGACAACATGCAGCTGCTGACGGACATGACCACGCAGGCGACCGAGCTGGCCACCGCGCTCCAGACCGAGCGTGACAAGACGGCCGGTCCGCTGGCGCACAACGGTTCGCCGACGAGCTCCGCCGTCAAGGGCCTTGAGGACCAGACCGACCGCGCCCGCGAGAACTTCCTCAACGCCTCCGAGGAAATCGACACCGCGAGCAAGAACGGTCAGCTCCAGGGTGTCCGCGACAGCCTCGTCGGTCTGGCCGGCCAGCTGGACGACCTGGCGAAGATCCGCAAGGACGCCTTCCAGCAGAAGGAGAACTCGACCCAGACGGTCGAGGCCTACCACCGGCTGATCACCCAGCTGATCGACCTCTCGCAGGACATGGCGCAGGCCTCCAGCAACCCGGAGATGATCCAGCGCACCCGCGCCCTGGCGGCGTTCTCCACCGCCAAGGAGTACGCGTCCGTCCAGCGCGCCGTCATCGCCGCGGCCCTGCCCGACAACGGCACCAGCCCCGGCGACCTCTCCGAGAACGACCGCCTGTACGGCGAGTCCGCCCAGGAGAGCGAGACCTCCGAGCTGACGATCTTCCGGAAGATCTACGCCGGCAACGCGGCCGACCTGCTCAGCCCGATCGACGGGAACAACCCGACGATCGAGGCCGCCGACACCTACGCCAAGCGTGCGCTCGGCGCCCAGAACGGTCTGAACGAGCTCAGCAAGCGCTCGTACCTCGACTGGGTCGACGACAGCTCGACCAAGATCGAGCAGATGCAGAAGATCGAGCACACGCTGCTTGAGGACATGGAGCAGAAGGCGCGCGAGCTGCGCAACTCCTCCGAGCAGTCGGCGATCATCTCCGGTGCGCTGATCCTGCTCGTCCTCGGTGTGTCGCTGGTCGGCGCCTTCATCGTGGCCCGCTCCATGATCCGCTCGCTGCGCCGCCTTCAGGAGACCGCCACCAAGGTCGCCCAGGACCGCCTGCCCGAGCTGGTCAAGCAGCTCTCCGAGTCCGACCCGCAGGACGTCGACACGTCCGTGGAGTCGGTCGGTGTGCACTCCCGGGACGAGATCGGCCAGGTGGCCGCGGCCTTCGACGACGTGCACCGCGAGGCGGTCCGCCTCGCCGCCGAGCAGGCCCTCCTGCGGGGCAACGTCAACGCGATGTTCACCAACCTCTCGCGCCGCTCCCAGGGCCTCATCCAGCGTCAGCTCTCGCTCATCTCCGAACTGGAGTCCCGCGAGGCCGACCCGGACCAGCTGTCCTCCCTCTTCAAGCTCGACCACCTCGCGACCCGTATGCGCCGGAACGGTGAAAACCTTCTGGTCCTCGCGGGTGAAGAGCCCGGCCGCCGCTGGACCCGCCCGGTCCCGCTGGTCGACGTGCTCCGCGCCGCCGCGTCCGAGGTGGAGCAGTACGAGCGCATCGAGCTGGCCGCCGTGCCGACCACCGAAGTGGCCGGCCGCGTGGTCAACGACCTCGTGCACCTCCTCGCCGAGCTGCTGGAGAACGCCACCTCGTTCTCCTCCCCGCAGACCAAGGTCAAGGTGACCGGTCACGCGCTGCCCGACGGCCGCGTCCTGATCGAGATCCACGACACCGGTATCGGCCTCTCCCCCGAGGACCTCGCGGCGATCAACGAGCGGCTCGCCTCGCCGCCCACCGTGGACGTCTCGGTCTCCCGCCGCATGGGTCTGTTCGTGGTCGGCCGTCTGTCGCAGCGCCACGGCATCCGCATCCAGCTGCGCCCGTCCGACTCCGGTGGCACGACCGCGCTGGTCATGCTCCCGGTCGACGTGGCCCAGGGCGGCAAGAAGCCCGCTCCCGGCAAGCCCGGCGTCCCGGCCCAGTCCGGCGGCCCGGCGGCCGCGCAGGCCGCGGCCGGTGCGGCCGCCGCCCGGCGCGGCAACGGCCAGGGCGGTGCCGGTGGTCCGCTCGGTGCGGGTGCCCCCGCCCCGGCGCTCGGCGGCGGTGCCGCCGCGGCCGGCGGACGCGGTGGTGCCCTCGGCTCCGGCGCTCCCTCCGGTGGCGGACTGCTCGGCGCGGGCGCCGGCCCGCGCGGCCAGGTCGGCACCGGCCAGGGTCCCCGGGCCGCGCTGCCCGGCGCGGGCCAGAACGGCGGCCGTCCCGGTGGACAGGGCGGCGGACGCGGCTCGCAGGGCCGCCCGAACACGGGTGCCGGTGGCTTCGGCAACCAGGACGCGTTCGGCAACCCCCAGGACTCCTTCGGCGGCCAGGACGCCTTCGGCAACCGCGCCCCGGTGCCGCCGCAGCGCTCCGCGAACTCCTCCGACCAGGGCCGTCAGCCCCAGCTGCCGCCGCGCGGCGGCCCGCGGGCCGAGCTGCCCGGTGCCAACCCGCCGGCCGGCCGGCCCAGCTGGAGCGACGACAACGCCCAGCCGCCGCTCTCCCGTGCCTCGCTGGACACCCCGCGCGGCCACGACGAGCAGAACCCGTCGCACACCGCGCCGATGCCCCGCATCGACGACCGGCAGGGCCTCGGCGCCACCTCGCAGATGCCGGCGATCCCGCAGGCCCAGTCGACCGGCGAGTTCCCGCGCCCGGACTTCAACGCCCCGAACGGCTCGCAGAACACGGGGTCGTTCCCGCGGCCGGGCACGACCGCGCCGCACGACACCGGTTCGTTCCCGCGCCCGAACGTCAACGGCCAGCAGGACAACGGCCAGTTCGTGCGCTCCGATGTCTTCGGCACACCGACCGGACCGCAGAGCGGCGCCCAGAACACCGGGCAGTTCGCCGCTCCGCAGGCCTACGACAACGGCTCCACCGGTCAGTTCGCCACGCCGTCCTACGACGGCGGCTCCACCGGTCAGCACTCCCTGCCCGGCCGCCAGAACGGCTACGCCGGCAACGGCCAGAACGGCAACGGCCAGTACGGCACCGGCCAGTACGAGCGTCCGGCGACCAACGGCCGCGGCCTCGACTTCGGCGCACCGCAGCGCCCGTCGGCGCCGCCGGTCCGCCAGGAGCCGGAGGCGCTGCCGCCGGCCACCGGCCCCGGTGACGGCCGTACGCCGCTGTACGACACGCTGGAGACCAACTGGTTCCACGGCGGCCAGCAGGAGCAGCAGCGACCCCAGAGCAACGGCAACGGCTCGGCGGCGTCGGTCCCGCCGATCCCGCCGGTGCCCGCCCAGCCGCCGGCGCCCCCCGCCGCGGCCCCCCAGCGTCCCGCCCAGGCAGCCTGGCGCACCTCCCCGAACGACGACCTCGTCCGGCAGGCGGAGCGTGTACGGCAGCCGGCGGCGGGCGGTGTCACCACCTCCGGTCTGCCGCGCCGGGTCCCCCGGGCGAATCTCGTACCGGGCACGGCACAGCAGCAACAGCACCAAGCGGGTCCGCAGGTCTCGCGTTCGCCTGATGACGTTCGCGGCCGGCTGACCAATCTCCGTCGGGGTATCGCACAGGGTCGACAGGCCGGTACCGGCCCGCAGACCGGCACCTTCCCGAGCCCCACTCACCAGCAGGAGCGTTAGTTGAGTCCGATGAGCCAGGCGGCACAGAACCTCAACTGGTTGATCACCAACTTCGTGGACAACACCCCAGGTGTGTCCCACACCGTCGTCGTGTCCGCCGACGGCCTCCTTCTGGCGATGTCCGAAGGCTTCCCACGCGACCGTGCCGACCAGCTGGCGGCCGTCGCGTCCGGGCTCACCTCGCTGACGGCCGGGGCCTCCCGGATCTTCGAGGGCGGCAACGTGGCGCAGACGGTCGTCGAGATGGAACGCGGCTTTCTCTTCCTGATGTCCATCTCCGACGGCTCGTCCCTCGCGGTCCTGGCCCACCCGGAGTGCGACATCGGTCTCGTCGGCTACGAGATGGCGCTCCTGGTCGACCGCGCGGGCGCGGTCCTCACGCCCGACCTGCGCGCCGAACTGCAAGGCAGTCTGCTCCACTGACAGCCCGGATCCAACCCGCCTCACCAAATCACCGTCCGGCCGCCACAATCCCCCCACCGGCCACGTCCGACGGCTAGCCCGACCGACTTGCTGTCCCGCCCGGAGGAACGATGACCCCGCCCACCGCCTCTCATGATCCGTACGCGGAGCCGTACGGGGACGAGGGCGACCAGCCGCTGGTACGTCCTTACGCGATGACCGGCGGCCGGACCCGGCCGCGCTACCAGCTCGCCATCGAGGCGCTGATCAGCACGACGGCCGACCCGGCAGCGCTCATGGGGCTGCTCCCGGAGCACCAGCGCATCTGCCACCTGTGCCGCGAGGTGAAGTCGGTGGCCGAGGTCTCGGCGCTGCTCGCCATGCCGCTCGGTGTGGCCCGGATCCTGGTGGCCGACCTCGCCGAGGCCGGCCTGGTCGCCATCCACCAGCCGGGCGGCGACGAGAACAACGGCGGCGCTCCTGACGTGACGCTGCTCGAAAGGGTGCTCAGTGGACTTCGCAAGCTCTGACGGAGGGCGTGCCACCACCTCCGCGAAGATCGTGGTGGCGGGCGGCTTCGGCGTCGGCAAGACCACGTTCGTGGGAGCGGTCTCCGAGATCAACCCGCTGCGCACGGAGGCCGTGATGACGTCCGCCTCGGCGGGCATCGACGACCTGACGCACACCGGGGACAAGACGACCACCACGGTCGCCATGGACTTCGGCCGTATCACGCTCGACCAGGACCTGATCCTGTACCTGTTCGGCACGCCCGGTCAGGACCGTTTCTGGTTCATGTGGGACGACCTGGTGCGCGGTGCGATCGGCGCGGTGGTGCTCGTGGACACCCGGCGCCTGGCCGACTGCTTTCCGGCGGTGGACTACTTCGAGAACAGCGGTCTGCCGTTCGTCATCGCCCTCAACGGCTTCGACGGACACCAGCCCTACACACCCGAAGAGGTGCGCGAGGCGCTGCAGATCGGACCGGACGCGCCGATCATCACGACCGACGCCCGGCACCGCGCCGACGCGAAGAGCGCGCTGATCACGCTGGTGGAGCACGCCCTCATGGCGCGCCTGCGCTAGCCGTGGCGCCGTAGCCAAGTACGACGTCGCGTACGGCAGTTGTCGTAAGGAAACCGGAGCCGACTGTGGCCTTTGACACGGTCGGCTTCGGTGTTCATAACGTTTCGGCAGAGGAATCCAGTGGTATCGCCACGCGTCGCGGTCACGCGGTGCCGCTGCGCTCACAACGGCCCCGCCTTTTGGCGGGGCTCGCTCTTTATGACCGTTTTATCTGGGGCTTACATCCGTGCGCTCTGCCCCAATGGACTGTTTGGAAGTGCACCGGCCCCCGTGCTGGAATGCCTGAACTGCCCATTAGTCAAAGACGTACTGAGTAGTGGTCTGAGACACACCGGGCTCTGAGAGACTGCGGCACGACGACAGGTGCCCGCCGCCGAGAGGTTGTTGGTCGAGTGAGGCGAAGCAAGAACGGTCCCGAGCCGTCGGCACGGGGCAACTTCACCCCGCCGCCGCGCGCTGCGGCGCCCACCCCTGTGCCAGCCGCGGAACCACCGGCCGCGCCCGCGAAGAGCGGCGGCCGTTTCTCCCCGCGGAACTGGCGAGTGCCGACCAGGCTGAACGCGATCCTGCTCATACCTGTGGCCGTCGGCCTGGTCATGGGCGGCTTCCAGGTGAAGAGCTCCATCGACACCTGGCAGGACGCCCGCGACGCGGAGAACACCGCGCGCCTGGTCCGCGCCGCCCTGACCTACGGCGACGCCCTGTACAACGAGCGTGACGTCAGTGCGGCACCGCTGCTCCTGAACAAGGACAAGGCGACCGTCACCCAGGCCCGCGCCGCGACCGACAAGGCCGCCGACGCCTTCGACGCGGCCGCGCAGAACATGCCGCAGAAGCCGGGCCTGGAGCGCCGGCTGAAGCTGTTCCGCGAGGCGGAGCCCACCCTCACGAACCTGCGCGCCGCCGCGTACACCAGCAAGCTCGGCGGTGTGAAGACGGAAGAGGGCTACACCCAGGTCGCCCACCCGCTGATGGAGTTCGCCAACGAGCTCGGTCTGGGCACCGGAAACATCACCTCCTACGGCCGTACCGTCTACGCCATCTCGCTCACCAAGGCGGCCCTGTCGCTGGAGCGGTCGATCGGCATGCACCTGCTGGTCAAGCCCGGCCCGGACGCCGGCAACCTGGCCAGCCAGCGGGTCGCCCTCTCCTCGTACGCGTACCTGGAGGGCATCGCCGTCGAGGAGTACATCGGCGGTGGTACCGAGGCGGACGCGCAGAAGCTGACCGACCTCGAGAAGAAGATCAAGACCGACGGCGCGGCGCTGGTCCAGCAGGCCAAGGCCAAGGACCCGAACTACGTGGCCCCGCCGTCCGGTGCCAACGCGATGGTCTCCGCGCTGGCGACGCTGCAGAACACCGACCCCGGCACCCGCCAGGCGCTGGCCACCCAGGGCGTCACCGCCGACAACTGGTGGACGGTCAACACCCTGAAGTACCAGGCGTACCGGACGATCGAGTCGGACATGGCCGACAAGGCGGTGAGCGAGGCCTCCGACATCGCCGACAACGCGAAGACGGACGCGCTCATCACCGGTGCCGCGGTCATGGTCGCGCTGCTCGCCGCGTTCATCCTGGCCGGCATGGTGGCCCGCCAGATGTCCCGCTCGATGCGCCAGCTGCGCAACGCCGCCTTCGGCATCGCCGAGCAGCGCCTGCCGATGCTGGTCGACCAGCTCTCCCGCACCGACCCCGGCCGGGTCGACACCCGGGTGGCGCCGATCCCGATCACCTCGACCGACGAGATCGGCGAAGTCGCCCGCGCGTTCGACCAGGTCCACCGCGAGGCCGTGCGGCTCGCCGCCGAGCAGGCCCTGCTGCGGGGCAACATCAACGCGATCTTCACCAACCTGTCGCGGCGCAACCAGTCGCTGATCGAGGGCCAGCTGACCCTGATCACCGACCTGGAGAACAACGAGGCCGACCCGGACCAGCTGGAGAACCTCTTCAAGCTGGACCACCTCGCGACCCGTATGCGCCGCAACGGCGAGAACCTCCTGGTCCTCGCCGGCGAGGAGCCCGGCCGCCGCTGGGACCAGCCGGTCCCGCTGGTCGACGTGCTCCGCGCCGCCTCCTCCGAGGTGGAGCAGTACGAGCGCATCGAGCTCTCCGGCGTCCCGGAGGCCGAGATCCACGGCCGCGCGGTCACCGACCTCGTGCACCTGCTCGCCGAGCTCCTGGAGAACGCCACCACGTTCTCCTCACCGCAGACCAAGGTCCGCGTCACCGCGACCCGTCTCCCCGACGGCCGCGTGATGATCGAGATCCACGACAAGGGCATCGGCCTCACCGCCGAGGACTTCGCGGACATCAACCACAAGCTGGCCAACCCGCCGACCGTGGACGCCGCGATCTCCCAGCGCATGGGCCTGTTCGTGGTCGGCCGGCTGTCCGACCGGCACGGCATCCGGGTCCAGCTGCGCCCCTCCGGCGAGCAGGCCGGCACCACCTCGCTGGTCATGCTGCCGGACGCGATCACCCACGGTGGTGGCGGCGAGCAGCCGCTGGAGCGCGACGAGTTCACGGTCTCGCAGATCATCCCGGAGCAGCAGTTCCAGGCCGAGAGCTTCAGCCAGCCGCAGCTCCAGCCGATGCGTACGGCGGCCGAGCTCGGCTTCGACGACAGCCGCTACATCGAGGTCCCCGACGACATCCGCGACCTCGACCCCGTGGGCCGCTCGCTGATGCGCGAGGAGCGCCGTGCGGCCCTGGAGGCCCAGGCGCAGCCCCAGCAGGCCGCACAGGGCCCGCAGACGCCTCAGGAGACCGCCGAGATCCCGGCGTACGCCGACGAGTTCGACAGCGGCAGGCAGGGCTACGACGCGAACGGTACGGGCTTCCAGGAGCAGCCCACGGGCTACGACGGGCAGCCGGCGTACCAGGAGCAGCCGCAGGGCACGTACGACGAGCAGTACTACGCGCCGAACGGCGGCCTGCCGCAGAACGACACGTTCTCCCCCGACGCGTTCTCCGTCGGCGGCGGCTACCCGGAGCCCGGTTATCCGGAGCCCGCCCAGGAGGAGCCCGCGGCCGCGCCGGCCGCCGCCGCGGAGGCGTTCCCCGCCTTCGGCGAGCAGCCCTACCAGGACGACTGGCCGCAGCAGGACAGTTACACGAACGGCTACCCGGCCCAGTACGCTCCGCAGGCGGAGCCGGTGCAGGCCGGTGACGTGGACGAGCGGAACCACGTAGGCTTCGACCGTCCGGGACCGGCCCCCTCCAACGGCCACCAGCTGACCGACGCCGGGCTGCCCCGCCGGGGCTCCGTCGGCGGCGGCACGGGCGGCACGAACGGCGGCGGTCCCGCGCGGCACGCTCCGGCTCGGGCCGCGGCCCCGGCACCGACGGCTCCCGCGGCCCCGGCTGCGGAGCCGGGCGGCGACACGTCCTGGCGTTCGCAGAACGACGAGCGCTGGCAGCAGGCTTCGGCGCTGCGGAGGCCCAAGGCAGGCGGGGTCACCTCCTCCGGTCTGCCGCGGCGGGTACCCAAGGCCAACCTGGTCGAGGGAGCCGCCGAGAGCACCCCTCAGGGAGGCCCACAGGTCTCCCGCGCTCCGGAGGACATCCGGGGCAGACTGAGCAACCTGCGTCGCGGCGTCGAGCGCGGGCGCAACGCAGGCAGTGAAACGAACGGCCAGGGCTTCGGTCCTGACAGCACCTACAACCAGGAGCGTTAGTGTGAGCCCGATGAGCCAGGCGGCACAGAACCTGAACTGGTTGATCACCAACTTCGTGGACAACACCCCGGGGGTGTCCCACACGGTGGTGGTCTCCGCCGACGGACTCCTTCTGGCGATGTCCGAAGGCTTCCCCCGCGACCGCGCCGACCAGCTCGCGGCCGTCGCTTCCGGTCTGACGTCCCTGACGGCAGGGGCCTCCCGGATCTTCGAGGGCGGCAGCGTGAATCAGACGGTTGTGGAGATGGAGCGGGGATTCCTGTTCATCATGTCCGTTTCCGATGGTTCCTCGCTCGCGGTCCTCGCCCACCCGGAGGCCGACATCGGCCTGATTGGGTACGAGATGGCCCTTTTGGTGGACCGCGCGGGCACGGTTCTTACCCCGGATCTGCGTGCGGAACTCCAGGGAAGCCTTCTCAACTAATAGTCAGACGGTGCGTTTTCGCGTCCCGGGGCCGTAAGGTTTCGGGACGCGGCTCCACAAGGATGGGTGCCCGGCACGGTCGGAGGAGGAGAGAAAGTGGCAACACCCCCAGGCGGTTCCAGTAACGGCAACTGGTCGTACGGTCCTGCGCAGGGCCAGGGCGACGGTTCCGGGAACCGGTACAACTTCCCCTCCACGCCGAGCCACCGGCAGCCGTACGCTCCGCAGGGCCCCGGTCCCTCGCCGTACGACCAGCCCCCGGCGCCACGCATCCAGCCGGTGCAGCCGCAGCGCCGCCCCGAGCCGGCGCCGGCCTCGGGGTCCAGCAACCCCCTGGTGCGTCCGTACGCCATGACCGGCGGCCGGACCCGCCCGCGGTACCAGCTCGCCATCGAGGCACTGGTGCACACCACCGCGCAGCCGCACCAGATGCAGGGCCAGCTGCCCGAGCATCAGCGGATCTGCAACCTCTGCCGGGAGATCAAGTCGGTGGCCGAAGTCTCGGCCCTGCTGTCGATCCCTCTCGGCGTGGCCAGGATCCTCGTCGCCGACTTGGCGGAGGCGGGCCTGGTCGCCATCCATCAGCCCGGCGGCGACGAGAACGCCGGTGGCCAGCCAGACGTGACACTGCTCGAAAGGGTGCTCAGTGGACTTCGCAAGCTCTAGCGGCGGTCCTTCCCGCTCCACCACCTCCGCGAAGATCGTGGTGGCGGGCGGCTTCGGCGTGGGCAAGACCACGTTCGTCGGCGCCGTCTCGGAGATCAACCCGCTGCGCACAGAGGCCGTGATGACGTCCGCGTCTGCCGGCATCGACGACCTCACCCACACCGGGGACAAGACGACCACCACGGTCGCCATGGACTTCGGCCGCATCACCCTGGACCAGGACCTGATCCTGTACCTGTTCGGCACCCCCGGCCAGGACCGCTTCTGGTTCATGTGGGACGACCTGGTCAGGGGCGCCATCGGCGCGATCGTCCTGGTCGACACCCGGCGTCTCGCCGACTGCTTCCCCGCGGTCGACTACTTCGAGAACAGCGGCCTGCCGTTCGTCGTAGCCCTCAACGGCTTCGACGGCAGCCAGCCGTACAACCCCGAAGAGGTCCGTGAGGCGCTGCAGATCGGCCCGGACACGCCGATCATCACGACCGACGCCCGGCACCGCGCCGACGCGAAGAGCGCGCTGATCACTCTCGTGGAGCACGCCCTGATGGCGCGCCTGCGGTAGCGACGGGTTCTCCCGGGTTTCGAAGGGCCCCTTTCCGTCCGGAAGGGGGCCCTTTGCCGTACCCCGCTGCCACAATGAGCCATCTGCCGACCGGGGGGAGACGGGGATGAGCATCGAAGTGGCCGCGGTGCGCCTGGGGCAGACGGTGGCGACGAGCGCCGTACGGCTGTGGCTGGGCGCCCGGCGGCAGGACCAGGAGCGCCGGGCGGAGATGTCGGACCTGATCCGGGCCCGGGTTCCCGGTCTGCGGCCGCAGCGGAGCGTGGAACGGCAGTTCGAGGAGATAGCTGACGCCGTGGCGGCCCGGGTCGAGCCGCTGCTCGCGCACGAGTTCCCGGGGCTGGCCGAGCACGAACGGCTGGCCGCGGTCCAGGCCGTCACGGACACGTTCACGCACGCCGACCTGTCCGACGAGGCGGTGCTGGAATCGGACGCGGACGCCGCGGAGCTGGTACGGCGGATCCGGCACGACGCGCCCCGGCCCGGCGGACTGGCCGAGCCGGCCGAGCGCTACTACGAGGTGCTCTTCGCCGAGTGCTGCGAGTGCTACGTACGGGTTCTGCGTCGCCTGCCCGTGTTCACCGAGCGGGCCGTCACGGAGCTGCTCGGCCGCACGACCTCGCTCGGGGCCGAACTCGCCCGGGTGCTGGAGCGGTTGCCCACCCGTTCGCTGTACGCGCCCGACGGCTCGGACGAGGACGAGGCGTTCCTGCGGGAGTACCTCGGCCTGGTGAGCCGGTCCCTGGACGAGGTGGAGCTGTTCCGGCTGGCCGCGGAGCAGGTGACCCGGGCGAAGCTGTCGGTGGCGTACGTGAGCATGCGGGCCACGCCGGACGACGGGCACCGCCGGACGTCCGTCGAGCGGCGTCCGCTGCTGCGGCGGAGCCTGCGGGACTGGGAGGAGCCGGACAGCACCGGCATGCGGGTGGAGAACGCGCTGGGCGGTGCCTCCCGGGTACTGCTGCGCGGAGAGGCGGGCTCCGGGAAGACCACGCTGATGCAGTGGCTGGCGGTCACGGCGGCCAGAGGGGCCTTCTCCGGACCGCTGGGCGGCTGGAACGGGCTGATCCCGGTCCTGGTGAAGCTGCGGCGGTACGCCGGCCGGGAGTTGCCGTTGCCGGAGGCCCTGCTGGACGGGGTCGCGGGCGCCCTCACCGGCCATACGCCGAGGGGCTGGATGGACCGGGCCCTGCGCGACGGGCGGGTGCTGCTCCTGGTGGACGGGGTGGACGAACTGTCGGCCGGTGAACGGCCGGCGGTGCGCGCCTGGCTGACCGGTCTGCTCAACGCGTACACCGGCATCCGGGCCGTGGTCACGACCCGGCCGTCGGCCGCCCGCACGGACTGGCTGCGCACCCTGGACTTCAAGGCCTACCAACTGGACCGGATGGCCCCGGCCGACCTCACCGCCTTCGTACGGCAGTGGCACCGCGCGGTGCGGGAGCAGGGGGACGAACTGCCGTGCGCGGTCGAGGAGCTTCCGCAGTACGAGCAGTCGCTGCTCACCAGTCTGCAGGACCGCCCGCACCTGCAGTCCCTGGCCGCCAACCCGCTGCTGGCCGCGCTGATCTGCACCCTGCATCTCAGCAAGGGCCGTCAGCTGCCCCGCAACCGCATGGAGTTGTACAAGATCGCGCTGGAGACACTGGTCCAGCACCGGGACGCGGACCGACGGGTGCCGAGCGCCCTGGAAACCCCGCTCACCCTGCCGGACAAGCTGTGCGTGCTGCGCGACCTGGCCTGGCGGCTGTCCGACAACAACCGCACCGAGATCTCCGCGGAGCAGGCGGCCCGGTACGTCACCTCCCGGCTGGTGTCCATGCGGCATCTCGACGAGGCCGACGGCGGCGCCGTCCTGGACCACCTGATCGGACGGTCGGGGGTCCTGCGCTCCCCCGTGGCGGACCGCGTCGACTTCGTGCACCGCACCTTTCAGGAGTACCTCGCCGCCGAGGACGCGGCGGACGAGGACAACATGGGCAACCTGGTCGAGCGGGCCCACCTCGACCTGTGGCGCGAGACGATCGTGATGGCGGCGGGGCACGCGAACCTCAGGCAGCGGCGGGAGCTGATCGGCGCCCTCCTGGACCGCGCCGCCGACGAACCCCGCCACGCCCGGCGGCTGCGGCTGCTCGCCGCGTCCTGCCTGGAGACCATGACGACCGTGCCGGACGATGTGGCACGCCGGCTCGACGAGGCGCTGGGTGCGCTGGTGCCGCCCCGGCGCGAGTCCGAGGCGAGGTCGCTCGCGGCCGTGGGGCCCGCGCTGACGAACCGGCTGCCCGCGGCTCTGGACGGGCTTTCGGCCCGGGCGGCGCGGACGACCGTACGCACGGCGGCGCTGATCGGAGGCGAGGAGGCCATGAACCGGCTGGCCGGCTACGCGGCGGCCACCGCCGACGCCGGCGTACGGGACGAACTCGTCGAGTCGTGGGAGTACTTCGACCCGGACGGGTACGCGCGCCGGGTGCTGTCCCGGCTTCCGCTCGACACGGTGGAGTTGCACGTGTCCCACCCCGCTCAGTGGCCGGCGGTACTGCGGCTCGGCGAGGCACGGCGGATATGGATCGGCTACGAATTCGAAGGGCTGGCCGCCACCAGGGCACTCGGCGAACTGGACCAGCTCTGGGTGCCGAGGCTGGTGGGCGACAACGACCTCTCACCCCTGGCCGAACGGCCCGGGCTGCGCAATCTCGTCGTGTGCGGCATGGACGACCTGCCGCTGGCCGACGTCGAGCCGCTGCGTGGCCTGACGGAGCTGACCAACCTGCAGCTGCAGAACTGGACTTCCCTGCCGAAGCTCGACACCGTCCCGGTGCCGGACTCCCTGGTCAGCCTGGGGCTGGGCACACTCGGCGAGAACGTCGATCTGGCTCCGCTGCTGGAGCGGGCCCCGTGGCAGAGCCTCTTCCTCACCGGTTCCGGCACGCCGCGGGGCCTCGGCGGCCTCGGGCAGGCCGCGGAGATGACCCATCTGAGCCTGTGCGGCTTCGACCTGACCACGTGGCTTCCCGCCCAGGAGAGCTGGCCGCCGCGGCTGACCAGGCTCGAACTGTACGGTTGCCGACTGCCGGCCGATCTGGGGCCCATCGGCGCGCTGGACCAGCTGCGCACACTGGATCTGCGTACGCACCCGACCAGCGCGGAGAACCCCCTCGACCTGCGCACGCTGGGTCGGGGTCCGCATCAGCGCCGGCTGGTGGTGATCGCCCCGGCGCAGGTCGCTCCGCCCGCCACCGCCGTCCCCGGCATCCGTGTGAAACGACACTGACCCCGCCCTCCCGGAGGAGAGCGGGGCCGTGACGCACGCTGCCCGGAGGGCTCAGTGCCAGCTGTGCGGGGCGCGGAAGCCGTTCTCGCGCTCCAGGCGGCGCCAGCCCGCCTTGGCGCGGCCGCGGTGGGTCTGCTCGGTGTCGTCGGTCGGCCGGGCGGCCGCGCGGGCCAGGAGGACCGCCGTTATGGCGGCGACTTCCTCCGGGTCGGCATTGCCCTTCTCGACGCGGATGTCAGGCACGTTCATGGGCGTCAGTCTCCGTGTGAGAGGTTTCCGCAGGATTACTGCGGGGGGTTGCCGTGCTTACGGGACGGCAGGTCGGCGTGCTTGGTGTGCAGCATCGCCAGTGACTTGGCGAGCACCTCGCGGGTCTCGGCGGGGTCGATGACGTCGTCGACCAGGCCGCGTTCGGCCGCGTAGTA
>NZ_JBIBHY010000026.1:0-91750 GCF_042957285.1 Streptomyces sp. NPDC008092
GGTCGAACTGACGTGAGGGAAAGCCCGGCAGCGTCCCGCAGGCGCAGACGACGAACCGACATCGTCTGGGTCTGCGGGGCCTCGCTGCTCCTGCTGGTACTCGGATGGATCGTCATCACGATGCGGGACCTGTCCGCATCGCTGCACGAGGCGAGCGTGCAGCGGGACGCTCTCGCGCAGCAGGTCCGCGACCTCGGCGCCACCCCCGTGGCCGGCCCGAGCGGGAAACCCGGCACGAACGCCACCGGATCCCCCGGAGCCAAGGGCGACAAGGGCGATACCGGCTCACCCGGCCCGACCTCCACCATCCCCGGACCCGCCGGCGCGACCGGGCCCGCGGGCCCCGCAGGTTCCCCCGGCCCGTCCGGCGCCCCGGGAACCCCGGGAGCCGGCGGTGCAGCCGGACAGAACGGGACGGACGGAAAAGACGGACAGAACGGCAAGGACGGCACCAACGGGACCGACGGCAAGGACGGCCAGACCTGCCCCGACGGATACAGCCTCCAGCCCGACCCGGACGATCCCGACAACCTGGTCTGCCGGCGTGACGACGCCACCAGCAGCCCCTCACCGACCGAATCACCCACCCCCACCGACAGCGACAGTCAGCTGCTGCCCGGGCTGCTGCTGCACACCGGCTGAAGAAGGGAGCCACCCATGGCCAGTCCGGCCGCCATCCGCCGCCCCCGGCACGACACCAGCGTGATCGCCGCGGTCACCATCGTCGTGCTCATCCTGGCGGGCGTCTTGACCTGGCAGAACTCACGCGCCCAGGAACGCCTCGCAGGCCTTCGCAGCGGCCAGAGCACCGGCCTCGCCCAGCGCACCGACCAGCAGCAGCTCACCTGCGCCCTGTGGGCCGTCCTCCGCGCCGAGCAGACCGCCCAGGTACCCGCGGACGTCCGGTCGGCCGCCGACCGGATCTGCTCCACCGTCCCCACCCCCACCCCTGCTCCGTCCAGAAAGCCTCTGACGGGATCGAACTGAAAGACCTGGAGTGACACACGATGGCGAACTTCGTCTTCAACATCGCCCTCGGCAAGGTGGCCTACTACGCCAGCCTGCCTGCCGCGAACGACGGCCTCGTCCTGATCCCCCTGGAGACCAGCGGCCTGGAAACCGACGCCGTCCTGCGCGACAAGCACGACTTCCCCTCCGTCGTCGCCGGCACCACCAACGAGCAGACCACCGTCACCAGGAAGCCGCTCGCCAGCGTCACCGTGACCGTCGACGACACCAACGACCGCGTCGCCGTCGACGCCGCAGACGTCACCTACACCTCACCAACGGGCAACCCGATCAGCGCCTTCGTGGTCTGCTACGACCCGGACACCACCACCGGAACCGACGCCGACCTGATCCCGCTCACCAAGCACGACCTGACGTGGTCCCCGGACGGCAACACCTTCGTCCTGTCCATCGCGGATCTCTACCGGGCCAACTCCGCCGCCTGACTCCTGCTGACCTGACGGCGAAAGGCTGCCATGGCGAGCTTCACCGACGACTTCAACCGCTCGAACGCCACCGACCTGGGCGCCGGGTGGGTAGAGGTGTCCGGCGACTGGTCGATCGTCTCCCAGCAGCTCAGCCCGGGCGCCGCGGGCGGCACGATCATCCTGCGGGCCGCCGGGGCGATGGCCAGCAACGACCACTATGCGCAGGTCACGATCGCTGCGACCACGACAGCAAGCCAAGGCGTGTGGTGCCGCGGCAACAGCAACATCAGCCAGGGCTACCTGCTGCGCAACAACGGCAGCTCGTGGGACCTGTTCTCGGTCGTCGGCGGGTCCTTCACGGTCATCGGCACCTACGCCGTCGCCGCAGCAGCGGGCGATGTTGCGAAAGTCCAGGCAGTCGGATCGGCCATCAAAGGCCTCATCAACGGCGTCGAACGCATCTCCGTCACGAACACCGCGGTGACGACGGGCACCAGCGTCGGCATCCGCTCCGACTCCGCGGGCGCGATCCGCTACGACGACTTCGCCGCCGCCGACATCACCGCCGGCGCCACCCTCGGCATCGCAAGCAGCGTCGACACCGCGCAGGCGCTGACGGGGGCGAAAGCGGCCACGCTCGCCGTTGCCGCGGCATCCGACAGCGCCCAGCCCATGGCTGGGGCCAAGACCGGCCCGCTCACACCAGCCGAGGAGGTGGCCGCTGCCCAGCCTCTTTCCGGAGCCAAGACGACGCCGCTCACCCCACCTGGCCAGGTGGATGCAGCGCAGGCACTGACCGGCGCCAAGGCGGGTGGTCTCGGCATCGCCAGCATGGTCGAAGCCGCGCAACCGATCGCCGGTACCAAGACCGGCATCCTCACACCGGCCGTCGAAGTGGACGCCGCCCAGGTACTGACCGCGGCGGAGACGGAGACAGGAACGCTCGGCACGGCCAACACGGTGGAGACGGCCCAGCCACTGGCGGGCGTCAAGACCGCAACCCTGACGCCAGCGCTCGAGGTCGACGCGGCGCGTCCGGTCAGCATGCCGTCCACGATCGTTCCCAGCCGGTACCGCACCTACAAGGTGCCGGCAGAACCCAGGCGTCTCGCCGTGGCCGCCGAACACCGCACTCTGACAGTACGGAGGTAGTCACGTGCCCGACCACTTCGCCAAGGACCCGGCGGCCCTGCTGGATTACAGCTGGGACTGGTCCGACTGGCTGGCCGATACCGCTGACACCATCAGCTCCGCCACGGTCACCGTCCCTTCCGGGCTGACGGCCGTCGGATCGCCTGTCATTGGTGACACGCTGGTCACTCAGCGGGTGTCGGGCGGTGCCCTCAACGTGTCCTACCGGATGGTCTGCCAGATCACCACGGCCGGAGGGCTGATCGATGAACGGTCGATCTACCTGGCAATCGCCGACCGCTGACAGGGGGCGACCGCGCGGTTGGGCACCGTCGGCCCGGTCACCGGCGTACGTACGATGGCGGCATGCCCACTGCTGACAGACCGAGACCGCCCGCCCCGGAGTGCCCGCCCGCCTACGTGGGCCCGTGCCAGAGGTGCCAGCAGCCCACCCACCGGTACGGCCCCGGCGGCAATCCCCTCTGCCCCGTCTGCCTCGCACCCGTGCGTGCCGGGCAGGGCAAGCGGGCGCGCTGAAGCCCCGCACGGTGGCGGGGCTTCCTCAGAGGCCTTCCTTCTCCAGCTTGTCGGCCATGCGCTTCAGCAGCTTCTCGGCGCGGTCCATGCCCGGCTTCAGGGGACCGTCGGCGGGGAGCTGGTAGTCGCGGTCCATGGCAACTGTGTCGGCGGCGTTGCGCAGGACTACAGATGGGCTGACGGCCTGGTTGTCGATCTGGGCCTTCAGCCGCTCGATCTCCAGCTCTGCTTCGAGGGCGCGGTCACGCCACCGGTTGCCGAACTCCTCAACTGATTCGAGGGCCATGGTCGGTGTCCTCACTTCTCAGCGTCGGTCTTTACCGCGGTCCGGTTGATGTACTTGGTGCACTTGCCGCACGTGACCTCGGCGTCGTCAGGCAGCCACTGGTGTCCCACCTGGGGGTCGAGCCATATCAGGCAGGCCGTGTTGTGGCCGCCGGCGAGGATGCTTCGGACGGCGTGGACGGGGTCGGTTCCGACGTGCTTCGCGCGGAGCGGGAACCGAACCGGGGGCAGAGGCATGATCGGTGTCCTCAGTCTCGGTGGTACCGGTTGACGTGGTTGTTGATGCTCTCCCGGGTGCCCCGGTAGCCGCAGCCGCGCGGGCACTCCTCCCAAATCCCCTTGCCGACGGCCTCCTTGGTGACCGACCCCTCGGCGTTCCGGTCGTGAACGGGGCGGTAGCCGTGGGCGTGGAGCATCTGTGCGACGGAGGAGTCGTGGTGGATGGCGAGGAACGCGGCCTCGGCGGTCTTGTCGTGGCCGGCGGCGAAGAACCGGCCGTAGCCGATCTCTCTGCCGCAGCCGCAGTAGCAGAACCCGGTGGGCTCGGCGGTGTCTGTCATGCCGTCAGGCTAGCGAAGCTTGACCACTCAAGGCAACCCAAGGAATCCAAGGATTGCGCCCGAAAGTCGACCTGTAGAAAGGCCCGTAGGACGCCCGAACTCGGGAACGCCGGTAGGCGGAGACCTTCCAGCACCCCACAGGCCGCCAGGCGCCTGCACAGCCAATCCGGGATCAGATCGGGCGCCCGGAACTACTAGTGATCTACCAGTTCATCCCGAACTAGTAGTTCGACGCGGGATCACGTGCGCTGGCCCACGATAAGCTCACATGCCGTGACCGACCAGGATCCGTACACGCTTCCGCCGAAGCGTACGCAGCAGGACATCGATGCGCTCGTCGCCTTCATCCGGTGCAGAGTTGAGTCGCTCCGCGATACAGCGCGTTCCAACACGGAGGAGTACAGGGTCTCCCAGGCCCTGCTGGACATCACCGCCTACATCCTGGGGACCGCTCAGGCCGTCATTGAACGTGGCGATAATCCGGGCTCGCAGTACGGCAGCCTTGCCGTGGTGGCTCGCCGTTGGGACCGCCACCCCGACTTTCAGCCCGCATGGAGCGAGTAGGGAACAGCGCGCCTGGCTCTGGGTAATGTTCCTGATCTCGGCCCAGCAGCGCGGGGGAACGACGTTCTGATCGCGCGGGACGATGGTGGGATGAGCACACCGATCCTCGCCTGCAAGGGCTGCGGTGCCACGAAGCCTGAACCGGACACCACCCCCACCGACCTGTTCCCTTCCGAGCACTGCGGCGAGTGCCCGCCCTGGACGTGCGGGGACTGCGGTGAGCAGTGCAGCGCGGCCGCCCTGTGCTCCTGCTGGATCCGCTTCAACGGGATGGCCCTCGCTGACATCAAGGCCGTCTTCGCTGCCGACGGCTTCTTCAGTCTCGGTGGCCTTGGCACGACGGGAGGCGAGTGATGGCCGATTCTCTCGCATCGCCGTGGGTCCCGGACCGCGGTCCGGTCGATCCGAGTCCGCATATCTGCATGTACGGAGCCAACCCCGGCCCCGGCTGCGGAGCGCCCGGCACCTGGCACATTGAGTGGGAGGCTGGCCGGCAGTCCATCAGCTGCGACACGCACATGGCCGTCGTCCAAGCGCGCTGGTTGTACCGGGACCGCCACGCGCTTGGAGCCGACTGCGCCATGCCCAACGCCCGCTGGCTACCGGACCGCTGCGAGATCCTGGGGGAACCGACCGCAGCGGCCGCGGCGGCGGAGATGGTCCCGTCTGGCGTCGGATAACCTTCCGTTCTCCGACGCCGGCCCCCGCTGCCACACTCCTGATCTGCGGTCCGAGGGATCACGCGGTGCAAGTCCTACGGCGACACGGACTGGCGTGACGAGACGGGGACAGGTTCACCCGAAGTGGGTGACGGCGCGGACGGCGTCGGCGCTCCAAAGGGGCTGGGTTCCCCTGCTGGTGGCAGGGGCGGGCGCGTCACCGTTCCGGACGGCGAGGCGCCAGTCGTGGGTGGCGATGCCGTGGTAGGTGGCGCACTGGCTGGCAGTCCAGTAGGTGGTGTCGGGGTTGATCCGGACGGAAAACCGGTCCTGCCGGTCGTCTTGGAGGGACTGGAGGCGGGCCTGCCGTTCGGTTTCTTGCGCGGCTCGTCTGGCCTCACGTGCAGCCCGGCGGGCCTGCCGCTCGGCTTCCCGTGCCTGGCGTTCGGTTTCCCGCCGTGCCTGGCGTTCGGTTTCCCGAGCCTTGCGTTCCTCTGCATCGACGGTCAGACGTCGCTTCCTGTCCTCTGCCGCGCTGCGAAGTTCCTCGGCGCGCCGAACAGCGTAGTCCTTTACGGCTTCCGCGTCCCAGTATGGAGTCGTGGCGTGCGCAGGTGTGACGGGAACGGGCGCCCCTGTGGCCCGGGGGTCGGCGGCGTACCTGCGCCAGGTGGTTTCGGAGATGCCCAGGTGCGCAGCGCATTGAGGGGTGGTCCACAGGACGCTTGGTGTGCTGGCTGGCATGGCTCGCATTCTACGGGACGGCGATGAGAGAAGCGCATAACGTGTGTTCTGCGCCGGAACGCCGGCCGTCGGCACGCCCTTGATCTGCACTCTGAGGGATCGCGGAGCCCCGCCTACTAGATAATTACTGTTATGTGGATGCCCCGGCTGGCGGGCCATCAGAGCACGCTCAGGAGGACAGATGGACGACGCCGAACTGACCGTCCGAGTCATCGCAGCTTCCGGCCCACCAGTCGTGGACGACCTCACCACCTTCCTGCGCAAGCGCATCTCCAACGACAGGGAAGCGCTCAATGCAGCGCCCGCCACGGACCCGGCTGACGACCTACCGCCACTCGGCTTCATCGCCCGCGTGAACCACAGCACCATGGCGTATCTGCCCCTGGCGCGCTTCCGCGCGCACCTTGATGCGGTGGAATCCACCCTCGACAAGTTCGAAGCGGCACTCAGTCACGTGTTGCGCGGCAAGCAGATGGGCTGGGATTCCAACAACGCCCAGGTAGCCCTCACCGCGTACATGGACGTCATCAAGCTCCATGCTCTGGAGTACGCCACGCACTCGGACTACAAGGAGAACTGGCGACCGTGACCGAGCTGGTTCACGCTGCCCGGCCGGGCCAGCTCGCCACGCGCAACCGCAGCGCCGCCGACGACTGGCCCGACGAAGCACTCGACTTCGCCAACGAGTTGGCCACCCACTACCCGGCAGGCGACCCCTACCCGGGCTTGGTCGGCGCCTGGATCGCCCGACAGAAGACGAAGAACACCCGCACCACCTACGTACGCCAGTACCGGGTCTGGGACGCCTACGCCCGCGGCACCGGAACCCACCCGCTCCAGGCCCGCTTCCCCCTCGCCGAAGCGTTCTCCCGCCACCTGGAAACCGCGCCCACCCTGCGCCCGGTCAAGGGAGGCCACCGTGGAGAGAAGGCCCCCACCGGACCCCCGCGTTCGGACGCCGCCCGCGCCAACCTCCTGTCCGCCTGCTCCAGCTTCCACAAGTACGCGGTCCGCGCCCTGGGCGACGGCCACGACCCCTTCGACCTCGTCGCCCGGCCCGAACTGGACCAAGACGGATCCGCCACCCAAGGCAGCACAGAAGAAGAATCAGCTCAACTCCTCGCCGCAGCGCACAAAGACGGGCCCCGCTCCTACGCCCTGTTCCTCGCCATCTACACCATGGCCCTCCGACTCGACTCGGCCCTCGCCGCCCAGGTTGAAGACCTCGGCTACGACAAAGGCCACCGCACCCTCAACGTCAGGCTCAAGGGCGGCCGCCGAAAACCCAAGGTCGTCCCCCCTGCGACCGGACACGCCATCGACGTCTACCTGGCCGGCCGCACCACCGGTCCACTAATCCAGACCCGAAACGGCAACCCTCTCGACCCCGCCTACGTGTGGAAACTGGTCCGTCGACTCGCCACGCAGGCCGGGATCTCCAACGCCGCCACCTTCCACCCGCACGTCCTCAAACACGACGCCGTCACCCACGCCCTGGACGCCCCCGACGCCAAGCTGCATCACGTCCAGGACTTCGCCGACCACATGGACCCTCGCACCACGAGACGTTACGACCGGCGCCGCGGCCGCCTCGACAACAGCCCCGGCTACCGGATCGCCGCACGCATCGCAGAACGCCTCCCGGGAGGCGAGGACTAAACGGGCGCCTCGCCGAGCGCGTCGCGCAGGTACTCGGGCAGGGCCTGGCGGACGTCCGGGCCCGCCTCCCACCCGCCGGCCGTCAACTCGGCCGCGGTCACCACGGCTTCCGTCCCAGTGTCGGTGCGGGCGATAGCGCGGAACGTTTCCCCGCCCCGGGCCGGAGTCCCCGCCAGGTAGCCGGCCAGGACCGCCCGGGCGATGTCGGCAGGGTCGGCGCTGGTGGTGGCCCTGCCGTAGCCGCGGCATAACCACACCCGGCTGAACGGCTCCAGCAACTCGATTTCCCAGGTCAGGCGGACTGGTGTGTCTTCGCAGGTCATACCCAGATCCTGCCCGCCGCCGGGCACGCGCACGACCAATACCCGCCAGTCACCTCAGGCTCAGTTCACTGACAAGGGAACACCCACCAGATTCCGTGGCACCGTCTCTGTATGAGGAGTCACGACACCACAGAAGAAGCCCTCGCCGACCTGCGCAAGGCAGCACAACAGCTCCAACGAGCTAAGGCCGCGTACAGGAAGGAACGTCCTCATGCCAGGACCCGACCTGAGATCGCCGCGCCGTTCCGCGACGCTAGGGAAGAACTGCGGCAGACCGCGATTCGCGCTGTCCACGCTGGTGTCCGTCAAGCCGAAGCGGCACGAATCTCGGGCTTCAGCAAGGCTCAGGTCTCTCGCCTCGCGCGGGGAGCCAGATCAGGGTCGGACAAACTACCTCCAGCCGAATACCTGGTGCATACCCTGCCGGCAGTAGAGATCGCAGACCGGTACAAGGCAGGTGAGAGCGCTGTCAGTCTCGGCGAGGCATTCGGATGCAGCAGTTACACCATCTGCCACGTCCTGGAACGATCTGGTGTGTCACGCCGGAAGGGTAGCTCCAAAGATCTGCCCGTCGCTGATGAGGAGTTGGCCCGCCGGTATGTGGAGGACCGTGCGCTGATCCAGGACCTTGCCGCGGAGTGCGGGGTGAGGCCGGAGACGGTTTCCGCTCGTCTTGCAGGTGTCGGTGTCGTCGTTCCGGGCCCGGTACTCCCGAAGCTGTGGCCCGGGGACATGTCCCCGGGCCACAGCTTCGGGAGTACCGGGCCTAGCACCGAGTTCATGAATCCTGAATGCCGAGAACCTTGCAGGTCAGCGCGCTAGACGGGCATCAGCGGCCTTCCCGCACCGGCGAATCGGCGTTCGGGATCGGTGCGTCACCGCAGGTCAAGGGCGATTACAGCGAGCTACTTGTCACTTCGCCGCAGCTTCGGGAGTGCAGGGCCTTCCGGTGGGCAAGCGGCGGATGGATCTGCCCGACGCTGAGATCGTGCGCAGGCACAAGCAAGGTGAGACGATCTCCCAACTTGCTCGGTCTTACCAGGTGTCGTTTCCCACCATTCGGCAGCGCATCCGTGAGCACGGGCCAACAGAGAACAGGTCCTGACCTCAACTCGCCGGCACGTCCCAGAACCCGGTGTGTGCAAGCGCGTCCGCGGTCACGGGCGGCGTCCGCTGCGCCAGCACCGACGACGTCGCCGCGATCTGCTGCACGATCTTGTTGGGGTATTCGGAGACGATGCCCTGCCCGCCCTCCCCGATGATCAGTAGATGCACGCCCTCGGCCGGCTTGCGCCGCCTGGGCAGGTACTCGCGGAGCGCCGCCGAGGTGAGCGCCTCCAGGGTGTACTGGTGGCCGACGTTCTCGTGGTCGTCGGGGGCGCGTACCTCGTAGATCTGCTGCCCCGTGCCGAGAGTCACCTCGTACAGGTGCCGCACGTCCATGCGGACGATCTTCCCGGGGCGCAGGCCTTCCAGGCACAGGTAGGCGATCAGCCGGTCGCGCAGGTGGTTGCGGGAGTTGTTGGCGGACCATCCGCCGACCGCGGCGAGGAACGCGGCGCGTTCCATGGGGTCCAGGCGCTTGGGGGAGATGGCGTCCCGGTCCACGCCGGAGCGGAGCATGGTCAGGTCGGGTGCGGCGCGGATGATCTGGCGTTCAGCGGCCGCCGTGTAGTACTGGGTGAGGGAGGTGATGCGCCGGTCGTGGGACTTGGCGGCCTCCGGGAACTCCTGGGCGAGCTGCGCGAGGGCTGCTGGGCCGTCGAAGGGGCGGTTGCCGAGGTAGCCGGCGGGGCGCAGGTAGCGTTCGTCCGCCCACGCGGCCACGTGCTCGATCCCGAAGGAGTAGGGGTCGATGCCGCGCTCGGTGCACCAGGTGAGCCAGTTGGCGACATCGCTTCGGTAGGCGATCTGGGTGGAGGAACGCAGGGTGCCGGTGGCCAGCCAGTCGGCGAGCAGCGCATGGGGGTCCATGGGTCTTCAGTATGCCCACCGTACGTAATGGATCAAGTTTTCATGAAACCTCAGACCCCCACCCACTCAGGGGAGTCGCGCGCGCTGGGTCCTGTGCCGTCCCACGTCGGGCACCATGGCTGCCTGGTGGTGGGGCCTTCCTGAGGTTTCACGGAAAGATCACTGTGGTGCGTGGACGGGGCTCGGCCAGGCCCCTCCCTGGCCGGGTGAGAACACGCTATGCGCGATCCGCCCGCTTGTCCGAGCCGCTTCCTCCCGGCGCGTCACGCCCCAAGTTGGCCAGACTCAGCGACCGCCCGCCTGCAGCCCCGGCAGTCCACCACCATGTGACGAGGCATCACGGTGCCACCCTCGCCGACTCTCTCTTCGCAGGCCGTCCAGATCTGTTGCGTCCTGCCGACGACGAACGGAGCCGTCGCATGAACGCGTCGGTCACCTCGGCGCTTGTGCCGGCCGGTCCATTCCTCGTTGGTAGCCCATGCGGCAGGCGCAACGGGTGGGGCACTGAACGCCTTGGCCATTCGGCGAGCCTTCGCCAGCTTTTCGGCCTCGGTCTCTTCCGGGTTCCACAAGGCGTCCACGGTGCTCCTCTCTACAGGCCGGGTATTGCGTCTTGGTCGACGTGGTGGTCGGGTGTCGTGGTGCGGTAGTCCGGATCGCATTCCCTTCCCCATCCCCTCAGCCGAGAGTCGAGGTCGGTCAGTTCCCTTCGGCAGCCGCGGCACCAGACGCGTCGGCGCAGGCCCGGGACGGGTCCGGTGAGGGTCTCCTGCTGCTGCTCGGCCATGGTGTCCAGTGTGATCCGTGGAAGGGCTGTACGGGTGACGAGGTCCTGGGCTACGCTTCGCTCACGCGATCAGAGTCAGGCCACCAACCCCGGTGTGGGGCGGTGGCCTTCGTGTTGTTCGGTGTTACCGGCGGGCCAGGAGGTATGGCTTGCGGGAGCGAGGGCCTCGCCGCTCCACCGTGTAGCCCGCGGATCGCAAGGTCTCGGCGTAGGCGTCGACCTTGCGGTGCCGTTCGGCAGCCATCTTGTCGTCGCTGATCCGGTCGTCGTCCAGCAGGTCCGGCTCGGGCATCCGGTGCGCGATCCGGACCTCGCCGTTGCCGTTGTCGTCCACGACGTAGCCGGGTGCGGTGCACTTCCCGTAGCTGTCGCTGACGGACACCTTGTGCTGGGCGAACAGAACTCGGGATGCCTGGTCGACGGCCTCCGAGTAGGCGAAGCGGGGCATGGTGGGCTCCTATGCGGCGAGGCGTACGCGGGGACGGTAGTCGGCGTCGTCGGGGTCGCGCTCCAGCTCGAAGTAGATGAGCGCGGTCTCGTCATCGGCCGGGGGTTCGGCGGGCCGCTCGTACACGGTGGGCTGGGGGCGGCTGAGGACGAACGCGATGCGGTGCACGGTGTAGGCGCTGATGCGGGAGATCGTGAAGGTGCGTTCGGCGTCGGTGGGGTCTTCGGTGTGGGCGAGGCGGCACATGGCGTGGATGCGGATCTCGCCGGCCTGGGTGGTGCTGAAGGCGTACGGCTCGATCGTGCGGATGGTGGTGGTGCCGTCGCGGTCGGTGTAGGTGATGGTGACGGCGTGGCCCTTGTCGATGGCCTTGTACAGGTCGGTGAGGGTCTTGGTGGTGGTTTGGTTGGCCGTCAGGCGCATCGTGGGCTCCCCGTGTTGGTGCGGTGTGGTTCCACAATATCGCGTCACGCATTGCCAGGCAATGCAGAGACGGGTATTGTTGGGATTGTTGGGGCGTCCGCCCCGCCCGCCAGGCCGACCGGCATGGCGTCACAATGCTGAATGGAGGACACTGGCGTGGCACATGCCCCCACCACGCGCCGCCCACCCGGATACCCGACAACGAGGCGGCGCCTGCTGAAAGGACACCGCCCCGTGACGACGGACCAGAACCGCGCCCTCGCCGCCCAGGGAGCAGCCCGGCTCCGCAAGGACGGCCTGCACGATGAGGCGGCCGCGATCGAGGGGTTCCTGGCGCCGGGCGGCTGGGTGCTGCTGCGGGACTCCGACACCCGGGATCTGAGTCCGCTGTCGCTGATGATGACGACCGAGCTGAAGGCGGATCTGCGGGCGGCGTCGGCCGAGTTCGCGATTCCGCTGCCGGCGCTGGCCGAGGAGGGCTACCGGGCGGTCCTGGAGACCGGCTGGCGGCCGCCGAGGACGATGTCGGTGCGGCCGGGTGGGAAGCGGACCACGCTGCAGGTGAGTGTGGACAGCGGGCTGCGTAGGCAGGTCCAGGAGGTGCTTCCGGGGATGACGCGGGAGGCCGGGCACCGGGTGACGGAGTCGAGTATCGCGATCGCGTGGATGTGCTCGGAGCTGGGTGTGGACCTGGGTACGGCGTCGACGCTGACGGTGGTGCTGCCGCGTCCGTTGCGGGATCACTTCGTGGCGGCGGCCGGCGCGGCCGGTGTGGACTTGGACGAGGTGGTCAATCAGCGTCTTCGGGAGCTGGTGGACGGTTCGTGGGAGTTGCCGCGTCCGTCGCGGGCAGCGAAGGGGTCGCTGGCGGGTGTGGAGCCGGGGAAGTTGACGGTTCGGATCCGTGAGGAGTTGGCGTTGGCGCTGGTGGAGTTGGCGCCGGTGCTGTCGGAGCGTCTGAGTTTCCGCCTGTATCCGGGGATGATCGTCCGCTGGATTCTGATCGACCGGCTGGGGCAGCCCGCCGTGTAGGCGTTACGGGGCGGCCGCGCCCACGGGGCCGGCGGCCGTCCTTCATCACTTAGCTCATAGGAGACCTGATGCCGCAGGGCATTGAGGCCCCCGCCAGCATGACGGCGGAGGGCCAGACCTCGCACACCCAAAACCAGGACCAGCCGTCCATCTACCAGCTGATGGCTCTCGTCATGAACGATGTCAGGGATGTCGGGAAGAACGGGTTCAACGACCACCAGAAGTACAAGTTCCGTGGCGTCGACGACTTCATCGGAGCCCTCGCGCAGCCGCTTCGCAAGCACGGCGTGTTCATGATGACGGAGATCCTGGACTTCCAGACGTCGGTGCGGGGGAAGATGAACGCCACGCACATGCGGGTCGCGTTCCACTTCTACGGGCCGGCGGGTGACTGTGTCACCGCGACCACGCTCGGGGAGGCGTCGGACACGGCGGACAAGGCGTCGAACAAGGCGATGTCGGCGGCGTTGAAGTACGCGCTCATGCAGACGTTCATGATCCCGGTGGATGCGGGGTCGCTGGATGACGGGGACCGGGATCATCCTGTGGGCCAGTCGTCTCCGGCGGACTCCTACATGCAGCGGCTGCGGAAGCCAGCCGTGTGGAACAACGTCACGGCGCTGCAGGCGATGCACTCGGAGGCGAAGGCGGACGGCCTGCTGCAGGAGACCGTGTACGCGCCGGGCGGCGAGGAGATGCCGCTGGGGGAGCTGATCGTGGCCCGCGGCCGGACGCTGAAGGCAGAGGCTGCGGAACGTGCGGAGCGGCAGGCTGCTGAGGCGCCGGCTGTGGCCGCGCAGGTGGCGGCGGAGGCCGGGACAGCGCCCGCTGCCGAGGACGAGCCCACGCCGCCCTCCAGTACCCAAGAGGGTCCTCGGGAGGCGTTCACCCGGCTGACTGAGCAGTACCGGAACTGCTGGGGCAACGAACTGGCGTTGCTGCAGATCCGGGTCGAGGGCAAGCAGCTGGGTCTGAGTGAGGAGCGGGTGCAGGGTCCGCCGCCGGAGTCGGCGTGGACGACGTTCGATGCGCTGCTGGAGGCCCGGATCGCCGAGCTGAATGCTGAGAAGAGCAGGGCCGCCTGATGGCCAGCTCTTCTCAGCAGCGCGTTGACGTCTTGGAGCCGCCGCCGGTCCGGATGCGAGACGGCGTGGATATGTCGTTCGAGGACGTGCCGTATCCGGTGGTGCCGGCGTTCACCCGCCGGCCCGTTGTTCATCTCGCGGTTGAGTGTGAGGGCGTGTACTGGAACCGCGGAATGAGCGTCCGTGTGCTGGTGCGTACGCGGTGTGGGAAGAGCGACCTGGCTGCGGACCGGCGATGCATGTCCTGGGTGGCAGAGTGCAAGCGGTGCTTCCCGTCCGAGGCGGCCGGCGGAGAGCGGAGGGCCGCCTGATGGCCAAGCCGATCCCGTGCGACGCCGACCTCCTGTTTGTAGAGAGCCTCGCCTCCGGAACCGTGCACATTGCCGTGCGCTACAGAGCGGGCCACCTTGCCCAAGACCAGGTGATCGAGACTGTCACTGGTGGCGGCGCCTTTGTGGCCATGGCTGTTGCGCCGATGGTGACGCGTTGCGGGAAGCGGACTTTCCCGCAGTTCGAACGCGACCACGAGAAAACCACGCGGTTCTCCGACGACCGTCTCTGCCGAGCCTGCTATCGAACGCTAACGGTTCAGGACCAGGAACGTGCCTTCGAGCACGACCAGCCTGAGGATGCCGGCGACACCGCCAGCACCTGACTCAACCATCCCTACAGTCTCGCGCCACCACTCAACCCACGCCCCGGTTCACGCCGAACGGAGTTCCGTCATGTCCGTATTCGTTCACACGCTGCTCAATCACCCAGCGTTCTGGGTGCTGCTGGCCGTCCTGCTGTTCGCCTTCGTCGGGATGGTGCTGGTCCCTTTGTGGGAGCGGTGGCGGCCGTCGTCGTTCACGCGCGGCCAGCGTGGGGGTGATCTGGCGTGGTGGGGGCTGCTGCCTGCTGACGAGCAGGAGGCCGTCGACCTGAGCGTCATGGATGCGGCCGAGGAGGACGCGTTCCAGGACTGGAAGGCCACGGCGGAGGCCGCTGAGGAGGACAAGCGGCGGCGGGCCGCCGAGCGTGCGGCTGCGATCAACGCCCTGTTCCACCCCTGACCCCGTCCGTTCTGTCTGGCCGGCTTCGAGATGAGAGAGGTGAGTGCCGTGCCTGTTCGTACGTTCACTGCCGCCGCGGCACTCGCCGCGGCGGTTGCCGTTTGTGTGCTGGTGCGCCGGGATCGCGGGTTGCGGCGTGAGGTGGCGTCGCAGCGGCTGATGGCCGGGTGCGCGCACCGGGATGGTGCCGCGTTGTTGGCGCAGGTTCGGGCGTTCGAGGGGCGGCTTGGTCCGCTGCTCGACGTCGAGGAGGCGGCCGGCGGGGAGCCGGTGGCTGGGTTCGAGTGTGTTTCGCGGGAGGGAGGCCCCAGATGGTGACCACGGTCAAGGCAGTGAAGGCAGCGCAGATGAAGTCCTCGGCCAGGTTGCGGGAGGAGTGGCAGGACCACCCGCACTACCGGTATCGGGGGTGCGCCCCGGACGCCGACGACCCGACGAGGATGGCGGGGAATCCCGAGCTGCCGGTGGGCGCCCACCACGGACCGGACTCGTTCGAGGTGGAGGGGCAGATCGAGCGTCGGGAGCGGGAGGCTGCCGCGGTCGAGGTGTGTGTGGGTTGCCCGGTGATGGTGGCGTGTGATCTGTATGCGTCGTCGGTGCGGGCGGATGGGAAGTTGGCGGAGCCGGATGGTGTGTGGGGTGGCCGGTTGGCGTTGGAGCGGCATCGTGCGCTGATTGCGCGGAGGGTGGCGGCGCCGGCGGCTGCGGATCGTCGGTTCCAGACGGCGCAGAAGCGGGCGGCGTTGCGGGCTTTGGCTGTGTGCTGGGATCCGTTCGAGGTGGCGGCCGAGGCGTCGCGGCTGCTTGCGTCGTGGGGTGAGGGGCCGGTGGAGGGGATGGATGTGCGGACGGCGAACTGGCAGCGGTCATCGCTGGTTCGCCTGCTCGGTCTGCCGCGGGATGTGTCCCGGATGCGGGCTCTTGCGGTGGCCCAGGAGCGGGGCCTGCTGGAAGGCGTGGATGTGGTGAAGGATGACGGGTCGGTGCCGGCGGTGCCGCCGCCGACCGCGACGAAGCCTGCGGCCCCCGCGGTGGAGGAGCCGACTGTGGGGGAGCCGGCTGCGGTGGTGGAGGCTGTGCCGGAGATGCTGCCGGTGCTGATGTTGGTCCCGGCCGAGGCCAGTGGGGGGCGGGTTCGTCGTGAACGGCGGTCCCGGCGCCGGGTCGTTCAGGGCCAGGCGGGGTCCGAGCAGCTGGCGCTGGACCTGGGGGCTGCGGCGTGACCGCGGAGCCGGTGTCGGGTGCGGTGCCGTGCGACGACCAGGGTTGGGTCGAGTCGGTGGACGGGGTGCTGGCGGCCCGGGCGCGGTCGTCGGCGGAGTACCTGGCGGGCCTGCTGGCAGCCGCCGAGGTCGAGACCGCGGGCGGCGCCCGGAAGCTGCCGGCGGACTCGTGGCCGGACGTGGATCCCGGGGTGGTGCAGGAGATTTGGGATCGGGCGTGTGCGACGGCGTGGTCGGCGTCTCGGTTCGCGTCGTCGCCGTGGTTGTACCGGGATCGTTTGCAGGGTCTGCAAGCCGCCTTGTCGGAGGCGGGGTTTCATGCGATGGCCGGGACGGTGGGCCGGTCGCGCGGGCTGGTGGCGCGAGCGGGGCATCCGGCGGACTCGGAGATAGCCAGGGAGCACTGACGGGCCGTCACCGATTGTGTGACGAGTCGTACGAACGACACGAGGGGAAGGAGTCGGGACAGATGTGCTGCTCAACCGGTAGGCTTAGCCCCGCGCCAGACGTTCAGTCAGTTGCGAGGCTGGGCGGGAAGCGCACTCCGACAAAGTCGGAAGCCCCCGCTGCCACCGTGGTGGCGGTCCCGGTTTGCGAAGCCAGGACGCGAGGGCTGACGACACCACACAGTTTCCCAACAGATGAAGGTGCCGACATGGCTCAGAGTACCCGGGGTCCGAACCCCGTAGACAGGCTGACCCGCATTTCCGGCGTGAAGATCACACCGCCGACGCATGTGGGCCCTGTCCATTCGATCTCCTCCATCGCATGACCACCCAGGGAGAGGGCCGCATCCGCGAGCCCTACGACCCCATTCCGGACCTGATCGAGCGGGCCGAACGCCGTACTGGTGGCGTGCATCAGCTCAAGGAGATCGCCCGCGTGGCGTTCGACTGGCACCGCCCCGTTCTCGGGTGGGCCACGGATGGCGTGACTCGCGACTCCGAGTCGGGTGAGTTGCTGTATGCGGCGAGCACGGGTTGTGCCTGTGGGTCCGGGGAGTTTCCCTGTCGCTGGCGTCGACAGCTCACCGCTGTCTTCGGCGTGCAAGAAGAGGAGCAGCGATGAGCGCCCGCGCCTGGCCCTCCCGTGAGGAGTGGCAGGCCAAGGCCGAGTACGCCGTCCGGACCGCGTGCACGAAGTACGAGCGGCTCGAACGCGCTCAGCCGGACACCGTGTGGTTCTCCCTCGCCGAAGACCAGGAGTTCGAAGACCTGGCCGCGCCAGCCGCTGCAGAGTTCCGGACGCTCCTGACGGCCGAGATCACCCGCCTTCGCGCCCAACTCCCTGACCGGCCCAAGGAGGGACGGGCGCGCAACGCGTGGTTCGTCGCCTTGGAGGGCCAGGCCTACGAGGACGCCTGCAACCTCGGAGCGCTGGAGGAGATGCGCCGCGACGTCCAGCGGTCCCGCCGCATGGGCCACTGGGGAGTCGTCTGCTGGCAGCTGGGGCGCGTCCGGAAGAACTACACACAGATCGCCTTGCCCGACCATCTGGTCCGGGGCCACGATCGCATGCTCGAGTTGCAAGCGGCCGCCGAGAAGCGTCGGGACGAGGCCGCGGACGCCATCCAGCAGTCCGCCATCGACCGGGAGGTCGTCCGGCGGGCCACTGACGAGGCATGGGCGCAGGAGTTGGAGCGCCGTGCCGCCATCGACCACCCGCGCGTTATCCGCGTGGGGCTGACCCCGACAAGTGAGAGAGACGAGATGACTTAGCGACTTTCCGGCGGGAGGTCCTGAGCCCCTTGGCGGGGGCTTCTTCCTCTACCGCCTGGCCGCTGGTGTTGGCGCACCGCGCGCGGCCTACTTCCACGGATCGAAGTTGGCGCTTCGATCTAAGGCCCCGGATTCCGGAGCGTCCTTCAGGTTCTCACCGAACCAACTCACCACCGAGCGGGCTTTTTCATGTCCGCAGGACGGCAGGTACATAGTGCCTCAGCGCACACCCTCTTGTCAGCTTGGCCGCCCTGGCCATGGCGATTCGCGGCTTATCTCCCCCCGCACGGGCGACACCCAGTGCCCCCCACCCACCCACGACACCCACACCCCCAACACCAAAATCGAACAGAAGGCCGATTACAGTGCAGGCAAGGTCGCTCTCGTGCGCGGCGCCTGCCAGGAGGTGGCCCACACCAAGTCGCGCAGGAGCGGCCCGCGGTGGTGGCGTCGCGCCGTGGCATGGCTGATCGCAGCCGGCCATCACCCACGGGTGACCGCCACCACGCTGCGCATCGCCGAGGACCTCGCCGACCGCATGGACTACACGACCGGGCACGTCCGCTTCTGCATCCTCGACATGGTCGACCGGCTCGGCATCTCCGAGGCGACCATCTACCGGCACGTCGGCTACCTCCGCGAGCTCGGCGCCCTGGCGTGGGCCGTCCATGGGTCTCACGCCAACAGCCAGGCCCCGCAGGGCCTTGAGGGCTACGCGCCCACTGCGACCGTGTACGCCGCGGTGATCCCGGCCGTCTACGACCACGCCATGGGCCACCGGATCATCGGGAACGGGTACACCGCACGGATCATCGTCGACCTCCGCAAGCGCCCCACAGTGCCGTCTCAGCGGGCCTCGGAGCCTGTGGATAACTCGTCTCAGGGGGCTGTGGAAAACTCCGGCCCGGAACCGCTTGAGACCCCTTCCCTGATGGTGGTTAAGAAAGTGGGTCAGGTTCAGGAAGTGGGTGGTTGTACTACTACCGCGCAGCGGCAGCGAAACGACTCCACGCCCAACCAGACCCGGAGGAACAGCGGCAGCAAGCGGGCCACCATTCTCGGCGCGGCCGTCACCGCAGCGGGCATGCAGTTGGGCGACAAGCTCGCCCGGGCCATCCGCCGCCGCGTCCCTTGGGCCCGCAAGGTCACCCACGACCAGCTTCGGTGGGTGTGCGCCGACATGGGCGAGCAGCAGTGGACCGAGGACCAGGCCGTCCGCTTCGTCGTTGAGGCTGGGCACCAGCACGGGGCCGGGTTCGCCTGGCACCCGGCACGCCCCCACCGCCTCATCGCCGCCGAACTCCTCGCCGACCAGGATCGGCAGGCCGAGGACGCCCAGCACCGAGCCGACCTCGCCGTAGCGATCCCGTGGGAACAGTCCACCGCCTACCGCGAGCAGCAGGCCGCACGCGCCTCCCTGGAAGCCCTCTTCCGCAAGCCCCACCCGGAACCGCAGCCGAAGCACGAGTACACCGCCGAGGAACGCGCCCGCGCCCGCATGGACTGGAACGCCTGGCCCGAGGTCCTGGACCACCTCGCCGACGACCAGGACGACGCCATCGCCCTCTACGGCCCAGCCCTGTGCAAGTACGCCATCAGCCAGCAGGCCCGCCTGGGCTCCACCGAGTACGCCCACATCTGACCGGAGGACACCATGCCGAAGAAGACCAAGAACCGCAGCAGCAAGCAGGCCAAGCAGCACCGCCAGGCCAGGGCCCTTACCGCCCGCCAGGACAAGAAGATCGAAGCGATTCTGGACGCGACCGAAGCCGCCTTCCCGGCCGCGTTGGAGGCGGGCCAGTTCCGTGCCCTCCACGGCGACCAGGAGGTGGTGGTCACCCTGGAAGACATCCTGCACCGCGTCAACGCCGACCTGGCCGGGGATGGGGAAACTCCGCTGGGCAGCATCGACGATCTGACCGACATGCTCCGTGACGAGATCCTGATGGGGCTGCTCATCCTGCACCCGGACGATCTCTGGCGGATGCCCGAGGACTACCTGCCGAGGGCGGGCCAGGCATGACCGACGCTCCGCAGATGCCCGGCCGCGATCTGGCCCGGCAGGCCCTCGCCGCCTACAAGGCGACCGCCCGCACCACGCCCGCCGCCGCACCGGCCCGAACACGGCGCAAGCGGGTCACCCGGCCCGGAGACGGCCGCGACCCCATCAGCCTCGCCACCGCCATCACCGGCCTCGGCGCCGACCTCCCCCTTGACGCCGGGCTCGCCGGCGGCAACCTCATCGACCAGTGGCCCACCCTCTGCCCCCAGTACGTCGGCCTGGTCGAACCCGCCCGCTACGACGAGCAGACCGGCCGCCTCGACCTCCGCCCCGCCAGCCACACGTACGCCGCTCAACTCCGTCTCCTCGGCGGCCAACTCGCCAAGCAGATCAACGACAAGCTGGGCCGCCCCGTCGTCCGCACGATCCGTGTCCTGCCCGTCGGCGCCGTCACCGCGGCCCAGCCCGCGCCCGCTGCGCCAGCTGAAGACGACCCGAAGGCGCCGGTGAAGACTCGGCAGCCAGCCCCGCCCGGGTACCGGATCGCCCTCGAAGCCGTCCTCGCCCACCGACCCGAGCGACCACCCGCCGACCCCTACCAAGCAGCCGCCATAGCCCGCCAGGAAGCAGCCCTCCGCGCCAACCGACAACCCGAAGCCGAGCACCGCGACGCCGTCTGGGCCCAAGCCGACGCCGAGACCAAGGCAGGCCCGGCCGCCGGGAGCATGGCCGCCTCCGAACGCGCCGCCCTCGCCTTCAAGCGCCGCGATCAGGCCGGCCTCAACCAGCCCCGCCGCGCCTTCGACACCGCATAGGGCAACCACCGTGGCCCTCGCCCTCATCGGACTCACCGGCTCCCGCTCCTGGACCAACGTCCGCCTCCTCGAGGACACGCTCTTTTACGTCTGGCACGACGCCCTCCAGATCGGCTACACCGGCATCGAGCTCATCCACGGCTGCGCCGACGGCGCCGACACCATCGGCGACCACTGGGCCATCACCAACGGCATCCCGCGCCGCCGACGCCCGGCCGACTGGGACGGCCCCTGCGGCCCCCGGTGCCAGCCTGGGCACCGGCGCCGCAACCGGCGCGGCACCGAGTACTGCCCCCTCGCCGGCCACCGCCGCAACCAGCAGATGGTCGACGAAGGGCCCGTCCTGTTCGTCGCGGCACACCGGGCCGGGAGCACCGGGACCGCGGACTGCCTACGCCGCGCCAAGGCCGCCGGCATCCCCACACTCACCCTCACCGCCTAAGCGCAGGGAACAGTGGGCCGGATGTGGTGCACCGTTGCAGCGATCACCCCAGCACGATCGGAGCCGACCATGACCACCGCCACCACCGCCCAGACCACGCCCACCATGTGCCTCCGCCACGGCGACTTCCACGTCATGGACTCCGACTGCTGGGGCGCCACCATGGACTGGTACGTCGACCATCAGCACCTCGGCGACCAAGCCAGCCGCGACCTCTACCTGGCCGCCGTCGAACGGGAGATGCTCGACAACCTGATCCGGAGCTGCTCATGACCGCCACGCACGTCTACGCCAAGCCGGCCGAGCGACTGGACGACCTCGTGGCACGAACCCTGAAGAACGCCCAGGCGCTCATTGCAGCCCAGGGGCCGCGCCCCCTGCTGCCGTTCCGCCACCAGGACCTGTTCCGCGAGCCCGTCTACACCGACGGGCAACCGTACGACGCCGGCCTGGACGACGAGGACGAGGGTGGCGAGTAGGTGGTGACCACGGTCACCACCTTTGGGTCAGATAGACGACAAGGTGGTGACCAAATGGTCACCACCTTGAGGCTCCGGCACCGCGGTCGCGGCTACCCCAGGTTCCCGGACAGCTCCTCCAGCAGCTCCCGCACAGCGCTCTCCAACTCCTCGGCCTCGCGCCGGGCCCGCCCCGGATCCGACTCGGCCAGGGCGCGGATCCGCTCCACCGCGCGCAGCGGCTCGCTTCCCCCGCCCGTATCCCGCTTCGTGCCCGTCCCGGACTGCTCCAGGACGGCAGGGATTTCCTTCGGCGGCGCGTACCCGAGGAACGTGGCGGCTTGCTTCAGCGCCGTGTCAGTGACGTTGCCGTGCCGGGACGCTTCCATCCACGTCTCCCGGACAGCGTCCGCACCATGGGTGTCGAGTATCGGCACCAGCACCCGCAGCGGGCGTTCCCTCAGCTCCTGCGTCGTCAGGTCCTCGAGTGCCTGGGCCACCGGGGTCACGCGGATGACGTTGTTCGCCTGGTGCTTCTTGATTTGGAACCGGTCCCATGTCAGATCGCCGAACGTGTCGTAGCCGGCGACCTTGTGGAGCTCCTCCTCCTTCATGGCCTTCAGGCGGAGCCCGAGCCCGATGAGGCGCTGCTGCTCGGCGCGTTCGTGGTTGGCGCGGGCCGCGTACTGCACGGCCAGGATGCCGCGGGAGTAGAAGTCCAGCCGCTCCGCAGGGTCGCTGCTGTCCGGTTCGGTGAACTCCGGCATCGGCAGATACCCGGTGGCTGCCGGCCGCGCCGGAACGGCGGGCTCAGATACCGCCGCCGCCGGTTCGCCCGCGGCGGGCACCGCGGGCGCGGGTACCACCGGGATGGATTTCTCGGGCTGGGCCGTCGGCTGCACGGGCTGGACCGGTACCGGAAACTGCTGTTGGCGCCGCTGCCGCTCCGCCTCCTCCCACTCCCGGAGTTGCTCCTCACGCGAGGTGTCCCCGCCCTGCCCAACGACCGGGATGACGGGCGGTTCCTTCCGCCTGCTGCTGCTCACGCCGCCAGCTCCTTCGCCAGGCCCCGCATCACCTCAGCCTGACCGGAGTCAGGAGCATGCTCGAGCAGGGGGATCTGGTAATCGGACGACTCCCGGCCCTCCACCGCGTCCTTCAGGGTCGCCAGCACCCCAGGGGTGGTGAGCTGGTTCCAGCCCTCGTAGAAGCCGCGGGTGCCGACGCCCTTGCGGGAGTCGTAGGCGTTGACGACGAACCCCAACTGGTCGACGACCGCGCCGGTCATCCGGCAGTGCGTGCCGATCTGCTCATTGAGCATCTCGTACGCGTCGAACGACGACCGGTCCGACCACACCGGGATCAGGATCCCCGAGTGGTCGATCAGCTCGCCCGGGCGGCGCTGGACGTAGTTGATGGCAAGGTCTATGGCCAGCCCCAGGTTCGGCGGTCCGTCCAGGATGACGACGTCGTAGCCGTCCTCGAGTGGCGCCAGCGCCCGGGCCAGGCACGTGTCCCGGCCGACCTGGAGCAGGGCCAGCCTGGCGTCCATGAGGAACGCGTCCTTGGACGCGGGCAGGATGTGCAGCCGGCCACCGAACCGCTCCTGCGGCAGCGCCACCAGCGACCGGGCGAGGTGTTTCTCGGCCTCGCCGAGCATGTGCTTGAGGAGGCTGTCCGCGCCCTGGGGGAGGCCGGGGATCTGGAGTCGGCTGGTGAGGTGGCCCTGCGGGTCGTAGTCGACCAGGAGGACGCGCAGTCCGGCCTCGGCCATCGCCTGGGCCAGGCCGGCGGCGACGAACGTCTTGCCGACGCCGCCCTTCTGATTGCCGACCAGGATCCGCTTCACTGGCTGCGACACGAGACGCTGGCTGGGGGACGGATGGAGGCAAAGCCAGTGGACGATGGCTTGTGCCATGCCCTGCACCTTGGTGATACCGCGGGCTTCGCAGTCCTGCGTGAATCGTCCGGGCAGGCCTGGAGGGAGGAAGACGCCCCACGACTTCGCGCCCTTGGTGTCGATCGTCTCGAACACCGAGTCTCCTGTGTCGGTCTCCAGCCACAGGGAGACGGCGTTGGAGGCGGCGTCCTGCATGTTCAGTCCGTGCTCGGCGGCCCGGATCCGGAGGTCTCTGCGCAGTTCAGGCGTCAGATTGACGAGCAACTTTTCGCGCGCCTCATCGGCGCCTGGAGTGGTCATGGCGAGCAAATTACCAGGCTGCCGGTGGTGGTTGGCGGTTCGCGGGCCCTGGAGTTTCTGACCGGCCGGTAACTAGAGGGTGGGCGGCCCCTGTTGGCGTGCGACACGCAAGCGCGGTCGGAGCGTCGGATGTCCCAGCATGTGCCACCGAATCTTGTTGACTAAAAGTCGATAACGCGTGGGGTTGCCCGGGTTTCGTGTCGCCTGATCGTGTGAGTTTGTCGTGAAGAACGTTCCTACCAGCGAGAACGGGTACTGGACTGGACACGCCAGCCCCCCACGGTTGGGTGGCCGGCCGCCCGGGCCGGGCGTGGAGCTCTGTGTGGATCGCAGCCCGCCAGGCACCCGCCCGGCCCCACGGCGGCCAGCCACCACCCGGCATCCTTGCCCAGCCCGGCCGCCTCATGCATCACCTTGGGGAAGACCCCTCCCCGGTGACGCAGCCGAGGACTAGACTGCCGTCAACCTGACGGGCACGCCCACCCGCCACCCGTACCGGTTTCAGCCCACTCCACACCGCCTCCGGCGCCTGCCGGCCGGGCCGTCAACGGGTCAGGCCCTACTTCCCACCACACCCTTACCGCGAGTAGCAGAACCAGCCACCTGGGTAAGGGATCCGGTCACGGCGGAGTTAAAAGTCGACCCGCACATCCCCACTCACATCAAACGGTGTCACAGTGAGGGGTCCGGGGACCGTGGACTGGCAGCCACACCCCGGGACGGGGGCCACCACGCCGACAGGTGGCCGTACGAGACCCACCCTTCCCACTGCCGGAGGAGCGGAGCCCTGCATGTCCGCAGCAGAGCCGGCCAACCCCGTACAGCCCTACATGAACACCGGGGCCCTCGGGGCCGTAATCGATATCACCAAGCACTCCCGGCGGGGGAGCGCAGCACAGGCAGCCCAGGGACGGTGGACCAGCATGACGACACCACCCGACCCCACCCCACGGCCCGGACCCGGCCGGGACCGGACGCCGCTCGAGCTGTTCGCCAACGATGTCGAGACCGCCTTCAATGCGATGATGCCGCGCCACACCCTGACCGACGAGGACACCGCCGCGGTCTACCTGAAAACCCTGGACGTCTGGCAGCGTGCCCTTGAGGGTTCCTCGGCGCAGGGCCTCATCACCGAACCCCAGCTCGCCGAACTCCTCCAGGTCCTGGACGGGATGAGGCAGGCCCCCCGGCTTGTCTGAATATGCCAGCCGATCATGCGGTTTGAGTGAGGGGTGTGCCGTACCGATTCAGCACACCCCGTAGATCCTTTCTTACAAAGCGTTCAACAACGGCCACACCCGTGCCATCATTGGGCGTCCGGAATCACCCGGAGTGACAACTTCCGGCCTCCGGCGCGCGCCCCTGCACGACGTGTACGGATGCCCCGCGCCCCGGGTGGCCGCCGCGAGGGGACGGGGACACATGGCACACACGGACACCGGCGACACCGAAACCGACAGCGCCGGCGTGCGCCTCGCCGAACTCCACCACTACTTCCGGCAGCATCCCGTCACCGGCCCCGAAGGCCACTCCTACACGCTGTCCGGTAACCACCACACCTTCACCGAGACCGGCATCCCCTACAACGTCCGCGTCGCAGACCACATCCAAGCCTCCGTCACCGAGGTCATCACCCGCACCCGCGACGCCAACCCCGACGCCGGCCTGCCGAAGCGCATCGAGGACGTCTACGACTGGGCCCGCGAGCACACCGAGCACGCCCCCGACGACGTCCGGTTCCGCCGCGACACCCTCGAATACCGGCACCGCCTGGAACACGCCATCGCCGCCGGCGACACCGCCGTCGTCCGCCCCCACCGCTGCCCCTCCTGCGGCACCCTCGGCCTCCACTGGAACACCGACCGGCAACGCGCCGTCTGCCTCAACCTGCACTGCGCCCGCACCAACCAGGGCATCAGCCGCTCCTGGACCCTCGGCCGGCTCGCCTTCGAACGCACAGCCACCGAAAAAACCTTGCGGGAGTGTGCAACCTGACCCGGGGTAACCGAGTCGTACTCAGCAACACCGCACCACCAGCACAACATCACCACACAAGGGCCCGCCACCAGCAGGCCCGCCCCGCCTCGGCGCCACCGGAGCTGCGAACGATGGTGCCGCCGACATGGGAGCCCGTATGGCCACAGCAGTCCTCGCCCCCGACACCCACCCCGCGCGTATCCAGGACCCCGTGACGTTCACGGAGTGCGCGCTGCTGTTCATGGAGACCGGGGAACCCGAGTTCGCGGGCAGGCCCGTCAAGGCCGTCGTCCGCAAACTGCAGCGGTGGGCGCAGCAGGACCATCTGCGGCAGGAACCCCGCGGGCGGTGCTTGGTCGTCTCCTACAGCGACCTCCTGGTCGCGCACGCCAACCGGCATCCGGCCCCTCGCCGGTGACCGGAAGGTGAACAGGCCCCGTACCCGGTAGCCCTCGGGGTACGGGGCCTTTCCCACACCCAAACCGTCCGATGCATTGCGTCTCAATGCAGGGCGAGGTACGGTTGTGGTGTTGGTAAGGCAACAAGCCCCCCACCAGGACTTGTTGACCCCGTTCTGCCCTCCCTGGAGCCACCGTGGCCGTGATGACGCATGCCCGCGCACGCACCAACGCCGACTACACGGCCCTCACCCCCGCCCAACAGGACCGCTTCGACGACCTGATGGAACAGGCGGACCACGCGCGAACCGGCGACGCCTACCACGACGCGATGACCGAAGCCGCCCTCACCGCCACCCTCCCGGTGCCCGCCTCCCGGGACATCGCCCGCTGCTCCTGCTACACGGACGCCGGCGGATGCGGCTGCGCCACCATCTTCGACTCCCACGCCCCCGGCGCAGTCGTCACCGCGGTCAGCGACCCCGGCTACAACCTGTCCGGCCTGCAGTGCCCCACCTGCGGCCACGACCACCCCCGGCCCATCGCCGACTGACCCGCCACCAGCCTCCCGGGCCGTACACGACACCGCCTCTGTACGGCCCGGGTGCCCAACCCCTGGGAGAACCCAATGCAGACCACGGCCAACACCCTGGAACGCGCCGCCTACCTGATCAGCATGCTCGGGCTGCACACCGGCGACCAGTTCGCCGCCGCAGAGTCCGACGCCCTGGACGTCTGCGCCGCGGTCTACATGGCTGCTGAGGGGATCTGCCCGCCCGAGTTCTCCACCGACGAGTTGACGTCCATCACGTTGATCGAATCCTCCGCGCTCGCCATGGCCGCGATTCGCGCGATCAGCGACGTCCTCGACTCCAGCGTCTGCGAGGACCAGATCGCCCCCGGCATGTACGTCCCGAACTACATCGAGCACGTCTCCAACTGGGCCGCCACCGCCCCCATCGGCGAGAAGACGCCACCCACCACCAGCGAGGTCATCGGCCGCATCCTCCGCGCCGCCAACACCCTCGCCACCCAGACCCCCACCCACCGCGCCGCCTGAAAGGACCCACCCCCATGAGCCTCATGACGTTCGACGTCCTCACCGACGGCTTCGCCAACGACCCCGCACACTCCGCCGGCCGCGCCGACGCCTACGACGACACCAAGACCCTCACCGTCGACGAACTCGTCATCCGCGCCGGCATGCACGCCGACCACCACCCCAACCTCGCCTACGCCGTCGGCTACATGGACCGCGTCATCGAACTCCGCCTCGAACTGGACGCCGTATCCGAGGCCGAGACCGAACTTGTCTGGACCGACCGCATCACCCCCTGAACCCTCAGAACACCCCCTTCCCCCACCCACCACGGAGCACCACCCAGCCCAAGCCAGGACGGAGGCCTGAGATGGCCACCAGAACCCGCAAGACCACCGCCAAGAAGACGGCCACAGCAGCGAAGAAGACGACCCCGGCCCGCAAGCCCGCCGCGAAGAAGGCCCTGCCCAACACCCCGCCGGTCAACACGGACACCGTCGTCAACGTCCGCCCGCCCGTGCTCGTACGCCGCAAGGTGTTCGTCGGCCCCATGGGCGTCACCGAACAAGCCGCCATACGCGCCGCCCTCGCCGCAGCCAAAGCCGCCCTCCGCGTCCCCGTCTCCGCCTGGCACGGACCCGTCGCCCACCTCGCCGACGACACCGTCCTCACCCACACCCCGGCCCACGCCACCACCGACCAAACCCCCACCTTCCGGGCCGCCATCGCCTGCCCCCACGGCGCGATCCACCTCTACACCATCCACACCGCGCAGGAACTCCACCGCGCCCGGCTCCTCACCGCCCAGTGCGACGGCTGCACCATCCCCACCCCGGACACCGAGACCTCCCCGAAGCCGGCCGTGCGCGCCCTCGGCGACGCCCTCACCCGCGCCCGATCCGCCACCGCCGAAACCCAGCCCATGTCCCGCGACGACATCGCCGCCGGCCTCGCCGCCCGCGCCACCGACCAGGCCAAGGAGCACCCCCAGCCGTGACCACCGAACTCACCCAGGAGCAACGCGACCGCCGCTGGAAGCAAGCCCACACCGCCATCCAGAACGCCCTCGCCGCCTCCTGGACCGAATGGCGCCGCACCGGCCGCCGCCCCGACTTCACCAAGGCCGCCGACCACGCCATGGACGGCCTCGGCGACCTCGCTGCGGAGATCCTCGCCGACGGCACCATGTTCAAGGCAATGACTGTCAAGGACGGTGTCGTCACCATTGAACTCGCTGAAGCCCACTGGTTCCTGGAGCTGTACGTCGCATCCATGCGCGCCGTTCTCGACGATTCCGGAGCCGAGAACTACGCCGAGATCCCGTTCGAGACCGCCCCCAGGCTGTCGATGGATCTCCAGGATGGCAGCAACCCGGCCGACGCCTACACCTTGACCCTCCAGCGCCGTTACAAGCCCACCCCGCACGAGTTCCGGCTGCGCGCCGAGGAGAACCTCGGCGCCGTCATGCACGTCATCGAGCACTGGGTCGACCAGGTCAAGGACGGCGAAGACGTCCACGTCGACCAACTCACGCGGGCCCTCCAGATGGTCGGCCACCCCGTCCGCGGATACGAGCACGCCGATGACTGAGCACACACCCGGCTACATCGACGCGCTTGCCGGCCAGCTCCGCGGCCGTCGCCCGGACCTCCTCGCACTGGCGGAGACCGAACTCCAGCAACTCCGCGGTCGGATGCAAACCATCGCCCGCTTCATCAACAACCAGACCATCCCCCTGGACGTCCGTCAGGGCCTCGCCCAAGACCTCCACCTACCCACCCCGGAGAAGTAGTGGCCACCGACACCAGCATCGAATGGGCCGACAAGACATGGTCACCCATCATCGGCTGCGACCGCGTCAGCCCCGGATGCGACTCCTGCTATGCGATCAGCACCGCCCGCATCCGCGAATCCAACCCGCACCCGTCCATCGCCACCGCCTTCGCCGGCACCACCCAGCACACCGACCACGGTGTCGACTGGAGCGGCCAGGTCAACCTCCTCAACCACCGGTTGACCGAACCCCTGCGCTGGAAGACCGGCCGCAAGGTCTTCGTGAACTCCCTCTCCGACCTCTTCCACAAGAACGTCCCCGACGAGTTCATCGCCAAGGTATTCGCCGTCATGGCGCTCACTCCGCAGCACTCCTACCAGGTCCTCACGAAGCGCCACGCTCGCATGCGATCCCTGGTCGGCAACCCGGAGTTCGAGAAGCAGGTCGACTACGAGCTGCTGCACTTCCCGCCGTTCGCCGACCCGAAGCTGACCCGCCGTTCGTGGCCGCTCCCCAAGGCGGGCTGGCCTCTCCCCAACGTGTGGTTGGGCGTGTCCGTGGAGAACCAGCAGTGGGCCGACCTCCGTATACCCGCTCTCCTCAACACCCCGGCAGCGGTTCGGTTCCTCTCCTGCGAACCCCTTGTCGGACCCGTCACACTGGCCGACCACTGGATCGGCTCCGACCCCTACCGGCGAGACGAGCCGTCTATCTCCTGGGTGATCGCGGGCGGCGAGAGCGGCCCCAAGGCGCGCCCCATGCACCCCGACTGGGCCCGAACCCTCCGCAACCAGTGCGCCGCCGCATCCATCCCGTTCCTGTTCAAGCAGTGGGGTACCTGGGGCGTCGACGCTCCCCTGGACGACCAGGGACGCCTCCTCAACACCCCCCGCGGCCACGGCATCACCGTTGCGAACGACGGGACTGTCTACCAGCCCGGCGACCTCTCCTACCCCGACGGCCCCCGCTACGTCGAAGCCATCCGCGGCGGCCACGACCGCGCCCACCTCACCGGCATGTACCGCCTCGGCAAGAAGTCCGCCGGCCGCGAACTCGACGGCCGCACCCACGACGCCTTCCCGGCGGTGGCGCAGTGACCATGACCGCCCCCGAGACCCCGCCCACTGGCTCCGGCCTGGGCCGCCCCGTCGTCATCGGCATCGACCCCTCGTTGACCGGAACGGGCATCGCCTCCAGCAACGGCTGGTGCGAAGTCATCGGCTACAAACGCGCACGCGCCAAAGACCCCGGCATCACCCAACTCCCACACGCCGAACGCCTCACCGCCATGCGCGACCTCCACGCCCAGGTCCGCAAAGCCATCGGCTGCCCCGACCTCGCCGTCATGGAACTCCCCGCACCCTCCCGCAGCGGTGGCGGCGCCCACGAACGCGGCTGGTTCTGGTGGGAGACCTACCACTACCTCATGAGCAGCTACATCCCCGTCGGCCTCCTCACCCCCAACGCCCGCGCCCTCTACGCCACCGGCAAGGGCACCGCCCCCAAGGGAGCCGTCGTCGACGCCGTCGCCCGCCGCTTCCCCGACTGGGCCACCGAAGGCAACGACAACGCCGCCGACGCCGTCACGTTGATGGCCGCTGGCCGCGACTGGCTCGGACACCCGATCACCGACATGCCCAAGACCCACCGGGCCGCCCTCGACAAGGCGACCTGGCCGACCCTTCCCGGAGCCACCGCATGACCGCCGCCACCCGCCGCCCCATAACACCGGACGCGCCCAACGCTGATTGGCACGCCACCGCCCTCTGCACCCGGGACACCGCCCACCTGTTCTTCCCCGACACCACCGCCCAGACCGAGCAGGCAAAGAAGATCTGCGGCTGGTGCCCGGCCCGCGAGCAGTGCCTTGCCTGGGCGCTCGACACCAGGCAGCAGCACGGCGTGTGGGGCGGAACGACCGAGATGGAGCGCCGCATCCTCAAGCGGGCCGGCACCATCGACCCGGACCGCCTCAGGGTGTCCGGGAGCCGAGTGGTGAAGGAGTCGCAGTACTGGCCGGACTACCCGAACGCGGTGGAGGGGATCCTCGCGACGCGTCGGGGTGATGTGGAGGACCTGGCCCGGCAGGGTGTTCGGGTGGGGCGGATCGCGCGGGTGTTGAAGACGAACCCGCAGACCATCAAGAAGGTCCTCGCCCGCCTGGCTGCTGAGGCTGAAGGGGTGGCGGTGTGAGCACCATGGCCGCTGTCAGGTGGAGCGCCGACGCTGCCTGCGCGACTGCTGACCCGGATCTGTTCTTCCCCGACGAAGACACCACGGACGAGCAGATCGCGATGGCCAAGCAGATCTGCTCGGGTTGTCCGGTCAGGGAGGCGTGCCTGAGGGATGCGATTCAGCATCAGGACCGGGACGCGATCTGTGGGGGCCTGACGCCGGAAGAGCGTGTCTCAGTGCAGGGCGGGCTGAAGCGGCGGGCCGGTAAGCCGACCCCGCGGCAGTTGGCTGTGCAGCACGGTCAGTACGTGCTGACGTGTCTGGTGGACTGGCAGATGAGCGTGGCCCGGGTGGCTGAGGAGCTCGGTGCTACGCGGTCTGCGGTGTACTACGCGTACATGATGCTGGTGCCCGCAGCGAAGGGTGTCGTGCGGAGCAAGAGGCTGTCTGCGATCGAGGAGCTCCTTGTTACGTCGAAGGAGTGCTTGCGGTCCCTGGAGCGGCGGGGACTGTCCCAGTCCGAGATAGCGACGGTGCTGGAGTCGACGCAGAGCGTGGTGAGTGCCTGCCTGAAGATCCTGAGGCATCGTGACGAGGCGGTACTTCGGTTGTCGCAGGATGGCCAGGATGGGATGGCTCGATTGCAGGCCGAGGAGATGCGCGTGCACGTGGAGTCGGGCGTCGGTCTACGGGTGGACGAAGTTGTTGCGGCGGCCGGCCGGAAGATCCTCCGGATGCAGGGCGAGGGCGTTCCCCTTCGGAAGATCGCTGCGGAGATCGGTATCAATCGGGAGTCGGTTCGCCTTGCGTACCGGCAGATGACCACAAGGACCCTGAACCAGAACGAGATGGGAGAAGCGGCATGAGCCTGCCGACACTGAACGGGACCGCACGACTCATCGACACGCCGGAGCTGCGTTTCTCCGGAGCCGGCAAAGCCGTCGTGCGCGTACGTCTGGCGTTCAACGCCCGCCGCAAGGACGACTCGGGGAACTGGGTCGACGGCGACACCTTCTACATCGACGGGAAGGCCTTCGACCAGCACGCGGAGAGAATCGCCGAGTCCCTAGAGAAGGGGATGGAGGTGGTGGTGGCGGGTCGGCTGAAGACGGATCAGTGGACGACCAGGGAGGGGGAGAAGCGGTCGGGTCCGTCGTTGCTGCTGGATGCGATCGGTCCGTCACTGCGGTACGCCACCGCGCAGGTAACGAAGGCTGGTTCGGGTGGTGGCCGGCAGGCGTATCAGGAGGCGCGGCAGGCGTCGTCGCGTGAGGGTATGGATGATCCGTGGGGTGCGTCGCCGGCGGCGCAGGGGCAGGCCGGCGGGTGGGGTGGTGGCGAGGATCCGCCGTTTTGATGCGGGTGTTGGGGTGAGGGGTCTGGCCTTCGGGCCGGGCCCCTTTCTCATTCCCGCACCCTGTGATGCATTGTCCGACCATGCGTGAAGCGGTACGATGCGGGTATTCAGTCCCACCCCACCCATCTCCCAGGGGACCTCTCATGCCCACGCTGCGTCTCGTCGACCCCGACGGCTACTCCGTTCCCGGCGCCCTGCGCACCACGGCACCCGACACCGAGGCGCAGGCCCGCACCGACCTGAAGAACCTGGCCGCCGACCACGCCGCCCAGTGGGCCGACTTCGGCTACCACCCCGACGCCTACCAGATCCGTGCCGACCCGGCCGCCTGAACCACCTTCCCGCACCGACGAAAGGCCCCTGCCACCGTGACCACCCGCCGCGGCGACCTCGCCGTCATCGAACGCACCCGGATCGACCACAGCAGCACCGGCCGCACGGAAACCACCGAGTACACCGTCATGACCGTCTGCTCCGTCACCCGAGACGGCCGCGCCAAGGCAGTTCGCGACGACCGCTACCCCAGCGATGGCCACAACGTCCCCCACCCGCAGCCCCTCGCCACGATGCTCGGCCTCCGGAACATCCTGATCGTCCCCAAGGACGAAATCGACGTCGCCGCCGCGATCGCCACCGCCCGCTCCCACACCTACCCCGACAGCACCACACCCCGCGCCTACGGCTCCCTCGACGACGTCCGCGCCGCCCTGCGCCCACACCTCACCGGGAGCGACGCATGACTGCATCACCCGTCGTCGCCCACGGCTACACGTTGCGCGACCTCGACGCCCTGGCCCGTTCCGTCGTCATGAACAACCGCACCTGGTGGCCCGCCGGCGACCGAGACGACCTCCACGCAGCCGCCTGGCACGGCATCGTCGAACACCTCTGCACCGTCGACGAACAACCCGCCCGCAGGGATCTACTGGAGGCTGGCCGCCAAGCCCTCCACGACGACGTCCGCGACACGATGCGCCACCGTGGTGCACGCCGCGACAGCAGCAACAACGGTCAGAAGTACGCCATGTACTGGGACTGGGCCGGACGGCTGTCCCGAGCCCCGAGGCGGCCATCGTCGAGCGCGCGGCCCTGGACCAGATCCTCGCTGCCCTGACGCCACGGCAGCGGGAGGCGTTCGCCGCGCTCGCGGCAGCAGGCGACTACCCGGAGGCGGCGCGCGTCCTCGGGATCGCCGACCAGACGTTCAGGTCGCTGCTCGGCCGGGCGCGTGGCGCGTTCAGGGAGCTGTGGCACGAGGGCGAGATTCCGTCGGCGCACTGGGGCTGCGACCGGCGTGCCGGAGCCACGCGAGGAACCGTCGGCAAGGGCGAGTCCGCCGTTGCGAACCTCCGCCGTCGACAACGAGCTGCAGCACGCAAGCAAGCCGCCTGACCAACCCACTCCCTCCCGGCACTGAGAAGGCTCATGACCAGACTCGACGACACCGTCACCGCGGAGAAGACCGCCACCCGCGAAGCGTGGACGTTCACCCTGAAAGCACTCAACCTGACCGCCCGCCTCGGCAACTGGGAGGCGAGGACCACCGACACCGGTCTGATCCTGTCCGCTCCCGTATCCGGGTCCGACGCCGTCACCGCTGTCCGGGACTTTGCGGCCACCAGTCACATCGCCGGTGTCTGCGGTGACTTCCAGCGCGCTCAGCTCGACTACCAGGTCCCGGGCCGTGTGGCTGCGGTGTGGCAGTCGAACGGCGTGTGGCTGGAGCTGTGGACCCCCGACACCGAACCAGGGCCGCCAGCACCCGTCCAGACCGTCCCGAAGGCATTCCGGCGCTGGCGTGCCGGCCGGCTGCCGAACACCCGACGACGCAAGGAGAACACCACACCATGACCGAGCCGCCGTACTACCGAGACGAGCAGGTGACCCTGCACCTCGGCGACTGCCTCAACGTCCTACCCACCATCCCCGACGCGTCCGTCGACGCGATCGTCACTGACCCGCCCTACGAACTCGGCTTCATGGGCAAGACCTGGGATGCCTCCGGCATCGCCTACAGCGTCGACATGTGGCAGCAGTGCTGGCGCATCCTCAAGCCCGGCGGCCACCTGTTGGCCTTCGGCGCCACCCGCACCTACCACCGCATGACCGTCGCCATCGAAGACGCCGGATTCGAAATCCGCGACAGCCTGCACTGGGTCTACGGCACCGGGTTCCCCAAGGGCCAGGACATCGCCAAGTCCATCGACCGGCACCGCAACGACCGGGACGACATCCTCCGCGTCACCGCATGGCTCAAGGCCGCCCGCGACACCGTCGGGTGGACCACCAAGCAGATCGATGACCTGTTCGGCTTCAACGGCATGGCCAGCCACTGGACCGCGACTGCCAGCAAAGCCGCCTCCGTCCCGACACCCGAGCAATGGGACCGCCTCAAGGAAACCCTCGGCTTCGACGACACCGCGATCCGACCGCTGGTCGCCGAACTCAACGCACGCCGAGGCACGCTCGGCGAGGCCTGGGCACAGCGCGAAGTGATTGGACGCCGACACTCTGGCCTCCACAACGGCGGCACGAGCATCTTCCTGAGTGGAACAACTGGCCGCGCAGCGGACGGAACCATCCCCATCACCGCTCCGGCCTCCGAAGCCGCACACCAGTGGCAGGGCTGGAACACCGCCCTCAAGCCCGCACACGAACCGATCGTCCTCGCCCGCAAGACCACCGGCTTCAACACCACCGCCGCCAACGTCCTGGAACACGGCACCGGCGCGCTCAACGTCGACGGCTGCCGGACCGAGACCGGGCAGGACTACCGCGACAAGTGCGCGCCTGTCGTCGGCCTCAACTCGAACCGCAACGGCGACGCCTACGGCGAATGGACCGGCGCCCGCGAGGACTCGGCACACGCGGCTGGTCGCTGGCCCACGAACATCCTCCTTGGCCACGGACCCGAGTGCATCGACGGCGGGGCATGCCAGCCCGGCTGCCCAGTCGCCGAGATGGATCGCCAGAGCGGCATCACCAAATCCTCGGGCGGATCCGGAACCGCAAGCGGCCGTCCCGGACAGTCGGTGTACGGCACCTACGGCCAGTCGGCAGGCGCCAACATCGGCGGCCTCGGCGACCAGGGGGGCGCCTCCCGGTTCTTCCCCGTCTTCCGCTACGAAGCCAAGGCCCCAGCGTCCGAGCGTCCTCGGCTCGCCGACGGCACCGCGCACACCACCGTCAAGCCGCTCGCTCTCATGCGCTGGCTGGTTCGCCTCGTCACCCCGCCCGGCGGCATCGTCCTCGACCCGTTCGCCGGATCCGGAACCACGTTGGAGGCCTGCGTCACCGAAGGCTTCCACGCGATCGGCATCGAACAGCACGAGCCCTACGCCGACCTGTGCCGGATCCGCCTGACCAAGCCGATAACCCCGGCGCTGTTCACATGACCTCCGAGGAGCCGACAGTGACCGTTCTCGAGATGATGCCGACTGGCATGGACCTGGACATCGTCGTTGACCACAGGCAGGACCTCGCCGGTGGGACCGCGGCGGCCGTGTTCGACGAGTCCCGCACCTACCGCTACCTCCTCACCCGGATCTGGGACCCGGCCCGAGCGCCGATGGTGTGGGTGATGCTCAACCCCAGCACCGCGGACGCGTTCGTGGAGGACGCCACCGTCCGCAGGCTGGCCGGCGGGAACGGGTTCGCACGGCGTGAGGGTGCGGGCGGGATCGTCGTCGTCAACCTGTTCGCCGTCCGCTCCACCGACCCGCGGGTACTCCTCCGTCACGAGGATCCGGTGGGCCGGTACAACGACGTGTTCATACGGCAGGCCACCAGCATGAGCAGCACCGTGGTGTGCGCGTGGGGTGCGGCAGGTGTGCAGCACGGGCGTGGCCAGCAGGTCACCGAGGCGCTGACAGCGCGCCGTGTGGCCCTGTCGTGCCTGGGGACGACGTCCACGGGGCAGCCGAGGCATCCGCTGTACGTGCCCGGTGACGCGGTCCTGCAGCCGTACGGGGGCGTCTCGTGACGGCCCCGGTTCAGGTGGGCCCGTCGTCCTTCCGCGGCGGGCTCATCCGCTCCCTGGGACCCATCCGGGACTACCCGAAGACGCTGGAAGCCCAACCACGCACTGGGGTCACCGGCCGGCAGATCCAGATCCTGCTGCTGGCCGCGAACGGCAACACGAACCGGGCGATTGGCCGGCAGTTGGACATCAGCGAGGAATCGGTGAAGACCCACATGCAGTCGCTGCTGCGGAAGCTGCGGGTGCGAGACCGGGCGCAGGCGGTCGCGGTGGCGTTGCGGCTGGGCCTGATCTCTCTGGAGCAGGTGCTGGTTCCGGAGGGCGCCAACTACGACTGCCGTAGGCCCGCAGGCGGCCGGGAAAACCGGACATCTTAGACACCGTCATCGGCGGGTAAGACCGATCACCGACCGAGAGGTCCCCATGAAAAACACCCACGCCCGCATGTCAGTCACCGAAGCAGGCATCGCAGGCGCCGCCGCCGGAGGCCTGAACGCCCTGTTCTGGCGGCTGATCCTCGGCCAGATCATGCCCGTGTGGGCGTTCGTTCTGGCCGCGCTGGTTCCCGCGCTTCTGCTGACCGTACTGACGGCAGCACGCGCCCGCTCCACCAACCACAGGAAGGCGGCATGAACGACATCGAAGAACGACTGCGGAAGGCCCTGCACGACTACCCAGGTACGGCGGAGGACGTCCTCGAGATCCTCCGCCCGGACTGGGCGGAGCGGGATGCGATGGTCCGGTACTGGCAGACCTGCCGCGACGGGTACGCCACCGAGAACCGGAAGCTCATAGGCGAACGGAACCGACTCCGCAGGGAGATCCAGGAGTCGTCCGATTTGACGGCGCAGGAGGCCCGGGCCGAGGTGGACCGGCTGTCCGCCGACCTCTACTACGCCCTCGATGCGGTCGGGTACGTCGAGGAGATGTGCACGATCGTGGAGTCCGCGGAGATGGAACCGTCGCAGGGAGCGATGGTGTCGACGGTGGACGTCCGGCAGTGGGTGAAGGGCCCGCAGTGCGTCCGCATGGCCGTGGTGGACGCGAGCATGGTGCCGGCCACCCGGCCGAAGGACGATGCCGAGCTCCTCACGACCGCCCTGCGCGTCCAGGTGCGGGCCGCGCTCGAGAAGTCGGGCCGTTCGCAGGCCTCCGTAGCCCGCGAACTGCAGGTCAGTGCACGGCATCTGAACCAGATGCTGGTGGGCCACACGAAGCTGACCTTGTGGTGGGCGGCGCGGATCCTGCGCTGCTGCGGCATGCGCCTTGTCATAGGGGAGGTGGAGGGGTGAACGCGGGGGAGTCGCCGCTGCGGTGGGCTGAGGCTGAGCGGAAGCGGGCCAGGAAGGGCGTACGCCGGAAGGTACTCGCGTGGGCTGGCCTGAACCCGGCGGCCCGGCGTGCCGATGCGCTGGCTGCCCGGGCCGCGCACGGTGCGGTGGGGGAGCGGCAGACTGCGGCGCTGCTGGCCCGATTACCGGCCGGTTGGACCGTGTGGCACGGCTGCCGCCTACCGGGCCGGCGGCACGACCTGGACCACGTGCTGGCGTCTCCGTGTGGGACGGCGGTGGTGGTGCTGGACTCGAAACGCTGGCACGCCCGACGGCCGACGCACGACCGCGGCGGCCGGGTGTGGTGCGGGGAGGAGGACCGGCACGACAAGATCGAGGCCGTTGCCCGGTATGCGGCCCGTCTCCAGACGGCGCTCGGCATGCCGGGGGTGGTGGTGTGGCCGCTCCTCGTCATCCACGGCTCCCGGATCGAGGGCGGCCGGCTGGAGGTGCGGGCGCCGGACTGGCCCGGGGTGGTGCATGTGCTGGGCCCGGACTGGCTGGTGCCGACCCTGGCGTCGGCGCCGAGCGGGATCGACCCGGGGCGTGCCGCGGCGGTGGTGGCGAGGCTGGGTCAGGTTCTTTCGCCCGCTGTGGGGTGAGGCGTATGGTGGCGGTCCCACATGAGGGGGGCACCCGTTGCGGCCCGCTGGTCTTCGGACTGGTGGGCCGCTTTCGTGCTTTGTGCAACCGCCCGTCCCGACGGGGGATTACGGGACGGGCGGCAACTGGTGGGCCCGTCCCCCACCGTCGAGAAGGGGACGGGCGTTGCACTGGGAACCAGCCTGCCACGCAGCACTGACAACCCGACCGGCACCAGGTCAGGTCTGCCGCAGCGTGTAGTTCGCGAGCAGCTGCTTCAGGCCGGGCAGGTCGTACTCGGTGGTGAACTTCCCGCCGTCCGCGACCGTCGGCTGCCCACGGCTCTTCGAGCACATGACCGGCTTCCGACCCGCCGCTGATTTCACGCACTCCTGACTCGCCACCACGCCGTCCTTGTTCAGGTCCAGGTTCGGGTGGTCCAGGCCGAGGACGTGCCCGAGCTCGTGGGTGACCGCATCCTTCCGCCACGCCTCGTTCAGCGACGCGGTCTTCGAGAACCAGGTGCTGGATGTCCAGTACTCGGAGTCCATGCGGATGTGGCCGCCCCACGCGCTGCCGTTGCTGCTGGCGTGGCAGGGGTCCGTGCGGCTCATGCCCTTGGTGGTGTTGGGCCGGTAGGTGTAGTGGACGACGATCCGGTGCCGGGCCGGGCAGGTACCGACCGGGGTGGTGTCGATGAGGGTGGTGACGGTTATGGGGACACCGACCGCGGTGGTGACCTGCGCGGTCGGCCCCGTGAAGTACTTCGCCAGCTTCGACCGGGCGGTGGTGTCGGCGAAGACGATGGTGTACGGGTCGGGGGAGAGGCTGTAGATGCCGAGGCTGGTCTCGGCCTTCCAGCCGGTGCCCTTGTACACGGGCGCGGTGGCGGCGTGGGCGTCTGTGGCGCCCGCCATGAGCAGCGCGATGACGGTGATCAGAGCGGCCGCGACGGCGAGGAGGGTGCGGCGGATTCGTGCTGGTTTGTGGGTGGGCATGCCCTTCAGTCTGGGCACGAAATCACGCCACGTTCCCCCCGCTCTACGCCGTCAGGGGCGCTCCCATTCGCGTTGGTCGTTCTGCACCATGCCGGCCCCACAGTGTCGGCAGATCCCGAGCATTCGCGGTTGCCCGAACTCGGGCGTCTCGATGACCTCGTCGTGTGGGCATGCGTTCTGGTCGACAGGCTTCGACAACGCGACGGCGCGTGCGGCCCGCGTGCCAGGCTCCGGGATGACGCCAAGGAGATCGTGCTCCAGGACGGCGATTCGGTCCGCGTCCGCGCGCGGTGCGGGCGGCTCGGGCTCTGGTGGACGCTGGCGCAGCAGCTTGCGCCACAGGCTGAGTACGGGCCCCATCAGGCGCCGTCTGCGGGCGGTTGGAGGGCGATGGCCGGGTATTGCTGGACGCCTTCGGGGACTGGCCGGGGCTTCACTGTGCCGCCGAGGGGTCGGAAGGCTGGTCCCAGGAGGGGGTGTGTGGCGGCGGGGAAGGTGACGAGGTGGTCGCCGGTGTCGATGCATACATCATTGGGGCCGACGATGCGGATCGTGCCTTCGCGCAGGCCGATGGGGTCGGTGTGGATGAAGGCGACGGTGTCGCCTTCGGTGAGGGGCCGGCCGCTGTAGTCGACGGCCAGGGGCGGGGGCGTGTCGGTGGTCATCAGGCGCCTGCCCCCTCTGCAGGCCTTCGGACGACCTGGTTGAACCGGATGTGCTCGGGACGGGAGCCGGTCACTGGTACAAGCCGTCCTTGGAGGATGACCAGATGCCCAGACTGCACCACGATCTGCTCTCGCGCTGATCCGTCGCGTCCGATCAGCATGATGGTGCCGATGTAGTGGGCGTCGTTGTCCTTGCTGGTGAAGGCGATCTTGTCTCCTTCGGACAGCGGCTGGTCGAACAGGTCGAAGACGGTCAGGGGTTGCTTTTCGGTGGGGGCCATACCCCTACGGTCTCGCCGTTTCGGCCGGGCGTTCCCTCGGGTTCTTCTGGGCCCGGCAGCGTGCTGGGGGCACGGCTGCCGGGCTGCTGGCGGGGGTCTAGCCCCAGCCGGTGTCGCCCTGGACGATGTCGGTGGGCGGGTTTCCCCAGCCGGTGTCGGCGGGGGTGGTGGCTGGTGCGCCCCAGCCGGTGTCCGCTGGCGTGGCGGGTGTGAGTTCGGTGGCGATGATGGTGCCGGTGGCGGCGAGGGTGGCGATGGCCAGTGCGGTGATGGCGCGGGTGATTCGCCTCTTCACAGGGTGTTCCTTTCTGTTTCGGGTGGTTGTGGGGCATGAAAATGGGGCGTCTGGCCCGATTCTCGTGTACTGGGTCCGCTGCGATTTCCCCTGCGCCGAACGTTGGTACCTGGCAGATGCACGTTGTGGCGTGGGGGAGGACCTGGTGTACGAGCGTCGGGGGACGCCCGTGAATGAATGTGCCGTAGGCTCGGTGCGTTCTCAATCGTTTCTTCGTGCGGGTGTGTGCAGTGCGCAAACCCGCAGATGATCACGTGTGCGGGTTCGGGGGAGTGAAGCGTTGGCCATGGTTTTCGGTGGGGATCACAGAGCAGCCGAATTGTCCGAACAAGCCCAAAAGTTGTATGGGGCAATCTCCGGACAGGATTGGGCACTCGCCGCCACCCTGCAAGCCTCCGACCCGAATTCCCGTCAGGAATTGGTGACTTGGGGCTTCATCAGCGATGAAGAACCCCCCGTCGCCCGAGACCCGCAGCAGGTCCTGCGAGACATGGTGTCCCGTGAACTCGCGGCAGCATCCCGGCATATCGCCCTCGTGTCGACGATGCCGGAACTCTCCCGGGACATGATCCGCGAGTACCGGCAGGGCCAGCTCCGGGCCGGGACCTCCAGCGTGTACCTCGCCGACCAGGACACCGTGAACCGCCGTCTGCAGGATGTGATCGGTGACGCCCGCAGGGAGATCCTGGCCGCGCAGCCGGGCGGCCCCCGTAAACGGGAAGTCCTCAAGACGGCGATAACCCGGGACGGTGCTGCCCTGGACCGGGGCGTGGAACTGCGGACGATCTACCGGGACACCGTCCGCGACCACGCGCTGACCGCCGAGTACGCGCGGACGATGTCGACACGTACGGGCGGCCGGCCCGCCCAGTACCGGACGCTGGTCGCGGATTTCGAACGGATGGTGATCGTGGACCGGGAGACCGCGGTCCTGTCCGATCACATCGTGGAGGGCGGACCGGAAAACGCGGCGTGGCTGGTGACCGACCCGGCGGTGGTGACAGTCCTGGCGCGGATGTTCGACGCGAACTGGCGGCGTGCCCAGCCGTGGACGGGGGAGCTGCGGCCGTCGCGGAGAAGCGACGTGCGGAACGCGGGCACGGCCGGGGACGGTGTGCGTACGGACCGGCGGCAGCGGGGCATCCTGCGCTACCTGTGCGGGGGTGAGTCCCAGGACGTGACGGCGCGGAAGATGGGTGTTTCCCGGCGGAAGCTGCAGGGGGAGATCGCGGTCCTGAAGGAGTTGTGGGGGGTGCGGACTCTGGCTGAGCTGACGTATCAGTACGGGTCGTCTCCGGACCGGCTGGTGGACGACACCGACCCCGCGGCGGATGTCACCACAGGGCCGGCTGGGTAGGCCCGTCAGGGGGCTCCTGGTCGTCGTCCAGGTCGATGGTCTCCTGCCCGTCCAGCGGGGCCGGTGTGGGCCGGGAGAGAGCCGCCTGCAGGCCGTCCAGGCGCGCGTACAGGGCTCCGTCGGTCACTGGCCGCTGCTGGGTGTGCGGACGACGGTCCGCGGCGGGCTGTACGCCACCTCCGCCAACTCCGCGTAGACGCGCATCTCCTGACAGGACGGGCACCGGTGCGCGTTGAACCTGATACGGGGCTCACCGGGACCGGCTAGTCCGAAGGCGAGGAGAGACGGGCCCGGGTGGGCGCAGGCCCAGCAGGCGTTGAGGTCGCCGGCGTGGGCGCACAGGATGACGGGCGCCTCTTCCCAGGGCCGCCAGGTGATCGGTTCGCCGTCGTGCTCAGCAGGGAGCTCGGGCATGTACGGGGTGGCGGCGAGCGCCGCCTCGAGGTGGGCGACGCGCGCGAGGAGTTCTTCCCTGGTCGGCTCGGTCACTGGCCATCGTCCTTGCGGGGGATGCCTACCGCGTCGAGGGCGGCGTGCACGGCGTGCCAGAGGATGGCGTTGCGTTCGACGACGGTGGTGGGCAGGAAGTCGACCGGCTGCTGGCGGATGTAGGCGAACACGGCGTCGTAGGCGGACTGCCGGGGGTCTCCCGGGGTGAGGTTACCGTCCGGTCGGGTGATCTGGTGGACGGCGCCGACGGCGGTGTCCCGGTTGATGGCCTCCGGGAGGCGTTCCTTCCACGCGGAGGCCATCTGGTCCAGGCGCTCCACCTGCTTCTGCGCACGCTGGCCGGCGGCGAGTTCGGCGTTGATGCGGTCCTTGAGCGGGGCACCGAACTCCCGAGTCATGGGGTCGGGGGCGAGTCGCCGCACGGCGTCCCAGAACGCGCGGGCGGCTTCGTCGGGCTGGTAGTCGTCGCCGAGCTCCAGGGTGCCGTCGGGGCGAATGGTGATGAGCGGCCGGCCGTGGCTGGCCATGATGGTGATGTCGTTCCGCTGGACAGCAGCAGCGGTAATGCTGCTGTCCTCGAGGGCCTGCGCGCTGATGACGTGGTCGCTGCTCATGCCGGGTTGGCCTCCTCAATCTGCTTGGCCGCTCGGATGGCGTTGGCCACCCACCAGCGGTGCTGGCCGGCCTGGATGGTCTGGTCGGTGGGGATGTCGTGCTTCTTCGCGATGTCCCACAGGCCCTGGTCGCCGGAGCAGCCGATGTCCTTGTGGATGTGGCCTTCGTCGGTGTTCTCGCAGTTCCAGCCGACGAGGACGGCGTAGAGGAGGGCGTCGAGCCTGTCGGCGGCCCAGTCGCGGGAGTCGAGGGTGATGCGGGTGCGGAGGGCCTCGAGGGCGGTCTTTACGCCGAGGAGGGCGGGGACGGCGACGGTGTAGTTGATGGCGCAGGCGCGGGCGACTTCGCGGACGTCTTCGCGGTCGGCTTCGGCGTCCCACAGCCGGTCGTACAGCTCGGCGAGGGTGGCGTCGGTGTGCTCGGCGAGGGGGATGCGGTGTTCGGGGTCGGTCAGCGGGGGTGCGGGCGGCAGTTTGCCCGTCTCGGTGAGGAGGTGCTGTTCCCACAGGGCGCGAAGGACGCCGTGCCAGGTCTGCGGTACGGGATTCCAGCCGCAGGCGCAGTCGACACTCCACCGGTCGCTGGGGAGCTTGAGACGGCGGGGGAAGTGGTCGGTGACCAGTTGGCGGTGGTCGGGGCAGATGTGGCCGCCTGCGGGGAAGATACTGCCGGAACCGAGGGTGGCCCAGCCCTGGCCGGACCATTCGGGGCGTGGGGGAGGGTCGCCGGCCATGCAGGACAGGGCGTCGTACTGGCGCATGCAGCTGGGTACCAGGCAGGTGCGCAGGGACGGCTGGTTGAGGATCGCCTCGTGGATAGCGGCGTCGACCGCGGCCTCGGGCGTGGTGCCGCGCCAGCGGGCGTCAGCGGCACCGATCAGGTCCAGAAGCAGAGTGCGGGCTTCGGTTTTCACGCGCTGGTCCTCTCGGGTTCGGGTGTGCAGGTGGGGTGTTGGTGGGCGGCGGTCCCCATGGCGTGCGGGTAGTCGTAGGAACTGGGGAGGCCAGGAATCGGCTTCCACGTCTCCCCGTGGGCGCCGCAGGTCTTGCACCGCCAGCGTTCCCCGCCGTCGACCTTCTCCAGGTCGAAGCGGGTGTAGAAGGTGTCGAACTCGGCTTCGCGTTCCTGGTAGATGGTGATGCGCCGCGTGTAGTCCCGGTACATGAGGCCGCGGGCTTTCGGGTCGTCGATGGTCTCGTTCCAGGCGGGCACGTACCGGGGGTGGGTGCGCCAGAGCCGGGCCAGATTGCGCATGGTGGTGCAGGGGGTGCCGGCTGCTCCGGGGCAGGTGACGCAGACGGCGGAGGATCGGCCGCGGCCGTCGACCCAGATGTTGTGCTGGTTGGCGATGAGGTAGAGGGTGTCGATGCGGTTCAGCTCGGCGTCCCGGGCGGGACCGGGCTCGAGGCGCTCGGCGGCCTGCTGGGCGTCGGCGAGGCGGGCGTACACGAAGTCCTCGCAGCGGAACTCCCACCGCCACGCCGGATCGTCCGGGCTCGTCATCGGACCTCCGGGGCATTGACCAGCTCGATGAGAACGGCAGCATGGCAGTGGTCGGGCTGGCCGGGTTCGGGGAGCGGGCACCAGCAGGCGAGGCCACGGCCATGGAGGAGGGCACGGAACAGGCGCCGCTGCTCGGCCTGCTCCGGCTCACGGATCCATCGGGCGTACCGATCAGTGGCTTCGGCGCGGGCTGCGGTCTTGTCGTCCCAGCGGCCGAGTGTGCGGCCCTGGTGCTCGACGGCCCACATATCCAGTGGTCCGCCGCGTTCGGAGGCGGCGGGGGCGATCGTGAAGGGGTTGCCGAACCGGGTTGGGCGTCCGACGTAGACGGCCCCTTCGGGCTTTCGCCAGCCTGGGATGCGCTTCCGCTGGATTCGCTTCGGCATCATGCCTCCCGCTTTGTGCTGATGGCCGGATACAGGTGGGGGAGCGCCAGACAGCCTTCGACTACCTGGACCACAGCGGATCCGTCGCCCGGGTAGGGGGCGCCCTTTGGGTGGGTCATGCCGCAGATGTAGCCCATGACGGCTGCGTCCTTGACCAGGGCGCGTTCCCGTTCGGTGAGCGAGCCCAGGAATTCGTTCACTGCGTTGACTCGCTGGGCATCCTGCTTGGCCAGGTAGTTGACGAGGAACTCGGGGAGCGCGTCGGACATCAGGCCTCCCCGCATACGTGGTCGTCGGGGTTCATCGGCTGCTCGTTCTCGTCGTGCAGCGTCAGGCCGTTGTCCTCGTCGTACCAGCCGTCACCGGTCGCACCGCAGCCGCCGCATTCCCAGGTGCCTGCCAGGCTGATCCCGGTGAAGCCTCCGCTGGTTGTGGCCACGGTCAGGCCTCCTTCGCGCGGGTGGCGGCAGCACCGGGCACGGCGGGGCACAGGAACGGGTATGGCAGGTTGCGGTGTTCCGCCTTGCAGGCGGGGCAGCGTTCGGCGTTCGCCTTGTCGCCGAGGTGGACCGGCGGCTCGGTCTCGGTCTGCTGCGCCTCGTCGGCCAACCGGCGCAGCTCGTCGGCCCCTTCGTCCCGGCCTTCCTCCCAGGCGTCCCGGATGGTGTCGGCGGCGATGCCGAGTTTCCGCCGGTCCAGGGCGGCCACGGCGTCGGCGGCTTCCCGGAGCACGGTAGCCCGGTCGGCGGCCGCGGGGAGGACCGACAACACCGTGGTCTGCACGGCGGTCAGTACCGAGTCGGTGATGCTGCCGCCGAGGCTGGTGTCCTCCAACTCGGCGTACAGGCGGAAGCCCTCGTCGACGGCGGCGGCGATGCGGTCGCGGAGCGCGGTCCGGTCCGGGGTAGCCATGGCCATACGGCGGTGCAACTCGGCCGAGGTGACAGCGCAGCCCGGGTCGCACGGCACGAAGCGGTGGCATCCCTCCTCGAACGTGCAGGCAGATCCGGCCTGCCCGGCAAGGTCTGTCTCGAAGGCGGCGGTGCCCGCTTGGTCCGGGTGGTCGGCCTGCTGCACGAACTCGGTGCCGACGTCGAGACGGCGCGGGATCTCGGCGTCTCGGGCGATGCCAGCCGCGATGACGGCGCGCAGCCACAGGCGGGCCTCGGTGACGGCCTGCTCCCGGAACGAGAGCGGCAGGTCCTTCCACTCGGGGAGCTTGGTGGCCTTCTCCCGGACGAGCCGGTGCATGGTTTCGGCGAGTTGTCGGGCGCGAGGGTCGGGGTTGGTCACGATCGTCTCCGGGTGAGGGCGTGGATGGTGGTGATTGTGAACCCGAGGAAGCAGCCTCCGGCCCCGACCGCGGTGGTGAGGCCGAGGATGACCAGCAGCCCGGGCAGGACCGGCAGCTCCACGTCAGGCTCCTTCGAGTTCCCAGAGCGGGCAGTGGAGGACCGGGAACAGGTAGCCGTCCTCGGGCCCGGCGGGGTGGAGGCAGGATTCGTCGTCTTCAGGGTGGCTGCCGTCCTGGTGGTGGACGCACGTCTTGCAGCAGGCCAGGCCGGGGTTCTGCCAGCAGCGGGTCATGTGGTCCTGGACCTGGGTGATGCTGGCGCGGGTGTATCGGCGGCAGAACGGGCACTGGTGCCGGGACACGACCACGGGCATGGGCAGGTCGACCGGCGGCCGGCCGGTGGGTTTGCGGGTGATCCGGTACTGGTCGTGCAGGACCGCGGCGGCGGCCGCGGTGCTGACGGGGGTGAACGGGCCAGTGTCGCTGGGCGTGGAGGCGATCGTGTTGACGATGCCGGTCAGATTGTTGAGGCTGCGGCCGTCCTTGGCGAGGAGATCGAACGCGTTCAGGAGGGCCCGGACGGTCTCGTGGTCGTCGAGGATGCGCGGGCCGGCGTGCTCGGCGAGCCAGGTGGTGAGTTCGTCGCGGGTGAGGGGCGCCTGGATGGTGGGCATCTGGGTGGGCTCCCGGGGTTGGGGCGTGTGGTCCAGCCTGCCGCCGAACGGCCGTGGTGTTCCCTCGGCTTGGGGCGGGTGGACTTCAGCCCGCCCACTGTACCGCGTTTCGCATGGCAGAACAATGCGAACAGGGGGGGTGGTGGGTATGAAGATGCCCCGGACCCAACAGGACCGGGGCATCGACCAGCGTTCCTCTACCGGATCAGTCCTCGTCTTCGGGCCAAGGCGCCCCCAGACTGCCCAGCACCCCGGTGGCCTCCCGGAGATGCTCCTCAACCGCGCCCAGCGCCTGACGCGCCTCCTCCAGCCCGAACAAGGCCGTGGAAACGGCGTGGAGGATGTCCGCCTGGGAGACCTCGCTTGGATGCCGGTCAGCGAGCCGGATCCGGTTGTCCTCGTCCAGGCGCCGCAAGCCGGCCTCAAGCTGCTGAAGAGCCTGGGGAAGACGCTGCACGACCGCGGCGACCCCGACAGCGGTATCGGAGACATCGGCCGGCTGCGGGAAGGCGTCGGGTTTCAGAGTGCGTTGGTTGAGCGCTCGGATGGATTCTGCAGCGTCCGACGCCAGTTGTGACGGGGTCTTGTCGAGGTCCATGCAGGCTCCAGAAGGGGGCGTACCGGCAACGGCGGCTAGTCTTCCAGCCAGTACTGACGGGCGGGCCGGAAGTGCTGGGATCTCGAGGTGCTGGTCCTCTACCGCCTGCCGAGCCTGCGGCTCATGCTGTAGCTGGGAGCTCGTGGAGGGAGATGCTGGTGAACTGTCCGCGGTGTGGGGCCAGCGCGCAGCAGGGATCTGACGGATCGTGGGCGTGCCCGAACTGCGGGCCGATCTCCGGCACCGCGCCGGGCCCGGTCATGGTCCGGATAGGGTCGACGGCGTGAGCAGGCGACTGAAGCGTACGCAGGGCGTCCTGGACCCGGAACGGGCGGCTGCCGCGGCTGCGTTCCTGGCTGGGCAGGAGATCACCACAACGGACTGCCGGCGCTGCGGCAGCCACATCGCCGGAGTGAACGGGCGGTATGCGTGTGGCGCCTGTGGGTGGACCAACCACTGGTCGGAAGGGTCCCGGGAGCTTCCGCCAATGGAGTTGGCCGACGAACCTGCCGAGTAGCCACGCGCTGGGGGGAGGGCCGTGAACTTTCTGTTCATCTGCGGCTGGTGCGGTACCGAGTGCGTGCTGTGGGGTGAGCCGGTCGCCTCATGGTGGTCTGACAAGTACCGTTTGCCTGATTTGTTTGAATGTTGGTGGTGCGGACAAGACAGCACCGTGCCAGCCCCACCGTGGACACCCGCAGACGACTAACCAGCCCGGGCCCACACCCACTTCAACTCGGCTGCCACCGTCATACGGCATGCGAAGGCCCGGCCGCCGTGGGGGCGCGGCCGGGCCGGTGATGCGTGTGGTCAGCCGCTGACCACGCGGCTGTGCTGGCTGCCGGGCTCGTTCGGGAGCTTCTCGGCGATCTGCTGCTCCGCCGCGGTCTGGCTGGTGGCCACCGCGAATCGGCTGTACGTCTCGCCGGTCGGCTCGAACTCGACCTTCACCTGGTACGTCTGCTGATCAGCCATTCCTGTTCCTCCTTCATGCCTGCGGGGTGGGAGCGTGGGGCGCCGTCGGTTCTTCCCGGGATTCGCGGCGCCCCCATGCATGCAACCGTACCGGCCAATGCATTGGATGGCAATGCGGAAGCGGCTGGTTGTCTACGCGATCACGTCCCCCCGACAGTCACTGCACAGCACGTCCTCGGCAGAGTTCCGCAACGGCCGATGGCACTCCGGGCACTTCGCGACGGCACCGGAACGCCGGCTGGTGACAGAGGACGGGCTGACCCGGCCGCTCGGGGAACCGGGGGAAGCCGGACCGGGAACTGCCGCGTAGCGTGGCGCCGCCTATGGGAAGGCTCAGCAGTCGCCTTCTTCCAGGTGACCGTTGAGTACCCATGGCTTACCGCGTTCTGGCTTCTCAACCACCATGTTCAGCACGTGGTCGTCGTCCATGATGAGCATCCCGTGGAAGTGCAACTGGTGCAGGTGGAAGGCGGCCGCATCGTCCGTCATCAGCTCTGCCTTCTCGGGCAGCCCTGCCTCCGGGTACTGCTCGCGCATCCGGTCCAGGCTCTCCTGCGTGGACACGGCGGCTGCCATCTCCTTGAGGGGAACGAGTCTGACATGGCCGGGCCGCCCGGTGATGGCGATAGGCACTTCACCGGTGGCGAGGATGCTGTCCAGGTATACAGCCGCCATGGGAACCAGGTAGTTGTACCGGGGGCCGAGTTTCATGAACGTGTCCATGAGGTCCTTGGCGCCGTCCTCCAGGCTGTCGTCGTACCGGACGGGGTGCTCGAACATCTCGCCGGCGTGCCGGGGTACGCGAATCCATTCCTGGTAGCCGCTGAACGGCGGCTGCAGGTAGTACAGCGGGTGGTCCTCACGCTTCCTGGCGTCACGGATGGTCCGCTGCTTGGCGAGCTTCTTGTCCCGGGCAGAGCGGTTCTTCTTCGGCCGGTTGGCCATTCTGCGTCCTCCTCGATGAAGGGGCGTCCCAGCGCAGGACCGGGGCGCCCAGGGTGTCAGAACGGTGCGTCGGTGCAATACGCCTCAACTTGCTCTGGGGTGCCGAACTGGTGGGCGTACATGGCCCGTAGGCGGACGGTCTCCTCGTCGACCTCAGACTGACCTTGGACGGTCCCAACGGTCTCTGGAGCCCGTTCGGGCTGCTGCGACTCGTGCGGGGCCGCCAGGCGGGCGGTGAGCGCCGCAAACGCGGCCTCAGCCTCCCGCACGCATGGCCCGCACTCCCCACCATCGGGAACGGCACCGAAGAACGGGGCCTGGCAGATCGCACACTCCGACGGCCGCCCGCTCACCCACTTGTTACTGCTCTTCTCGAGCTGGCCCGCCGCCCGGGCTGCCCGACGTTCATAACGCCGTTGAAGGCAGGACCGGCAGTCGGCTCCGGTGTCCACCATCGTGCCGTCCTCACACGACGGGTCCGGGCAGTACCGGGAAGGGCCGATCAGCTCGAGAGCCGCACCGATGGGATGGATCAGAGCACCGTCGTGTAGGGCCGGCTCGTATCCGTACGCCACCCACCGACGCTCCACCCGGTCCCGCAGCTGCTCCACGGTCCGGGACTCCAGCGCGTTGAGGACTGCGGGCCGGTTGCGCTTCGGGAACTGCTGGTACGGCAGCAGCGCACGCAGTACAGCGGGCAGCAGGGCTTCCACGGCGCGCACGGCTGCCAACTGCTCTCGAGACAGCTCAGGCCCGTTCGACTGCCGGGGACCCGGGACCGCAGCTTGCACTTCTTCCTGATCCGACGACGAGCTTTCTTCTGCCGCCGCGGCGAAGCCGCTTCCACCCCCCGGCTCGCTACTACCTGAGGTAGAAGTGCTACGCACGCCAACGGCACTACGTGCCGAAGGCACACCCTCCGTCTCATCAGTCTCCACGCGCGCAGAAGAAGTCTTTTTCCTTATATGAGCACCCCCCTGACCGACCCCCGGTGAGGGGGGTGTCGGTCGGTCCTGCACGTTTGCATCATTTCCGCAGGTCGCACCGACACCCCCTCTGGGCGGGGTCGGTCGGGATCCAGAGTTCGCAGCGCGATTCCTCGGATCCAGGCAGGCCGGCTCGACCCGGTGGCACTTCACATTCCCGTCGGCGTAGATGTCCTCGATCATCTCTGCTACGTCGTCAGCGGTGAATGGGATCGAGTCCACGGAGAACGTCGTGTACCAGGAACCGCCGCGTTTGACGACCTCCTGGCCGTCCTCGATGACCGTCTCCGTCGTCGCACGCTGGATCTTGAACTTGACCACGTTGGCGTTGTCCACCAACAAGCGCATGGCCTTCGTGAGAGCCTTCTCGCCCTCGTCGTAGTCCTGGCTGAGCGACTCCACAGTGACGTCGTCACCGTCCTTGGCGCGGATCAGACGGGTGAGCAGCCCGATGGCAAGGATGGACGGCAGGGTGTCGATCGCCTGGTTGTCGACAGCTGCAAAACGCGCAGGTCGCGATACGCGTTTCCTCATCGGACACTCCCGCTGGGGGAGTGGGATTGCAGGGTGCTACTTGGCACGATGCGAAGTGCCGCTAGCATGGGCATGAAGCCTCGCTCTGTGACTGGAGCTTCTTCGACCAGCGGATCGCATCCGCTGGTGCTGCTTGGACGGCCTGGCGTTTGAGTGAGCTGCGAACTCTCTCTTGCCGGGCCGTCTTGCGTTTCCGGTGCCGTGGCTGCGATCACGGCCAGCGGGAACGCGACCTTAGGGCTTGTTGGGGCCGCGGCCACCGCGTGGCGGGCCGGCCTTGAAGTAGGCCAGGAAGACCCCGGTTTCCATGGTGCGGGCGTTCCCGACCATGACGTACCGATGCTTTTCGCGCCCGTCTCCGAACGGCCAGTCAGCGGCCGTACGGGCGATGTATCGGAGTCCGTCGGGCGTGATGCTCTCTACGAGGCCCTCGTCGATGAGCAGCTGGGCGCCAGTCGTGAAGGTGACGAAAGGTGGATCGTTTCGGGTCATCGGGCATCTCCGAGACCCTTCAACTTCGATGTTCTCGAAGTTGTCGCTAGGCTCGACACGTACAGGTCCTTCCAATAATCGGTGGTCTGTGCACGGCCGCACATGACATTCGCAGGTCAGCGGCCAAACAGGGAGGTCGGTGGTTGTGGTGACCGCCGGCCTCCCGCCTCCTACGGCGGGCTCTTTATCACGTCGAACACTCCTCTCTCACGCCGCCAAGGCGTTGATCGCCTCGACGGTCTCCTCAGCCGTGCGATTCCCGGCATACCGGGGAGCACTGAGCATCCCCGCCAGCCGATCAGCGCGCTTCACGATCCACGAAATCTGGTCCTCCAACGGCAACGACAGCACCGGCCAGATGGCGTCGGCCGCGCCCTCCACGTCATCGAGTTGGACCCGGGCCGTCGCCAGGTAGATGTGGGCCAGCCGCTCGTCATCCAGCGACCGCTCCTCCACCGGACCCGCCTCCCACAGACCGATCGCCGAGGTGGCTTCCCGCTCCGCCCGCTCCGCGTCATGGCCGCCCTGCAGCCAGATCAGCGACGATCCGGCGTAGTACGACTGCTTTGCCCGCGAGAACCCGAACAGCCCCGACAGGGTGTCCGGCCGGCGGATACGGTCCCGAGCCTCCTCCGCAGCATCCAGCGCGCCGTTCGCCGCGCGGCTGTCGCCGAGGTTCGCCAGGCACTGAGCCTCACCGCAGCGCAGCCGGGCCTCCCCGGTGCCCTGCCCGTGCCCCACCCACTGGTAGCCGTCTCGCACGTACTCCAGGGCGCGCCCGTAATCACCCTGGAACCGGGCGATCAGCGACTTCGTGCCAGCCACCCATGCGGCCAGCTCGGCGTCACCGGCGAACTCGGCGCACCGGCCCGCCGCCGTGGCGTGCTCGATCGCCTCCTCCGCATCCCCCATGTCCAGCAGCGCGTACGACAGCACCCCGGACAACCGGCCCGCGGCAACGTACAGATCCGAACGGTCCTGCGGCCGGTGATGCCCTGAGCGAAGCCGCTCGAACGCCTCACCGCGCAGCACGTGCGCCCGGTCCATCATCGGCGCCGGCGGGGAACCCAGGTAGTCGACGGCGGTCGCCGCGACCCCATCCTGCAACTCGCTGATGTCCAGGTCCGCCAGCGCGGTCAGGTCCCGGGACATCGCCAGAGCGGCCGCCCGCACCCGATGCGTTGCTGCAGCCTCCTGACGGTCTTGGTCCTCCCGCCGCCACTGCTCTACGAGCGCACCGTTCGCGCCCGTCGCCTCATCGGCGGCCTCCGCCACGCACAACGGCGTCGGGCGGCGGCCGGTCTCGAAGTTGTGCAGCGACGTGCGGTCGTAGCGGACACGCTGCGCTAGGTCCGCCAGGGACATGCGGGAAGCCAGCCGCCACTCGCGGAGCAGTTCCGGGAAGGTCGTCATGCTGCGAGTTTTCCTCCTCTCACCTGTTGCTGGGAGGGCATGCTGCCCTGTTCGCGGTCTTTGTCTGTTGGCAATTCGTAGTCGGGCTGATTGCCAACAGCAGCCTCAACTCCGCGGGTGCAGCCCGGTGCTGGCATGGAGTCAGCACCGATCGACGACCCCAGGGATGGCTGCCGTGGCATTGGACAACTGGCCTACGCGGTCGATCGCTGGCGCTCTGCCAGAATTTTTCGGTTTGTCTCCAAACGGTTCACGTACGCTTCGGCGACGAACCTTCCCCAGCCGGGCCGCCCGTGGATGTTGCGCTTGGGATCCTCGGATCGGATCGCCGTTTTCTCGACCGCTTGGGCTTCCTGGCGGGTGGCGTACCACTCGACTCGGAATGACGCCGCTTCGGACCACCACGTGTGCCGTGCAGCGTGCGAGGACCAGCGGTTCATGGGGTTGTTGCCCATGCCGACGTACAGCAGAGATCCGGCGTTGTCGTAGATCCGATAGACCGCAGTCTGGCCATCAGTACCTACCCCGGGGTGGGCTATCAAGCCTGTGGACGGTTGGGGGAGCGTCACTATGCCTCCTTCAAGGCCCTGCTTACTGGTTTGGTTCGTCGGTTTGGCTGGGCTCCTTGGCTGGTCCTCGGCCGCGGACGGTCCGCTGCTTGAAGAACTGCTCGATGGGACTCCAGGGCATCGCCCAGGCGTTGCCGACCTTCATCCACTGCTCTTGCGGAACTGGCCAAGCCGGGTCCGTCTCCGCAATGTGCCGGACGCCCTGGCGCGTGATGGGCCTTGAGACCAGCTTCCGCTCCGTCACGCGTTTGGCGATCTCCGTGAACGTCACCATCTCGGGAATTTCCCCCCTCTCGTCAGAAGCCATGAACTCACCTCTCCATAGTACTTGTCAATGCGCAAGTACTGTCGTAGTGTCGTCATCACAGCAAGAAACCCCGGTCGGGCTAGCCGACCGGGGCTCCCGGTCCCGCCCGGTGCTCCAACACCGAAACGGACAGCCGAACCCCTGCTTGACCAGGAGGTCGACCCATGCGTGATGGTACTTGCGCATCGACAACTCGCACAGCTCACCTCGGCGACAACGTCCGCCCGGTTCGCACGTCCCGCTATCACTACGCCCACATGCGCTGCGCCGAGCAGGCTGCCGCGCACGCCCCGAACCGGGCGACGCGTGACTCCTACTACCTGCTGGCCGCCGCGCACCGCGCCGCCGCCGGACGGATCGAGAAGCGTTCCCGCCGCGCGCTGGCGTGGTCCGACTTCAAGGCCGCCCCGTTCGCCGAGCTGTACTGGATGGCCGGCGACCGAGCGCGCGGACTGCAGCGGAAGGCGTCCCGTCTGGCCCGCCGCATCCGCCGGGCGGTGAGCGCGTGATGGCCGCCGTCGACGCCACCCGCACCGTCCTGGAGCGCTTCCCCGCCGGCCACCCGCGCGGCGCCCACCCCGCCGAGAAGTTCGCCGCCGACCGGCGCGCCGCCGGGCAGCCCGCCGAGGTCGTCATGGACCTGAACACCGACACCTTCCTCGTGATCGTCCGGGGAGGTGCCCGCTGATGGCCCGCATGTCACGCCGCGAGATGAACGAGCTCGCCGCCGACCGTGAGAAGTGCGCCGCCCGCTGCGACCGGAACGCCAAGTCCGGCCGGGAGGCAGCCGCCGACACCACGCTCTCCGACAACACCCGCAGGCAGGCCGCGGCCTCCGCCCAGCTCGCCGACAAGCACGCGCAGGAGTACCGCGAGGAAGCCGCCACTCTCCGCGAAGGCCGCATCCCCGGGGAGGACTGGTGACCATGGACAACCAGCAGAACACCCCCGAGGAACTTGCCGCGCTCGAGCTGTACCACCAGCTCGCGAACCTCTCCGACGAGACCGCCGACCGCGCCCTCCTCCTCACCCTGCGGATGCCGAACGGCCGCTACGTCGGTGACGTGTGGCTGTCCCGGCAGGACGTCGAAGGCCTCACCGACTCCAGCCTCGGCCTGGCCATGGTCAAAGCCGACCACGGCCAGCAGGCCGAACCGCTCCTGGACGTCGACGCCAACGACATCGCCGATGTAATCGCCGAGGCCGAGTCCTTCCTGACGGACGGCGGTATCTGATGTCCGGCCCGTACCCCAGCACCGACGGGAACCAGGTGCCGTCCGTCGACGGCACCGACCTCGGCAACACCCTCGAAGACCTGAACAACATCCACCCCGGCCTCGACCTCATCCGCGATGGCCTCCGCCTCATCGCCCACGACCGCCTGGACGTCAACACCACCCAGGTCCTGATCGCCGCCCTCGCCGGCTCCGCCGACGCCACCGACGTCCTCGCCGCGGTCGGCCACCTCGTCGCCCGCCTCACGAACGCCGACACCAACCCCACCATCCGCCACCTGCCCCTCGACCAGCAGAAGCACGCCGCCCACCAGGGCTGGCTCACCGCCCACCACCTCACCGACCCCGACCTCCGCAACAGCGCCGCCACCGCCAACCACGCCATCGACCACTGAAGGACCACGGCCATGACCAACCTGATCGCCCGGTTACGGGCCCGGCTCCCCGCCTCCGGGCAGTGCAACAGGTGCGGCGGCGTGTTCCCCGACTGGAACGGCGGCACCTGCGACGCCTGCAAGACCCTCCCCGAAGCCGCCTGAACCCGCCAACCCGAAGGAACCCCGACTCATGCCGACCTCTCAGCAGACCGCCACCGCCTACCACTGGGTCATGTCCATCCAGACCCCCGACGGCCTCATGACGACCCGCGATGCCGTCATTGACGTTCCGGAAGGAGTGACCCGTCAGCAGATCTTCCACTTCGTGGCCACCCAGTTCGCGGAGGACTACGGACAGACCTTCACGATCCTGTTCTTCGGCCTCCAGCCCAACACGCTCTGACCCACCCCGGGCCTCTGGCCCGGCTCGAGGCCGCCCCGCTTCCAATCCCCCGGCGGGGCGGCCCCCAGCCAGACCAGCACCCCACCCCGACCAGACCGAAAGGACACAGCGCATGACCGGCAAGGAATACCGCGACGAGCACGGCGACCCCGGCAGCTGGGACGACACCGAATACGAGGTGTTCCAGGCCATCGCCAAGCCCCGGCCGCCCGCCCCCACCGACCACGACCTCGCCGCCTGAAAGGACACCGCCCCCCGATGCCCACCGCGACCGCCGACACCGAACCCACCACCCAGACCTGGCCCGAAGGAACCACCGCCCGATTCCTGACCCGAGCCGGAATCCTCACCCACGACCTCAACGCCACCGTCGACATCCACGACCACGACGACCGATCCCGAGCCACCTGCCGCCCCTGCGGCTGGACCAAGAGCCACGGACTCACCTACCGCGATCAGGTCCTCGAATGGGCCCAGCAGCACGCCGACAACTGCAGCGCCCTCGCCCAGCCCACCGCCTGACCACACGACCAACTCACACCAGGAAGGACCCGCCCATGCTCACCGACATCCACACCGCGGTCGAACGGGTGCCCGTGTACGCATGGGCCGCCCTCCTCGCCACCATCACCCTCACCATCGGCTACCTCCTCGCCAACAAGGCCCGCGCCCACACCAAGACCCCCGGTTCACGCGACCCGCAGAAGCGCCGCAACCTCACCGGCCTGACCGGCATGGGCCTCGTCGTCATCGCCGGCCTCGCCCTCTCCACCAACACCTCCGCCCGGTTCGCCGAGAAGCGACTCCACATGGAGTCCCCCCTCAACGTCACTGTCGGCCTCGTCCTCGAAGCCATCGTCATCGGCCTCTCCCTCTACGCCTGGGCCTTCAACGACAAGGGCGCCACCCGCACCGCCTACGTCCTCGTCCTCGCCCAGGCCATCGGTGCCATCGAGGTCGTCCGCCAGGAACACGAGGACATCGGCACCGCCCTCGTCCGGATCGTCGGCCCCGTCATGCTCGCCTACGGCCTCCATAAGCTCCTCGGCCTCGAAGCGAAGCTCGGGAGGATCAAGATCAAGTCGGATGCCCTCCTCGCCCGCTGGTGGCGCGACCGCCTGAAGCGCATCGAGGGCCGCCTCGGGATCGGCTCCCGTGGCGCCGACGCCCAGGCCATCAGCCGCCGGAACGCACAGGACAAGGTCGTCGCCCTGGCCACGCTCGGTAAGCCCTGGTACATGAGCCAGCGCGCCTACGGCAAGGCCCTCATGCGCGCCGGCGACGCCTCCTTCCACGGCATGGACGACACCCTCGACCAGATGGGCACCGAGCTCCAGATCACCACCCGCATCGACCGCATGGGCGCCTTCAAGGGACTCCCGAACCGCACCGAGGACTACACCCTCCGCTCCCTGCGCCCCACCAACGCCCCCCAGGGCGCACCGGAGACCGCGCCCGACGACATAAGCGCTCTGACCAGCGAGGGCGCAGCAGGGCGCACCACAGGGCCCGCCACGGGCACGCCCGAGGCGAACCCCGGCGAGGCGCAGGCGAGCAGTAGGCGAGACGGAGGCGACACCGACCGCCGGCGCCTCGCCTTCGACCTCTACTTCGACCTCCGCGGTACCGGCTCGACCCCCTCCCAGAACGCCTTCGAACAGGCTTGGCGCAAGGCCGGATACGGTCTCAAGACCGACGACATCCGCGCCCTCTACAAGGACATCCACACCAAGGTCACCGGGGGCAGCCAGTGACCGAGAACAACAGCTCATGCGTTGCGCGCGACGAGGGTCGTACATGTCCCCGCACGGCGGACGTCCTGGTGCCCGTCGCACTCTGCAACGCTCATCGCATCGAGGTAGCCCTCACCGTCGTCCCCGACATGCTGCGCAGCGGCCTCGCGGCGGCCCAGGCCAGCAGCAATAAGGCCGTTGGAGCTCGAAATGACCTGGTCACAGCGGCCACTGCAACGCCGATCGAGGGCCTGCTGCGTGGGGAGCACGAGGGCGTCGTCTACTTCATTTCGAACGGCGGCCGCGTCAAAATCGGCCACACAACGAACCTGAAGAGCCGTGTCAGCGCGCTCTCCTTGCGTACGGACAGCGTTCTCCTGGCACTTCCAGGCGGACCTGACCTGGAGCGTGCGTTGCACGCCAGGTTCGCAGCGCACCGCCATGGCGACACCGAGTGGTTCGACTTCGCATCGGAGATTTTCCACTTCGCGTCTGCCCGTAATGCAGCGATTTCGGGCGTAACTCCTCTGCCTTCCGTGCAAGCAGGGACTGGCCCGAGTGCAGCAGCTATAGCCCGGCGTGAGACCCGCAAGGCCCGCGCCTTCCGGGTCTACGCCGACCTCGGCCAGCCCTCCCAGCGGGCCTTCATCAAGGTCTGGCGCGAGCGCGGATTCGGTGAGTCCGACCAGACCCTCCGCGACCTCTACAACGAAATGCACGAGGCCTTCGAGAAGGCCCGGAGGGGGACCACGGACTGATGACGCGCCAGGACACCCGACCCACCGCCAGGCCGCGGACGGCACCCCCGCCCGCGGCCCCCGGCCGCGCCCCCCTGCGGACCGCCCCGGCCCCGCAGCGGGTCCAGATGCCGGCGGCTCCCAACTGGCCTTCACGCTGGCACCTGCTGATCCCCGCCGGCTTCCGCAACCAGATGGAGGCCCTCGGTCTCTGGCAGAACCCCACCCCCCTCATCCCGTCCGACCACCTCGCCCAGACCCTCGCGGTCCTCGACCGCTACGGATGGGGGCGGTCCCTGGACTTCAGCCCCACCGGCCGCATGTGCATCCGCGGCGCCCAGACGTTCCTTCAGCACACCGGGCACGTCACCTCCGCCGGACGGGCCCGGGCCGTCGACTACATGCAGCAAACCCTCCAGGAACACGGCTACCACCAGCCGTTTTTCGCCTGGAACGACCACCAGGACCGCACGTTCCAGCACGTCACCCGCCTGATCACCCACGCCGCCCGGACCGCACGCCAGAACGGAGAATGAGCAGTGACTCCCGAGCAGTTCGACCAGGAATTCGGCCCCGAATTCGCCCCCCACATCAACTCCCACACCAGCCCGTACGGGAATTCGGTACAGCCGGTAAAGCCTGGCCTGACCAAGCGCGGGAAGGTCGCGATCACCGTCGCCGCTATCGCCATGGCCGGGACCGGGTTCTTCTGGTACGAATCCCACGCTGCCCAGGCCGCGCAGGACGCCAAGGAGACCGCAGCCCTCGAAATCCAGATGAAGAAGCTGGACCTTGAGAAGCTGAAGGAAATCAACAAGGCCACCGCTGCACAGAGCAAGGAACAGGCCGCCGCCGACGCCACCCGGCAGAAGTCCGTCGACGCCTGCATCGACGCAGACAAGGGCCTGGTCGGCAAGCAGATGGGCGTCACCTACAAGTCCGTCGTTGCCGACTGCCAGAGCCAGTTCGCCGCCGGCCAGGGCGTGAACGGCAGCGACATGGCCGAGGCCGGCTCCTCCACCAGCACCAAAAACGGCGGGGGCGGCATCAACTCCACCGGCCTGCTGGCCATCGCTGGCGCAGCCGGTCTCCTGGTCGTTCTGGCGGCTCGCCGCACCAAGAATTCTCACGCAGCGTAACCATTCCTGGTTACTTACTCCCTGCTCCTGTCGGCTGGATCAGCGGAGACGATCCCCGAGTGATCGTCTCCCGTGGAAGATCCACCGTCGGGAACGGGAGTAAGTAATCACGCTACGTCACATACGAGGAGTGACAGATGGCGACCGACACGGCCCCCGCAGTACCCCCCGGGCCGCCGGACCCCCCGCAGACCCCGGCCACCACCTCAGCCACCGGGCAGACCCCGTCGAAGGGCTTCCTGGCGTCGATGGTCGCCGCCGTGGAACCGGCCCGCGCGGCCACCTTCAACATCGCCCCCACCACCGGCGCCGGCACCTCCACCACGGACCCGGAAGGAATCCTGGACCGCTCGGCTCCCGGCGTGTCCTCCGCCTCGTACCAGAACGCCGAAGAATCCACGGCCAAGGACCCCGACGGACGCCAGCGCAAAGCCCAGGGATCCATCTGGAAAGCGTGGTGGCTGGCCGGAGCGCAACGCTGGGGAAAGGGAGGCGGCACCGCCAACAAACGTCTCGACCTGAGGAAAGCGCAGGCTCAGTCACATCAGGTTAAGGAAAGCCGGACCACCTCGCTCAACAGGTCCGGCGGAATACCCGTGCGAAATTCCAGCGGGTCTGGCGGGGGTTTCAAGAACAACACCAGCAAGTCCGGCGGGAACTCGAACGGGAAAGGCCAGGTGAACTCCGCCGGGAACCGGGCGCATGGTCCCGGCCGGGACGGGTCCGGCGGACGTTCGGGAAGCCACGGCCCAGCCGGATCGGGCGGCGGGTCACAGCCGGGCGGCGGCCGGAAGGACACCGGGGCCAAGGACCCCAGCCGGTCAGGAAACGGCGGCAAGGGAGCCCCCGGATCCCCGGGGTCTGCCGGTGCAGGGGGCACGTCCGGCAAGGACACCAGCAACGGGTCGAAGACCCCGGCGCCCAAGCACTCCACCGACAAGACGCCGAACAAGCCCTCCAACACCGGCAGCAGCGGTGGCCCGGGGAAGCAGGGATCGTCCGGAACGAACGGAACCGCCGGCAAGGACGGCAAGCCCGGAGCAGCCGGCACGTCTGGCGGCGTGGGTTCTTCCGGCAAGGGCGGCCACTCCACCGCCGACACCCGTACGCCGCTGGAGAAGTCCCGCACCATCGGCCACCAGGACGGCAGCACCGTCCGCAACGTCGTCGACCACGTCAAGGCCTACAAGGACGGCGTCGTCGACGGCTACCGCGACAAGAAGGACGAGAACGCCAAGGAACACGACCGCCTCGACGACGCCCACGACAAGCACAAGACCGCCAAGGCGGAACAGAACACCAAGCCCGACAAGGACGCCACCGGCGGCCCGCTCACCGCCGTCGTGAACGGCCAGCACATCACCATCACCGACGACAACACCCCCCTGGAGGACCCCCTCATGGCGAAGCCCACCCCCATCCAAGCCCAGGGCATCGACGCCACCCACATCACCCTGGGCGACGGCTTCCTCAAGAACAACGTCTCCCGCGGGGAACTCCGCCGCTTCAAGCAGTACGAAGGACGCCTCGAGGCCCGCATCGACGGCCTGGCCCGCGTCGCCGACGCCACCAAGGCCCTCGCCGCCCAAGCCCGCGACCAGGCCACCGAATGCCAGAACCTCGCCGAACAGGCCAAGAGCGTCGAAGGCGGCGAGAAACTCGTCGGCACCCTCACCAAACTCGCCGACCACGCCAAGGCACAGGCCGAAGAAGCCGACGAGGTCAACCGGAAGGCCATCAAGGCACACGACTTCGCCAAGGCCGTCCTGTCCAACATCCAAACCCGGTACACGCCCCTGTACCAGGCCGTCGTCGACAGCGACGAGACCAAGCCCGCCGAGCTGAAGTTCTACGCCGACCGCGGCGTCACCCCCGCCGAGACCGCCCTCGCAGCCTGACCACCCCAAGGAGCCCCACATGCCGGCCGAACTCACCTACAAGTCACTCCAGCGGGCCGTCACCGGCCTCGAGAAGAAAGTCACCCGCAACGCCACCCAGATCCAGAGCGCCGCGAAGGTCATCGACGACGAGGCCACCGCAGCACGCAAGGAAGCCGACGCGATGGCCGCCCAGAGCGTCGACAAGGACTCCGTCGCCGACGCCTCCGAACTGTCCAAGACCATCCAGGGCGTCTCCGAAGGCATCCTCTCCTACGCCGCCAAGGGCCAGGACACCGCCCGCCAGGCCAAGACCGTCGCCGACCAGGCCCGCACCACCCACGGCAGCTTCCAGGAAGCCTTCGACCGCTCCCAGATCGACGGCCTCCAGGACGTCTCCCGCGACTGGTTCGAACAGCAGTAACCCACACCGACACCCCGGTCCGCCCGGCCACACCGCCACTACCCAGACAAGGAGCACACCCCGTGTCCACGAACACCCGCACCGCACCCCGCACCGACACCGCGGAGCGGGCCGCCGCGATCAGCCAGACCCTCGCGCCCATCGCCACCGGCATCCTCACCCCCCTGCTCGACCCCTCAGCAACCGCCATCACCGCAGGCGCCTACCTGGCCGGCGCAGCCTTCGTGGCCGCCAACTACATGAACCGACTCGGCACCTGGGCCGACGACCTCCCCGGCATCGACATCGCCCGCGCCCACCGAGACACCCTCGGCATCTCCACCGTCACCACCGGCATGGCCCTCGGCCTCGGCCTCACCGGCGGACCCCAAGCCGCCGAAGCCCTCATGGCCGGCTGGCTCGACATCGCCAACCAGCCCATCCCCGGCATCCTCTCCCTCGGCTGGTGCGCCGCCGTCGCCCTCATCCCCCTCAAACTCCGCCGCGTCTTCGCCCGCACCCCCCTCCAGCCCACCGCCACCCCGGAAACCATCACCGCGATCAACCACACGATGGGCCCGGTCACCGCCGCAGACGAGATCATGGCCGCCTGGCACCAGCACATCAGCAACCCCGACACCGGCATCCACAAGGGCCAGGTCCTCACCGACATCCTCGTCTACGCCGACCGCTGGACCGGCCGGATCCTCGCCCCCGCCGGGAACGCCGTCACCGTCACCAAAGAGACCGTCTCCTCCGTCTACCGACGCAACCCCGGCTGGATCAGCATCAGCCACGGCGACCACTCCGGCGAAGCCCGCATCACCGTCAACCACCAGCCCCCCGCCGAACTCGACCCCACCACCCTCGAAGGCGCCTGGAAGCGCCGCGTCGCCTGCCCAGGCGGCACCATGCCCAAAACCCACCTCGAACAGGTCACCGACGACCCGAACACCGGAGGACAGGCCGCCTGGGTCGTCGCCGACGACGACATGCGCGGCGCCCTCAAAGCCCCCGACATCACCGACCTCGCCGGAGACCTCCGCAAATCCCCCCTGCTCATCTCCTACGAACCCAACCGCAACGACGTCCGCAAGGCCATCATCCGCGTCATGGACTCCAACCCCCTCGAAGCCGGACACCCCTTCCAAGGCCTGGACTCCATGAAAGCCACCGACGGCGGCTGGTTCCCCATCGGGAAAATCATCTCCGGACACCCCGCCCGCTTCCAGATGTTCGACCCCCAGCTCGGAGCCCTCCACCTCGTCATCGCCGGCACCACCGGATCAGGCAAGGGCGGCGCCGCCCAGATCGTCTGCCTCGGCTACCACGCCAACGGCGCAGCCATCATCTACGCCGACCCCAAGGGCGCCTCCAACCCCGCCATCCCCAAGATGGCCGCCTACTCCGGCCTCCAGCGCTACGGCGCCCTCGGCGCCCTCCGCCTCTCCTACCACGTCCTCCAGCACCGCATCGCCGAGGCAGCCAAGTACGACCTGAAGAACTTCCAGCACTCCAAAGGCCGCCCCTGGTGCCCCACCGTCCTCGACGAAGCACCCCAGATGCTCGCCCCCAAGGTCCCCAACCGGGCCGAAGCCGTCCACATCGTCAAGGCCGGCGCCGCCCTCGGCCGGTCCATGGGAATGCCCCTGGTCCTCATCACCCAGACCGTCAACCTCGACCAGATGGGCGGAGAACAAGCCATCCGCGCCAACCTCCTCGCCGGCGGCGCCTGGCTGATCCTCCGCACCGACTCCGACCAGGTCAACCTCGGCGACCTCCCCAACGGCTTCGAAGGCATCGACCCCTCCCAGATCCCCGCCGTCTGGCCCACCGACGACGAATCCCTCATCTACGACCCGTCCATCCCCGAGAACGACCCCCGCCGCACCTTCGGACTCGGCTTCCTCGCCGCCCCCGGCGGACGCGCCGGCATGATGCGCATCGACACCCTCGAAGACGCCACCCCCCACGTTCGGGACGACCTCATCGCAGCCCCCGAAGACGTCCCCTGGTGGGGCGACGAGGACGTCATGGAGGAACTCGCCAACACCCCGCTGCCCGGCTTCGAGGAAAAGACGGACGGCGACGACTACGACGACGACCGGCCCGTCATCGCCCCCGGCATCAACCTGCCCGCCCCGAAGGAGCTGACCGCCGAGGAGAAGGTCCTGACCGCCCTCCGCGACGCTGCCGACCCCCTCCACCTCGAGTACCTGAGCGGCAGCAGCCACGTCGAAGAAGACGACTTCGAGATCAGCTACATGGACCGCCCCGCCCTCCACGCCGCCACCGGCCTGGTCGACTCCACCTTCGCGAACACGCTGAAGAAGCTCGAAGCCACCGGAAAGATCCACCGTGTGACCGAGGGTAAGACCGTCCGCGTCGCCCTCGGCCCCACCCCTGCCGCCTGACCCAACCGGGCCAGGGGGAAGCGCCTCTGACAAACCCCCACCCATGCGCCACCATCAAAACAGCACGGCCCCGGGAGTCCGTACCGGTGTCCCCGCGCCCTACGCAGCAACTGCGGGCCGTGCGTAAACCGCTCGGGCGCCCTTCCCCCAGGCCCACCCGAGCCCACCACCGGCCCCCGCCCCGAATCCCCCTCGGAGCGGGGGCCGGCCCCGTCTCAGCCCTCCGGATGCTCCCGGAACCACGCCACCATCTCCTGCAGAGGCGTCGACACCGCGAACGAGTTGCCCTTCGCCCCCAGGTTGTCCCGGCCGTAGTGGTCAGCCAGACGCTCCGCCCGATCCACATCACCGATCGGCTCCGCATACGTACTCGGATCCCTCGCCTGCATCGCATCCCGCACCTGAACCGCGGCCGCCAGCTTCCGGGTCATGAACTCCTGGCAGTCCGCAGCATCCGTACACCCCGACGCCGTCGCCGCCTGATACGCCTCCAACGCGGCCCGCGGCGCCATCACCGACCTCGACACCGACGGACTCGCCGACGCCTTCCCGCCAGATCCGCCACCGCCAGCACTGCACCCGGCCAGGCCCAGCACCGCGGCCGCCACCACACCGGCCGGCCACCCCGTACACGCTCGTCTCATGCCGCGCATGCTCCCCCAAACCCCCACCCGGGGGAACACACAGGCAGAAATCAGCGATCATCCGTGACAGGGCGCGGGGCCTGACAACCACACAGCAGCGGGAGCCCCACCGCCATGCCACCTTCCAAGGCAAAACGAGCACTCGTCGCCAAACGGCGCAGCGAGATGCTCACCATGAAGATCCAGGGACGGACCGCGGCCCAGATCGCCGACCACTTCGGGATCTCACCCGCCACCGCCCGCTCCGACCTGTCCCGGGCCATCAAGAGAGCCCACGACCTCGAGATCCAGGACGCCCAGCTGTACCGGCACCTCCAAGGCGCCCGGCTGGAAAGCCTCCTCCGCGCCGTCATGCCCGCAGCCATCGGCACCAGCCTGCTCCCCGGCGACGACCCAGACGCAGCCGACCCGACGGTCACCACGGAGGTCGACCTCAAGGCCAGCGAACAAGCCCGGAAGATCATCGCTGACATCACCGAACTGTTCGGCCTGCGCGTCCCCGTACGTACCGAGATCAGCGGCCCCGACGGCGGCGCGATCCCGTTCTCCAGCGGCGAAGCAGCCGAGATCATGGCCCTCATCGACATCTCCGACCGGGAGAACGCCGAGATCCCAGCCATCGACCCCGACGCCGACTTCGACGACGAAGACGACGACCAGGAAGAGGACCTCGACGATGAGGACGACGGTGACGACGGCGACTGACCGTCAGGCCGAACTCGAGGCCAAGTACCGCAGCCTTCCTGCCGATCAACGGCGCCGGGTCATCGCCCGGGCCCGCCCCGAGACCCGTATCAAGCTGGCCTGGGTCGAACGGCAGATGGCCATGGACCGGTCCCCGGGCGCCCTGGCCGCCGTCCTCACCGAAGGCAGGGAGAAGCAGGCCGCCCACCTCGACATGATCGACAGTGCTTTCCGGCGGATCGCTGCCGGCGAGCGCCTTCAGGTCATGCTCACCTGCCCCCCACGACACGGGAAGAGCCAGCGTGCCTCCCGTTGGGGGCCGCTCTGGTACCTGCGCCGGCACCCCGAACACCGGGTGATGATCGCCTCATACGGCGCTGACCTAGCCGACGACCACGGCCGCTGGGTACGCGACCAGCTCCGCGAATACTCCTCGGTCCTCGGCATCAAGCTCCACTCCGCCTCACACGCAGCGAACCGCTTCGACCTCGAGCAGAAACGCGGCTCCAGCGTCCGCGGCGGCATGGTCACCGCCGGTGTCGGCGGCGGCCTCACCGGCAAGGGCTTCAACCTCGGCATCATCGACGACCCCTTCAAAGGCCACGACGACGCTTCCAGCCCTGCCCAACGCGACCGCATCTGGGAGTGGTACCGCAGCGTGTTCTTCACCCGCCGCGCGTCCAAGGCCTCCATCATCCTGATTAACACCAGGTGGCATGAGGACGACCTGTCCGGGCGGCTCCTGAAGCACGAACCGCACCGCTGGGTCCAGATCGACCTGCCCGCCCTTGCCGACAGCACGACCGACCCGCTGCACCGCGAAGTCGGCGAACCCCTGTGGCCAAGCGAGTACGGCCTCGACGAACTTGCCGACATCCGCGAGAGCGTCGGTGAACGTGTCTGGTACGCGCTCTACCAGCAGAAACCACGCCCGCTCGAAGGCGGAGTGTGGAAGTGGGCGTGGATCACCAGCAACCGCATCGACCCCAAGGCGTGGCCGGGCATCACCCCGACTCGGGTCATCGTTGCTGTCGACCATGCCGGCGGCGACTCGCTCCGCAACGACGAAGTCGGCCTCGTCTGCGCCGCCCGCGACAGCGAAGGCGACCTGTACGTCCTGGACGACCGCTCCCGCACCATGGGCGCCGACACCTGGGGCACTGAGGTCTGCAGGCTGGCCATCGAGCGGCAAGCCGATGCGATCGTCGTGGAGAACAACTTCGGCGGCGACATGGCCAAGCAGATCGTCACCCAGGCCTGGCGGGCCCTCGCCCAGGACGGGCAGACGAACCGGCTCCTCATGCCGTCGATCATCGAAGTGCACGCCAAGCAGGGCAAACGGCTGCGCGCCGAGCCGATCGCGCAGTTGTACTCCCGTGGCCTGGTCCACCACGTCGGCGAGTTCACCGAACTGGAGGGCCAGATGGTCACCTGGCTGCCCGGCATGGACTCCCCAGACCGCATGGACGCAGCCGTTCACGCCCTGACCGAGCTCGCCGACCCGTCCCGGCAGGGCCTCGGTACCGAGCACTACGGCGACCAGCGGCTCCGCGGCCGCCGATGACCCGGGGGAACCCGACCGCCCCGCGCCCGTACTCTGATGATCAGGCGCGGGGCCTGACAGCAGTAGGGGAGTAGCGGTGGGCCTGCGCGAGGTCGTCATCCACGCCTGGTCGTGGCTGAACTACAAGCCCGTCTACTCCGGCACCCACCACGCCGACGCACCCGGCATGCCCAACCGGCGGGCGTTCCCCGAAGCCAACGCCATGTGGGTCCCCGAAGAGGACCAGAAGCGCCTCGCCGCCTACAAGCTGCTCGCCGCCTACGACCAGAACCAGGCGTTCGAACTCGCCGAGGCCGCCGGCGACCACCACGCCCGGGAGAAACGCGAGTTCGGCGACCCCAGCATGTTCATCGAGACCGTGATGTCCCACGTCCTGGGCCGTGAGCAGACCATCACCGTCCACGGCGCTGAAACCGACAGCGAGCAGCCCACCCCCGAAGAAGCCATGGCCGCCCGGGTCCAGGAGCAACTGCGGGAGTGGGCCGACGACGAGCAGCTGCCGATGCGGATCCAGCAGTGCGAACGCAAGTCCGTCAGCCTCGGCGACGGCGTGTACCGGCTCGCCTGGGACCCCGGCCGCATGCGCCCCACCCTCCGCGTCCACGACCCCGGCTTCTACTTCCCCGTCCTCCCCGAGGACGGAGACGCCGGCGACTACCCCACCCGCGTCCACTTCGCGTGGGAACTCCCCGCCGACCCCCGCCGCGGCACCAAGGCCCGGCTGCGGCGCATCACCTACGAACTCGACTGGATCCGGCCCGCGACCGCCTCCGGCGTCGACACCAAGGGCCGCGCCGTCCGCGCACCCCTTCCCGCCCCCGAGCCGGACCCGGACCAGCCCGCCGCCGAAGTCCCCCCGCCGCTCACCCCCGGCGACCTGTACTACCCGGCCACCGGCGCGATCGCCCGCCAGTACCCGTGGAACGACACCCCCTCCTACGTCACCTGCTACCTCACCGACGCCACCTGGATCATCGAAGACATCAAGGGCACCCCAGACGTCGACTCCCTGCCCCTGGACGGTGCGGTGTTCGCGACCCGCGGCGACGGCGAAGTCCTCGACCACCTCGACCTGCTCATCGACTTCGTCCCGGTCGTCCACGTCCCCAACACCGTCCCCCCGGCCGAAGAACACTGGGGGCAGTCGTCGCTGGCGAAGGTGCTGCAGGTCTTCGACGAACTCGCGAGCAGCGACACCGACAGCGCGAAGGCCTCCGCGACCACCGGATCCCCGATGATCGGCCTGTGGGGGAAGGCCGCCGGGTCCAGCATGGACGTCCACGACGTCACCCCCGGCCTGATGGTCAAACTCGGCGAGGGCGGCGGCATGATCGCCCTGGACACCAGCAAGAACCTCGCCGAACTCCGCAACCACATCGGCGACCTCGCCGACCGCGCGGCGAAGATCGCACGCCTGCCCGCCGTCGCCCTCGGCACCCTCGACCCCTCCCAGGCGCCGTCCGGGTACGCCATGGACGTCTCCCTCGGACCCCTCGACTCCCTCATCGCCTCGATGAGGCTGGCCCGCGACCACAAGTACGCGCTCATGCTGAAGTTCGTGCAGCGCCTGTACGTCGCCGGCCAGCACCCCGACTGGTCCGGGATCACGCCGATGCCCGCGAAGGTCGCATTCGGGTCGTACAAGCCCACCGACAAGCAGGGCGTCCTCACCCTCGTCACCGAAGGCGTCGACGGCGGCGTGCTCTCCCTGGAGACCGGCCTGAAGATGCTCATGGAGGCGGGTTTCCCCATCGACGATGCGGCCGAGGAGATCGACCGTATCCAGTCCCGCCAGTTCGACAAGGCCCGCATGCTTGCCGACGCCACCGGCGACACCCAGCTCGTTGGCGACTTCCTTGGCGTCAAGGTGACCGAACCAGACCCGGCGCCCGCCCCGCAGCTCCCGGCCGCGCCCGGCGACCAGAACCCGGCCCAACCTGCCCAGGATCCGGCCGCGCAGGGAACCGGGGGGAACACGGCGTGACATCTGTGGTGTCCTTGATCTCAGGCGCGGGGCCTGAACTGTCCTTGGGAGGACTGTCGCTCATGCGTCGCCCCGCGCAGCACCGACTCGGCCCCACGCCTGCCCGCGGCTGGGCCCACCCCTACACCGGTCTGGCCGGTCTCGCCGTCTTCTACAACGACGGCGCCCCCACGCCGCCCGCGCCCGCACCGGAGCCGCCCAAGCCCGGGCCGCCGCCCGCACCCACACCCGCAGGCCAGTTCTCCCAGGAAGACCTCGACCGCATCGCGGCCAAGGAGAAGGCCCAGGGACAGCGGGCCGGCGCCCGCCAGGCCCTCGAGGACTTCGCCAAGGAACACGGCTTCACCACCGTCGACGACGCCAAGGACTTCATCGCAGCCGCCCGCAAGGCCCAGGAAGACGCCCTCTCCGAGCAGGAGAAGCGGGAGAAGGACCTCGCCGAACGCGAAGCCAAGGCAGTCGCCCGCGAGCAGGCCACCACCGCCCGCGAACGCGCCGTCCGCCGCGAGCAGGCCCTCACCCGCCTCGGCGCGTTCGACACCACCGACGACAAGGGCAACACCATCCCCAACCTCCAGGACGCGCTGGCCATGCTGGACCGCGACCTGTCCGCAACCCCGGACGCAGACGACCAGGCCGTCGCAGAAGCCGCCGCCAAGCTCAAGGGCCGCCGGCCCGAACTGTTCGGCACCACCACCGCGCAGCCCCAGCCCAACGCGATGCCGCCCGCCCCCGGCGGAGCCCCGGCCGGCGGACCCCCGCCCCGCCAGGCCCCCGTCGGAAAGCCCGGCGACCGCGGCCGGGAAATGGCCCGGCTGCGCGGCCACATCCGCGACAACAACGCGGCCTAAGACCACCCCGGCCCCCGGGCCGAGGAAACGGGACCACGCCCTCTCCTCGTGGACGCGCGCCAAGTGGTGGCGCAGCTGTCACCGCACGCCGTTTCACAAGGAGAGGCAGTCGTGAACGACTTCCAGCCCTACTCCTACACGGACAGCGTCACGGCCGACCGCCCGTGGCTTGCGTCCCTGGTAGGAGTCCAGGACACCAACACCATCACCCTGGACCTGACCAAGTTCGTCCAGGGCACCCACTACGTGGTCCCCACCAACCCGGCGCTGCAGAACCGGCGCGTCATGAAGTCCGGCATCCCGCTGGGCGTCGTGACCGCGTCCGGCCTGTACGCCCCCTACTCGGGGCCGCGCAGCGAGGTCCAGACCGTCACCGTCACCGGCGCGCCCACCGGCGGCACCTACACGCTCACCTTCAGTGGGCAGACCACCGCGGCGATCCCGTACAACGCGACCGCGACGCAGGTGAAGACCGCCCTCGAGGCGCTGTCGAACATCAACGTCGGTGACGTTGCTGTGTCCGGCGGCCCGCACCCGGCCACGGCGATCGTCGTGACGTTCGGCGGGCAGTACTTGTCCGACGACGTCGCGCAGATGACCGCCACCGGGTCGTTCACCGGCGGCTCCAGCCCGGCCATCGCGGTCGCCACCACCACCGCTGGCGGCGGCGCGTCCGCGTCGGACGGCACCGAGGTCCTCGCCGGGTTCCTGGTCTCCGAGATCAGCTTCAACCCCACCTCGACCAAGGCCGCCGGCGCCCTGCTGTGGCACGGCGAGGTCTTCGCCGGCCAGTGCCCGGTCCCGTTCGACCCCACCGACGTCGCGTCCACCGCGCCCGGCGTCAACATCCACTACCGGTAACAGGAGGAGCAGACGATGGAAGCCCTTGAGCTCCTTCTGCAGGACACCAACGACACCGACCTGACGGTCTACGCCCGCCAGATCTACACCCCGGCGAACTACGCCCTGACCCGGGAGATCATGCCCGAGCGGCGTATCCAGGGCGTCAAGTTCCGCACCACCTCGGCGAAGCGCCGCGTCAACGCCGCGAAGTTCCGGGCGTACGACGCACCGACCGCCCTCGCCAAGCGGCAGGCGGAGCGGGTCGTCAACGAGGGCATGCTGCCCGCGCTCGGCCAGACCCTGCCGATCTCCGAGATGGACCAGATCCTCCTCGACGTCGGCCGCGGCGCCGACACCCAGGAGTACATCGACCTCCTGTACTCGGACACCGACCGGCACGTCGAGTCCATCCAGACCGCGCAGGAACTCGCCGCCGGCCAGCTCCTGGCCAACGGCACCGTGAACCTGCCCGGGCTGGGCCTGGACGTCGACTGGAACGTCCCGGACGCCAACATGCCCACCGCCGCGGTCCTGTGGGACCAGCCGACCGCCACCCCGCTGTCGGATGAGCGCGGCTGGATCGACTACCTCATCGACTCCGGCGCCCCGGCGCCCCGTGAGGTCGTCACCTCCCGCCGGGCCCGCTCGATGCTGGCGTCCAGCGCCGAGTACCAGATCGCGTTCTACGGGCAGAACGCGGCGAACAACCCGGGCACCACGCTCTCCCCGCTCGAGGTCGACGCGGTCCGTGCCCGGTTCGGGCTGCCGCCGATCCGGATCTACGACGTGCAGGTCTGGAACGACGACGTCTACCAGCGGGTCATCCCCGACACCAAGTGGATCATGATCCCGGACGTTCCCGCCTCCGAGTGGGGCGAGACCCAGTACGGCGTCACCCGCGAGTCCGCCAAGTTCACCAGCGGCACCAACCCGGCCCTGACCCGGGAAGAGGCCCCGGGGATCGTCGTCGTCACCAAGGTCGAGGACGACCCGGTCCAGATCTACACCCGCGGCGCCGCGATCGGCATGCCGGTGCTGTACGTGCCGGACATCCACATCTCGGCGACCGTCCTCGGGAGCTGATCGCCATGGCCAAGCTCGTCAAGGCCGTGTTCGTGAAGGACCCCGACCGCAACCGCATGGTCCTGCTCCAGCCGGGTGAGGAGCCTGAGCCGCGTCTCGCGGCCCTGATCACCAACCCCGGCGCGTGGGAGGACGGCGAACTGCCCGATCCCGAGGACGACGACTCCGCGAAGGAGTCGAAGTCCGCCGGCGACGGCAAGGACGCCAGGGACGCGGGGGACGGCGAGGAGAAGCCCAAGGCCGCACCCGCGGCCAAGAAGACGGCCGCGAAGAAGACCGCGGCCTCCCACCGGTCCGGGGGCCGGGAAGCCGCTGACATGGGCGACAGCGGCAACTAAGCGGCGTGCGGGCCCGCCACCTGGTGGGGGCGCCATCCGGCGGTCCCGCACGCCGTGACCACCCTTCCCACCCCGCACCCACCCTGGAGGCCAGCATGGACTCAGCCGTACAGCACTGGCTGCTCGCCCAGCTGGGCACGGCCACCGACGTCTCCGACCTCGAGGCCCGCTACACCCGCCTCGGGACCGCCCGCGCGGTCGCCCTCGAAATCCTCCGTGAACGGTATGCCGAACTCCTGGGGCAGCCCACCGGCGTCACCGTCACCAACGTCGTCGCCATCAACACCACCGCGAACCTCGCCGCCTACGAACGGCAGATCGCCGCCCTCGAGGCCGGCGACCCGCCCGCACCCGACGAGCAGACCGCCAGTACAGACGACGCCATCGGCTACATCCAACTGATCGCCAGGCCCCGCCGATGACCGCCCCCACCAGGCAGCACACCGACGACCGCGCCGAGCTCACCGCGCTCATCACCACGGCGACCACCGAACTGGTCCGGCAGTGGCAGCGCCTCGTCACCGCCCAGGACACCCTGCTCCGCACCCTGGAACGCCTCCGCCCGGGCCGCGGCGCCACCACCCGCATCAACAGCTACATCACCTCGTTCAACCAGCAGGTCGGCGAGTTCTCCCGCCTCACCACTGCCCTCGTCAACCGGTGGGCCGCCCAAGACCTCCCCACCGCCTACCGCGACGGCGCCCTCCGCGCTCTCCGCCAGGCGAACGCGGACATCAACCTGTTCCGGTGGACCGCCGACCACCAGGCCGCCATCACCGCCCTGACCGCGACCTTCTACACCGACCTCGTCGCACGGATCCAGGAAGCCGTACGCCGCGCCCAGCAGTTCGCCCGGGCCGCGCAGGACGCCACCCGGGACGTCACCCTCGGCCGCAACCACGCCGGCATCGACGCCGCTCGCCTGGCCGCCGACCACCCGCTGTCCGCGGTCATCTACCGCGACAACTCCCGGCACCCGGTGAAGGACTGGGCGAACTCGGCGCTCACCTACCAGGGAGCGGTCACCGCCAACCACGGCGCGATCAACACTGCGCGCCTGGACCTGGACGCCCAGTGGATGGAGGTCCGGGATGGCGACGCCTGCGGATGGGTCTCACATCAGGACACTGACCACGCCGACGGCACCATCCGGTCCATCGACGACTGTGCGGCTTACCCCGTGGCCCATCACGGCTGTGTGAGACAGCTGATCCCGCGCCCCGACCTCACCGGCCAGCGCGGCCTCGTCTCTGGAGATCCCGCATGAGCCACGACCGGACCAAGCCGCCCACCGAGTGGGAGAGCCTCGTCGAGGCAGGCATCACCAAGGTCACAGACGACATCTACTTCGGGTGGATCGACAACACGGCTGACCCGACGTTCTGGCACTGGTGCCAGACACAGGGGCGCTGGGTGGCTGCCGGTACGTGGAAGCACCAGATCGTATCGCGTGATCCCCTGCACCTCGAACCGTCGCTCCTGTGGAAGTGCTGCGGGCTGCACGGATGGGTCCGTAACGGTCAGTGGGAGTCGGCATGACCGAGCAGCCCATCGGGCCCATCCTGGACGGCCTCGGAACGACCATCGACCTGGAAGACGGCGACCTGGTCGCATCCGCCATGGTCATCGCCAAGGTGATCGAACCCAACGGCGACGTATCGCTGTCGTTCTGCCTCAGCGAAGGCCTGTCATGGGTGGAACAGAACGGCCTGCTGGCATCCGCGCAGCAGATCATGAACCAGACCGCCATCGGCCGGCGAGGAGACGACGCATGACCGCCCCCACTGAGCCGACCGCGCACGGCGTCCGGATCGACGCCAGCCCCGGCCACGCCAGCATCAGCATCGACGGGACCCTGCTGCCCGCAGACCAGGTTGTCGGCTACGAACTCCAGCACGACATCATTGCCGGCCTGCCCATGCTGGTCCTGCACACCCGGCAGCCCGAAGGCGCCGTCTGGGAGGGCCTGGCCCGGGTCGCGGTCGCCGACCCGCAGCAGGACCTCGGCGAGCAGATCGCCGCGTTCATCCACGGCATCAACCCGGCCGCCGTCCAGGGCGCCGCGCTCGGACGTGACGACCTCGGCAACGAGAAGACCTCGGTCACCGAGGCGATCCTGCAGACGATCGCGGACTGGGCGCGGGGGAGGGGCGCCTGATGGCCGGCCTGGACGGCATCCTGTCCGGTGTCGTGACGTGGATCGAGACGAACCTCCTCGTCGACACCGTCCGCATCACCCTCCCGCCGACCGACGACCCGGTCCTCAACCGGAGCACCGGACAACTGGAGTACCCGGAAGGCGAGACCCTGTACGAGGGCCTTGGTGCCGTGCAGGGCGGCATCGCCCAGTCCGAGGTGTCCTCCATCCCGACCGCGAACCAGCCGTGGGCGCAGGAGACCCACTCCCGGTACCGGCTCATGACCCCACTGGACGCGCCCATCCCGCCCAAGGACGCGATCGTCACCGTGGTCCAGGTCCACAACCCGGCCCGGGCCGACCTGATCGGCCGCTCCTGGCTGTGCCAGGACCCCGGGATCGCCGCGACCACCGAGGTCGTACGGATCACCGCCCTCGACCAGAACCAGACGGCAGGATCGAGGCTCCAGACATGACCCCCGACGAACTCGCCGCCCGGTTCGAGCACGCCGCCATGAAGGTCGGGCCGGCGATCCAGAAGGGCATCGACCACACCGGGACGCTGGCCGTCGCCCGGATCCGGGGGAACGCGTCCGGCCGGCCCGGGCCGAACGTCATCACCGGCGGCTACCGCAACTCGTGGCGGTCAGAGACCAAGCGGCTCCCGTACGGTGCGCAATGCACCATCGGCACTGAACTGCCGTTCGGTCGGCGCCTCGAGTTCGGCTTCACAGGTACGGACAGCCTTGGCCGCTCCTACGCGCAGCCGCCGTTCCCGCACGTCCAGCCGGCGCTGCCGTACATCGAGCAGACGCTGATGGCACAGATGCGGCTGGCCGTCACGGAGGTGCTGCTGTGAGCGACAGCAACAGGATGCACGTCTATCCGGTCGGCGACCTGATCGCTCACGACACGGAGTCCGACGACTGCGTATGCGGGCCAGCCATGCGGCCCGTGAAGCGGGACGACAGATCGGTCGGCTGGGTCATCACGCACCACTCCCTGGACGGCCGGGAGCTGACCGAGGGGTCAACCGATGATCGGAAAGCTTGACGCGTCGATCGCGGTCGCCACCATGCTGGGCGAGGTCACCGGCTTGCCGGTGGGCCGCGGGCAGAAGCCGCAGGGCGAGCCCCCGTACTACATCCTCTACAGCCTGGACACCAACCTCTCCGGAGCGCCCTTCACCGACCTGAACGAGGACGCCTCGCTGGTCTGGCAGGTCACCTCCGTGTCCGGCCCGAGCAGCAGCGTCATCAGCTCCACCGGGTTCCTGGACCAGGCCGAACTGATGGCGGACAAGGCCCGTGCCGCGTTCCTCGAGCGGAACCAGGTCACCGGGCAGTGGGTGAACTCCCTGACCGTGCCCGGCTACAAGGCCATGTGCCGGGAGCTGGAGGCGGAACCCGGGGGAACGAGTGATCCCTCAGATGCCATCATCAGCTATGTGCAGAGGTTCAGGATCGACTGGACCCCCGCCTGACCCTTATCAGGGCAGACGGACCGTTTGACCGCACCGCGGCGGGACCCCACGCGGACGCCACCAGGCAGGTGGCCGCCACCACACACCGCGTGTAGGGGTCTGTACCGCCGGAAGGACGGCTGGCCCCGGGAATCTAGGGGCCCTGAATGCCGGTCAAGAAGTACATGCGGCGCGGCACATCGAAGTTCTACTTCGTGCCGACGATCGCCGCCACCACGATGATCCCGACCCGCAGCGAACTGTCCGCGGGCACCCAGTTCACCTCTCACATCGCCGCGATGGACGGGTGGACGGTCGCCAACCAGGAGATCGACACGCCGGACATGGCGGACACGTACGACTCCACCATCCCCGGCTCCGACAAGGCCGACAGCAGCTCGTTCACGTTCTACGAGGACGAGGTCGACGCCGACCTCGAGGAGACCTTCGCGAAGGGCACCACCGGATACGTGGTCATCCTCCGCAAGGGCGACGTCCCCGCCAACCAGAGCATGGACGTCTTCCCGATCCGTGTCGCGAGCATCAGCCCGCAGTACACCGCGGACAACGAGGCCGCGAAGTTCATGGTCACCTGCTCCATCACCTCCCGTCCGCTGCAGGGCGCCGCCGTCCCGGCGGCCGGCACCGACGAGGTCCAGCAGGTCGCCATCACCGGCGGACCCACCGGCGGCACCTTCACCCTCACCTTCTCGGGGCAGACCACGTCCGGGGTCGCCTACAACGCGTCCGCCGCGAACGTGCAGACCGCCCTCGAGGCGCTCTCCAACATCGCCCCGGGCGATGTCACCTGCACCGGCGGCCCGCTGCCGACGACACCGGTGTCGGTGTCGTTCGCGGGCGGCGCCTACGACGGCGCGGACGTCCCGCAGATGACCGCCAGCGGCGCTTCCCTGACCGGTGGCACCAGTCCCGCGGTCGCGGTCACCACCACCACGCCCGGCGGCTGACCGATCCCATCCCGCAGCTCCCGGCCGGACGGCACACGCGTTCGGGAAGGGGCGCCCATGTGGCGTCCGGCCGGGTCCCCTTCCCCTGACGGAGGACCAACCTCATGACCACCAGCCAGACCAAGCCCGAACCGCCTGCTGCTGCGGTGGCCGCCGACGCGCACTGGGCGGCCACCCGGGAACGCCTCCGGAACCGGCAGCGCCCGACCTCCAGCCTGATCATCTGCGACGACCTCGACGTCAAGAAGGCCTTCGAGGAAGCCAAGTTCACCGTCCGCAGCCTCACCGCCCAGGCCGACGCATCCCCGGATGACGCGGACTTGAAGAAGGACCTGCTGGTCGCGCAGGTGGCCCTCGGGAAGGCCCAGACCGCGTTCGATGAGATCGCGATCGTGCTGCGGTTCCAGGCGCTGCGCCGGCCGGACTGGGAGGACCTCAAACGGGAGCACCCGCCGACCGAGGAGCAGGCCGAGGACAACCTGGCCGTCAACGTCGAGACCCTCGGCCCGGAGATGGTCGCCGCGAGCTCCCTGGACGGCATCACCGTCGACGACGCCAAGACCTACTTCAGCGAGTGGTCCGACGGCGAGGTCAACGCCCTCTTCAACGCCGCCTGGAACGTGCAGTCCGGGATCCGCATGGACGTGGGAAAAGGCTGATCTCCGATGACCGACTCCGTGACGAACTCGCGCTGTGCCGCCAGTACGGCATCCCGCACAGCCAGTTCCTCGGCGTCGGAGACGGCACCTGGACCCCGCGGGACCGGGAGAAGGCCCTCGCCTACGAGAACTACCTGCGGGCCGTCTGCCCGCAGTGCGGCACCCGCGAATCGGAGTGGGTCGACGAGCAGGGCGACTACCAGGACGCCTACGTCGCCATCTCGCACAAGTGCTTCGGATGCGAGGAGATCGCAGCCAAGCAAGCCGAGATCCCCGAGGGCCGCCCCGGGGCCGGGATGAAGGTCCTGCTGCTGCCGGCGTCAGTGCACGCCGCGCAGCAGCTCCTCGAGGAACTGACCACAGCAGCCCGATAGGCGGGCCAGGAGAGGGAAGGGAGGGGCACCGGTGGCGAACTGGAACCTGTCGGTCGACATTCGCGGAATGGGCAACAGCCTCTCCCGGGACCTGAAGGCGTCCGCACGCGATGCCCGCGCCCTCGGCACCGCCGCCCGGACCGCGAAGACCGAAGTCCGGGAACTCGGAACGGCCGCCGAGACCACGGGCCGCCGGATCCGCACCCTCGGCAGCGAGGCCCGCACCGCCGCCCGCCACATCAACACCCTCGGCGACGGCGCCCAGAACGCGGCCCGCCGCCTGAACCGGTACGGAGACGCCGCCCAGACCGCGAACCGACACCTGAACAGCCTCGGCGGGAACTCCCGCACGGCCAGCCGCGACCTGGCCCGCATGTCCGGCGAGCTCAACACCGCGGTCCGGGACCTGACCCGGCTGGCCCGGGCCGCCAGCGCCGCCGACACCCGCCTCGGCCGGCTCGGCGCCGGCGGCGTCACCGGGATCCGCCGCTACCGGGAGGAGACCAGCCGCCTCCACGAGACGCTCCGCAGCGTCGCAGCCCTCGGCGCGACCGTCGGCCTCACCCTCGGCCTGCACGAGGTGGTGGAGGAGGGCGGCCAGTACACGCAGGCGATGAACGCGTTCGGGGCCACCACCAGCGCGACGCAGATGCAGATGAAGCGCGCGGCCGCGACGGCCAACCAGCTCGGCAACGACCTCCAGTTGCCGGGCGCGACCGCCGCGGACGCTGCCGAGGCCATGGTGGAGCTCGCGAAGGCCGGTTTCCGCACCGACCAGGCCATCTCCGCGACCCGGGCCAGCGTCGTCTTGGCCTCCGCAGCCCAGGTCAACGCCGCCGACAGCGCGAAGTACCTCGGCGACATGATGGACCAGTTCGGCCTCGGCGCTGACCAGGCCGGAAAGGCCGCTGACACCCTCGCCGCCACAGCAAACGCGGCAAGTGGTGACATTATAGACATTTACTACGCCATGAAATATGCCGGGCCGGTCGCGCACGGCATGGGCGTCAGCATGCAGGAAGCCGCCTCCGCAGTCGGCATGCTCGGCAAGGCCGGCATCCTCGGCCAGACCGCCGGCACCACCCTGCGCGGCATGCTCGCCAACCTGGCCTCCCCGACGAAGCAGATGTCGGACGGCCTGAACGACCTCGGCATCAGCGCGTTCGACGCACAGGGCAACTTCAAGGGCCTCCGCTACGTCATCGACGAACTGTCCCAGGCCCAGCACCACATGACCCAGCAGGACTTCGCGGCCGCGGTGAAGAAGGCCTTCGGGAAGCCCGCCATGTCCGGGGCCATCGCGCTGGCCCACCAGGGCACCGCCAGCTTCGACAACCTGATGCAGGCCGTGTCCCAGACCGGCGCCGCCTCCCAGATCGCCGCCGCGAAGGGCAAGGGCCTCGCCGGTGCCATGCTCCAGCTCAAGACCCAGGCCAAGCAGACCGGCCTGGCCATCTATCAAGGAGCAGCGCCCGGCCTGGAGCGGCTCACCCGGGCGGCCACTACCGGCCTGAACAAGGCCACCCCCGCGATCGAGCACTTCTTCTCCTACCTCAACGACAGCGCAGCCCTGTTCGGCCCGGACATCTCCGCCGCCGTCAGCAGCGAGTTCAACCGCATCAAGACCGCGGCCGCGGGCATGGCCGGCGGCTTCAAGGACCTCGGTGAGCAGGGCCTCGCCGACCTCCTGCACCTCCTGCTGACCGTCGGCCAGCTCGCCGTCCAGGTCCTCACCAACCTCGCACACGGCGTCGAACCCGTCGTGGCCGCGTTCGCCGGCCTCTCGGGTGAGGGCAGCACCGTCTCCTCCACCCTGGACACCGTCGTCACTGCCGCCGACCTGGCCGCCAGCGCGGTCGGCGCCCTCTCCGCGGTCCTCGTGCCGATCGGGCACATCGTCGCCACCCTGGTCTCCGCGTTCGGTGGCCTGCCCGCCCCGATCCAGCAGTTCGTCCTCGCCGCCCTCCTCGTGCGCCGGATCCAGCCCGCCATGGCCGGCCTGGCCACCACCGTGAGCGGCCGGGTCACCGGCGCGGTCCGCGGACTGGGCGAGCAGATGCGCGTCCAGCAGACCCTGGCCGCGTCCGCCGGAGTGTCCCTGTCCCGGTACGGGGCCGCGTTCGCCGTCCTGCAGTCCCGGGTCCCGGTCATCGGCCGGATGGGCACCGCATTCCGTGACGCCACCACCCAGACCACCGGATTCGCCGGCGCGGTCCGCGGCGTCACCGCGGCCGCCGGCGTCGGCCTGCGCGGCGCCATGTCCGGGCTCATGGGCGCCATGGGCGGCCCCTGGGGCGTCGCCATCACCGGCCTGACCGTCGGCCTCGGCCTGCTCGCCTCCTCCCAGCAGCAGGCGGCCGCGAAGGCCGCCGAGCACAAGGCGAACATCGACGGCCTGACCTCTGCGATGCGCCAGTCCAACGGGGTCATCGACGAGTCCGTACGCCAGCAGGCCGCCCAGACGATCCAGAACGCCAAGCTGGAGGGCAGCAGCCAGTCCCTGGTCGACGTCATGGGCAAGGTCGGCTACACGCTGTCCGACCTCACCGACTCCTACCTCGGCCAGGGCGAGAGCGTCGACAAGCTGGCCGACAAGATGCAGGCCCTGGCCAAGGCGAAAGCCGAGGAGGCAGTTGCCAAGGGAGCTCACAACGTCGACAAGGATCTTGCGAAGCAAGCCAGCGCGTACGCGGCGGCCGGCAAGTCCCTCAGGTCGATGTCCGGGGACGCCAAGGAAGCGGCGAAGAACGCGAAAGACCTCACCGACGCCACCAAGGGTGCTGGGGACGGCACCAGCGCCTACGACCGGCTGAAGACCGCGGTCGCCGCGCTCGCCGACAAGACCGCGGACGCCGACCAGCGCACCCGCGCCCTCCGCGACGCCCTCGACCTCCTGTCCGGCGGCAGCATCAGCCTGCAGGCGGCGCAGGCCCGGGTGAACGAGGCCATCACCAACGCCACCGAGGCCATGGCCGACGGCATCGACAAGACCGCCGGCTACGGCAAGGCGCTCCTGCAGACCAACGGCAGCCTCAACACGACCACGAAGAACGGTCAGCAGCTGTTCAACACCCTCAACACCGTCTCCGACGGCGCCGCGAACGCCGCGATCGCCGCCTACGACTTCGCCCAGTCCCAGAACAAGAGCCTCCCGGAGTCCCTGAAGGCCGCCAGCGCCGAGATGGAGAAGGCCCGCAAGTCCGCGATCGACCTGATGGGCGGCTACGGGCTGACCGCCACGCAGGCCGGGAAGGTCGCCGACTCCCTCGGTCTGATCCCCGGGCAGGTGTCGATCCTGCTCGAGACCAAGGGCGTCGACTCCACCCTCGCCGAGCTCGTCGCCGTCCAGGCCGAGTTCCAGAAGGTCCCGAAGTCGAAGACCATCAAGGTCGACGCGCTCGGCGCGGACGCGAAGAAGGAACTGGAGGACATCGGCTACAAGATCGAGCTGATTCCCGGCACCCGCGAATACAAGATCACAGCTCCGACGAAGGACGCCCGCACCCAGCTCGACCAGCTCATCAACACGATGTCCCAGGTCCCGTCCGGCAAGAGCGTGAAGGTCGACGCGAAGACCTCCGCGGCCATCAAGGACCTGGAGGCCGTCCAGGCGAAGATCCGGGGCACCAACGGCAAGACCATCACCATGAAGGCGCCGACCGCGGCGGCCCGCGCACAGCTCGAAGCCCTCGGATTCAAGATCCACCAGGTGCCGGGGTCGAAGAACGTCACCATCACGATCCCGACCGGCGGCCCGAAGAGCGCGGTCAGCAGCATCCAGTCCGCGATCAACTCCATGCACGGCAAGACCGTCACCGTCACGATCAACGGCGTCAAGACCGGCGTGGACCCGTCGAAGTACTACTCGCAGGGCCCCCACAAGAACGCCGACGGCGGCGTCTGGGACTACTACGCCGACGGCGGCGTCCGGGCCCGCCCCCGCCCGAAGAACGTCCACCACTTCGCCGGCGGCACGGAGAACCACGTCGCGCAGATCGCCCGCGCGGGCGACTGGCGGATGTGGGCTGAGCCGGAGACCCAGGGCGAGGGCTACGTGCCTTTCGCGACCTCGAAGCGCCCGCGCTCCCGGAAGATCACCGAGGAGATCGTCCGGCGCTTGGGCGGCGACCCGGCCGGCATCCAGTGGAACGCCGACGGATCCGTCACCGACTGGCGCTACGACCCCCAGACCGGCTCCCTCTACAGCGTGTCCGACGCCGGACAGGCCGGGCACAAGACCCGCAAGGTCAAGCTCAAGGGCGGAAAGACCAAGAACGTCGACTACTTCGACGTCGGCGCGGTCGAGGCAAAGATCAAGTCGGCGGCGAAGGCGACCGCGGCCTGGAACAAGGACCTGGAGAAGGTCGCCGACCGGGCCGGCGGCGACGTCGCCGAAGCCCTCGCCTCCATGGGCGAGGACGGCATGAAGATCGCCCACAAGATGGCGACCGGGTCCACGAAGTACGTCAACGAGATGACCAAGGCACTCAAGGCCCTCCAGGCCACCGCCAAGGCCTCGCTGACCGACTACACCCGGCAGTTGACCAGCGCGAACAAGGTCAACGCAACGTTCACGGCGAACCTGGCCAAGCTCGCCGCCGAGGGCTACGGAGACCTCGCCGCCCAGCTGGCCGCGCAGGGTGACGAGGCCGCCCAGCAGTTGGCCGCGTCCGCCGCCGGCGACAAGTCGAAAGCGTCGAAGGCGAACGCGCAGGCGAAGACCGCCAACAGCGCGCTCACGGCCGACCAGGTGTCCGAACTGGTGGAGATCATCGCCTCGATCAAGACCAAGGACACCGGGATCCACGCCGTCGCGGCCGCCACCGGCCTCGGCGAAGACGAAATCATCACCGTCGCCACCAAAGCCAAGTCGCAGATCAGCAAATCCCTCGGGACGAGGGCCGGGAAGTTCCTCGCCGACCTGTCCCGCGCCAACAAGCACCTCTCCTACGCCGACGGCGGCATCCGCGCCGGCATGTACGCCACCCAGTCCGGGATCGTCCGCTTTGCCGAACCGGAGACGCACGGGGAGGCCTACCTGCCCCTCTCCCCGTCCAAGCGGCGCTCCGCGCTGCCGGTCCTCCAGGACGTCGCGCACCGCTTCGGATTCGGCCTGACCGACGCGGCATCCGGCCGGACCGTCGTCATCGTCAGGTCCGGCGACACCATCAACGTCCCCGTGACCCCGGTCCGGACCGGCGCGACCGCATCCGACATCGGCGCCCAGGTCGGACGGTCCGTCCGCCGCGCCCGCAGGGGAGGGGTGGCATCCCGTGCCGCTTGACCTTGACGACTGGCAGTACGACATCGGAGGCGTCCTCATCGGCGCCGGCACCAGCGTGCAGGTCATCGAGACCACCGGCCTGGGCCGGCCACCGGTGCGGGACAACGACGTCGACCAGCCCAGCATGGACGGGCAGTTCGCGGGCCCCGACTACTGGACCGGTCGGCAGATCCAGTTCGATGCCGCAGTCCGGATCCCCGGTGACGCGGCCGCCTGCCACGACATGATCGCCCAACTGCAGGCAGCCACCGACCCGGCCGCGGTGCGCCTGGTCGGCGGGCAGGGCCTGACGCTGCGGATCAAACGGCCCGGCCGGCCGGTCAAGTCGATGACCGTGCGGGCCCGGAAACTCGACCCGGAGTTCAAGGACGTCATCCACGGCTACGTGCCCCTGGACCTGGAGTTCCTCGCCCACGACCCGACCTACTACGCCGACACCGACACCGTCACCGAGATCCCCCTCGGCTGGCTCACCGGCGGCGGGTTCGCCGCGCCCGTCGTCGCACCCATCTACGTGCAGTCCGGGACCACCGCGGCCGACCGGCCCGGCTGGGTCACCAACTCCGGTGACGCCGACGCCTGGCCCATCATCCGGATCACCGGACCGTGCGCCAACGTCACCGTCACCCACGTCGCCTCCGGCCGCACCCTCGCCCTGCCCACCCTGACCCTGGCCGCCGGCCGCTGGGTCGAGATCGACACCCGCCCGGGCTACCGGACCGTCACCTGGGACAACGGCGGCAACGCCTCCTCCTACCTGTCCCCGGCCTCCCGCATCGACCTGTTCAGCCTCCCCGCCGGCACGTCGGAGATGCGCTGGACCGCGTTCGACTCCACCAACACCGCCCGCCTGCGCCTGACCTGGCGCGACGCCTACATCGCCCTCTGAGGAGAGAGCCGACCATGTCCCTGTACCCGCGGCCCATCCTCACCAACGGAGCCACCCACCCCGCCGCCCAGTTCCGCATGCTCGTCCGGGACCTCGCCCGCGGCGCCGAGGGCATCACCGAAGGCGACGACCTCAAGGTCACGCAGCGCTCCACCCCCGGCGGCGGTGTCACGGTCGCCGACGGGTCCTGCGTCATCCAGGGCCGCGACGACGCCTACCAGGGCCACTACTCTGCCTACAACGCCGGAGCGGTCGACGTCGACATCGCAGCGACCGGCGGCAGCGCACGATCCGACATGCTCATCGTCCGTATCGAGGACCCCGAGTACACCGGCAGCCTGGACCCTGCTGCGGACGCCATCGTGTACTTCCAGGTCATCTCCAACGTGTCCTCGTCGGCGACCGCCATCCCCGACGGCCGCACCGGGATCCCCCTCGCGCGTATCGACATCCCCTCGTCGACCGCGACCATCACCAACGCGATGATCACCGACCTGCGGTCCATCGCGAACCCCCGCCGCACCCGGCAGATGTTCACCCACTCCCCAGCCAGCGACAGCTCACTGATCGGCGCCAGCACCAGCTACTCCTACTTCTCCACCGAACCCGGCGTCAGCATCGCCGTGCCGTCCTGGGCGACCAAGGCCCGAGTCCGCGTCGACGTCTGCCCGCTGCGCTACAGCGTCGCCGACTACCTCGGCGCTCTGCAGGCCACATTCGGAGCCAGCCTCACCCTGCAGAACACCTCCCTCGACGACAACCAGGGCTCCGGCGTCCGGAAGATCCCCGCGATCTGCGCCGACACCCTCACCATCCCCTCCGCCTACCGCGGCACCAACCAGCTCCTGCGCGCCCAGGCCAACGGCGCCTCCGGGAACGCCGGCCGCATCAACGTCACCTCCAGCACCACGTTCGTGTACGACGTCGAGTTCGAGGAGGCCCCCCGGTGACCGCCCCCGTACCCGACCGGGTCCTCACCCAGAACGCGCTCACCGGGCAGTGGCTGTCCACCGCGCTGCCCCTGACCGAACTGGAGTACGGCAACGAACTCAACGGGCCCGGCAGCCTCACCGGGAAACTCGCGCCCCGCCTGCTGTCCTCCAACCCGGCCGTCGTGGACCCCGACAACACGTTCATCTACGTCGAATCCGCCGGCCAGATCGTGTGGGGCGGGGTCATCTGGGACGTTCGCAGCGAAGGCAACGAGTACACGGTCGAAGCAGCGTCCTGGTCGTCGTACCTGCAGCACCGCTACGACCTGGACGGGCAGCACGGCGGCCGCGGCCCCTACACCTACGCCGACCGCTGCCAGGTCATCCGCAACATCTGGACCTACGCCCAAGGAGTCGCCGACGGCAACCTCAGCGTGATCGTGGACTCCACCACCTCCACGTCCACCATCGGCACCCCCAGCGACGTCTACAACAGCTTCTGGTACGACATGAACTGCCTCGGCGACCAGGTCGACGACCTCGTCTCCGGCGACGCCACCCCCGACTACACCTGCGCCACCTCGTGGAACGCCGACAAGACCGCGATCGTCAAGCGGATCCGGCTCGGCTGGCCGCGCCTGGGTCGGCGCCGCAGCGACATCACCTTCACGTCGGGCGTGAACATCATCGAAGATCCCGAAGTCGTCCTTGGCGGCGACGACTACGCGCAGGTCGTCATCGTCACCGGATCCGGTGACGGCTCCGCCAAGCTGAGGCAGATCTCCGCCGTCCGCAACGGCCGGATCCGCATGGAAGCCGCCGTCGACGCACCCGAACTCAACGGCAACGACACCCTCAAGGCCCGCGCCAACTGGGAACGGGCCTGGCGGCAGGTCCTCGGATCCATCGACGAGATCACCGTCCGCGACACGACCGCGGCCCCGTTCGGCAGCTACCAGATCGGCGACGACATCTACACCCGCGTCCACAACACGTGGACCGACTTCGCCGGCTGGTGCCGGATCACCGGATGGTCCCGGAAACCCACCGCGCAGGGCGGCCCGCAGACCGTCGTCTCCCTCAAGCCGTCCGCGATGTACAACTACGGGAGCGCCTGATGGACATCGGCCGGAAGCTGAACGAGCTCGAATCCCGGCTGAGGAACGTGGAACGCCAAGCCCGCCTCTCCCACGCGGCCATCGACAACACCGCGCTGGTCGTGAAGGACGGCACCGGCAGCCTCCGCGGCATCATCGGCCTGCAGTCCGACGGCACCACCGCCGTGACCATCGTCAACGGGCCCCCGCCGCCGCAGCCGTCCGCTCCGATCGTCGCCTCGGTCCTCGGCGGGGTCACCGTGTCCTGGGACGGCACGTTCGCCGACGGCTCCCCGCTCCCGCTGGACTGGTCCAGGGTAGAAGTCCACGCCTCCGCCACCGCGGTGTACGAGCCGGCGCCGTCCACGCTGCAGTCCACGATCGAGACCGCGCAGGGCGCCACCGTCGTCGTACCGTGCCAGACGGCCGTCTACGTCCTGCTGGTGGCCCGGAACACCTCCGGGACCGCCAGCACAGCCTCCGCCATCGTCGGCCCCTACGGGCCCACCCCGGTCGTCGCCGACGACGTCCTGGACGGCATCATCACCACCGTCAAACTCGCCGACGACGCGGTCACCCAGGCGAAAATCGCGGCCGCCGCGGTCGGTTCCACCGAACTCGCCGCCGGGGCGGTCCTCGAGGAGAAACTCGCCGCGAACGCCGTCACCACCGGCAAGCTCGCCGACCAGGTCATCACGGACACGAAACTCGCCGACGACGCCGTCACCGCCGCCAAGGTCGCCGTCGCCGCGATCGAGGCCCCGGCCCTGGCCGACGGATCCGTCATCGCTGGGAAGATCGCAGCGAACGCGGTCACCGCCACCACCATCGCCGCCGGCTCGGTGCAGACCGCGGCCCTGGCCGCGGACGCGGTCGCCGCCGGGAAGGTAGCGGCGGACGCCATCACCGCCCGCGAGCTCGCCGCCGCATCCGTCACCGCTGCCGAGATCGCCGCGAACGCGGTCACCGCGGCCGCCATCGCGGCCGGCGCCATCACCACCGACAAACTCACCGTCACCGGCGGCGCCAACCTGCTGTCCGACCCGTCCTTCGAGGGCGCCTACGCTGCCAGCCTGGTTACCGGCAGCAGCAACTTCTCCATCGACCCCACCGGCAACGGGTCCGGGCACAGCCTGAAAGTCAATGCGGTCGCCGGATCCGCTACCACCCGGTCCCTGAAAATCACCACCGTGCCGATCCTGGCCGGCGACCAGCTCTACCTCGCCTTCGACTACCTCGCCAGCAGCGACTACACCAGCACCGCCATCATCAAGCTGTACGCCCGCTGGGAGGACAGCACCGGCGCGGTCCTCGGCTACGGCGTCGCCCAGGGCAACCCGCCTGTCCTCGGCGGCAGCACCTGGACTCGGCCCACCGCCACCGTCACCGCACCGGCCACGACTGTGCAGGCAACCGTCTGGGTGGAGAGCTACCAGGCGTCGGCAGGCACCGTCCGCTGGGACAACGCCGCCGTCCGCCCGGTCGCCGCCAGCACCCAGATCCAGGACGGTGCGATCACCACGGCCAAGGTTGCCGCGCTGGCCATCACCGCCGCGCAGATCGCCGCCGACGCGGTCGCCGCCGGGAAGATCGCCGCCGACGCCGTGACGGCCCGGGAGATCGCTGCCCTCACCATCACCGCGGCCGAGATCGCCGCGAACGCCATTGTCACCGGGAAGATCCAGGCTGGCGCTGTCGACGCCACCGCGCTCGCCGCGGACGCCATCACCGGCAAGACCATCACCGGCGGCACCATCACCGGATCCGTGCTCCAGACCGCAACCAGCGGTGAGCGGATCACCCTGAACGAAGCCTCCGCGAACAAGGTCCTCGTCTACAACTCCAGCGGTGTCGCCATCGGTGAACTGTCCTCCCGGGGCCTGCTGGTCGCCGGAACCACTGGGGCTGTCATCTGGGCCAACCCCAGCGCTGCCCTCCCGCAGTTCCTCCTCCAGAACGCAGCCGGCACCAACTCGGCGTACATCCAGATGGCCGACCCCACGGGCAGCGACGCCAACATCCAGATGGTCACCGGCACCTTCACCGCCGACACCTTCACCGACAGGTGCTGGCGCCAGTACATGGGCAACGACTTCGCGACGATCGAACGCATCCGCCGCGGCAGCTCCACCGCCAACCGCGGCGGACGCATGAACCTGCACGCCGACTACGCCGAAATCGGCTACATGGATGCGGCGTCCACCGCGAACTCCGGCTACCTGTACCACGAGCCCGGAGCCGTCACCACCAAGGGCCGCCACGCCGTCACCCCGCTCGCGGCCAGCAGCAGCGACGCCCTGTCCGTGAACGCGTTCACCGGGCACACCGGGACCCTGCTCCGGGCTCAGCTCAACGCCGTCGACAAGTTCACCGTCGACAAGGACGGCAACACCGCCGTCGCCGGCAACGCCGCACTGGCCGGGATCCTCACCGCCGGGAACCTGGCCTGGGGCCGCGTCACCATCACCGTTTCCACCGCGAACACGCCCGCGTCCGTCACCGTGACCGGCCTGAACGTCACCGGCAGCACGTTCCAGGCCCTCGCCACCCCCCTGGCCACCACCCCCGGCTCCGTGGTCACCGGAGTCGGGGTCACCTCCATCACCGCGACCTCGGCGGTGGTGTGGGCCAACCGCAGCAGCACTGGAACCGTCCAAGTCTCCTATCTGATCATCGGAGTGTGATCTCTGTGAGCGACGAAGACCCGCAGCCCGTCTACATGACCGCGACCTGCCATACCGAAGGCTGTCCCCTCAACGGGGTGCCGTTCGTGGCGCCGTTCTACCCGAACACCACGGAACCGATCTACCGCGGTCAGTGCGCCGAGTGCGGGCAGCCCATCACCGACCTCGTCCCCCTCGACCCGCAGCCCACTACCTGACCGCCTGGGCGGAGGGAACGTATGTCCCGGCCGCCTCTACTCTGATCACTGGGTGACCCTCCGCCCCCCTTTTGCTGGATCCCCCGAGGGACGACCACACGCAGTGGTCCGCCACCACATTCACCTGGGCGCGGGGAGATCCAGGAGTACGGGCGCGTGCCCGACCTCAAGATCAAGAAGTATGAGGTGCACCCCAAGCTGGGCAGGCACCTCGTCCTCGACCCGCGCACCCTCGCCTACCAGCGTCCCTACGCCGGTGAGCCCCTGAAGCCCGCCGAGTGGGAGCCCACCGTCCCGGTCCTGGACCAGGAAGACCTCCTCGCGCAGGGCATCCGCACCAGCGAGATGTTCCAGGGCGTCGAGGATGTTGACGCTCTCGGGTCGTGCACCGGGAACTCGGGCACCGAGCTGATCTCCGCCCTGCACGACGCCAAGACGCTGGCGGACGCGGGCCTGGACATCACCGATCCGGTCGCCGCCGAGAAGTGGGCCATCGGCCTCTACTCCGACGCCTCCCACCGCGACCAGTGGATGGACCAGAACTGGCCCACCACCGACTGCGGCTCCTCCGGCCTCGGCGTCGCCAAGGCGCTGCGCTCTCGTGGACTCATCGACCAGTACGGCACCGCCACCAGCGCCCTCGAACTCTGCCGGGACCTGCAGCACGGCGGGCTGCTGGCCGGCATGCCCTGGTTCAAGGCCTGGTTCGAACCCGTCGGCTCCTCGGCCCTCCTGGACGACATCCCGGACTGGGAGAAGTCCCCGATCGCCGGCGGCCACGAACTGTACGTCAGCGCCCTCGAGCAGGTCCGCCAGACCGCCGCCGGCCGCATCGACTACAAGCGCACGATCATCCGCCTGCGTAACCACTGGACCCGGTCCTGGGGAGACAACGGCTCCTTCCGGATGTCCCTGGCCATCTACCAGAAGCTCCGCAAGCAGATCGACCTTCTGCAGCCGCGCCTGGACGCCTCCCGCCACTGACCCACCCCCCTACCTTCCCCCGCCCCACACCCGAGGAGAACGTCATGGGCGAGCACCGCCCGATCGAGGACGACATCAGCCAGGACCGGCAGGCCCAACTGCTCACCAGCACCGGCAACGGCCCGACCGTCGGCAACGAGGAAGACCTCCTGGCCGCCGAGTTCGGGCCGGCCGACAGCCGCGGCATCTACGGCGCCCCGGCCGCGCCCGACGCCGACACCGCCGAGGACGGCAGTGGTCCGCGGCAGCTCGGCCAGAACACCGGTGGCCTGGAGAAGATGATCCAGGCCATGGAAGCGTGGCTCGGCACCGGCGAGCCCAACGCCATTCAGGCCTGGTACCGCGAACGCAACGGGAACGCGTACGCGGGCAACTTCGCATGGTGTGACGCGACGGTCACCATCTCGGCGTTCGTCTCCGACAACTACGGTGCCGTCAACTTCGACACCGACTACGCCTACACCGTCGCCCACGCCGCCCGCTTCGACGCGGCCAAGCAGTGGACGCCGATGACCAACGGCATCCTCAAGTCCGGGATCCGCCGCGGCGACATCATCTTCTTCGACTGGGACGGCTCCTCCAGCATCGGAGCGATCGACCACGTCGGTGTCGTGACCAGCGTCTCCACCGACGGCCAGTACGTGTACACGATCGAGGGCAACACCGCGAACGTCTGCGCGAGGCGTGTGCGCGTCGTCCACGACATCGCGGGGTACGGCCGACCGAAGTACCCGGCCGTCACCGGTGTCACCACGTCCACGCCGGCCCGCTACCAGGTCACCGTCAACGGCCTCGCCTACGGGTACGGGGCGAAGGGCGACCACATCACCGCGGTCCGGACCGCGGTCGCGAAGAAGGGGCTTGGGAAGCACGCCACGACCGGAGCCACATGGTCGGACGCCGACACCCTGAACTTCAGCGACTTCCAGAAGTCCCTCGGCTACAAGGGCACCAAGGCCGGCCAGGACGCCGACGGCGTTCCCGGCGCCACGTCCCTGGTGAAGCTGCTGGGCAAGCTTCCCGCTCCGGCCCCGAAGCCGAAGCCCACCCCGCAGTACGAGCCGTTCCCCGGCGAGGGCTTCTTCCACGCTGGCCGCCACAGCCCGGTCATCACCGCGATGGGCCGCCGCCTGGTCGCCCTCGGCTTCGGCCGCCACTACACGTCCGGGCCCGGCCCGAACTGGACCAACGCGGACCGGGCGAACGTACGCGATTTCCAGATGTCCCGGGCCGACCTCAAGGGCGACCCGGACGGCATCCCCGGCCCCAAGACCTGGGCCGCACTCCGCGTGCCCAAGGTCTGACCTCTCACCCACCCCTCCCACCAAGGAGACCACCGTGTCACCCGTCCTCATCCTCAAGCGTGAGCCGGCCGCCTGGCTGACGCTCATCGCGGTCGTCGTCAAGCTCCTCGCCGCGTTCGGCCTGGACGTCACCGCCGACCAGCAGTCCGCCGTCAACGCCGTCGCGGCCGCCGCGATGGGCCTGCTCGTCGCCGCCATCGCCCACGACGGTGTCGGCGCCGCCGTGATCGGCCTCGCGCAGGCCGCTCTGGCCCTGGCCCTCGGTTTCGGCCTGGACTGGTCCGCGGACCGCCAGGCCGTCGTCATGGCAGCCGTCACCGTCATCGTCGGCATGTGGGACCGCACCCAGGTCACCGCGCCCGCCCCGGCCGCCGTCGTGCGGTCGGTCAAGGCCTGAACTTAGGAGCCGCCATGGGTGACGAGCCGACCAACGGTGAACTGGCTCGTCGCCTTGACGCCGGGTTCGACGACCTCAAAGAAGACATGCGGACTCTCGCCGCACGTCTCGACACCAAGGTCGACGCAAGCCTGCTGGCGCTGCAACAGCAGGCACAAGACGACCGGCACCAGGCGCTGGAGACTCGCGTGACCGCCATCGAGGGCGATCGAACCCGCGAGGCAGAGCGGCGCCAACAGGAACAGCGCGAACTCGAAACCCGGCGGGCCGGCGACAAACGACTCATCCTGACCGCGCTCGTCGTGCCCCTCCTGCTCCTGCTTCTGCAGGTGTACCTGGCCAGTAAGGGGTCGAACTGACGTGAGGGAAAGCCCGGCAGCGTCCCGCAGGCGCAGACGACGAACCGACATCGTCTGGGTCTGCGGGGCCTCGCTGCTCCTGCTTCTGCAGGTGTACCTGGCCAGTAAGGGGTCGAACTGACGTGAGGGAAAGCCCGGCAGCGTCCCGCAGGCGCAGACGACGAACCGACATCGTCTGGGTCTGCGGGGCCTCGCTGCTCCTGCT
>NZ_JBIBHY010000027.1:0-79445 GCF_042957285.1 Streptomyces sp. NPDC008092
TGACCAGAGCGGTCTTGGTCATGAGGGTTCCTGGAGGTAAGGTGAACTTGGGTTCATCAACTACTATGAACCTCGGTTCACGTTAATGCAAGTCCGACGCTCCATGGCCGGTCATGGCTGGTGGCGCGGGGCCCGCCCGTGTGAGTCCCGCGGCGGGTATTGACGGCCGCTGTGAGATTCCTATGCTCGGGATGTCCGAAGCTTCGGGCGGTGTTCGATATCAAGGTCTGGGGCTACGGATCCGGCAACGTCCCCTGGATCATGGCCGACCTCGAGAACGGCCTGTTCTCCGGCGTGAACCAGCACTACAACGCGAACGACCCGTCGATAGGCAACCGCTACCTGACCGCCGTCATCAAGGGCGAGTCCAACCACTGGGCCATCCGAGGCGGCAATGCACGGTCGGGCGGTGTGTCGACCCTCTACAGCGGACCGCGCCCCAATGTCGCGGGCTACAACCCGATGAAGAAGGAGGGTGCGATCATCCTCGGCATCGGTGGGGACAACAGCCACGGTGCCGCCGGAACCTTCTACGAGGGCGTCATGACATCCGGCTATCCGTCGGACGCCACCGAGAACGCGGTACAGGCCGACATCACGGCGGCCGGGTACCGCAGGTGGCCCCTCGGCCCGGAAGCACGGATGCTGCTCGGATGAGCACCAGCGGGCCGGCGCACCGTCGGCCCCTGGTTCCGGCCGCCTCCCTCAAGCCCGGCTGCGAGGCATGCCGACGGCCCGGTTCATCAGGCCGTCGAAAGCCCGGTCCGAGATGATTCCGCGCAGGGTGATCAAGGGGCGGGCCCCGAATCCGGCGGCGTACCGGGTCTTGGGCCTGCGGGCGGTGACGGCCTTGGCGACGGCCTCCGCGATGACGGACGGCGGGGACTCGCGCCGGGCGTTCGCCTCCGAGGTGAAGGCGGCGAGCACGGCGGTGGCCTGGGTGGCGTAGGGGCCCGTCCCGGAGGCTTCCTGCAGTTTGGCGGCCGTGACGACGTTGCCCCCCGTTCTGATGTTGCCGGGCTCGATGATGACGACGTCGATACCGAAGGGCCTGGTCTCCAGGCGCAGGCAGTCGCTGAGGGCTTCGAGGGCGTACTTGCTGGCGTGGTACCAGCCGCCCAGCGGCGAGTAGAACTTCCCGCCCATCGAGGTGACGTTGACGATCTTCCCGCCGCGCTGCTCGCGCATGTACGGCAGCGCCAGCTGGGCCAGCCGCATCGCGCCGAAGACGTTCACTTCTGCCTGGCGGCGGGCCTCCTCCATCGAGACGTCCTCGACGGCCCCGTAGGAGCCGTAGCCGGCACTGTTGACCAGGACGTCGATGCGGCCCGTCTCGGCGATGATCTGCCGGAATCCGGCCAGCATCGACTCGTCGTCCGAGACGTCCATGATCAGGGGGATGACACCGGCGGCGGCCACGTCGGCGAGTCCGCCCTCGTGCCTCGCGGCGCCGTAGACGGTGTATCCGAGTTCGTGCAGTTTGATGGCCGTCGCTTCGCCGATTCCTGACGAAGCGCCGGTGACGAGAGCGGTCTTGATGGGCATGGCGGCTCCTCGCGTAATGTGAACCATTGCTCAGCTTAATCATGAACCGCGATTCATCTTTGTGCAAGGGGCGTCCCTCCCGGAGTCCGGCGAGACGGCCACGGGTCCCGCGCACGCATGCGCGGGACCCGTGGCGAACTGTGCCGTGCCGAACCGTCAGGGACGCAGGATCCAGCCTCCGTCGACGTGCAGGACCTGCCCGGTGATCCAGTTGCCCGCCGGGGCTGTCAGCAGGAGGAGCGGGCCGGCGAGCTCCTCCGGTGCGGCGAAGGCCTGCATCGCGACGACCCTCTTCATCGCCTCGCGGAACGCGGAGCCCTCCGGCACCAGCGCCTTCCCGGCCTCGCTCTCGACCAGCCCCGGCGCGATCGCGTTCACGGTGATCCGCGACGGCCCCAGATCACGGGCGAGCGTGGTGGTCAGCCCGACCAGGGCGATCTTCGTGATGCCGTAGAGAGTCGCTGCCGGGAAGGCCCCGCCGGAGGTCTGGTTGACGATCCGGCCGCCGCCACGCTCGCGCATGTGCGGGACGACGCTGCGGGTCATCAGGTAGGCCCCGTTGAGATTGACGTCCATGGCGAGCTTCCAGTGGTCGTACGCGCACTCCAGGACCGGGCCCCGGTGCAGCGTCGCCATCAGCGCGGCGTTGTTGACCAGGATGTCGATCCCGCCGAACCGCTCGACGGTCGCGCGGGTCAGCGCCTCCACCGATTCCGGGTCGGTGATGTCGACGCCCGCGCCGAGCGCCTGGAGGCCGGCCTCCTCCAGGTCGGCGGCGACCTTCTGCGCCCCGTCGTCGCGGACGTCGGCGCAGACCACGGCGGCTCCCGCGGCGGCGAGCGTACGGGCGTACGTCTCCCCGATGCCGCCGGGCGCGGCTCCGGTGACGATCGCGACCTTGCCCTCCAGGGACCAGTTCACCGTTTCGGTCATGCCGACACCCCTGTGAATCCGATGGCCACACTCTTGGTCCGCAGGAACTCCTCGAAGCCCTCGCGGCCGCCCTCCTTGCCCACGCCGCTGATGCCCCATCCGCCGAAGGGCCGGTGCACGCCGAGGTTGCCGGCGCCGTTGACGAGGACCTCGCCGGTGACGAGCTCCTCCGCGATGCGGTGGGCGCGCTGCAACTGCTGGGTGTACAGGTAGGCGGACAGCCCGAACGGGGTGCAGTTGGCGATCTCGATCGCCTCGTCGTCGGTGTCGAAGGGGATGATCGACAGCACCGGCCCGAAGACCTCGCGCTGGCCCAGCTCGGAGTACGGGTCGACGTCGGCGAACACGGTCGGCTCGATGAAGTACCCGTTCGCCAGGTCGCCCTCGATGCGGGAGCCGCCCGTCACCAGGCGGGCCCCGTCGGCCTTCGCCTTCTCGATCATGCCGAGGACGCGGGTCAGGGCGGCCTCGTTGATCAGCGGGCCGGAGACCGTCCTCGGGTCGAAAGGGTCCCCGCTGGTGATGGTCCTGGCGATGGCGGCGACCTTCTCGACCGCCGCCTCGTAGATCCTGCGTTGCACGAGCATGCGGGTGGGGAAGGCGCAGCCCTGGCCGGTGAGCGCACCGATGGACAGGAGGGTGCCCCGGGTGCAGGCGGCGTCCAGGTCGGCGTCCTCCAGCAGGATGTTGGCCGACTTGCCGCCGAGTTCCAGGACCACCGGCTTCATGGACTCGGCGCAGCTGCGCAGGATCCGCCGGGCGGTGTCCGGGCCTCCGGTGAAGGTCACCTTCTCCACCAGGGGATGGGAGACCAGCGCCTCGCCCGCCGCCGCGGTGCCCGGCAGGATGTTGACGACGCCGGGCGGGAAACCGGCCTGCTCCACCAGGTCGGCGAACAACTCCGCCGAATACGGGGTCAGTTCGGACGGCTTGACGACGACGGTGTTGCCTGCCGCCAGCGCTGCCGGAATCTTCATGGCCAGCGAGATGAGCGGCCCGTTCCAGGTGATGACGACGCCTATGACGCCGTACGGCTGGGCGAGGGTGTAGCCGAACTCCCCGTCCTGCCCGAAGGAGGCGGTGACATCACTGCCGATCTTGTCGGCCCAGCCGGCGTAGTAGCGCGTCCACTCGGCCGAGAGCCCGACGAACCGGGCACCGGACGCGAACGGCGTGCCGTTGTCCAGAGTGCCGCGGCGGGCGAACTCCTCGCCGTGCGCCTCGATGAGATCCGCAAGCCTCAGCAGCAGCTTGCGCCGTACGGCCGGCCGGGTGCGGCGCCAGCTCGCGAACGCCTCGTGTGCGGCGCGTGCCGCTTGGTCGACCTCGGCCGGCCCGGCCAGCGGAATCACCGAATGCGAAGTGCCGGTGACGGGGTTGATGTGGTCGAACGCGCCACCGGACCCCTCGCTCAGGCGTCGGTCGCCGATCCGTAGGTGGACGGCTGGTGGGGTGCGGTCTGTCGCGGTGGTCATGGCTTTGCTTTCGTTTCGCGGATCTGGGGGGTGGTGGTCGGACCGATGAGGGTGATGGCCCGCTCGGGGCAGGCCAGGGCGCCGTCCCGGGCGGCCTCCTCGTGCTCCGGGGCGATGGTGGCGTCCCCGCCGGACGCGAGCGCGGCGTAGCCGAGTTCGTCCAGCTGGAAGACCTCCGGAGCCGTCGCGTTGCAGCGGGCGTGTCCGGAGCACAGGTTGGGGTCGACCACGGCTTTCATCGGAAGTCCTCGGTGGTGGTGAAGCGCAGGGGCAGGCTGTCGAGACTGTGGACGGCGCCCCAGGTCTCGATGACGGCGGCGTCCGGATCAAGGCGGTAGTCGGGCAGGCGCCGGTGCCATTCCCCGAGTGCGACGGTGAGTTCCTCGCGCGCCAGGTGGGAGCCGAGGCAGCGGTGCGGTCCGGCGCCGAAGGCGAAGTGCGCCGCCGGCCGCCCGCGGTCGAAGCGGACCCGCCCCGCCTCCTCGAGTCCCTCTTCGTCGCGGTTGGCCGAGACGAGCGGGAACAGCACCATGTCTCCGGCACGGAACCGGTGGCCGGCTAACTCCACGTCCCGGGTGACCTTGCGGGCCACCTCGGGAATCGCGTAGTACCGCAGGAGCTCTTCGACGACGTCGCCCATGGGAAGTCGGGCGCGGGCCGTCGCGGCGACCTGCCGCCGGTCCGCGTCGTGCGTCGCCAGGTGGTACAGGGCGAAGGCCAGGGTGTTGGTCACCGTGTCGAGGCCGGCCAGGAACAACAGGAAGAGACAGTTGAGCAGGGCCTCGTCCGGGATGGGCTGTCCGCCCAGCTCCCAGGTCAGCGCCTGGCCGACGATGTCGTCACCGCCCCCGCCCGACGCTCTGCGCTCGGCGAGCACCTGCGTGAAGTAGGCCCGCACCGCCGCGACCCCGGACAGGTACCGGGTGGCGCCGGCCGGACCGTCGTCGCCGGGGCGGAGAATCTCGTGCTCCCAGGCGAGGAAGGTGTCCAGCTCCGAGGCCGGCAGGCCGACCAGTTCCAGGAACACGACCGTGGGGAAGCGGGTGGCGAACTCCCGCACGAAGTCGCACCCGTCCTGGCCCTCGATCGAGTCGATCAGTTCCCGGCAGCCGCGTTCCAGCCGTGGCCTGAGCGCGGCCATGCGCCTGGGGGCGAAGCAGCCCGCGAGGAGGTGCCGCCAGGGGCGGTGCTCCGGTGGGTCGAGCTGGATCGGGATCATGCTGACGGGCGGGTCCGGGTTCAGCGGCGTGATGGCGCTGCTGGAGAACGTGTCCGGATCCTGCAGGCACGAGCGGATCAGCTCGCGCTTGAGGACCACCCAGTACGCACCCCCGGGCTCCTCGATCCGCAGGACCGAATGCTCGCGCCGCAGCCGGTCGTATCTGTTGAGTCCCTGTCCCGCCGGACCCGAACCGGTGAACCGGAAGTCGGAATGCGGATGAGAGGTCCTCAGGTCTGTCGTGTTCATCGCGTCGGCTCCTCCAAGGGGCCTCGTCCAGGCCGGCGGGAGCGGAGAGCGCGGACCGGGGCGGTCCCTCGCTTGCGGCCAGGCTACGGCGCCGGTACCGAGATAGCTAGCTACGAATACCTGCCTATCTTGGTTAACTAGGACACAGTGGTCTGAGTTCCCGCGGCGAGCATGGTTCTGCGCGGCCGCTGCCTACCCCTGGATCTCGATGGCGAGCACGGGGCAGGCGCGCAGAGCCTGTTCGACCGCGGCCCGCTGGGAGTCGTCGGGTGTGGCGTCGTAGACGAGGTCGTCGTTCTCGTCGAAGTCGAAGACCTCCGGTGCGGCGAAGCTGCACTGGCCGTGCAGGGCGCACTTGTCCGTGTCGACATGGACCTTCATCGGGGCTTGCTCCTTGCTCGGTGCGTGTCATGCCCAGGCGACGGGCAGCTTCTCCAGCCGGTTGATGCTGGTGCTCCAGCCGCGCTGCGGTGTCCCGTCCAGCCGGAGCCCGGACTCCAGGGCGAAGTACTCCTCCAGGAAGATCCGCAGTTCGAGGCGGGCGATGTGACTGCCGAGGCAGTTGTGCGGCCCTCCGCCGCCGAACGTCATATGGCCGGTCGGGCTGCGGCGGGAGTCGAAGCGGTGGGGGTCGTCGAACACCTCCGGGTCGCGGTTGGCCGCGACGTACCACATCAGCAACAGGTCGCCCCCGGCCACGCGCTGCCCGCCGATGTCCAGGTCACGCTTGGCGGTGCGGGCGAAGCCCATGGCAGGTGTGATGTAGCGCAGGAACTCCTCCACCAGCTCGGCGGAACGGCCCTCCGCGACGGCGGCACGCGCCTGCTCCCGGATTCCGGTGTCCTCCAGCAGTAGCCGGACGATCTGGCCCAGTGCCGTGTGCGTGGTCTCGAACCCGGCGACGAAGAGGGTGATCACCCACCACCGGTATTCGCTGTCGGTCAGCTCGGCGCCCGCGTCGGTCTTGTTGACCAGCTCGGAGATCACATCGGGTCCGGGGCTGCGGCGCTTGAGCTCCCGCAGTTCGAAGGCGTACTGCGCCACCTCTCCCAGTGCCCTGAACTGGCGCTCGGGCCCGTCGGACTTGTCCATGGCGAGGATGTCGTTGCCCCAGTCCACGAGCCGCGGGCGATCGTCGCGAGGAACTCCCATCACCTGCCCGATGACCAGGGCGGGGATCGCGGAGGCGACGGCCTCGACGAACTCGAAAGCCTCCTCGCCGCGGACCTCCTGGAGGGTGTTCACCGTGGTCTCGCGGATCCAGCTCTCGAAGCGGCTCGCGACACGCGGACTGAAGGACTTGGCCACGATCTGCCGCAGCCGCGTGTGGCGGGGCGGATCCAAAGTCAGGATGCTGTCGCTCTCCTGTTCGAGCAGATCCTTGTTGATCGGATACATCACGCCGCGCGTGGTCGTGAAGTTCTCGGTGTCCTTGGAGACTTCGGCGATGTCGCGCGCCCGTGTCAGTGACCAGAACCCGTCCTTGAGGGTTCCGGTGGCGGCCGGCGTCCAGTGCACCGGATCCTCCTGCCGCAGCCGGTCGAAAGTCTGGTGCGGAACGCCGTCGGCGAAGCTCGCCGGGTCGGACAGATCGAGGATGACGGGGGTGGCGGGTGTGCTCACGGGTACTCCATCTCAACCAACCGGTTGTTTGACCGATGGCCTCGCGCGGCCTGGTCTGGGGCTACGATCCATGGCCTGGAGGTCGGTGTCAACGAGGTGTTTCGTCTTTGTATCCCTTGTTCTTCGTACTGTCGGCGCACGCGAAGGCCCAGATGCTCAGTCAACCGTTTGGATGGCTGAAGGCCCGGCCGGCGGGGTTGATCAAGAGATCGAGGCTGACTCCCCGGATGCTCTTTCCGTCTCCTCGGCCTCGCGGTCGGGCCGGTGGCAAGCGATGAGCAGTGCGGCCGCGCCCGCGAGGCCCAGGCCCGTGGCGGCGAGTGCCGCACCGCCGCCGGACCTGCCCCGGCGCAGAGCGGCGTCCAGGGAGTACCGCCCGTGCCCCAGCGCGGCCAGCGCCACCGCGGCGCCGCCCACGACCCCGACGTACTCCCAGCCGCCCTTGAAGACGAAGAACCCCTTGCCCCGGTGGTCGGTCGCCGCCGCGACGGCCATCAGCCCGACCGCTCCGGCCGCGGGCAGGGGCGCGGCGATCCCGAGCGCCAGACCCGCGCCCGCGGCGATCTCCGTGCCGGCGGCCAGCCGTGCGTGGACGGCGGCGGGCCTGAGTCCGAGTGCCTCGAACCAGCCTGTCGTGCCGGCAAGCCCTCCAGGCCCGGCGATCTTGTTCCAGCCGTGGGCGATCAGCATGGGTCCGAGAGTCGCGCGCAGAAGGAGAGCCGCGGCATCGCGGGCCGAGCCCGGGTCGCCGGGGGCGGGGCGGGGGAGGCGGGTCATGAATGCTCCTTACGGCCTCATGGGTTGGACCACGATGGTTTACTAGGTTGTCTATGTCGAGAGGGGGGGTCATGTCCAGAGACGGTGACCGGCTTTCCGGGACAGGGCGGCCGGTGAAGGGCGGCCGGCCCGGCCTCACGCGGGTGCGGCCCGGCCTGTGGAGCCTTCCGATCCCCCTGCCGGGTCCTCCCGGCCACGTCCTGGTGTACGTGCTGGAGACCGACGCGGGCCCCTACCTCGTGGACGCGGGCTGGGACACCGAAGAGGGCTGGGGCGCGCTGGCGGCCGGACTGAAGGCTCTGGGCACTCGGGTCGAGGACGTCCGAGGTGTTCTGGTGACCCACTCCCACCTCGACCACTACGGCCTCGCCCCGCGCATTCGCGAGGCGTCCGGCGCCTGGGTGGCCCTGCATGCGCTCGACGCCGTCGGCCTTTCCCAGTTCCGCAGTGATCCCGCCCTGCGGCTCGCGGCGTTGCTGCGCAGGGCCGGGGCGCCGGAGGAGGCCGTGACGAGGGCGCTCGACGACCTCGGACGGCGTCCCGGGGTGGACGCCGCACTCCCGGACCGGCATCTGGCCGACCGTGAGCGGCCTGAGGTCCCCGGCTGGGACCTGACCGCGCTGTGGACACCTGGCCATACTCCGGGACACCTCTGCTTCTGGGAGCCGCGTCACCGCGTGCTGCTGGCCGGGGACCACCTGCTGCCGCGGACCACGGTGGGGATGTACGAGCCGCGGGACGACAACGACGACCCCCTGGGGGACTACCTGGGAACCCTGGAGCCGCTGGTGAGCATGGAGCCGGACCTCGTCCTGCCCGCCCACGAGCACCACTACGCCGATCTCGCGACGCGCGTCGGGGAACTGCGTCACGGTCACGCGACCCGCACGGCGGTGGCGGCGTCGGCGCTGCGTGAGGGCCCCGTCACCGCGTGGCGGTTGGCCGGGCGACTGCGGCGCTCCGGCACCCTGGAGGGGCTGCGCGGCTTCCCGCTGCGAGCGACGGTCTCGCGGGCGCTGGTGATCCTGGCGCACCTGCGCCGCCTCGGCGCGGCGCGGGAGGTACCGGGCCCGCCTCCGCACTGGAAGGCCACTCGGCGCCTGGAACAGTGTGAGGCGGGTTTCTTCAACGGCTGAGGCGACCGTCTTCCGGGGCCGCGGCCGGGATTCGGCCGGTCACCAAGTACCCGGCCGCTGTACGACGGCCCCGCCCGACAACAGTTCCCGGGCTCCCCGCACACGCCACTCCTCCAGCACCTCCAGACTGTGCGTGCCGGGTACCGTCCGCGGTCCTGCGGCACGGGTCGGTGTGGCGGAGAAGCGCGGCGCCGGCGCGGGGACTGTTCCTCCCTCGACGGCCACATGCGCGCTCCGGGCCGCCAAGTGCGGATCGCGTTCCGCCTCCGGCCAGTTGAGCACCGGGGTCACGCAGGCGTCCGTGCCGTCGAAGACCTTCTCCCATTCGGCGCGCGTACGCGTGCCGAAGCAGGCGGCGAACGCCTCCCGCATCCGCGGCCACACCGCACGGTCGTGCTGCGAGTCGGCCCATTCCGGCACGCCCAGGAGTGCGACGAACTGTGCGTAGAACTTCGGCTCCAGGGCGCCCACGCTCATCCAGCCGCCGTCGGCGGTGGCGTACACGTCGTAGTAGGGGGAGCCGGTGTCGAGCATGTTGCTGCCGCGTTCGTCGCTCCAGCCGTTGTGCCGGCGCTCGGCCCAGACCATCGCCGCGAGATGCGTGACGCCGTCGACGATGGCCGCGTCCACGACCTGGCCCTCGCCGGTGACACGGGAGTGGTGCAGCGCGGCGAGGACTCCCACGACCAGATACAGCGAACCTCCGCCGAAGTCGCCGAGCAGGTTGAGCGGTACCTGGGGCGGCCCGCCGGCCCGGCCGATCGCCGCCAGCGCGCCGGTGAGGGAGATGTAGTTGATGTCATGGCCGGCCGTGGCCGCCCGTGGTCCGTGCTGCCCCCAGCCGGTCATCCGGCCGTACACCAGGCAGGGGTTGCGGGCGTGGACGGCGTCCGGGCCGATACCGAGGCGTTCGGCGACGCCCGGTCGAAGTCCCTCGATCAGGACGTCCGCTCGCTCCGCGAGGCGCAGCACCGTCTCCGCTCCGTCGGGGTGCTTGAGGTCGACGACGATCGACCGGCGACCCCGCTCCAGGAAGTCGGAGACGGGGGAGGGGACGGGACGGTCCACACGGACGACGTCGGCGCCGAGTTCGGACAGCAGCAGCGAGGCCATGGGCGCCGGACCGAGGCCGGCGAGTTCGAGTACCCGGACCCCGGCGAGCGGTCCGCGTGCCGTGGCACTCATGCGCTCAGCTCCTTCAGGGCGGCCACGTCGAGGACACGGCGCTCGTGGGTGGCGGCCAGCGGCTTGGCGTTCAGGGTGGTCGCACCGCTCTCCCTGAATGCGGCGACGCGTTCCTCGACCCAGCCGGGCGGGCCGATCAGCGAGACGCCGCGCACCAGCTCCTCGGGTACGGCGGCGGCTGCCTCGGCCTTGCGGCCGTCGAGGAAGAGTCTCTGGACCTCCGCCGCGGCCTTCTCGAAGCCGTATCGGCAGGCCAGGTCGTTGTAGAAGTTCCTGCCCTTGGCACCCATGCCGCCCACGTACAGGGCCAGATGCTCGCGCACCTGTTGTTCGGCAGCGGCGCGCTCGGCGGGGTTCTCCGTGATCGCGACGTGCGTGTCCACGACGATGTCGAGCGGCGGCAGTTCGGGTGCGCGGCGAGCCGTTCCCGTGGCGAGAGCATCGCCGAAAGCGGCTCGTGCGCCCTCGGGGTGATAGAAGATCGGTTCCCAGCCCTCGAAGAGTTCGGCGGCGAGGGCGACGTTCTTCGGCCCGAGCGCCGCCAGGACCATGGGGACGCGCTTGCGGACCGGGTGATTGATGAGCTTCAGCGCCTTGCCCGCGCCCGAGCCGCCGTGCTCCCAGCCGAGGGGCAGGTGGTAACGCGGTCCGTCGTGGACCACCGGTTCGCGGCGCCAGACCTTGCGGCATATCTCCGCAACCTCCCGGGTACGGGCAAGGGGAGCGTCGTACCGGATCCCGTGGAAGCCTTCGACGACCTGTGGGCCGGAGGCGCCGAGCCCCAGGGTGAAACGCCCGCCTGAGACGTAGTCCAGGCCTGCCGCCGTCATGGCGAGCAGTGAAGGCGTGCGGGAGTAGATGTTGAGGATGCCCGAGGCGAGCTGGACGCTGTGCGTCCGCGCCGCCAGATAGCCGAGCTGACTCACCGAGTCGAAGCTGTACGCCTCCGGGACGAAGACGATGTCGAGCCCCACTCGCTCATAGTCGACGAGCGCGTCGGCCGTTTCCGCGAACCCTCCGCTGTAGGCCATCGGCATCCCGATTCGCATGTCACTGGTCCTCTCGCACGTCGTTCCGGCATCTGGTCGCTGCGTCGCGGTCGCGATGTCAGCGGACCGGCTCTGGAGTCAGCATAGGTGACCTAGTAAACTAACCTACAGTTGTTGTGAGCGAGGAGGCTGCTCTATGTCCACACGTGACGCCGTCATCGTCGACGCGGTCCGAACTCCGGTCGGCAGGCGGAACGGATCCCTCGCAGACCGGCACGCCGCCGATCTGTCCGCTCATGTGCTCCGGGCGCTGATCGAGCGCACCGGGGTCGACCCGGCCCTCGTCGACGACGTCGTCTGGGGTTGTGTGCAGCAGGTGGGGCAGCAGGCCAACAACGTGGCCCGCATGGGCGTCCTCGCGGCCGGCTGGCCGGAGTCGGTTCCGGCCACCACTGTCGACCGCCAGTGCGGCTCGTCCCAGCAGGCGGTGCACTTCGCGGCGGCGGGACTGATCTCCGGGCAGTACGACGTGGCCGTCGCCGGCGGCGTGGAGATGATGAGCGCCGTGCCCATCGGGTCCTCGGTGCGGGACCCCGAGTTGGGCAGGGCCGGCGGTCCGCTCGTGCAGGAGCGCTACGGCAGGAGCTTCAACCAGGGCGTCGGTGCCGAGATGATGGTCGAGAAGTGGGGGCTCGGCCGCACGGAAATGGACGAGTTCGCCTCCGCCTCGCACGCCAGACTCGCGCAGGCGACCGACAAGGGCCTCTTCCAGGGCCAGCTCGCTCCGGTCACTCTCGCCGACGGCACGGTGTTCGCCACCGACGAGGGCCTCAGGCGAGGGACGAGCGCCGAGAAGCTGGCGGGGCTGCGGCCGGCCTTCAAGGAGGACGGCACCATCCACGCCGGCAACTCCTCGCAGATCAGTGACGGTGCCGCGGCGCTGCTCATGATGACCTCGCAGAAGGCCGCACAGCTGGGCCTAGCGCCCATCGCCCGCGTGCACACGGCCGTGCTCGCGGGCGACGACCCGGTGCTCATGCTGGGCGCGCCGATCCCCGCCACGGCCAAGGCCCTGGCCCGCTCCGGGCTGTCCATCGACGACATCGGCGCCTTCGAGGTCAACGAGGCCTTCGCGCCCGTACCGATGGCGTGGCTCGCCGAGACCGGAGCCGACCCGGGGCGGCTCAACCCCAACGGCGGCGCGATCGCCATCGGCCATCCGCTGGGCGCCTCGGGGGCCCGTCTGATGACCACCCTCGTCCATCACATGAGGGACAACGGCATCCGCTACGGCCTGCAGACCATGTGCGAGGGCGGCGGTATGGCCAACGCCACGATCGTCGAACTGCTCGCGACGGGGTGACGGCGAGCGCGGCGACCCCTCGGCCGCGCACTCGTTGGGGCGCAGGCTTTCCCAGACATAGTTATCTCAGTATGCTTTCTCTGGAAATGGAGGTGGCCTATGGGCGCTCGCAGTCGCCTGGCCGAACTGCTGGGCAAGGCTCCCGCGGACGCCCGAGCCGTGGAGTTCGAGGAAGCGTGGTGGCACTGGGGCGCGCTGCGCTCGACCGCTCGGCGTCTCGACACGTTGCTGACGGAAGCGGGTCTGGGACCCGGAGCGCGGGTCGGGGTCGTTCTCGAGAACCGGCCCGAGCACCTCGCCGTCGTCTGCTCGGTGCTCGCCACCGGCAGATGCGTCGTCACCCTGAGCCCGCTGCAGCCCCCCGAGCGGCTGGCCGCCGACATCACCCGCAGTGGGCTGCCCGTGGTCGTCGCGTCCCCCGGCGTGCTGGCCGAGGAGGGCGTACTGGACGCGGTCACCGGAACGGGGCTGGGCCTTCGCCTTGCACCCGACGGGAGCGTGGCGCCCGCCGGAGGCAGGCCCCGTCCGGACGCCGAGACCGCGCCGGGCGTCTCCGTCGAGATGCTCACCTCCGGTACGACCGGCCCGCCCAAGCGCGTCCGCCTCCTCGACCGGCAGTTCGACACGGCCCTGGAATCCAGCGGACAGAGCCCGAAGAAAGGTGTGCTGCTGCGCTCCGGCGTGAGCCTTGTGACCACGCCGCTCGTGCACATCGGCGGACTGTGGAGCGCCGTCTCGGGCCTCTACGCGGGTCGCCGTCTCGTCCTTCTGCGCCGCTTCGCGCTGGAGCCCTGGGTACGCGCGGTCGAGCGGCACCGGCCGCCGGCCGCCGGACTGGTCCCGGCCGCGCTGCGTGCCGTCCTCGACGCCGAGGTGCCGCCGCAGAGGCTGTCCAGTCTCCGCGTCGTCACCTGCGGCACCACCTACTGCCCGCCCGAACTCGCGGACGCTTTCTTCCGCACGTACGGCACCCGCGTTCTGATGACGTACGGAGCCACGGAGTTCGCCGGGGCTGTCGCCGCCTGGACGCTCCCGCTGCACGAGAAGTGGTGGGAGACCAAGGCGGGCAGCGCCGGGCGCCCCCTTCCGGGCGTCGAGATGCGCGTCGTCGAGGGCGACGGGACCGGCGTCGAGCCCGGTGAAGTGGGCCACCTGGAGATCCGTACCGCGCAGTCGCCCGACGGGAGCGACGCCTGGGTACGCACCAGTGACCTGGCCCGGCTCGACGAGGACGGGTTCCTGTGGATCCACGGGCGGGCGGACGACGCGATCATCAGGGGTGGCTTCAAGGTCCAGCCGGACCAGGTACGCCGGGCCCTCGAACGCCACCCCGCCGTTCACGAGGCCGCCGTCGCCGCGCTGCCCGACGCCCGCCTGGGCCATGTGCCGGTGGCCGCCGTCGAGCTGCGGCCCGGCTGCATACCGCCCACCGCGCAGGAGCTGACCACGTCCTGCCGTGAGGTACTCACGCCGTACGAGGTCCCTGCCCATATCCTGGTCGTCGACGCCCTGCCCCGGACGCCGTCGTCCAAGGTCAGCCGCGTCGAGCTGCTCGACCTCGTACGGGCCTCGCTGGCCGCGGACGGAGCGGCATGACCACCGGTGCGTCCCGCTCCCGGCCGGCAGTGGGGACGGCCGGCCCTCGGGCGGATGACCACGAGCCCGGACCGCCCCGCACCTCCCGTCTCCTCGTCCTGACGGGCGGCCCCCAGAAGTCCAGACCGCGTCGGTTTCCGCATGAGCCGCAGCCGACGCGGCCGGAGTCACCTCCGCCCGGAGCAGAGGTGCACGATCCGGCCGAGCCGCCAAGAATGAAACGCACACCTTGGGAGTCACAGTGAAGCCACGAGTCGGGCAGACACTCGCCAGCATCGTCGACGAGACGGCCGTCATCGTCGTCCGGGCCCCCGACGCGGACGTGAGGATCACCTGCGGTGGCGCGGAGATGTGCGACACACGTGAGAAGGCAGCCGTCACGGGGGTGCCGGATCCCACGCAGGCCGACGGGACGCTGCTCGGCAAACGCTACGCGGACGACGAACTCGGTCTGGAGCTCCTGTGCACCAAGCCCGGGCAGGGCACGCTCGCCGTGGACGGGCGTCCGCTGCCGGTCAAGGCCGCCAAGGCGCTCCCGGCCTCCGACTGACCGGCGGGAGGTGAGCCTGCAGTGAACGTGACGATGCTGCTCGACATGGCAGCCGAGGGTTTCGCGGATCGGGTGGTCACCGGCCGCCGGGACGGTGGTCTGACCGCGGCGGAGCTGCGAGCCTGCTCCCTCGCGGCCGCCGCCGGCATCCGCGAGGCGGGTGCGGACGCGTTGCTCTTCCTCGATGTGAACGGCCCCGCCTTCCCGGTCGCCCTGTGTGCGGCCGCCCGGGCCGGTGTACCGCTCGTTCCGGTGAACTACCGCCTGGGCGAGGAACAGCTCGCCCTGCTCCTGGCGAACCACCCCAAGGCGCTGGGGATCGCGGGCCCTGACCGACTGGAGGCGCTGGAGCGCGCCGGACTGCGGGCCCACACGTCCGAGGAGTGGCTGCGTGCCGCCCGAGAGGCCGACGTGACGGACGCCGAGGAGATATTCACCGAGCCGGACAGCCCGGCGGTCATCATCTACACCAGCGGTACCACCTCGGCCCCCAAGGGTGTGCTGCTCCGCCACGCCAACCTGGTCTCCTATGTGCTGGGCACGGTCGAGTTCGCCTCCGCCGAGCCGGACGAGGCGGCGCTGATGAGCGTGCCGCCGTACCACATCGCGGCCGTGGCGAATGTCCTGACGAACCTCTACGCCGGTCGCAGGACGGTCGTGCTCGAGCGTTTCACGCCCGAGGAGTGGCTGAGGCTGGTGCGGGACGAAGGCATCACGAACGCCATGGTGGTGCCCACGATGCTGGCCCGGATCGTGGACAGCGGCGCCGACAAGACGCTGCCGGCCCTGCGCGGCCTCGCGTACGGCGGGGCGCCGATGCCGTCGGTGGTGATCGAGCGGGCGCTGCGGACCTGGCCGCATGTCGGCTTCGTCAACGCCTACGGCCTGACCGAGACGAGTTCCACCATCGCGGTCCTCGGTCCCGAGGACCACCGGGCCGCGCTGGTCAGTGACGCCCCTGTCGTGCGCGCCCGGCTGGCCTCGGTCGGCCGCCCGGTGCCCGCGGTCGAGCTGGAGATCCGCGACTACGACGACCGTCTGCTTCCGCCGGGACAGAAGGGCCGCGTCTGCGTACGGGGCGAGCAGGTCTCCGCCGAGTACGTGGGCCACGGCAAGGCCGTCGACGCCCGTGGCTTCTTCGACACCCGGGACCACGGTTACCTGGACGAGGACGGCTACCTGTTCATCGCGGGCCGTGCGGACGACACCATCATCCGTGGTGCGGAGAACATCGCCCCGGCGGAGATCGAGGACGTGCTCATGCGACACCCGGCCGTCCAGGACGTCGCCGTGGTGGGCGTACCCGACGACGAATGGGGACAGCGCATCGAGGCCGTGGTCGTGGTACGGCCCGGCACCACTGCCGAGCCCGATGAGCTGCGCGGGTTCGTCCGCGAGGCGCTGCGCGGGAGCAAGACGCCGGACCGCATCGAGATCTGGGACGAACTTCCGAGGACGCCGACGGGCAAGTTGGTGCGGCGCCATGTCGTCACCCGGCTGCGCTCCGGCGCGGACGAGGTCTGAGCATGCGGGTCGGGGGCCGGGGGGGGCGGCCCCGGGGGGGCGCCCCCGGGGGGGGGGGGGGGGGCCTCCCCCCCCCGGGGGGGCCCCCGCCCCCCCCCACCCGCTGGGGGGGGGGGTGCGCGGGCCGGGGGGGGGGGCGCGGGGGGTCGGCCGTGGGGGGGGGGGGGGGGGGGCCGCGGGCCCCCCCCCCCCCCCCCCCGACCCGCATGTGGCCGGTGCTGTCAGCATCCCCCGCAGGTGTCGACCAGGCCCCACTCCAACGCGGTGCGCGCGTCGATCGGCACACCGCTGAGGACCAGGTAGGCGGTGCGCCACCGCCCGATGCGCCGCGTCACGCTCACCGTGCCCCCCGCCCCGGGAACCAGTCCCATGCGCAGTTCGGGGAGCTGGAAGTAGGCGTCGCGGGCGGATTCGACCCGGTCCGCGAACGCCGGGACCTCGATGCCCGCGCCGATGCAGGCGCCGTGCACGCGGACCCGGACGCGGCCGGCCGCCCGGTGCACCGCGTGGCCGGCACTCCGGCGGACGCGGATCAGATGTGCGGTCGACACGTCGGGGGCCGTACCGAACTCGTCGAGGTCGCCGCCGCTGCAGAACGACGGCCCGTTGCCGCTCAGCTCCACCTCGGCGATCGTCGGGTCGAGACGGGCGAGGTCGAGCGCCTCGACAAGGCCGTCCCGCACGTCCCGGCTGAAGGCGTTGTGGCGCTGCGGCCGGTTGAGGACGACGCGCAGGAGCGATCCGTCCCGGGAGACCAGGACCGGTTCGGGATGGTCGGGCACCGGTCGTCGCGGAGTGCGGGCGCGCCAGGCCGCGAACTCGGGGCCGGCCAGCAGCATCGAGTAGGACAGGGACTCGGCGGTCAGGCCCTCGGCGACCGGCAGCTGTTCGGTGAGCCGGAGGAGACCGGTCAGTGTCACCGCGGCCCTGGGCGCGAGGGCCGTGTACTCGGCGATGTGCTCGGCGGTCGCCCAGGGGTCGTCGACACCCACCCGCTCGGCGCCGCCGCCGTCCTCCCCGGTCGGCACGAGCGTGAACGTCAGCTCGCGCAGGAGCGGCGCGAGGCGGTCCGGCAAGGAGGCATTGGTCACTCCGATCAGTACACGGCGCGGCTCGTCGGCCAGGACGGGCAACGGATCGCTCGGGGCCCATTGGTCCAGGTCGACGAAGGCCACCGGGGCCACCGGGCGTCCGGAAGAGGTCAGCTCCAGCGCCGTGGAGGTCTCGTCCGCGAGCTCACGCGGACCGAGGCGGCCGACGGTGTCCATGGCGCGGCCTCAGGGGAAGACCGGATGCCGGGCCGCCAGCAGCAGCCGGCACACGCGTTCGTAGTGCAGGGCGGAGGTGCCGTACAGCACCTCGTCGGTCTTGACGCGCCGCAGGTACAGGTGGAGGTCGTGCTCCCAGGTGAAGCCGATCCCGCCGTGGATCTGCAGGGCCTCGCCGGCGAGTCTGCTCGCCTCCTCGGAAGCGAAGGCCTTCGCGGTGCTCGCGGCTTGCGAGGCGTCCGGTGCACCGGCATCGGCGGCCATGGCGGCGTAGTACACGGCTGCCCGCATGCCCTGGACGGCCAGGCGCATGTCGGCGGCCTTGTGCTTGATCGCCTGGAAGCTCCCGATGGGCCGCCCGAACTGGACCCGGACCTTGGCGTACTCGACGGTGGAGTTCAACAGCCACTCGGCCGCGCCGAGCGCGTCGGCGGCCGTCAGGACGGCTCCCGCGTCGCGCAGCCGGCTCACACCGGCAGGCCCCGCGCCGAGCCGCCTGCCGAAGGGGACGTGCACCTGGTCCAGGGACACCTCGTACAGGTTGCGGGTCAGGTCCAGCGACCGCTGGCGGCGCACGGTGACACCCGTGGCGTGGCGGTCGACGAGGAAGTTGGCCGGCTCGCCGTCGAGCTGCGCCGCTACCAGCAGCCAGCGGGCGCTGCCGGCGTCCTGGACGGCGGACTTGGTGCCACGCAGCACGAAACCGTCCCGCTGCGGGGTGGCCGTGGTGAACTGGTGCCGTGTGCTCCACTCTCCGCCGGCCTCCGCGAAAGCCCAGGTTGCACTGGCCGATCCGGCCGCGAGAAGGGGCAGGACCTCGGCCCGTGTCTCGGCGGAGCCGTCCCAGCTCACCGCGAGCCCGACGAGGGCGCTGGTGAGGAACGGGCCGCGGGCCACGGCCCGTCCCAGTTCCTCGGCGACCAGGGCCAGCTCCGTCAGGCCCTGGCCCGCGCCGTCGAACTCCTCGGGCAGGGCGAGACCCGTCCATCCCAGGTCCGCCCCCAGCCGCCACAGCTTGGTGTCCACGTCCTCGCCGGCGTCGATCAGGGCTCGTACCCGATCGGGGCCGGCGTGGTCCCGGAGGGTGGCGCGGGAGACGTCCCGGAGCATCCCCTGCTCGTCGCTGGGTTCGAAATCCACCGTCGCTCCCTCTCTCCGCCGGGGTGCGGTACCCGACACACGGCTCCATCTGATGAAGAGGTTATGCTATCACTAAGTTAACCAAGTGGATGAGGTCTGTGAGGGCCTCGGTACCCCCGTGGAGGCCACCGTGCGACTCGACACCTCCCCCGAACTCGATGCGTTCAGGGCCCGTGTGCGCGCCTTCATCTCCGATCATGCGCCGGGAATCAAGACGCATACAGGGGTACGCGCCCCGGAGCCCGAACTTGTTCCGGCGATCCGGGCCTGGACCGCCCAGCTGTACGCCGAGGGCTTTCTCGGGATCGGCTGGCCCGAGCAGTACGGAGGCAGGCCGGACGCCCATCCGCTGGAGGCGTTCATCGTGGCCGAGGAACTGACGCGGGCGCGCACCTGGGAGCCGATCGGCGCCGCTTCGCTCGCCGCGGCCGCCGTGATCGAATACGGCACGGAGGAGCAGAAGGACCACTTCCTGCCCCGCATCCGGGGGGCCGCGGACATCTGGTGCCAGTTGTTCAGCGAGCCGGGAGCGGGCAGCGACCTGGCGGCGCTGAGCACCAGGGCCCGCCGTGAGGGCGACGAGTTCGTCGTGGACGGCCAGAAGGTGTGGACGACCAACGGCCAGCACGCCGACGTCGGCTACCTGCTGGCCAGAACCGACCCGGAGGCCCCCAGGCACAAGGGCATCACGGCCTTCGCCCTCGACATGCGCGCACCGGGTGTCGACATCCGCCCGCTGCGCGAGATCACCGGCACCACGGACTTCAACGAGGTCTTCCTCGACGGTGTGCGGATCCCCGCCGACCGGGTCATCGGCGAGGTGGACGACGGCTGGCGCGTCGCGATGTCCAGCCTCGCCCACGAGCGCACCGGGGTCGCCGGGCACGCCGCCGAGCTGTTCCTGTACCTGGACGATGTTCTCGGTGTCGCGGCGAACGCCACCGTCGCGGGGCGGCCCGCGCTCGACGACGCCTCCGTGCGACGGGACATCGGACGGCTCGCGACCCGGGTACACGTGAACAACCTCATGAACAAGCTGCAGCAGTCGCAGATGCTGGCGGGCAGGGAGGACCCCGCGGCCGCCCCCCTCGGCAAGATCTTCTTCGGCGAGACCAACCTGGCGCTGGCCGAGTTCGGCATGGCCCTCCAGGGCACCGACGCCCTGCTCACCGAGGGCGACTCGGGCTCGGTGGCCGACGGCTGGTGGCAGGACGCCTTCCTGTACGCACGGGCGTACACCATCGCGGGCGGGGCCAACGAGGTGCTGCGGACTGTGGTGGCCGAGCGGGCCCTGGGGCTGCCACGCGAACCACGGTGACGGTCGGTGCGGCGACCGAGGAGGAGGCCCACCCGGGAGAGCCGGGTGGGCCTTCTGCTGTGGAAGCCGGTCCCGGGGTGCACTCAGTCGAGCAGCGCCAGGCTTGCCCGCGCGTAGGCCTGCCGGCGGCGCTCGCTGACAAGGAAGGACGGGGGCGCGAAATAGGCCGCATCGCGGGCGAGTGAGTCGCCGCGCCGGCGCAGTGCCTCGCGGGCGTCCCGAGTGGAGCCGCAGATCGCGATCTCCTCGACCATCTCGTCGGTGACCGCTCCGGCCATGCCGTCGGTGTCACCGCGACGGAAGGCTTCCCGCAGCTCCTCGACCGGCTTCTGCCAGCCGTGATGCTCGACATAGGGGTCGTACGTCTTCACGGTGAGATAGAAGGCGATCATGCGCCGGGCATCACGGACGGCACGCTCGGGGTCGTCGTCGTTCACGGCGGTGATCACCCATCCGTGCTCGACGGGCCGCTTCTCGCGTTCGCCCCGGTCGGCTCCGCGTGCCACCGAGGGTCGTACCACCTCGTCCCACCAGCTGCGCGTGAACAGGCCGTGCCCGATCACCCCGTCCGCGACCCGCCCGGCGGCTCCGGCCATCTGCTTGTTGAAGCCGGCGAGCAGCACGGGCACCTCGATACGGCCCAGCACCGGCGCGCGCACGTCGGCGTCCACACGGTAGAACTCGCCCTCGTAACGAACCGGCTCGCCGTTCTCGGCGTACAGCCAGGCCCGCACGGCGCCGACGAGGTCGGCCATACGGGCCACCGGACGGTCCGCCTCGACGCCGAACCAGTCGCGGTTGATGCGGTACGCCCCCGAGCCGAGACCGAGAAACAGTCGCCCCGGAGCGTGCTTCCACATGCTGCGCAGGGCGGCGGCGTGGGCGTAGGGGGTGCGGGCGAACGCGTAGGCGATCGCGGGGCCCACCGTCGCCGTGCGCGTGGCGAACGCCATCTCCGCGAGCGTCGTGTACGCCTCGTGGTCCACGAACTCACCACTGCAGAACAGCGTCACTCCGGCCGCTTCCGCCTCGGCGGCGACCTCGGCACCCTGCCACGGGATTCCGTACTCCATGCCCTGTCCTCCTCGTTCCCAACCGCTCAAGACTCCTCTAACCTAGTTCACTATGATAGCTCTGTAGGTTCAGGATGTGAGAGCGGAAAGTCGCCGACACGAGGGAGAAGGACACGTGAGCAGCGCGCAGTCGACGGTGCGGGAGGAAGCGTTCGGCGTCTTGACCGAGGCCGCACTGGAGAGGTCCCGGCGGCGCCTCGGGGTGCCACAGCCGCAGCGGAACCCCCCGCACAACTACGAGGTGACGTGGGACGCCGCCCGTCACTTCGCCTACGGCTACGGCGACGACAACCCGCTGTACTGCGACCCCGAGTACGCGGCCGGCACCCGTTGGGGCAGGCTCCTGGCCCCGCCGACCTTCCTCTACACGATGGGGGAGGACGCCGCGCCCAAGCCCGACGCGGACACCAGGGCGCTGCTCAAGGGCGACCCGTTCGCCGGGCTGGGCTCCTACCAGGCGGTGATGGAGTTCGAGTGGTGGCGCCCGCTGGCGCTGGGCGACCGCTGCCGGGTGCTGCAGGCGCAGGTGGGCGTCGAGGAGAAGAAGTCCGGCTTCGGCGGTCGTACGGCCCACGTCACCAACGACTTCCTCTACACCGACGGCCAGGGCCGGATGCACGCCGTACGGCGTGGTACCTGGATCAACGCCGAGCGTCACACCTCGAAGAACCGGGCCAAGGAACAGCTGGAGCAGACTCCCTACACGCCCGGGCAGTTGGCGGAGATCGACGCGGCCTACGCGGCCGAGACACGCCGCGGCTCCGAGCCCCGCTACTGGGAGGACGTACGTGTCGGCGACGAACTGCAGCCCCGGGTCAAGGGCCCCCTGACGACCACGGACGTCGTCGTGTGGCATCTCGGCTGGGGCATGCAGCTCACGCCTCCCGGAGCTTTCCGGATCCAGTACAACACCCGCAGGAAGGCGCCGGGTCTCTACCCCGCCAACGCCCTCAACGTGCCCGACACCGTCCAGCGACTGCACTGGGAGCCGCGGCGGGCCCAGGAGCTGGGACTGCCGACGTCCTACGACTACGGCGGTATGCGGGAGACCTGGCTGGTGCACGCGATCACCGACTGGATGGGCGACGAAGCCTGGTTGTGGAAGCTGCGCTGCGAGCACCGCAAGTTCAACTACCTCGGTGACACCACCTGGGTGCGGGGAAGGGTCGTGGGCAAGCTTGAGGCCGACGGCCGTCACGAGGTGCACCTTCAGGTGTGGTGCGAGAACCAGCGCGGGCAGACCACCACGCCCGGCGTCGCAGTCGTGCTGCTGCCGACGAGGCGCGCCCCACGGGTGAACCTGCCCGAGCCGCCCGCGGCCGACCTGGACGGCATGGTGCGGCACGAACTGCGGCGTCACCGGGTCGCCGACTGACTTCCGGGCCCGGTCGCTCCCCGCAGGGTGCACGAGGGCCTCCGACCAGACTCGACCGGCGGCCGATGCCGGCGGGTACGTGAAGGGAAGAGCGGAGTGAACGAGATGTCACAGCAAACGATGCCGGCCGAGGCCCACCTGGCACGCCTGGCGAACTCCCCGTCCGTCGGTCTCCGTGTCGCGGCGTTGGAGCGCGGCCATGTCCGCCTCGTCTTCCACGGCGTGGCCTCGGTCGCGGAGGTGACTCTCGCGGAACTCCACGAGCGCGCGTGCAGTGTCGCCGCGGGATTCGCGGCCTTGGGCATCGGCCGGGGCGACGTGGTCGCCGTGCAGTTGCCGCACCGGGTCGAGGAGGCCGTCGCCCACGCGGCGGTCCTGCTGCGCGGCGCGGTGCTGATGCCCCTCGACCTCTCCTGGAGCGCCCAGGAGGTGCAGCGCGCGCTGCGGCGATCCCGGGCGGTCGCGCTGGTCACCTCGGCCTGGCGCTCGCACGACGTGCTCCGGGCCCGTAACGCGGCCGACGGACTCCCGTGGCTCCGGCATGTCGTCGCGGTCCCCGGCACATGGCCGACGGCCGGGGTGCCCGCCGACGGCATCGAATGGGAGATTCTCGAACGCTTCAGACCACAGCCCCCGGCGGCGGCCGCCCGCCCGGACGAGGTGGCGTTGATCGCGCACGCCCCGGCCGCCGGGCCGACGCCTTCGCGGGCCGTCCTGCACACCCATGCCTCGCTGCTCGCCGAACTGGCCACGATGCCGCCCGCGCCGGGTGTCGTCCCCGGGCGCGTCCACCTGGCACCGTCGGGTGCGGGTGACCTCACCGCCACGACGAGCCTGCTGCGCGCACTGGTGACCGGGCTGCCCACGGTGTTCCTCGAGCGCTGGGACGCGACCACCGCGCTGGAACTCGTCCGCCGGCATCGCGTGACATCGGTCGCCCTGAGCCGCTTCCGTCTCACCGGCCTGCTGGAGGCTGCCGCCCGCAGTGGTGAAGGCATGGCCGAAGTGACGGAATGTCACATCCTCGGCGCCATCACGCGAGCGGTCGTGGAGCAGGCCGAGCGTGCCGGGGTCGCGGCGTACGGCGGCTACGGCCGGGTGGAGCATCCCACCGTGGCCGTGGGGTCGCCGAAGGATTCGCTGCAGTTGCGTGGCGCGGGTGCCGGACGTGTGCTGCCGGGCAGCGAGGTGCGGATCGTGGACTCCGCCGGCCGGGAGGTACCGCCCGGGCGGGAAGGGCAGATCCTCAGCCGGGGACCGGAGCTGTTCCTCGGCTACCTGGAGCAGGCCGGGGAGCCGCCGATCGTCGACGGCTGGTTCGCGACCGGTGACCGTGGTGCGCTCGACGCCGAAGGCCGCCTGTACATGGCGGGCGCCGCGAGGGCGGAGGAGACCGCCGACGCGGCATGATCAGAAGACGGACATAGTTTACTAGGTGAGCTGGCACCGGGTATGGTGCTGGAAGACGCCCTTCTCCACCATCAGGAGATCTCCAATGCACATCGAGGGAATGTCCGCCCTGGTCACCGGCGGTGCGTCCGGCCTCGGACTCGGAACGGTCAACCGGCTGGCCGCGGCCGGCGCCCATGTGGTCATCGCCGATCTGCCGTCCTCCCCGGGCCAGAAGGCCGCCGACGAACTGGGCGACCGCGTCCGCTTCGTCCCCACCGACGTGACCGACGAGGACCAGTTCCGTGGCGCCGTCGCCGCGGCGGGCCAAGCCGGTCCGCTGCGGGCCCTGGTGCACTGCGCCGGGATCAACCACACGATCCGGGTCGTGGACCGCGAGGGAGAGCCCGGAGAACTGGCCGGGTTCGACAAGGTGATCAGGGTCAACCTGATCGGCTCGTACAACGCCCTGCGCCTGGGCGCCGCGGCCATGGCGGCGACCGAGCCGGTGGACGGCGAGCGCGGCGTGATCGTCCTGACCGCGTCCGTGGCGGCGTACGAGGGCCAGATCGGCCAGATCGCCTACAGTGCCTCCAAGGGCGGCGTGGTCGGCATGACGATCGTCGCCGCACGCGACCTCGCCGGCCGTGGCATCCGCGTGAACACCATCGCCCCCGGACTGATGAAGACCCCGCTCCTCGACTCCCTGCGCGAGGACGTCCAGGCGTCACTGGCCGCGAGCGTGCCGAACCCCAAGCGCTTCGGTACGCCCGACGAGTACGGCCGGACAGCGCAGTTCCTGATCGAGAACGCCTACGTCAACGGCGAGACCATCCGCCTCGACGGCGCCATCCGCATGGCGCCTCGCTGATCCCTCAAGGAGACCTGAGCGCCATGTCCGACGAGGTACTGGTGGAACACGCCGACGGCGTCACGCTCATCACCATCAACAGGCCGGAGGCCCGCAACGCCGTCAACCGCGCCGTCAGCGAGGGCGTCGCCGCGGCCCTGGACGAGTTCGAGTCCCGCAGGGACCTGACCGCCGCCGTCATCACCGGCGCGGGCGGCACCTTCTGCTCCGGCATGGACCTGAAGGCGTTCGTCGCCGGTGAGACGGTGGCCCTGGAAGGCCGCGGCTTCGCCGGCATCACCCGGCGCCCGCCGCGCAAGCCGGTCATCGCCGCGGTCGAGGGCTACGCCCTGGCCGGCGGCTGCGAGATCGTCCTCGCCTGCGACCTGGTGGTGGCCGCCGACGACGCCAGGTTCGGCATCCCCGAGGTCAAGCGCGGCCTGGTCGCGGGAGCGGGCGGGCTGCTGCGCCTGCCGAGGCGCATCCCCTACGCCGTCGCCATGGAGCTGGCACTCACCGGTGACTTCCTGGACGCCGCCCAGGCGCACCGCTACGGCCTGGTCAACCGGCTGACCGAGCCCGGCAGGGCGCTGGAGGGCGCCCAGCGGCTAGCGGCGCGTATCGCGGCCAACGGTCCGCTGGCGGTCGCCGCCACCAAGGAGATCATCGTCCGCTCGGCCGACTGGCCGGCGGAGGAGGCCTTCGACAGGCAGGCCGTGATCATGGAGCCGGTGCTCAGGTCCGCCGACGCGCGTGAGGGCGCGATCGCCTTCGCGGAGAAGCGCCCGCCGGTGTGGCGCGGCGAATAGACATTCCGATTCCGATACGAGGAGCAGCAATGGAGCTGGCTGGTGGCGTCGCCCTGGTGACGGGCGGGGCGGGCGGACTCGGCGAGGCGACGGTACGGCGCCTGGCGGCGGCCGGGGCCAAGGTCGTCGTCGCGGATCTCGCCGACGAACGCGGCGAGGCACTCGCCAAGGAACTCGGCGACGACGCGGTCTTCGCCCGGACCGACGTGACCCGCGAGGACAGCGTGCTCGCGGCGCTCGAAGTCGCCCGCGGACTGGGCGAGTTGCGGGTCGCCGTCAGCGCGCACGGCGGTCCGGTCGCCCATGCCCGCGTCCTGGACCGGGAGGGCAACCCGTACGCTCTCGACCTGTTCAAGCGCACCCTGGACGTGTACCTCACCGGCACGTTCAACGTGCTGCGCCTGTCGGCCGCGGCGATGGCGAGGAACACACCGAACGAGTCCGGCACCCGCGGGGTGGTCGTCAACACCGCCAGCATCGCCGCTTTCGAGGGCCAGATCGGCCAGTCCGACTACGCCGCGGCCAAGAGCGGCGTCGTCGGCCTCGGACTGGTGGCCGCGCGTGACCTGTCCGCGGTCGGCATCCGCGTCATGACCATCGCACCCGGCACCTTCTTCACGCCCGCCTTCCGCATCCCCGAGGAGCAGGCGCAGGAGACCTGGGGCTCCAAGGTGCCCTTCCCCAAGCGCATGGGGCGGCCCGAGGAGTACGGCGCCCTGGTCCAGCACATCGCCGAGAACGACTACCTCAACGGCGAAGTGATCCGGATCGACGGCGCCCTGCGCTTCGGCCCCAAGTGACGAGGGCGACGACGATGAGCACGGCAGCCGAAGAACTCCGGGCCTACCTGGACGAGGTCACCCCCGCACTGCACCGCGCCTGGCCGGACAACCGCTCCTTCGCGGCCCGTCTCGCCTGGCAGCGCGCCCTCCACCTGGGCGGCTGGGCGGCACCGCACTGGCCGGTCGAGGACGGCGGCCGGGGTCTCGGCATCCTCGACCGCCTGGCGTGCGACGCGGAGCTCGCCCGCGCGGGAGCCCCCGACATCGCCGGCGTCTTCGGCATCAAGAACGTCGGCCCCACCATCTCCCGGTTCGGTACCCCCGGACAGCGCGCCTCGCTTCCCCGGATCCTGTCCACGGAGGAGATCTGGTGCCAGGGCTTCAGCGAGCCCGACGCGGGCAGCGACCTCGCGTCCCTGCGCACTCGTGCGGAGCCGGACGGCGACGGTTTCCGGATCAACGGCCAGAAGGTGTGGACCTCGGACGGCATGCGGGCCACCCACTGCATGCTCCTGGTCCGCACGGATCCTGGGGCCCGGCCGCACCAGGGCATCTCGGTCCTGCTCGTACCCCTCGACACCCCCGGCATCGAACGCCGCCCCCTCCGTCAGATCACGGGCGACCACGAGTTCGCCGAGCTGTTCTTCACCGACGTGCACGTCCCGGCCGACTCCTTGCTCGGTCCCCTCAACGAGGGCTGGCGTGTCACCATGACGACCCTCGGCCATGAGCGAGCCGGTGTCGTCGAACTCGCCAACTCCCTCCAGCGCGACGTGAAGAAGGCGGTGGCCGGGTTCCCGGACGGCGTGGCCGACCCCGTGCTGCGCCAGGAACTGGCCCGCCGCTACGTCGAGGCGCGCACGGTCGGCCTGCTCGGCCGGGACGTGCTGCGTGCCCTGAGCGCGGGGGAGCAGCCCGGCCCCGCCCAGTCCGTCATCAAACTCGGCTGGAGCCTGACCACGCAGCGCCTGGGCGAGACCCTGCTGGACGCGGCCGGTCCCGCCGCCATCGCTGCCGGGGACGGCCCCGAGGTACACCGCTTTCTGCGTGGGCGTGCCTCGACCATCGCCGCGGGCACCACCGAGGTCATGAAGAACATCCTGGCCGAACGCGTCCTCGGCCTCCCGAAGGGATGAGTGCCGTGAGCGACCGGAACGACGAGCACGACGAACTCCGCAAGGTCGTCCGTGCCTTCCTGGAGAACGCCTCGCCGAGCAGCGAGGTGCGCCGGCTGGCGGAGACCGACGAGGGCTACGATCCCGACGTCTGGCGCCGCCTCGCGGACGAGCTGGGCCTGGTCGGCCTCATCGTCCCCGAACGCTTCGGAGGGGCGGGCGCCGGAGCGGCCGAACTGGCCGTCGTCATGGCTGAGATGGGCCGCACATTGCTGTGCGCCCCGTACCTGTCCTCGGCCGTGCTCGCACCGGCCGCGCTCCTGGAGAGCGGTGACGACGCGGCCTGCGCCGAACTGCTCCCGAACATCGCGGACGGCTCGACGATCGCGACCCTCGCGGTGGCCGAGGACAACTCGGACATCCGCGACCTGGACGCCGTATGGACGACCGCGCGCGCCGACGGGGACCGCCATCTGCTGTTCGGCACCAAGGAACGGGTCACCGACGGATACACGGCAGGACTCCTGCTGACCGTCGCGCGCACGGAGAAGGGGCTCTCCCTCTTCGCTGTCGACCCGGAGGCCGTGGAGCGCCGGCCGCTGCCCGCGCTCGACCCCACCCGTAAGCTGGCCCGGGTCCACTTCGACCGGACGCCTGCCCGCCTCATCGGCGCCGAGGGTGCGGCCGAGGGGGCCGTCGCCAGGGTTCTCGACCTGGGAGCCGTCGCCCTCGCCGCCGAGCAGGCGGGTGGCGCCGAACGGTGCCTCGAACTGTCCGTCGGGTACGCGAAGACACGCGAGCAGTTCGGCCGGCCGATCGGCGCCTTCCAGGCGATCAAGCACAAGTGCGCCGAACTGCTCTACGAAGTGGAGTCCGCCAAGGCGGCCGCCCAGGACGCGGCCCGCCTGTGGTCGGCGGACGCGGCCACGGGCGAGCAGGGCCTGGCCGCGTCGGTGGCCCGGGCGTACTGCTCCGAGGCCTACGTCCATGCGGCGGCCGAGACCATCCAGATCCACGGCGGCATCGGCTACACCTGGGAGCACGACGCCCACCTGTACCTGCGCCGGGCCAAGTCGTCGGCACTGCTGCTCGGCAGCACCTCGTGGCACCTGGAACGGGTCGCCGCCGACATCGGCCTCGTCCCCACCGCATGACCCCCCGACCCTTCGACTCCAAGGAGGCCCGATGGCCAGCGCCACGGCCCAGGAGGCCGGTACGTCCGCCGCGCGCCAGGCGCACTGGAGCGTCCGCCTGGCGGAGTTCCTGGACGCCCATGCGGGCAGGCCGCCCCGCGACAGGAACGCACGCCTGGCCTGGGCCCGCGCCTTCCACGCCGACCTGGAGGAGGCTCACCTCGCCGCGCCCGGCTGGCCGGCCGAGGCCGGCGGCATGGGACTGGACCTGTCCGACCAGATCGCCTACCACCAGCAGATGACGGCCGCCCGCGCCCCCAAGCACCCCTGCGGTCTGTCCTTCATCGTGGCACCCACCCTCATCAGGCACGGCATCCCCGAGCAGAAGGAGCGGTACCTGCGGCCTCTGCTGCGCGCCGACGAATTCTGGTGCCAGGGCTTCTCCGAACCGGACGCCGGAAGCGACCTGACCTCGCTGACCACCCGCGCGGAGCGGGTCGGCGACGAGTACGTCGTCAACGGTCAGAAGCTGTGGACCACCATGGCCCATCTGGCCGACTGGATGTTCGCCCTGATCCGCACGGGCCCCGCCGGACCCGGCGGCGCCGGGATCACGTACCTGCTCATCTCCATGAAGAGCAAGGGCATCACCGTACGCCCCTTGAAGGACATCAGCGGCGGCACGCACTTCTCCGAGGTCTACTTCGACGACGTACGCGTGCCGGTCGGGAACCTGGTGGGGGAGGAAGGCGGCGGCTGGGCCATCGCCCGCACCAGCCTGGGCCACGAGCGGGCCACCGCGTTCCTGTCCGACGAGTTCCGGTACCGGCGGGTCGTGAGCGAACTGCACCGGCTCGCCAAGACCTCGGGCGCCGCGGACGACCCCGTCGTCCGGCAGGACCTGGCCAGGATCGAGGCCTCGGTACGGGTGCTCGCCTCCAACAGCCGGCGTGCCCTCGACGCGGTGCTGGAAGGCCGGGACCCCGGTCCCGCGGCCTCGGTCAACCGGCTGGTGCGTGCCGAGTTCGACCAGCGTCTGCACGAGGTCGCGCTGCGCGTCGTCGGACCCGACGCCGTACTGGGCCAGCGCGAGCCGACCGCCCCGGAGGGCGGACGATGGACGTACGGCTATCTGATGAGCCGCTCCTCGACCATCGGTGCCGGCACCGCGGAGATCCAGCGCAACACCATCGCCGAGAAGGTCCTGGGCCTGCCCTCGTGGAGGAAGGAAGCCTGATGACGCCACCGAACGACCCCGGCGGACTGCCGGTCCTCGGGACGATCCTGGCCGAACTCGGTGAGGACCACGTCCTGACGGTGACCCTCAACCGTCCCGAGCGGCTGAACGCCTTCAACCAGCAGACGTTGGACGACTTCGCCGCGCTGTGGCGGTACGCCGCCCAGGAGGACGCCGTGCACGTGGTGGTCCTTCGGGCGGAGGGCGAGCGGGCCTTCTGCACCGGCGTCGACGTCGGGGAGGGCATCGACCGGCACCCCAACCCGTTCAGCGACCTCGATCCCGGCACCAGCCTGTCGCCCAAGCTGAACCGCTGCTGGAAGCCCCTCGTCTGTGCGGTGCACGGCATGGTGGCCGGGGGAGCCCTCTACTGGCTGAACGAGGCCGACATCATCGTCGCCGCCGAGGACGCCACCTTCTTCGACCCGCACACCACCTACGGGATGGTCGCGGCCCTTGAGCCCATCGGGCTCGTCCGCCGCATCCCCATCGGGGAGGTGCTGCGGATGGTGCTGCTGGGCAACGACGAGAGGATGTCGGCGCGCCGGGCCCTGGAGATCGGCTTCGTCAGCGAGGTCGTCGAGCGGGAGCGACTGCGGGAGCGGGCGCACGAACTGGCCGCGCTGATCGCGGCGAAGCCGCCCGTCGCGGTGCAGGGAAGCGTGCGGGCGATCTGGGAGTCCCTGGACACCGGACGCAGCCAGGCCCTCTCCTCGGGTCTCGCCTACACCCAGATCGGCAACCCGATCGGCAAGGCGCAGATCGACCGCGATGCCGTCAAGAACCGGAAGTACGAGGTGCGTTGATGACCGTCGACGCGGAGATCGAGAAGGAACTGCGGGAAGCGCTCGGCGGCCTGTTGCGTCGGCGCTGCGACATCGAGACGGTGGCCGCCCTGGCCGACGGGACCGAGAGCTGGGACCGGGACCTGTGGCAGGAGCTCAGGGGCATGGGCGTACCAGGGCTGGCGATCCCGGAGGAGTACGGCGGCGAAGGCGCCGGCTTCTCCCTCGCGGTCGCCGCGCAGGAGGAACTGGGGCGCCGGCTCGCGCCCCTGCCGACGGTGTCCGTGGTCGCGGCCCAGGCCGCCCTGCTGGCGGCGGGGACCGACGAGGCCGCGCGATGGCTGCGCCGGATGACGGGGGAGGGATTGACGGCCGCACTCGCCGTCGGACGCAGCGCCGACGGCTGGAGCCAGGACGCGGGGATACGCGCCGAGGACGGATCCGGGGAATGGACCGTGACCGGAATCGTGCCCGTGGTCGCCGACGCGCCGTGCGCGGCCGTGTTCCTGGTGGCGGCGGAGACCGCGGCCGGCCCTGCCCTGTTCGCGGTGGAACCGCAGAACCGGTGTGTGACGACGCCCGTCGACGCCCTGGACCCGACCCGCCCCCTGGGGGCCGTCGCCCTGACGGACTGCCCCGCCCGGCGGGTGGCCGGACCGGACGTCTTCGGCGACGTCCTGCGCGCCGCCGAACGGGCCGCGCTCGTCCTGCTCGCCGCGGACGCCGTGGGCGTCGCCGCCGAGGCCATGGACCTGGCGGTGGAGTACGCCAGGACGAGGCACCAGTTCGGCCGCGCCATCGGTACTTTCCAGGCCGTGTCGCACCGCTGCGCGAACATGCTCATCGCCGTCGAGTCGGCCCGGGCTCTGGTCGCCGCCGCGGCCGCCGCACTCGACGAGCCCGGTCCGGACACCGACACCGCGGTGTGCCTGGCCGCCGCCGAGGCCCTGGAGACCGCCGTCTCCGTCGCCCAGGGGTGCGTACAGGTGCACGGCGGCATGGGCTTCACCTGGGAGCACCCCGCCCACCGCTACCTGCGCCGCGCCAAGGCCGCCGAGGCGCTGGTAGCACTGCCGGACCGGCTGCGGGAGCGTGCGGCGACCGACTTGCTCGCTGCTGTGTAGATGCCCAGCCGCACGGTGCCTGTCCGCCCCTCGCCCGGGTGCACCGGGGCCGGACATGGTTACCCTGGTCGTCCCGCCTGGTCGTGCGGGACAGACGGAGAGGAGGCCGCGCCCGTGCCTACGGAGTCCGCGGAGCGTGAGCGGATCATCAAGGCGGCCTACCGCTGCCTGGCCGAGGCGGGAGGCGCGGGTGCCTCGGTAGGCGACATCCTGCGCATCGCAGGGCTCGGGACGCGCGCCTTCTACCGGCACTTCGACTCCAAGGACGACCTGCTCCTCGCCATGTTCCGGCGGGACAGCGAGCGGCTGCTGGCCGAACTGCAGAGCGCCGCGGCGAGCGCGACCACTCCTGTCGAGGCGTTGCAGGGATGGATCGAGGCGATGCTGCGTCTGACGTCCGAGGCGCGTCGGCGCCAGCACGTACGGATCCTGTCCTCCGAGGGAGCCCGGCGCGCTGCGGGGTACGCCGCGGAGCGGGCCCGGGTCGCTGCGGGGCAGGAGGCCGCACTTGCGCAGATCCTGCACCGGGGGCGCCAGGACGGATCGTTCCCGTGGGCCGACCCCGAGTCGGACGCCCGGTTCATTCGCGCCGTCATCGCGCAGGCATTCGACGAGCAGATGGCGTCGACGGCGTCCATGAGCGCGACCGAGGCCGCCGCCCGGGTGCGCGACTTCGTACTGAGGGCGTTGGGGGCGACGGCACCGGCTGTGGCGGTGGAACCGCAGAAGCGCTGACGCTCTACACGTCGGTGACGCGGAGTCCGGCGTGTGCCTTGTAGCGGCGGTTGACCGAGATCAGGTTCGCGACCAGGGACTCCACCTGGTGGGCGTTGCGCAGCCGTCCCGCGAAGACGCCGCGCATCCCGGGGATCCGCCCGGCCAGGGCCTGCACGATCTCGACGTCGGCCCGCACCTCGCCGAGCACCATCACGTCGGTGTCGATCTCCTCGATCTCCGGGTCCTGGAGCAGTACCGCGGAGAGGTGGTGGAAGGCGGCCGTGACCCGCGAGTCCGGCAGCAGCGCCGCGGCCTGCTGCGCCGCGCTGCCCTCCTCCGGCCTGAGCGCGTAGGCGCCCTGCTTGTCGAAGCCGAGCGGGTTGACGCAGTCCACGACCACCTTGCCGGCCAGTTCCCCGCGCAGCGACTCCAGCGTCTTGCCGTGCCCTTCCCACGGTACGGCGACGATCACGAGGTCGCTGCGGCGCGCGCACTCGGCGTTGTCGGCGCCCTCGACACCGTGCCCGAGCTCGTCGGCGGCGGCCTGCGCGCGCTCGGCGGCCCGGGAGCCGATGATCACCTTCTGGCCGGCCCGGGCCAGCCGGTAGGCGAGGCCCTTGCCCTGCGGCCCGGTGCCGCCGAGCACCCCCACGACCAGACCGGAGACGTCGGGCAGGTCCCAAGGGCCCTTGACCGGCGCTTCGCCGAGCCGTTCGGGCGCGGCCGCGGAGGACTCGGTGGCGTTGTCTCTGATGGTCACGGCAGTGCCTTCCGTATGGCGAGTGGGAGATGGGCGCGGCCGGTCCGTTCATGTCTCTTGACGCACTCTTCAGCCCGCGGCCAGACTCACTATAGGTGAAAATGCTGTTTTCGCGACGATCGGAGAACCGGCGATGGAGTCGCAGGAACGCGTGAGGACAGGACCCCTGGAAGGGCTTGTGGTGGTCGACCTCTCCACGACGGAGCCAGGAGCCTTCGCCACCCAGTTCCTCGCGGACTCCGGTGCCGACGTGGTCGGCATCGAGCCTCCTGGAGGAAACCCCCTACGCTCCCGGGCGGCGTGGCCGGCCCTGGCGCGCGGCAGGCGGAGCGCTGTGCTGGATGTACACGACGAGGCCGACCGCAGCGCCCTGTTCCGGCTCGTCGAGCAGGCCGACGTGTTCGTCACCACCATGCGGCCCCGCACGCTCAAGCGGCTCGGCCTGGAACGGCAAGACCTGGAGCGATGCAATCCGCGGCTGGTCAGCGCGGCCGTCACCGGCTGGGGATCCGGCGGTCCCTGGAGCGATCTGAAGGGCTACGAGGGGCTGGTCATGGCCAAGTTGGGCATGTTCCATGTGAAGCGGGACATCGTCGCCAGGTCCGGGCCCGCGTTCCTGTCGGTGCCGTTCGCGACCTGGGGGGCGGCTCACACCGCGGTCCACGGCATCCTGGCGGCGTTGCTGGAGCGCGAGAGCAGCGGGTGCGGGCAGCATGTGGAGGCCGACCTGGTGCGCGGTATCGGCACGCTGGACACCTGGACGTGGTTCACGGAGCTGGTCGGGCTGCGCTGGCCGGATGCGTACCGCACGGTCGAGGCCTACACCCCGGAGGGGGAGCCGCATTCGACCTTGGTCTACCCGCTGCTGGTGGCGCGGACGAAGGACGGGCACTGGCTTCAGTTCGCCCAGCTCGGGCCGCGCCTGTTCGCGGCGTTCCTGGTGGAGCTGGGACTTGCGCAGCTGCTCAAGGAGCCCAAGTGGACGGGGTATCCGGACCTCTGGACACAGGAACTGCGCACCGAGTTCTGGGAGATCCTCCTCCGGAGGGTCGGTGACCGCACCCTCGCGGAATGGCAGCAGGTGTTCGAAAGGAACCGCGACGTCAACGCGGAGGTCTTCCGCTCCGGTCCGGCTGTCCTCGGACACCGGCAGCTCGCCCACGACGGACGTGTCACCGTGGCGGGCGGGGTACGTCAGCCCACGACCCTCGTGCACGCGGACGGGAACCCCCTGACGCCGGCCCGGCCCGCACCCCGTCTGGACGAGCACGGGGATTCGGTCCGGGCACGGTCGATGAGCGGTGGGCCGGTTGTCCCGCCCGCGGATGGGACCGGCGGCCTGGCTTTGCAGGGGGTCACGGTTCTGGATCTGGGCGTGATGTTCGCCGGCCCGTTCGGCGCCACGCTCCTCTCCGACCTCGGGGCCAGGGTCATCAAGGCCGAGCCACTCGAAGGCGACGCGATCCGGCGGGTGTTCCCCTTTCCCGAAGCGGGCGGAGCCAAGGTGATGCAGGGCAAGGAGAGCATCTGCCTCGACCTCCGCACGGACGAGGGCCGCGCGATCGTCCATGAACTCGCCCGCCGCAGTGATGTCGTACTCCAGGCGTTCCGGGCCGGAGCCGCCGAACGCGCCGGCGTGGATGCGGCCACGCTCAAGGCGGTCAATCCCGACCTCGTCTACGTCGACGCCTGCGGGTACGGCGACGGCGGCCCGTACGGGGCGCGACCCGCGTACGCCCCTTCGATCGGCGCGGCGGGCGGGGTGGCACTGACGGACGCACCCCACGCGGGGGCCACGGCCCGCTGCCTGGCGGAACTCAAACGGGGCGCCGTGCGGCTGTACGGCGCCGCGGCGAAGCCCTCCCTCCAGGCCGACGGCCTGGCGGCGTTGGCCGTCGCCTCCGCGGCGCTGCTCGGCCTGCGGGCCCGCGGCCGTGCGCTGGCACCCTTGACGACCTCCATGCTTGCGACGGTCACCCACGCCCTGCTCGACCGGGTCGTCGACTACCCCGGCCGTCCCGCCTCCCCGGACGTCGACGACGAAGGCTGTGGCTTCCACGCCCTCTACCGCATGTACCGAACCGCCGACGGCTGGATCTTCCTTGCGGCGCCGGCGGCGAAGGAGTGGAAGCCGCTGGCCGCCGCGCTGGAGCTGAGCGACGCCGGGCGCTTCGACACTCCCGAGGCGCGTACCGCGCACGACGCGGACCTCACCCGAGCCCTGGCGGAGCTCTTCGTCACACGCCCCGCGGCCGAGTGGGAAGAGCTGCTCACCGGGGTCGACGTGGGCTGCGTCCAGGTCACGGAACAGCCCCCCGAGGTCGTGATCCAGACACACGAGGAGCTGGCCGTGCAGTATGCCTCCACCGCCGAGAGCCCGGTCTTCGGCGAGCACTTGCGCCCCGGTCCCACGGTCCGCTTCTCCCGGTCCGCCACGCAGGCGAAGGGCGGCTGCCTCGCCGGGGAGCACACCGATGCCGTGCTACGTGAACTCGGCTACGGCGACGGGGAGATCGCGGGCCTGCGTAAGCGCGGAATCGTCGGCTGAGCCCAACGGCGTCGGCGGTCGCCGGTTGACAGACGTGGTCTTCTGGCCGATTATGAAAATGACGTTTTCGATGTATTGGGCAAGTGTGTGTCGTGCGGTGTCGCCGGAACCGGGGTTCTCGTCGCCCTCGACGATGGCGACCTGCGGATCGCGGCCGCCTCCACCTGTCGCGGGGCAGCTCCGACGGTGATGCGCCTGTGGCCGGCTCATCCTGGCCGTGCGGGACGCCGTCCCGTACGGCGCTGCGGTCACCGATCCGAACGGGGCACCCCAGGCCCGTCCCGTCGTACCGCACAGCCCTGCCCCGCCTCCGGGAGTTGAAGCATGGTGATGACCGGCCCTTCGCGTGAGCTGCATCCCCGCCACGGCACCCATGAGCCGACGGTCGGCAGTCCCGCTCGCTCGCCGGGATCGATCCGCCGCACCACCAGCATCGACATGCTCCGGCCGGAAGGCCTGGACGGTCCGCTGGTCCTGGCCGGACGCGGTCGTGATCTGCTGACCGCTGCTGACGGGACAGCGAGCGTGGTCGCGAAGGCCGCTTGCCGTGCCGTGGTCGACTACACCGGCGGCTGGGCTCTCCGGGAGTTGACGACCGAGCCCTGTCGTCCTCGGCTCGCCACCCTGCTCGGCGGCCGTACCGCCTCCGGCTTCCGGGCCCGGCTGAACGCATCCGACCCGTCCCTGACCGCGCAGCACAACCTGCTTCACCTGCTCCTGGACGAACTTCCCGTGGTGACTCTGGTCTCCGGGCACGCGGTGAACGCAGGCCGCACCGGACCGGTCGCGTCGCCAGGACGTCCGGCGCTCCGGGAGAACCAGTGCGCCGGGTTCGCGACCGGCGGGACCATCATGGTCGAACTGCGGCGAGACGGGAAAACGCCCGTAGTCACGGGTCCGGAAGCGCCGCGGCTCACCGTCGGGACGGACCCGCTCGCCTGGCACGGCGCCGAGCCCCTGCCGCCCGGGGCCATGCGCCGGGTCCGCCGCACCGACGTGCGCCCGGGCCTCCGGGCGACCGTCGACGGTCTCTTCAGGGACTTGTACGTGCTGCCCGACGGCACCGAGACCGTCATCCACGAGTACACGCTGAGCGCGGTCGTCGACACGAGGGCCGGCTCGGTGGTCTCCTGCGAGGCGACACCCCGTGTCCTGCCCTGGACCGAGTGCCCTGCCGCGGCGGCGAGTGCCACCCGCCTGGCCGGACAGCCCCTCGCGGACCTGCGCCGGCAGGTACGGGAGACCTTCGGTGGCACGGACACCTGCACGCACCTCAACGACATGCTGCGTGGACTGGCCGACGTGCCGGCCTTGTTGTCCACGCTCGCTGCGGACGGCCCTGCCGACACGTGAAGCGACGACGAGAGGTCGCCATGTCCGTTCTGGTTCTCCCTACCGGAGGGGGAGCGCCTGGGCCTGACCAGACATCTGTTGAGTCCCCGGCTGACGGACACCCCGTGGGACGTGCGTCGCTCGGCTTGTCCGGACTCGCACTCGCCGCACGGGCCGTCCGCGAGTCGCCGCTACGGCAGCCGGGACGGTTCGACATCGGTGGCGCGCTGGGCCTCGCCATGTGGCTGGTGTGCCTGCTGCTCGCGGTCTCGCAGGGCGGCGAGTGGGGCTGGGGGACCGGGCGCGTCGTACTGCTCTTCTCGGGGGCCGGACTTGCCCTCGCCCTGTGGATACGGCAGCAACTGCGGGCACGGGAGCCGCTAGTGGACATCAGGCCGTCCTCCCGTCCGCGCGTGGCGCTCCCGCACACAGCTGCCCTGCTCGTCGGATTCGCCTTCTATGCCAACTCCCTCGTCACGGCCCAGCTCGTGCAGGCGCCCACCGCCACCGGATACGGCCTCGGACTGTCGATCGTCGCCGCCGGCCTCTGTCTGCTGCCCGGCGGTGTCCTCATGGTGTTGCTGTCCCCCGTCTCGGCCCGCATCTCCACGACGCGCGGGCCTCGCTTCACCCTGGCCCTCGGCGCACGCGTCATGGCGTCGGGATACGTCTTCCGCATCCTGGAGAGTCACGACCCGGGCCAGGCGATGTCCTTCGAGAGCGACGCCGCGGTGTTGTTGGACGCGCCTCTCGAAGACCTCGGCCGCCACCTGGTCCGGCAGGTCCTCGTCAGTCGGACCGAACACGGCGGCGATCCGCTTCTGCACGTCGTCTTCGCCTCGTTGCAGAGGGGGGCTGGGCGACTTCCTCGTCCTGCGTGCGAACGTCCGTCGCCAGTGCCGTGACCGCCGCGCCGGGCGCCTCGACGGCCCTTGACGGGTGAGCAGATGCCGGCTGACCGGGAGTCCAGGCGATGGACAGAGAGGCTCCGATCAGGCTCAGGAGGAGGCCGAGGAAGAAGCCGCCCAAATTGGAGACCGGAATCGATGCAAGGGCCAGCAAGATGACCCCGGAACCTGCGAATACATGCATGACTGGCTGTAGCCACATCGTCAGGCCAAGCATGACGACAAGCCCACCGATGACCAGCGAACCGCAACCAGCAGTTGTCGCCATGCGAATGGGAAGTTGGCCGATTGTAAGGCCCGCGTAGGGTGGATAGAGAATCGAAATCGCGCCCATCGCAGTGAGGACACCGGCCAGGAATGGTCGACCCGCCCGCCAGCTGTTGAACCGTTCCCGGGCGTCGGCAAGTCGATATCGAGAACCTCTAGGACGATCTCCGCCCATCTGTCACCTCTCTGGATGTCCACCGTGGGTGGGCGGGCTAGAAACATTCATCGAGACCCCTATGAATTCTCACACTGACCCCACTTGACTCGCTGCTGCCGGTAGTCGTTGCCAGCACGATCTGTTTGGAATCGGTCACCACGATGGAATCGGAATCCCGTGCGGCGCCGGCGGGATCAACTTTGTCTCCCGCCTTGATTCCCGGACCTTCTGTGTCGGCCCCTGCGGCGACACCGCTACGCTCGCCCCTGACCGTGGTTGCTCCGGCGACAGTCCGAATAACGTCAGAGTATGAATCGTGCGCCGTGGACTCCTCCGTGGTCACTCTTACCGTATATGTGCCGATCAGTGGGATGTCTCGAAAGACCGTGGACTGGCAGATTCCTTTGGACTTTGAAAACCTAAGACCCGAGACGAGAACCGGGATCCTTTTTCCGTCATACCGCCTGTCTGTGGCGGTGTATTGAATCAAGCCGGCCCCCTCTGCTCGTTCGGTGAAAATCTTCATTTCCTGATTGGAGATGGTGAATGAGGCTGCAAGGACACCCTGGGCCACGGCGATGAAGAGTCCTGCGCTGGCAGCAAAACTTGCGACCATAACGCCGGCGAAAATTCCCCATCTGATCCTGCTGGGCTCGCTGGGCATATTGTTGCTCACTCCCTGAGAAGATTGCATATTGCGGCCAGGAGGGCATCGGTGAATCAATGTATTGATCTCCGGCGAGATAGGTGTCGACGCGAGACATTCAACATCCCAGGCGTCCCCGGCATCGTAGGTCAAGGCTCACTGATGAGCGAATCACGGAATGTCCGCCAATCGGGTGACGATGTCGAGTCTGCTTGCCGTCCTTGCCCGGCCGGGCGGCCATCGGCTCCACCGACTTGCGCCGCCCGTCCAGCAGCAGGCCGCGCAGATGCAGCGCGCCACACCCGCGCTGATCCGCCCGCGTGAAGGGCTCGAACATCTCCGCCGCGAGGGTCTGCAGATCGCATTGGACCGCCGCCAACTCCTCAGCCATCACACCCGCTCAACAGCACCGGCAATGAAAGCGACACGCCACCGGCGAGTGAACCTGACCAGGCACTACTAGCCTTCCGGTCACCCGTAAAGAAGTGCGGATCGCAATGAGAAAAGCGGTCAAGTGATGCATCGCACATGGGGTCGGGGCCGGATCAGGGCCGTGTTAGCGTGCGGCCGTGAATTCCCCTGGAAGGCTCGACACCACTGACCCAATCGGATTGCTCGACCTGTTCGGCGACAGCTTTATCAGAAACCCTTATCCCTGGCTGGACCTTCTGCGGTCCGCGTCTCCCGTGCACCACGACCCCGTCACCGGGCTGTGGCTGGTGAGCCGCCACAAGGACGTGCGACAGGTACTCCTCGCCCCCGACCTCTTCCTCCCGGACAACGCCCAACACGCGGTCAGCCCGCTGCCCGTCTCCGTACTGCGGGTACTGGCCAGGGCCGGCTTCTCGCTCCCGCCCGCACTCGCCAACAACGGAACCCCGAACCACCCCGGACTGCGGAGAGTCGTCACCAGGTTCTTCCACGCGCAGCGCGTCGCTGAAGCCGTACCGGTGATCGAGCGCATCGCCATCGAACTGCTCGCCGACGTACAGTCACAACTGGCCGCCACCGGCGGCTGTGATCTGTTCACCTCATACGCGCAGGTGCTCCCCTGCAGAGTGCTCATGGAACTCCTCGGCATCCACGGCGTGGACCCGAGCACCCTGATCCGTTGGAGCGATGCCTCATTGGAGCTGTTCTGGGGCAGACCCGCGCCCGAGCGGCAACTGGAGCTGGCAGAGCTTGTGGTGGCCTTCCACCAGTGGCTCACCAAGGCCGTGCGTACCGGCTCGGTCCCCTCCGACTCCTTCATGGGAGCGCTGAGCCGTCACCGCCTGCCTGACGGCACGCCTCTGGACGTCGAGACAGCGGTCGGCGTGTGTTTCTTCGTCTTCGTCGCCGGTCAGTCCACCACCGGGCAACTTATCGCCACCGCGCTGCGCGGGGCACTGTTCGAGCCAGGTACATGGCCGCGCACAGCGTCGGAGGCAGGGCTGGCCGAAGCCTGGGTCGAGGAGATACTGCGGCGTGAGCCGCCGGTGACCACCTGGCGCCGGGTCACCGCGCGACCGGCCGAAGTGGACGGGAACGAACTCCCCACGGGTGCACACGTATTGCTCATGCTCCTGGGCAGCGGCTCCGACCCGGAGGTCTTCCCCGATGCGGAACGGATGCACCCGAACAGGGCGAACGTCCGCCATCATCTGGCCTTCGGCGCGGGACGCCATCGATGCCCCGGTGCCTCGCTGGCGCGTACCGAGGCTGCTCTGGCCGTGCGGGCGGCAGCACGCGCTCTCCCCGACGTCCGGCCGTCAGCCGGGGCTGCAGCGCCCCCGATGCTGGGCCTGCTGTCCTTCAGGGCACCTCTCGAGGTGGTGGTAGAACAGCCGTAGCAGCCGCGTCCCGGGTCTTGACACCACCTGCGACCTGCGGCTGCTCGTTTGTGAGCGCGCCGGTGACATGTCGCACATATACAGCGCGTTGACGGAACATCACCGGATCCACGACTCTCTTGATCACGACACGACGCTGCACGGCAACAGCCGCTTGAGCGAATGCACGACCTCGCGAGCGCCCCAGAGCGCCCGACCCGTGCCCGGTCGTTCGTACGCGATCCTTCGCCAGAGATCCGGCCCAGCACCCTGTGCGTCGAGTGGCGAAGGACTCCGGCAGCGTCCTGTGCCGCCTGCGATGCGGCGGCTCAGGCGCGCCACCTGCCGGCTTCGCGTGCCGTCATCCGTTCCCACCGTGCCCGGAGGATCCGTGCCCCCGCAGTACTCCCCGAACACCCCAGGCCGTCCCCCGGTACCGCGGCACACGCGCGGCGCCGAGCAGCGGACCCGCGTGGACGGCCTTCGCAAGGCCGTTCACCGGACCCAGCGTGCCTTTGTCGCGGTCAACCTGGTTCCCTTTGCCGCCGGCATAGTGCTCTCCTGCTTCACCGACGTTCCCGCGGTCGCGGTGTTCGGAAAGCTCACACTCGGCCTGGTGTGGGGCGTCTTGCAATGCGTACTCTTCGTCGCCACCGCCTGGTGGTACGAGAGCCGGAGCACGCGGTTGTTCGATCCCGTCGAAGAGTCCCTGACGGCTGTTGTGCACCGGGCCGAGACGACGGGAGTCGTTCCCGGCAACGGCTCTCCGGCGGTGACGCGGTGACCATGGACATCCTGAGCTCGGGCGTGGTCGATCCCATCGGTTCGGGCGCGAGACGCCCGGTGATCCTGGCGTTCCTCATCTTCATCGGGCTGTGTCTGCTGTGGCTCTTCACGCTCGCCACGGCGGAGGAGGAGACTCCGGAGAGCCTCTATGTCGCCGACCGGTCCCTGTCTCCGGTCTTCAACGGATTCGCCATGGCCGGCGAGCAGATCTCGGTCGTCACCCTGCTCACGGTCCCGGGGACCATCGCGCTGTTCGGCTACGACGGATTCACTTTCGCACTCGACAGTCTGATCGTGCTCGGCGTGCTGCTGCTCCTCGGGCAGAAGATACGCAACAGCGGCGGCTACACGCTCGGCGACATCTTCTCGCTGCGCGCCTCTGACAGGGCGCCCCGAGTCGCCGCGACCGCGGTGACGCTGGCCATCACCCTTCCCATCCTGATGATCCAGCTGCGGGCCGCCGGCGTCAGCACAGCACTCCTGATCGGTACCCCGACCGATGGGGCCGAGGTGCTGTGCACAGTGCTGATGGGCTGCCTCGTCGCCTGCTTCGCCGCGGTGGCAGGCCTGAAGGGGAACAGTTTCATGCACGTCGCGAAGGTGCCGGTCACCATCGGGACGCTCGCCGCAGTCACTTTGCTGGCACTGAGGAAGTTCCACTGGGACCCCGGAGCTCTTCTCTCGGCCGCGGTCGAGAAGAGCAGCGCCCCGAACGGCTACCTCCGTCCTGGGGGTTGGCCGTACACGGCGAGTCTCGGTTCGCTCAACACGTTCTGCGACCACATCGTCGTCATCCTCGGTACGGCCGTGATGCCTCATCTGATCCTGCGGGTCGGCGCGTCCCGATCCGGGCGTGCGGCGCGGCGATCCATGAGTATTGCCACGGGGCTGGTAGGTGTCTTCATCCTTCTCCTGATCACCACGGGCTTCGCTTCCGTGGCCGTGGTGGGCACCACGAACCTCACCGCGGTCGACCCGGGCGGGCAGGCCTCCCCGATCCTGCTGGCCTCGGCGGTACTCGCCGGTGGGTCGACCGGCCGTGTCGTGCTCATCACGATCATGGCGTGTGTCGTCTTCGTCGCCGTGCTCACCACGGTGACCAGCGTGACCTTCGCTGCTGCCGTCTCGTTCGCCCACGACGTTTTCACGCGAGGCAAGCGCCGTCGCACTGACACCCAAGAGGTGCGGGCAGTGCGGGTGGCCGCCGTCGTCCTGTGCACGGTAGGTCTGTCCCTTGCCGCGGCCGTCCACCGGTACCCGACCGAGTTCCTGATCGCCTTCTCGATCAGCGTTGCGGCTTCATGCGTCTTCCCCGTGCTGATCTATTCGTTGTTCTGGCGCCGGTTCAATCGCAGAGGACTGCTGTGGTCCGTCTACGGCGGGCTGCTGCTGTGCACCGCTCTCACGGCCTTCTCGCCCATCGTCTCCGGGTCCCCGTTCGCGCTGTGGCCGGATACGAGTTTCGACTGGTATCCGTACCAGACCCCGGGGCTGGTCTCCGTGCCTGCGGCGTTCGTCCTCGGGTGGTTGGGCAGCATCACCGCACCAGCAGCCCCCGAAGCCGGCTTTCAGCGCATGCAGTACAGAATCCTGACGGGACGGGAGGCCGAGCCCGAGGCCGTTGATGCACGGCGATAGGAACTGAGCCGGCCGTCCGAGCCGATGCACAGTGGCTATGGGCGGGCGGCCGCGACCACGCGGTCGAGTTTCGGGAGTGAAGCTGTCCCCGCTGAGCCGACCGGTTCGGAGCCGGCCGGTGTCGCGGCGCTTCCAAGAGGCCGCGGCGCGCTTCAGGGGGCGCTCGCGGACCTCGATACGGCAGGCCGACATTGAGGTGATCGCGCCCTCGGCGGTGGCCGGCGGGAGACGGTCGCCGTATCGAGCTGCTCGCCCTGGCCATGGTGGCCAGGGACGGGCGATCCAGCAGACAGCTGGGTGAGGAGGGCCGATCCCTCAACGGCGGGAAGCCGCCTCCGCCAACCGACAGGCGAGGGCAGAAGCGACATGGGTGACGTCGTGGTGCCGTACGGTCAGCAGCAGTTCACCTTGATCACATGGTCGCTGCTGAGGTCAGCAGGTGCGCGGCGGTGGAAGCAGCACAGCGGTTTCGACCGGATGCCACTCGGCCGCTCCGTTGTCGTGCCGGACCTGGCCGAAGGGCTGATCGCCGAAATGAATCCCGAATCTGAAGGTGTCCGGTTCGCTTGAGGAGTTGTCCGGCACCCCGGCCCCCCCACCGGCTTGCCCGAGGCGGCCTTGACGCCACGTTCAGAGCGACTGGGGAGTGAGACCGGCGTGGGATGTGAGTGCGAGTCCACCGTCCGGCGGGAGCGTGTACCTGGGCAGGTCGTCCCTCGCCGACCACGTGGGAGGAAGTCATGATTGCGGTCGATGCCTGGCCGTCTGCCGCAACGCATCCGGTGGCCGGAAGAACTGTGTACGGGATGTGCACGCGGTCCGTACGCGGGGCGCTGCCCCGCAGGTCAGATGGGCGAGCCGGAAGCGTGTCGTTCATGAGCACGGGCCGGTATCCGTGAGGGCGACCGAGGCACCGGCCACCGACAGGCCGACGCCGTTCCGCAGCGCCGACTCCGGCATCGGACCAAGCCCTTTTCTGCGCGCTCGAAGCAGTCTGCCCAGCCGCGCATGAGCTGGTCGGGCCTGATCGGCATGTGGCTGGAGTTCTGCCGCGCCGACGTACCGCGGTCAGCCGCTTTCCCCGTCGGCGGTGGGGGCCGAGGGGGCAGGGGTGCCGTCCGGCGGCCGGGCCGGGGCGGAGTCCGGGTCGGGGGCGGTGAGGACGGTGCGCAGTGCTGTCAGGAGTTCGGCGCGGAGCCAGGTGTGGGCGGGGTCGGTGTCGTAGCGGTGGTGCCAGGCGACGACGACCGGGACGGGGGGCAGGTCGAGGGGCAGGGTGCGGGCGCGTAGCCGCAGGTCGGTCCAGGCCGGCCGGCATACCTGTTCGGCGACCGCGGTGACCATGGTGGTACGGGCGGCGAGCTGGAGCGCCGCCGTGGTGCTGGGCAGGGCGGCGCGGACGCGTCGGTGCAGGCCGAGGCCGGCGAGGGCGTCGTCGATGGGGCCGGTGAGCCGGCCGCGGCGCGAGACGGTGACGTGTTCGGCCTCGGCGAAGCGTTCGGGGGTGAGCGTGCCGGTGGCCAGTGGGTGGTCGGCGCGCATCACGGCGACCATCCGGTCGGTGCCGATGCGGCGGGCGGCGATCTCGGGCCGTTGCGGTGCGGTGGCCCCGATCTCCAGGTCGGTGTGGCCGCGCGCGAGGTCGGCGACATCGGCGGAGGGCTCGGCGAGGAGCCTGATCGAGACGTTCGGTGCGGCCTCGGCGACGGCCGCGATCAGGATCGGGGCGAGCGCCGACACGAGCGCGTCGTGGCAGCGAAGGGTGAAGCTGCGCTCCAGCGTTTCGAGGTCGAGCGCGGTCACGGGGGTGAGCACGGCGGTGGCGCGTGCGACCAGGTCCCGGGTCTCCTCGCGCAGCGCGAGCGCGTGCGGGGTCGGGGTCATCGTGCGTCCGGTGCGCACCAGGATGTCGTCGCCGGTGGCCTTGCGGATGCGGGCGAGGGTACGGCTCATGGCGGGCGGGGACAGGTGCAGCCGGTCGGCGGCAGCCGCCACGCTGTTCTCCTCCAGCAGGGCGTCCAGGGCGACCAGCAGATTCAGATCCACATGCACCACGGTAACTGATGACCTTACAAGAGTGCACTGGCGGTCATGTGACTGTCCTCCTAGCGTTTGCGGTGTCAGAGGCCAACAGGTCCCGGACACCACCTGAGAGGACCGCATCATGAACACTTCCACCACCACGACCGCCACCGACGCTCCCGCTGCCTCGGCCGAGGACCGGGAGCTGCTCACGGCCGTGGTCGACCTCGCCGCCGAGGCGGGCCGCGCTCTGGAAGCCAGGTACACCACCGACGCCCGCCCGGCGACCCGCCATGACATGTTCCAGGCCGGCACGGCCGACGGGCAGGTCTCGCTCGACATCCTGCGGCCGGGCCTGACCGCGCTGCGCCCGGAAGCGCGCTGGCTGACCGACGAGTACGAGACCACCGAACTGCCCTCGGGCGAATGGTGGGTCGTCGACGAGGTCGAGGGCAACGTCAACCACGTGCACGGGCTGCCCGAGTGGGCCGTGACCGTGGCGCTGGTGCGCGACGGGCAGACGGTGCTGGCGGTGGTGCGCCAGCCCGTCGGGGACCTGACCTACACCGCCCTGCGGGGCGGCGGTGCGCACCTCAACGGCACCCCGCTGAAGATCTCGGCGAAGACCGAACTGAACGCCGCGATCGTGGTGACCGGACAGGCCGAAGCCGACCAGGACGGCACCTACCGCCGCATCGGGGAGTCCATTTCCGCGATGCTCGACAAGGCCCTGCTGGTACGCGCCACCGTGCCCTCCACCTTCCCGATGCTGCTCGTGGCCGCCGGTCACAACGACGTGTTCTGGCAGTACGAGCCGGTGCTGCCCGGCATCGCGGCCGGCGCCCTGATGATCACCGAGGCCGGCGGCACGGTCACCCGGATCGACGGCACCCCCTGGGTCCCGGGGTCCGACACCGTCCTGGTCGCCGCTCCGGCACTGCACGAGCAGGCCGTCCAGGTCCTCGCGAAGATCGCCTGACCGGGCGCACGGCCACCGGACCACCTTCAGAACCGGAACCCGGAGCACCTTCAGAACCGGAACCCGGACCACCTTCAGAACCGGAACTTGGGGAAACTGCCATGAACGTGACCATCCTTGCCGCCTCCGGCGGCGTCGGGCTCGCGCTGACCCGTCAGGCCCTCGAACGCGGGTACACCGTCACCGCCCTCGCCCGCACCCCGGCACGCATCGACCTGCCCGACTCGCCGCAACTGACCCGCGTGGCCGCCGACGTACGCGACCCCGACTCCCTCGCCAAGGCACTCGACGGCAGCGACATCGTCCTCTCCGGCCTCGGGATCGCCCAGGGCGACAAGCCCGGCGCACTCACCGCCGGCGCCCACGGGGTGATCGACTCGCGCCCCGGCCGGATCATCTGGCTCGGCGCCTACGGCACGGGCCCGTCCGCGCAGGCCGCCGGCTTCGCCACCCGTACCCTGCTCAAGGCGATGGGTGCCGAACTCACCGACAAGATCGCCGCCGACGCCGCGGTGCTGGCGGCCGGGGGCACCGTCTTCCACTCGGGGCCGTTCGCGAACGGCCCCGCCAGCACGACACGACGCACCGTCGGACTCCACGAGACCCCCAAGCGGTTCTTCCCGGCACGCATCAGCCGCGAGACGGTCGCCGCCGCCATGCTCGACGAGGCACAGACCCCCCGCTTCCCCGGACGAGTCGCCGTCCCTCTCGCCCTCTGACCTCCGGAGCGGCGCCGGCCCGCCCCCGGAGGCGCACGGGTGAACCCTGGCCCTGGTCCGCCACCTCGGCCGCCGCGAGTACATGAACGACCGTCGAAGCCATCGCCGGCCTGTTGTCCCGCCAACAGATCACGGACCTCGAATCCGCACGGCAGATGTGAACCCGAGCCCCACTGAAGTCGTCGATGCGTCACCGGCTACCGTGCACGGACTCGCCGGCCAGATCTCGGCGGCCCCCTGCTCCTGAGGGGGCTGGCGTGCGGCGGCGGCGACCGTGTTGCCCGATGCTGCCGGTGGTCAGTCCGGTTCCCGGTGCGTGGGAGATCCCCAGGGGGCGAGGGCGCGCAGGATGGGGGTCAGGATTTTCCGAGTCCAGGTGGTCCGTTTGACGTCCGCGCCCTCGGACGGGTCGTCGAGTGCTGCGGCGACGCGACGCAGTATCCGGGAGCCGCCGGTCAGCAGCCCGAGGCTGGGGCGCAGGGCCAGCACGGCGGCTGCCTGCCGGGGCACGCCGGGCCACTGCACCTGGTGGGTGAGGAGTGCTGCGAGTCTGATCGCGGCCGTGATGGCGGCACGGTTTGCAGGCAGGTGCTGCCGTAGCAGTTCCACCAGGGGCCGGGCGATCTCGTTCTCGGCGTCGACGATGCCGAACTGGATGGTGAAGGCCCGGGTGAAGTCGTCGACAGCCTCTTCGTACCGCCCGGCGTAGAGACGGACCGTGCCACGGCCGCTGAAGGGCCACGGCCACAGTTGATCGTCGGCAAGGGCCCGGTCGAAGTCCCGTTCTGCTTCCGCGAGCCGGCCTGCCTCCCACAACAGCCAGCCACGCATGGCGTAGGAGAGCGGGTACCCGTCGTCGACGGAGATCGCACGATCGAGGTCGGCCAGAGCTTCGGTTTCGCGGCCGAGTCCGTGCAGGGCCCAGGCGCGGAGCGCGTGCGGCCAGGCCCGGTCCCGTGGCCCGTGTTCGTACGGCGCGGTCAGGGCCCGGTCCACCTCCCGCAGGGCCTCCGTGTGCCGGCCGAGGTCGAGGAGCAGGTCGGCGAAGAGGGCGCGGTGCCACTGCGATTCGGAGTCCAGATCGGCCGCCCGCGCCATGTCGCGGAGCGCTTCGTCCCAGCGCTCCAGGCCGCGCAGGCACCGGGACCGCTCCGCATGGGCCCAGGTGTACTCGGGGTCGATGGCGAGCGCGCGGTCCAGATCCGCCAGCGCCTCCTCGTAGCGTCCTTCGATGCGGTGGACCTCGGCACGGCTGGCGCGAGCCCACTCCTGCCCGGGGTCGAGTTCGAGGGCATGGTCGAAGTCGGCGAGCGCCGTGGCGCGGTGCCCGGCCGCCAGGTTGACGTGTCCCCGCACCACGTGCGTCCAGGCATCGGGACAGACGCGGATCGCCTCGTCCATGTCAGCGAGAGCGGCCGCTGTGTTTCCCATCTGCTCGTGGGTGAAGGCGCGTTCCACCAGTGCGTCGGAGTGCCGCGGATCCAGCGCCAGGGCCGCGGTCAGGTCGGCGAGCGCTGCCTCGTTCCGCTCGGCGCGCCGGTGCAGTCGCCCGCGCACGACTCGGGCGCGCAGCTCCCCCGCGGTACCCGTACCGGAGTGGGCGAGCAACGCGTCCAGGATGGCCAGGACAGCCGCGGTGTCGTCCCGGGACGCGCCGGACAGCCGTGCTCCCCAGGTCTGCAGACCGTCGTCCTCGGTGTCCGCCCCGGCCTGGGCCAGTAGTTGAGTCCAACGCCGTGCCGTGGCGCTCCCGTGCTCGCAGGCGTGGACGGTCTCGGTGAGCGCGTCCGGGAGCGCGCGGCGCGGATCGGCGCACAGGTGGTGGTAGGTCTCGTTGTACCGGTGTTCGCGCCAGGCCGCGTCGCTCCAGTGTTCCGTGCTCGGCAGGCTCTCCTCCCGCTGCGTCCGCCAGGTACGGAAGGTCTCCGCGAGCAGCTCGTGCGCGGCACGCCAGCGGGCCGGGGACTGCAGGCGCTGCAATCGCAGCATGGGAGCGCGTACGACGTCGTGGTAGCGGCACCGCCCGGCCTGGTCGGTGACGAAGGCGAGCCGACTCACCCACGCGTACTGCTCGGCGGCCGTCGGCGGGGCGACGGCGCGGTAGACGTCCTCGTCGAACTGAAGGGGGAGGGCCAGGGCCAGGGCGGCCGCCCGCCGGGCCGGGTCGGTCTCCCATTTCAGGAACCGCTCCACCGCAGTCCCGGAGGGATCGCCCACGGTGCGGTCGGAGTTGGGCCGGGCCTGGGCCAGGGTGTGCACCAGTACGGGGAGCCGGCCGGACAGGCGCAGTACGACCTCGACCACCCGCTCGTCGGTGACGCCCCGCAGGGCCAGCAGCGAGCGCGCCTCCTCCTCGGTGAACACCTCCAGCGGTACCTCCGTGACCAGGTCGAGCCAGTCGCTCCAGCTCCGGGCGTCCAGCCGGCCCTGTCCGGACAGCACGATCTGGACATTCGCCGGCAGGACACCGTGGATGTCGCCGAACGCGATGTCGCGCAGCCACTCGTCCAGCACCGGGCCGGTCCGCTCGTACACGTCGAAGAACAGCACCATCCGCGGCCGACGCCGTGCCACCTCCGCCAGCTCCTCCAGGAACACCGGGGTCAGGACGCGCACCGGCTCCATGACAAGCCGTACGTCGTCGTGGGATCGCAGCCGGGCGCCCAGCACGGCCCGCAAGCGGTCCGCGCCCTGGGCGACCTGTTGTGGATCGACGGCACCGGCGAACGCCCCGACGACCGGGATCATCCCGAGGCCGGCCAGACCCACCTGCGCGGCGACCGACGCCGGGAGCGAGGCCGCGGGCAGCTGCGTGGCGCCGGCGTCCTCCGCGGCCGTCTGAGCATCCCGGGCCGACTGCGCCTCGTGCTCGCGCTGGCGGAACGTCGTCAGCAGCTTGTCGAATCGACGTAGCTCCAGACCCTGAAGGCCGAGCCGGCCGCCGATCTCCGCCATCGCCTCCACGGCACTGTGCACACCGTCGTCGAGATACACCGTGGCCGCGCCCTGTTCACGGGCGACCGCCTCCCACTGCCGCAGCAGCGAGGTCTTGCCCACTCCGGCGTTGCCCCGCACATGGAAGAAGAACTGGTAGTCGTCGCCCGACGGATCCCGTGCGAGGTTCTCCCGGAACGCGTTCAACTCGCCGCGCCGACCGACGAAACCGCTCCGGCGCCGGCGCCGGATCAACTCCTGGCGTGATGGTGGCTGTTCTGGCATCCCGCACCCCCGGCCACCACTATGGCAGGGGTGCCCTGCGGTCGGGGCAAGGGTGATAGTGCCTCCGTGGTCGACGATTCTCCCCACCGCCAGTTCGTCGGCGATCGTTCTTCGCCTGGAGCCGGAGGCCCACTACCGCACGGCGACGCGGATCATCCGGCACCGTTCCGCACGGGAGCCGCCGGAGTTGGGGCCCTGACCGTGTTCCACGTTTCCCAGGACCGCGGCCGTCGTCGTGGGACCGCCGCCCCAGCTCTCACCGAGGAGACGAGCAGCATCGCGCCAGCCGTCGCAGGCCGCGGAGGGACCGGGAGTGGTCGACGCGGAGTCCCGCGCCTCGGTGTCGAGGCTGTGGCCGACGGCGCGCACCAGACCCCTCGACCCTTGCGCGGCCCATGCTGCATCGGCTTTCTCGTGGCCGGACGCGGCCACCTGTTGCGGCAGCCACTGGAATTCAGGCCGGCCGCGGCGGGTGTCTCAGCCTGTTTCCTTGGGCGGCGCGATCTTGATCTCGTTGACGCAGCGCAGGTCCTGGCGGAAGGTTCTGGTTCCCTGCCGGTAGCGGAACCGGCAGGTGGTCAGTTCGCCGTGGACGGGGCCGGTCACCTTGATACGTGCCAGGTAGTAGACGTCCGACCTCTGGTGCGGCTTCACCACAACCGGCTGTCCTGCGTAGTTGTGTGACCGCTCCAGGACGCCTCCCTCGGCGCCGATCCGGGCGACGCCCATCAGCTGGCCCTCCGTGTCATGTGCGCTGACGGCTCGGTATCCGAGGATCCGGACGCCCTTGGGCTCGGGTGCGAGTGTCGCGCCGAGGACGCTGAGCGGTTTTCCGGAGGTGTTGGCCGGCGCCGGCAGGGCCACCCAGTACTCGTGGCCCAGCTCGGCGGCGTCGTAACTGCCATCGACTTGGGACTGCATACCTCCGTCCAGGGCGGTGCCCTGGACGTCACCCGTTCCTGACGGCGCGCGGTCGCACGACGCCAGGGAGGCGATCGCCGTCACCACCAGCAAGAGGCAGGTGATCAGGCGCAGCAGCATGGCGCTACTTGGAGTACATGACGCCGGCGCGTGCGGCTGCGAACGATCCATCTCTGCCCCAAACCCAGTGCTTGCCCGGCTTGCTGCCGGCCGTGATCTTCTGCCTGTGATTGCTGTCGTAGCCGGTCTTGGAGCCGAGCGACAGACCGTACACAGACACCGAGCCCCCGAACTTCGTGCTCTTGCCGTTGGCGAGCTGGAACGCTTGGTGAGGCTCCAACCAGACTCGGTTGTCCTTCGGGGAGTGGTTGAAGTTGGCGGTTCCGTCATGGCTGGAGACGTCCTTGCCGGTCAGTCCCACAGCGCCCTGGGCGGGAATCCTGTAGCGGCCGACCTCGACCGTGTACCAGGTCGCCTTCGTCACCCCGGAGCAGATGTGATGGTGCACGTACTTGATGTACTCGATCGGCACCTTGTACTGGTGGGCATAGCACGGTCCCCTGTTGGGCCAGCTGGGAGTCTGTCCCATGCTTGAGGTGAGTTCCTTCGAGCCGCCGATCGTCCAGTCGCCGCTGCTCTTGACGGCGATGTCGATCGAGCTGCTCATCGACGAGTCGTACTCGAAGGTCCCCGTGGCGTCCCATCCGGCATGGGATTCACCGACGACCGCGTACTTGATCGACGAGCTGACTTTCAGCTTGACGTCGTCGCAGCTGCCGGAGTTCAGCGGGGTGACCGACTCGGCGCTGACGTCCTTGCCGTTGACGACGTAGGCGTCGTAGTCCGCGGCGAGGGTGCTGTGGTCGCTCTGCCACTGCGGGTCCGTCAGGCCCGTCGCCGCCGGGTCGGCGGCGAGCTGTCCGGCGTAGGTGGCAAGCTCGGTGGACGCGGAGTAGGTGTCCGGGGCCATGCCGTCGATCTGAAGGCTCAGCGTTCCGCCGGGGGCGATCTGCGCCTTCGGAGCTCCGGTTCCGTTGCGGGTGTCCAGGAGCCGGCTCTGGGAGACGGGCACGTACCCGCCGGGCGAGGTGGTGCCGTCACCGGAGGTGAAGTACCCGCTGACGTTCACGACCAGATCGACGGTGCCGCTGTTGTTGTAGACGTCGACCTTGCCGTTCGCCGCGACCGCGACGATCGCCGCGTTGCTCGTGGTCTCGCCGCTGGAGTAGTGGACGGTCGAGCCGGGAGCGGGCCTGCTCGTCCCGTCGGGCCGCATCTCCAGATAGCTGCCGTTGGCCGTGGCGTTCACGGCCTTGACGACCAGCGACACCGCCGACACTCCGGAGGCCGGCACCCCGCCCACGCCCGCCACCTGGAAGGACGTGGTGGAAGCCGGACCGAGCGTCGCGCTCACACCGAGAGCCGACCGAGTGTCGACGATCTTCGACGAAGGCGAGACGGGGAAGAACCCGCCGCCCGCGGCGGTAGTGGCACCCGCGTGCTCAAGGCTCCCCAAGCCGAGCCACGCGAGTGTCGAGAAGAGTACGACGGCCAGCACCAAGGGTCTGTGCCGAGTACGTCTGGCTTGAAACATGTACTAATGCCCCACGCTTTCATGGACTTCTCCCGAACCGTGGATCATGTCCGGTGCAAGCGGAGGGTAAGTTTTTCCTATGAACGGTCAATGGTCACTGATTCAAGGAAGTGTAAAGCCTGCGACGAATGCATCGGTGCTGACCTGCAAGAATCAAGCGTTCCGAGACTCATCAGGCGCACCCCGGAGCTCCGTGCGCAGGTTCACCGAGGGAGCTGCGACCGGCTATGGCGCGCTAATGCCGAACGTCCTGACCGGATCCAAACACTGCGCCAATCCGCCCAACGGGAAGGCTAGTTACAGCCATATCTGTTAGCTGTGCCGCCCGACCCGATCGAGGCGCACTTCGGCCCGCTGTGGTGGTTCACCCTGGCGAACTCAAACCACCGCAGCCGCCCCGCGCAGGCCCAGACCCCGCACCGCTCCCTGCACCGGCGCAACGCCCACGCCCGTCACCCAGACGTGCTCTCTGCCCAGGGCAGGGGAGGCGCCGGTATCCGCAGTGAGCAGGGCATCCGCTGGGGCGGGCGGCCCATCGACTGTGCTGCCTGATGGGTCAATTCGCCGACGCCGGCGGATCAGGCACCGGCTCCGACTGCAGCAGTGGGACCCGCCTCGTGAGTGCGGCAGCCGGAAGCAGATGGTCCGGTTCGATGCCGGGGTCCGCAGTGACGACGACGCCGGCCGTCTGAGCGTCGAAGCCCGTCGGCCAGATCGTGCGGTCGCTTGCCAGCGTGCCTTCCAGCCTCGCCTCCCGGAGGTCTGCGCCGGTGAGGTCGCAGCCCCGCAGGTCGGCCGCCCGCAGGTCCGCGCCGGCGAACACGGCACCCTGGGCCCGGGCCTTGCGCAGGTTCGCCTCCCGCAGGTCCGCACGGGAGAAGTCCGCCGAGCTCAAGTCGGCCTTGACCAGGCGCGCGCCACGCAGGTCGGCCCGCAGACAGCGGACTTGACGCAGAATCGAGGTGCCGAGTTCGGCATGCCGCAGGTTGGCGGCGATCAGGGACGCCTCGCTCAGATTGGCCTGGTAGATGCTCGCCGCCTCCAGGCATGCGCCGTCGAAGTTGACCCCGTGCAGCCACAGTCCGTCGCAGTCGGCTCGGCGCAGGTCGGTCAGGCTGGCGTTGAGCCACTCCGGGCGGCGATGCTGGTACAGGACCCCGAGGCAGGTCAGCGCCGTCTGGGCGTCCGCGGCGCGGGTCTCCAGCGGGGACACCGAGTTGACGGACACGTCCGCCGCCGGAACTGAGGGTTCCCGCGGTGGCCAGGCAAGGTGTGTTCGCAGATACGCCGCCATGATGGAGACGACCGCCTCGCGGTCGCGGTCGGAATGATCCGCAATCCGCCACAGTGCGTAGACACCTCCGATCCGCACGTCCAGCTTGTCACTGCCGAGCTGATCCACGGCCCGGCTGAAGCGATCGGTGATGTTCCCCTCTCGGGTTGCGTTGAGTCCGTCCTGGCTGACGCGCAGCTGCCGCCACGTGGCATAGGCCCCGAACAGGACGACCGCACCGCCCACCGCCTGCAGGAGCGTGGTGCGCACGTCGTTCACCGCGTTCAACCGGTCCACCACTGTGAGGTGGCCACCTGCGAGGTCGTGGTCGACTATCAGCCCCGGAAGAACCAGCAGCACGATGCCCAGTAACACGATCACGGCCAGTGCGGCCAGCGCCACAGCAACGGCACGAGTCAGGCGCCACCGGTCACCAAAGGATCCCCCCATAGCCAGAGGATCCTAGGACAAGACCGAACCCGGTGGACCTGCGCGGTCACAGCACTGGCCACCTACGGCAGCATGAGCACATGCCCGTCGTCATCGGCGGACTGCCTGGAGCCGGCAGGACCGCACCTGCGCGGCTCCTGGCCCCGCCGTACCGGTGTTGTCGATCGGGTTCACGCGAGTTCTCGGTGTGCACCCGCCCCCGGCCGGTCTCACACCGAGAACTCGCGTATCACTGTGTTGCGGAACACCGCGCTGCCGCCGATCGTGAACAGTGCGAGCCGGGTGTCCAGCAGGTAGGGGAAGACCTGGCTGGTGTGCACGTAGCGGCCGTCGTCGACGAACATCTCCACCGATGTGCGGTCCACCAGGATGCGCAGCTTCACCGTGCCTGCGGACGGGTCGAACGGGGTGTGGCTCTCCTGCCACTTGCCGGACGTGTCGGCGTTCACCGTGTTGCGCCGGTTGAGGAAGGCGTAGTCGGCGTAGATCCCGGCGTCGATGTGCCGACCGCCGTCCGGGGAGCGCCTCAACTGGAGGCCGGCGCCGGTGAGCCGGGACCAGGTGATCTCGGTCGTCACCTCGTAGGAGATACCGGTGTAGTCGAGCACCTTCGTGCCGTCCACGGTCACGTCGCCCAGGTGCACGGTGCGGGAGACATGCGCGTCGAGGCCGGCGACGGGCCGGGAGGCGAGGTAGTAGGTGTTGTCGGATGCCTTCTTCAGGGTCACCTCGCGGACGACGGAGTCGGTGCCGTTGAAGCCGTCGCAGTCGATGGTGGGGGTGGTGTGGGCGTAGTCCCAGTTGTTCACCCATCCGATCGCGTACCGGGCGGCCGCGTCCACCGCGCCGCCCGCGTCCCGCTTCTCGAAGGTGACGGCGGCGTACCAGTCCCAGCCGTGGTCGAGCCACTGTGGCTCGCCCGCGTCAGCGGTGAACGCGCTGCCGTCGAAGGAACCCGTCCAGTAGGCGTAGGTGTTGGGCAGCCCCGAGTTCTTCCCATTGGCGCTCGCGCCGAGCACCCATTTCGCGGTGCCGTCGCCGGCGGTGATGCGGAACAGGTCGGGGCACTCCAGGACGCCGATGCCGGCGTGGACGAAACCGTTCACGTACGTCCAGGACCTGAGGTCGTCGGAGTGGTAGAAGCCGATCTTGTCGTTCTCGGCGAGGGCCATCACCCAGCGGCCCCGGTCCTCGTCGCGGATCACCTTGGGGTCGCGGAAGTCGGCGACGCCGGGGTTGGGCAGGACGGGGTCGGTCCCGTAGTTGCCGAAGGTGAGACCGCCGTCGGTCGAGTAGTACAGGAACTGCTCCTGGTGGTCGGTGCCGCCGCCGGGGGACATGGTGACGATGACGACGACCGCGCCCGCGCCGAATCCGGCCGTGTTGCCGGTGTCGACCACCGCCGAACCCGACCAGAGATCGCCGTTGGGTGTGGTGTCCTTGGGCACGGCGACCCCGCGGTCGGCGAAGGAGACCAGGTCCCTGGTGGTGGCCAGGCGCCACGCGGTGCCGACGGCACCGGTGAAGTAGTCGGCGTTGTAGAGGTAGTAGTAGTGGTACTCGCCGTCGATCCAGACGGGCCGCTGCGGGTCGTTCTTCCACTGGTCGGGGACCGTGAAGTGGTATGCGGCGCGGTAACTCGCGCCGCTCACCGCGGACCTGGTCCTGGTCCTGGCCGTGGCCGCTGCGGTGGGCAGCAGCGCGGCGGCGGTGCCCGCCGCCGATCCCGTGAACAGTGATCTCCTGGAAATCCCCGAGGCTCCGGACATGACGCATCGTTCCTCTCGTGGCGGCTCATGTGAACGCATGTGAACGAGGACTGTAGACCTAACTCGTTAAAGGTCAAGCGTTTCCGACCCTTGACAGGCCTGTTGCCCGGTTCCCATCATCTGGGGCATCAACCCTGATCTAACACGAGTTAGGCCCATTGGATGACTGACTCGCACCTCCCTCGCCGCACGCTGCTGCGGTACGGCGCCTACGGGGCCGGAGCAGCCGCCCTGGCCGCGACCGCCGCGAGCTGGGACCGGCTCACGGGAGCCGACATCCCCGGCCGTGACGACGGCTCCCTCGTCGTCGCCACCCTCGGCTCCGCCTTCGACCCGGCCACCGTCGACGCCCTCACAGAGGGCTTCCACCGGCTCCACCCCGACATCCCGCTGCGGGTGAACGCGGTGCAGGCCGTCGACTGGTCGGACTTCTTCGCGAAGATCCTCACCCAGATCGCCGCGGGCAGCGCCCCCGACCTGGTGTACGTGGCCACCGAGGGCGTGCAGTTGTTCGCCCGGCGGCTCGGCGTGCCTCTGGACCGCTGGGTGCGGCGGGACGCGGCGGAGCTGCGTGAGTACTTCGCCGACGTCCACCCCTCGCTGGTGGAGTCGATGATGTACGAGGGGAACCTCTACCAACTGCCCATGGAGTTCAACGCCGCCGACATGTACCTCAACAAGCAGGTGCTGAAACGGACGGGCGCGGGTTTCCCGGCGGCCGACTGGAGCCGCGACGACTTCACCGCGCTGCTGCGGGAGATGAAGCGTGCCGGCGACGCGCACTTCACGCCGTACTTCTGGACCAACCGGCTGTGGGGCGGCGTGGTGCCCTGGCTCTTCGCGAACGGCACCAACCTGCTGAAGGAGTCCAAGGCGCCCGGCGGGTCCTGGCTGTGGGACACCTTCTACCCGGCCGCCGACCGGCAGGGGCGCGGCGGAGGTTTCCGCTGGACGACCCCGCAGGCCACCGCCGGCCGGGTCGAGGAGGCGTACGACTATCTCGCCGCCCTCGTCCAGGAGAACCTGTGCACCCGGCCCGAGGGCGGCAACGGCAGCAATCTGGTCGGCGTGTTCTCCACCGGCCGCGTCGGCGTCACCCCGGCGGGCGGCTTCTGGGCGGGCGGCCTGCAACTGGCCGGCATGCGGGCCGCCGACTACGACGTGCAGTACTTCCCGCGCTGGCGCACCCAGCGCCACCAGTTCGGCGCGGCGGGCTACGCGCTGCTGCGCACCTCGAAGAAGCGGGAAGCCGCCTGGGAGTTCATCAAGTACGCGGCCCGCAAGGACACCATGACCCGGCTGTTCCAGGGCAACCAGACCACCCCGGCCCGGCGTTCGATGCTGAACGCCGCACGCTACGCCGCGAGCGGCCCGGCGCACTGGCGGGTCTTCTACGACACCCTCGACCGGTTTCCCGACACCGGCCCGATCCCCGCGCCGCCGCAGGTCGCCGAGGTGACCGACGTCCTGCTCAAGTACACCGGCACCGCGCTGGCCTCGCCGCGTGCGGTGGGTCCCGCGCTGCGCCGGATGCAGGGCGACCTGGAACAGGCCATGGAGCGTGAGATATGACGAACACCCAGGTCCCGAGCACCCAGGAGCAGGACGTACGTTCGAGGCCCGCCATGCCAACCGCCGTCGCTGTACGGCCCTCCGCCCGCGACCGCGGCGCCCGGCTCCTGGCCGCGCTGTTCCTGGCGCCCACGGTCGTCGGCATCGTCGTCTTCACGGTCGTGCCGATCATCGGGTCCCTCGTGCTGAGCCTGTTCCACTGGAACGTGATCGACCCGCCCCGCTTCGCCGGCGGCGCCAACTACCGTACGACCTTCACGGACTCCACCGTCCTGGTCTCCTTCCGCAACACGCTCCTCTTCATGGTCCTCGCGGTCGCGCTGCAACTGCTGATCGCGCTGGCGCTGGCCCTCGCGCTGAACGGGCGGATGCCGGGGTGGCTGCGGTCGGTGTTCCGTTCGGCGTTCTTCTTCCCGCTGGTGCTGTCCGCCGCCTCGATCTCGGTGGTGATGAAGTACCTGTTCAACCAGGACTTCGGGGTGGTCAACTGGCTGATCGGCCTGGTCGGTGTCGCGCCCGTGCCCTGGCTGACCTCGGAGCACGCGGCGATGGCCACGGTGATCCTGGTCTACGTCTGGCAGCAGTTCGGCTTCTCGTTCCTGCTCTTCGTCGGCGGTCTGAACAACATCCCCAAGGAGATCCACGAGGCCGCCGCCCTGGACGGCGCGACCGGCCTGCGCAAGCACCTCGGCATCACGCTGCCGCTGCTGTCGCCTACGCTCCTCGTCGCGTCGGTGGTCGGCATCATCAATGCCCTACAGGTCTTCGAACAGCCCTACGTCCTCACCGACGGCGGACCCGGCGATGCCACCCGCACCGTGGTGATGGTCATCTACGAACGGGCCTTCGAGCAGCTCGACTTCGGCGAGGCATCCGCGGTGGGCGTGCTGCTCTTCGCGCTGATCATGGCGGTCACCGCCGTCCAGTTCCGGCTCAGCCGGCGTTTCGTCCACTACCAGTGAGCCGGTGAGCCGCATGAGCGCCATGAGCCAAGCAACCCCGACCCTGAGCCGCGTACGTCACTCACTCACCCCCTGGGCCCGGATCGCCGTACTGACCGGGTGCGCCCTGCTGACGCTCGGCCCGGTCATCTGGACCGTCGCCACCTCACTGCGCACTCCGGCCCAGTCCTTCGACCTGCCCCCGCAGATCATCCCGGCGCACCCGACGACCGCGGCCTACCGCGGGGTCTTCCAGCAGATCGACGTGTGGCTGCTCGCCCTGAACTCCACGCTGGTGACGGCGCTGATCGCCGTCGGCCAGATGATCACGGCGGGCCTGGCCGGATACGCCTTCGCACGCCTGGAGTTCCGCTTCAAGAAGCCCCTCTTCGGCCTGGTCCTTGCGACCATGATGGTGCCGTTGCAGGTCACCATCGTGCCGGTGTTCCTGGTGCTGAAGTCGATGCACCTCACCGACACGCTCCTCGGCCTGATCATCCCGGCCTTCCCGACCGCCTTCGGCACCTTCCTGATGCGCCAGTACTTCCTCGGCATGCCGAAGGACCTGGGCGAGGCGGCCATGTTGGACGGCGCGGGGCCCTGGCGGATCTTCCGCTCGGTGTACGCGCCACTGGCCACCCCCGGCCTGGCGATCGTCGGAGTGCTGGCCTTCAACTACCACTGGAACGAGTTCTTCCGCCCGCTGATCCTGGAGACCTCCAGCCAGAACTACACGCTTCCGCTGGGTCTGGTCTCCCTGCAGGGCAACCTCGGCACCGGGTCGATCTCGGTGGTCCTGGCCGGGGTCGTGCTCTCGATGCTCCCCGCCGTCGCCGTGTTCGTCGTCGGCCAGCGCCCTCTGCGCGAGGGCATCACGTCCGCAGGAGTCAACCGTTGAGCCACGACCCCAACGCCCCGCGACTCAGGGTCCGTCCGCCCGCCGGCTGGATCAACGACCCCAACGGGCCGTTTCGTTGGCGGAACCGATACCACCTCTTCTACCAGCACAACCCCGACGCGCCGGTGCACGCGAACGTCCACTGGGGGCATGCCTCCAGCGCCGACCTCGCGCACTGGGAGCACCACCCGATCGCGCTCACGCCGACGCCGGGCGGCCCCGACGAGGCCGGCTGCTGGTCGGGCTGCGTGATCGACGCCGCCGGCACACCGACCGCCGTGTACACGGGAGTCGACCGTGCGCACGCCGGACTCGGCACCATCTGCCTGGCACGGGCGGCGGACCCGGACGACGAGCGGCTGACCGAGTGGAAGCCGCTGCCGACGCCGGTGGTGGCAGGGCCGCCGCCGGGACTGGACATGGTGATGTTCCGCGACCCGTTCGTCTTCCGCCACGCGGACAGGCGCTGGGCCCTCGTCGGGGCCGGGCACGCCGACGGCACGCCGTCGGTCCTGCTCTACGACTGCGACGACCTGACCGACTGGCGGTTCGCCGGTGTGCTGCTGGACGGCAAGGACCCGGTGGCCGCAAAGGTGTTCGGCGACAGGTCGGTGGGCTGGGAGTGCCCCCACCTGTACCGGACGGCAGGCGGCGACCACGTGCTCGTGGTGTCCCTGTGGGACGGGGATCCCTGCTCCACCGGATACCTGACCGGCCGTCTGGAGACCGACGGCCGACGCCCGTTGGGGTTCGTGCCGCGCGCCGGCGGCCGGCTCGACCAGGGGCGGGACTTCTACGCTCCCGCCGTGCTCCAGGAGCCCGACCGCGCCCTGCTGTGGGGCTGGTCGTGGGAAGCCCGCCCGCAGGAGGAGACACACCGGGCCGGATGGGCGGGCGTACTCACCGCGCCACGGGTCGTCGACATCCACCCCGACGGTGCACTGCGGGTGAGTCCGGCCCCGGAACTCGACCTGCTGCGCCAGGCCGAGCCGTTCGTCACCGCGCCGGGCCGGATTCCGCTTCCCCACACGTACGACCTGACGGTCACTGCATGTGGACCGACCACGGTGAGCCTGCTCCGGGGCGCGGCCGGCCGGGAGCTGACCGTCCGGGCGGACCCTGCCTCGGGGACCGTCGTCCTCGACCGCAGCGCCTGGCCCCGGACCGGCAGGGAAGGCTCCGCGCCGATCACCGTGCACGTGCCGAAGGGGCCGTCACTCGCGCTCCGGCTGCTCGTCGACGGCTCGCTCCTCGAACTCTTCGTCGCGGAACGGGCCATGGTCACCGAGCGCGTCTACCGGCGTCCCGGCGACATCGCCGAGCTGGTCGTCGACGGCCCGGGTGCCCGGGTCACCGGGTGGGCGCCGGTCCCACGGAGGCGCGGCTGACCACGGGGCAGGCCAGGCGCCGGACGGTCGCGGGCGGCGTACGGCCGGCTTCGATGGCGTCCAGGAGCAGCCGGGCCGCCGCCTCGCCCATCGCCCGGTGCGGCAGCGCGACCGAGGTGAGCGGCGGGGTGAGGAACGCGGCCATGTGCTCCTGGTCGTCGTAACCGACCACGGACAGATCGGCGGGCACGTCGATCCCGAGCCGGGTCGCGGCGTGCAGGACACCCGCCGCGACCCGGTCGTTATAGCACAGGACGCCAGTGGGACGACGGCCCGGCCCGACCCCGTCGAGCAGGCGCAGCGCCCCCGCGTATCCCGCGGAGATCTCCCCGCCGCCGCGCACGATCCACTCCTCGGGCACGGTGACGCCCTCGGCGCGCAGCGCGTCCCGGAAGCCGCGGGTACGTTCCACCGAGGCGATGTCGTCCAGACCGCCGATCACGGCGAGCCGGCGGTGGCCCGCACCGAGCAGCAGCCGGGCCGCGGTACGGCCACCGGCGCGCTCGGCAGGGACCACCGCGGGCAGGGAGCCGTCCTCGGGCAGGCAGTTGGCCAGCACGGAGTGGGTGCGGTGCAGGCCCTCGGGAACACGGACCCGGCGCAGTGACATGGCCGCGTAGATGATGCCGTCCACGCGCCGGTCGAGCAGTTCCGCGACGGCCGCGTCCTCCTTGGCCGGGTCACCGCCGGAGTCGACGGTGAGGACGAGATGGTCGCTGCCCCAGGCGGTCTCCATGGCGCCGCGCAGCAGCCGCCCGGCGAACGGCGAGGACGCGATCTCGTCGGTGACCAGCCCGAGCACGGCCGTACGGCGACTGCGCAGACCCCGGGCCACCGGGTCGGGGCGGTAACCGAGCCGGGCCGCGGCCTGCCGGATCCGTTCCTGGGTGGCGGGCGAGAGGTTGCCCTCGGCCCGGCCGTTGAACACGAAGGACACCGCGGTGTGCGACACGCCGGCGAGCCGGGCGACGTCCCGTGACGTCGGGCGCCCGGTGCCCGTGCTCCTGCTCTCCTCGGCACCGCCCACGCCGTCCGCCGCCCTCGCCCAGCCAGTCCCTGTCGATCACCGTCCACCCTATCCGCGCGGAGCGCCACGGCACACGGGAGATCCGCAGGGCGCCGCGGCGCGGGCGTCCGATGTGATCACCGGATGCCCCTGTGATCACCGGACTCCGCGGCGGGAGGGGACCGCTTCCTACCGGGCGCAAGCTCGTCATCCGCCGGCGATGCCGACCCGCCGGCGATGCCGACCCACCGGCCCGGCCGACCCATCGGCCCGGCCGGGCGACCGCCCCGGCCGGGCGACCGCCCCGACCCGGTGGCCCGCGGTCTGTGTCGGCGCCTGCGGCCGGTGCGTACAGGCGGCCGCTCAGGGTCCTGCACTGGTGGGGGCGGAGGTGCGGGGAGGCTGCGGCAGGCCGTCGGGTGCGGCCCGGGGAAGCAGTTCGGCCACGAGCGCGGCGACCTGCGCCGTCTCGATCAGGAACCCGTCGTGCCCGTACGGGGACTCGATGACCCGGACGTCGTCCGCCGTGGCGATGCCCGCCGCCAGTTCGGCCTGCTGGGCGAGTGGGTAGAGGCGATCGGAGTCGACGCCCGCGACCAGGGTGCGCGCGGTCACGCGGCCCAGGGCGGCACGCACGCCACCGCGGTCACGGCCCACGTCGTGCGCGTTCATCGCCGCGGACAGCACCACGTAACTGCCCGCGTCGAAGCGCCGGACCAGCTTGGCGGCATGGTGGTCGAGGTACGACTCGACCTGGTACCGGCCGCCGCCGAACGGGTCCTCGCCACCCTGAGGAGCCCGGCCGAAGCGGACCTGGAGTTCCGGCTCGCTGCGGTAGGTGACATGGGCCAGCCGGCGGGCGAGACCGAGACCGGCGTGCGGGCCACGGCCGCTGTCGTGGTAGTCGCCGCCCTGCCAGTGCGGGTCGCCGCGGATGGCGTGCAGCTGGATGTCCGCCCAGGCGATGTGCTCCGCGCTCGCCGCCGCCGTCGTGGCGAGCAGCAGCAGCGCGCCGGTGCGCTCCGGGTGGGTCACCGCCCATTCCACGGCGCGCATCCCGCCCATCGAGCCGCCGACGACCAGCGCCCACCGCTCGACACCCAGTGCATCGGCCAGCCCGGCCTCGGCGGCGACCTGGTCGCGCTGGGTCAGGAACGGGAAGGCGCCGCCCCAGCGGCGGCGTCCGTCGGGACGCGGCGAGGCCGGTCCCGTACTGCCCTGGCAGCCGCCCAGCACGTTCGGTGCCACGACGAACCACCGGTCGGAGTCCAGCGCCAGCCCCGGCCCGACCAGCCCGTCCCACCAGCCCGGGGTCGGATGGCCGGGCCCGGCGGGTCCGGCGACATGGCTGTCACCGGTGAGGGCGTGCAGGACGAGCACGGCATTGGAGCGGTCCGGCGCGAGCCGTCCCCAGGTCTCGAACGCCAGCCGCGCGCCCGGCAGTTCACCACCCACCTCCAGGGACAGCGGTTTCTCGGCCACGTACCACTGCCGGTGCCCGGCCGGGTCCCCCTCCCGCCAGGCCCCGGTGGCCGGCGGCAGGGGAACTCCGTTGGTGGGTACGGTGTTCAGGACGCGCCCTTGGCCGCGCGGAAACCGGCCTCCAGGTCGGCCTTGAGGTCGGCGAGGTTCTCGATGCCGACCGACAGACGCACCAGGCCCGGCGAGGTCCCGGTCGCCACCAGCTGCTCCTCGTCCAGCTGGCTGTGGGTCGTGGAGGCGGGGTGGATGATCAGGCTGCGTACGTCACCGATGTTGGCGAGATGGCTGAACAGCTCGACCGCGTCCACGAACCGCTTGCCCGCCTCGACGCCGTCCCGCAGCTCGAACGAGACCACCGCGCCGGCACCGCGCGGCAGGTACTCCTGCCCAGCCTCGTACCACCGGCTGGACTCCAGGCCCGGATAGTGGACGGCGGCGACCTCGTCCCGCTGCTCCAGCCACTCGGCCAGCGCCAGCGCGTTCGCGGAGTGCCGCTCGATGCGCAGGCTCAGCGTCTCCACACCCTGCAGCAGCAGGAACGCGGAGTGCGGGGAGAGGGCCGGGCCGAGGTCGCGGAGCAACTGCACGCGCAGCTTGATCGCGAAGGCGCCGGGGCCGAGCGCCGGCCAGTACTGCAGCCCGTGGTAGCTCGGGTCGGGCTCGGTGAAGTCGGGGAACCGCTCGGCGTGCGCACCGAAGTCGAAGGTGCCGCCGTCCACGACGACGCCCGCGATGGCGGTGCCGTGCCCGCCGAGGAACTTGGTGGCCGAGTGCACGACGATGTCCGCGCCGTGCTCGATGGGCCGCAGCAGATAGGGAGTCGGCACCGTGTTGTCCACGATCAGCGGCACGCCCGCCGCGTGGGCGGCGTCCGCGACCGCCCGCACGTCGAGCACGTTGCCGCGGGGGTTGCCCAGCGTCTCCGCGAACAGCGCCTTGGTGTGGGGCCGGATCGCCGCCCGCCAGGCGTCGACGTCGTCGGGATCGTCGACGAAGGACACCTCGATGCCCAGCTTCGGGAGCGTGTGCCGGAACAGGTTGTACGTGCCGCCGTACAGCGACGTGCTGGAGACGATGTGGTCCCCGGAACTCGCCAGCGTCAGGATGGCCAGCGTCTCGGCCGCCTGCCCAGAGGCCAGCGCCACGGCCGCGACCCCGCCTTCCAGCGCGGCGACACGCTGCTCGAAGACGTCCTGGGTGGGGTTGTGGATGCGGGTGTAGATGTTGCCGGGCTCGGCCAGGGCGAACAGGTCGGCGGCGTGCCGGGTGTCCCTGAACACGAACGACGTCGTCTGGTAGATCGGCGTCGCCCGGGCTCCCGTCGTCGGGTCCGGAGCGGCCCCGGCGTGAATCTGCTTGGTCTCGAAGGACCAGGCCGAGGTGTCGGGTCCGGCGGGTGTCTCGTCGAGGGTGTGACCGGCGGCGACGGAGTCGATGGGCTGGCTCATGGCGTGTGCTCCTTGTGCGGGCAGGCGTGAGGGTGCGACGGCGCGCGCGTGCGGGCACGCGTCCGTGGCGAAGCGGAACAGCCGGAACTGCGGGAGAGGGAAAAGGCCGGAGCGGAGCGTCAGCTCTCGGCGCGACAACCTGTCGCGGTGACACGCACGTAGTCCACGTGGCGGCGGGTCACAAGCACGGTCATGGAGACAGGGAACCACACCGGAGCAGTCGGCGCCAGCACGACCGGGTCGTCCCGACCGTCGCCCGGCCTGCCGGGAGTGCCGCCCGGGAGGCCGCCCGGGAGTGCCGCCCGGGCGGTCAGGGGCGGGAGCCCGTTCCGTGGACGCCGTGCCGGTCGATCAGCGCGAGTTCCTCGTCCGACAGGGGCGGGAAGTCCAACGCCCTGAGGTTGTGGTCCAGTTGCCACGTGGAGCTCGCGCCGATGAGTGCGCTGGTCACCTGGGGCTGTCGCAGAACCCACTGCAACGCGAGCTGCGCCAGCGACTGGCCCCGCTGCCCGGCGATCTCGTTGAGCGCCGCCGCGCGTTCGCGGTAGGTGTCGTCGATGGCGTCGGGCGAGAGGAAGGCGCTGTCACGGGCACGGGCGCCCGGCGGGATCGTACCGCCGAGGTACTTGTCGGTCAGCAGGCCCTGGGCGAGCGGGCTGTAGACCACGAGGCCGAAGCCGTCCGCGGCGGCGAGTTCGAGCAGGCCGTCGAGTTCCGGACGCCGGTCGAAGATCGAGTAGCGAGGCTGATGGACCAGCAGTGGCACCCCGGCCCCGCGGAGCAACTCCGCCGCCTCATGAGCCCGTTCGGTGGTGTAGTTGGAGATGCCCGCGTAGCGCGCCTTTCCGGACCGGACCGCGGTCACCAGGGCGCCGACGGTCTCCTCCAGCGGGGTGGCGAGGTCGGGGCTGTGGCTGTAGAAGATGTCGACGTAGTCGGTGCCGAGGTCGCGCAGACTGTGGTCGAGCGAGGCCAGGAGCGACTTGCGGGAGCCGCCCTTGAGGTAGGGACTCGGACCGATCGGGTTGCCGGCCTTGGTCGACAGGACGAGCTCGTCCCGGTAGGGCGCCAGGTCCTTGCGGAGCACCGTGCCGAAGAACTTCTCGGCGGCGCGTGGCGGCGGGCCGTAGCGGTTGGCGTTGTCGAAGTGGGTGATGCCGAGGTCGAAGGCGTGCAGCACTATCTCGCGCTGGGTCGCGTACGGGCGGTCCGTCCCGAACTTCTGCCAGAGGCCGAACGAGAAGGCGGGGAGTTCGAGGCCGGAGCCGCTGGCCCCGCGGTAGCTGCCGAGCTTTTGGTAGCGGTCGTCGGCCGCTCGACGGTAGGGGGCGCCAAATGCCATGCCGGGAAGGTCCGTTCAGGTGAGGGGTCGGTGTGGCACAGATCCAATCAGGCCGGAGGCGGCCGGCCCAGGTCGGCTCGGTACGGGCCGTCCAGCGGCGGATCGGGTGCATTGACAGGACGATCGATCACTCGGAGACTCGATCACATGCCCGAGGTCCCGATGCTCACCAGCGAACGATGCGTCGACCTCGTACGGGTGTGCAGCGCCCAGTGTTGATCCTCCGGTCCCACCCGCCAGTCCACTGTCGCGTGCTGCCGCGTCCGCTCCGACCCGCAAAGGCGTGAGTCCGGCTGCTCCGGGCGTTCGACACCGATCCGCGCGCAGTGCCTGAGGCGGCGTCCTGCGGCCCGCCTTCGGGCAGCCGCCACCCCGCACCGAGATCGGAAGCCTCATGAGCACGGAATTCCTCTGGTACATCCCCAACACCGTCGAGCCGGGACACCGCGGCGACGACACGACGGCCGGCTGGGGCTCCGTCGAGTACTCCACCGACCTCGCCCGCGCGGCGGAGGAACACGGCTGGAGCGGCGCACTCCTGGGAACGGGGTGGGGCCGCCCGGACACCTTCACCGTGGCCACCGCGCTGGCCGCCCGGACCACCACCTTCAAGCCCCTGATCGCGATCCGCCCCGGGTACTGGCAGCCGGCCCACTTCGCCAGTGCGGCGGCGACCCTCGACCAGCTCAGCCGCGGCCGGGTCCTGGTCAACATCGTCAGCGGACTGGACAACCTCGCCGCGTACGGGGACACCCGAACCGATCCCGCGCAACGCTACGCCCGCACCCGGGAGTTCCTCCATCTCGTACGACGCCTGTGGACCGAGGAGGACGTGACGTTCGACGGCGAGCACTTCCAGGTCGGCCGGTCCACGGTGGCCCCACGCCCCTACGCGACCGGCACGCGAGCGCATCCGACGCTCTACTTCGGCGGTGCGTCCGAGGCCGCCGAACGGGTGTCGGCGGCGGAGGCGGACGTGCAGCTCTTCTGGGGCGAACCACTCGACGGACTCGCCGAACGCATCGACCGGCTCAGGGCGTTGAGCGAGCAGGTGGGCCGCAGGCACGAGCCGCTCAGGTTCGGGCTGCGGATCACCACGCTCGTGCGCGACACCACGGAGGAGGCGTGGCGCGCGGCCGAGGAGCGGGTCGCGCTGATGGCGGCGGACGGAGGGCAGGAGCTGACCTGGGCGGGAGACCGCAGGACCGCCGTCGGACAGCGGCGGCTCTTCGACCTCGCCGCGCGGGGCGAGGTGCTCGACACCTGCCTGTACACCACGCCGGGCAGGTTCGGCGGCGGCGGAGCGGGGACCACCTGGCTGGTCGGTTCCGCCGCCGACGTCGCCTCGGCGCTGGACAACTACCGCAAGCTCGGCATCACCCACTTCGTCCTCTCCGACACCCCCTACAAGCAGGAGATCAGCCGCATCGGCGACCAGTTGCTGCCCCGGCTGCGCTGACCACGCGGCACGGCGTCCGAGGCTGCCGACGGGACGTCTGCCTGCCTCCGCTCACGCGCCGCGGCCGGCGCTCCCGGCGGATACGGCACGTCGATGAAGCCGTGCCCGCCCCGCCCGCCCTGCCCGCCCGGCCCCGCGACCTGCGACCCGGGCACCCCGGCGGTCAGCAGCAGGCGGCCTTGCGGTCCCGTAGCCCAGCGGCTCATCATGGGGACGTTGATCAACCGTGGTGCCGAGCGATCCGGCGGGCAGACCCCGCGGCGGCCACGGTCGTGATCCACACACTGCCGGGTACCTGTGCCAGGTCCGATGGGAGTCACGGTGAGGGCATCGCACGTCGGACCGGTCGCGGCTGTGCCGCCGGTCCGGACGAAGCGCCGGCACGTCGACCTGTGCCGGACCCACGCCGCGCTCTGTCGCTGACCCGCGTCCCGGCCTCCGGCCGGCAGCCCCGTGCGCACCCGTGACGCCCGGCCGGCCTCGGTCACGTGTGCGCGGGCGTTGTTCCCTTCCTGAAAAGCCCCCGGGGAAAGCCGTCATCCCGGTTGTCACCCTTGTCGAGGAGAACGGACGAGCAGTGAGCGCGAAACAGCCCAGAACACTGAAGACCGTGACCGGAGCCGGTGGCACCTCGGAGACGTACGACCTGGCGGTCGACCCGACCCGGTCCACACTGGACACCGCCGTGCGAGTGGCGAAGCTCGCCGAGGCGGCAAGGATCGACGCGCTGTTCACCGCCGATCTGCTCAGGTTCGACGCCCAGGGCGCGATCGGCTCGCAGGAACCGCTGGTCTTCGTCTCGGCACTGAGCCAGGTGACCTCGCGGATCGGCCTGATCGCGACGGTGTCGAGCACCTTCCACCACCCGTTCAACCTCGCCCGGCTCTTCGGGACCCTCGACCACGTCAGCAAGGGCCGGGCCGCCTGGAACCTGGTGACGTCCTCGATCGGTGAGGAGAACTTCGGCGCAGGCGAGCTGCCCGGCCCGGAGGAGCGCTACGCGCGCGCCGCGGAGACGCTGGAAGTGGTCAACGCGCTGTGGGACAGCTGGGAACCCGGCGCGCTGACGACCGGCGCGGACGGGAAGGCGGTGCTGCAGCGCGACCGGGTACGCCCGATCCACTACTCCGGCCGGTACTTCACCGTCACCGGCCCGCTGAACATCCCGCCACTGCCGCAACGGCGCCCGGTGCAGATACAGGCCGGGCAGTCCGCGGCGGGGACCGCGCTGGGCGCCCGCTACGCGGAAATCGTCTTCACGTCACTGCCCACCCTCGACCACGCTCTCGACTTCACCCGGAAGATCCGCGACCAGGCCCAGAGCCTGGGACGGCTCGACGGACTGCCGCTGATCTTCAGCTCGTTCCACGCCACATACGGCGCCACCGAGGAGGAGGCGAAGCGGCTCGTACGCGAGAAGCGGGAGTCGATCGACTTCGAACGCGGCCGTGCCCAGGTGGCCGACATGCTCGGCGGCGGAGTCGACCTGTCGGAACTCCCGCTCGACGCCACGCTGCCGGAGAGCCTGCTGCCCGACCTGGCGCCGGTGAACCGCCGCCGCGGCAGGGTCGACATCTTCACCGGCTACGCGCGGCAGGGCTACACGCTGCGGGAGCTCGTCATCGCGGCACAGGACACCGGACACTGGGCCGCCGCGGGCACCCCCGAGCAACTCGCCGACGCCGTCGAGGAGCGCTTCCGCGCGGGCGTCCTGGACGTGATCTCGCTGGGCGGTCTCGCCGACGCGCGCCAGCACGACTTCGTCGTCAACGGCCTCCTGCACGAGCTGCGCAGACGAAAGATCGTCGCCGCCGACTACACCGGCACCACACTCCGCGAGAACCTCGGACTCGAACTGCCGGCCCGCGATGCCGCACCCGCCCCGGTCTGACCCGGGCCGAGAGCCGGCCAGGCCGCCGCCCCCGCCCGGGACCGGCCAGGTCCCGGGCGCGCATCGCAGGTTCGCCAAAGCTCGTCTCCCGGATCGCGTGCCGGCGCGATCCGTGCTCTCCGAGTCCCAACCAGCCGGCGCACGGCCGCCGTTCGCCGAACAGACCTGGCCAGCGCCCGGCCGAGAGATCATGATGTGGGAATGTCTGACAACCGATCCTCCGGGGCACCGAACGTGGTGCGGCGGCTCCTCCAGTACACGAAGGCGGACCAGGAAGAGATCCTTGGCAGCAGCGAAGATCCCTTCGGTGTCGCCTCGACCGGTCTGACCTGGCTGCCCAAAGAAGAACACTTCGGCATCAGACACGACGACCTGCTCGTGGCACACGCCGGCCTGCGGCGACTGCCTGCCGCGATCGGCGACACCGAGACGGAGGTGGTGGGCGTCGGCGGGGTGGCCGTCGCCCCCCGCATGCAGGGCCAGGGCCTGGCGCGGCTCGTCGTCGAAGCCGCACTGGAGCACGCCCGCACGATGGGTCCCCCGCACGCACTCCTGTTCTGCCGAGCTCCCCTCGTACCGCTCTACCGGCGCCTCGGATGGCACCCGCTCGATACGGACGTACTCGTCGAACAACCCGGAGACCGCCTGGTGACCATGCCACTGCGGACCATGGTGACGCCCCTGCGCGAAGACGCCCGCTGGCCCTCAGGGACAGTACGGCTGTTCTCGCTCCCTATGTGACGCAGAGCCACCCGGCACGGCGACATGGAGCCTTCGACGTCCGGCCGTGACTCATGAGGCGTCAACAAGCAGGCAGGCCGGACGGACGGTCCACCGCATACACCGTGACCGGGCGGCCCAGCAGGCGGTCCTCCCGGCGCGGGGTGAACCCCAGCCGCTCGGCCACCCTCACCGACGCCTCGTTGCCCGGCCGGATGAGAGCCGTGAAGTAGTCGTCATCGAGCGTCGCGAACCCCCAGTCCAGACACGCTTGAGCGGCCTCGGCCGCATACCCGTGCCCCCAGTGGTCCGCCCGCAGGGTCCACCCCAGTTCCACCTCGTCGAACTGCTCCAAGTACTGCAGACCGCTTCGACCGACGAACTCCCCGCTCGACTTCAGCTCGATCGCGCACAGCCCATGGCCTCGCTCGGCCCACTGCCGTTCGATCCCGGTGAGGCGCTCCAGAGCCTGTTCCCGCGAGTAGGACCCGACGAAACGGTTGACCTGCGGGTCGGCATGGAGTTCGACGAACACGTCGACGTCGGACACATGCAGAGGCCGCAGGAGCAGCCGGTCAGTCGCGATCATGCGTCCGAGCATAGGTCTCGCCGCAAACCGCGGCCAGGCAGTCACTGCACGGTCCGGGAACGACGCGCGGTCGGGTGCGGGTCCCTCGTCGCGAGAAGTACGACCAACTCGTCACGGTCACCCGCAGAGGTACTCCGTTTCGCCGATTCAGCGGACCGGGGCCCGCCCGCCCGTGCCCGCTTCCGGCACCGCGGCGCGTCCGGACGACTGATCGCCCTCACGTCAGCCGGCGGAAATGAACGGTTGGACGACTTCGGACGGAGCGTGAGTTCCCGCCCGTGCCGCGCCTGCGGAAAAACCGGGGATCATAGCCGTGATGACGTCCCGTCCTGTTCCCGAGGGCGTCCAGGAGCCGGAATCGGCCGGTTGGACACCCGACGACGTCGCTTGTCCCTGCAGATTGCGCCAACTACGATCGCTCGAAGTCGAATAAATGGGAAAGCGTGTGCATTTCGCACGGCCTTGGCTCCACGGGAGGGCGAACATGGCGAATCCATTCGACAACGAAGACGGGATCTTTTACGCCCTGGTCAACGACGAGGGCCAGTACTCCCTCTGGCCGACATTCGCGGACGTCCCCGAGGGGTGGGAGATCGCCTTCGGCGAGGACACCCGACAGGCGTGCCTCGACTTCATCGAGAAGAACTGGACCGACATGCGCCCGAAGAGCCTCGTCGAGGAAATGAAGCAGTACGAGCGTACTCAGTGACGGAAAACGGGACCACGTGCGGCCCCACCCGTCATCCGGAAATCCGCTCGAACCGCCTTTCGTTCGGGGTTCGCATTTCATTGGAATGAATTCGGAAAACCGGAGTGGCAGAGCCGCGCCCGCCGAGTCGATGGACAAGGAGGTTTCGGTGCCATGATCGGAGGCCCCGGGCCGCAGATGGTGATACACGGGTTCGGCTCGGAAACAGGGCCGACCCGGCAGAAGATCAAACCCGGCACGGTGCCGCGGATCCTCCCCTACCTCAGGCCCTATCGCGGGGCCGTGGGATTCCTCCTGGTGATCACCGTTCTCGAAGCGGTGATCACCGTGGCAAGTCCCCTTCTCTTCAAGGTCCTCATCGACGAGGGAATCCTCCCCCGGGACAGGGGGATGGTCCTCGCGGTGTCCCTCGGCGTCGCCGGCCTCGCCCTCCTGGAGGCGGCGGCCGCCTTCACCCAGAGCCTGTACTCGGCCCGCATCAGCGAGGGACTCGTCTACGACCTGCGCACCGAGGTCTTCCAGCATGTGCAGCAGCAGCCCCTCGCCTTCTTCACCCGCGCGCAGACCGGCGCGCTCGTCAGCCGCCTGAACACCGACGTGGTGGGCGCGCAGCAGGCCCTCACCACCCTGATGTCCACCGCCGTGTCCGGACTTCTCTCCCTGGTCCTCGTCCTCGGCACGATGTTCTACCTCTCCTGGATGATCACCCTCATCGCCCTGGTACTGCTCCCGTTCTTCGTCCTGCCCGGCAAGCTCATCGGCCGCATGATGCAGCGGCTCATGCGGGAGTCCATGGAACAGAACGCCGAGATGGGCCAGCTGATGCACGAGCGGTTCAACGTCGCCGGCGCACTGCTGTCCAAGCTGTACGGCAGGCCGGACCGGGAGACCCGGCTGTTCCGCGACCGGGCCGCCCGGGTCCGGGACATCGGTGTGGTGACCTTCGTCTACTCCCGGATGCTCATGGTCTCGGTCACCCTCCTCGCCACCCTCGCGACGGCCGTCACCTACGGGGTCGGCGGCGAACTCGTCATCCGCGGTGCCTTCGAGATCGGCACCCTGGTCGCCCTGGCCGCGCTGCTCACCCGCCTCTTCGGGCCGATCAACCAGCTGTCCAGCCTGCAGGCGAACGTGATGACGGCACTCGTGAGCTTCGACCGGCTCTTCGAACTCCTCGACCTGAAGCCCCTGATCGCGGAGAAGCCCGACGCCGAGGCACTGCCGCGCGGGGACCGGGAAGCCCCGCAGATCGAGTTCGACCATGTCAGCTTCCGCTACCCGGCCGCCGCCGACGTCTCGCTCGCCTCGCTGGAGTCGATCGCGCTCCCGCAACAGGCCCACAAGGAGAACGCGCTGACCCTGAAGGACCTCACCTTCACGGTGCCCGCCGGCAAACTCACCGCGCTCGTCGGACCCTCCGGAGGCGGCAAGACCACCCTCACCCACCTCGTACCCCGGCTCTACGACCCGGTCGACGGACGTGTCCGGATCGGCGGCGTCGACGCCCGTGACCTGACCATGGAGTCACTGCGGGACACCGTCGGCATGGTCACCCAGGACGCGCACCTGTTCCACGACACCCTGCGGGCCAACCTGCTCTACGCCCGGCCCGAGGCGACCGAGGACGACGTGGCCGAGGCGTGCAAGGCGGCACAGATCTGGGACCTGGTCTCGTCCCTCCCGGACGGGCTGGACACCATCGTCGGCGACCGCGGATACCGGCTCTCCGGCGGCGAGAAACAGCGGATCGCCCTGGCCCGGCTGCTGCTCAAGGCGCCACCGGTCGTCGTCCTCGACGAAGCCACCGCCCATCTGGACTCGGAGTCGGAAGCGGCCGTCCAGCGCGCGCTGCGGACCGCGCTCGCGGGCCGGACGTCGCTGGTGATCGCACACCGGCTGTCCACCATCCGTGAAGCCGACCAGATACTCGTCGTCGAGAACGGACAGATCCGTGAGCGGGGCGTCCATGAGGAACTGCTGCTCGCGGGCGGTCTCTACGCCGAGCTGTACCGCACGCAGTTCGCCGCACCGCGGACCGCTCCCGAAGAGGCCGAGACCGTCGAACGAGAGGAACCCGCGGGCAGCCCCCCGGACGGCCCCGTGTTCTTCGGCGGCCCCGGCGGCCCGCAGCACTTCGGCCTGCCCGGCGGCCCGCCACCCCCGGGCCCCGGCGGCCCGCACGGCTTCGGCCTCCCCGACGGCCCGCCACCGGGGCCGCCCGGTGGACCGGGACACTTCAACGGGCCGGGCGGGCCAGGGCACTTCGGCACACCGGGCGGAGCCGGTGGATCGGGTGGACCGGGTGGACCGGAGGAGCACTTCGGTGGGGTCGATCCGGCACCTTCGGGCGGAGCCGTTGCGCAGGTATCGGAGGCGTCCGAGATGTCCGAGGTGTCTGAGGCGTCCGAGGCGTCCGAGACGGCAACGAGGCCCGGGGGGCGCGGCGACCGAACCGGCTCCGGCCCGTCCCCGCTGCAGATCCTCAGCGGTGGCGGTGGCGGCAGCAGCGCCAGTGCCCGTGGCCGTGGCGCCAATGACGCCAAGGGCGACGGCGGTGGCGTCGTACCCCGACCGGACACGGAACCGCCGAGGAGATGACCGTGTCCGCTGACGTTCCGGCCGCGGTCGAACTGCGGGAGCTGGCCGACACAGGGCGTCTCGTCGCCCAGTACCCGCGGGTCGGCCGGCTGATGGCCCGTATCGAGGGCGCGGAACTGGTGCGGGCGGGGCGGCTGCTCGTCCGGATCGATCCGGACGAGGTGGCCAGGACCCACCCCGGGGTGCCCGTCGTCAGGATCGGTGTCACCGGACACGGCACCCTGGGATCCCTGCCCCCGGCGCTCACCGCGCAACTGGCCCGCCACGGCCTGGCGGCACAGGTGCTGCCCTCCGACTTCGACACCTATGTGTTCGACCTCCTCGACCCGGCCGGAACATGGCACGAGGCCCCTCCGGACCTGGTGCTGTGCGTCCTCGACCCGATGGTCGTGTTCGACGAGGTACCGGTGCCCTGGGACCCCGCGGACGTGGCCCGGATCGCCGCGGACAAGGTAGCCCTGATCGAACGGCTCGCCGCACGCTTCGCCGACCGGCCGGGCACCCTGGTCCTGAACACCATGCCGTTGCTGCGCAGCCACACCGCCCAGCTCGTGGACCTCCGCTCCAGGAGCCGTCTGGGCGCGGTGTGGCGGGACGCCAACGCCCGGCTGCTGCGCCTGGCCGAGACCAACCCGTCCGTCGTCGTAGTCGATCTGGATCCGCTCGTCGCCGAGGGGACGCGGGTCACGGACGACCGGCTCAGCACCTATGCCAAGGCCCACCTGACCGACGAGCTGCTCCTCGCGTACGCCGCGGAAGTCGGCCATCTGGCCCGGCAGCTGACCGGGCGCGCGAAGAAATGCCTCGTGCTCGACCTCGACAACACCCTCTGGGGCGGCGTCCTCGGCGACGAGGGTGTCGAGGGAATCGAGATCGGCGACGGCCGCCGGGGTGAGGCGTTCCTGGCCTTCCAGCGGGTCGTCCGCCAACTCGGCGCGCAGGGCGTCCTCCTCGCGGCGGTCAGCAAGAACGAACCGGAGCAGGTGACCCGGGCGTTACGGGAGCATCCGCGCATGGCTCTGCGCGAGGAGGACTTCGTCCAGGTAATCGCCAACTGGCAGCCCAAGCACGACAACCTCCGCCTGCTCGCCGACAGCCTCGGCCTGTCCGTCGACAGCTTTGTGTTCGTGGACGACAGTGCCTTCGAGCGCGAACTCGTCCGGCGGGAGCTGCCCGGCGTCACCGTCGTGGACGTGGACGGCGAGCCCGCCTGGCACCGCCGGAACCTGCTGCGCGACGGCTGGTTCGACGTCCGGGAGCTGACGGCCGAGGACAGGGTCCGGGCGTCGAGGTACCGGGACGAGGCGGCGCGCAAGAGCTTCCTCGACAGTTTCGACTCGACCGAGGACTTCCTCCGCGAATTGGACGTCCAGGTGCGGATCGGCCCGGTCACCGCGGCCGAGATCCCGAGGGTCTCCCAACTCACCCTGCGCACCAACCAGTTCAACCTGACCGCCGAACGCCTCCAACCCGCTGACGTACATGCCCTGGCCAAGGACGCGGCCGCGCTCGTCCTGGCCGTCCACGCCGGCGACAGGTTCGGCGACCACGGGCTGGTCGGCGCGGTCCTCGCCCGGCGCGTCGGCGACCAACTGCACATCGACAACTTCCTGTTGAGCTGCCGAGTCTTCTCCCGGTCCATCGAGGAGGCCTGTCTGTCCTGGGTCCTGCGGCGGGCCCGCGACACAGGAGCCGTCGCCGTGGTCGGCCGCTACCGGGAGACCGCCAGGAACCGGCGGGCCGCCGACTTCTACCCGCGCAACGGATTCGTACCGGTGACTGCCGACGCCCGCGGCGACCACGACATCGACGTCTGCGACACGGACTCGGGCGTACGGATCTTCCGGCACCCACTGACGGGGATCATGCCGGTGCCCTCGCACATCCGACTCGACGAGACCCGCGAAGGCGACCTCCCATGAAGGACCTCGAGGAATTCATCGGCCTGATCCGAGAGGAGATCGGCCTGCCCCTGACCGTGGCGGACGCCGACCGCGCACTGCACGACCTGCACGGCTGGGACTCCGTGCACCTGCTGTGGCTGGTCACTCTCCTGGAGGAACGGACGGGGCGGAGCGTCAGCCTCGTCGACCTGCTCGAAGCACCGAGCCTCGCCGCCATCCACCACCTCGTGACGGTCGGCTGAAACAGCGACCACCGCGGCCCCCGAACCGTACCGCCCCCAACCCCGGCACCGCCCTTCCGACCTCCCGTCGGCCGCCCGCCGCCGACCCCCGACTTCCGCCCCCCGACTTCCGACCCCCGGCCCATCGAACCTCTTACCGAACTCCGAGTGAGGGACTCGCATGTCTCAGGACGACCGTCGCCTGCCCCTGTCCGCGGCTCAGTACGACATCTGGCTCGCGCAGCGCATCGGCGATCCCAGCCCGGTCTACAACTCCGGCGAGTTCGTCGAGATCGACGGTCCGCTCGACGTGCCGCTGTTCGAGACCGCTCTGGCCGGGGCCGTCGCGGAGGCCGAAGGGCTGAACGTCCGGATCGTGGAGGACGCCGACGGCCCCCGTCAGGTTCGCACGGCACCCGAGTGGTCCCTCACCGTGCTGGACCTGAGCGGGTCCCCGGACCCGGAGGGCGAGGCGCACGCCTGGATGCGCGGGGAACTGTCCTTGCCGGCGGACCCGACGGCCGCCCCGCTCTTCGCCTACGCGCTGTTCAGGATCTCCGAGGACCGGTACTTCTGGTACCAGCGGTACAACCACGTCGTCATGGACGCCTACGGCTGGTCGGTCCTCGGACGTCGCGTCGCCGAGATCTACACGTCCCTCGTACGGCAGACACCCTGCGCCGGACCGAGGTTCGGGTCCCTCGCAGGCATCCTCGACGAGGAGGAGCGGTACCGGGCCTCGGACGACTTCGACAGGGACCGCGCCTTCTGGACCACCCGGTTCGCGGACCGTCCGACCCCGGCGAACCCTGCCGTCCGCGGCGGCACGGCGGACACCGGGTTCCGGCGAGACACCTCCTACCTCGACGCCGACCGCGCGGAACGCGTGCGGCAACTGTCCGGCATGGGCGTCACCTGGTCGAACGTGGTCGTCGCCGTCACCGCCGCGTACTTCGCCAGGATGACCGGAAGCGGTGACGGCGACGTCGTGCTGAGCCTCTCCGTGACCGGCCGGGTCACGGCGCTGTCCGGCCGTACGCCGGGCACCATGGCCAACGTCGTGCCGCTGCGGGTACGGGTCGACCCGCGCGAGGACATCCTGACCCTCGCCCGACGGGTACGGGACGAACTCCGCGACATCGCCCGTCACCAGCGGTTCAGGGGAGAGGAACTACGCCGCGAACTCGATTGGCCGGCCGACGGCAAGCGGCAGTTCGGGCCCCTGATCAACGTGGTCACCTTCGACCGCGACCTGGATTTCGCGGGCTCGGTCGGCACCGTGCACGACGTCTCGATCCCGCCCGTCGAGGACCTGATGATCACCGTGCGCGGGGGCGCGGGAGACGGCAGGATCCGCATCGACTTCGACGGCGCCGTCTCGTCGTCGCAGGTCACCGACGACTTCGCGGGCCACCAGAGGGCGTTCGTCGCCCTTCTGGAAGCAGCGGCAGCGGCACCGCGGACACCTGTGGGGCGGCTGGACGCGCTCGACACGGTCGAACGGAACCGGGTGGTCGGGGACTGGAACGACACGGTTGAGCAGGGCGTCGCGGGGACGCTGCCGGGGTTGTTCGGGGAACAGGTGAGGCGGACGCCGGATGCGGTGGCGGTGGTGGATGACGGGGGATCGAGCCTGTCGTATGCGGAGTTGGATGAGTGGTCGAATCGGGTGGCGCGGTGGTTGGTGGGGCGTGGTGTGGGGGTTGGTGGGCGGGTGGGTGTGGTGATGGAGCGGTCGGTGGGTTTGTTGGTGGTGTTGTGGGGGGTGTTGAAGGCGGGGGCGGCGTATGTGCCGGTGGATCCGGAGTATCCGGTGGAGCGGATTGGTTTTGTGCTGGGTGATGCGGCTCCTGAGGTGGTGGTGTGTTCTCGTGCGGTGGCGGGTGAGTCGGGCGCGGGTTCGGGCTGGGTGGTGTGGGATGCGCCGGAGACGGTGGCCGAGATCGGGTCGTTCTCCGGTGCTGCGGTGGAGTTCCCGGTTCTGTCCGACTCGGCTGCGTATGTGATTTATACGTCGGGTTCGACGGGTCGTCCTAAGGGTGTGGTGGTGAGTCATGGGGCGATTGTGAACCGGTTGTTGTGGATGCAGGGGTTGTTTGGTCTGGGGGTGGGGGATCGGGTGTTGCAGAAGACGCCGGTTGGTTTTGATGTGTCGGTGTGGGAGTTGTTCTGGGCGTCGGTTGTGGGTGCGGGTGTGGTGATGGCGCGGCCGGGTGGGCATCGGGATCCGGTGTATCTGGTGGATGTGGTGGGTCGGTTGGGGGTGACGGTGATGCATTTTGTGCCGTCGATGCTGGGTGTTTTTCTTCAGGAGGTGGGGGCTGGGGGTTGTGGGGGGTTGCGGCAGGTTTTTTGCAGTGGTGAGGCGTTGTCGGCGGATTTGGTGGCGGAGTTTCGGTCTCGTGTGGGTGTGCGTTTGTTGAATTTGTATGGGCCGACGGAGGCGGCTGTTGATGTGACGTGGTGGGATTGTTCGGGTGGGCCGGTGGGTGGTGTGGTGCCGATTGGGCGGCCGGTGTGGAATACGCGGGTTTTTGTTTTGGATGAGTTTTTGCGTCCGGTGCCGGTGGGTGTGGTGGGTGAGTTGTATTTGGCGGGGGTGCAGTTGGGGTGGGGGTATGGGGGTCGGTCGGGGTTGACCGGGGAGCGGTTTGTTGCTTGTCCGTTCGGTTCAGGTGAGCGGATGTATCGCACGGGGGATTTGGTGCGGTGGTCGGTGGATGGGGAGTTGGTGTATGGGGGGCGTGTTGATGACCAGGTGAAGGTGCGTGGGTTCCGGATCGAGCTGGGTGAGATCGAGGCGGTTCTGGCTGGGCGCGAGGACGTGGCGCAGGTTGCGGTCATCGCGCGTGAGGATCAGCCGGGCACGAAGCGCCTGGTCGCGTATGTCGTCGCCGAGGCCTTCGACGCGGGCGCGCTGCGGGTGTACGTCGAGGGCAGGCTTCCCGACTACATGGTGCCGTCCGCGTTCATAGCGCTGGATGCGCTGCCGGTCACGGTGAACGGGAAGCTGGACCGGGCTGCTTTGCCGGCTCCGGAGTTCACCGCCGGCGCAGGCCGGGATGCGGAGACTCCGTTGGAGGAGTTGCTGTGCGGTCTGTTCGCTGAGACCGCGTTTGAGATCTACTGTGATGCCAGCCATGCGGTGTACCACTCGTGAAAGTCTGGTCCTGGGGTGAGACCACCCCATGCGCGGTCG
>NZ_JBIBHY010000028.1:0-62755 GCF_042957285.1 Streptomyces sp. NPDC008092
CGCAACGGCCCCAACTCGCCGTCACGGACATGTAGTCTATGAGTTGTCGCAGTTCAGAGCCGGTTCACGAGCTCCTGTGGTCGGTAAAGTGGAGTACAAGCGCGACACGGATGCCGGCGTCATCAACCAGGGCCTGTTCTACCTGGCCTGGTTGATGGACCACCGGGCCGAGTTCGAGCACCTGGTCCGCGACCGGCTCGGGGTGACGGCCGCGTCCCAGGTCCTGTGGAGCGGGCCGCGCCTGATCTGTATCGCCGGCGACTTCACCCGCTACGACGTGCACGCCGTGCGTGAGCACCGGCGCTCGATCGACCTGGTCCGCTACCGATTCTTCGGCAGCGACCTGCTCGGGCTTGAGACCGTGGCCGTCGTGAGCGGAGGCATGCAGGTGGCCCATCGTACGCGGCGCCGGGCGGTGGCCGGGGCGGCGTCCGATGTCCAGGGCGCGGCGATGACGGAGTTGGCTGGAACGGTCGACGAGGTCCTGCTCGGGCTCGGGGACGGCGTGAACAGGGTGGAGCGCAAGACCTACCGGGCCTATCAGCGGCTGCGGAACTTCGCCTGCCTGTGCCCGCCGCAGCGCAGCAAGCTGTTGGTTTACCTGAAGGTTGACCCGAAGGACGTCGACCTCGTTCCGGGCTTCACCCGGGACGTGTCGAGTCTCGGCCATCACGGGACGGGCGACTTGGAGGTCCAGCTCCGCACGCCGAGGGACGTGGAGCGGGCGCAGGATCTGTTCCGGGCGAGCTACGCGGCGGCATGATCCGGCGCCGCCGTACGTCTTGCGGCGGGCTGAGCTTCGGGTGGTGTCCGCAGTCGTGGGCGGGGGCCTTTCGACGTTCGGGCATGGCAGTGGCGGTGGTCTGTCCATGGTTCGCGGGATCGCCGGTTTGGCCAACCGGCGATCCCGCGCTATGTTGCCCCGCTCCTGCGGGCCGGTGATCAGCGCGAGCGGCTGGTGGGTCGGCCGGCCGTGGCCGCCGGAGCTGCCGGTGCACTGGCAGCGAGGCGGGTCTTGTGCTCGCGGCCCGGGTGGGTTTGGCGCGTGCCGGTCTCGTGGGCGAGGGTCTCGGAGAGATCGGCCAGCAGCGAACTGGGGGTGTGCAGGGACGCGGTGATGGTCCAGGTGGGCCGGTCGGGACCGGGACCGGCCCAGATGCTCCAGGTGGCCAGGTTCTGATTCGGGTCTTGTGCGGTGAAGGCGTCGAACTGGACGCCCGTGGCCCCGTTATGGGACTTCCAGCGGATCCATCGTCCGTCCACGGTGTGCTTCCACCCGGCCTCGGAGAGCGGCTGCGTGGCTGCGGTGACCATCTTCTCGTCCACGGGGGTGCCGATGCGGGTGTCCCAGCCGTCGCCGTCGGCGAGGTGGTTGAGCAGATCCTGCAGCACTGGGGCGGGGGTGGCGCCGGTCGCGGTGAGGACCCACATGCGGTCGGAGACCGGTGTCTCGTATGCGGCGACGGTCCATGCGGTCTCGTGGGCGGGGGTTTCGTGGACGCGTTCGATGCGCAGGGTCTGTGATTCGTGGATGGCGTGGGTCGTGTCATCCGACCAGGTCCGCCACTTCTCGAACTCGCCGTGCGCGTCGAGGAACGCGTCCAGGAGCGCGTCGTGGTCGCCGGCATCGGCCAGGTAGACGGGGACGGTCTCCGGGTTTGGGCGGGAACGTTGGGACTTGGCCGTGGTGACGTCGAAGACGGAGCGCGCTTCGATGGCGGCGCGTTCGGTGTCGGTCAGAGGCGCCGGGCCGGGGTGCATCTCGGCTGCGTGGACCCTTTCGAAGGCCGTAAGCGCCTCCGCGGGCGAGTCGAAGGTGTCGGCGATCTGGCGCAGGTGGTTCTCGCCGTAGAGGTAGACGGACTTGCCGCCCCGGTGGAGGTAGGTGCCGACCGCGACGGTGGTGTGGCCGTCGTGGGCGTGGGCGTGGATAAGGAGGTGGCCGTGGCGGATATCGTCGTGGATCTTCTGCGCCTGGTTGGAGACCTCGCGGATTTCGCTGCGGGTGCACCAGGGCATCGGGTAGTTCGCCCAGGTCCACTCCTCGTTGATGGCTTCCTGCAGCCGAGGGGTGATCTCGACGGTGATGCCTTTGGCGATCAGGTGCTTGGCTGCGTCGTCGGCCCAGTAGGGCTCCGTAAGTTGTTAGGTGGCCCGGGAGGGCCGGATGTGGCTGAGTAGGGCTTGCCGACTGTGGCTATCGAAGAGTGGCCATCCGGCTCTGTACGTTGGTCAGTGGCCCGGGAGGGCCGGATGTGGCTGAGTACGACTTGCCATCAGTGGCTGCCGAGGAGTGGCCGTCCGGCTCTCTGGGGCGCCCTGGCTGCTGATTGAGATGTGCGCGTCTGGTGCGGTCGCAATTTACGGAGATGACGGCGGGGTGTTCCTGGGCTGACAACACGCGGAGCGATGCGAGGAGGGGCAAGTGAGCAAGCGTGATGCCCATGCCTGGGCCGGCGTCGATGCAGGCAAGGGCCACCACTGGGCCGCCGTCGTCGACGGGAGCGGCGTGACCTTGTGGTCCAAGAAGATCGACAACGATGAAACCGCGATCCTGACCGCGCTCGCCGAGATCCTGGAACTGGCCGACACGGTCCACTGGGCGGTGGACATCTCCGGCACGTCTTCGGCGCTGCTGCTCGCCCTTTTGGCCGCGCATGGCCAGCAGGCCGTTTACGTGCCTGGCCGTACGGTCAACCGTATGGCGGGTGCCTACCGGGGCGAAGCCAAAACCGATGCCCGCGACTCCTACGTTATCGCCGAGACCGCCCGCCACCGGCGCGATTTCGCCACCATCGACGTGCCCGCTCAGCTGGCCGCGGACCTTGCATTGCTGACCGCCCATCGCTCGGATTTGGTGGCTGATCGAGTACGGATGGTCAACCGGCTCCGCGATGTACTCACCGGTGTCTTCCCGGCTCTGGAACGTGCCTTCGACTACTCGGCCCACAAGGGTGCCCTGGTCCTGCTGACCAGGCATCAGACCGCCTCCGCGATCAGGCGCCGTGGTCGGGCACGGCTTACGGCATGGCTTACCAACCGGGCTGTGCGTGGCGCCGACGCGGTCGCAGCTGCGGCACTGGAGGCAGCTCAGTCGCAGCAGACCGTACTACCCGGCGAGGATGTTGCCGCTCAGCTCGTCGCCGACCTGGCCGTCCAGATTCTGGCGTTGGATGATCGGCTCAAGCGGGTCGAGAAGCAGATCCGCGACACTTTCCGTGACCATCCTCAGGCGGCGGTCATCGAGTCCCTGCCCGGTATGGGCCCCATACTCGGAGCTGAGTTCGTCGTGGCGGCCGGCGACCTCACGGCCTACGCCGACGCTGGCCACCTCGCCTCCGCGGCCGGGCTCGTCCCCGTCCCGCGTGACTCCGGCCGACGGACGGGCAATCTGCACCGGCCCAAGCGGTACAACCGCCGCTTACGCCGTGTGTTCTACATGTCTGCCCAGACCAGCATGATCCGCGAAGGACCCAGCAGAGACTTCTACCTCAAGAAGCGCTCCGAGGGGTGCAGGCACGTCCAAGCGGTGATTGCCCTGGCTCGCCGGCGAGCCAGTGTGCTTTGGGCGCTTCTGCGCGATGACCGCCTGTTCACCCCTGCTCCGCCGAGTGCGCATGCGGTCTGAGCCCGGACAGAATGCGGGCTTGTCGCTCAACCGTCCCGCACTAGGGGTGTCTCCCTGATGGGAGCTCCTGTCGTTTGGCGCTCGACGGTCTGCGCTCGGTAGCCGTACGGCATCAGGAAGTAGTCGCGCGGGTGGTCATGGATGTGTCGCTGCCAGTTCGTTGGCGTGTTCACCGGTGACCAGGAAGACCACGCGGCGGGCGACGGAGACGGCGTGGTCGGCGAACCGTTCGTAGTAGCGGCCGAGCAAGGTGACGTCGACCGCGGTCTCCACCCCGTGGTGCCAGCGGTCGTCCAGCAGGTGCTGGAATATCGAGCGGTGCAGTTCGTCGATCCGGTCGTCGTCCTGCTCCATCTGGAGCGCGGCCTCCAGATCGCGGGTGACGAGGACGTCGGCAGCCTGCGCCATCAGACGCTGAGCGAGCTGGCTCATCTCCAGGATGGTGCGGCGCAGGTCCTGCGGCACGGCCTGCCCGGGATAGCGCAGCCGTGCCAGCTTGGCGACATGCTGGGACAGGACCGAGCAGCGTTCCAGGTCGGCGCTCATGCGCAGGGAGGTGACCACCACCCGCAGGTCGGTGGCGACCGGCTGCTGGCGTGCCAGGACCGCGATCGCCCGATCATCGAGGTCGCGTTGCAGGTCCTCGACCTTGCTGTGGGCGGATATCACGCTTTCCGCGAGCTGGAGATCGGCATCCAGCAGTGCGCTGGTGGCACGGCCCAGGGCCGAACCGACCCGGTTCGCCATTTCCACCAGAGCCTCGCCGAGCGAGGCCAGTTCCTCGTGGTACACCTCGCGCATACGAGCCCCACTCCCCGTTGTCAGTCCCCCGTCCGCGTCTCTGCCAGAATCCCACACCCCGCGCTAGCAGGGACATCAGTGTTCCGCCACGCAAGGGGGTCTTGCGGCCATAGGGCGGCGCGCCGGTGGGCGGGGCTGGTCGTGGCCGGCCGGGGTGAGCGTAGGCTCAAAGCGCGGAGGTCGCAGCTAGTGATGTGGCCCTGACCTTCGCCGATGAGCCCGGTCGGCTACGTGCGGGCCGGGCTCACCTGGGTGCGCGCGGATGCGTCATGCGGCCGGGCCCAGGAGGGCGGGGCTTCGCCGGCGGCCGGTGGGACGGCGGGGCATCAAGGTGATCGCGGCCCAGGTGAGCAAAGTCTCGGAATGCTGGACGAGCTGTTCGTAATCCCGTGCACACAAGTCTTGACTTCACCCATTGAGACTCTTCGTGATCGATGCGGGCCAGGACCAGGACGTTGGTGGCGGCGACGCCCCACTCGGCAGCCTCCAGGGCTACGTGGGCGACGTGGGCCTGGCTGCCGGTCAGGACGGCCTGCACGGCGCTCGGGTGAGTGGGGTGGGTGTCGAGGCGGACGTGGGCGTCGATGGCGGGAGTCACGTTGGGGGTCTCGTCTGTTCTGCCGGTGGCCGGGCCTTCGGGTCCGGCCACCGGTGTGCGCGGGGTGCTATCGGGTTGCTCGTGTGGAGCGGGTGGCGTGCGCGGCTGTGGTGGTCGGCGGGCCGGCGCGGGTGGTGGGCGCCGGTCGCGGTCGCGGCGGCGGGACCGTTGTGGTGGCGTGCTGCCAGCGGGTGCGGACGGCGGCGATGTCGGCGAGGGCGCGGCGGGCGCCGACGACGAGCTGGAACGGGGTGTTCGCCGGGTCGTCGGCGTACGCCTCGATGTGTCGGCCGGTGTGCTCGGCCGTTGCCAGGAGGGAGCGCTGCAGGGCCCGCTCGCCCCAGTGCTCGACGGAACCGGCGGGTTCGGCGAGCATGCGCAGGACCTCGCCCGGTTCGCTTCCGTCGTCCAGCACGCCGCGCTGCTGGGCTTCCCACAGGACCGTGACGGGGTCGACGGGTTCGTGGCGGCGGGCCAGGGCGGTCAGGCACTGCCACAGGCCGGAGTGCAGCGGCAGGGTGAGGTCGTCGGGGAGCAGCCACCGGACGGCTTCGATGTCTGAGGGGTAGGCGGTGGCGGTGGCGAGGAGGATCTGCTCCTCCTCGACGGCTTCTGCGGGGTCGGGCACGGCGGGCGGCGAGGGTGGCGTGGTGCGAGGCAGCACGCCTGCGCGGGGCGGGAAGCGGTGGGCGATGTCGTCCACGACCGCGGCGAGCGCGTCGGCCTCGGCGAGCACCGTCTGGACGGGGTGCGGGAGGGAGACGTCGTGGACGGTGTGGACGAGGCGTTCGGCCGCCGTCTGCAGGCGGCGGCGGGCGTGCTCGGCCTCGACCATCCGGGCGTAGGCGGGTGCGTGGCTGGGCCAGGGGCAGACCTGGATAAGGGCGTGCAGGTCGGAGGCGCTCAGCCCGCGCGCTTGCTCCCGGCTCGTGGCGAGCACGTGGTCGAGCCACTCGGTGTTCTTCGCGTGCTCGGCGGGGTCGGGCCGCGGCAGGGTGCTGATCGCGGCGTACACGGCGGCGTGGGCGGCGGTGGAGAACGACTCGGCGGCGATGCCGCTCACGTCGTCCAGACGGTGAGGGGCGCGGAGGAGGGCGCCGAGGAGGGCCTGCTCGACGTGGAACACGGGCTGGGGCGCAGCGGTGGTGTCGAGGTCGCCTTCGTCGGGTTTAGGGGAGTGGGGCATCAGGCAGCGAGGGTGAAGTCGTCGGGGTCGAGGGTGACGCCGAGGTGCGGGGAGAGGAGGTGGCCAGCGAGCAGCGGGGGAACGGCGTTGCCGATCTGGGAAAACTGCCGCCCCTTGTTGCCGGCCCAGGGGTAGTCGGCGGGGAAGGTCTGCAGGAGGCCGGCCTCGCGGGCGGTGATCCGGATCGGCTCGGGAACGGCCGGCACATCGGCTTTCACGGCCGGCGGCGAGGCGGGCTCGGCGACCCAGGTGCACTCGTTCGCGCGATGACCGAAGAACAGCGTGCCCGCAGGCTCGAAAAGCGGACGGACCGTGGCGTTGGCCTGGTTGTTGCTGCGCAGGGACCAGGACCAGGAATGCGCCTCGGCAGTGAACGTCGGGGCCGGAGCGTCGGCGACCCGGTTCTCACGTGTGCCGCGCCGGTCTGCCCATGCCGCGCCTTCACGAGGGGGCTGCAGAACGCTGCCGTCCGGGCGGGGCATCCAGGTGCCGCGTTCCCGGGCGTCGGACAGTGTTTTGCGGGAGCCCGAAGGGAACGGTTCGGGCCCGCCGCCGGCGCAGACGGTGGGGACGGGCCGGTCGGTCGCGCCCCATCCCAGGGCCTGGGCCATGCTGACCCAGCGGGCGCGGCCGGGACCGAACAGCGACTCCGGCTCGGCGACTTGGGCGTGCGTGGGCGTGGGCGGCTGCGCCGTACGGACGCGTGAGGCGAGCAGGATCGCCCGCCTTCGGGTCTGCGGAACACCGAAGTCGGCCGCGTTGAGGACCCCGCACCAGACGGAGAACCCCCATCCGCGCAGGACGGCCGCGTACTGCTTCCACAAGGGCAGGACGTCCGGCACCTCTTCCATGGCGACCCAGTCGGGCTCGCCCACCGCGTTCAGGGCGTACAAGTAGCGCATCGGCTCGGCCGCGAGCAGGGAACGCTCGTCGCGGCACGCGGCGAGGAGACGCTCACGGGTGTCACGCCCGGCGGCCAGGTCCTCGACCGCCGCGTGCACCAACGGCTGGTCGAGTAGGCCGAGGCGCTTGCCGGCCATGCTCCACGCCTGGCACGGCGGGGAGGCGATCAGCCCGCGCGTGCGGCCGAGGAAGGGCCACGTCGGATACCGCGCCACATCAGTCCGGATCGTCAACTGCCCAGCAGCAGCGCGGGTTCTGCACGCCCACTCGTCCCACTCCAGACCGACGTCGCGGACGCCGAGAACGCCCAGCGCTCGGCTCCAGCCGCCCGGCCCCGCGAAGAGGTCGAGTATCACGTGGCCAGCCCGAAGTCGTCCTGCGTCAGCGCATCAGCCTCCCCACGGCACGCCCAGGGCGAGCAGCCGTCCTCGACGCCGTTCTCCAGCACGTTGGCCTCGTCCACCCCGATGGGCGGAGCGGCCAGTTCCGCAGCGGTGACGTGGTCGATCGGTGCCTGGCTCAGGGGGACGCGGGAGCGGTGCAGAAAAGCCTCGCCGAGCAGTCGGCTGCCCGCCGCGTTGGCGCGGGCGTTGCCCTGCCGGATGGCCGCGTCGAATTCGACGACGTCCGCCCACTCGGATGGGGATGTGTCCCGAATATGCCTCCATTTGGCATTTCCATGGAACGGGCAAGTTATTGAGAATCGAGACAGGCTCGTAGCCTTTCGTCTGGAGTAGGAGGTACCAGCCCGAGGCGGCTGGTGGGATGTCGAGATGGGCGTGGTAGACACACGGCATGGCTGCGTTCATGGCGTTCTTCGATGGCTCGACCACCACTTGGAGGGTCAGCTCAGCCGCCGTCACTTCCGCGATCACGGATCTTTGGGCGGAGGCCGAATCCGACCCGACATGGCGAAGTGAGGTATGTGCCTTCAGCTGGAGCTTCTGCACGGATGAAGGTCCCGGCGAGGTGTTCCTACCGGAGGATGAAACGGGCGTGTACTTGGATGCGGCACTGGCGGACTCTGCGCAGGTCGCCTGCTTGCTCCGCCGGTTGATGCCCGATGTGGTCGACCTGGTGTTCTGTGATCAGGGCTACAACTTCGATGTCCGAGTAAGACCGGGTGTCACTGTGGCGGAGCTCATCGCAGAGGTGGACGCCCAGCCCTGAGACGAACGACGCGGACGCGATCGTGAGCTGCTGGAAGGGCCAGCCGCACTCAGCTGGCATCCGTCTTTCGGGAGACGGTGTCCGTGAGCTGGGTGAGGGGTATGAAGGCGGACTCAGTCCCCAGTTCCTTGGGTGTGGGCCCTGCGGGTGTCGGGATGTCGGCGAGCTTCTTGGCCAGAGCGGTGACAGCGGCGCGGTCACCTTCGAGTGCTTCGCGCTCGTCGTCGGTGAGGTCGACCTGGTCGAGCATTGTTGTCGGGACTGTTGACGGTGATGCGCCCGGCCGCACGGTCGTGTTCGCTCGGCCAGCCGAACAGGTGGATCAGCGGGCCGACCGCGTCGGCGAGCCGGTCGATCCCGGCGCCTGCCAGATGGCGCATTGAGACCAGGACGCGGTCCTGGGGCGCGAAGTGCGTCACCGACGTGCACCGCGCACGGCAGAAGGCGTGGCGGAGGCCCGAGCGGGGCCGGCCGCGGCTGTGGGGCGCGGACTGGCCAGAGCCAGGTGTCCCTGCTTGGTGACGGTGATCTTCTGCCCGCGCGACAGCCGGGTGCTGAAGTCCCGGCCGACGAGCCCGCGCTTGTTCAGGGCCCGGAAGGTGGCGATCGAGATACGCGTGCCGTCCGCGGTCGCCACACGGATCACGCCCAGCCCTCGCCGCGCACCCTCGTACAGCATCCCGTTGCCGCGGGCGAGGGACTTGAGGGCGTCGTACTGGGTGCCGGTCAGAGCAGGGACGGCAGCCTCTTGGGCCGAGCCGGCTGTGTCGAGAGTGTCGCGGAGGGCGTGGGTGATGCCGGTGGCGACGTAGTGGCATCCGGTCGCGCTCAGGTCGAGCTGGTGGCAGGCGTCGGCGAGGTGCCTGGTCATCTTCGGGAGGGCCTCGGCGTGGCGGGCAGTGCGCGTAGGGGCGTCGTCGGCGGGATAGCCGTCGAACGGTGCCCCTTCGTAGGGGTTGGCGAACAGCGCGCTGGCGAGGTCGTTGCCGGCCACGGTGGAGGCGACCGCGACCGAGGCCAGGCGCTCCAGGCTGGAGCGGCTCCCGGCGACGTCGATGTAGATGCTGGAGTCGAGCGTGCTCAGACGGACGAGGACAGCGGCTGTCAGCTCCTGGGCCTTGAGCAGGAGAGGGCTGATCTGTCGTAGCGCGTCGGTGCCGGGGGTGTAGGAGACGTCCCGGACGCGGGTGTGCAGGGCATCGAAGGCATCGGCCAGGGAGTGGAGTTGTCGTCCTTGTTCTGCCAGGTCGAGCGGAGGCATGGGGTGGTGTGGCTCCGGAGGGTCGGTCAGCGGGTTCGGGTGGCCTGCTGCGCGGCGGCGGGGACGGTCGCAGGAGTTGTGCCGGGCGCGCTGGTGGTGGGCGGGCGGCTGATCGCGGCGGCCAGAGCGGTGGTGCCGGCGGCGGTGAGGCGGACGCGGTCCTGCAGTGGTCCGTCGATGTAGGCGGAGGGCGCGGACTTCGGGATGCGTTCGGCCAGACCGTCCGCTTCCAGTGCCCGCAGCGTGCCGATCAGCACGCGCTCGTCCCGGAAGTGGACGTACTGCCGGCCCAGGGAGTTGGTGGCCACGACGTTCCCGCAGCCGATCTCCCACAAGGCGGTGCGCTGCGTGCGGGGCAGCGGCTGCTCCGGGGCTTCAGGGGTGCTTCCGCGGCGGTGTCGGATCTCGAAGGCGAGGGTGTCCGCGCAGCTCATCGCCGCTTCGGGTGCCAAGGCGGTCAGTGTGCGTGCCGTGGGGAGCTGTTGGTCTGCGGAGGCGCTGCTCAGGAAGGCGAGCTGCTGGAGGCGGAGCACCGAGTCCGACAGGTCGTGGCTGCGGAAGAGGCGTTCGTCGGTGACTGCCTTGATTGCGGTGCGGGTCTCGGCGGCTAGGCGCTGGGCCGAGGCGCCGTGGGCATGGGGCTCGGACCGCGGCGGCGCGGCCCGCATGAGCCGGTCGAGCATGTCGTTGTGCTGCACGTACTGGTCGGCGAGCAGCAGCAGCCGTTCGACCGGAGTCGGCGGGGCGGCGACGTCGAACAGGAGGCCCTCATCGGGCGGTGTCGTCATGCTCGCCGCCGGACCGGTGGGGCCGGACGGGTGGCTGGCGGGGCTTGTTCGGTCCAGTCGAAGGTGGGCAGGGCTGCTCCGGTCGGGTCGGTGCTCACGTTCTTTTGCGGGGGGTGCTCAAGGGGCTTGCCACAGGAAGTGGGCGACGTGGTCGTTGCCGTGGCCGGTCCGGGGCCGGGAGGGGGTGTGCCATCCGGCCCTCGGCGGGCGGCTGGCGATCAGGCGCCAGCCCGCGCCGCGCAGGGAGGCGCCGCTCTCGCCTTCCTGGGTGAACGTGATCAGGCGCCGGTATCCGCGGGCTTTCGCCGGGCGCCACGATGCCCCGTAGAGCAGGGAGTTGGTGTTGCGGGTGCCGTCGCTGCCGGTCCGGGTGACTTCGAGGGTGGTGCCGTCGTCGAGGTGGCGGGCCACGGGCCGGCCGACGATCGCGACGGCGCGCAGGATGCCGTTCTCGTCGGCGGCGCCGACGGCGAAGATCTGCCCTGCGGGCGGCGGGTGGTGGCGGTGCCAGGTCCGCACGAACTCCTTCGCCTGCCGTGAGCGGACCGGCACCAGGTGCAGCAGGGTGCTGCTCACACGGCCTTCCCGAAGTCGGACTGCGTCGGCGTGTGCTTCGCGACGGCGCGGGCGGTGATCGCCTGTGACGCGCGGGCGGACGCCGCGGACAGCTCCTCCGCCCCGGGCTCGCGGTACCACGGCCGAAGATCGAGCATGGCGGCGCGCATGCCGGTGGCGAAGCAGAGCGCGGTGCCCTTGGGCAGGGCGCGGATCGCGTCGGCGGGCAGGATCCGCTCCTGCCTCATCGACACCGACGTGCTTTTGCCGGACTCCGAGTGCGAGGTGGACGTGGTCTCCACATCGTGGTCGCCGATCAGGCGGGACAGCTTGTCGGCGAAGTCCGGGTCGTCGATCCCGGACCCGATCACCTTGACGGTCGAGGCGGACCACATGGCGTCCATGCCCGCGTCCCCCCAGACCTTCTGGCCCTGGCGGTAGGACTGCAGGATGGTGATCGGGATGATCCCGCGGCTGCCGAGGTGGGAGTACAGGTCCGGCAAGTCGCTGATCTTGCACACGTTGGCGGCCTCGTCCAGGATCGCCAGCATCGGCGGGTCCAGGCGTCCGCCGGCGCGTTCGGCCTGGGCGGTCGCGGCCCGCATCACCGAGTCCGCGCACGCGGCGATCAGCGCTGAGGCACCGCCGCCGCCGTCCTTGCTGAGTAGGAACAGCGTGTCGGTGGATGTGACGAACTGCCCGGGCCTGAATTCCGGGACGTCCTTCTGCGGGGTCACCCACGCGGCGATCTCCGCGTTCAGGAGCGCGGAGGCGTACTGCCGGGCGGTCTCGTAGATGCCGTCCCTCGTCTCTGGGGGGCCTTCGACGGTGCCCTTGAGCTGAGCGGCGACGGCGGTGAACTTGTGGTCGCGCAGGATGTCCAGTGGCGTGCGGTCGGCGGGGAAGGCGAGCCACTGCATGATGTCGGTGATCGGGCGCTCGTCGAGCGCTGCGGCCAGCAGCAGTTGGGACAGGATGTTGCTGCCGGCCTTCGACCAGAAGTCGCTCTGCTGGGACGCATCGACGCTGGCGGCGAGGAAGTGTCCGGCAAGCCGGTTCGCCCCGTCGAGGGTGGTTGCGCTGGCGAGGGGGTTCCACCACATCGAGCGTTCGGCGTGCGCGATCTGCTGCGGGTCCATGGTCCACACCGTCCCCGCCCGGGCCCTTGCCTCGTAGGCGGTGGTGAAGGCGTCGCCGGCGGCCTTGTTCGAGGTCAGCAGGACCGGGCCGGGTGCGCCGAGCATGGACGGGATGGCGAGCGAGGTGGTCTTGCCGGAACGCGGGGCCATGATCGCGACGGCGACGTCCTCGAACCCCATCCGCACCTCGTGGCGGCTGCCCTGCAGGTTGCCGAGAAGGATGCCGGTGTCCTTCGCCTCGATGTGCTTGGCGTCCTTCAGACTGGGGCGCAGGGAGCGGGCCTTGTCGGTGATCGCCTTGGCCATCAGCGGCTCGATGTCCCGGGCCTTGGCCATGGCGGTGATCTTCTTCCGGCCGCCGCTTCGGTTCTTGTGCCGGGCCCACAGGACGCCCGCCCCTGCCCCGAGGGCGAGGAACAGGAGAACGGGGACGATGCGGGCGCCGATCAGCAGGGACGTTTCTCCTGCGTCGGGCCAGACCTGCTCGGGGTTGAGTAGGGCCTTGGTCGGCTGGTAGGGGGCCCAGCTGGTGCCGGTGAGGTAGGCGGTGACGTTGCCGGACAGCCAGGCCAGGTGGGCGAGGGGGACGACGACGGTGAGGACGCCGAGCATGAGGCGCAGGACGAGGTCGTATCCGTCGGTGTTGCTCCTGGAGGAGGAAGGGGGCAAGGGCTACGTGCTTCCGGGGGGAGGTGAGGGTCAGCGGCTGAGGCCGTGCCTGGGCGGCGCCTGCCGCGCGGAGTTCGGGACCGTCGGCGAGGTGGTGTGCCGGGCGGCGAGGGAGTGGACGCGTTCTTCCAGCGAGTCGGCGACGTACGCGGCGAGCACGTCGGTCGTCCGGCGGGCGGCGACGTCCGGGTCGAGCGTCGCCAGGCTGCGCCCGCTGTCCATGCGGTGCACAGGCTTCGGGTCGGCGAGCGCGGCGGTGAACGCGGCGACGAGGCGTGGCGGGGTGTGAGCGCCGAAGCCGGCTTGCCCGACCCTCTGATGCATGGCGAGGGTGACGGTGACGAACCAGGCTCCTGGATCAGATGTTGTTCCCAGCCGCTCGGCGTACGCCGTCTTGTCGGGGGGAGGCGAGGCCGTTGTCGCCGTACCGTGACTGCCTGTTCCTAATCCCTCGGGCCACGGAGCGGATGAACGATGCCGAGCCGTGCGACAGCCTCCGATCTGGGCTGATGTGCGGATGCCGCACTTCACCGCACCGGCTACTTTAAGTGGTGGATCAATCGCGCTACGTAAGGATCTGGGATGCCGTACTCACCGATGCTGGTCAAGCCGATGAAGGAAGAGCTGACCGAGATCGGATTCAAGGAGTTGCTCAGTGCCAAGGACGTGGACGCCGCGATGGCGGACCAGGCGGGCGTGACCCTGGTGGCCATCAACGCGGTGTACGGTAGCGCGGCCGGCATGGCTCGCCCCGGGGTCCGCCTCGCCCTGGAGGACGGTTCCAAGCGCCCCGACAAGCTGGTGACCGTCTTCGCCGAGCAGGACCTGGAAGCCACCGAGCGGATGCGCTCCTACTTCCCGGACATCCCGCCGTCCGAACCGTCGTTCGCCCTGTTCAAAGACGGCGAACTCGTCTACTTCATCCCGCGCTACCGCATCGAGGGACGCGACGCCCGGAGCGTGGCCGCCGACCTGTGCAACGCATTCGACGAGCACTGCGAGTAACCACGCCCGACTGCACCGCATCTGGAATCCGAGGCAGCGGAGTCCCCACACCCGACTCCTCAGGGAGTCCGTTCGGGGAACGGACACGGTGACCGTTCCCCGAACGCTTGGACAAGACCCCATTTCTGGCGCACGTCCCTTGACCTGCTGGTACAGGTTTGGAACAGGCACTGACCAGCCGGTCCGGCTCGGCGACGTGGTGCAGGGTCCACACTGGTCGTCGGGGTCGGGCTCCAGGCGCAGGAGGGCCTTCTGGTTGGGGCTGGAGAGCAGTACGGGCATCAGGGGGTCGTCGCCTTGGAGGGCGACGGTGATCCAGGCGGGGTCGTCGCCGGCGAGGTGGCGCGTGGTGATGAAGTCGACCTCGACGGTCTCGGGAGTCGGCGGCATGGTCACTTCCGGGCCAGGGTCCGCCGGACGGGTGCGAGGGCCGATGCGGGGGCCAGGAGTGAAGGGGCCTTGGGGGCTGAGGTGTTGATCTCCCGGAGCGCTGTGCCGTGGGTGGCCCAGTCGTCGAGGTAGCTCCACGATTCGGCGTGATGCTCGGCGAAGGCGTTGTCGAATTCGGTGGTGCCGGGCTTGGCGGCGGTGGGCAGGGCGTCGCGGGTGGTCAGCCATCGCTCGTGCAGCTCGTCGAGCCGGTCCAGGGCGTCGCCCAGGACGCCCAGCTGGTAGACCCAGCGGCTCTGGACCGTGTTCTTCGGTAGTTGGGTCAGCTGGGTCTCGGCGGTGGCCAGCAGGCGCCGGGCGCCGTAGCGGAGCGTCTCGAACGCTTCGGCGGTGTCGGCGTCGCGCTGGCTCTTGCGGAGGCCGTAGGCGTGGTCGTCGTAGGGCCGGCCGTCGAGGTCGGTGTGCTCGTCGGAGTAGGCGTCCCAGGCGTCGAGGACCTTGTGGCTGTCCCTCACGTAGCGGTCGAGGTGGCGCAGCGAGTCGCGGTGTGCGTGGTGGTCTCGGGAGATGGGGAGGGATCCTCTCGGTTCAGCGGCGTGCGGCCGGCTGCGCGGTGCTGGTGTGCGCCGGGGCCGTCGCGGGTTTCGTCTGCTGGCGGCGGGCGGCGCGTGCCCGGGCACGGAGCGATTCGATACGCGCGGTGTGCGCGTCGACCACCTGCTGCGGGCGCAGCGGGCTGGGTTCCTGTACGGCGTTGAAGTGGCCGGTGCGGTCGTACATGCCTCGCTGGAGCGGCCTGCGGTCGGCAAGCGCGGAGAGGAACGATCCGACGAGGTGTGCGGGGACGCGCTCGTCGAGGTAGGCGTGCCAGATGCTCGGGCCGGGGTACTCACCGCGGGCGGGCTCTCGGGTCTCGACATGCCAGGACGGCCGGGCGCTGAATTCACTCAACGGGCGCAGTTCGATGTGGCACATGGAGTCCGGCGAGTACGCCGTGCCGTCTGCGTCGCGGGTCCAGCCCGCCGAAGCCACCGGCTGCCACGGGTCCTGCCGGGGTGTCGGGGTGATGAGGGCGTCGGTGAAACCGGCGAGGACCTCGGCGGGCACGAGTTCACCGAACTCGGCGTACCAGCCCGGCTCGGTGTCGGTGGGCTCGGCCCGTACCCGCCACCACGCGGAGGTGGTGGACTGCGGGTCGAACTGGAGGCGGTGGCGAAGGTCGGGGCTGCGCAGGACGATCTCGGCGCTCAACGGGTCGGAGACCGTGCTCCATCCGGCGGCGGCCAGGCCGTGGGTGACGTGGCGGGCGTCTCCGGGACCGGCGAGATGCCGGGGGCTGGTGTCGAACGGGATCTGCCAGGCGTGCTTGTCGGCGAACGCGGCGAGCTGCCGTTCGCTCAGTGCCACCGGCAGCACCCCGGCTCACTCCCGTGGGGACTGCCGTACAGGTCGCGGAGATCGTCCAGGACGTAGTGGAGGTTGTGCTGGTCGGTCTGTTCCCACGCCGCCGTGCGCAACTTGATGATCAGGAGAGCGACCTGTGTGGTGCGCGGCGTGTCCAGGTGTTCCTGTACGGCGCGGGCGAGGGCACGCAGTGTGTCGGCGAACTGCACGGGCAGGCCGGTGTATTCGTAGAGGAGGGGCTCGATGAGGGCGAGGGCTTTTGCGGGGTCGGGGTTCTCGCGCAGGTATTCGGTGAGGTCCGCGAGCGTTTCGGTCAGGGTGTGGACGGTGTCCGGGGTGAGTGCGGGCATCGGGCTCCTCGGGGCGGGACGGTCGCGGTCAGCGGCGGGTGCGTGCGCCACCGGCCGGGGTGTAGGGGCGGGCGGCGGTGCGTGGCCTGGTGCTATGGGCGCTGATGCGGGCCCAGGTGGCTGCGCGGGCCGCCGTGATGCGGGGCTGCTGCCACGCACTGAGCTGGGAGGGCTTCACGGAGACTGACCAGGTACGGATCTGCGTGCTCATCGGCACGCGTCCGCGCGGGCGCATCACGGGGTCCGGGCTGGCGAGTTCGGCAGAGAAGGCTTGCACCAGGTGCATCGGGGTGTTCGGCGTGAAGTTGGCCGTCCAGCCGTTGCCCTGCTGGTCCTTCGCTCCGGTCCACCACATCGCCGCCCCGTCGGGGCTCTGCCGGTACTGCATCCACGCGGTGCCGTCGGGGCTCGTCGCCGTGTAGTCCTGGCCCTCGAACCGCGTGTGCCAGTCCTGCTCCTGCAGCGGGGCCCAGATGTTGGGGGCGTGGGCGGAGCGGGGGCGGGTGAGGGCGTCGGTGAGACCGGCGAGGATCTCTACCGGGGTCTGCTGGCCCAGGTGGGCGGACCACTCGCCGTTCGCCCCCTCTGCCCGGCCGTGGATGGTCCATCCGCCGGGAAGGCTGTACGGGTCGTAGGCGACACGGACGGTGCGGTCCCGGCTCTCCATGTACAGGGGGACGCCCGTCTGGGACTTGTCGCGCCAGCCGGAGGCGCGCAGGAACTCCGAGACGTGCCGGACATCGCCGCCGCCCGCGAGTGCACGGGGCTGGACGAGGTAGTGCTGCTCGGCCTGCTCGCCGGGTCCCCAGCCGTGCCACTGCTTCTTCTTCACCGGTGGCGCCGGACGACGAGCGGTGCGGGTGCCGGAGGCTTCGCCGCCGTAGCGGCGGGCTGGGCGCCGACGCGCTGCAGGGTGTTTGTGTGTTCGTCCAGATCGAGGGCGATGTCGCCGAGTTCGTTCGAGGCACGGCCCAGGGCGAGCCACACCTCCGCGGGGAGCGCGCCGCGCTCTGCCTGGTCCTTGGCGAACACGCTGCCGGTGGCGACGAGGTGGGTGACGCCGCCGAGGACTCCGTTGTCCGGGTCGAGTACGCGGGCGATGACCTGCGCGGCCTGGGGCGGGGGAAGCTGCGAGAGGTGGCTGGCGAGCTGGCGGGTGATCGTGTCGGCCAGTCTCACCGCGTCGGGGGTGGGGTGGGTCATGCTCCTCCGGGTCGGTGGACGGTCAGTGGCGGCGGCGCTGTCCGGCGCGCTGTGTCTCGGCGAGGATGGCCTCCGGGCGGGCGCCGGCCAGCGGGGAGGCGGGGTCGGGGCCGGTCGGAATGCAGGCGCGCAGATAGCGGCGGAAGAGGGCCGTGGCGAGTCGGGGCTTGAGCCGGTTGCTGATCGGTGGGGGTGTGCGGGTTGCTACGGGTTTCTCCGGGGCGGGGGCGGTGAGGAGGGCGGTGCCGGGACCGCGCCGGGCGCCTTACGAGGTACGGCGGCCGACGTCGCAGGCAAGGGGGAACCGATTGGTCGTCAGGGCCTTGATGCAGATCTCGACGTCCGCGCCGCATCCGTCGGCCAGGTTGGCCATGAGGTTCTTCGCGGTCATCGGCGGCGCGATTCCGCAGGCAGGGCACGGCCCGCCGGCGGTGGTGAGGCAGTGGCCGGCCGCTGCGCAGGGCGTGCGGCGTGGTTGCGGGCGTGGAGGATGGCGAGAGCGGCCTCTCTCATGGAGGCGGCGGTTCTTCCGAGCAGTGCGAGGGGATCGGGCTCCCCGGCGGGCGCGGCCTCCTGGAGGTCGCCGGCGGCGATCCAGGCGCTGACGACGACTTCTCTGACGAGGGGCAGCAGCCCGTGGACGGGGGCAGCGACCTCGGTCAGGACCTCGGCCACCTCGCTGCTGGTGGCGGCGGCTGAGGCCCGCTCGGCGAGCCCCGCCAGGTAGCGCAGGGCGGCCTCACGTTCACCGTCCGGTGCGACCAGCATGTTCAGCGTGGGGTCGAGGTGGACACTGTGCCCGGCGGCGAGCAGAGCGTGCGAGGCAGCGGTCGCCTTCAGGCGTTGCTGCTCCACGAGCAGGCCGTGCGGAAGCCGGTGATAGTCCCCGCGCGGTCCGGGGGCGGAGACGAAGCCGCCGGTTCGCTGAAGGATGTCCGCGGGCTACTCGGTACCGCCAATGGCCACGACCAGGCCGGTGCGGGGATCCTTAGTGATCGTGACGTACTCCAGCACCCAGAAGTCGGGCTCCGCCTGCGTCACCGAGACCGAACGGTCGGCGTGCGGAGACCACCCGGGACGGGCGGCGCGGAAGCGGGCGCGGCGGTGGGCGCGGTCCGGCCCGAGGGATGCTGGAGAGCGGTGCTGATGCCGAGCGCGTCCAGGCGCGGGCCGATCTCGCGCAGGATCTGGGCCTGGGCCTGGGTGTCGTCACCGCTCAGGCGGTAGATGCCGCTCTGCGGGTCCTGGACGAAGCCGTGGGCAGTGAGGACAGCGCCGGCGCGGTTGTCGGCGGGGGCGGTGGCGATGCTGCCGTCCGGCTGCCAGGTCAGGACGACCCGGTCGGACTGGGAGGACTGGATGCCGCCCAGGGCGTTGTAGCGGGCCTGGGCGAGGGCGCGGTCGTAGCGGGCGAGCAGGTCGCCGGCGACCTGCTCAGCGCTCAGGAACGGGTCGTCGGTCAGGGCGATGCCGTTGGGCTCGGCGACGGCGCGGTACGCCTCGTCGGGCAGGGTGTGCGGGGCGACGGCGGCGATGAGGAATCCGCCGCGCTCGTCGTGCCGGTCCAGGAGGACGAGTTGCGCGCCGTCGGGTCGGCTCAAGAGGGCGGCCTCCTGCAGGGGGTGCTCGGCGAGACAGGCGGCGACCAGGTCAAGGTCCCAGATGCGGTCGGAGAGTTCGGCGAGGTCGTCCTTGGCGTCCGGCTCCAGGTAGGAGCTGGTCCAGGTATCGGGGAGTTCTCCGGCGAGGACGTCGGCGTACGAGGCGAGGCGCTCGGAGGTGTCGTGGTCGTGCATGGTGTCCTTGGGCAGTTGCAGGGGATCAGCGGCGCAGGCGGGTGGCACTGACGGGCGGTGGCGCCGGGGCCGGCAGCGCACGCGGCGGCGGTGGGCAGGCGCACACCGCGGAGCGTTCGGTCTCGTGGTCGGGAACCTGTTCGGCGCAGGCCCGGCGGCCGGGGTGAGGGGCGTACCGGTCGGCCAGCCGCTCGCGGGTGTGTGCGAGGTCGGAGCGGATGACGCGTACGTATTCGTCGGCGAGGTAGCGCAGGCGCCGGGTGGTGTAGGGATCGGACGGGTTGCCGAGGCCGTCGAAGAACTCCGCCAGGGCGCCGAGGGTGTCATCCAGCCCGGCGAGGACGCCGTCGTGAGGCGCCGTGAGTTCGGTGAGGATGGCGGCTGCTTCGTCGGTGTCGGTGGCTTCACGGAGACGCTTGGCGAGGCGGGAGACCGAGGCACCGAGGGCGGGATAGCGGACGGGCCGGGCATCGGAGTCGAAGAGCGGGTCGCAGTCGACGTGATATCCGGCCGCCCGCAGGCGTGCGACGGCGTTGGTGGCGAGGCGGGACTCGTCGTCCTTGGCGAGTGCGGCGGGGGCCCGGTGGTAGCACTCGTGGAGGCGGACGACGGCGACGAAGCCCGCGCGCTGGAGGATGCTGTGTGCCTCGGAGTCGCCGCCGCGGGCGAGGAGTTCGTCGGAGTGCGGGTCGCGGCGGATGTCCAGGAAGCGGTCGGTGCGGGGCAGGGAGACGTTTCTCCTAAGGAGATCGGAAGGCGTTGTGCCCGACGCTGATCACCGGCCGCTGCGGATGTCGGTGATGTGCACGAGCTGGCCCAGGGCGGTGGTGGTGTACCAGCCGCAGTCGATCAGCTCGTCGCGGCCGGCGAACCGTGGCAGGAGCGTTCCCTCCATGGCCCGCAGGTGGATCAGGCAGTCCGGGCAGCGGCGCGCGAGGTGCACGAGGTAGCGGGGGTGGGCGGTGACGTAGGACTGGGCGCCGCCGGTCGCATCCCGCAGCCGCCACCCGTCCTCGTCGGTCGGGGTGTGCCAGGACGGGGCGACGACGCGCATCGCGTCGCCCCACAGTTCGCCGCCGGCCACCCCCTTCAGGACGACGACGGTGTCACCGGCCTGGAAGTGGGCGTGGGTGATGTCCCGGTCGGGCGTGAGCGGGTCGGGCGTCGGCGCGAACGCCGAGGTGGGAGGGGGCTGGGACATGAGTTCCTTCCACGCGATTGCTGGCGGGGTGGGAACATCAATAGTCCGCAGGAACGCCGGTTTGGCTAACCGGCGTTGGTCGGCTATGTTGCCCCGCCGTCAGCGGAAAGGATTCTCCGTCACACGGTCCGCCTCACCGGCAGCTTCCAGGAGTTCGAACAGGTCAGTGCCCTCGGCATCGCGCTGGTCGATCCACCATCCGGCCCGGGTGACAGCGCGGGCCTTCTCCTCCAGCTCCGCCCAGTCCGCCTCGTCCCACGTGCCCTCGACGACGAGCGCGGTGTACGCGGCCGTCATCAGCTGGTGGCGGGACCGCTCGCCCCACTCCAGGGCCTTCTCCGAGCCCTCCAGCTGCGGCATACCGAACTGCTGCGCCCACGCGACGGCCGCCTCCTGCTCCTCGGCCCGCTTGGCCGCGAGCCACTCCTCCTTGGACTCGGAGTCGGCGTCGCGCGCAGCCTTCCAGCAGTCGGTGCAGTCCTTCGACGCGAGCCAGCGGGCAAAGCCCGCCCGCTGGTCGGCAGGACGATGGGACAGATCGTGATCCACGCTGTGGGAGCAGGCGTGCTCCACGGTCCAGGTCGTACGGATTGTCAAGTGTTTGTTCCTGCTTTCTGTCTTCTGTGTCGTCTCAGCGTGTTCTGCGGATGGCGTCTGTGGCCGCCGCGGCGATGGCGACGGGAGCGCTGGAGGGCTGGGGCAGGTGCAGCAAGGTGGTCCCCGGCAAGTGGTGGGACTTCGCGGTGAGGGTGAGCTGGAGTACGGCGCAGCCGGCGGTCGTGAGCTGCTTGACGCGGGTGACGGCTTGAGCGGTTTCGTCGTTGCTGTACCGGGCGTCGGTGACGATCACGAGGAGGCGGCCGGCGCCGGGGCGGCTGAGTTCGAGGCCGTGGTCGAGTGCGTCGATGGCGTCGCCGAGGTTGTGGTGGCCGCCGTTGGCATTGAACGTCGTCACGCGCTCTGGTGCTCGGTGGGTGGGTCGGGTCAATGCGGTCAGGTGCTGGTCATAGGCGATGGTGGCGGTAAGGGAGTCGGGGTCGGTCAGGGCTGCTGCGCGTGCCACGATCCAGGCAGCGGACGCGACGGATGCGCAGGCGGCACGCATGGAGCCGGAGACGTCGACGGCGATACCCACACGCAGCGGTGGGGTGGGGGAGTTGTGGCGGCGGGTGTGGGTGAACGGTTCCGCGGTGGGGGCCGACCCGGCCGCGCGCTGGGCGTCGCGGGCGAGGGCCGCGCGCATGTTGAGGCGGCCGGGCGGGGTGGGGCTGGTGGTCCGCTCTTCGGTCCGCTCGCGGTAGGCGGCGGCACGCAGGGCGCGGCTCAGGCGCGCGGCGGCGCTCTGCTCGGCGGCGGTGGGCCTGCGGGTGCCGGTGACCGGGTTGCCGTAGGGCGCCGGTGTGCCGTCGGGGGTGACGGTGGTGCCACGGGCGTTGAAGACCGACTTGGCGGTGGCGGCGGCTTTGCGTCGCTGGTCGGCCCGCTGGGCGCGGTCCTGAGCCTGTGCCTTGGACTGGGCGGCCATGGCGTTGGCCGCTGCGGCCTGTGCCGCGAGGTCGGCGGCGTCGGTGGCTGCCGTGCTGTCCATGACGATGCCCACGGCGCCGGACAGTAGATCGGTGAGGTTCTTCGGCACGGGCAGGGCGGGGGCTGCGGTGTCCAGAGCGTCGCACCATTTTTGAGCGTGCGCGAGCATGGTCGTGGCGTCGTGGTCGGCGCACTGGTGGGCTGCGGTCCAGATGCGGGTGAGTGTGGCCAGCAGGTTTGCGCCCAGCACCTTTTCGCACAGATCGGCGACGGCCCGGGTCTCGCCGGCGTCCAGGATGCCGACGTCACGGCGGCCGAGGACCAGGGCCGCCACGGCGGCGGCGTGCTCGATGCCCTGGAGGGTGGGGTGGGCGATGTCGGGCATGACCAGGGTTCGGGCACTGGTGCGCAGGTACGTGCGGTCTGTGGGCCGCGTGATCAGGTGTGCGCCTTCGACACGGCTCTCCTCCAGCAGGAGCGCGGCCTCGACGACACGGGGGTTCGCTCCGGCTGGGGCCGTCCAGTCGGAGTGGGCCGCGTGCGCGGCCTCGTGGACGAACACTCCCCAGGCGGCGGGATACCGCTCCTCGTCGCCCACGATCCGCGGATGGATCTCGTGGGGCTTCAGCGGGGCGAACAGGCCGGCGTCGAACTCGACCTCGCCCAGAGCGGGGAAGAACGCGGCCGGTGCGCCGCTGCGCGTGCCGGGGCGGCAGGTGACGAGGAGGTCCTGGCGGCCGGAGAGGGCGACCAGCCGATCGCCGAGTTCGGCTCCCACGCGCAGCCACAAGTGCGGGGAGGAACGGGGTTGCGCGGGCGGGGCGCCGTCGTCGTCCCATCGCGCGAGGTCGGCGTCGTCGTCCGGCGTGGTGGCGGGGGACTGGACGTGGTGGTGGGCGCTCATCGCGAGCGGCCCCGGTGCGCGGAGCCGGTGCTGCCCGGGGGCTGCCGGACGGCCGAGGCCGGGAGCTGCTTGCCGAGGGTGAGGGGCGCGACCTCTTTGACGCCGGCAGCCTTGATGACGGCAGCGGCGACGGCGTCGCGATCCTCCACAGGAGCGATGCCGACCAGGTTCGCGAGCGCGGCTTTGGTGCCGAGGACGGCCTCGGTCTTCTGGTAGCTGAGCAGTTCCCGCAGTTGGGGGGCCCAGCCCAGCTCGCCGAGTTCGACTTGGCGGGCGAGGTGTCGGGCGACCCGGACCACCCGGGCATCGATCCTCAAGGCCAGGGCGAGGTCATAGTCCGTGCCGATCTGGATCTGCACGCTGAACCGGCTCGCGAGCGCCTCCGTCAACACCGCCCCGTGGACGCCGGGATTGTGGCCCGCCACCACGTAGAAGCCCGGCTCGGCCTTGATGGTCTCGCCCTTGTGGGCCTTGACCTGGATCTGCCTGCGCCCGTCCATCGCGGGATACAGCGCCGCCAGGACCTTCGGTGAGATCAAGGTGGCATCGTCGATCAGCAGGGCGCGGCCCTCGGTCATCGCGGTGACCAGCGGACCGTACTGGAAGACGTAGGCTCCCGCGTCGTCCTGTGTGTACTCGCCGACCAAGTCGCCGACCGTGGTGTCGCCGTCACCGGCGACGGTGAGCAGGTCCGGGAACGCCGCCTCGACCAGACTCGTCTTGCCGGTGCCCGGAGGGCCGTAGAGCAGCACCGGCACGTCGGCGTCGCGCAGGCGATTCAACGCCTCGACGTCGGGCAGATCGGCCAGCTCCCGGGGGTGGTAGAGCTGGCCCCCCGCGCGGCGGATCGGGCCGGTCTGCCTGGGCGTGGCTGCTGCGGGAATGGTCGTGGGGGCCGTGGCCGCCTGGGCGCGGGGAGCGTGGGTGCCCGGTGGGCTGATCACAGCGGTCTGCGCGGCTGCGGCGGTTTTCGCGTTCGCCCGGAACTCCGGTTGTCCGGTTCCGTCTTGGTCGGCCTCGCCGCGTCGCACCAGGGTGAGGGCGGCGTTGCGGACGGCGCCGTGGGAGTGGCCCAGATGCCTGGCCATGTCCCCGATGGTGAGCGTGTCCGACGGCCGGTCGGCCAGCAGTCGGGCCACCTTGGCCCGTAGTTCGCCGCCCTTGGTGCGCGCTGGACTGGTAGGCGTTCCGGGTGTGGTCAAAACGAGGATCCTTCAACAGGTGCGGGTGCGGGCGGGGTTGGCGATGCGCGGGAAGGGCTGGCCGCTCTCGGAGGGATCACGGACTGTGCCGACGTCGGCGACCGGGCCAACCGGGTCGTACCGTCGGCGCTCACCGGCCGGCCGAGGGCTCGGTCCAGGTGCAGGGGGTGGCCGGCGACGAGCAGCTCGCTGGGTGTCGAGCAGGCCCGTGCGTCCGCTCCGTACCGGGTTCTGTCGCCCGGCAGGTGCAGCCTGGCGTCTCTTCGAAGCCGGCCTGGAGCAGGATCCGCCGGGCGGCGGCGTTGTAGCCGGTGGTGGTGATCTCGCCGGTGATGGTGTGCCGGATCGTCATGAACGGCTCTGCTGGTGCGTCGGGCAAGGCGGGTCTCCAATCGGTGGTGGCGTGAAAGCGGTGGGGTGTTGGGCGAAGGCGAGGCGGGCCCGGAGCTTCCAGCACATCAACGGTGCGTGGCTGGACCACGAACGATGGGCAATGACTGCCGACATGCTCCAGGGCGGCCCTCACCGCCCCGCAGCTACCTGACTCGCCTTTCCGCACGTTCCGATAGCCGGGTGTACCAACACGGCCATGATTCGATCTTCTCAAAAAGGTTGGAAAGTAGGTGTGTTGCGCCCTGATCCGGGCCTCTTGCGTCGGCTGTGCTGCCGGTGTTCAGCGGTGGCGGGCGGCCGTGCCGGCGCGGGGTGGTGGCGTGGGCGGTGTGGTGTCCACGGCCGGGCGAGGACGGGCTTGCAGCACGGGGGTGCGGTGCGGGGGCAGGACGGCGACGGTCGCGCCCAGGTCCTCGGCCGCCGCTTCGACCTCGCGGGTGAGGAACTCGATCTGCCGGCCCAGCGCAGAGAGGCGGGCTCCGATCTGACGGCCCTGCGCGTTCTCCAGCGCGCCGGCGAACTGGGCGCTCGTCTCCAGGAGTTCCTGCAGCCGTACCATCGGGCCGGCGGTGTAGCCACGCTGGACGGCACCGAGGAGGGCGTTGGAGGCGTCACCCGCGGTGTGGCCTTCGACGACGTCTCGGATGAGGTCCTGCAGGGACAGTTCCGGGGCTGACGGCGGGCGGTTGAACCGGGAGACGTCCGGGCGCAGCACGCCGGGCGGGACCGGCGCGGGCAGAGCCTTGCCCGCCTCGTACTCGTTAGGGAAGTGCCCGATCACCTGCCAGCCCGGTACACCCGGATCGCCGCGCAGTGCGATGACCGTCGAGTCGTCGTCCTCCACCAGGTAGGCCAGGGTGATCGGTTGCCCGTCGGCGGCGTACCACGACTCGATCAGATCCAGCTCGCCGCGCCGCTGCGCGGCCTGGGCCCTCTCGGTCCACCTCTGCTGGTTCTCGCCGGCCAGCGGATCCGTGGGGTGCCGGCTGTCGCGCTGGTCGGCGAGGTCGCTGGCGATCGAGCCGTGGTCCGCCCAGGCGGTGAGGTGCGGCCACAGCAACCCGTGTTGAGTACGTTCTGCCGAGGAGCCGGGGTCGGCCGGGTGGTCGAGAGCCTGGCGGATCACGGTGGCCGAACCAGCCAGGCAGTCCAGGACGGCCCGCCACCCGGCCAGGTGCCGGGCGGGCGGCAGCCCGTTGAGCGCACGGCGGGCGGCATCGAGGAGAGTGTCGGCGTGCGGGGCGAGGTGGGTGGCGTACGCCTTGACCGCTGACTCGTCGCGGCGGGCTCGTGCTGCTGCCGCGGCACCGGCGTGGACGGTACGGCCGTAGCGGTCGCGTGTCATAGCAAGCGCCGCCTCGGTCTCACAGTCGATGACCGCCATCCGTAATCGGAAGTCGCCTGCTGCGCTGCCCAGTTCGACAGCTGCCGGCGAGGTGCTTTCGCGGGTCGAACCGTTCGCGGGTGTCACTGGGACCGTCTGCCGGTCATGGCCGTCAGGTAGACGGTCGGAGCGTATGTCGGCATCGGCGGAAATGGCCGGGCCGACGACGGGGAGGTGGCCGGCGGTACGGAGCCGAAGTGGAAGTGGTGAGGCAGAAGCGAGTCCTTCGGGTGACGCTCAGCGGTGCACCGCTGAGATGGTGGCGGTGCGGGGCGGTTCAACGGCGCGTGGTGTTGCGCCGAGACACGGTCCCGGAGACGGGTTTCGCGGGCCGTACAGCACCGGCGCGTGCAATCACCGGAGGCGGCTTTTCGAAGGTCCAGTGGGCAGGGTGATCGCTGAAGCGAGTGCGGGGGTCGGTGCCCCAGGGGACGAGCGGCCCCCACTCGGCCTGGATCCGCACGCTGATGACTTCGATGCCCCCTCGGTCGCAGGACGTAGCCCCACTCGAAGTCCTGCTCAGCGGCTGATTGCGGGGTGATGGTGTTACGGGTGGGCGGGGAGCCGTTCGGGGTGATCAGGAAGTTGTCGAGGGCCCTGCTGGGAGACTGCATACCACCGGTCAGCTCGGTGACCAGCGAGGGCGGTGCACCGTCGAGGAGATCGGTACCCAGGGTGTCCCAGCCCAGGGTGACGTTGTCGATGAGGTGCCGCGCCATGGCGTCCACATCACCGTTGAACCGGTACTGGAACGTGGCGAGGAGCAGGGGCACCTTGTGACTCGGCTGGCCGATGTAGTGGACGACGATGCCGCTGTATCCGTCGGTGCTGCGGCGGGCGATGAAGGAACTGGTCGACAGGAGAGTTTCCGGGGAGAACAGGGGGACATCGGGCGGACAACAGGGCCGTCCCGCAGCAGGGAGTGGCGCTCTTGGCCGTGACTCGGCCAGGCGGCGCTGGCCGGACGGGGCAGCGTTAGCGTGCGCACGCGGGGGCCCGTGCGAGCGGGGCCAGCAGGCGGTCGGGCGATGCTCCGTCGAGCGCGATCACTGCCTCCCACGGCACGGACTGCCGGGTGAGGCTGTCGCGCATGGCGCTCAGGCAGTCCAGCCGGTCTTCGCGAAGGCGGCTGGCGATGACGACCGTGATGAGGGTCGTGGTGTGGGGCCAGAAGAGGCTCCCGGAAGACAAGGGGTACCTAGCGACGGGCGGCGGTACGCGGGGTACCGGCCTTCGCCGGCGCTGTGGCCGGAGCGCTGTGGGGCTGATTGCCGCGCGGTGTCCGGAGGGAGGGCGGGGCGTCGAGGGAAGACCAGGCGGCCGGGTGGTCGTTGAAGGCGGTGCGCGGGTCTATGGACCAGCTCACGATCAGGCCGATGTCCTCGTGCAGGAGGCTGATCACCTCGACACCCTCCTTGTGCAGGACGTACCCCCACTGCATGTCCTGCTCGTCGGCGGTCGTGTCGGTGACCGACATGCGGACCGGCGGGGAGCCGTCCGGGGTGACCAGGTGGTCGAGGCTTCGGCTGGGCCAGTGCTCGCCGCCGGTCAGCGCGTTCAGGAGTGCGGGCGGAGCGTCGTCGAGGAGGTCGGTGCCGAGTTCGTCCCAGCCGACGGCCACGTCGTCGATGAGGTGCCGGGTCATGGCCTCGACGTCGTGACCGAACCGGTATCGGTAGGCGGCGAGCAGGAGGGGGAGCTTCTGGCTCGGATCACCGTCGAGGTGGACATAGATGCCGCCGTAACCGGATTCGGTGGGCCGGGCGATGAAACAGCGGGTGGACAGAGGTACTCCAAAACTGTCAGGACGCGAAGGACTTGGCGGCACAGGTCTAGGGCCGGCGGCGTGGAGACTGGTGGCCTGAGGCATCGGTGGCCCGCTGGTGTTGCTCGGCGACGCCCGGCGTCGGGGCGGGCCTGGGCAGGGGACCGGTGACGGATTGCAGCGCCCGTTTCAGACTGCGCAGTGCCGCCGCGTGCCCGAGTGTCAGGGCCAGTTGGTTTTCGGCCATGGCGGCGGGGGCATGCCGGTAGGCGAGGCGGTGGGTGTCGGCGAGTCCGGTGAGTGCCGTGCTCAGATGGGTGGCGGCCCGGTTGGTGTGCACGAGTGCGGTCGCCAACTGCGCCAGGTACTCGCGTCCCACGGTCGTGGCGGCGAGCGGGCTGTCGGCGGATTGGCGAAGATCCGCGAGGAGACCGGTCGCGAGGTTGTGCACGGCGACCAGTTCGTCGGTGGTGGGGGTGATGGCGGCCCGCGCGTTGTCGGCCTCGGGAGGCACGAGGGCGGCGGCGGTCTCGGTGATGCGCCGCTGCCAGGTGGTCAGGCGGGCGTGAACGAAGGCGTCGTTGCTCAGGCTCATCGGCGCTTTCCTCTGTAAGCGGCTGCTCCTGGCAGGGGCGGGTGCGTGCGTGGTCCGTCGTTGGTGTGCTGGGTGATGTGGAAGCTCTGGTGCCGCAGGCGCTGCAGGCCGGTGATCAGGTGGCGCCGTACTTCTTGGGGGCTGAGGGCGTCTGGAAGGTGGCACTCGCCGGTCGCGGGGTCGAGGAGGAACCCGCCGTGCGCGAGGAGTTCGGCGTTGGCACCGAGGTAGCCGGAGCGGATCCGGGGGCGCTGTTGGTGGTCGAAGGCGACGTGGACCTGCATGTGGCCGGGGCTGCTGCGCCGGATCGCGGTGGGGGCGGCGAGCCGGTAGGCGAGCAGCAGTCGGCGGTGCAGGGCGGATGCGGCCCGGATCGGGTCGTCGGGAACGGCGATGCCGCGCGGGGCCCGGATGCCGCGGACATGCCAGTAGCTGGTGTTCGCGGGCAGCATCGGCAGCACCAGGTACTGCCTGAGGCGGTGGGGGCGGGGCAGGATGTAGAGCTGGAGGCCCCAGTGGTGGGTGAGTACGGTGCGCCGGGCGTCGGCTTCGTAGGCCGTGTACGGCATGGGGCCGCTGTCCCACATCCGTGCGCCCGCCGGGTCGTCGGCGACGAGCACCGTGTGGGGGGAGGGCTGCCAGCCCGGCAGCCGTTCGGCGAGAGCGTGGGCGAACTCGGTGAGATGCACGGGAGGTTCCTCGTGGGAGTGGTCGTCGGTGCTGCTTGTCACGAGGAGGCGGTCATGCCGTGGGCGTCGGTGCGGCGGCAGGTGTAGCCGAGCAGCGTCGACTTGCCCGGCGTGTCGGGGACGGCGGCGACGTCGGAGCAGGTGAACTCGTAGCTGAAGTAGGGGCTGTTGGTGGTGCCGAGCCAGGCGCGGTCGTTCTTCTCCGGGGTGATCTCGAAGGCGGAGAAGACGGTGTCGCGCTGCGTGTGGGTATGGGCGAACACGACGAGGGCCTGGCCGTCGGCGGCCTTCAACGCGTAGCTGCCGGTGAACTCGGGGACGGCGGCCGAGAACGCGGTGATGCCGTGGCTGCCGAACTTGTGCACCGTCTTGTCGTGCGCCTTGATCTGCCGGGCGGACGCCTTCGACGAGGTGAAGACCTTCCTTCCGCTCAGGTCGCCGCCCGTGGCGAAGTTGTCGCCGACGGCCGTGCGCAGGGTGGTGACCGGCGCTGCAACGTTCTTGCTGGCGTTGGCGTCCAGGGCGGTGGCGTAGCCGTCGGCGTCGAGGGAGATCTTCGGGAACTTCCTCGGGTCGTCGAGGTCGACCGCGGCGACCATCTCCCACCGCTTCGTCCTCGCATGCTGGGCGAGGACCATCACCCGGACGTACTGTTTCTTCTTGCCGCTGCGGGCGACGGCGGCGAACCACCGCTGCTGGCCGGAGCGGAAGCGGGGGACGTAGACGTCGGTTGCGGCGAGGTCGTAGGACCACGGCTTGTACGGCTCGCGTTCGGCCTGGGGCAGGCCCTCGGTTTCCTTGTAGTCGGCCACCGACATTGCGTACAGCGGTCCGTCCTCGACAGTGTCCAGGAGTGCCCGATTGCGGTGCTTGTTCGCCTCGTTGTTGATCTTCGAGTAGTGGGCAATCTGGGCCAGGGCTTCCTTCTTCGTCAGCGCCGGCAGGGCAGTCGGTGAGGGCGAAGCGCTGGGGGCGGTCTTGACCGTGGTGCTGGCGTCGTTTTTGGTCGTGCAGGCGGTGGCGGTGAGAGCTGCCGCCATGGCGGCAGCGAGCAGGGCGACGGTGCGGCGGGCGAGGGTGTGCTGGGGGATGTGGTGCTCCGGGTGCGTACGGTCAGTGGGTTCGGGTGGGGGCCGCCGATACCGCAGGTACGGGTGGTGCGGCAGAGGGTGAGGGCCGGGTGTCGGCGGCGGTCCGCAGGTGTTTCGCGGCCTCGGCGAGATGCGTACGGGTCTCCGCGATGCAGACGGTGAGACGCTGGTGGCCGGCACTCATCGCACGGGCTTGGCCGGGGCTCGGTGCTTGGTGGCTGAGGTCGGCGAGACTGCCGAGCACGTGGACGGCGGCGCCGAGCGAGGCGAGCGCGGCGCCGGTGGGCTCGGCGGCGCGGGCGAGGCCGCCGGCGAGGCGGCGCTGGGCGGCCGTGACCTGGTAGGGGTAGCGGGCGGCAGCCCGGTGGCGCACGGCGTGCTGGCCGGCCAGGTAGCCCAGCAGACGGGCCAGGTGGCGGACTTCGTCGTCCAGGAGGTCACTGAGTACCGGGTCTGCGCGGATCTGGTCGGGCAGCGGGAGTTGGTCGGCGATGGAGTTGAGCCGGTCGGCCACGTCGTGCAGCAGCATCCGCTCGTCGAGGTCGCTGGCAGCTTCAGCAGGCAACAGAGGTCTACCGCCGGGCCGCGGACGGTGTGCCCGCTGTCGGCCCGGAGCCGAGGGCCGGCGCGGGGGCGCGGCATGCCGGGCGTCGGTTGGTGGGGGTGGCGTGGCGGAAGTTGACGCCGATGCCCTGAGTGGTCAGCTGCCGGACGGCGGTCTCGATCAGCAGGGCGTGGTCGCTCGTGCTGCAGGAGTCGGGCAGGACGAACGCGGCTTCGTGCGGGCGGTACTGGAACCGGCAGCCGTACAGCACCATGCGGGCACCGACGCGTACGGGGCGCCCACGATCCCGAAGGAGTACAAGATCAGGGTGAGGGTCTCAGCGGTCTCCGGCGCGGGCTTCGTGAAGGTCATCGGCTGGGGCCGCCCGGCGCAGCCGGGGGCGGGGGCGGCAGTGTTCCGCGGGCTGTGCGGGCGCGTTGCGTGAGCGGGTCGGGATCCGGTGGCGGGTCGTAGTGCGCCCGGAGGATCTTCAGGTCGGCTTCGGCGGCCATGGCGAGTGCGGAGGCGATGCGGCTGGCCGCGTCGCGGAGCAGCTTCGGCGGTGACCCGGTCTCCGCGCCGCGGTTCTGGTTCTTCCAGCGGGCGCTGAGGGCCAGGTGGTCGATGACCTCTGCGAGGAACGGCTCGACCGCGTCCAGCAGTGCGTTGAGGACGGTGCTGAACTCCGCCGGCGAGTCGGCGGTGTCCAATGCCTGGCGGTACGGGCTCAGGTCCGGCGTGGGGAAGGTCGCGGCCGGCAGCGGACTTTGCGAGCGGAAGGCTTCCGCATCGCGCCGGGCCCACCGGCGCAGGTCGTCTGTGGTGGCCGAGCCGGTCTGGTGGGCACGGATCTGCTCCACGGTGCGGCCGACGTTGTCGTACAGCTCGAAATCGGGATGCTGCAGGGGAGACTCCGGAGTAGCTGGGGGTTTGCTGCCCGTTATCGGCGTGGAGGGTCAGCGCCGAGGAGGGCGGGGCGTCGAATGCGCTGGAGCGCTGATTCCCGACTCCAGCGCGGGCGGCATGCCGGGCAGGTGCTGCAGGCCGAGTCCGACGGCCGTGGGCGAGGCCGGATGGGGCAGCAGCCCGAGCCGGCCGAGGCGATGGTCGATAGCCTCGACCAAAGGCTGGGCCCTCCCGCCGTGGCGGGCCTCGGGCTGCTGCGAGGCACCGGGGTCGTCGGAGGGAGCCGAGTCGTAGAGGACCTCGAAGAGGCTCTTGTCGTCGGGGTGCTCGCGGGTCACGATCCAGCCCTCGGGGTCTCCGGGCGGGCGCTCGGAGGGCGGCTCCTGCGGCGGGCTGATGATCAGGTAGCTGTCGTCGGGAAGGGCCACGCGCACGATGTAGGCGCTGAGGCCGAACTCGATGTCGCACTCCAGCCCGCGCTCTCGCAACGGCGTGGTGATGTGCGCGTGGCGACGCCACAACTCCTGCCACCACGGCGTGTTCACGTCGCGGTGGTCGGGAAGCGGCGCGAGCGGAGCCGCGCGGCGGGAGTCTGGAGTGCTCTGCTGGTCAGCGGCCACGGTTCCTCTTGCGGGAGGCCGGCGGGCGGTGGGGCGGAGGTATCCGGCGAGCGGGGTCGGCTTGCGGCTTCGGCACCGGACTGAAATCGAGTTCGTACTCGTCGCAGACGGCGATGAGGCCGTGCTCCATCTGGGCTTCGCGTTGGCCGCTCTGTGCCATGAGGTCGTCGTGCTCGGCTTGGCACTGCTGGTAGTCGGCCCAGTCGGCGTCGCTGAAGTGGGCGGGGCGGTTCAGAGGACTCCTTGAAGGGGTGGGGGTCGGCTCGGGTCAGCGGTGGCGACCGTCCGGTTTGGGCGGCGGTACCGGGCTCTGGCGGTGGGAGGGCGTGAGGAGGAAGCGGTGGAAGTCGAGGTGGTCGGTGAGTTCCTGTACTGCGTCACCGAGCGACTCCGAGGCGCGCCGCAGATAGGAACGCGCCGTCGCGTGTTCGATGACCATGCGGTTGTCCCGGGAGTATCTGTCGTTCTCGCTGTGCGACCGGGGCAGTGAGAGCGCGGTCTGCGCGGTCTCGGCGAAGTGCGGTACGGCCTGGCTCGACAGGGTGACCGCCGACGCCAGATGGGCGAGGACGGCGCTGCCGGCACGGTTCGTACTGGAGGTGGTCCGGGCGAAGTCTGCAGTCAGCTGGACGACATCACGGGCGAGCGCCTGTGCGTCGGTGACGTGCCGGAGTAGCGCGGTGAAGGACGGCGAGGCCGGGACATGACCGGTGTCGTCCAGCAACTCCCACTGCTCGGACCCGCCGGAGAGTTTGCCCCTGACGGCGTTGAGCGCGTCGATGAGGTGGAGGGTGGTGGCGCGCGGGATCAGTTCACGCTGGATATCAGGTGTCATGAGTCTTTTGCATTCTTTATATGCATTCGGGCGTCGGTGTCGAAGAGTGCCAGCTCGTACGTGTGGAGGAGGTGCTGCACGATGAAAGATCGTCCGGCGACTTTCCATAGGCCGCGCCCTCGGTTGAGGTGGGCGATGGCGTCCATTTCGACGGAGGTCAGGCCGAGCAGGGAGGCCGCGGCGTGGAGTTGGTCGGTCTCCTGGCGGTAGATGATGCGGGTGCTGCAGTCGGCGAGGAGTCCTTCGGCCAGGGCCCGGCCCTGTGATCCGGCGTCGCCGGCGGTGAGCAGGTCGGACAGCCGGTGGATGACCATGAGGTTGGCGATGCCGAGGCCGCGGCTGAGTTTCCACTGGGCCTGCATCCGTTGGAGCAGGCCGACGTGCCGCATCAGGCGCCATGCCTCGTCGTACACGATCCAGCGCCGGCCGCCGGACGGGTCGGAGAGGGCGGATTCCATCCAGGCGCTCGCGCAGGTCATCGCGAGGACGAGGGCGGTGTCGTCCCCGCTGCCGCCGAGGCGGGACAGGTCGATGGTGAGCATCGGCGCGGTCGGGTCGAAGGCGACGGTGGAGGGGGCGTCGAACATGCCGGCCAGGTCGCCGTGGACGAGGCGCCGCATCGCGTGGGCCAGGTCGCGGGCGGCGTCGCCGAGTTGGCCCGACATCATCCCGGCGGCCTCGTCGAGCGTCAGTGGGTTGTTGAGGGTGGCGGCGACGTCGCCGAGGAGCGGGGTGCGGCCATGGGCCATGGCGTGGGTGACGACGGCGTCGAGGGCGACGTCCAGGGCAGTGTGCTCCATGGGCATCAGGTCCCGGCCCAGGACGGTGCGGGCCAGGGAGCCGAGCAGGAGCAGGCGTCGTTTGCGGATCTCGCCGACCCAGTCGGCCTCGGCCACGCTCGCCGGGCGTGGCGCCGCGTCCAGGGGGTTCAGGCGTCCGGGCAGTCCGGGACCGAGGGCGACGGACCGGCCGCCGAGGGCCTGCGCGACCGGCGTCCACTCCCCCTTCGGGTCGCACGGTACGTAGACGCGGTATCCGAAGGCGACCGAGCGCAGCGCGAAGGACTTGGCCAAGGCGCTTTTGCCCTGGCCGATCACGCCCGCGAGCAGCAGGTTGGGGTTGGTGAATCCCTCGACGCAGCCGTACAGCGCGAACGGGTCGAAGACGAAACTGGCTTCGGCGTGGACGTCGCGGCCGATGTAGATGCCCTCGGCGCCGAGTCCGCCCTCAGCGAGGAACGGATAGGCGCCGGCCGCGATGGCGGTGGTCATGCGGTGGGCGGGAAGTTTCAGCCGCTTCCCGCGGGCGGAGGCGGGCCCGGGGCGCCCGCTTGGCGGGTGGAGCGCGGTGGGCATCTGATGCTCGGCGGGTGTGCTGCCGCTCTGGTGGGCGGTGGCTTCGGCGCGGGCTTTGGCGGTGGCCTCGGCGAGCTGACGACGCGCGGCCTTGCGGCTGGCACGGTCGGCGCCGTGAGGAGTGAAGAGCGGGCTGGCGGAGGCGCGGCGGGCCCGTAGGGCGGGCCGGTGGCTCAACGGAGGCCCTCGATTCTGCGGGTGGTGTTCATCGCGCGCAGGCCGTGGTGTGCGGGCGGAGGTCGGTGGGGGTGGTCTTACGGCGCAGGACATGCCCGGCGGCGAGGTGGCGCTGGCAGATCGTCAGCACGGGCGGTCCCTCGGGCAGCCGTTCGGGATGGCACGCGCTGACCTCGGCTTCTTCCGCTGCGGTGTCGGCGGGCAGCAGGTGGAAGGCGGAGTGGACCTCGCTGGTGGCCTGCCAGAGGCGGGTGTGCGCGGTCGCCAGGTGACGGCCGGCGGCGGGGTGCGGCGGGCGGGTGGTTTCGGCGAGGCGGTCCAGGAGCTGGAGCAGGGCGGCGAGGTGGGCGTGGAGCACGTCCAGGTGCAGACGGTCCGCTCGCCGGGGCGGGGCGGGGCCGCGTCCGGCGAGGCAAGGGACCGGTTGTGGTGGCGGATTCCGGCGCTCGCGGCGCGGAGGTAGGGGTGCGCGTCGTTGGGGGGGTGTGCGAGGGGGCAAGGGCGGTGATCCTTCCTGCCGGGAGGCAGGGGGCGGCGATGGGCGGTCCGTCGGGGATGAATAAGGGTCCGGAGGCCGGGGACGGCCCTGGCTCACAGGGCGGTGCGGGCCAGCGGGAGCGCGGCGAGCGCGAAAGCGTCCGGCTGCTGGTAGTTGAGGCGACGCAGGTCGACGCCGGAGGTGACGGCGTGGGTCTCGATCTGTGCGCAGGCGGCCTCCAGGAGGGCGTCGGTCTCGGCGGTCACGGTGACCAGGCCGGTCAGGGCCACGTCCGCGTGCCCGGCGATGAGCTGGCGTTCGCGGGTTTTGACGTCGGCGTACTCGACGGAGTCTTCCTCGCTGTCGACCTGCCCCCGGCGGGCCCTTTCGTTGGCATCGGCGATGATCGCCGCCTTCTTCCGCTGGACGTCCCGCAACGCGGATTCGAGCCCCTGCGGCACATAGATGAGGGAGAGGCTGCGGCGCACGCCGGCCGTGAACATGATCCCGTGCAGGAACCCGGTCCCCATTTCGGTGCGAGGCCAGTTCTCCACCCAGTACGTCGCGTGCCGTGCGCTGTCGGTGGAGAGGCGGTCGTACTCCTCGAACTGGACGACGGGCCCGGCCGCGGCTGGGTCGGCCTCGGCGCGACCGGTCTCGGACCAGTGCTGGAGCGCGGCGAGGGCCTTGGGGTCGTAGGCGGTGCGGATGACGGCGGCGATCTCCCGCGCACTCAGCCATCCGGTGACCTGGAGCCCGGCGCTGCGGGCGGCCTGGGCGATGGAGGCGGTGGTCTGCTCCAGGACGGTGAACGCCCCGGGCAGCCCTCCGCCGGCCTGGCTGATCAGGCGCCGGGCGGCCTTGAGGTCGAGGGAGATGCCGAGATAGGTCTCGTGCGGTGCTGCGGCGGGGCCGGCCGAGGCGACCAGCTCGGAGTAGATCTGCCCCGCGACCGGGGCCTGGGGCTGCCCGGTCTGCAGCCAGTGCCGGGTGAGGGTGTCCCCGCTGTCGGGAACGGTGCGCTCCAGCACCTGCACGGTGGAGATGTGCCCGGTGCGGGCGATGCCCGCGAGCGCGCGCCCCCAGGCCGTGACGTTCTGGTTCTGGGTGGCGGGGTCGAGGAGAACGAAGGCACGGCTGGTGACGCGGGCGACGGCGGTCAGGGTCTGCCGGTGCGGGTCGTGGACGGCTGCGGCGCCGTTCGCGGAGTCGCCGGGGGTGACCACCTTCAGGGACGCGGCGGTACCGGGCAGGTGGAGGACGCCGTCCTGCCGGGGCCGGGTGACGGGCCGGGCGAGCCAGAGGGTCTGGCCGGTGCGGCGGCGGTGTGCGTACCGGGCGACGATCGGCGCCCAGTCGATCAGCGAGCGGCCGTGCCGGCGGATCGTGACGAGGGCACCGGCCGTGGCCCACAGCGGGGCCAGGGCGACGGCGCCGAGCAGCCCGGTGGAGATCACCGTCATCAGCAGCAGCGTCAACGTGCAGGAGACGAGGGCGAGTTGGGGCCAGGAAAGGCCGAGGAGGATGCCGCGGCGGGAACGGTGCGGGAACTTCACCGTGACCGGGGCGACGGAGGGATCAGTCAAGGAGCGAGTCCTGGAGACGCGGGTGGAACCCGGGGGCGGGAGCGAGCTGCACATCCCGCCCCCGGGAGTCGGTCAGAGAATCAGAGGCCGGTCGGAGGCGGCAGCCAGGGGCCGCTCGCCCCGCTTGACGAGGCGTTCTGCGTTCCGGAGGACGGCGGTGCACCCTGCGGCGGCGGGGTCGTGGCCGGCGGAGTTGACTGCCATCCGCCGCTCGGCCCAGACGCGGCACTCGTGGCGAATCCGCCAGGTCCCGGTCTGCCTCCCACCTGGCCGCTGGTGTCGTCGGACTCACTGGTCGGCGCGGGCTGGACGGCCTTCTCCAGGCCGGACTTGATCGCGTCGCCGCCAGCCGAGACACCCGTTCCGCCGTTCCGCGATCCCTCCTTGCCCTCGGCGCCGGTCGGGTTGGAAGCGATGTCGCCGGGGAAACCGCCGCCGGCGTCTGGGCCCTGCGGTGCGGCATCTGCGCCGGCGGCAGCGCCACCGGTCCCGGCGGTCGCCGCCGAGGCGGCGGCCTTGCGGGCGGCCTTCTCCGCATGTGCCCTGGCGATCTGGGCTCCGGCGCCGCCGGCACGGTGGATGGACTCGCCGTCGGTGCCGTCGGCTGCCCAGTGCACGAACTTGAAGACCGCGTACGGGCACAGCAGCACCAGGACCATGATCACGATGCCGGACATGACGTCGGCGAGGGCGGCGATGCCGTCCTTGGCCTCGGTCTTGCCCATGGCGGCGATACCGAGCACGAAGATCACGGTCATCAGCAGCTTCGAGACGACCAGGGTGGCGGTGGCTTCGATCCAGCCCTTGCGCCAGCGCCGGGCGACTTCCCAGCCGCCGCCGGCGGACGCGAACACGGCGAGGGTGACCATGACGAGGATGCCGACCTTGCGGACCATCATCACGCACCAGTAGAGGATGGCGCCGATGGCGGCGCCGAGGCCGGCGACGACCGGGACGAGCCAGCCGAGTCCGGACAGGGAGCCGATCTGGTTGACCTCCACGATGCGGCGCACGGCCGACTCGATGTCCAGGTGGGCGGTCTTGAACAGGCCGTCGCTGACGGCGTCGACCACTTCGACGGCCACTGTGGTCAAGGAGAGGGCGCAGAAGGCGAACAGGACGCCGGACGCGGTGCCGGTGAATGCCTGGGTGAGGGCTTGCCCGTCACGTCGGACGGCGGCCCGCACGAGCTGTGCGCAGAAGGTCGCGACCAGCAGGACCAGGCCCAGCGGCAGCAGCGTCTCGTAGTTGTCGACGAACCACGTCGCGTTGAGGTCCACTTTGGTGGTGGTGTCGACCGCCTCGGCGGCCAGATCGGCTGCGGCGGCGGCCAGTTCGCCGGCGGACTTCGCCATCCAGTCACCGATGGCCTTGCCGGGATCCGAGGCGAAATCCACCGCGTCGCCGACGTCGCACAGCTTGTCGGCCAGGGGGTAGTCACAGAAACCCACGGGGAGTCACTCCTCCTTATCGTTTCTCAGGCGCGGGTCACTGGGTGACGCTCGGTGCGATAGCGGCCAGGGTGCAGTCGTGGTTCGGGCGGCATTGGATGGCGAGGGTCACGGCCCGTTCCTCGGCCCCGCTGCCGCCCTTCTTCCAGGCGACCTGCTGTGTGCCGTTGACGGTGACGACGTAGATGTACGCCTCGGTGATCGCGGACGGGTCGTCGGCCAGCGCCTGCTTGAACGCGGAGGGGTAGTGGCCCTCGGTGACGTGGGCGGTGGCGTGCTGGTCCTGGTCGGCCATCCGCGACCACAGCACCGGATCGGGAACCTGGCCGGCAACGGAGGCCCAGTCGGCGTACTTGGCCTCCCGGGTCATCCAGGCGCGCATGCCGGCGAGCTGCTGGTCGCGGCTGGTTGCGCGGGTGTCGTAGGACCACAGCATCTGCGCCGCCGCCCTGGCGAAGGCGACCGGATCGGCGATCTGCGGGGGCCTCGACAACGGCCCGGTCCCGGACGACGGCTTCGGGGAGGTCTCGGCGGAGGACGGACTGCTGCCGGCCGGGGCCGGCGCGGCGGTGCCCGCAGCTGGGTGGCCGTTCCCGCTGCCGGTCACCGCGGCGACGATCGAGGCGAGGGCGAGCAGGACGGCGATGGCGCAGGTGACGATCGCGATGCGCCGGTTGACCGGCCAGCTCGCACCGTACGAGGACAGCGAAAGGGAGGGGAGCTGGCTTCGCATCAGTGGACCTGCGACCCCAGTCCGGAGAAGAAGGCGATGATCCCGTTCGCGGCACCCAGACCGAGGGCGGCGCCGGCGGCCACGACCGCGCCCTTCTTGCCGTTGGCCTCGGCCTGGTGACCACCGGTGTGGTGTCCCCAGGCCCACACGCTGAGCGAGACGGCGAGGGCGCCGACGACGGCGATGATCCCGAACAGGTTGATCGAGTTGACGACGTTCTTCACCACGCTCAGGCCGGGCAGGCCGCCGCCCTTGGGCGTGATTCCCGGGTCGTAGGCGAGCTGGATGACGCGGTCTGCGAGAGGGACGGACATAGGTGTGGCAGGGGCTCCTTGCGTACGACGGCTAGGCGGGGCCGACGGGAGAAGGGGGAGGCGCGAGGCGACTGCCTCGCGAAGGAAGGCCGACGACGGTGTGGGAAACGGCCGGCCGGGTGGACATCGGCGGCACGGCGGCTTGACGTGCACAAGGACGCGCAGATGGTGTGCAGAGGCCGGGGTGACACCACCGGCCAGGCCGGGGACTGCCCTGCCGGCGGCAGAGCAGTAGGTCACGCTCCGGGGCGGTGGCCGGGGTGCTCTAATTCGGGATCGACGGCTTCGGCGCGGGGTTGGTCTGGTAGGGGTTCGCGCAGTTGTAGATCATGTAGCCGCGGATCTTCTTGCCGTCGGACTTCCGGGTCACGGTGCCGCGGGTGTACCAGGTCTTCTCGGCCTTCTTGTACGCGAACTGGTCGTAGAGGACCTTGTCGTGCCGGTAGCCGATGCCCACGACCGTCGACGTCTTCGACGGAGCCTTGCGGACCTTGACCGCACTGCAGCTGATCGTGGTGGTGTCGGTGTCGTACGCCTGTGCCGTGGAGGCGGTGGCCAGGCCGCCGACGGCGACGGCCAGGGCCAATGAGGCTGCCGCGATGGCACGCTGGGCGCGGTGAGGGGGTGTCAAGGCAATGCTCCGTACTGTGGAATGGGGTGGTCAGGACCGCGGGTCCTGCGGGGTTCGGCCGTGAAAGTGCTGGCGAAGCCCAGGGGCTTCCCGGCCGGGGGCGGTGCGCCGGGGCGTACCGGGGGTCAGATGACGCGCCGTGCGGCGAGGATGTCCCAGTCCGCGAGCGCGGTGATGCGCACTGTTTTGCCGGTTCGCGGCGCTTCGATCGCGAGTCCCGAGCCGATGTACATGCCGACGTGCTCGGGCCGGGCGGCGGTGCCGCGGCTGAAGATCAGGTCACCGGGCTCAAGGTGGGCGGGTGAGACCGCGTTGCCCTCGTTGACCTGCGTGTACGTGGTGCGGGTGAGGGTGACGCCGGCGTGGGTGTATGCCTGCTGCACCAGGCTGGAGCAGTCGCAGCGCCCCATCGGGTCGGGGCCGTGCGCGTTGGTGCAGGACCCGCCCCACTGGTAGAGCGTGCCGAGCTGCTGCATCGCCCAGGTGATGGCCTTGCGCGCCGTCGGATCGGCGCCTGCGGGGATCTTGTAGCCCTTGGGGACGCTCCCTTCGGGGATACGGCCGAACCCGGAACCGTCCTCGCTCGCAGTACAGCCGCTCGTGCCGGTCGCCGGTTGCTCGGCCTGGTCCGCATCCTTGCCGTGCGCGTCGTTGCTGCCGGGGAAGGTCTTGGCGATGGCAGCCTGCAGTGCGGTGGCCAGGTTCTCCCACTGCGCGTACGCGTCCGGCAGTGCGGACTTCTGCACGGCTTGGGCGGCCTGGGTGAGGGTCATCTGCTGCCAGCCGTCCACCTTGAGTAGATGCTGGTAGAACTGCTCGGAGGCGTAGACCGGATCGCGGATCTGCTGGGCGCTGCCCCAGCCCTGAGAAGGGCGCTGCTGGAACAGGCCGAGCGAGTCGCGGTCCCCGTAGTTGAGGTTGCGCAGCCGGCTCTCCTGCATCGCCGTGGCGAGCGCGATGATCTGCCCCTTCGTGGGGACGCCGAGGGAGAGGCCGGTGGCCACGATCGTCGCCGCGTTGGGGACCTGCTCGGCGGGCATGTCCAGGCCCTCGACGTGGACGTCCTTGCCGGACGCGCCATTGAGGATCTTGGTGACCTGCTCGGCGACCTTGGTGGTGTCGATGTCGGTCAGACAGGTGCTGAGGGAACTGCTGCTCTGCACGGCGTCGGCGGCGGAGGCCAGCATCATGCCGGTGCCGGCGATCAGGATCGGGGAGAGGAAGACGACGCCGATGCCGGCGGCGAGCGCCTTCAACCCGTGCGGACCACGCGACGGTCAGCGATGTGGGGCCGGGGCGGGTAGCGAGACGTCATGGTCATGAACGTGTCCTTCGGGATTCGGTGTCCGGCGAGCCGCGAGCGCGAGGCGTGTGGGAAGGACACGGCGGCCGGGGAGGGCGATCGGGACGGGCCGGCGCGGGCGAGTTGCTGCTCGCTCTGCGAGGCCGGGCCGTGAGCTAGGTGTGCCGGGGCACGGGCTGCCTCCGTGAGGGGTGGCGGGGGGTGAGCCAGCGGCGGTGTGCGCTGGGCGGTTCCAAAACAGTAGGCGCGGATCGGCGGTTGACCAAAAAGTCGGCGTGAGGTGCCGGAATCCGGCACCTCAGGAACGCACTTCTTGGCCGTCGACGGATTCGCCACTACAGTTTTTGGACTCCCTCTCGCCCTCCTCGGTCCGTGGCCCTGGGCTTTTGCATGCCCGCTTCCGGCCCGCGAGGACTCCCGTGCGAGACGGGTAGCTCCCTCTGTGATTCCGTACCCGAATTGGGGTTCCTCTTTGCCCTTTTCCCTGCACCAGGGTGATGCCCTGAGTGTTCTCGTCGGCCTCCCGGACGGCTGTGTCGATTCCGTCATCACTGACCCGCCGTACAACTCGGGGGGTCGGACGGCGAAGGAGCGCACCACCCGCTCCGCGAAGCAGAAGTACACCTCCGCCGACGCCCAGCACGCCTTGCCGGACTTCACCGGCGAGAACATGGACGGCCGCTCGTACGGGTTCTGGCTGACGCAGATCATGACCGAGGCCCACCGCCTTACGAAGAGTGGCGGCACCGCGTTGCTGTTCACCGACTGGCGCCAGCTCCCCATCACGACGGACGCGATCCAGGCGGCTGGGTGGCTGTGGCGCGGGGTGCTGGCCTGGCACAAGCCGCAGGCCAGGCCCCAGAAGGGCCGGTTCACCCAGAACTGTGAGTTCATCGTCTGGGCGTCCAAGGGAGCGATCGACGGCTCCCGCAACCCCGTCTACCTGCCCGGCCTCTACAGTGCCTCGCAGCCTTCGGGGGCCAAGCGCCAGCACATCACGCAGAAGCCGGTCGAGGTGATGCGCGAGCTGGTCAAGATCAGCCCCGAGGACGGCACGGTCCTCGACTTCTGTGCTGGCTCGGGCTCCACGGGCGTCGCCGCCCTGCTGGAAGGCCGCGACTTCATCGGCGTGGAGAAGACCGAGCACTACGCGTCGATCGCCGCCGACCGGCTCACCGAAACCCTCCGTGAAACGCTCACCCAGGACGACGTGGTTCTCACCGTCTAAGCGACTCCGGCCAATTCCGCTCCGGAAACCCGCGCATCCTCTCAGCCTTCGCCGGAGTCCACCGGCATGTTTTGAGCTCGCTGGCGGGCCGCACGTCAAGGATCCCGCTTGTCTGTCTTTTCGCGTCTCGTAGGAGGCCGTACTTTTCATGCCTGAATCCGCAGAACCCGCAGACGGCGGGGAATTGGAACCGGTTCGCATTCCGGACCCGCAACTGGAGGGGATCGAGGCGAGCGTCCGGCGGCTCATGGAGCAGTCGGCGCAGCAGGCCCAGCAGCTCGACCATCTCGCGTCCGCCCCCGTGCCGGGCGGATCCCCGTTTGCGGCCTTCGGTATGCCGGGGCTCGGCGGGCCGGCTCCCGCCGCTCCGCCGGAGCCCCGCCCGATCCTGGAACTGGACGGCGAGGAACGCGAGGACGAACTCGACGCCCTGTCCGACTGGGTCGACGACTTCTTCCTCCCGGTCTACGGGGCGGAGGTCACCACCGCGGCGCCCTGGTGCCTGCAGTGGCAGGAGCACGACGACGTCGTGGCCTGGCTGCATGCCTTGTGGCTCGCCTACCAGCAGCACAAGGATCCCGAAGCCGGGCTGGCTGGCATGTTCGTGTGGCACCGGGACTTCCTCACTCACGCGGTCGCAGCGATCCGCGCGCCGGGCGGCCCGCTGTCTGCCTGCATGACCTCACCCGACCGGCCCGCGCACCGACTCCTGCCCGGCCCGCCGCCGTCCGTTCGTGTGGAGAGGGTCACCGCTGAGGAGGCCGCCGGGACGTCCGAGTCGTACGAGCTGGCGACATGACCGGGGGAGGGGGACAGCCCGCCTTCGGATTGAGCTTCGATCCCCGGGCGCTGACCGATCTTCTCCAGGCACCCGGCGATATCCGCGACCTCGCCCTCGTCTATCTGCAGGATGTCGTGAACGCGCAGCGCTTCGGGTTGCGTCTCGACGGTGACCTGGAGGGCTTCAGGAAGCTGTTCGTGGACTCGCGCAAGGACTGGCGCGTCGTCTACGCCGTCCGCCCGGCGCCTGCGGGATCCGCTCTCCACAAGGAGATCCACGTCGTCGCGATCCGGCCGCGCGCGGGCAACGACGTCTACGACGAGGTCGGTCGCCGCCTGGGGATGGCCCGTCGGCCGCTGAGCGCCCGCACCCACGCGGCTCGCTCCCGCTCCCCGCAGCTGACCACCCGCACTCCTGTGCCCCGGCCCGCCCGGCCGCCCATCGCGGCACCGGGTCTGCCCCGTCCCGCGCCCAACCCTGCGCACCATCCCGCCCGCTGAACGCAACGGAGCGTCGCCTATGCCCCCTGAACCCGCACCGCCCGCAGCTCGGCGAACGGTCTCCCCGCTCGACCACCACATCGAAGCAGTCACCGGCCACCACATCGACACTCTGTGGGACTTCCGCGACCGTGGTGTCCTCGACGAGCCCCACGCCCATCTGGTCGACAGGCACCGGGAGTTGGACACGGCCCAGACCGGCGTCACCTTCTACCTGCGCATCCTCAACCGCCTCTCCAGCGGCGAATTCGACGTCGATGACGCCCTGTTCACACGCATCGACCGCACCGTGGAGCAGCTGGAAGAGGCCGCCGCCGCGCGGGACGCCGCCGCCCGGGCGGTGCTCGCCGCCCTGAAACCCATCGAAGCCACAGCAGCGCCCGACGCGAAGCAGCTCTCGACCGACGACCAGGCGGCGCTGCTCGCCATCGCCGACGGAGCCAAGCTCTACGAACACCTGCTCACCGGCCAGATGAGCGTCACGACAGCCTCCGGCACCCACATCCCGCACGCCAAGATGCTCCGGCTGGAGGACACCGGTCTGGTCGTCCGGGACACGGGCCACCCCGTGCACGCCGGCCAGCCGGTCACGCTCACCGACGCCGGACGAGCCGCGCTGTTCGCCGCTCGCCGGATCCCCGCGACGCGGGCGCCGAAGGTCCCAGCTCCACCCGGCACATCGCCGCCGACTCCGGCGCAGCGACGTTGATCTTCACCGAAAGGCCCTTGTTGTCTCCCACCGAACCGGCGCCGTTCCGAAAGCCCATCCCCCAGGTCGACTTCGATCTGGACGACCTCGACGCCGACGAGGAGAAGTACCTCGACTTCTACCGCAACGTCGGCGTCCACGAGGACATGCTCGTCCTCATGGCCGAACATCACGACGGGCCTCACAGCTACTACGTCCTGTTCGACCGTACCGCGACATGGGGACACCCCGGCCTGCCCCAGGTGCTTGCCGTCTATCTGCAACGGGACCACGAGAAGAAGACGTTCACCTTCGAGCAGAGACCGCTGCCGCTGCCCGCGATGGCGCAGTCCTGGCTCATCCACCGGGGCTGCCCGCCCGATGCCATCGGCCTCGACTCCGAGTTGAGCGGCCCGCCGCCGGCGGACGAGGCCACGCGAGCACTGGGGCGACGCCTCGCCGACGACGGCGACCACTACGCCATGGGCTACTCCTACACCAGCGACGACCTGGACGACATGGTCGTTGTTGTGGCTCTGCGAGCGCTGGACGAGCGTGCCCCGTCGCCGTTCCGTGTCGTGGTCGAAGAGGTCGATACCGAGACGTGGACGCACACCCTGCGCGAGGGCGGTTTCGACACGGCCGGTGAGGCCCTGCAGTGGTGCGAGGACCGCCTCATGGGCGAGGCCGGTCCTCTCCCGCCGGTCCGTCCGACGGCCGCCGCCAGCCGCCCGGCCGGTGTGGCGAAGGCCGCTGCCTCGCCCTCGCCCGGCCGTTCGCGCTGAGTGCTCAGCCCCACGCGGGCGGCGCAACATAGCCGACGATCGCCGGTTAGCCAAACCGGAGATTCTCCGGATTCTTATAGCCGCTGGGACAACCTCCCCGCAGCGCCAATCCACGAAATCCGTACGTCTCTTCGGAGGCTTCTTCCGCATGCGCTCCACCCCGAATCCCAGAACAGGAGTCTTCGCTTTGTCCGACGGCATATCCGATGACGTCAAGGATGTCCTGGGCGTACTCACCGAACGGATCGAAGCGCGCTTCGGCATGGACATCGGCCAGCTGAAGGCCGCGGTCGCCGCCGCGCCCCTGGCGAATCCTGCCGCCACCGATGTCGTCAAGTGGCACGGCCTCCTCGCAGAGGCCCAGTCCGTGGTCGACCGCGCGGAAAACGACCTTCTTGCCGCGCTGGAGACGCAGCCCAGTGAGGTCGACGACCCGACGATGGGCCTCGCTCACCGCGTGAACGCGGCCGTCACCACCCGCGACGGCCGGGCCATGGTCATGCGGTGGCTCCTCGACCCGGACGCTCCGGGGAAGAAGGGTCCCGCCGCCGAACGGCTCGCCCGCCTGCGCCCCCGCACCGGGCAGGCGGTGCAGACCAGGGTCCCCCACCGGCCTGCGGGCACACCGGCACCCGCGTCGGCGGGGCAGCCGGGAAGGCCCGTGCGTTGAGCCGGGACAGGGCCAGCACCATGGACGCAGACCTGCAGCAAGTCTTCGGGGCCCCGGTTCCGGAACTGTATGAGTCGGCTGTCGGCCGCGATGCCTCACCGGCGCTCACCCGTGCCCTAGAACTGCGCTCCTTCCTCGCCCTGACGGAGGAGCAGGTTGCCCGCGTACGCGACCGCGTGCACAGGGACATGGACCCGGACCGCGACATGGGCGAGCTATCGGCGGACAAGCTCCGCTTCGATGCGCAGTGGCTGGAGGCAGCCCTCGACGCCCGCGACAGCTACCGCGCCGCCCTCGGCGAGTTGCTGCGCACCATGCCCCCGCCCGCCCAGCAGGCCCGTCCCGTCCGCACTACGCAGCTCAAGGCCACCGTAGCCGTGCCTTCTTCCGCCGCCCCGGCACCGCCGGGTGCCGGGGCGGCCCGGGCCCGCCGACCGTGAAAGTCCCCGATTGCCCCGCCTCACGTCCACCGACATAGCCGGACGGATCGAGGACCTGTACGGCGCACCGCTCGCCGACCTCGCAGCCCACGCACGCGACCAGCCGCCCGGCATGCTCTCCGCCCTGCTCGGCATGTACGACGGCCTCGCCCTCGCCGAGCGCGGCATCGACGTCCACCGCGGCCACCTCGCCCGGCTCGTCCATCCCGAGCGGCAGATCGGCCCGCACGAGGTGTCCCACCTCCTCGATGGCACCCGTCGGCTTGCCGAAGCCGTCGCCGTCCGCGACGTCCAAGCCACTGCGGTCGCCGCTGTCCTGCAGAGCCTGGCCCGCGCCCCGGCCCCGGCGTCTGTCCCGCCGGCTCCCTCACCGCCTGCCCCGGCTCCGCCTCATGCGGCGCCGAGCCCGGTGCACAGCCGCTGACTCGCAGGCGCCCCCCTTCTCAATCACCCAGGAGTTCCTCCCTTGGCCACCACCGCTCTGCCCCCTGACACCGACGCCGACATCGCGCGGGTCACCGAGGCCCTCGCCATGATCACCCCGCGCTGGAACGTGAGGATCCTGCTGGCTCTCTGGGGTCGGCCGCTGCGTTACAGCGAGTTGGCGGCCAAGATGTCCTGGCTGCAGAGCGGCCAGCTCCACCCCAAGATCAAGTCGCTGTGTGACGCCGGTCTTGTCGAGCGCGCTGAGCATGACGCCCGGCATGTGACCTACGGCCACACCCAGCGTGGGGCCGCTCTGCTGCCGGTGCTGCCGATGATCGTCACCTGGGCCGAGGAGCATCTGGAGACGCCGGACGGCCCGCTGCCCGCGATCGAGCAGATCGAGGACAGCCTCACCCTCCTCACCCGGCGCCACGCCGCCGCCATCCTGTGGGTGCTGAAGTCCCGCGAGGAGGTCAGCGGCCGGGCCCTGGCCCGGATCGTGATGCCCAGCAGCGACTGGACCAACATCTACCCGCCGCTGCGGCAGCTCGTCGCCGACGGCCTGGCCGACACCGACGGCATGGGCCGGCCCTACCGGCTGTCCGCAGCTGGTGATGGCCTGGGCCCGGTGCTCGGCGCCCTGTCCGCCTGGTCCGCCGGGCAGCCCCTCGACGAAGCCGCCCAGCACCCGGTCTGGGGGCACTCGCAGGCGAAGCCCGCGCCGAGGCCATGGATCAGCAGCCAGTCGAGGCCGGCCTCCACCGCTATCCCGCCCGCTCGGACACCCCAGTCCTCTCCGGCCTGGCACAACCGGGATCTTTTCTCGCACGCCGCGACCGCCCATCCCAAGGCAGCCATCCCGGTGGGAGGCCCGCGCCGATGAGCACCGCCATTACCTCTGCCGAAGCGTTGCGCGCTGTCGACCTGCTCGCCTCGCGGCCCTTGGTCCGTCTGGTCACCGAGATCGACGACAACGGCGCCATACCGCCGCGACGGCTGGCCGCAACTTTGTCCGACCTCTCCGCGCACCAACTGCGCAGCGCATCCGACACGGCCCACGCCCACGGTCTCATCCGGATCACGCCCGGCGCCGGTCTGGAACTGACCCAGACCGGAACGGAGTTGGCCGATCTGTACGACGCGATGGCCCGCTGGGCCCGGCGCCACACGGTCCCCGCCCCCGTCTGCGAGTTCAGCAGCCGTATCCGGCACGTCCTCGACCTGTTGACACCATCGCTCACCGCCGAGCCCGCCGACAACCCGTCCTCGTTGGTCGGCGACGGAGGCGCGGCGGGTCTGGGCCGTCTCCACATGCTCTTGATCCGGTGGCTGGCCGACAACCCCCAGGTAGCCAGGGTGTCCGAACCCGAGCCGGTCGCGTGAGCACAGCGGTCACACCCCGGTACGCGCGTCACACCGGCGGGCTGCTGCGCAGCATCTACCTGCCGCGCACGGCGGACGCGCTGGCGTTCGCGATGTCCACCTACGGCATCCCGCTGCTGGTCCTGGCCACGACGCGATCCGCCGCGCTGACAGGTGCCGCCTTCGCTCTGGAATGGATCCCGCGGCTTGCTGCGTTCGGGTGGGCCGGATCGGTTGTCGACCGGCGCGGTGCCTCGGTCGTCTTCCACCGGGCCGCCCTGGGCCGGGCGCTGGCTCTGGCCGCTGGCGCGATCCTGCTCTACCTCCACCCGTCCGGCACCGTAGCGAGCGCGACCGTGATGGTGCTGGCGGCAACGACCGGCGTACTCACCGAGTTCAGCTATATCGCGGCCGAGACCGCGGGCGCCGCCGCCGGACGCCGAGCAGGACAGCGGGCCCACCGTGTGCAGGCCGTCCTGCTCGCCATCGACCAGACGGCGACCCTGGTCGGTCCGGCGCTCGTCGGCGTGCTGTTGTTCGCCGGTCCGCCGTTGATGCTTGCGGTGATCACCGTGTTGTCGCTGCTTGCCGCGCTGCTCGCCCTGCGCACCCCGCCTTCGCCTGTGGCACCGGCCCGTGTGCAGAAGGGGAAGTCCGGCGCCGGACTGCTCGCCGGGTGGCGCACCATCCGCTCGCTGCCCGCGCTCGGCTGGCTCGTGACCGGGCTGACCCTGTCCAACCTGGCCACCGGCCTGTTCCAGGCGGCTGGCCCCGTGATCGTCGTCCAGCACTTCGGGCAGTCCACCACCGCTGTCGGCCTGGTCTGGTCCGCCGCTGCCGCAGCGACGCTCCTCAGCGTCACGCTCTGTCGGTTCGCCCTGGAGCGCCTCGGCCTGTGGCCGGTCGGCGCCACCTGCGCCGCCCTCGCCTCGCTCGGCTGCCTCGCCGCTGCCCAGGCCCCCGACTACCTGTCCTACCTGGTCCTGGTCGCCGTCCTCATGGCGGCCGACGGCGGCCTGGCGGTCGTCCTGCGTACTCTGCGCTCCCGGCTGATCCCTCCGGACAGCTTCGGCAGCACCCTGTCGGCGACGATTCTCATCCTCCTGCTGCCCTTTCCCGTCGCCGGCGTGCTCACCGCGCTCACCCCGCCCGACGCGCTGGGCCACGTCATCACCGCCTGCGCGGTCCTGCAGGCCCTCGGCCTGCTCTGCGCCTTCGCCCACCTGCGCACCGATCCCGCCCTGCGCACCTGAACCCGCTGCGCCCCAGCCTGTGCAGAACTTCATGTCCATCGCCGCCCTCGGGTCGCACCGCGCGACCGGCCGCACCATCACCGAGCAGCTCCCGCCTTCGACGCCCACAAGCCGCATGTCTACTGCGCTCTGGAACCCATGGCCGCCCGCCGCCTGGCCGCCGGCGCCACCCGCGTCAACTTGAAGGACCTGTTCGAGGACCTGCGCCGCCAACTTCCGTACGGCGTATCCGGGCTGAACAACAAATACACCGCCCTCTACGCCCTCCGCCTGATCGACAACCACCCCCACTGGGCCGACGTGTTCGAACTGCGCCGCCGCCGCGCTGCCTGACACCCCTTCCACTCCACCTCCTTCGCGCCCTCCGCCGGCCGAAGACCGCCTGCGTGAGCGCCCTCGGCCCCAGGCCCCACCCCTCCGGGCCGACCGTGCACCTGTCCCGGTGCCACCGCGGTTCGCCTGCTCTCCCCGCGCCTCTCCCTCCTCCGCACCCAAGGAGCTTGCTCTTGTCCGACCGCCCCGTCGTCCTCGTCGTTGCCGCAGCCGACATGGAGGCCGAGGCATACCGCGCGTACTGCCTTCAGTCCGTGGCCGCCGCCTATGACGTGGTCCTGATCACCAGCGAAGAACCGTCATGGGAGACGCCGTACCTGCGCGACTGCGTCGTCCTCTGCGACCCGGCCGACCAGGCCGCGCTGTCCGCCGCCGGCCGGATTCTGGCCGAACGCTACGACCTGGCGGGGGTGTTCACCTGGACCGAGTGGTACCTCGTGCCCGTGGCCCGCCTCGCCCGCCAGCTCGGCCTGCCCACGACCGCCCCGGAGGCCATGCAGGCGTGCCGCAACAAGGCCACCTCCCGTGCGCTGTTCGCACGCCACGGCGTTCCATCGGCCGCTTCGGTGAGCGTGCGGACCCTGGCCGAGGCCGAGACGGCGGCCCGGCGGATCGGCTACCCGCTCGTGCTGAAGCCCGCCGCGCACGCGGCCAGTATCGGCGTGATCCGCGCCGACACCCCCGAACAGCTCACCGCGGCCTTCGCGTTCGCCGACCACGCGGCCGGGCTCGGGCGGGAGTCCACCAGCGTGCTCGTGGAGGAGTATCTCGACGGGCCCGAGGCGTCGGTCGAGTGCGTCACCTACCGCGGCGAGACCACCGTCGTCGCGGTCACCCGCAAGACGGTCAGCGCTCCGCCGTTCTTCGAGGAACTGGCCCACTGCGTGGACGCCGCAGACCCGCTGCTCGACGTCGTGACCCCCGCGGCGCGGGCCGCGATCCGCGCACTGGGGATCACCGACGGCGTCAGCCATGTCGAGATGCGCATGGTCGACGGCCGGCCGCGGCTCGTCGAGGTCAACGGGCGGATCGGCGGCGACATGATCGGCCACCTCGTCCGGCTCGCGACCGGGATCGACCTGCCGCGCGCCGCCGCCGACATCGCCTGCGGCCGGGCCCCCGACCTCACCCCGACCAGATCCTCGGCCGCCGCGATCCAACTGCTCTACCCGGACACTTCCGGCACCCTGCTCCACCTCGGCTTCGACGCCACCCCGGACTGGCTGCACCGCGTGCACTTCCAACGCCAGGTCGGCGACCAACTGCTCCTTCCGGCCGACGGCGGCAACATGTGGACCGCGCGGATCGGCTACCTGATCACCACCGCGCCCAGCGCAGACCTCGCACAGGCCCGCGCCGAGGAAGCGGTCCGCCGCACCCGGATCCACGTACAGCCCCTCCCGGCCGACGAGCGTGTCGCTGGAGGGCGCCCTGCATGAGCCACAGCGACGTATCCCTCCGGCGCAGCCGTGGCGTGCTGACTGGCTACTTCCTCGGTCTGGGTGTGGTGATGGCGGTCTGGGGCGCCCGGATGCCGGCCGTCCAGCACGCCGCCCACCTCACGACCGCCAGCCTCTCCCTCGTCCTGCTCGCCGCCGCTGCCGGCATGGTCGCCGGGCTGCAGGCCGGAGGCCGGCTCGCCCGGCCCGGACGCCTTCCCGTGCTCCTGATCGGCGGAGCGGTCGCACTGGCGGCAGCCCTCGCCGTGCTCGGCCAATGCCGGACGCTGGCCTCGCTGCTTGCCGCGGCGCTGGCCTTCGGCGCCGCGCACGGGGTCCTGGACGTCGCCGCCAACACCGGGGCCGTCCGCTGCCAGCACGCCTACGGCAAGCCCATCATGTCGTCCCTGCACGCCGCGTACTCGATCGGCGCGCTGGGCGGCGCCGCCCTGGCCGCCACCACCGCCGGCACAGGCCACAGCACCTTGTTCCTGGCGGTCGGTGCCGCACTGACGGTGGGCGTGCTCGCGGCCGTGCCGCGCACCCTGACGGTGAGCGGCACCGACCCCATACCCCTGAGCCCGCACGAGGGAAGGCACCGTACGACGGGGAGGGTGTGGCTGCTGGGTGCGCTGGCGGCTGCCAGCCTGCTGGGGGAGGGAGCGGCAGCTGACTGGGCCGCCGTGCACGTGCACGCCCTGCACGCCGGTACGGCCCTCGCCGCGAGTGCCTTCGCCCTCTACAGCACCGGCATGGCGATCGGCCGGCTGACCGGCGACCGGCACACGACCCGCTTCGGCGCCCCTGCCGTGGTCCGCGCCGGCGCGGTGGTCGCCGCCACCGGCCTGGCCACCGGTGTCCTGGCCGACAGCGTGCCGGCGGCGCTGGCCGGATGGGCGGTCTTCGGGCTCGGCCTGTCCGGCACCGTCCCCTGCCTGATCACCGCCGCCGGGAGCCACGGTCCGAGGGCCGTCGCCACGGTGTCCGTCACTGGCTACCTCGGCCTGCTCGCCGGCCCCGCCCTCATCGGCGCCCTCGCCAGCCTCACCACCCTGCCCACGGCCCTGCTGCTGCCCGCCCTCCTCGCAGCCGCTCTCGCCGCCCTCGCTCGCCGTGCCCTGGAGAACACCGCCCCTTGACCCACCCCACCAGCCTCGACGCCGTCATCCTCGACTACAACGGCGTCATCGGAAGACAGCCCACCCGCGCCCACTGGCTGAGCCTGGCCCGCACCGCCTCCTGGCCCGAAGACGATCTCGCCGGCTTCCAGCGGGCCTTCTGGAACGCCCGCGACCTCTACGACGCCGGCCAGCTCAGCGACCTGGCGTACTGGGCGCGCGTCCTCGGCGCCCACCCCGGCCCCCGCCTGCTGCGCGAACTCCTCGCCGCGGACACGAACATGTGGACCGAGACCGACGAGAGCGTCCTGGCCGTCCTGCGCCGCGCCCACGCCACCGGACTGCCGATGGTGCTGCTGTCCAACGCACCCGCCCATCTCAGTACCGTCCTCGACACCCACGGGTGGCGACGCCTGATGACCCAGGCGCTGTACTCAGCCAGCCTTGAGGTGTGCAAGCCCGACCCCGCCGCCTACCAACACGCCATACGGGTCACCGGAGCTCGCGATCCACGACGCGTTCTGTTCGTGGACGACCGCGCCGACAACTGCCAGTCCGCCTCCCGCTCGGGCCTGCGGACCCTGCACTACACCGGCTCCAGCGACGCCCTCCAGGAATCCCTGATGCTCGCCGCCTGAACCATCCGCGCCCTCCCCTTCAGGAACCTGTGACCTCTCACGACGACCTGCGCACGATCGACGGAGACGTCTTCGTCTCCCCGCGCCACCTCGCTTCCACCACCGGAATCGGCGACCCCGCCCTCGCCCCCCTCACCGACCTCGGCTGGGACTTCCACCACGACGACCTCGGCAACGTCTACGTCAACGCACCCGACCGCAAGGTCCGCCTGGGCTACCTTCCCGAGGGCGAGGACGACGGGCTCTGGCGCATCAATGCCTACCGCGACCCGTTCGGTCCGCCGACCTGGGGCGTCTGCTTCAACGACCGCGTCCCCACCGAGTTCGTCCAGGCATTCACCACCGCCCTCGCCACGGCGTACCAGCAAGGACCGGACGCCTACCTCGCCCGGCCGGTCTCCGGGAGCGACGAACACGATCCCTTCCTCGCCGTCGTGCCCCTCCTGAAAGGGGGCTGGGAGATCGACCGCCCCCGTTGGGGCGTCTTCGCCATCCAGGCCCCGGACGCACTCGCCGGCCTGGAGTTCACCACCGGCGACCTCGACCCGGAAGCCGAACTGACCACGCGCGACGCCCGCTGGCAGATGTGGGCGGGCAACTCCACCAACCGGCCCCTGTGGTACGCCACGGCCAGCACCGACACCCCCGTCGCTCTGCTCACGGCCGTCACCGCGTGCGTCGCCGATCCGGCTCCACTGCCCCGGTGGCGCGAGGACACCTTCAGCTACATCGAGGGCCTGGCCCAGCTCACCCCGATCCTTCCGCCCGGACCGCCGGCCCCCACCCCACTCGATGTGCAGCGGGCCGCCGCGTCCCGCCGCCCGGCCGCGCTCCCCGCGTCCAGCATCCCGCGCTGGAGCACCACCAGCCGACCAGCCCTGCCCGGCCCTCGCCGATAGAACCCAGCCCACCCCCTACTGGAGATCGATCTTGTCCCTGCAGGCCCCGGAGTTCTTCGCCGAACTGTTCCTCCCCTTCCACGACCACACCGTCGTGGGCAACACCTACTTCGCCACCCCCGTCCCCGGCCAACCGCTGAGGCTGCGGATCAGTTTCACCGGCACCATCCACGCGGACACCTACGGCGGCCTGCGCCTGGCGGTCATCCACCGGGACCGCGGCGAGATCGATGCGGTCGCCCTCAGCTTCCTCCACCACGGCACCTTCCACCGCCGCGACGAAGCGACCAACACCCCGCCGAACACCAAGCAGTACGCCACCTTCGGCACGTACCACCGCCCCGGACGGCCCCCGTGGGAGGGAGCCGTCACCACCGGACTGCGCGACGCCATCGAGCAGTACACCGCCGTCTGGTTCCCCGGCGCCTGGAACACCTCCGCCCCGAGCCGCGCCGCAGGTCGATCTGCGCAACCGGCTCCCGCCGCGCTGGCCACCCGCAACGGCACCCGCGCCCGCTGAGCCGGGCCCACACCACCGGCCCAGCCGTTCCGTACCTTTCAGCAGGAGCCCTGCCCGTGATGACCCACCCCTTCGAGAACCTCGACCCGGCCCACCCTGTGCAGGTCCTTCCCCGCCACCTTGCCGGGCCCGGCGTCGTCGACCCGCGCACCACGTGGGCCTTCCCCTACGACGAGGGCTGGCCGTTCGCCCAGACCGAGCACGGTCCGGCAGCCGCGTTCAGCCCGTGCCTGCGATTGCAGACCACCTACGACCCCCAGCCCGACAAGCCCGGCAAGGGCACGTGGATGATCACCGCCCACAGGGCCCCGTCCCTCCCATCGGACTGGTGGATTACCTTCGACGCCACCATCCCCGCCGAGCTGGTCCACGACGTCCACACCGAGCTGCTCGACCTCTACCTCGAAGACCGGCACAGCGACCAGGACCGGCTGTTCCAGGACGAGACGGCGCTACACGAGGTGTACGCACCGCTGCTCACCCGTGGTTGGAGCCACGACGTCAAGACCGACGGCACACAGACCTTCCTCACTCCGGAAGGACTCGGCGGCGTGCGCCACCGCTACGACATCAGCGGCTCCAACGGGCCGGCCTGGCGAGCCTGGGGCGGACACCCCAGCGAACCGCACTGGAAGGCCGACTTCTCCTTCCGGACGCCCACCACGCTCGTCGCGGCCTTCACCGCCTCGCTCATCTCCACCGACCCACTGCACCGCACCGTCCAGGACGTCCCCGTCCAGACCCGACGCGCCCTCTACGTCGCCACCCCGACAGGCAAGCAGCCGAACGGCACCACCCCTGTCGCCCCGCCGCTTCCTGCCCCGGTCTCCGGCCACACTCGATGACCTTCCCCGTCCCCAGTCCCAAGGAGTCCTCTTCCTCGTGCACGCACGCCGCGCCCGATCCGCTGCTGGCGTCGCCGTCGCGGCGGCCGGCATCCTGAACTGGGCGCCGGCCGCGAGCGCCGAGCCCTCCGAGGCGACCCCCTCGGTCTCCGCCGCTCCCGCCGAGACCCCGGCCCTGGACGCGGGCAGCGTCGAGATCACCACGAAGGACACGGCCGGCGACGTTGTACCCGGTGCGGTGTTCCAGCTGCTCGGCTCCACCGGCCAGGAAGCCGGACGCGGACACAGCGACGCCCAGGGGAAGCTGACCTTCCCCGGCCTCGCGCCGGGCGTCTACCGGCTCAAGCAGACGGCCACCGGCAGCCCGCTCCACGAGGTCGTCGCCGACCAGGACGTCATCGTCACCCCGGGCGCGACCACCCGGCTGACGATCACCGACCCGTTCAAGACCGCCAAGGTCCTCCTGCAGGCCAAGGACGACGAGACGGGGAAGCTCCTGCCCGGCGCGACCGTGAACATCGGCACCGGCACCTCCACGCTGCTCACCCTGACCACCGGCGCCAAGGGCACGGCCCCCGGCGAACTGCCCGTGTCGAGCCGCAGGACGCAGTTCTGGGTCAAGGAGATCAAGGCCCCCGCCGGCTACGGCCTACACAAGCCGACGAAGACGTTCACCGCAGGTCCCGGAGCCCCGGTGACCGTGACCGTCACCAACGCCAAGACGGCCACCGATCCGAAGCCCGATCCCTCAGACAAGCCGACGCACCAGCCCACCGACTCCCCGCCGAGTCCGGATAGGCCAAGAAGCGGTACCGGAAGCACCACGCCGTCGGCCTCGGGCAGCGACACACCGGAGCCCGACTCCTCATCCGTCGCGGCGACGTCGGTCGGCGACTCGACGCCGAAGGCGCCGACAGGTTCCCTCGCCCACACCGGAGCCGACGCCACACCGTGGCTGATCGGCGGCGCAGCCGTACTGACAGCAGCAGGCGGAGGCGCTCTCCTCCTGGCACGCCACCCCCACACGGAGAGCCCCACAGATGACTCCACCGAGAGCTGACCCGCACTCCACCCCGCTCCATGACTCAGAGCCCCGGATTCCACAGCCCGGAATCCGGGGCTCTGTCGTCCAAGTCCTGGCGGGCTGGTCCGTCATGATCGGCTTTGCCGACGGGTGAGACCGGCGCGCCAGGAAGCCCGCCAACCCCGAGGGCAGCCGCCAGTCGCTGCCTGCCACGGCCGTACGGTCTTCGGCTCCGGAGGAGGCGTTGGAGCACTGGGGCGTATTGCGGTGCTATGGGTGCATCTGGGGACGCGTTGGTCACCAGCAGAGAGTGATGGGGCGGCGGCGGATCCGGCCATCACGCTCCTCCGGGCCGCGCTTGATGACGCCGAGTTCGGCCAGACGCTCCAGCTGGTAGGCGACCGACGCCGTGCTGGCCAGCCCTACGCTCTCGCCGATCTCCCTCATCGACGGCGTCCCCTCGTGGCCCCTGATGCACTCGACGATGCGCTCCTGCTGATCCGTCAGGTTGTCCATCGCCTCCTCCAGGGCCCAGACGTGCCGCCGGAGGTCGACCCGGGCCGCCGGCGACCGGCCGGCCGCCGAGCGCCAGAAGGGGTGAGTGGCCAGCCGGGCGCTCAGTACGTGCAGGTCGCGGCGGAGCACAGCCGTCTGTATCGGTCGGCGCTCCATAGCCGCGTAGGTGCGGTTCCACCTGTGCTGAACGCGTATGAGGTCGGGCGGGTATGGCATGAGACTCATGGCTAGACTCAACCATGTGTTCGATTTTCAAGGTGAGGAAGTTAGGCGCGTGTAGGGGCAGGTGTGACTGTCCTGTGACAGCGAACCTTGCCTGCGTGCCATCGGACCTTGATGGATGCGAGTCCGCGCCATCGAAGATTGAGCAGCAGGAGTGGGAAGCGGCTTCTTCACCTCGCCCAGGTGGGTACCCGAACGTGTGCCAGGCGTCGGCCCGTCTCGTAATGAGGAAGGCGAACAGCCCGGCGCAAGGGTGGGCCATGGCCGCGCAGGCGCGCACCGCTGGGTGCAGTCCCAGGGGGTGGGCACGCCTCTCCCGTCGGGGTGCGTGCCATGTAGGACGACAGCTGCGCGGTTAGGTGAGCGTGGGGATATGCCGCCAGGCGTCGCGGGATGCCGCCACAGCTAGCCACCTCGGTGAGTGCTCCGTAAGCGGCATTTCGCACTAACACACGGGCGGAATCCCACCGCACAGGCAGGTCTCCCACTTGCATGGGTACGTCGGCGGCGCCGTCGACGCACCGAACCGGAGGTCGCCATGTCCGACTTCAAATTGCTGTCGCGCCTCTCGGACGTGTTGGGCTCGTTTGTGCCGCTAATCCTGCCCGTTTGGATCGAAGGCATCGAGGTCACACAGTCGATTCAGTACTACCAAGCGGACCGTCATTTGACCGATCCGTCCGATCGTGGGCCCGACAATTCGGTACGCCTGATCGCGAACAAGGCTGCGTGGGTCCGTGTCTACGTGCGCAGCTGGTCCGGCGACGAACCGGGCATCGTCGGGGCGCTAGAGATCCAGCGTCGTCGCCGGCTCAGTTCTCAGTACCCGCCCTCGACGATGTCATGGAAGGCGCTCTGGCCTGGTGTCGTGACCGCCCATTCGACGCCCGACTACGCGACCGAGCGCGCCGATATCCAAGACACCCTCAATTTCGTCATCCCTTCCGACGAATTCTGGGGCGACCTGCGGCTCACGGTCCGCATCTGGGGAGAGGACGGCACGAAGTACCTCCCCCAGACCCTGGATATCGACGCGACACTCCGCCAGACCCTGCGTGTGCGCGGCATCCCCGTGCACTACAAAGGCCCCTCGACGGCGGGTCCGTCCCCCACCCCCTTCGATCTACCGGCCCCCAAGCTGGCCGACCTCGCCGCGACCTCCGCGTTTGCCTTGCGCGCGATGCCGGTGCAGGCGACCGGTGAGTTCACCATTACGGGGGAGCTCACGTGGGACCGCCCGCTGGACGACTCGCGCTCCTGCCCTGGCTGTTGTTCTCCCAACTGGGACGCGCTGCTCGCAGCACTAGCCGATGGCCGGAACAATGATGGCAACAAGTCCGACGTCGTTTACTACGGGCTGCTGCCCATAGGGATTCCGCTCAACGTGCCCGGCTGTGGGACCGCCGGTCTCGGGGCAGCAATGGTGGGCGATGAGTTCGCCCTGATGCACGAGATCGGGCATGGGTATGGATTCGCCCACACACCCTGCGGAGATGCCGGTGCGACCGACCCGAACTATCCGACCTACGAGCCCTACGACCCGGCGTCGATCGGCGAATACGGCCTGGACATCGCCGACGGCACCGTCATGCCGCCAGCAAAAACCCATGACTACATGTCCTATTGCGGCCCGAAGTGGATGTCTCTCTACCAGCACAAACGGCTAATCCTGCACCCGCGCCTCGGTGCGGAGTGGGTGCGGGGAGACATCTCGTGGCTACGGCTACGGTCGAAGGACTTTCCTCACTTTCCTGAGGGCCTTTACCGGGACCCGCGTGAAGGGGGGCTGAATCCATTGAAGCCGATCATCGCGATCACCGGGATCGTCCGCGAGCCGGGCCGGGTCGAGGTGCTGTCCGTGGCACGGGTGTCCGTGATGGGACAGCCTCCCGGCCGCACGACGGCGCTCACCGCCCGCCTGGTCGACGCCGACGCGCAGACGCTGTCACGTGCGGTGGTCCGCCGCCTGTCCCCTCAAGGGGAGGGTTGTTCGTGCCGCTGCGACGACCACGGGGACGACGCACCGTACGTGTTCGAGGTGTACGTGCCCGATGTCGATCTCGGAGCCGCGCTGGCGATCGACGAGGGCGAGCACACGGTGTGGGAGCGGCACGCTCCCGAAACCGGCCCCGAGGCCCGCGGAGTGGAGGCCGAGGCTACCGAGGAGGGGCTGACGCTGCGCTGGGAAGGTGGCGACCGTGACACCGGCACGTGGGCGCAGTGGTCGTCCGACGCAGGCACGACATGGAACGGCCTCGCGACCGGTCTGCGCGGAGGCCACGCTCGGCTCGGCCTTGCGGGTGTACCCGACGGCGAGGTGCTGATCCGCGTACTCGTCCACGATGGGTTTTCCACCGCTGCGTCGGAGCCCGTCGCGGTGTCCGTACCCCGGCGGCCGCCTGAGGTTGCGATTCTGCACCCGGCAGACGGGGCGATTCTGCTGGCCGAGGGCACGTTCCAGCTGTCGGCGTGGGTCGCGGACTCGGCGGGCCGCCCGGTCGATGCGCCGCAGTGTCGCTGGCTGTTGGACGGCCAGGAGGTGGGCGAGGGCCTGGAAGTCTGGACGGATAGCCCGGGCCCGGGTCGGCACAGTCTCACCCTGCTCGCGGGAGTCGGCGATCACGAGGTCGAGCGGAGCGTGAGTTTCCGGTGCCTACCCGATGACGAGTTCCCTGGTAGCTGATCGGCCCCGGTTGGAGCCGGGCGGTGGCTGCCGCCGGGCTCTCCAGGATCCTTCGGAGGATGGGACGGACTCCCCTGCTCGAAGGCGGCCTCGCCCCCGAGCAAGGGCGGCGGCGAAGCGGGGCAGGAAGCACACGCTGTGGAGAAGGCTGGCCTCGCCGCTGTTTGCTCAAACATCGGTGGCACACGCTCAAGAATCACTGCCAGGTGCGGATCGTGCTGGAGGTCCGCCGGTTCGTCTGCGTGAACGCGAAGTGCGGGCAGAAGACGTTCGCTGAGCAGATACCGGGTTTCACCAGTGCGTATGCCCGCTGCACCGATCGGCTGGGGACGCTGCTGAACGTGATCGCCCTGGCTCTGGCCGGCCGTGCTGGAGCGCGTATGGCCGCTGCATTGGGCATCACCGCGGGGCGGATGGGGCTGCTGGAGCGGGTGCGGGCGATGCCCGACCCGCCGTACGGGACTCCTCGGGTGCTCGGTGTCGACGATTTCGCGATCAAGCGCGGCCACAGCTACGCCACCGTGCTGATCGACGGGGAAACGCACCGGGTCATCGACGTGCTGCCCACCCGTGAGGCCGGGCCGCTGACCGCCTGGCTGTTCGCGCACCCTGGCGTCGAGGTCGTGTGCCGCGACCGGGCCGGCGCGTACGCCGAGGGCGCCGCAGCCGGAGCGCCCCATGCCCGTCAGGTCGCGGATCGCTTCCACTTGTGGCAGAACATCGGCCAGGCCGTCGAGAAATGCGTCGCCGCGCACCGCTCGTGCCTCACCGTACCGCCACCGGCGACGGTTGTGGCCGAGTCCCCGCAGCCGTCACCGCGCACTGCGACATCGCCCGGCGACGGACGCCTCGCTGCACGGCTGCAGGCTCATCACGCCCTGGTCCACGGCCTGTTGGAGCAGGGCATGGGGATCCGGGCCATCGCCCGCCACCTGGGCTGGGGCCGGCACACCGTGCAGCGGTACGCCCGCGCCCAGCACTGGCGGCAGGTCTCCCCGGGGCGCAATCGACGTGGCAGCAGCCTCGATGTCCACCACGCCTACCTCACCCGCCGCATCACCGAGACCCGCGGACGCATCTCGCTCGTGACCCTGCATCGCGAACTCGCCGAACGCGGCTGGCCGGGCGCCTACACCACGCTGCGCGACTGGGCGCGGCACGGTCTTCACCAGCCCCGCCGGACCCCGCAGCCGCCCCCGGCGCCGATGAGCACGCGCAAGGTCACCGGCTGGCTCACCCGCCGCCCGACCTCACTCACCGAGGACGAACACCAGCAGCTCAAGGCGGTGCTGGACGTCTGCCCCGAACTAGCCACCGCGCACCAACTCGTGCGCGACTTCGGCGACATGCTCACTCAGCAGACCGGCGTCTTTCTGCCCGCCTGGATCGACGAGGCCGCCGCAGCCGACCTGCCCGGACTGACCGGCTTCGCCCGCGGCCTCACCAACGATCTCGACGCCGTCATCGCCGGGCTCACGCTCCGCTGGAGCTCCGGCGGCACGGAGGGCGCCGTGAATCGCATCAAAAAGATCAAAAGGCAGCTATACGGCCGAGCCGAGTTCGATTTGCTCAGGAAGATGAGCCTGCTCTCATGACCGACCGTGACGGCTCCCCGTGATCGCTGACAGAGCCCGCTGAAAGCCGCCATAGCCACGTAAGCGGATCAGTAGCCCCGAATAAGCAGCAACGCACCCGGGATGATGGCTTGGCCGCCCTGGAGCTCAGGACTGGTGATCAACATGAGCCGTGACACGTTGGTCGGAACCTGGTCACGAGGGTTGGCACCGGTGACTGTGCGCCTCGGAGCGGGGCTCATGGGCCGGCTGCGGCTGTGTGTGGATGGGGCGGTGCGGAGGAACTGCGCAGGTCTGCCGTGGTGGCGCCCACCACGACGACGGCGCCGAGACAGAGCAGGCCACCGCTGACGAGGGCTGCCGCTCCCGAGGTGGCGTCTGCGACGAGACCGCCGCGCATGTTCCCGATGTCGGGTCCCGCTTGCCCGACGATCTGTTCGGCAGCGCTGACGCGGCCGAGTAATTCGTGCGGGGTGTGCATCTGGACGACGGTGCTCCGGGAGACGACGGAGACGGTGTCGGCGGCGCCGGCTATGGCGAGGAAGGTCAAACCGGCCCATGGGTTGGGCGAGAGGCCGAACAGTGTCAGCGCTGCGCCCCAGGTGGCGGATCCGCCAAGCATGGCCAAGCCGGGGCGGGGGAACCGTGTGAAGGTTCCGGAAAACAGCGACGCTGCAACGCCGCCGACGGCGATGGCTGTGAGGAACAGTCCGAGAGTGCGGGGGTTGCCGCCGAACCGTTCGGCGTTGATCAAGGGGAACAGGCTGACGGGCATCGACAGCACGGTGGCGGCCAGGTCTGTGAGCAGGGCCCCGCGAATGACGGGGGTGCGCGCCAGGAAGGCCAGACCGTCCAGGACTCCGTGCATGCCGGGTCGTGCGGGCTCGTCCCCTGGATCCATCTTCCGCAAGCCGAACGCACCGTAGAGCGCGGCGATGAAGGTCAGGGCATCGATCAGGTAGCAGGCACCAACTCCCAGCCCGCCCACGAGCAATCCGCTCAGTGCGGGACCGAGCAGCATGGCGCCCTGGAAGGCGATTCGTCTCAGGGCCAAACCCGCGGCCAGTTGGTGCTTGGGCAGGAGGTGGGGAATGAAGGTGCGCGAGGCGGGGCCGCTGCCTGCGCCGAAGCAGGACTGGAGTGCGACCAGCGCCAGCACACCGGCGGCAGGAACGTGCCCGAGGAAGCCCTGGAGCGCGAGGAGGAGCGAACACGCGGCCTGTCCGATGACCGTGAGCAGGTAGAACTTGCGGCGGTCCACCCGGTCGACGAGTGAACCGGCGAACAGCCCGAGCGCGACGAGGGGAATCGCCTGGGCCAGCCCGACAGCGCCTGTCCACGTGGTGCTCTTCGTCATCTCCCAGACCTGGAACATGACGGCGACGAGTGTCATCTGGCCGCCGAAACCGGACAGGGTCTGCCCGATCCACAACCGCCGGAACGTCGGTGACGACCGTAACGGAGTCACGTCGATCAGCGTGCGCTTCAGCCCCATGCGGGATCCTCCGCCAGCTTCTCGGCGATCCGGTCGTGGAAACTCTTGCGCTCCAGAGCCCGCTCGATATCGGTGACGACCTGGGAGAGCGGGTAGGGAATCTCCGCCTCCAGGTCAGCGACGGCAGCCTCGGTAGCCCGCCATTCCGCCGCCAGGCGGTCCACGACGCGGCGGGCCTTGTCGGTGAGCGTCACCTTCCTGGTGCGCGCGTCGTCGCCCACGACGGTCTGGACCCAGCCGGCCGTGCGCATCGCGGCGACTTTCTGGCTGAGCGCCGAATGCGTGCGCTGGACCGACGCGGCCAGTTCCGCGATGGTCATGGGTCCGCAGGCATGAAGCCGGAGCAGTTCCATGACAAAGCTGGGCTTGAGCCCGTCGATCTGCTGCTCGGAGTAGACCTGGGCAATGTCGGCGTCCATGGACGCCTGAAGCAGGCGCAGGGGCCGCCATCGGCTCTGTTGCGTCGGGTCGAGTGCATGGGGGTTGACCATGAGACGCACCGTAACAGTACTTATATAAGTGCTGTTGCTTTAGGAGGTGACCATGGACGCCGCAGGCCCGAGATGTCCGGGACTGGTTCCAACATGAATGGCAATGCGCCGAATGCCACAGGAGGCATGACCGATGGTTCCAGCGAGCGTGCCCCAGAAGGCCATCCAGCCCGGCACAGCCGATGAACCCGGCATAGCGGTCGGAGCCTCCCCCTGAGTGGTGGACACGCTGATACTGGATCTGCTTGATCCGGAGGAAGCGAGAAGACCGCCGATGGCGATGAAGGACTATTCG
>NZ_JBIBHY010000029.1:0-62168 GCF_042957285.1 Streptomyces sp. NPDC008092
CGACGACCCGACAGGCCACGACTCCCACGGAATCACCACTGCTATCCCCGACCAGCGGAAACGCACCGATCACGCCCGAAAAGACAACAGCTTCTTAGCAACATCCGCCGGCAGCTCACCGAGATGCTGGACACGGGCGGCGAGGACATGGTTCGGGCCTACCTGTCAGCCGAAGCCGATTCGCGTCTCGCTCACCAGCTCAACGGATGGGAAGGGGTGAACTATCGGGCCCTGGCTCGTGACGACGCCTTCTGTAGCGGCGCCTTCATTTCGTAATCCATTGACGTCGGCCCGAGGCTCCCACCCGTGACTTGCGTGGCTCGCCCAGCGTTCGCGGTCAGCGGCGGGTGACGGTGTAGCCGGCGTCGTTGACCGCCGTGGTCCACACGGTGCGGTCAAACCACTTGGTGATGTCTGGCTGCATCTCGGTGAGGGTGCGCATGCGGGCCTGCCAGTCGTGGCCGGCGGGGCCGCGGCTTCCGTCGCATCCCTCGCAGCCGTCTTCGCCGTGGAGGTGGCCGGCCATCCATGCGTTGACGGCGACGTTGAGGATGACGGCGTACAGGTCTCCGCCGGATTGGGCCAGGGCATCCGGCACGCCGGCGAGGATCAGTGCCAGCTCGGGGTTGTCCTGAGGCGGCAGGGGTGCTTGCCCGACCCCTCCGTCGGGGCTGCTGGCTTCGAATTCCCGCACGCTCTGGGCGAGGCTGTCGGCGAGTACGGAGGCGTCGAAGTAGCGCCAGGCTGATCTCACCTGGATGCCGAGCTGGGTGGCCACTGCCTGGACGTTGCGCTCGATGATGTCCTCGACGCTCGCGGGGGCGAGGGTCACGCCCCGGCGGGCCAGTTCGGCGAGGGTTTCGGCGACGGCTTCTTTGAACGCTTTGGTGTTCCGCACCACCGCATCGTAGGGGCGGGGGATTTGCCCGGGAGGCCGTGCGGTGGAGTTCGCGGCGTGCGGGCGGTTCAGGGTGAGGGGGCCAGGGAGGCCGGGAAGACGGCGCCGGGTCCGAAGCGGGCGCGGGCGGTGTCGGCCTCCTTCTCGAGCTGGCGTGCCCTGTCGTCGCTCGCGTCGAGGAGGAGCTGCTGGTGCGCCTCGGTTGCGGGACGCAGTCCGGAAGCGCGAAGGGTGATGGTGCGGACGCGTGCACGCTGCAGGGCGAGGTCGTCGTAGATGCGGTAGGCGGCCTGGGTGAGGGCGGCGGAGTAGTTGGTGGCTTCGGGCAGAGTGCGTGTGCGGGTGGTGTGGGAGCGATCGGCGTAGCGGATGTCGAGGGTGAGGGTGCCGGCGGCGTCGCGGGTGTGGCGGAGATCGGCGCCGAGTTGTTCGGCCAGGGCGAGGAGGGCGCGGCGGTGTTGTCCGGGGTCGAGTTCGTCGTGCGGGAAGTCGTGGCGGGCGGCGCGGGAGGCGGGGGCGGCCCCGGGGGTGACGGGGCGGGGGCCGTGGCCGCGGGCTCGGTCGGCGATCTCCCGGCCGGTGGTCTTGCCGAGGAGGCGCTGCAAGGTGAGCAGTGGGGTGTCGGCGAGGGCGCCGATGGTGTGCAGGCCGTGGTGGGTGAGGAGGGTGGCGGTGGCGGGGCCGATGCCGGAGAGGGCGTGGACGGGGCGGGGGTTGAGGAAGGCGGCGATCGCGGCCGGGGTGGGGTCGACGATGGTGATCCGGCCGGGCGGGGTGGCGTCGGCGGCCATGGCGGCGATCAGGATCGAGTTGCCGCCGCCGATGGTCGTCTGGACGCCGTAGAGCGCGGCGGCGCGGAGCGCGATGAGGAGGGCGAGATCGCGGGGGTGGCGGTCGAAGTATTTCAGCGCGCCGGTCACGTCGTGGTCGGCGGCGGTGGGGGGCTGGGGCTGCCAGCGGGGGGAGATTTGGTCGAGGACGGTCAGGAGCTGGTGGTAGAGGTCCTCGTTGCCGCCGTGGTGGAAGTGGATGCGCAGGATGGCGCGCTGGGTCATGGTGCTCACCCGGCGCTTCCGGGGTTCACCAGACGCCTCAAACTGTCTCGCCATCTCGTCGGGAACAGAGCCTCGATGCCGGGTTCCCCCAGGCAGGGGGATCTGATGCGGGCGCTTCGTGACATGCATCCCACCTCCAGCTGCCGAGGGCAGTTAACCGTCCCGTGAACAATTCATCGAACATAATTCGAACACTGCGACTCTTGTCAGGGGCGGTGTCGTTGTGACCGGACAGTGCACCCTGGTTTCGGTGCAGCTGTCAGGGGGCAACGGCAACGCGCTCCGGTTCGGAGACGGTTGTGGGCACCTCGGTTCCCGCTTCGTGGCGTCGGGTGAGGTGGCGGTCCAGCAGAACGCTGCCCACGTGGGCCACCCCGAAGGCTGCGCCGATCCAGGCCGTACCCGCCAGTCCGAGTCCCGTGTTGATGACGAGGCCGGATGCCAGGGGGGCGACGGCGATGCCGATGTTGAAGGCGGCGATGTTCACGGCGCCGCCGAGCGTCCTGGTCTCTCCGAGAATGGAGAACACCCTGGCGTTGACGGCGGGCGTGACGCCGAAGTTGGCTGCCCCCAGGAGCACCACCAGGGCGATAGTGACCCATGCGACATGTGCGGTCACGGCCAGTGCTATCGCGGCCACGATGAAGGCGGCCATGCCTACCAGCAGGAGTGTGAAGGGGGCGCGGTCGGCTACGCGTCCTCCGATGGTCAGGCCGATGAACGCACCGACGCCATAGAGTCCGAGCACGAGGGGTACCAGGCCTGTGCTGAGGCCGGTGACGTCCTCCAGCAGGGCTCCGAGGTAGGAGAAGATCGCGAATTGGGCGGCCACGGTCAGTGCGGTGGTGGCGTAGGCGACCCAGAGCCGTGGCTGCATCAGCGAGCGCAGTTCGGTGGCCAGACGCGGCTGTGCCGTTGTCGTGTCCCGGCCGCCGGGCAGGGCGATGAGAAGTGCGATCGTGGACAGTGCGGTCATCGCGGCTACGGCCCAGAAGGCGGCCTCCCAGCCGGCGTGCTGTGCGAGCAGGGTGCCGCCCGGGACACCGATGATCGTGGCCACGCGCAGTCCCGAGACAACCACTCCCATGGCTCGGCCCTGCTTGTCGGCGTCCACCAGCGAGATGGCCGCGACCGAGGCTATGGCCCAGAATCCGGCGTACGCGATGGCCGACAGCACCCGCATGACCAGCAGGAATCCGAAGTGCGGGACGAGGGCGGCGCCGATGTGTGCGGCGATGAAGACGAGCTGGAAGCTGACCAGCGCGGCACGACGTGGCATCTTCAGGGTGACGAGGCTCATCAGCGGTGCTCCGACGAGCATGCCGATGGCGAAGGCGGACACCAGCATTCCGGCGGAGGCGAGGGGGATGCCGAGGTCCTGGGCGATGGGGGGCATCACGCCGGAGAGCATGAATTCCGAGGTGCCCTGGGCGAAGATGCCCAACCCAAGGACGTAGATCACAAAGGGCATGATTCATCTGCTTCGTGTGAGGAACGAGGGGGAACCGGGTGTTCCGCTCGGCCGGGCGCGGCCGTTTCTCAGAACGGGCCCGTTGCCGGCGAGGACCACCTGTGGAGGCGGTGTTGTCTCCCGGTCTGCGTCCAGCATCCCGCCCGGGACACGTGTGTAGACGCCTCGCGCGGGCCTTGCTGAACCTAGGTCTGGCTGGTCCACTCACCGGCCCGTCATGCCGCTGTGGTGGTATCACTGGGTGCATGGATCAAAGCGACGAGCTCGGTGACTTCCTGCGCTCGCGGCGGGCCCGTCTGCGTCCCGAGGACGCAGGGGCGGCTTTCAGCGGCGGCGCGCGCCGGGTCCCCGGACTGCGCCGCGAGGAGGTCGCACACCTGGCCGGGGTCAGCACGGACTACTACGCCCGTCTCGAACAGGGCAGGCACCCCCACGTCTCGGAGACGGTACTGGAGGCAGTCGCCCGCGCTCTGCGCCTGGACGACACCGAACGCGGCTACCTCTTCGAACTCGCCCGACCCAAGTCCCCCAGCCCGGGTCAGCGCCGTCCGGCCCCGCTACCGCGCGTGCGTCCGGCGATCCACCAGATGCTGGACGTCCTGAACGACGTCTCGCCGGCCCTGGTCCTCAACCACCGCTGCGACGTCCTGGCAGTCAACCATCTTGCCAAGGCGCTGATCACGGACTTTGACGCACTGCCGCACCGTGACCGCAACTTCGCCCGGTTCGTCCTGCTCCACCCCGCCGCCCGTGACCTCTTTCAGGACTGGGACCGGGTCGCGGAGGCGTTTGTCGCCAGTCTTCGTCTGGCTGCCGGACGCCATCCCGACGACCGCCTGCTGAACGAACTCGTCGGGGAGATGTCCATCAAGGTTCCCGAGTTCTCCACCTGGTGGGCCGGCCACCGCGTGGACGAGTGCGCCCACGGCACCCGGCGTCTCGTTCACCCGGTGGTCGGCGAGCTCACCCTCTCCTACGAGATGCTGGCCCTGCCCGCCGACCCTGACCTGAGCATCTGCCTGTACAATGCGGAACCTGGTTCGGCCTCTGCGGAGACACTCCGTATGCTCGCCGGCTGGAGTGCTCCGACGGGCGTACGACGGCGCAGTTCCTCCGAGGCACCCTCAAGTTGACCCCCAAAGGTCGTCCGCAATTTCCGCTTCCGTGTGACCTGCGGCAGCCGTCCTTCCGCTGCTGCAATGCGTTTTGCCCCCGTCTGCGCGGTCCCGGACGATGGCTGGCTCCTCGGCGGACTTCCAGGATCGCGCATTGAGACAGGTGTTCTGTACATCGCGGCGTCGAGGCCGTTCCCCATCGACGGGATACTTGAGACCCGCAGGTCACGGCTCACTTATGCGATGTGCGGGTCAACGCTGCGTCAATGAGTGGTGCTGGAATCGAGGCCCCAGGTTCAGTGCCGCTCTTGCGAGGATTCTGTCTATGCGCCCATTGCGGCGAGTGACAGTTTCCACAGGCGCTCGGCGGCGTCCGGGTCGAGTGCGTACGGGGCTACGCCGCCGGAGGACTTCCCCACTGCCTCGGGCGTCAGTGTCTCCGCCTCGTTGCAGTCCTCGAAGTAGCGACCACCGATGCCCTCCAACTGGGGAGAGGTAGCGACCAGCACGCTGGTCGCGGCGCCCTGGGGGATCGTCTTGAACCTGAATGGCGCGCCCTGGATCGAGCCGAGTTCCCCGGCCGCCTCGGCGGCGCGCAGCTGTGCGAATTGGTCCGGGTCCATGTAGCGAGAAAGGTTCGTCCCCAGGATCACGCCGGGGTGGACGGCGTTCGCGGTGATCCCGTCGGCCGCCCAGCGGTTGGTCGCCTCGACTGCGAAGAGAACGTTGGCGGTCTTGGACTGCCCGTAGGCGAGCCACGGGTCGTAAGCACGGGAGGTGAAGTTGATGTCGTCGAACTGCACGGGCGAGGTGTGGTGGCCCCGGGAGCTGAGCGACACGATCCGCGCGTTGCCGGCCGCCGCGAGCGCGTCGTGCAGGCCGACCGCGAGGGCGAAGTGGCCGAGATGGTTGGATGCGAACTGGAGCTCCCAGCCGTCCGGTGTGCGCTCGAGCGTAGGCAATGCCATCACGCCGGCGTTGTTGACGAGGATGTGCAGGGGCCCGGACCAGGCGCTCGTGAAAGCGGCGATCGACGCCTTGTCTGCGAGATCGAGCCGGCCGACGTGGACGGCGTCGTTTCCGGTGGCCTTGCGGATGTCGGTCGCGGCCAGCTCTCCGGCCTCCGTGTTGCGGACCGCGAGGGTGACCGAGGCCCCGGCACCGGCGAGGGCACGCGCGGTCTCGGCGCCGAGACCCGACGCGGCGCCGGTGACGACCGCGTGCTTGCCGGAAAGGTCTATGCCTTCGATGACCTCGGCGGCCGTCGACTCATCTCCGAAGGGGGTGTGGATACGCTGAGGGGTTGTCATGACCTCAAGTCCTAGTCACTGGTTGGTTGTTTTTCCCTCACCTGAACAGGTGAGGAAGTCGATCCGGCGGACCGGTGCAGGTGCGCCAGGAGGCAGGGGCGGAAGGCTCACGCCTGATGCTCGAGTTCGAGGGCGAGCTTGCCGGTGTTCTGGCCGGTGAACAGGCGCCTGAGCGTGGCCGGGAACATCTCGATGCCGCCGTGCACCGTGTCCTCGACGCTCGTCAGCCGACCGGCGGCGAGCCAGTGCGACATCTGCGCCATGGCCTCGGAGTACCGGTGGGCGAATGCGGGAGCGGCGACGCCTGCCATGGAGGCGCTCCGGTACAGCAGGGTCAGATAGTTGCTCGGCCCCACGACCGTATCGGCCTTGTCGTACTGGGAGATGGCCCCACTGATGACGACTCGCGCGCCGCGGGCCAGGCGGGTGAGCGCCTGGTTGAGGACGTCTCCGCCGACGTTGTCGAAGAACACGTCGACGTATCGGGGGGTGCACTCGCGCAACTGGTCGAGAAAGTCGTCCCGTTTGTAGTCGATGGCGGCGCTGAACCCGAGCCGGTCGACGAGCATGCGTGTCTTGTCGGGACCGCCCGCGATCCCGATCACGTGCGCGCCCTTGATCTTCGCGATCTGGCCGGCGACGCTTCCGACGGCCCCGGCCGCTCCCGATACGAGCACCACGTCGCCCGCGGCGAGCCGGCCGACGTCCAGGAGCCCGAAGTAGGCGGTCATACCGGTCATGCCCAGGACGCCGAGATACGCCGCGAGCGACCTGCCCTCCTCGGGGTGCACCTGGTAAACCCCGGTTCCGTCCGACACAGCGAACTCCTGGACGCCGAACGTGCCGTGGACGAAGTCACCCTCCGCGAAACCCGGATGGCGGGAGTGCACGACCTGCCCGATCGTGATCGCCCGCATGACCGCTCCGACATCCACCGGAGTGACGTGCTCTGCTTTCATCCAGCCGCGCATGGCAGGGTCGATCGACAAATGCGTGACCTTGACCAGGAACTCGCCGTCGCCGGGCACCGGAATGGGGGTCTGGACGAGCTCGAAGTCGGAATCGTTGAAGGGGCCGGCTGGGCGGGCCTTGAGGCGGAACTGACGATTGACGCCGTTCATCCCGCTGACCTCGCCCGGTCGGGCGCGAAGCGGTCACCGAAGACCGGCAGACCGCTTGCGGACTCGGCGCGGGTCGCTTCGTCCTCCCAGACGTCCCAGTGTTCGGCCAGTCTGCCGTTATCGACGCGTACGACGTCGGCCACGACGGAGGCGATCTCACCTGTTCCCGAGTACCGGCCGTAGAGCATCACGTACTCGCCCTCGGCGACGGTGAGCTGGTTGTCGTAGTGCAGGGTGGCCGGCAGGGCGCGGACCAGGTTGAACAGACCCTCGCGTCCCGGCGGGATGTGTCGGCTGTGTTGAAGGTATTTCTCGGACCAGAGCTCCTGGGCGGCCTCGTAGTCGCGCTTGCCGAAGAGCGTGTCGAAGGCCGTCAGAACGAGTTCTTTGTTCTGCTCGGGTGTGGACATGCCGTGCTCCAGAGGATGAATGTCATGACTGCCTCGGGCGTCGTCACGGGTGCGGTTACGCGCTCTTCGCGGTGACGCCGGTGAGGTCGGCGAGGCGGCGCCACTGAGTGAGCAGCGGGGTCTCGCCTCCCTCGGCGGTGATGAGCTGCAGGGCCAGGTGGTCGGCGCCGGCGGTGTGGAACTCGGTCAGGCGGTCGCTGATCGCGTCGTCGGTGCCCCAGACCACGAGGGTGTCGATGAGGCGGTCGCTGCCGCCGCCGGTGAAGTCTTCGTCGGTGAAGCCAAGGCGTTCGAAGTTCGCGGTGTAGTTGGGCAGCCGGAGATACAGGCCGAGGAAGTCACGTGCGAGGGCTCGTGCCCGGACGGGGTCGCTGTCCAGGGCCGCGGTGACCACGGGAGCCAGGAGCGGTCCGTCGCCCAGGACCTCCCGGGCCTGCTTGACGTAGTCAGGGGTGACCATGGCGGGGTGGGCGCCGGCGGCCCGGTCGCGGGCGAGACGCAGCATCTTCGGTCCGAGCGCCGCCAGGATCCGACGGGCGGCCGGGACGGGGGTGGCCGCGTGGTCGAGGACGTCGAGGTAGCCGACCATCGTGGAGTAGGGCCGATGGTAGTGCTGAGCCAGCTGCGCGTGGCTTGCGCCCAGGCCCAGGAGGAACCGGCCGGGGTGGGCTTCCTCCAGCTCGGCCCGCTGCCGGGCCACCGTGGCGGCGTCCTCATTCCAGATGTTGAGGATGCCGGTGGCCAGGGCGATGCGTTCGGTCGACCCAGCGAGCGCGACGGCGTGGTGCACGCTGCTGTTGCCTCCAAGCCAGATAGCGCCGAAGCCGAGTTCTTCCAGCTCGGCTGCCGCGCGTCGCCGCTGTTCCTGAAGCGCCGGGTCCTCGGAACGCAGCTCGTGGCTGAAGATTCCGAAGCGGCCCAGAGACTGCTGCGATGTGGTGCGAGGTGCGGAATACATCGTTTATTCCTTAATTAGCGGGTGGCCTCGGCGCCGAGACCCGACGCGGCGCCGGTGACAGGCGCGTGCTTGCCAGTGAGGTCGACGTCCTCGATGCCCTCGGCGGCCCTCGACTCTTCGCCCGGGGGAGTCTGGATGAGCATGGACGCCATGACCTCACGTCTCGTCGCTGATCGGCTGCCTGTTCCTCATCAGCCGGACGGCGCCTGGGAGGCGGCGGCCTCGTGTGTGTTCGTCGGTGTGGTCCAGCTGGCGAGCAGACGGAGTGTTTCCGCGGAGGCGGAGCCAGGTTCGGTGGTGTAGAGCACGATGCTCTGGTCAGGGTCGGCGGGCAGGGCCAGCGTCTCGTAGGAGACGGTGAGTTCACCGACCACGGGGTGAACGAGGCGTTGGGTGCCGTGGGCGCACTGGTCCACGCGGTGGCCAGCCCACCAGGTGGAGAACTCGGGAACCTTGATGGACATCTCCCCGACGAGTTCGTTCAGCAGGGGGTCGTCGGGATGGTGTCCGGCGGCCAGCCGCAGACTGGCGACGAAGGTCTCCGCAATCCGGTCCCAGTCCGCGTACAGGTCACGGGCGGCGGGGTGGAGCAGGACGAATCGGGCGAGGTTGCGGTCGCGGTGCGGCAGTGCGTCGAAGTCGGTGATCAGCGCCTTGGCAAGATGGTTGGCGCCCAGGACGTCACTGCGGTGGTTGAGGACGAGGGCCGGTGAGACGTCGTTGAGGACGTCCAGCATCTGGTGGATCGGCTGCCGCATGCGTGGTGCGCGGGCGGGACGGCTCCGGTGGCGTCTGGATGTCCTGGGTCGGGCGAGTTCGAAGAGGTAGCCGCGTTCGGTGTCGTCCAGGCGCAGAGCGCGGGCGACTGCCTCCAGTACCGTCTCCGAGACGTGGGGGTGCCTGCCCTGTTCGAGACGGGCGTAGTAGTCCGTGCTGACCCCGGCCAGGTGTGCGACCTCCTCGCGGCGCAGTCCGGGGACCCGGCGCGCGCCGCCGCTGAAAGCCGCCCCTGCGTCCTCGGGACGCAGACGGGCCCGCCGCGAGCGCAGGAAGTCACCCAGTTCGCCGTTGTGGTTCATGCGGCCAGTGTGCTCCCCACAGCGGCGTGGCGGGCCGGTGAAGGTGGACCAGCCAGACCTAGGTTCAGCAGGGCGCCCTTGGAGCGTCGACACGCGCGCAAAACAGGTCATGCTAACTGAAAAGCGACGGTCTTCTCCTGCGAGGAAACCAGAGGACTTCCCCGCACTGGGGCTGGAGAAAGCAGCGGCTGTCCTGCACCGGCCCGCTGTCGTCTCGAAGGCCGCGCTGCCGCAGATCAGGCCCGAGCCAGCCTTCACGCGGCTCCTTGGAACTCCATCACAAGAGACCCCTCCGCCCCAGCCCTGGGGCGGGCCACCAAAGGAGATCACCATGACCGAGTTCGCGCCTGTGCCGGACTTCGCCCTGGGCCCGGATATCCCGGAGTCCGGGTATGTCGTCCAGGATCTGGGCGGCGGTGCCCATTTCGCCACCCAGGGGATGATCAACACGATGTTCGTGGAGACGAAGAACGGTGTCGTCCTCGTGGACGCCTCACCGTTCCTGGGGGACAAACTGCTGGAGGCGATCGAGTCGGTCACCCCCAAGCCGATCACCCACCTGATCTACAGCCACGCGCACGCCGACCACATCGGGGCGGCCCACCTGCTGAAGCGGAACGGCCTGAAGATCATCTCCCATGAGATCACCGGCGAGTTCATCAAGGAGGTCAAGAACGACGACCGGCGCCCCCTGCCCACCGAGACCTTCAGCGGCCGGCGCAAGGAGATGGACATCGACGGCGTACGGTTCGTCCTCGACTACACGGGAGACTGGCACCAGGCCGGCAACCTGTTCATCCACCTGCCGGAGCTGAAGCTCATGGGAGCGATGGACAGCTTCACTCCGAAGAGCGCGCCGTTCTTCCGCCTGTACTTCTCCGCACACGTGCCCGCGTACTTCGACGCCATGGACCAGTTGCTGGAGTACGACTACGAGACCATCGTCACCGGCCACATGGCTCTGCCCGGCACACCGGAGGACGTGGCAACGAACCGGGAGTACATCCGGGACCTGCGCGCCGCTGCATCCGAAGCGCTGCGCACGGTCGACCTGAAGGAAGCCGCGGCCGCCGCCAAGGTGCCGGCGAACAACAAGCAGGCGGAGATCAAGGTCTGGATCGACGTGGTCACCGCCCGCGCGGCCGAACTCATGCCGTCCTGGGAGAAGCGCCTGGGAGGGACCGACATCTTCCTCGCGGACAACCTCAACGCCACCGTATGGAGCGTCTTCATCGACTAGGACGACGCCTTCGGATGAGGGGCGAACCGCGGTGATTGCGTTCGGCCCAGTCGACTTCGCAGGAGGGATGCCGCATGCTGCCGGTGACGAGGATGGAGCATTTGGCGCACAGTATCGATCTGGTCGTGGACGCCGTGCGCGGTGCTCAGGTCGACCAGTATGACAACCCGACGCCGTGTTCGGCGTGGACGGTGAGAGACCTCGTCAATCACATCGCCATGATGCTGATCATGACGAGAGACGTGGGCACTCGCACGGCGTCGGATCCGGGCCTGCTGACCGCGAACCCGGTGCCCCTCCTCGCCGGGCGGCCGGAGTCCGAGTGGGCGTCGCTCCTGGCCGGTGCGGCGAAACCGGCGGCCAGGGCGTGGTCCGAGCCGGCCGCTTGGGAGGGACAGGCCGCCCTCGGCGGGCCGCCCATGCCCGCGACCGCGCTCGGCGGGATCCTGATCGCCGACTTCACCGTCCACGCCTGGGACATGACAGCAGCCACCGGACAACTGCGCACCGTTCCCGCGTCCTTGGCCGAAGCCACGTTCGCGACATACTCGCGTGAGGCACCGCGCATGCGCAGTCTCGGCCTTCTGGGTGACGAAGTACCCCAGGACGCGGACGCACCCGTGTTCGACCGCGCATTGGCCCTCAGTGGCAGAAACCCCCGATGGACGCCAGCGGCGCATTAGCCTCGGCCAGCCACCACGTTCGTCTACGGCTGCATGGGCACGCCCGGTAATGCGTCCATCTTCGTCGCAGTCTGGCACGTCCTCACCTGGGACACTCGCTACCAGGATCTCGGAGTTGGCGCCGGCCACTTCATCAACCGCATCCGCACGTCCCGGCAGACCCGCAAGCTCGTCGGCCAACGCGTGATCCCGCGGGGATTTTCAGAGCGCCAGTAAGGGCCCTGGGGAGGGCCGGATTCGCACTCTGCCTTGGCACGATCGGGGATCCGACCGGTTTCCACATCCTTCCACCACCACGGCACTGCTCGCGGGGACGCAGGGGCTTCACCTCGGCCAGCTACCGTCGCTTGCTCAGCGCAGCGTGCAAGCGCTTGAGGATTGATCGCGCCGCGGATCTATCACGTGGTTCTGTTCACGGTACTCGCGTACGGAGCCAATCACGCTTGTTCTGTTCCGTTATCGCTGCTGGTCAGCTTGTGTGAAGAAGCGAATCAGCTCCTTTGAGAGGAACTCTGGCTTCTCGTCGGGGATCCAGTGCCCGCAGTTTTCGATGACGCCGCCGGACACGTTCTCCGCCACGAGACGCATGGACTCGATGGGGATGCTCCCCATGACGTCGCTGCCGCCGTAGGCCAGGACGGGGATAGTGAGCTTCTGCTTGGCCCATTCCCGGTTCTGCTCACCGCTCTCGGGGAACGCACGGTAGTACTCGAAGCCGGCCCGCATGCCGCCCAGGGATGAGTAGCACCTGACATACTCGTCGATTTCCTCCTCGGTGGACCATGTGTGGTCGTGGGAGTAAGTCTTGTAGAACCAGCTGAGGTATGTGCGCTCGTTCCCGGCCGTCAGTGCCTCGGCGAGATCTGTGGCGCGGTGCAGCCCGAAGTGCCAGTACTCCCGCAAGAAATCCTCCGGGTCCGTAACGCCATGGGCCTTGCTCTCAAGGAAGGTCAGGCTGTCGGTGTCGTCCCGGAACTCCGCGGCGTAGGCGTACGCAATGCGGCCCCCGTTGTCGTGGCCGACCACGTGGGCAGGTCCCAGGCCCAGCCGCTGCACAAGGCGGTGGACGTCACCGGCTACGGTCCTGCTGTCATAGCCGGTGAGCGGGCGGGAGGAATCGCCGCTGCCACGCATGTCGACGGCGAGCGCTTCGTATCCCGCATCGACCAGGCTCGGCATTACGCGCCGCCAGGAGTACCAGGTCTGCGGCCAGCCGTGCAGCAGCAAGACCAACTTGCCGCGGCCGCCCCGGACATAGTGCAGTTTGACGTCTCCCAGATCGGCCATGCCGTGCTGGAAAACATGTCCGGCTTCGGTTGCCGAAGTTGACATGCAATTCCTGTTCTGTCGAGTGCTCTGTCCGGTGTCCCAGCACCTGGTGGCCGTCTGGTGAAGAAAATAGATCCGTGACCGCCGGTTTAACCGGTGCATATCCTTTCTGCGGTGCAGCATCGAGATCCCGTAGGCGCGCTCCACGATCCACCGTTTGGGGATCGGCAGGAACCCGGTCCGGGACGGGTTGCGCTCGACGATCTCCTCGATGCCCACCGTCTCCCCGCGCGCGACGACGGCGTTCTTCAAGCCCTGGTCGACCTGGGCCTTCTCCACGGTGTCGGTGTCGACCGCGACCTTGTCCAGCAGCGCGATGCCGGCGGCGTTGTCGTGCACGGACGCGGCGAACACCACTGCGGCGATCACCAGGCCCGACACGTCAACGGCCAGGTGCCGCGCCGGCGGCCCGGATGCGCGAACCGTGCAAGGCGCGGTGCCTGGCACGGCCGCTGGGCGGTTGGGTCTGGGGGCTCACTGGTTCTGTACGACGAGGGCGCCGACCGTGTAGTCGATGTGGGTGGCAGGTTCCGCGCCGCGGGGCCAGAAGGCGCTCGGGATGATGTTGGCGGCGAAGTCTCCGACGACTGTGTGGCGGGTGCTCTCACGACGGGCGTCGCGCCGGTAATGGGTCGCTGCTGTGTGCCCGTCCTCCTTCGGGTGATGTTGAGAGCCGAGTGTGGCCGCTGCCGTACTGGTCAGGCAGGGTAGCTGACTGGTTCCTCGATCCCGCGAGGTGCCTTGTCTCTGGGGGCTCGGTGCAGCTGTTCTTCACAGACCGAGGGAAGGTCTGGAAGGTGGGGGACGTGGCCGGCGTTCGCCCTGCCGAGCTGAGCGAGCTGTTTGAACGGCGACGAATTCCGACGGGCACCCCGATTCTTCTGGATGAGGCGATGCGCCCGGTAGAGCCGTTGTCGAGCTGGTTCCGGATGCTCGGACAACAGGGCCTGGACGCGAAGACGATGCGGGCGTAGGCCTACACCGTCCTGATGCTGCTCAACTTCCTTACCGCACGGGGCCTGGACTTGCGACTGGCGACCGAGAACGACGTGCTGGAGTTCCGGCGGTGGCGGCGCGAGGACGCCGAAGAGACGGTCGGCGAGGCCACCTGGGATCGGGACGCTGCCGCGATCGGCGGGCTCTACGACTACTTGGCCCAAGTCGGTCACGTGAGCGGGCGGCCCTGGCGGGCGACGGGACGCGGGGAGTCCCTGGGCAGCGGGGTGAGCCGGGATCCGAGGGTCCGGCACATGGAACTTGACCAGTACCTGTTCTTCCGGGACGTCGGGTTCGGCGGCCTGCAGCCGGGCGGCTGCCTGGACTTGGGCTTCCGGGGATGGCGGCCGCACCGCAACCGCTCGGCGTTGGAGCTGGCGCTGATGACGGGGATGCGGATCCAGGAGTGGTCGACCCTGCTGCTGCCCGAACTCGGCCTGGCCGGCGGCAGCCGACCCGCGGTCGCGGACGTCGACCTGGCGGCTTGCGCAAAGTACGGACGGCCGCGGTCGGTCTACGTGCCCCGGGACGCGATGGAACTGCTCGAGCCCTACCTGCTGTTGGAACGGTCGGGAATCGTGGCGACAGCGCAGCGCACGCTGCGGCGCCAGGTGCGCGATCTGTTCGTGGTCCAGCGGATCGAGGGGGACGGCACCCGGGTCCGCGGGGTCCTGGAGGGCGTTACGGTCACCCGGGTGATCAAGGATATGAAGCCGGGTCTGCGGCGGATCACTGTGCTGGAGACGAGCGACGGCCTGGATCCACTGGCGCTGTTCATCGGCAAGGGCGGCCGGATGCTCACCGGCTCGGGCTGGGATCGCATCCGCTGGCGGGCGTGGAAGCGGATGAAGCAGTGAGCCTTTGCCAACCTGCCTGATCATGGTGTGAGTTGAGGCGGGGGCCGTGTGCGGGAAGAGGTGAAGCTCCTGGTAGATGGGTTGTCGACCAAGAGCAACCTGTCCGCCCGGAGCTTCATGTGCTTGTCTACCCATCGGGGCTGGATCTGTCCAGTTCCGCCCTTCGGTTCCTGTCCCGCCAGCTGGCCGCCCGACGCCTGGAGCTGGGCACACGGACGCGGGTCTGCGGGGGGGTACCTCTATGTCTTTCGTCAAGCGAGGCGTGGGGTTCTGGGTTCGTAGAAGGTGCCGTCGCGGAGCATCGCGAACAGCACGTTGATCCGTTGTCGGGCGAGCCGGAGGAGGGCTTGCGTGTGGGTCTTTCCTCTGGCTCGGCATTTGTCGTAGTAGGTGCGGGAGGCGGGATCGTGCAGGGCGGCGAACGCGGACAGGAACATCGCGCGTTTGAGCTGCCGGTTGCCGCCTCTGGGCGCGTGTTCGCCGTGGATCGACGTTCCGGACGACTTGGTGGTCGGGGCGAGGCCGGCGTAGGAGGCCAGGTGGGCGGCGGTGGGGAAGCTGGTTCCGTCGCCGACGGTGACCAGCAAGGTGGCGGCGGTCCTGACCGCGACCCCCGGAATCGAGGTCAGGACCGCGGAAAGAGGGTGAGCCTCCAAGAGCTGCCCGATCTGTGCTTCCAGGGCCCTGCGCTGTTCGTGGACGGCCGCGAGCGAACGGGCCAGGGACGGGATCACGACGTCGAGGGTGCCGGTGCCCGGGACCACGACGGTCTGCTCGTCGAGGGCGTCGAAGACCTCGTCGATGAGGCGGGCGGCCATGCGTGGGGCCTTGGGCCGGACCACCTCGACGAGCTTGCGGCGACCGGCTTTCCGCAGGGCGGCCGGGGATCCGTGGCGTTCCAGCAGCCAGGTCACCGCGGGGTGGTCCAGTCGGGGGCCGAGGACGCGTTCCAGGCTGGGGTGGAACTGGGTGAGCAGGCCGCGTATGCGGTTGGAGGTGCGGGTGGCCTCGGCCGCGAGGTCCTGGTCGAAGCCGACCAGCACGGTCAGCTCGGCGGTGATCTCGTCGGTCAGTTGAAGCGAGCGCAGGGTGTGCGGCATGGTGCGGGCTGCGTCCGCGATCACCGCGGCGTCCTTCGCGTCGGTCTTCGCCTCGCCCGGGTAGAGGTCGGCGATCCGACGCATGGACAGGCCGGGCAGGTAGGCGACCTTGCAGCCGGCGGCCCGGGCGACGGTCAGGGGCAGGGCGCCGATGGAGGCGGGCTGGTCCACGATCACCAGCACGGTGCCGAACTTCGCGGCCAGCTTGTCGAAGACGGCCCGCAGTTTCGGCTCGCTGTTGGGCAGCTGCCTGTCGAAGACCTTCTTGCCGGCCGGGGTGAGGCCGTGCCCGTGGTGGGTGCTCTTGCCGACGTCCAGGCCGAGGAAGACGCCCATGTCGTCGATGTTGTCCAACCCATCCTCCCGAACGGGGTTCGTGCGGTGCCGGCCAGGGCGTTGGCGTCGTATGCGCGCATCCACGTTATGCAGACCTGCCGCCCGCAAACGGCCGGGCATTGCGCCAGGCCGGGCGGTAGTCGGACCTCTCATCAGCGTCTCCAACGGCGCCTCCCGGGCCCGGTGACACCACCCCCCAGGTCATCCACTCGACAGGGGGGAACAGCCATGCCGGGCCCGGAGGCCAGCGGCCCTCTTGCAGGACCGCGAAGAACATAACGGGGGGCGCGGGCCGGTCTCTGTCGAGACACTCGAGGATGCCGAAGCCGAAGGCCGGCCGGTGCCGGTGCGGGCGCTGCCGGTCGAGAGTGTCGGTATCGTCGTGGACGGAGTCGTGGCGAGGTCGGTCCGGCCGGCGGGCGCGGGCCGGTGGCGGCTTGGAGTGCGTCGGAGTGGGGCAGGTCGATGGCCGCCGCCACCAGCTGCTGGTCGACCGCACCTTCGCCTCCTGCTGGAACCAGCGGTTCGCGCCACCCCGCACCATCAGTTCCTGGCTCACCCCGCCGTTCCCCTCAACCGCTCAGGCGGGAGAAGCACCTCTCCGAAGCGAGCTCTCCAGTTGATGCCCAGCGTCCACAGAGGTTTCCCTCTCGTCATCAGGCGCGTATTCGGCCGGCATTCAAAACGAGCGTCCGGTCATCCTGAGGATCGATATGGGAGCGGACCCGTTCCTCGCGGACAGCGATGCCCCTGTTCCGCAGCTCTTGAAGCAGCCAGTCCAGGTGGCGGTAGCGCCGGCCGTCAATTTCGTTGAGCGGATGCAGCCGTACCTCCCCGCTGCACACCCTCAGCAGTTCGGTGACTGCGCGTAGATGGAACAGCCGGTCTGCCCGGTCGGCGTAGGTGAACAGGAAGAAACCGGACAGGACGAGATGGAAGGTGCCGTCGGCGAAAGGCAGTCGGGGCAGGGCGGCCGTGACGTAATGCCCGGTGCCGGCCGTGCGGTCCCGGTCGATGTCGCGCAGGAAGGTGTCGGCCGACCGCTGCCAGGCTTCCGCTCGCCGCCACTCCGGGTCACCCAAGCGGAATCGCGAGGGCTGCTGGTCGGCCCAGCGCCGGGCACGTTCGAGTTCTTCGACGACGAGTTCGGCCAACTCCTGGTGGGGCAGACCGTACTGCGGGTCGACGGTCACCGCACGGCCCCCCGCACGGCGTACCGCGGCTCCGAAGTCACTCGCTCCGCCTGGGCAGTCGAGCACCGCGCCGCCCAGCAGATCGGCGGGCACCACGGAGAAGTTCGCGCAGTACTCCTCGAAGCTGCGCGCGCTGATGAGAACACGTCCCATGGCAGGGACCTGGGTAGGGCGCCGGTTCATCGACCACCTCATGCGGATCGGGTGAATGTTCGGGATATCCGGACGGCAGCCGGATTCAAGTAGGCGGGATTGGTCCGAACGTCGACGAGAACCGGGCCGGGATGATCGGCCAGGGCATGCGCGAGCCGGCCCAGGTCTGCCGGGCCCTCGATGCGGTGTCCCTGGGCACCCATGGCATCAGCGAGCGCGGCGAAGTCCGGTGACGGATGGTCGGCGAGTCCGGCGGGCCTGCCGCGCTGCCCCAGCGTGACGCGTTCCTGACCAAACCCCTGGTCGTTGAGGACGACAACGGTGAGCGGAACTGCGTAGCGCACAGCGGTGTCCAGCTCGGACAGGCTCATCATCAAGTCGCCGTCCCCGGTGACGTGGTACGTACGGCGTTCGGGACGGGCCAGAGCACAGCCGATCGCCACGGGCAGGGACTGACCGATGGCGCCGAAGTCGGTGGAGACGCAGGTCCAGGTGGTCGGGGCCGCGGCCCGAAGGAGGTGGCAGCTGTTCAGCGCCGCGTGGCCGCCGCCCAGGACCACTCCGCAGTCGGCCGGAAGCAGGTCCGCGATCTCGGTGAGTACGTGCCTGGGGTCGAGGGTGGTGTCCGTGTCCAGCCATGCGCGGACATCGGCTGACGACGGATGGTGCAGCAGTTCGGCCACGGTGTGATCCAGTTCGCGTGCCGGCGAGCCGGACAGGACACGGTTGAGGGCGTGCACGGCGACCAGCGCGTCGGCCCGGATCCAGCGGGCGTCGCCGTACCCGACCGCAGAGGGCCTCGGCTCTCGGTCAATGACGATGTACCGCGCGCGGCCGGGCAGACTCGTCTGCACCATGGGGCCGATGCTCGTACCCACGGCCAGGACGATGTCGCACGCCTCCAGGGCGCGTCGGGCGCGTCCGGTTCCGAGCTCCCCCACCATGCCGGCGTCCGCCGGATGGCCGGCGAACAGACCGTGCGCCAACAGCGTCGTGGACAGGACGGCCCCGAGCCGGTCGGCGAGTTCCCGTAGCGCGGGCCCGGCACCGCAGACCAAGGCGCCTCGGCCGGCCACGATGCCCACGGTGCGTGCCCTGGCGAGCGCATCCGCCGCCCGGCGGATCTCGTCGATGGATACCAGAGACGCCGGCTCCGGGTCCGGGTCCGGGGACGTCAGGTTGCTCGCCTTGTCGCATTCGGCGTCCTGGACGTCAGCCGGCAACGACAGCACATACGGCCGGTGGTCGGCCAGCGCACGCTGGGCCTCCCGCCAGTGCCCCGGAAGGTCGTCGGGCCTGACCAGTCGCCCGGCCCCACCTGCCGTCAGGCTGCCGAAAGCCTGCTGGTCCAGATCCGCGGGCCGTGCGGGTCGGTCGGCCGGTCGGTCGCCGGCCAGCAGGAGTACCGGCGATCCGTGGGCACGGGCGACCGCCAAGGCGGTGGCCGTGTTCGTCAGACCGGGGCCGGCCGTGACCATCGCACAGCCGGTCCGTCCGCCGAACCTGGCATAGCCGTCCGCCATGCTGACCACCGACGCCTCGTGCCGACCGTGAACCAGTCGCATTCCCGGGCGTTCGGCCAGGTCGGCCATGAGGTGCTGAACCGAGTCCCCCATGAGGCAGAAGACGGTGTCGATCCCGTCGTCCACGAGGGCGTTCACAAGGGCTTCGCGTGTCTTCAACAGGGCTCCACGGGGTGAGGACGCGGGCATGGGTGGCGGGAAACCGCGGCGTACGGCGATCGGCTCACCGTGGTGTGAGGACGGGCGGTGCGGGAACCGGTGCCGAGGGGGCCGTATCGCGGAGCGAGCGCAGTGCCGCTGCCAGCCGGTCGACTTCCTCCGGCACACCGACGGAGATCCGGACCCAGCCGCCCAGTCCGAACGGGGTGAGGTCCCGGATGAGGATGCGGTGTTCTTCGGCAAGCCGGTCGACCAGTGCGGGGCTGTCCGCGCCTGTCTTCACCATCACGAAGTTCGCTGCCGACGGCAGGTGTTCGAGGTTCAGCTCGGCGAGCCGCGTACAGAGCAGTTCGCGTGCGACGGCCGTACGATGCCGTACCTGCTCCAGGAAGTCACCGTGGCGCAGGGCGATGGGGACAGCGTGCTGTGCGAGACGGTTGACGTTGAAGGGCAGGGAACGCCGGGCGTTCCACAGTTTCGCGATCAGGTCCGTGGGGCCTGCCGCGTACCCGACACGCAGCGAGGCAAGCCCCCATGCCTTGGAGAAGGTGCGCAGGGCGATGACGCGGCGTCCGGACCGTACGGAATCGAGCACCGACGCTGTCTCGTCGGCCGCGAAATCCATGTACGCCTCGTCGACGATCAGCACGGTGCCGGAGTCCTCGGCAGTGGTGACGACGGTGTCGACCGCGCCACCGTCGAGGAGTGCGCCGGTGGGGTTGTGCGGATTGCATAGGTAGGCGAGGTCTGCGCCGTTCTTCATCGCGGTGGCGAAGTCGTCGGTCGGCACTGTCAGGTCTTTCAACCGGATCCGCTTCGCGGTGGCGTCGACCGCCTTCGCGGCAAACAGGTATCCGGGGAAGGTGGTCTCGGTCATGAGCACGGTCGAGTCGGCACCACCGAAGGCCAGTGCCGCCAGCAGGACGAGTTCGTCCACTCCGTTGCCGACCGCGACCATCTCCGGTGGCAGTCTGAGGTGCTCCGCGATGCTGCCGCGCAGATCCGGGGACTCTCCCTCCGGGTACAGCGACCCGTGCCGCCCGAACTCGCGGCCGACGGCGTCGACCACGGTCGGCGGTGGCCCGTACGGGGACTCGTTGAGGTGCAGGCGCAACACCCCGTCCGTGGCGATGAGCTCACTGGTTCGGGTTGCCATCGAACTGTCCTCCTTGGACAGGCTGTTCGCCGGAGCGACGGGAAGGGCTCAGGGACGCGGACCGGGCCCCGTGCTGTGCCGCGGCGGTCACCGCGGACTCGGTGGTGGTGGCGGACGGCTGCAACCGGTTGAGCGCGGGCACCGTCATCGCGGTGGTGGCCAGGGCCATCAGGACGAGCATCGTGAACAAGCCGGATCCGAGGACGCCGAGGCTCAGGCCGACGTTCAGGACGACGAGTTCGGTCACTCCGCGGCAGTTCATGAGTGAGCCCAGCGCCAGTGACTCCCGCCAGGGCCCACCGCACAGCCGGGCCGCGGCCGCGGTGCCGCCCCATTTCCCGGCCACGGCTACCACCAGGATCGCGACGAACCAGAGCCAGGCCCGGGCGTGCGCCCCGAGCAGCCCGATGTTCGTGCCCAGTCCCACGGTGATGAAGAAGAGCGGCAGCAGCACGGGCATCGCCACCGACTCCAGGTGCCTCGCCGCCAGATCGACGCAGGGCAGCGCGCGTGGGGTGACCACGCCGAACAGGAACGCTCCGAAGATCGCGTGGATGCCGATGGCGTCGGTGATCAGCGCGGACAGGCTGAGACCGGTGAAGAGCAGGACGAGTGCCAGCGAGTCGGAGGGGGCGCCGAGCCCGTTTCGGACCCGGCTCGCCCAGCAGGCCAGCAACGGCCGTACCCCCAGGGTCATGGCCGCGACGAAGCCGAACGCCTCCGCAATGGTGACAGGTACCTGCCAGAGCGATGTGGCTCGGGTGAGCGCCACGGCCAGTGCGAGAAGACACCAGGCGGTGATGTCGTCCACCGCCGCGCACGCTGTCGCGAGGGTGCCCAGCGTCGTGTGGTGCAGTCCGCGGTCGGCGAGGATCCGGGCCAGGACGGGGAACGCGGTGACGCTCAGGGACACCGCGATGAAGAGGACGAAGGGGAGGCGTGCGACCCCGGGCGGCGCCAGGGACGGGTACATCGCCAGCGCCAGCACTCCGCCGGCCAGCAGGGGCAGCAGAACGCTGCCCTGGCCGACCGCCAGGGCGATGCGGCTGTGGCCACGCAGGGCGGGGAGATCGAACCGGTGGCCGACCAAAAACATGAAGACCAGCAGCCCGAGGTCGCCGAGCGCTTCGATCACCGGCAGGGCATCCGGCGGGAAGAGCAATGCCTGGCCGGTGGGCCAGAGCCGTCCGAGCAAGGAGGGTCCGAGCAGGATCCCGGCGGCGATCTCCCCGACCACGGCCGGCTGGCCCACGCGTCGGACGGCGCGTGCGGCGATCCAGCAGCCGGCCCCGACCGACACACACAGCAGTACGGGCGCCAGCGGGTCACCGGCCGACATGGCGGGCTCCGGGTATGAGGGCGGCTCTCTCCGACCAACTTGCGTACCGGCGCTGCCCGTAGAGCAGCGGATCCGCGGCCCCCTCACTCAGGGTTGTCCGTTCGACCTCGGCGAACACCACCGTGTGATCGCCCACATCGAGCGTGTGCGACACCAGGCAGTCCGCGATCGCGTGAGCGTCCGTGGTCAGATGAGGCCCGCACGCGCCGACGGGCAGATGCCACGGAATCCGGTCGAAGCGGTCGGGGGCAGCGGAGGAGAACAGGCGGGAGGCCGAGGATGCCGCCGCGTGCAGGAGGTTCACCGCGAACGTACCGCGCTCCAGAGCCGCGGCGAGCGTGGGGCTCTCGGAGCGCAGGCACACCAGGAGGGTGGCCGGAGCGAGGGCGACGCTGCACAGTGACGAACAGGTCATGCCGCGTGGCCGACGGTCGGCGTCGAGGGTGCTGACCACGGCCACGCCGGTGGGAAAAGCGGACATGAAGGCCCTCAGATCAGCGGTTGCCTGGGACACGACGTCCTCCTAGCGGGCGTGGAGTCGACGTAGGTAGTCGTACGCGCTGGGAAGGGTCGCGAGGAGTTCCTGTTGCCGATCCTTGACGGAGCGGAAAACCAACTGGGCGCTGTGCAGGGACTCCGGTTTGTACTGGAGGACGGGCAGCGGAGCATCGGGCTCCAGACCGAGGCCGGAGAAGATGCAGTAATAGCTGCCGTTGGTCCAGAAGTTGCGGAACTCCGCCTCGAAGTTCCCGTAATAGTTGGATTCATCGGTGGTGGGGGCGTTGACGGGCAGTCCCGCCCGGTATGCGGCCACCTTCTCCTGGATCCCCTCCGCGAGGTGCAGTTCCTTGTTGGCCCGCCAGAACGGGGTGTCGACGCGTGGCGCATAGTAGAAGTGCGCCTGGATGAAGTCCCGGGTGTCGTCGAACATCACGTTGATCTCATGGTTGAACCGGTCGATGAGGGACTGGTTGAACGTCCTGTCCGGGAAATGCTTGGCCAGCTGGTAGATCGCGGCGGTGATGAAGTAGATGCCGGTTGATTCCAGCGGTTCGAGGAAGCACGAGGACAGACCGATACTCACGACGTTCCCGGTCCAGGTACGCCGGTTGCGGCCCACCCGGAAGCGCACGTGGTTGAAATCGTTCCGCTCCAGGTCGAGGCCCCACAGGTCGCAGAACTCCTGAGTGGCTTCATCGCGGGACGCGAAACGGCTGGAATAGACGTAGCCCGTGCCGAAGCGCCCGAGCATCGGGATCTTCCAGGTCCAGCCGGCCGACATGGCGATGGCGGAGGTGTACGGCTCCACGCCGTGCTCCGCGTCGTCGTGCGGCACGGCGGTGGCCACCGCGCTGTCGCACAGGAGGTGATCGCTCATGTCGATGAACGGCTCCTGCATGATCTCGTTGATCAGCAGCCCACGAAATCCGGAGCAGTCCACGAAGAAGTCCGCCCGCAGCGCGGACCCGCTCTTGAGATGCAACGCGCTGACATGACCTCGCTCGTCGCGCTCCGCGCCGGTCATCTCGTCCCGGATGTGCCGCACCCCCTGCTTCTGCGTGGCGAAGCGGCGCAGGAAGTCCGCCACGAGATGGGCGTCGAAGTGCCAGGCATAACGGGTCACGGGCGTACCGTCGAGGCGGAGCGGAGCCTGCCTGGCGTCCATGATCGGTGGTTCACGGAAGCAGGCGTAGTCGAACGGCTCGGTCGTGGCCCCCTCGTACTTGTCCTTGAACCAGTAATGACTGAGCGGCACCTGGTCGCAGTCGGGGAGCAGCCCGAACGGGTGATAGAAGTGGTCGTCACGCCCGTCAGGCAATCCGCGAGGGGCGGTCTGGGATTTCCCGCCGGTACGCCAGTTGACGAACCGGACGGCCATCTTGAAACTCGCATTGCACTCCCGCATCCACTCTTCTTCGGCTATTCCCAGATACTGGAAGAACGTCCGGTGGAGATTCGGGACGGTAGCCTCACCGACGCCGATACGAGGGATCGACGGGGCTTCGACGACTGTTATTTTCACGCTCCCCTGCAACGCCTTGCTCAGATAGGCCGCGGTCATCCAGCCGGCTGTCCCGCCGCCGAGAATGACGACATCGCGAATCTTCGTTTCCCTGCTGCTCATGGGTGAAGGTCCCTCTCGTTGAACGTGGGTCACTTGCAGAACGTGTTGCGGTACTCCCGCGGGGACTGTCCGAACACCGACTTGAAGTTCCGGGAGAACGCCGAGGCGTCGCGGAGGCCCCACCGGAAGCCGATGGTGCTGACCTTCTCGTGCCGCAGCCGAGGGTTTCGGAGGTCTTCCGCGCAGCCACGGATACGTTGGATGCGGATTTCCTGACCGAGTCCGGCCTCGGTTCCCTCGTACAACCGATAGAGCTTCCGGACGGATATGTTGAAGGTCTCGGCTATGAAACCGGGGCCGAGCTCCGGATCGGCGATGTTGTGCGCGATGAACATGCGCACAGCCGCCAAGAGCTCCTCATTCGTCTCCACTCCCTTGGGCTCGCCTCCGAGGTTCTCCCGAAAGGCGGCACAGAGGAGCAGGGTGATGGCCTTGTTGACATCGACCAGCGATCTCTCGTCGAATTCCTCGATACCTTCCGAAACCGAAATCATCAAGCTGATCAGCGCGTTCAGCACACCGGGCTTCCCCTCGATGCGCCTACCGGCGACCAGGCGGGCCTCGCTCGCGGAGAGGGCGGCCAGAGAGGGCACCGCCTTGGGGATGGTCAGGGACGCTAGGCGCGCCCCGGCGGGGACGATCAGGTGCGACTCGCGCTCCATGTCGCAGATGGTCATGTCTCCGGGCCCGATGGAATGCGCACGGTGCTCCTGCTCCACCCAGGCGGTGCCACTCAGGACGCAGTTCACCTTCCACAGCGGCATGCGGCGTGCGCTCACATGCTCACGGGCGCGCTTGACTTCACAAGGAGGCAGCCACATGTCGGCCATCACGCCGGCTCCGACCCGACGGAAGGACGCGCGGGCCGCCTGGCCGCCCGTCAGGCGAACCTGATTCGGCCCGAAGTACCGCTCGGTGGTCTTCTTCCATTCGTCAGGCTCGCCAGCCTGCGACAATTTGCAGAAGTGAACGTTCTCTTGCAATGGTTCGTCGGTCATAACACTCCGCCGAGAAGTGCCTGCTGCAGATCGCGGCACGCCGCCCTTTTCTTATTATGCGGGAATCCTGAACGAAGAGACGTACGACAGCTCTTCGTTACGCAGGATGGCAGACAAAGGTCATGGATTCTTGCCTTGGTGTGCACATCCTTCTTGACGATGAGCGCCACTCGCGAGAAGGCCGCCATCCTCGCCGCCCTCCGTGGCGTTGAGCTACCGGCCGGCACTCAGCACGTCAGAAGGGCCGCCCTGGCTCGGGGATGCCGACCACGGCGGTGAAGTCGCCGAGACTACGGGGCTCTCCTTTTCATTGCCTTTCTGTTCATTGAGTTCTTGCCGTGGAATCTTGACACCCCGAAGCTGCTTGCAGCATCGTCGAGGACGCGGAAAGCAGCGAACCTCCCATGGGTCTGGACCAGTCCCACATGGTTGCTCGCGGAAGGAAGGGCAGTGCGGGGTAATCCCGAGAGGTGAGCGCCGACGAGCGTCGGCCTCGACTCATGCTCCTTTTCCTTCCATACTTTGCGCTCGCGTGACTCTCACTCCACTCCACGCCCTGCGGGCAAGGACCCTGAGTGTCGACCTCATGAGGGTTAGCTATTCGATCCCGACCGTTCCGTGGACGGACGAGGAAGCGAAGCCGGCGAACGCGCGTGCCTTCACACGCAGGGCATTCTGTCACTCGAGGTGCGGCCCCGGGTGTCGCCCTGCCTGGCGCCACGGCAACTCGCTGGAGCGGATCACCGCGTCTCGCCGTCCACCGCTCTCCCCATGACCACGTGCCGGCTGCTGCTCTCTTTCTGTTCCCCGCCAGAGGAAAGGCCCCTTCCATGGAGATTTCCTATTCGGCTGACCTCGTCAGCCTCAAATCACGGGCCAGAGAGCTCGCGAGGAAGCTGGTGGTGTACAACGACGAGAGCGAACGCGGCGGCGGGCTCGCACCGAGCAGTCGTGAGGAGATCAAACGGATCGTCCTGGACAGCGCATACGACGCCATGAACGCGCCGGTCGCATGGGGCGGCGCCGGGCTGAAGCGGATACGGCAGGTGGTGGTCGAGGAGGAGTTCGGCCGCCTCACCAACGGGTCCGGAGGCGGGATGCGATCTGGGGCGCCTCGCCACCATCGCGGTGCGCAGAGGCCACGGCTACCGTACGCATGGCGCGACTGCAGGGAGGAGGTTGCGCGGTGGCCGGTCTGCCCACCCGTGATCGTGTCGCCGACTTCTTCCACGCCCGGGAGCCCTACGCCGGCTTCCTGTTCGACGTGCTGTGTCTGCGGGAGACCTCGGTCCCCGTCGTCCGCCTGCTGATCGCGAGGCCCCCTTCGCCCGCCACCATGGCGGAGACGATGGCGGAGCACGGGGCGACCGTAGCTCTGGCCACACCGACCACCCTCAGCCAGGTCGCGGCGCACCTCGTCGCCCGGGACGAGCAGCTGCCCTCCGTCCGTCTCTCCCTGTCCGAAGGTGAGGCGTTCTACGAGGACCGGCGTCCATCGCGTTCACCGGCTGCAGAAGTCGCTGGAGATCGTGGACGAGAACACCGGCGACCCGGTCCGGGAACCGGGACGGTCTGGACCGGCGTTTTCGCATGCTGGGCCGGTCCGAGGAAGGCGCCAGGGTCGGGCAGGTCACCGTCTGTTTGGAGGACCTGCGGACGGTGGTGGAGGAGGTGTCGGGCGACCGGCTCATCGTGGGAGTACAGACGGTGCAGCGCCGCCGGGACTCCGAGGCCGGACGTGCGCTGCGGATCGCGGGTGAGATCGGCGACGCCGAGCGGCTCGCCACCTCCGCGAACGGGCGGTTCGAGGACCTGCGCCCGATGTTCGCCCAACACGTCCGCGCCGGGCTGATCAACCCGTTGAGGTCGACCACGTCCCGCTGTCGGAACTCAGGAATAACGCGCGCAGCAGCGAGATCGTCCGACCGATCGATGAGCGCCGGCCCGGTCCAGTCACGACGGATGACTGGTGAACGGACCTGTGGCTGCCGGTGAACGGCGGCACGTCGCTCCCCTACGGGGAGCGGTGGCACCCGGCTCGTGATGACGGTCTCGGCCTTTGCTGCGGCCCGACGCCGCAACGGCCTGGAGGCACCCGGGTCAGCTGGGAGTCACGTGGTCCGGGCCCGGTTCGCCATCGTGCTGTCTGCGTCGGATGAATGCCCCGCCTGGGACAACCGCGCGCCCTCCACTCCGGCCACCGGTCGGAGAACACCGACGTCGCCCAGGCCGTCGTCGGTGCCGGTCCGGCCGCCCACGCATCGCCGCTGCGGTGCGCACGCGACAAGGCCGCCATAGGGCATATCGCCAGTGCGCCGACGCACCGCCGTCGACCCTCACCCGCATCCGGTCTCCGGGGCGGAAGAGGCCAGCACCGGCTGCGTCGTCATCCGCGGCATCTAGGGCCGGCGGAAACGCAAGTACGGCGAGCGATGCCCTACGGGCGTCGAAGGCCGCCGGTCCTCATGACACACGCGCCCTCGCAGCACAACATCACGTATAGGAGACCGTTCGTATGGCCCGATCAGAGATCGCCGACCAGGAGAGCCCTCGCACGACCGCAGGGAAGATCGCGGATCTGAAACGGCGCATCGACGCAGCCGTAGTCGCCGGTGGTAGCCGGAGGTGGATCCTGCAACTGCTGGACAAGGGCTCGTTCGTGGAGTTCGACAGGTTCACCCGGCTCTGCTCGGCCGATTCCGGTATGGAGCAGAACCGCCCGTACGGCGACGGCGTCATCACCGGCCACGGCACGGTCGACGGCCGCCCGGTGGCCGTGTTCTCGCAGGACCTCACAGCCTTGGGCGGCGCGCTCGGTGAGGCCTTCGGCGCTAGGATCGTCAAGATCATGGACTGGGCGCTGAAGAACGGCTGCCCGGTCATCGGCATCAGTGACTCCGGCGGCGCCCGTGCACCGGAGGGCTTACCCCCGCTCGGCACATATGGCGAGATCCTCCGCCGCAACACCCACGCCTCCGGGGTCATCCCCCAGATTTCGCTGATCATGGGCCCGCGTGCGGGTGGTGCCGTCTACTCCCCCGCCATCACCGACTTCGTTGTGGTGGTCGACCGTACCGCGCACATGGTCGCCACCGGCCCGGACGTCATCGAGACCGTCACCGCCGAGGACGTTGGTCTCGACGAGCTGGGCGGCACCCGCCCGCACAACACCGCCCCCCGATGCGCGCACTTGGCGGGCGACGAGAAGGACGCCGTCGAATACGTCAGGGCGTTGCTGTCCTACCTGCCGTCCAACAGTCTTCAAGACCCCCCGGTGTACCCGGAGCGGGACAACCTGGAGGTCAGCGAGGAGGACCTGGAACTGGACGGCATCGTCCCGGACTCCGTGAACCAGCCCTACGACATGCGCAAGGTCATCGAACGGGTGTTGGACGACGAAGAGTTCCTCGAGACGCAGTCCCTGTTCGCCCCCAACATCGTCACAGGCTTGGGCCGCGTCGAGGGCCATTCGGTGGCTGTCGTCGCCAACCAGCCGATGCACTTCGCCGGCTGCCTGGACATCGACGCCGGCGAGAAGGCCGCGCGTTTCGTGCGCACTTGCGACAGCTTCGGCATCCCGGTCGTGACCTTCGTCGATGTTCCCGGCTTCCTCCCCGCCGCCTACCAGGAGTGGTACGGCATCATCCGGCGCGGCGCCAAACTGGTCTACGCGTATGCCGAGGCCACCGTGCCGCTGATCACAGTCATCACCCACAGGGCCTACGGCGGCGCGTACGACGTCATGGGCTCCAGGCACCTGGGCGCGGATCTCAACCTGGCCTGGCCGACCGCCCAGATCGCGGTCATGGGTGCCCTGGGCGCCGTCGACGTCCTCCACCGAATGCATGCCGAGGCCGAGGATCCCGAAGCCACGGGCGCCGAGCCGACCGCCCGCCACGAGTACTCCCTGCTCGACCCGTACGTCGCCGCCCAGCGCGGCTACGTGGACGCCGTCATCATGCCCTCCGAAACCCGGCAGCACATCGTCAAGGGGCTGCGGGCACTGCGCGACAAGCGCGCGACGCTGCCGCCGAAGAAACACGGCAACATCCCGTTGTAGGCCCGACGCGCCGGCCGCCCCGCGGCTGGGGCGGGCGGCGCCCCACTCACCCGGTACGGGCACCGCACCCCGGGGGACTGGACGCCGTCGCAGGTCCGGCACACGTACGCGGCTACCTGGGCATGCCGGCAGAGCACTGGGCATCCACCGCCGGAAGGATCACCGCAACTCGCCCACGTAGCGGTCCGTCCCGGGCCCGTCGGGGATGAACGGTGCGACGAACTGCACGTCAACCAGCCCCGAAGCCGCCGCTGCCGTGTCCAGGTCCGCGAAGTACTCTCGCCAGTCGTCGCGAGGATCGTGCTGAAGGAACCACAGGAGCATCGTCGATCCGAACGACGCGCGTTGGCAGCGATCACGGGGGGGCCAAGAATCCCCGGCAACTCCACTTCCGTTCGAGGAATCATCGTTCGAACCGGCGTTGGCGGATCGTCATTCCTCCGCAGTCCGCCGTCCCGGCCTGGCCCCTCAGGAGCCGGAGTCGGCGCGGGAGACCAGGTCGGTGATATGGGCCCACATCTGCGGCGGGTTCGAGTACATCGGGAAGTGTGCGCAGTGCTCGATCTCGGCGAGCTCGACGCCGCCTTCGGACAGGGCGGAGAGGTAGGACAGGGTGTTGTTCTGCTCTCCGTACATGAACGTCCTGGGTGCGGGGAGGGCGAGGAACCGGTCGAGGAGCTTGCCGTGGTCGGAGAGGCCGACCATGGACTCGAAAATCGCCCTGACCGCTCCGGCGCGGACCTTGTGGGGAAGGCTCGACGCGTACAGTCCACCGCCGTAGAAGCGGGAACCCGCGACACGTTCGGCGAACCGGGCCAGGAATTCGTCGGGATCGTCGTGGGCGTGGGTGAGGATCTGCCGGCTGAGGAAGCAGTCCTCGGGTGCGACGTTGCCCTCGATGTTGGTGAAGCTCGCGATCCGGCCGGGGTGGGCGTCGGCGACCATGAGAGCGGTCAGGCCGCCCATCGAGTGCCCGACGACGTGGAACCGGTCGATGTGGTGCGCATGGAGGACCTGCTCGGCGACGGAGACCAGGAAGGGGATGGTGACGGCGCCGAGGTCGTCGCAGGTGCTGGCGCCGCAACCAGGGGCGTCGTAGGCCAGGACGGGGCAGTCGGCGAGGCGTTCCTGCTGGACCATGTCCGCGTAGTCCTCCTTGGTCGACCCGAAGCCGTGCAGGAAGACCAGGGGTGTGCCGGTGCCGTCGCGGTGGAGGCCGGACACCTCGACGCGCGTGCCGTCGACGGTGAGGGGGAGTGTAAAACGTTCGAGTTTCCGCACGGGGCTCATCGGGCCTCCTCCAGTTGCGGTGCGGCCGGCTCGTGTGCTGCCGGCCCGAGGGCGGTGTGCAGGCGCTCGACGGCGGTGATCAACGTGTCGTCGTCGACAGCGAAGCACACTCGGATGCGTCCGGGCGCGTTGAACGCCTCACCGGGTACGACCGCGAGGTGGACGGTGTCGAGGAGCCAGGCGGCGAGATCCGCGCTGTCGGCCCAGCCGCGGTCGCGGAGGAGCCGGCTGACGTCCGGGAAGGCGAACATGCCGCCGTCGGGCAGGGGGCAGTCGATGCCGTCGATGCCGTTCAGGGCGTCGACCAGCAGTGCGCGTCGGCGCTGGTAGTCGCGGGCGGCTTCTGCGGGCGTGCCGGTGTCGCCGAGGGCGGCATGGGCGGCGCGCTGGTTGACCGTGGGGACGTGGGTGATGGTGCGGGACACGTGCAGCCGGGCCGAGGCGACGACTTCCGGAGATGCCGCGAGCCAGCCGACGCGCCAGCCGGTCATGGCGTGTTCCTTGGACACGCCGCCCACGACGACGGTACGGTCGCGCAGTTGCGGGGCGACGCGCAGGATCGACCGGTAAGTCCCGGTGTAGTCGAAGGCCCGGTAGATGTCGTCGCTGATGACCCAGATGCCGTGCTGGTCCGCCCAGTCGGCGATCTGCCGGAGCCTGGACTCGGAGTGGACGGCGCCGGTGGGGTTGCCGGGGCTGGAGAGGATCAGCGCCCGGGTCCGCGGAGTACGGCAGCGGTCGAGGGCCTCGACCGAGAAGCGGAACTCCTCGTCGGTGGCGACCGGGACGGGAATACCGCCCGCCGCGACAACGACCTCGGCGTGGCCGGGCCAGCCGGGCGCCGCGACCAGGACCTCGTCGCCGGCGTCGATCAGGGCCTGGGTGGCGAGGAACAGGGCGTGCTTGGCGCCGAGGCCGATCTGCACGTCGGCGGCGGTCCACGAGAGTCCGGTGTCCGCGGCGACGACGGTGGCGACGAGCGCACGCAGGTCCGGGTCGCCCTGAGCGGTTCCATAGTGGTGGGTGGCGGGGTCGCGGACGGCGGCGACGGCGGCCTCCACGACCACGGCGCTGGTGGCCGCCTGGGGCTCTCCGGCGGCGAGCGTGATGACATCCGCGCCCTGCGCCCGCAGCGCTTCGGCCCGGGCGGCCACTGCGAAGATCGGGTTGTCGGTCATCGCGTGGTCACCGCCCGGACGGCCTTGAAGTTGTCGTACAGGTCGAGGGTGCTGCGGCCGTCCCGCAGTTGCTTCATCAGCTCGTTCTCGTGAGCCACGCGTGCGTCGGCGCGGTCGAGGATCCGCTGGGTGTCGGGCGCGGGAAGCGCCACGACTCCGTCGACGTCCCCGACGACGAGGTCACCGGTGTGGACCGTGATGCCACCGACCTTGACGGGGTGTCCGAACACACCGTGGAAGTCCTTGCGGGTGCCGAAGATCGCGTTGTTGCGGGAGAAGACCGGGAAGCCGAGTGCCTCGGTCTCCGCCGCGTCGCGGACGCCGCCGTCGATGAGCAGACCCGCGATCCCCCGCTGCCGGGCGGCCACCGTGAGGATCTCTCCCCAGTGACCGAAGCGGGCGCCGCCGAGGTCGGCGACCAGGACGGAGCCGGGCGGGGCCTGCAGTACGGCGTGGTGCAGGGCGAGGTTGTCGCCGCCGGCGCCCTGCACGGTGAACGCCGGGCCGCACAGCCGGGCACCGGCCCACAGCGAGCGGATCTCCGGGCACAGGGCGGTGGCGAGTCCGGACGCCTCCGACAGCGTCGCGCTGGAGTGGCCGCGGGCGAGGTCGTTCGTGCTCACGAGGGGTCCTTCCGGGTCTGGAGCGAGTGGTAGCCGTGTTCGGCGCGCGCCTCGGCGAGCGTGGCGCCGCCGCGGACGGCCTCGACGATGGCGTCCTCGACGCGGTCGATACTGCGGGCGATGTCCGCGACCTCGTCCCAGCGCGCGGCCGGGACGACCACGGCACCGTCGTCGTCGGCCACGAGGATGTCGCCGGGATGGATGACGACCTGGTCGACGGTGACGGGTACCTGGACGGCGGCCACCCGGACGCGGTCCTTGCCGGTGCGCATGAACCGGGAGACCGACCAGATCGGGTAACCGGCCTCGGTGGCGACGGCTACATCACGGCAGGTTCCGTTGATGACGGTGCCGGCGATGGCGCGCTCGTGGGCGACCTGGCTCATGATGCCGCCCCACACCGTGCAGTCGGTGCGGCCGGCGTTGTCGATGAGGATCACCGCACCGGCGGGGACGTCGTCGAGGAAGTCGCCCACTGTGCCGCCGGTCTCGTCGACCGGTTCGTAGGCGACGGTGAAGACCGGTCCGACGGTGCGCTGGCCCTGGCGCAGGGCTCCGATGCCGTGCAGGGATCCGGGGAGCCCGAGCGAGTCGAGGGCGTCGGAGACGGACGCCGTGGACAGGCCGGTGGTGAGTCGCGGTGTGGCCGCGAGAGTGTTCATCGGACCGACTCCTTCGCTCCGGCGAGGCGTGCGTCGTGCATGGCCCGGGAGAGCGGTGCGCCCGCGCGCACCTCGTCCGCGATGGCGCGCTCCCGGGCGACGATCGAGGCGGCGATCTCCGCCACTTCCTCGGCCCGGTCCCGCGGGACGACGACGAGACCGGTCTCGTCGGCGACGACGACATCGCCCTGCTCGACCGTCAGTCCGGCGACGGTGACCGGCTCTCCGGTGGAACGCTGCTGCAGCCTGCCGCGCGCGGTGGCCGGGATCGAGCCCCGCGAGAACACCGGGAAACCGAGCTCACGAGCCTCCGCCACATCGCGGCACACTCCATCGGCGACGACACCGCGGACGCCCCGGCGGGCCGCGCCGAGGCTCAGGATGCCGCCCCAGCACGACACGTCGGTGCGGCCCTGGTTGTCGACGACGATCACGCTCCGGTCGTCCGACCCCTCGATGGCAGTGGTGGCGATGTGGGCTCCGGCCGGGCCTTCGGTGCGCGGTTCGAGAGCCACCGTGACGGCGAATCCCACCACGGCGGCGGGACCCCACACCGGTCGCAGACCGCCCACTCCGGGGGCGAGACCGAGCTGGTCGAGCGCGTCGCTGACCGCGGCGGAGTCGAGGGCCGCGAAGCGGTCCAGGAGAGATGAGTTGCTCATGGCTTCCACTTCAGCAGCCTCCAGATATATTCGGAAGGTCTGATTTCCTCTCTCAGTAAGAGGTTGTGCGAATCATGGTGGAGATCCGACAGGCCCGGTACTTCGTCGCGGTCGCCGAAGAACTCCACTTCGGCCGTGCGGCCACGCGGCTGCAGATGTCCCAGCCGCCGCTGTCCCAGGCCATCAAGCAGCTCGAGCAGCAACTCGGCTGTGAACTGCTGCACCGCAACCAGCGGTCGGTCGCCGTCACCCCCGCCGGCACCGTGTTCCTCGACCACTGCCGGGCGCTGATCCGCCATGCCGAGGAGGCGGAGATCGCCGCCCGGCAGGCGGCCACCGGACGCGGCGGACGCCTCAGCCTGGGCGCCGTCGCCTCGGCCTTCTCCTGGCCCCTGCCGGTCGTACTGTCGCGGTTCCACGAGGCCGTACCGGACGTCGAGATCCGCACCCAGGAGATCGACACCCACGAGGCCGCGGCCGGGCTTCTCGACCGCTCCCTCGACTGGGCGATCGTGCGCCAGACCGCCCCGGTGCGCGGTACGACGGCGACCTCGCTGTTCGTGGACCGGTTCGTCGCGGCCCTGCCGGTCGACCACCCCGCCGCCGAGTCAACCGGCCCGCTGGACCTGGCGGACCTCGCGGGGGGCTCGTGGGTATGGCTGCATCGCCACATCTCCCCCGACTACCACGACGCCATGGCGGCCATGTGCCGAGCTGCCGGCTTCAGCCCCGTCCCAGCCCACTGGGCACGGTCGGTGACCTCGCAGATCGCCATGGTCGAGTGCGGCCTCGGCGTCACCGTCGTACCGGCCGCGGCATCGGCACCACGCCCCGCCATCCGTTTCAGACCGCTCCGTCACGCGACGACCACCATCGAACTCACCGCCATGACCCGATCCAGCCCCGACGCGCTGGCCGAACACCTCACCGCGATCGCGACGCGCCTGACCATGGCACGGACACCTCCGACGCGTGACTGACCTGGCGCGTTCAAGGTGTCGCTCGCGCGCCGTGCATCCCCTGAACCGGGATGTTGCAACGACCACTGGCACGGAAGGTGTGGGACCCCGGACCGGTCGCTTCTCCTTGGCGGGCCGACTGTCGCGACCGCCGGCCCGGTCAAGGTGTGCCGCGGCCCTGCCGAAGGTCAGGGTCTGACGCAGTCGGAGTGCGACCCGCCGCTCCGCCCACTCCCGCGCGCATGGCGAGCAGCCCGGCCTGTACCCGGCTCTCGCAGTGCAGTTTCTCCATGATCCGCGAGACATGGGCCTTCACGGTCGGCACGCGCAGGCCCAGCCGCCGGCCGATCTGGGCGTTGCTCAGCCCGTCCGCTATCGCCGCCAGCACCTCCCGTTCGCGTGGTGTGAGCGAGGGCAGCCGGGGCGGCACGGCCGGCGGCGGCTCGGCGGCCGCCCGGGCCACCAGATGGTTCACCGCCTCGGGGGCGAGGGCATGGAGGCCGGCCGCGGTGTTCCGTACCGCGTCGAGGACCTGGCCGGGCTGGGCGTCCTTGAGCAGGAAGCCGTGGGCGCCCGCCCGAAGCGCCGGCAGCAGATAGGTCTCCGCGTCGAACGTGGTCAGCATCAGGATCCGCGGCGGTGCGGGCAACGCGGAGAGTTCCCTGGCGGCGCCCACTCCGTCCAGGCCGGGCATCTGCACGTCCAGCAACACCACGTCAGGGGTCAGCCGGGCGCACACCTCGACCGCGGTCCACCCGTCGTCGGCCTCGGCGACCACCGTGATGTCGGGGGCGGTCTGCAGCAGCAGGCGCAACCCGGCGCGGACCAGGGCCTCGTCGTCGGCGAGCAGGACCCGGATCACCGGGCCTCCCCGGCAGGCTGCGCCGTCGTCGTCTCCTGCTCCCGGTTCGGTGCGGGCGGTGCGACGGGCAGCCGGAGCAGAAGACGGAACACGCCGTCCCGGTTGCCGGTGTCCAGGGTGCCGCCGAGGAGCGCGGCCCGCTCCCGCAGACCGCGCAGGCCCAGGCCCGCGCCGTCACCGGCCGCCTCACCGGCCAGGCCGGTCACCGGGTTGGTCACCTCGCACTCCAGGTACTCCCCGTCCACCCCCAGCCCCAGCGTGGCGCGGGCGCCGGAGGCGTGTTTGCGGATGTTGGTCAGCGCCTCCTGGACGACACGGTAGACCGTGTGCTCCACCGCGGACGGCAACGGCATTGCTCCAGGCCGGAGTTCCGGCAGCGTCGCGGACCACGGCGCCCAGTCCACGGGCACCCCCGCCGCCGCCGAGTCGCCCAGCAACCGGGGCAGATCCCGCAGCGCCGGGCCGGGTCGGAAGGAACTCTCGACGGTCTCGGGATCGCGCAGCACATCGAGAATCTGTCGAAGTTGGGCCAGCGCGCGCCTGCCGGTCACCCTGATGAGCTCGCCGGTCTCGCGGGCCCGTTCCGACTCCTGCGGGTCCACGCTCAGCGCGCCCGCGTGCAGCGTGATCAGGCTGACCTCGTGGGCCACCACGTCGTGCATCTCGCGCGCCAGCGCGGCCCGTTCCTCCGCACGGACCCGGCGGGCGATCAACAGTGCCTCCCGCTCGGCCTGCTCGGCGCGTTCGGCCAGTTCCTCCAGCCTGGCGTGCCGGTACCGGAGCACCGTGCCGCGCCAGGCGGGCGCGCCCACCAGCAGGGCGGCCGCCATGACGCCTGTCGCCGGGGCGCCCGTGGTGAACTGGCCGAGCACCGCGGCGGCGTAGACGCCGTACCGCAGGGGGCTCGTCGCCCGCCGCCTGGCCAGCGAGTACATCGCGAAGGGCAGGGCCGGCTGGACGATCAGCAGGCTCGCTCCGGCGACCACGGCCGCCACCAGGGTGGGCCGGTCACGCCGCCAGGCCAGCAGGAGTCCGGTGGTGCACTCCAGGACGGCGGAGACGGCGAACGGCAGCGGCAACAGGGACCGCGGTGCCGCGGTCGGCAGGAGTCCTCCGGAGGCGATCAATGCGGCCAGCACCCAGGCGAGCGGCTCGGAGGGCCACTGGATCCGGGCGGGGCGAGCCGCGACCGGGGCCGGGGCAGAGGAAACGGACACGCGTGCCACGGTAGAGGGCCTTTCGGTTGATCGTTCCGGGGGCCGCCGCCGGCCGGCGCACACAGGCCGCGCCCCGCTGGGCCGACGCGAGACCGGGCGGCTCAGGGCTTGGCGTTCCCAGTGCTGCTGCCTTTGTCCTGGGCGGCCTCGTCCTCGGCGGACGGCAGGACCCGGGTGGCGGCGACCTTCCCGTCCCGGTAGCAGATCTGAAACGTCTGCTTCTTCGCCAGAGACACGCTCTTCTGCAGGTAGTAGTCGCAGGTGGTGCCGGCCGGCGGCTCGGGCTTGTCCTGCGGCTGGAGACCGCCCGGCTCACCGAGCCGGGCGCGCACCGCGTCCCGGCTCTCGCCGACGTGGACGCCCTTGAACTGGGCCGTGCTGATCATGTGCGAGCCGATGTCGCTCGCGACGTGCCTGATGCCGAACCAGAGACCGACTCCGGCAAGCACGACGACTCCCAGGATTCCGACCAGGATCTTCCCTACAACGCCCATGACAGAACTCCTTGGAGAGGGGGATACCGACGTCCTCCTGACGTCGCCCAAGCAGTCTGTTCCGGCACTCCACGCCGATCGTCGCCCTGGACGAGGAACCCGACCCCCGACTTTCGTATCCCCCCGAATCCTCCGTAAGGAAAGAACCACGAGCACACGGATGCGCGAGGCACCGGCCACGCCGCCGCGACTCTGGCGACGTATCGACCTCATCGATAAGGTCCGACATGGATCTACGGAGTCTGGACCTGAACCTGCTCCTGTCCCTCGAGGCGCAGTTGCAGCAGTGCAGCGTAAGCAAGGCCGCACGGCAGATGGGGGGCGGGCAGCTGGCGATGTCGTCGTCGCTGTCACGACTTCGGCGGCATTTCGGGGACGAGCTGCTGGCCAGGCCGGGCAACCGGTACTTGCTGACGCCGCTGGCGATGGAGTTGCAGGGACATGCCCGGATGGCGGTCAGTGGTGTAGAGCGGGTGTTCGGCGCCGGGGGCGGCTTCGATCCTCGCGCCACGACACGTGAGTTCTCCCTGATCGCCACGGACTACGCCAAGGCGGTGCTGGCCACGGCCGTGGCGGACGTGCTTGTCCGGCGGGCACTACAGGCCCGGATGCGGCTCGCCCATCTACGGCTGACGGTTCATCCCATGCGAGCGCTGAACACGGCGGACACCATGGTGCTGGGCATCGACCTGGTGATCATGCCGCACGCGTTCGACACCGATCTGCACCATCAGGACCTGTTCCGGGACGAGTGGGTCTGTCTGGTGTCGGCGGGCAACAAGAGTCGGCACCGAACTGACCGCCGCTGATCTGCGGCGACTGCCGTGGGTGGTGACCTTCCACAGTGCGGCCGACACCACGCAGGGCATAGCCGGTCTGCAGGGGCACGGCGTTGAGCCCAGGGCGCGGATGGTCACCGAGCACTTCCTCAGCGTTCCCCGTCATGTGGCGGGCAGCGACCGGATCGTCCTGCCGCAGCGGCGGCTGGCCGTTCTGCTCCCAGGCGCGCGGACGTACGGATCCCGCCCTGCCCGGTCGACGCCGGATCGTTGAACGTGGCGGTGTGGTGGCACCCGGTCCATGACGAGGACCCCGTGCACATCTGGTTCCGCGAGCTGGTCCGGGATGCCGCGAAGACGCTGGAACCGCTGTCGGCATGATCGATATGTGGCATTCCCAATCGTGTGTGGGCCGTGTCCTGGCCGGTACCAACCGCCACGACTCTCCGCTGCTTGCCCCGGCCGTGGGCCGTTTGGAGGGCCTCGGCTCGTTGCCCGACATCATCACCGTGCACCTGGACGCCGGCTGCGACTCGGACACAACCCGCGCTCTGCTCAGCGAATGCGGCCTGCACGGACGCCTCGCGCACAAGGGGGAGCAGGCGCCCATGCAGGCCAGTCGGCGTTGGCACGTCGAACGCACTCACGCGTGGCAGAACGCCTTTCACCGTCTCGCCCGGTGCTAGGAGCGCCGCGTCCACTGTCACCTAGAGCAAGCCGTTGATCAACGCAACGCGTCGGCCGTTGTCGCGCAGGACCGCCCGACCCCCGAAGTGGGCACGTCCGCATCCCGAGGGCGTGCCTTCTTGGCGCGCGATGCCATCCACTGCATGGATGCCCGGCTATACGGGATTCGGATCGCGCGGAGGATGGCGGGCGACCGGCGGACCGCCCATAGTCGTGCGTACCCGCACGCCGCTGTCCGGACAGCCGCTGTCGTGCGGCCGTCCCCAGCATGCTGTGCGCTCGTCGGCGCCCGCAGGCATGCCCGCTCCGCTCACCGTTCCTGGAGTCGTGATGCCCGGTTCCGTTCCACCGCCGTCCGCCACCGCGGCCGACGGCGCCGCCCCACCGCCCCTGGCCGTCTCCGGCCCCGCCCATCTCCTGCGGGTGACCCTGCTGATGACGGGCAGCTGTCTGCCCATTCTCGGGGCGGTCCTGATCGCCCCCGTGCTGCCGAAGATGCAGGACCACTTCGCATCCGTGCCGGGGGCCAAGGCGCTGGTGCCGCTCGCGCTGACCGTGCCGGCCCTGGCGCTCGCCGTGCTGGCCCCGTTCGCCGGGGTGATCGTGGACCGGCTCGGCCGCAAGCGGCTGCTGGTCGTGGCGACCCTGCTGTACGCCGTGTTCGGCACGGCCCCGCTCTGGCTGGACTCGCTCGGCGCGATCATCGCCAGCCGCGCCCTGGTCGGGGTCACCGAGGCAGCGATCATGACGTGCTGCACCACACTGATCGGTGACTACTACTCCGGGCAGCAGCGGGTGAAGTACCTCGCCCTGCAGACCATGTGCGCGTCCGGGTCGGCCACGGCCTTCTTCGTGCTCGGCGGCGCGGCCGGATCGGCCGGCTGGCGCGTGCCCTTCTTCGTGTACGCCGTGAGTCTGCTGCTGGCCCCGCTGATGGCGACGGCGCTGCCGAGCCCGGCACCCCGCGCGGCGGCAGTAGAGAGTCCGACCGCCGGAGCCCGGCACCCCTTCCCCTGGCGGCAGTTGGGCGGGATCTGCGCCCTGACCTTCTTCGGGGCGATGGTCTTCTACACGGTCCCGGTCGAGATGTCGTACCTGCTCGACGACCTCGGGGTGAAGAACTCCGGGGTGATCGGGCTGGCCACGGCCGTCGCCAGCGCGGCGACGGTGGGCGGCGCGGTCGTCTTCGCCCGCCTGAAGCGGTCGCCGGACCCGATGCTGCCCGCGGTCCTGGCGGTGTGCGCCGCGGGCTTCGCGCTGATGTTCCTGGCGAGCAACGCACCGCTGCTGGTCGCCGGGGCGGTGGTCAACTGCGTCGGCACGGGGATGCTACTGCCCGCGCTGCTGACCAGTGCCATGTCCCGACTCGCCTTCGAGGACCGAGGCCGCGGCACCGGGTTGTGGACGGCGGCCTTCTTCGGCGGCGAATTCGTGTGCCCGCTGGTGCTGCTCGCCGGAGAGGCCGCGGTGGGGAGTCTCGCGGGGGCGGTGGGAGTGCTGGGGCTGGCTGCGGCCCTGGTCGCCGGCGGGTTGTGGGCGGTCGCCCGGCGGCGGGGAGCGGCGGTCGATCCACGGCCGTTGCCGGAACAACTGGCGTAACCACTCGGCGGGGTGTCACTTCTCCGTGAGCGACGCCCCCACCTCCGCCGCCTTCCGCCGCAACCAGATATGGGCCGCGTCCTGCGTGTGCACCGGATGCCACCACATGGCCTCCTGCACCGGTACGGCCTCGAAGGGACACGGCAGGACCCGCACCGCCGCCGAGCGCACCGCCCGCCGTGCCAGCCGCTCCTGGATCATCGCCACCCGCCGCGTGCCCTCCACCATGTGCGGCAGGAGCTGGAAGGTCTGTACGGAGACCTCCACCCGGGGGCTGATGCCGAGCATGCTGAGCTGGCGGGCCGCGGGGGCGTCATAGGGGCGCTGGTAGACCGCCCAGGGCAGGCGCGAGAGGTGGTCGAGGGTGAGTTCGTCGCCCACCTCCGGGGTGTCGTCGGCGACCATGCACAGCCAGCGGTCCCGGTGCAGGTCGACCGCCGGAAACCCGTCGATGATGCCGTGCGGCAGGAGCAGTCCGTCGATGGTGCTCAGCACGGTCGCGGTGTTCTCCTCGACCGCCGGTGACGTGTGCCGGAACGTGAGGCGGATGCCGGGGGCCTCCTGGTGGAGGGCGCGGGCGAGCGGGGCGCCGAAGACGGCCGCACCGTAGTCGGAGGCGAGCAGCGTGAACTCGCGGGTCTCGGCGGCCGGGTCGAAGTCGGCCTGACTGGAGAAGACCCGTTCCAGCAGGTCGCACGCGGTGGCGCTGCGGTCGCGCAGGGCCACGCCCAGCGGGGTCAGTTCGTAGGCGTTGCCGGTGCGGGCGAGCAGTTCGTCGTCGAAGTGGCGGCGCAGACGTGCCAGAGCGGCGCTCATGGCGGGCTGGCTCAGCCCCACGCGTTCCCCGGCCCGCGTGACGTTGCGCTCCTCCAGCAGAGCGCGCAGGGCGAGGACCAGATTGAGATCGAGTCGGGACAGGTTCACCGGGCACCACCTGACAGGTCAGAGATATCCACCGCATGGATTGGCCGTATCCACAGGATCTATTTCCGCGATCGGTCGACGAGGGCCACAGTAGACCGCAACCCAGCGGGAGGAAATCTCATGGCAACACTCGGGCAACCTGCCGGCCCGTTCGCGCTCGGCACGTTCTCCGCTCCTAAGGGGCCTCGGTTCCCCGGCCTCGTGGCCGCGGACCGGGTGCTGGACCTGAGCAGAGCCCTGGACGGGGCGCCGGCCGATGTACGGGCCGTGCTGGACCGCTGGGAGGAGTTCCTGCCTGTTCTGCACGCGCTGGCGGACGCCCCCGGCCTCGACCGGCACCCCCTGGACAGCCTGCGGGTGCACGCGCCCATCGAGCCGCGCCAGATCTTCCAGTCCGGCGCCAACTACCGGCAGCACGTGATCGACCTGGAGGTCGCCCACCGCTCCCCCGACGACCCGCGTACGGTCGAGGAGGCGCGGGCAGAGATCGCCGCCGTCATGGACCGCCGGGCGGCGGAGGACCTGCCGTACGTGTTCATCGGGCTGCCGAGCACCGTCGCCGGTCCCTACGACGACGTCGTGCTCCCTTCCTGGGCCGAACAGCCGGACTGGGAGCTGGAGTTGGCCGCCGTCATCGCCAAGCCCGGCTATCGGGTGTCCGAGGCGGAGGCGCTGGAGTACGTCGCCGGGTACACGATCGCCAACGACCTCACCGACCGGGCCACGGTGTTCCGCCGGGACATGAAGGCCATCGGCACCGACTGGCTGCGCTGCAAGAACGCCCCCGGCTTCACTCCGCTCGGGCCGTGGATCGTGCCGGCCGAGTCGATCGCCGATCCGGGCGATCTGCGGGTGACACTGAAGCTCAACGGCGAGACGATGCAGGACGAGTCGACCAAGGACATGCTCTTCGGGGTCGCCCGGCTGGTGTCGTACATCTCGCAGACCGCCCGACTGCTCCCCGGCGACCTGGTGCTGACCGGCAGCCCGGCCGGCAACGGCATCCACTGGGGGCGGCTGCTGCGCGACGGTGATGTCATGGAGGGTGCCATCACCGGCCTGGGTGTGCAGCGCACCCGTTGCGTCGAGGAGTCCGTGTGAACCGCGACGACCCCGAGGGCGCCATCGCCGAGGCCGCCAAGGCGTACTCCAACTGGGGGCGTTGGGGCGAGGACGACGTCCTCGGCACCCTCAACTTCCTGGACGAGGCCAAGCGGCGCGAGGGCGCCGCGCTCGTCCGGCGCGGGGTGAGCTTCTCGCTGTCGCAGCGGTTCGACATGGAGGGGCCGCAGAAGGGCTGGCGGCGCCGGACCAACCCCGTGCACACCATGCTGGACACCGGCACCGACGCCGCCCTCGGCAACCAGGGCTTCCCGCACGGCATCGGCGGCGCCGACGACGTGATCGCGATGCCCCTGCAGTGCTCCACCCAGTGGGACGGGCTCGGCCACATATTCGACCACGGCAAGGCGTGGAACGGCCGTGACGCGGCACGCACGGTCACCTCCGACGGCGATCTCGTCACCGGCATCGAGCACATGGCGCCGTACGTCGCCGGGCGGGGAGTCCTCCTGGATGTCGGCCGAGTCATCGGCGACGAGGGCGAGTTGCCGGACGGCTTCGCCGTCACCGAGGAGCACCTGACCGCGACCGCCGAGGCCCACGGCGTGCGCGTCGGACGCGGTGACATCGTCGTCGTCCGCACCGGCCAGCTCACCCGTGCCAGGCGCGACGGCTGGGGCGACTACGCCGGCGGCCCCGCGCCCGGACTGTCCTTCACCACCGCCGGCTGGATGCACCGCACGGAGATCGCCGCGATCGCCACCGACACCTGGGGATTCGAGGTACGACCCAACGAGTTCGAGCACGCCTTCCAGCCGCTGCACCAGGTCGCCATCCCCAACATCGGCCTGCTGATCGGTGAGATGTGGGACCTCGACACCCTCGCCGCCGACTGCGCTGCCGACGGTGTGTACGAGTTCTGGCTCACCGCCGCGCCCCTCCCCATCACCGGAGCCGTCGGCTCGCCCGTCAACCCGATCGCCGTCAAGTAGTCCCGCAGAGCCGCCGGATGCGCCGTCCTCCCCGGACAGCGGCGGCGCATCCGGCCCGCACCCCCTGGCCCGCCTCGTCGGCGGGCGAGAGCCGCATCCCCGCCGCCCGAAGCCGCGCGGCCCGATCCCGGGAGGTATCCCCGAGATGACACCCACCCCCGCCCTCCCCCACTCTCGACTTCGCTCGACCGGGGAGACCCCCAACGTCCTCGTCATAGGCGGCGGTACCTCCGGAAACGCGCTGACCGTCCTGTTGCGCCGGGCCGGGATCGCCGTCGACCTAGTCGAGGCCAGCCCGGACTGGAAGGCCTCACTCGGCTCCGGCATCACCCTCCAGGGCAACGCCCTGCGGGTCCTGCGCGAGGTCGGCATCCTCGACGCCGTCGAGAAGGACGGATACACCGCCGACGGCGTCGCCATCCTCACTCCCGACGGCACCGTCCTGGCCGCCCACGAGGAGCTGCGCACCGGCGGTGACGACCTGCCCGCCCACATCGGCATGCAGCGCCCCCGCCTCCAGCAGCTCCTCATCGAGCAGGTCCGGGCCTCGGGCGCCGACATCCGCCTCGGCACCACGGCCACCGCCTTCGACCAGCGGGAAGACCGCGTGGACGTCACCTTCTCGGACGGGTCGAACCGCCGCTACGACCTGGTGGTCGGTGCCGACGGCCTGCACTCCGCCACCCGCCGGATGATCGGTATCACCGACGAGCCCACCCCCACCGGCATGGGCATCTGGCGGGCCCCCGCACCCCGTCCGGACGGGATCACCCGCACCGAGATGATCTACGGTGGCCCGTGCTTCATCGCCGGGTACTGTCCGACCAGCGAGGACACGGTCTACACGTATCTCGTCGAACCGGCCCGCGACCGGGCCTCCCTGGACCCCGGCTCGTACGCCGACGAGATGCGCAGGCTCAGCGAAGCCTACGGCGGCGTGTGGCCGCAGCTGCGGACCGCGTTCACCGACCCGGAGGCCGTCAACTACGCCTGGTTCGACCGGCACCTGGTGGAGGGCCCCTGGCACCGCGGCCGCATCGTGCTGGTCGGCGACGCCGCCCACAGTTGCCCACCCACCTTCGCCCAGGGCGCCGCGATGTCCCTGGAGGACGCCCTGGTCCTCGCCGAACTGCTGGCCGGCGCCGGCTCCGGCTCCGGCTCCGACGACTGGGACGACCATCTCCTCACCGCCTACCACTCCCGCCGGCTGCCGCGCGTACGCATGGTCGTCGACGCCTCCGTGCAGCTCGCCGAGTGGCTGCGGGACGGGGTGCGCGACGCGGACGTACCCGGCCTGATGCACCGCACCCTGACCGCGTTGAAGGAACACCCGTGACCGAGCCCGAGTCGACTCCCACGATCGACGTCCACGCCCACCTCCTGATCCCGGAGGTCGAGGAGGCCGTCGCCGGCCGGCCCGGCCTCGCCGAGGCCCGCGCACTCGACGCCCGCCGCAACGGCCCCGCGGCCCTCACCGTCAACGGTCCGATGGTCGGGGCGCGCGTCCCGAGGCTGACGGACGCGGCCGTGCGCCTGACGGCCATGGACGCCCAGGGCGTGGACGTCCAGCTGGTCAGCCCCTCCCCTTCGCACTACCACTACTGGGCGGAGCCCGAACTGGCCGCGCACATCTGCTGGTTGGCAAACGAGTCCACAGCCGCCCACTGCGCCAAGGCCCCCGAGCGCCTGTACGGCCTGGGCCTGGTACCTCTCCAGCACCCCGCCCTCGCACCCGACCTGCTCGACCACGCGCTGGAGCAGGGGCTGCGGGGCGTGGAGATCTCCTCGCACGCGCCGGGCCACGAGCTGTCGGACCCCGCGTACGAGCCCCTGTGGGCGCGGGCCGAGGAGACGGGGGCGATCCTTTTCCTGCACCCCTTCGGCTGCACGCTCGACGAGCGGCTGGACCGTTGGTACCTCTCCAACACCGTCGGCCAGCCCACGGAGAACGCGGTCGCTCTCTCTCACCTGATCTTCTCGGGTGTCCTGGACCGGTACCCGGGGCTGAAGCTGATAGCCGCGCACGGGGGTGGCTATCTCCCCACCCACCTCGGCCGCTCCGACCACGCCTGGCAGGTGCGGCCCGACGCCCGGGCGTGCACCCGGGAACCCAGCAGCTATCTGCGGCGGCTCTACTTCGACTCCCTCGTCCACGACCCGGCCGTCCTGCGGGAGTTGATCAGGGTGGCCGGCGTCGATCGGGTGCTTCTGGGCTCCGACTTCCCCTTCGACATGGGCACCGACGACCCGCTCGCCGCGCTGCGCGCCGCGGGCCTGTCCGACCCCGACTTCCACGCCGTGCGCGGGGCGAACGCCGCCTCACTGCTCGACCTCTTCTAGGAGGACTCCCCCCATGGGCAACCGTCTGCTCACCCACCTCAGGCACGTCGACCTCGCCGTGCCCGACTACGACAGGCAGCTCGACTTCTACGCCGGCGTCTGGGGCCTGACCAAGGTCGCCGAGGACTCCGGGATCTCCTTCCTGGCCGCCGAGGGCTCGCCCGAGAACTACGTCATCCGGCTGCGCAAGGCCGACGAGAAACGGCTCGACCTGGTCTCGTACGGCGCTGCCTCGGCACCGGACGTGGACAAGCTCGCCGAGCAACTCCTCGCCAAGGGAGTGCAGTTGATTTCCCAGCCGGGCAAGGTGGACACGCCCGGGGGTGGTTACGGCTTCCGCTTCTTCGACGTGGACGGCCGCACCATCGAGGTCTCCGCGGACGTGGACGTGCGCCGGCACCGCAGGATCGAGGAGAAGGAGTCGATCCCGGTCAAGCTCTCCCACGTGGTCCTCAACTCTCCCGACCTGGACGCGACTCGCTCCTGGTACGAGACCCACCTCGGCTTCCGCCACTCCGACACCCTCAGCTCGCCGCACGTCGGTGACGTCATGCACTTCATGCGGATCAGCAACCAGCACCACTCGATGGCGATCGCCAAGGGCCCGCACACCTCCCTGCACCACGTCTCCTTCGAGATGCGCGGCATCGACGAGTACATGCGCGGCTCCGGCCGTGTCCTGCGCGCCGGTTTCAAGAAGGTCTGGGGCCCGGGACGCCACATGGCGGGCGACAACACCTTCACCTACTTCCTCGACCCGCACGGCAACACGGTCGAGTACACCACCGAGTTGGAACTCCTCGACGAGGACACCTGGCACCCGCACGTCTACGACTTCTCGAAGCCTGAGGTCACCGACCAGTGGGGCACCGCCAACCCGATGAACGAACTAGTCGCCAAGGAGTCCTTCAACGACGTCGACCGCGGGGTGTTCGTCGCCCCGCCGGTCTGACCGGTCCGACACCCTGATCACCGGGGGCGCGGCAGCCCTGTCATGCCCTGACTCCCCGCCGCGCCCCCGGTTTCCCGCTCTCCCGACAGGACCCCTTCATGCGTTTCGCCACGTACGAACACCGCGACCGACGCCGAGTGGCCGTCGTCGAAGAGGACGGCACCCTCTACCCCCTGCCCGGCGTCACCTCGCTGACCGGCCTGCTCGCCGGTGGCGGCGGTCTGCCGGAACTGCTCGACGCCGGATTCGCGATGCTCGACGTGCCCGCCGGCCCCCACGTCTCCGAGGTCCGGCTGCTGCCGCCGCTCCAGCCGCCCACCGTGCGGGACTTCGTGACCTTCGAGGAACACGTCGAGGGCGTACGGCGGTCCGTGGACAGAGCCGCCGGGGTGCCGGAGCAGTGGTACGCGGCACCGACGTTCTACTTCACCAACCCCTACGCGGTGTACGGGCCTTACGACGACATCCCCGCACCGCCCGGATCGTCCGTGCTCGACTTCGAGCTGGAGGTCGCCGCCGTGATCGGCAAGGAGGGCCACGACCTCACGCCCGAGCAGGCCCGTGAGCACATCGTCGGCTACACCGTCCTCAACGACTGGTCCGCCCGCGACCTCCAGTCCGCCGAGATGCGAGTGGGTCTGGGCCCGTGCAAGGGCAAGGACACGGCCACCACCCTCGGCCCGTACCTGGTGACCGCCGACGAGCTGGAGAAGTACCGCGACGAGGACGGCTTCCTGCGCCTGGGACTCACGGCCGCGGTGAACGGCGAGGTGGTCGGCGAGGATCTGCTGTCCAACATGAGCTGGACCTTCGAGGAGATGGTCGCCTACGCCTCCCGCGGCACCTGGGTCCGCCCCGGAGACGTCCTCGGCTCGGGCACCTGCGGCAACGGCGGCTGCCTCGCCGAACTCTGGGGCGTCCGAGGCAGACGGGACCCTCCCCCGCTCAGGCCCGGCGACACGGTCACACTCACGGTGGAGGGCCTCGGCAGCGTCTCCAACACCGTGGCTGCCGGCCCCGATCCGGTGCCGGTACCGCCCGCGCGACGCCGTCTCCGGGAGCGGCCGTGAGCGACCTGTCCCCGAAGCGCCTGCTGGGCAAGGTGGTCGTCGTCACGGGTGCGGCCGGTGGCCAGGGTGCCGCGGAGGCCGAGGCGTTGACGCGTGAAGGCGCTCGCGTGATCGCCACCGACGTGACGGAGGCACCGGGGTGCCGTCGCCTCGACGTCACCAGCGAGAGGGACTGGGCCGAACTCGCCTCCGAGCTGGAGGAGTCGTACGGCCAGGTGCACGGCCTGGTCAACAACGCCGGCGTCACCTGGCGGGCCCGCATCGACGACGTACGTCCCGAGGACCTGGCCCGCGTCCACGCCGTCAACGTCACCGGCCCCCTCCTCGGGATCCAGCATCTGCTTCCGCTGATGCACCCGGGCGCGTCGATCGTGAACGTCGGCTCCACCGCGGCTCTGACGGCCCACTACCCCGTGGCATACACGACGAGCAAGTGGGCCCTGCGCGGCCTGTCGAGGACGGCGGCCATGGAACTCGGCCCGCACGGCATCCGCGTGAACTCCATCCACCCCGGCTTCATCGAGACGGACATGACCGCCTCCGCGGCCCCCGCGTTCCGGGAGGCGAACCTCCTCGCGACCCCGCTCGGCCGTACCGGAACCGTCGGCGATGTCACTCCGCTCGTGGTGTTCCTCCTCTCTTCCGACTCCTCCTTCATCACCGGGGCCGAGATTCCGGTCGACGGCGGCCTCACCGCGCACGGCGGCGCCAAGCCGCTCTCGGACGCCGTACGCGACCAGCACCAGCAGAAAGGCCCTCTCCCCACATGAACAAGGTCAGCGCGAGCGCCGCCGCGGCGGTCGCCGACATTCCCGACGGCGCATCTCTGGCCGTCGGAGGCTTCGGCCTCAGCGGTGTCCCCGGCGTCCTCATCCAGGCTCTGCACGCCCAGGGGGCGACCGGTCTGAAGGTCGTGTCGAACAACTGCGGGGTGGACGGGCGGGGCCTGGGCGTCCTGCTGGCGGCCGGCCGGATCGCCCGCGTCACCGGCTCCTACGTCGGCGAGAACAAGGAGTTCGCCCGCCAGTACCTCTCCGGCGAACTGGAGGTCGAGCTGGTGCCGCAGGGCACCCTCGCCGAACGTCTGCGCGCCGGCGGAGCCGGCATCCCCGCCTTCTACACCCCTGCGGGCGTCGGCACCCAGGTGGCGTCCGGCGGTCTGCCCTGGCGCTACGCCCCCGACGGCGCGGTGGCGGTGGCCTCCCCTCCGAAGGAGATCCGCACCTTCCAGGGCCGCAGCCATGTCCTGGAACACGGCATCACCACCGACTTCGCCCTCGTACGGGCCTGGCGCGGCGACCGCCACGGCAACCTGGTCTTCCGCCGCTCCGCCGCCAACTTCAACCCGCTCGTGGCACCGGCCGGCCGCGTCACGATCGCCGAGGTCGAAGAACTCGTGGAACCCGGCGAGCTGAACCCCAGCAAAGTCCACCTGCCAGGCATCTACGTCCAGCGGATGGTGGCCCTCACCCCGGCCGAGGCCGCCGACAAGCACATCGAGAAGAGGACGGTACGAGCATGAGTGCCGCCATCCGCAACCAGCCGGGCTGGACCCGCGACCAGATGGCCGCCCGCGCCGCCGCCGAACTCCGCGACGGTTCCTACGTCAACCTCGGCATCGGCCTGCCCACCCTTGTCCCCGGCCACCTCCCGCCCGGCGTCCAGGTGGTCCTGCACTCCGAGAACGGGATTCTCGGCACCGGCCCGTACCCCACCGAGTCGGAGGTCGACCCCGACCTGATCAACGCCGGCAAGGAGACCGTCACGGTCCTGCCCGGCGCCGCCTTCTTCGACTCCGCCTTGTCCTTCGGCATGATCCGCGGCGGCCACATCGACACCGCGGTCCTCGGCGCCATGCAGGTCTCGGAACGCGGCGACCTGGCCAACTGGATGATCCCCGGCAAGATGGTCAAGGGCATGGGCGGCGCGATGGATCTAGTGCACGGCGCACGCCGTGTCATCGTCCTGATGGAGCACACCGCCAAGGACGGCACGCCGAAGATCCTCAAGGAGTGCACGCTCCCGCTCACCGGCGAGACCTGCGTGCACCGCATCATCACTGACCTCGGCGTCCTCGACGTCACCGCCGACGGCCTCGTTCTCGTGGAGACCGCTCCCGGTGTGACCATCAGGGACATCACAGACCACACCGACGCACCTCTGGTGCGAGTGCCGTAAGGCCGCGCACAGGGCACAGGGCCGGCCTGACCATGGGGTAAGGGACGGCGGACGGGACGAACAGGCCCTGCGCGAGCAGTCAGCGAGATCCGGCCTCGATGCGCCGTTCCAGTGTGCCCGCTGCCGGGTCAGGCGGCCGTCGGCCTCACCACCGCATGGACGAGTGGTGTGGTCAGGGCACGCCGAGCGCTGCCTGCGGGAGCTGAGGTCGGTCCGGGGTCGTGCGTCCACGACGGCGAAAAGGTACGAACATCTGATACGAGCGGCGTCGCTCCGGTTAGTGGACGGTGAAGGCAAGGAAGTGTGCTGCCTTGCGCCCGTAGCGGCGGTGCAGGCGGCGGCCGACGAGCCGGGGCATCGTGCGGTCGAGGCGCGATCCTTGTCATCATCGTGCTCGCCGTTGGTCCTCGACGCCGGTCTCGTCGAGAAGATCTTCGTGATGGCGGGGTTCACTTCCTGCCTGACCTCTGATCGCGCAGTCTCCGCTGCCAGGAAGGCCAGGCCTCTTGCCGGCCTGGCCTTCCTGGCAGCGGAGACTTTCGCCTTCCCACTCTGCGCGGGTCTCCCGCGTGTTCCATGCTTCGCGATCAGCGGCCCTCGGCCAGAGCGGAGATGTCCTGGCCTTCGCGCCATGTCTGCAGGCGCGACTGGTAAGTCCCTTCGATGGCTCCGAGGGCGGCGGCACCGAAGAAGACGCGCAGCGGCGGCTGGTCGGCATCGGCAACCGCGAGGATCGCGGCGCCCGCATGCGCCGGCTCGTAGCGAGGGTTCTTGGCTGACGCCGCGGCCAGAGCCTCGCGCACCGGCTGGTACTGCGGCTGCCCCTCGGCCCGGATCGCGCTCGATCCACTCCAGTCCGTGCCGTAGGCACCAGGCTCGACGAGAGTCACCTTGATGCCAAACCGGGCGACCTCCGCCGCGAGTGATTCGCTGAATGCCTCAAGTGCCCACTTCGAGGCGTTGTACGTGCCGAGCAGCGGAAAGGCGACCACGCCGCCGGTCGACGAGATCTGGATGATGTGCCCGTGCCCCTGTTCGCGCAGTACCGGCAGCACTGCCTGGGTCACGTGGAAGGGGCCCAGGACGTTGACGTCGAGCTGCTGCCTGAACTGCTCCGCACTCACTTCCTCGATCGCTCCGAACAGACCGTAGCCCGCGTTGTTGACGACGACGTCGAGGCCTCCGAAGGCCGCTCGCGCGGTCTCTACTGCGGCGAACACAGCCTCGCGGTCGGTCACATCGAGCGCCAGCGGCAGGATCGCGGTCTTGTATTTGTCGACCAGTTCGCCCAGCGCCTCGGTGTTCCTCGCGGTTGCCGCGACTCGGTCGCCGCGGCTCAGGGCCGCCTTTACGAACTCCTCGCCGAGACCGCGCCCGGCACCCGTGATGAACCAGGTCTTGCTCATGGTGATCATTCCCTCTCAAGTATGAGTAAATCGGCTGAACCATTCACAGCATGCCGCACATGACACAGGGTGTCAATTTCGCCCATGGGTGCTACATTAGTGAAGTGACGGAGAAGGTGAAGAGCGGGCTACGAGAGCGCACGCGGCAGGCAGTGCGAGGACAGATCGCCGAAGCCGCCAGGGCGCTGTGCGTCGAGCGTGGCTACGAGGCCGTGACTATTGCCGATATCGCGGACGCCGTGGGTATGTCGCAGCGCAGCGTGTTCCGCTACTTTCCCGCGAAGGAAGAACTGCTGCTCGGCAAGCTCGACCACCTAGCAGACGAAATGCTCGAAGAGCTGCGCACGCGACCCGCCGACGAGCCCGTATGGCAGTCCCTGCGGGTGATTTTCGAACTGCTGGTGCTCCGCATCGACGGCCTCGACAAGGACTCCGTCGCTGCGCCGATGCAACGGGTGATCTTCACCGCCCCGAACCTCCTCGGCAGGTATCTGGAGAAGCAGATACGCCTGCAGGACGCGGTCGCCACGGCGCTCATCGAACGTAGCGCCGCGGCTGGAACCACTCACCCCGCCCAAGGCCCGACTCTGCGGGCCTTGACCGGAGCCGCGTTCGGCTGTCTCAACGCGGCCCAGCAGACCTGGCTCGAAAGCGGCGCCAACGACACCCTCGCAGCCGCACTCGACAAGGCGATGTCCGCCGTCACCCCGCATACGGACGTGTCCCCCAACCCGCTCGAACAACCTGCCACCGCTTGCCCCGCCCCCCGCACGCCTTGATGTGGCCATCCACCTCGACCGATGTCCCCGGCCGAGGCAGAGGGCCTTCATCGCCAACGTGGTTGAGCAAGGAGCAGAGCGACATGGACCGCGGTCGGCACACGCCTCCCCGGTGCAGCCCGAGGCCGGATGCCCACCCGTGAGCGAGTGAGCATCCGGCCACCGCGTCAACGCACCCGCGGGATGTCCTGTAGGGGCACGGCGACGAACTTGGTCTGGCTGTAGTGGTACAGCGCCTCCAGACCCTTCTCTCGGCCGTACCCACTGTTCTTGTAACCGCCGAACGGACCCTCCAGCATGCTGGCCGGGTAGGCGTTCACATAGACCTGCCCGGCTTCCAGACGGGCGGCCACCCGATGGGCGCGGGCTACGTCACCGGTCCAGACGCCGGCGGCCAGGCCGTAGTCGGAGTCGTTGGCGATGGCCACCGCCTCGTCCTCGTCCTCGAAGCGCAGGACGGAGAGTACCGGGCCGAAGATCTCCTCCCGGGCGATGCGCATCTCCGGAGTGACGCCGGTGTAGACGGTCGGCTCGAACACCCAGCCCTCGCCGGTCGGCCGGCCGCCGGCGACGAGAGTGGCGCCGTCCTGCTCGGCGATCTTGAAGTACTCGTTGACCTTGTCGTACTGGGCGCGGGTGATCGCCGGCCCGTATGTCTCCCCCGGCTTGACGTGCGTCAGCACCGTCTGCACGGCCGCCACGAACTTGTCGTGGATGCTTGCCTCCACCAGGAGTCGGGTGCCCGCCGAGCAGATCTGGCCGCCGTTGGCGACGAACGCCTCGACGGCACCCTGAGCGGCCTTGGCCAGGTCGGCGTCCGCGAAGACGATGTTGGGCGACTTTCCGCCCAGCTCCAGCGTGAGCGGGATGATCCGGTCGGCGGCGATCCGACCGATCTCGCGGGCGGCGCGGACCGATCCGGTGAACGCCACCTTACGGACCTTCGGATGTCCGACCAGCGCCGCGCCCGCGGCGTCTCCCATGCCGGTGACGACGTTCAGAAGACCGTCGGGCAGGCCGCACTCGGTGGCGATGCGGGCCAGTTCGAGCGTGGTCGCCGAGGTGAACTCGGACGGCTTGGCCACCACGGCGTTGCCGGCCGCGAGTGCCGGGGCAATCGAGCGAGCCGCCTGGCTGAGGGGCGCGTTCCACGGGGTGATGACACCGACGACACCAAGTGGTTCACGCCGGGTATACGCGTGGAAGCCCGGTCCGATGTCGATCAGTTCGCCGCCCGGCAAGTTGACCAGGCCGGCGTAGAACTCGAAGTAGCTGGCGGCGCTCTCGACCTCCAGCGGGGACTGCCAGGCGGGTTTGCCCGACTCCGCCGACTCCAGCTCAGCGAGCGCGGCGGTCTCGTTGCGCAGTCGCTCGGCGATGGCCGTGAGCACCCGCCCTCGCTCGACGGGCTTGCGGGTCCACCAGCCGTCGACCGCGCCAGCCGCTGCCGAGACGGCACGCTCCACGTCGGCGGCGTCGCCGAGAGCGATCTCGACGACGACCTCGTCTCCTCCGGGAGATGTGGACGGCAGCCAACGGCCCGATGACGGTTGGACTTCCGCACCTGCGATCCAGTGACCGTAGCGCTTCATTGCGCACTCCTCGTGACTAGTGAAAGGGTGAACGAATCTTCGTTCGGCGTGTTCGTCGATTGACCAAGCACGCAGGTATCTCGGGGTTCCACCGGGCGAGCACCCGCGGGAGGGCGCCCGGCAGAACGCAGTTGACCTGATCGGTGTCTAAGCCCCCTACGCGGTCGCCCTGTCGGGTGCGCACGCGAGTCGACCCTCCTTCGCCTGGAGATGCAGCTCGCGTGCCGACTCGATCAGCTTCATGGCATCGGGCCCCCACATCAGCCGCATCATGCGGTGCTCCCAACGTGGCTGCTGGGCCAGCCAGATCAGCGGCAGCATGAACTTCGTCGATGCGACGGCGAACTTGCTCTTGCGCGCGCTGACACCCCTGTGGCGCCGTGTCTTCGCCGAGAGGGCGCCCAGAACCGGATATCTGAACAGCCGCTGGCTCAACCAGATCTGGGCGTACACACGCAGCTGGGAAATGTGGAAGTTCTTCTTGATGGAGGCCTGCATGCTGTGGCTGAAACTCTGGCCGGTCGCCGGAATGATGTCCATGGACCTGGCGGGCGTGAACAGTTCGTCGTACTTCGCGTACAACGCCCTCAGCTCCGCCATCGTCGTGGGGATCTCCTCCGCCGGGGAGTCGAAGAGCCGACAGTACTCGGCGACCTCGGCGATGAACCGGTCCCGCTGCGCCGGAGCGAGGCGGTGCGGAGCCTTGCCGTCGCGGAATGCGAAGGTCTCGTACACCCACAGCATGCTGTGCATCTCCGTGAGGGCCGCCCACATCGCATCCCGAGGCCCGTTGGCGTCGTAGCCGCCGAGTTCGGGGCGCGCGATGTCGATGACATCGCCGGCCACCTTGACGTGGATATTGCGCAGGTGCTTGGCGACACGGTGGGCTGTGGGTGTGTCCCCGAGCCACAGGGGTGTGTGGATTCCGGAGTTGCGCTGCCTCCGGTCGAACATGTCGAAGATGGTGAGCTCGCCGTTGCGTGCCTTGCGGGAAATCGGGTCCCAGTCCCGGATACCAGCAAGGATCGGCTTGTAGGAGAGCTGAAGGATGAACTGCGCATCGGACTGGAAGACCAGCGTCGCCGGATGGAGCAGCACCTCCCAGGCCATGCTTCCCGGCCCGAACACGCCGTAGTCGGGCGTTCCGTCCTGCTTCAGTGAACCGCCCGCGGGGGTCGGCTCGCCGAAGCGCCGCCACCGCGATTCGGTACCGAACATGCGCTTCTTTGTGACGACTCTGTTGACACGGTCGGGTGTGCCCGAGGTCTTCTCTGCGGCAGGCATGGCGGACTCCTGTTTCACCGATGGGCGGCGGAGGCTGCGTGAACGGAAGGGCGCCTGGACCGATGGCGGCGCCGCTGCGCCACGCACGCCCAGCCGGAAGCGGGCGAAGGTCGCCCTGTTCCGTGTCGGCGGGGCAAGTGGCTTGCTGAGCGTTCAGCAACTTATTTCAACGTAGTAACCTCCCCTCATGCCGTCAACCCCCCGGAGCTCGACGAACACCCGCCCCGACCCGGTCATGCGTTCGAATACATCGCCCCGTACCAAGCAGGAGCGGCGCGATCTGGCGGAGCAGTCACTGCTGGAAGCCGCTCGTCGGCTCGTGGCGCGTCGTGGAGTCGATCAGACATCGGTTGCCGATGTCGGCGTGGCGGCCGGGTACAGCCGGGGACTGGTCAACCACCACTTCGGCTCCAAGAAGGTGCTGCTGCGGCGTGCGGCACGTGAGAGTCAGCGTGAAATCGTCGAGATCGTCGAAGGGCTCACCGGCAACGGGCTGGAGCTGCTGGTCGCGATGGTCCGGTCGTACCTGTCCTGGATCGACCGGAAGCCGGATGACGCCCGGGCCTTCTTCGCGATGTGGGGTGCTGCGCTCCCCCAGGAGTCGGACCTCCGCGAGGTGTTCGCAGATTTCGACGCGGGCATTCGCCGGACCATCGAGCAGTTCGTGCGCGTCGGCCAAGGGGATGGAACCATCAGGACCGATGCCGAGCCGGCAGGCGTGGCAGCCGCGGTGACCGGCATGTTGCGCGGTACTGGTGCCCAGCTCCTGGTCGCGCCGGAAGGCGTTGCCGTCGAGGCGGCGTGCGCCGTGTGCGAGCAATTCGTCCGTCGCTCGTTGGCGGCACCGGGCACCACCGCACCCTGAGGTGCCATTGCGGGAGGGGTGCATGGGCGCGTACGCACGGAGGGCGGCTGCCACAGCAGGTGCCCGAGCGGGCTGACGCCGAGTAGGTCAGTGCGCGGATCGGTGCCGAACTCGCGGGCGACGGAGACGTGGTGTGCGGGTCCCAAGCATCCACGGTGACGGCCGACTTGACGTGGCCGGCGCCCCTTGCTCGCAATGTGTCCGCCACCGCCCGCACCGGTGATCGGGCCAGGATCGGCCTCGGGCCGAAGCCCTCACGCGTGCTTCGCGGCCCGCGAGACGGTCCGGCGGTCGGCAAGCAGCGATCGGATCCGCTGGGCCTGTTGGTCGACGGCCTGCGGTCCATTGCCCGTGAGCAGCCCGAGTGCCGGGTCGTAGCTGAGCTTCACGCTGCTGGGATTGATGGTGCCCGCGATCTTGAACCCGGCCTCCTCAAGCGCATCCTCGACGAAGTAGGTCAGGCGCGTACGCCTGCCCGGGACGCTGGGGTACCCCCTCTTGAGCATGAGCTTCTCGCCGAGCTTGCCTGCGACGGCGACCTTGGCACCCTGGAAGGGGTTGCCGGCGACCGGGCGGGCCCAGCCCTGCTCGTCGATGCGCTGCGAGGTGGACGTCAGGGCGACCGGGGCATGGCAGATGAGCGAAGTCAGCACGTTGTTCTCGCGAGCGAGGTGGAGGATCTCGCCGAACCACGGGTTGTCGCGGAAGTCGACCATCGGGGCATGCCCTCCGGGCGCGTGCACGAAGCCGAAGTCGGCGAAGGTGAACGGGTCGTCCGGCGCGCGGTGACGGCGCACAAGCTCCTGGAAGGAGAGGAAGTTCTTCTCCTCGAGCCTGGAGAGGCGCTCGACGAGTTCGCCGCGGAAGGCGGCGGCCTCCTTGTCGGTGTTGGGAAGGTTCTCCGAGACCGGCAGGCGCCCGAGATGGCGTTCCAGCAGCCGGAGTTCCTCCTCGCGACGAGCGACCAGGCTTGCGCGACGTGAACGGAAGCGGTCCACGTCGAAGGACTTTCGGTGCTGCTCGAGCGCCGTGCTGGCGTAGGCATTGCCGATCTTCTCGATCGCGTGGAACGAGAGACCCATGCCGTTGATGTCGAGCTGCGGCGTCTTCCCGTCGGGGGTGACGAAGACGAACTCATGCGTGTTTTCGAACGCCTTGAGGACAGCGGCCAACTCGACCAGGAAGATCCCGGTCGAGATCGAGAGGACTTCGGCCGGCTCGGCCAGCGGGAGCTCCCTGGCCGACGAGATCGGGATGAGCGCCTTGAGCTTCGAGGTCATGACGGGTTTCTCCTCGCCTTGCGGCAGTACGGTGGGGCACCTTCTACTGCCACTATATGCCTAAAGTGACACCCTGTGTCAAACATGCCGTGGGGCGGTAGACTGGGCACATGAAGCCAAGCGCCCCAGTCCCCGTACGTGAACGTGCCCGCCGCGCCGTGCGCGAGGAACTCGTCGTCCTCGCACAGGCCCTGTTCATCGAGAGCGGTTACGAGGCAGTGACCGTCGAGGAGATCGCGCAGGCCGCAGGCATGTCCAGGCGCACCTTCTTCCGCTACTTCACCTCGAAGGAAGAGCTGATGCTGGGCAAGTACGACGTGCTCGCTGATCTCCTTGTCGAGGGGCTCGCCGCCCGTCCGCACGACGAGCCACTGTGGGTTTCGTTCCGGCGCTCGTTCGATATCGTGGCCGACTACTTCGACGCCCCGGAACGCACGGCACAGGCCGCGGAGAACACCCGGATCATCAACGCCTACCCGTCCCTGCGTGCCGGCCTGTACGAGCGATTGGCCCGGCTCCAGGAACGGTGGGTCGAGATCGTGTGCGGTCGCACCGGTGGACAGGAGCCCGATGACCCGCGCACAGCCGCTCTGGTCGGGGCGGCCGTGTCCTGCCTGGTGGCCGCCAAGATCACATGGGCCGAATGCGGCCAGACCCGAAGCCTCGCCGAACTCATCGACGCCTCGATGGACACAATCGCCCCGGTCCAAACCGCATGAAAGGGCCGAAGTAAGCCGAACCTCGAAGACGCGTCAGGCGAGCGAGTCGACTACAGGGGCAGAGTGATCATTCACGCTGCGCCGACGGGCCGTGTTCAGGACGGTTCCTCATGACTGCTCCTCGCCGGATCCCCGTCAGCCAGGGGATGGCAAGGCCTCTCACCTGGCACGCTGTGTGCGCCGACGCACGACAGCAAGTCCGCCGCGATCGGGTGCCGAGACCACGTCACGCGGGCGCCCGAACTCGTCCGGCTCGTCGGTGGCAGTGAAGTGAAAATCATGCAGGAGCGTACGCAGCACGGTGTCCATCTCCATCGTGGCGAACGCGGCCCCTATGCAGCGCCGCGCTCCTCCCCCGAACGGGATCCACGCGTACGTGTCCGGTTTCGCTTCGACGAAGCGGTCCGGGTCGAACATCAGGGCGTTCGGGAACACCGAGTCGTCGGCATGGAGCAGGCTGATGGCGACCATGACGTTGTAACCGCGCGGCAGAACCCAGCGTCCCAGCACGAGTGATTCGCCCGTCACCGTGCGGCCGACAAAGGCGACTACCGGGCGGGTGCGCTGCACCTCCATGATCGCGGCCTTGCGCAGGAGGGATCCTCCCTCGTCGGCCTCTGCGACCACACGGGCCAAGATCCTCGGATGGCGCCGCAGGCGCTCGATCGCCCACGCCAGAGTGGTCGCCGTAGTCTCGTGCCCGGCGGCAAGCAGGGTGAGGAGCTGGTCGGCGACGGCGCGCGGGGGCATGGCCGAGCCGTCGTCGAACCGCGCTTGGAGCATCAGGGCCAGGATGTCATCGCGTTCGTCGAGGTCCGGATCCGCCTGGGTGGCCGCGATCAGCCGGTCGACGATCGCGTCGAACCTGCGCCGGTAGCCCAGGAAGCGGCCCCAGGGACTGAACCGGCCCAGGTCGATCTCCGGCCCCGGCAGGATCGACAGTCGCAGACCGAGCCCGACCATCGGCGGCAGCAGGTCGCGCAGCATCGCGAGTTCCTCGCCTTGTGCACCGAATACCGCACGCAGGATGGCGTTGAGTGTGATCCGCTTCATCGACGCGAGGGTGGGAAACGGCTCGCCCTCAGGCCATTGGGCCGTCTCACGCCGAGTCTCCTCCTCGATGATCCCCTCATAGGACTGCATGCGGCGGCCGTGGAACGGGGGAAGCAGCAATTTGCGCTGTCGTTTGTGCTCATCGCCATCGAGGCTGAAGAAGGAGGAGGGACCGACGACCCGGCTGAGGTTCGACTCCATCACCCCGACCAGATCCGTGCCACCGGTGAACAACTGCTTCACCGTCGTCGGGTCGCTGAGGAAGACCGTAGGACCCCAAACAGGGACATGCAGGGTGAAAGCTGGCCCATGACGCTCACGCATCCGCTGCGCCACCCGACGCGAGTCGACGGCGAAGGCAAAGCCATGGAGACGGCCGGCGCGGCGCGGACCGGGCGGAATCGCCGACGTCATCCCGGACTCCGAAGCCCGCGGGTCCTGAATGCCCGCATCAACCATGGCTCGCTCCATCGTGTGGTGGCCTCTGGGACGTCTCGTCATGGCGTCGCTCGGAGACGCCCCCGCCTTGCTCCCATCCTTCTGTCTCATGATCCCGACGGCATACGTCAAATGACCTCAATCGCTCGCGGCGGTGGGGACGAATCCGGCGCCTCGCGCAGAGTGCGGCTCTTCGACGACGTCGGCGGTCGGGATGACTCGGCCGAAGCCGGGGACTGCCGACGCCGGGACCGGGCGGAGATCGAGCAGCTGTCGCCCAGGGCGAGCATCTGGCCCGCAGGAACTCGGATTCGGGTCGGGCATGCCCTGCGGGCGTCGCCGACCGCGTGGACCGAGGCCGGGGTGCAGCCCCGGCTGCACGAGGTCTTCTCCGCCGGACTCCACAGCGCGAACACCTTGGACGACGAACCATCCAGCACCCAGGTACCGGAATCCCATCCCCACCGGCACGCCCGCCGTCGTGCGGCGCGCCCTCGCATGCCAGGGCGATGAGCTACGCGCCGTGTTCGACGATGTCCGGTACGGAGATCTGCCGTTTGAGGATCTTGCCGCTCGGCCCGAGTGGCAGCGCGTCCTTCAGCCAGACATGGCGCGGGTACTTGTACGCGGCCAGCCGTCGCTTGGCGAACTCAAGGAGTTCTTCCGGCTCCACCTGCGCCCCCGCACGCGGCACGACGAACGCGGCTACCTCTTCGCCGAGCCGCGGGTGAGGCACACCGATCACCGCGGCGAGTGCAACGGCGGGGTGCTCATGCAGCAATTCTTCGATCTCGCGCGGGTAGACGTTGTACCCGCCCCGGATGATCATGTCCTTCTTGCGATCGACGATGTACAGGTAGCCGTCCTCGTCTTCGCGCGCCAGGTCGCCGGTGCGCAGCCAGCCGTCCGGGATGGCGACGGCCGTCTCCTGCGGCTGGTTCCAGTACCCCTTCATCAGCCCAGGGCTGCGTACGACGATTTCGCCGACCTCACCAGGGACCACCTCGCCTCCCTCGTCGTTCAGCAGCCGGACCTCGACCCCGGCGATCGGCGTCCCGATCGAACCCGCCTTGCGCGGCTGACCAGGATGGTTGGAGGAGATCACCGGGCTGGTCTCCGACATGCCGTATCCCTCCAGCACCACCGCGCCGAAGCGGCGCTCGAAGCCATGCAGCACCTCCTCCGGCAGTGAGGCGCCGCCCGAAACGCACAGCCTCAGCGTCGACAGGTCCGCGGTGCTCGGATGTTCCAACAGGGACACATACATGGTGGGCACGCCCTGGAAGACGGTGGCGCCGTACCGGCCGGCAGCCTCGAGCACGGCCCGCGCATCGAAGCGCGGGACGAGGATCAGCTCGGCACCGGCGCGCACCGCGGCGTTCATCGTGCAGGTCTGTCCGAAGATGTGGAACAGGGGAAGACAGCCGACGATCACGTCGTCAGCGGTGAGTTGCTGCACGCCGGTGACGGTCGCCTCGATGTTGTGGCGCAGGCCGCCATGGGTGAGTGCGGCGCCCTTCGGCCGGCCGGTCGTCCCAGAGGTGTAGAGCAGTACGGCCACCTCGTTCACGTCCGCCGGAGCGATGTCGGCGAGCCCCGCGTGTCCTTCCAGCATCGCGGCGAACTCCTGCGGTCGCACGGCGACGTGCCGCACGCCGGCCTGCGTCGCGCCGAGCGCCCCCTCTCCGACAGGCGGGCACCACTCGAAGATCAGCGAGGCACCGGAGTCCTGCAGATGGTAGGCGGCTTCGCGAGCCTTGAGCAGCGGGTTGACCGGGACGACGATGCCGCCGGCGCGGAGGATGCCGTAAAAGAGCACGACGAACTCCGGTACGTTCGGCAGCATCAGCACGACCCGGTCGCCGGTCACCAGGCCCTCGGCTCGCAGCACGGCGGCAGCGCGGGCGCTCAGTTCGTCCAGCTCGGAGTAGCTGATGGTGGCCTCACCCAGGCGCAGGGCGATGCGATGCGGGTTTGTCCTTGCTGTTTCGACCAGGAATTCCGCCAGATTGGCCATGCCTGCCTCCTCGCGCTCATGCCCGGTCGTCTCCCGTGGACCACCGTTCGCGGGGGCGACGGTAGTTTCGCGGATTTCACAGCGTCCATGGCGAGGCCGCCAACATCGCACCGGATCGATTTGTCCGTGCGGACAACGCATCGGCCGTAGGCTGGGACGATGAGCCTCTCGAGCGTGGGAACGGCGCTGCTGGCGCGCCTTCCAGAGATCGGGGGTCAGATGGCGGCGCGTATACGTTCGGACGTCGACACCTACCGCGACGCCTCCCTCGTACCGCCCGACTCGCTGGTCGACTCCTGCATCCGCAACGCCGGCCTGGTACTCGGGTGCTTCGCGCATGGTGACGCGCCGGATGTACGCTCCGCTTGGGAGACCGGGCGGATCCGGGCCGAGAACGGCGTCCCGCTGGCCGACACACTGCACGCCTACCGGATCGCGTTCGAGCTGCTCTGGGCTCTGATGCGCGAAGAGGCAGGCGGGCATCCCGAGGTCACCGAGGCGGATCTACTGGAGGGGTCCTCGGTGCTCTGGACCCTGTTCGGCCGCTACGCGGAGGGCGTGGCCACCGCCTACCGGGAGAAGGCCACGGAGCTTACCTCGCGCGCCGAAGCGCGGCGGTCGGCCCTGGCCGAGGCGCTGTTCACCGGCGTGATCGCGGACCCGGCGACGCTCGGCGAGGCTGCCGGTCAGCTCGGCCTCCCAGAGCACGGGCCGTACGTCGTGATCGCCGCAGCGGTCAGCGGCGGCCCGGGCGCCGAGCCACTGCCCGGGATCGAGGCGGCGCTGCGCGAGGTGCACGTGGCCTCGACCTGGCGGCTGCTGCCGGAGGCGCAGATCGGGCTGGTCTCTCTGGATCCGACCGACGCGCGGTCGATGGGTCTGCGCGTGCTGCGCAGAAGCCGCGCGCGGATCGGAACCAGCCCGCGCTTCGATTCGCTGCGCGATACACCGAAGGCCCTACGCTTCGCGCGTCTGGCCCTGGCCGGCCTGCCGGGCACAGGCCCGGGCTTGGCACGCTTCGACGACAACCCGTTGGCGATGCTGGCCGCTGCAGCCCCCTCAGAGGCCGCGCGGCTGGTGGAGCTCGTGCTGACACCAGTACTCGGTCTGCCGACACCGGAGCGCGCACGGCTGCTGGAGACCCTCGGGCAGTGGTTTGCAGCGGGCGGGTCGGCCGCTGAGGTCGCGGCAAGGATGTTCGTCCACCCGAACACGGTGCGCTACCGGATCCGCCGCATCGAGGAGCTCACCGGCCGTCGTCTCTCCGATCCACGCGCAGTGGCGGAGATCGGCGCTGCACTGCACACCCTGCACGTCCTCCCGCGCTGACCGGTGGCTACACGCAGACAAAGTACGAGCGGGACTCCCACAGGGCAGTCGGGGTCCCTCACCGTGCATCCAGGTGGGCTCCAGGTCCTCGGGGCTGGGCAGGCCGGCGGGGTTGTAGCCCCCTCTCTGTCAGCCTCGGGTGAGACATCCCGCTTTGTCGGGTTAGCCTGAGAGGGCACGACAGGAGAACCACCCCCTCATGACCAGCACCA
>NZ_JBIBHY010000030.1:0-61980 GCF_042957285.1 Streptomyces sp. NPDC008092
GCCGCCCCGGCCCAGCCGCTGACACACGCCGATAACCACCACCCCCGCCACCACACCAGATCGGTCGCCAGCAGCACCGCCAGATCCAACGCAGGGGCACTCCGCGTCAACGCACCGACCGAGACGAGACCGACCCCCGCCTCCGCGATAACACGGACACCCACCAGACAGACGGCACCCGAAGCCACCAGCAGAATCCAGGAGACATCGGCACACCCGGCCCGCAATCACACGACCCATCCAATGCCAGCCACCAGCACACTGCCGAACATGACCCAGCACGCCCCAGCATCCAGAACCCCAACAACCAGCACCACAGCCAGCACCACGACCAGCACCACGACATCCCCCCCACCCCCCGCCCCATACACACCACCCCACACCACACCCATCACCCCGGTCACACCACCAGCCACAGCAAAATAACTCCCCCCTCAACAACACCACCACAAAGTCAAACCGAAGATTGCGGCCGCCGCCGACGGTCACCGCGTACTTGTCCAGGGCGCGCAGGCCCGGTGCCGTCTTGCGGGTGTCCAGGATGCGCGCCTCGGTCCCGGCCACGGCCTGGACGTAGCGCTCGGTGAGCGTCGCGATGCCGCACATGCACTGCAGGAAGTTCAGCGCCGTACGCTCCCCGGTGATCAGGCTGCGCGCCGCGCCGGACAGGCGCACCAGGACATCGTCGCCGGTCAGCCGGGCGCCGTCGGAGACGAGCGCTTCCACTGTGACCTCGGGGTCGACCTGGGCGAAGACCTCGGCGACCACGGGAAGACCGCCGGCGATGCCGCATTGCCGGGCGCGGATCTCGGCCACGGCCGCCATGCCTTCGGGAACGCTCCACGCGGTGGTGATGTCCTGGCCCGACTCGTCCTCGGCCAGGGCAGCGGCCACGGCGGTCCGCGCCGCCTGTGAGGGGAACTCTGTCATGGTCCGTGGTTTCCCGTCCTGTCGTTACGGGCCGAAGATCTGCGGTGTCCCGCGCGCGGACCGCTGTCAGAACCGGTTGCGCCGGCACCCCCGGCGGCAGTGGGCGGGGCGCTCGGCAGCCCGCCGCTGCGACCACTCGGTGACCGAACGCAGGGCGTCGCGGGCGTCGTGGCCGAGCGGGGTGAGCGTTGCAGAGCACCTCGGCGAGTCGAGCCTCTTGGCGCTCTGTGAGCCTCCGGTGCAGATCCGACCGGACCTAGGTCAGTCGGTGCCTTCGACGATGCGGAAGTCGCGCTCGACGCCGTCGGAGAGGGCGACCAGCGCCTCCTGGTAGGCCGCGCTCTCGTGCGCCGCGACGGCCTGCTCGAAGCTGTCGAACTCGATCAGGACGGTGCGCTCGGCGATGCCGGCGTCATGCGCCACGACCCGACCGCCACGGACGAGGACCCGGCCGCCCCCGGCCTCGACGGCCAGCGGGGCCAGCTTGTTGTAGGCGGCCAGCTTCTCAGGGTCTGAAATGGTGCGGTAGACGCTGACCCAGTACCCCTTGGGCATGGAACCTCCAGTGTCGGCATGAGTGCATGTGACTTGGATCAGTGTGCGGAGATCGGCTCGGTGCCGGGTTCAAGAGGCAGGCGGAGCGCCCTGACGGCGAACGACACGGCGTGGTACCAACCGCAGACCAGGACCAGATCGAGCGCGGCATCTTCATCGGCGACAGCGACCAGGTTCGCCCAGGTGTCGTCGGAGAGGTCAAAGGTCGCATGGAGCTCGTCGACCGCTTCGAGCACGGCACGGTCGGCGGTGTGCCAGCAGTCGTCCGCCGGACTTCCCTTCGCGAGGGACGCGAGCTGCGCCGCGTCGAGTCCCGCTTTCTCGGCGAAGCCCGCGACGTGCACAGCCCACTCGTAGTCGGCGCCACACAGCACGGTGGTCCGGTCGATGACCAGCTCGCGCTGGCGCAGAGTGAGAGCGGAGCGCCGGGAGAAGTAGTAGCTTCCCCAGCCCGCGATGGAGCGGGCGAGCTCGGGCCGGCGGGCCCACACCCGGAACAGCTGGACGGGGGAATGCCCGAGGAGTTCAAGGGCCTCGCGGGCTCCCTCGCCATAGGGCGGCGAGAGCGGCTCGATGCGAGGCTGCTTCGATTTCAGAGGCATAGCGGGACGTTAACATTGACGCTTCGGAAAGGGAAGCAGATGACACGACCGACACCACTCCCAGGCCGCCGGGTCCGCGGCTCGCACACGGGGCGCCCGATCATGGCGCTGCTGGACCTCCTGGGCCGACGCTGGGCGCTGCGAGTCCTGTGGGAGCTGCGGGACGGCTCATCTCCGACCTTCCGCCAGCTCCAGCAACGATGTGGCGGCGTCTCGTCAAGCGTCCTGGCAGACAGGCTTCGCGAGCTCGGACAGGCCGACCTCGTCGAGCACGCCGGCGAGGGGTACCTGCTCACCGAACAGGGCAGGACCCTTCAGGAATCCCTCGCCCCGCTCGATGCCTGGGCCTCCGGTTGGCGCCCCAAGGCGGCGGACTGACGGCCGCGACGGCAGGACTGCGCGTGCAGACGGGCCTTTCCTGTCTCCACCTGGATCAGGTCCATCGCCTCGGCCTGCCCGTCCGGGAGGATGTCGTGAAAATCGAGCAGCACTGCCGCACGCCTGCGCACCGAAAGCGCGGCCCATGCGCGCCAGGCCTCCCGGGCTCTGCTGAACGCCGCCACCACATCGTGGGGCGTCGCCTCGGGCAGTTCCGCGACGACCCTCCCCCGTCATGGGGGGGGCAACTCACGGTCCGGCCGCTGCCCTCCTCACCTCGCGTGAGCCGAGACAGCAGGTCGGAGGTGACTACGTCGGTCGCCGTCCGGTCGCTCCGTGCCGCAACGGGGTTGCCGCCACCGGTAGCGAGGTCGTTGATTCCGCCGTGCGAGGACATGCGGCTCATCCGTTCTGCGGGATTCGGGGGATGCCGTGGGCAACGGGCACCAGAGTTCTGGACCGCTCCGTCAGGGACCGCAGGAACTTGTGGAACGGAATGTCAAGAATGGTCCTGCGGCCTGTACGCTGGCCGCCATGGGACGCCCACCAGGATTCGACAAGGACAAGGTCGTACAGGCCGTCGAACGACAGTTCCGCCGTACCGGATACGCCGGTACCAGCGTCGACGACATCGCCAAGGCCGGCGGGCTGGGCCGCGGCAGCCTCTACGCCGCCTTCGGCGACAAGAGCCAGCTGTATCTGCGAACGCTGGAGGCGTACTGCGACCGCACCGAGGCCGCCTGGGCCGCCGTACTCGAAGGCCCCGACGACACCGCGCTGGAACGGCTGCACACGTATCTCGTGAAGTCGGCACGGGCCGTCCACGACGATCCCGACAGGCTCGGCTGCATGGTGACCGGCTTCGTCGTCGAGGGAACCGACCATGATCCGCAGGCCGGGGCACGCGCCAGGCAGGCCCTCGGGAGGATCGAGGGTTCACTGACCGCGTGCGTTCAGGCCGCGCAGCGGCATGGCGACCTCGACATCGAGGCGGACGCCCACGAGGTCAGCCAGCTGCTCATGGCGGTCAACCGGGGCATGGAGGTGCTGGCCAGGGGCGGGCTCGACACGTCCGCGCTGGAACGCGTCGCCGACCAGGCCTTCGCGGGACTCCCCCTCACGGCACGAGCCCGGTCCCGGCGGACGCCCCGCCCGACCGTCTCGGGTACTTCCTGAGCAGCGCCTGCCCGAAGGCTGCGCGCTCCGCGGTGCGGTCAGCGCTGCGAGGCGAATGACTCGACATAGGCCAGGGCCCCGTACAGCGCGTCGCGCAGCGGCGTGGAATCGCCGGCCGCCTGGTCCAGCAGCGCACCGCCCTGGAACGCGGCAGCGAGCAGGTGGGCGAGCGCGGCCGGGTCGGCCTCCGGCCGCAGTTCACCGCGCTCACGCATCTTGCCCAGGCCGCTCCTGAACAGTTCCTGCCACCGGTAGAAACCGTCGGCCACGGCATCCCGGTGGGAGGGCTCGTTCTTGACGACCTCGGCGGCCAGGGAGCCGAACGTGCACCCGCCGCGCACCATGTCCTGCGAGGCGATGTAGGAGTCGGCCCACCGGCGGAGGGCGGCGAAGCTGTCCAGTTCGCCCAGCTCGGGCACCTGATGGCGGGCGACGATGCCGTCGGCCTGCCAGGCCAGCACCGCACGCACCAGGGACTCCTTGGTGGGGAAGTGGCGCGTCAGCTGCGAGCCGCTGACCCCGGCCGCCTCCCGGAGCTGCTCGTTGTTGGTGTTCTGCACGCCGTGTTCGTAGATCAGCTCGGCCGCCGCCCTGACGATGCGCTCGCGCGTGGCCAGGCCCTTCGCGGTCAGCTTCCGAGTCTGCGCCCGGCCGGTGGTGGTCATGGTCACCACCGTAACCTAAAAAGGGGCTTGACAACCCATTCTGCGGGATGTCTCCTGGAGGCAGATCGAAAAAGGGTTACCAAGCCCATTCCTCTGGGAGGCGGACACCATGTCCACTCAGGCCGCGCCTCAGGCGGTCGCGCCGGCGGCGCACACCGGCCCAGCCCCGGCACCGGCACCGGCCCCGGCCCCGGCCCCGGCCGTCACCGAAGCGGGTCACCCCCGCCGCTGGAGCATCATGGCCGTGCTGGGTGCCGTCGCCTTCATGGCGCAGCTCGACTTCTTCGTCGTCAACGTCGCACTCGACGGGATCGGCCGGTCGTTCCCGGGCACCGGCGTCGCGAGCGTGTCATGGGTCCTGTCGGCCTACGCGATCGTCTTCGCCGCCGTGCTCGTGCCCGCCGGCCGGATCGCGGACCACTGGGGACGCAAGAAGATGCTGCTGTCAGGAGTGGCGATCTTCACCGCCGCCTCCGCCCTCGCGGCCGCCGCGCCCGGTCTCGGTGTACTGGTCGGTGCCCGGGCCGTCCAGGCCGTCGGCGCGGCGATGATCGTGCCGACCTCGCTCGGCCTGCTCTACCCGAGCTTCCCCAAGCACCGGCACACCCTGGTGGTCGGCCTGTGGGCGGGCGTCGGCGCGATCGCCGCCTCGGCGGGCCCGCCCGTCGGCGGACTGCTCGTCACCCTCGACTGGCGGTGGATCTTCCTGGTCAACGTTCCCGTCGGCATCGCCACCCTCGTCGCCGGCGCACTGCTGCTGCCCGAGGTGCGCCGGCCCAAGGGGGCGGCTGTACCGGACGCGGCTTCCGCCCTCGCGCTGCTGCTGGCCGTGAGCCTGCTGGTGCTCGCCACCGTCCAGGGGCCGGGGTGGGGCTGGACGGACATCCGCACCATGGCCCTGTTCTCCGCAGCCGCCCTGGCCGGGGCCGCGACCGTCGAGCGCACCCTGCACGCCAAGGCACCGGTGATAGAGAGGCAGTTGTTCGCGGGGAGGCCGTTCACCGCCGCCGCCGTGGCCCTGTTGCTGTTCTCCGCCGGCTTCGCGATCGTCCTGCTCAGCACCGCCCTGTTCATGCAGGAGGTGTGGCACTTCAGCCCGCTGCGCGCAGGTGCCTCCATCGCCCCGGCGCCCCTGGCCTCGATCGGCTTCGCCATGAACGCCGGACCCATCCAGAGCCGGTTCGGACGCACGGCCCCCGCCGTGACCGGCACGCTGGCCATGGCGCTCGCCGCCGTCTACTGGATCGCGACCGTGCACACCACCCCCGACTACTGGAACGGCATGTTCCCGGGCCTGATCCTGGTCGGCCTGGCCGGCGGTCTGGCCCAAGCGCCCCTGTTCGCGGCTGCCGGCGCCCTGGCACCGGAGCGTGCCGCCACCGGAAGCGCCGTGCTCAACATGAGCCGGCAGATCGGCAGCGCCATGGGCGTGGCCCTGCTCGTCGCCCTCACTCCCCAGGCCACGACCAGCGGGTTCGACCATGCCTGGTCCGTCCAGGCCGGGGGCGGAATCGCCGCGGCCGCCGCGCTGCTCGCCCTCCGGCCCCGCCGCACACCCTGACCACCCAGCCGCGGCCGCTCGGAGCGGGCCGGCAGGCCGACCACGGCCTCCGGCTGCACCGGGACCACACCGCCCCCCTCCCCCATCCTCTGCGGCACCCGTCCGAAGGTCTGACGCTGGAGTTGCCGCCGACGCCCTCTCAAGAAACGGAGACCACCCCCATGGAACGCAGCCTCCTCGTGATCGGAGCCACCGGAAAGACCGGCGGTCACACCACCGAACTCCTGCTCCAGCGAGGACACCGTGTCCGCGCACTCGTCCGAGGCCCCGACGAGCGCGCCGAGCGCCTCGCCTCCCTCGGAGCGGACGTCGTCGAAGGCGACGTCCTCGACCTGGACTCCCTGGCCCGGGCGACCAAAGGCATCGACGCCCTGTACTTCACTTATCCGATCCGCCCCGGACTGATGGACGCCACCGCGAACGTGGCTCAGGCGGCGGAGGAGAACGGGGTCCGGGCGATCGTGAACATGTCGCAGGTGTCCGCCCGCCGTAACACGGCCAGCAACGCGGCACGCCAGCACTGGGTCGCCGAACGCGTCCTGGACCACGCCCCGGTCCCGGTCACCCACATCCGCCCCACCTTCTTCGCCCAGTGGCTGATCGACACCTGGGCCGACGGAACCGGTGAACTGCGTCTGCCGTTCGCCGACGGACGCCACGCACCCATCGCGGAGAGCGACCAGGCGAAGGTGATCGCGGCCGTCCTGGAAGACCCCGCCCCGCACGCCGGCCAGATCTACCCGCTGTACGGAGCCGAGGAACTCAACCACTACGAGATCGCCGAGAAGATGGCGCGGGCGCTGGACCGTGACGTCACCTACGTGCCCATCGAACTCGATGAATTCGCCGCCATCCTGCGCGGGCGCGGCGCGCCGGACCACCTGATCCAGCACCTGCTCGCCGTCGCCGTCGACTACCGCAACGGCGTCTTCGCCGGCACCAACGACCTGGTGAAGACCATCGGCGGCAGCGACCCCCTCGACGTCGAGGGCTTCATCGCCCAAAACCGCGCGGCCTTCGGCCTGACCACCACCTCAACACCGGAGTAGAACAATGAGCGTCTGGTTCATCACAGGGTCCTCCCGGGGCTTCGGCCTGGAAATCACCCGCGCCGCCCTCGCGGCCGGCCACCAGGTGGTCGCGACCGCGCGGAAGGCGGAAACCGTCCGCGAGCAGTTCCCCGACGCCGGCGACACGCTGCTCACCGCACCGCTCGACGTGACCGACCCGCAGAGCATCCAAGCTGCCGTAGACGCCGCGGTCGAGAAGTTCGGCCGGATCGACGTACTGGTCAACAACGCCGGCACCGGACTGCTCGCCGCGGTGGAGGAGTCCGACGACGCCGCGGTGCGCGCGGTGTTCGAGACCAACGTGTTCGGCCCGCTCGCCGTCCAGCGCGCCGCACTGCCGGTACTGCGCCGCCAGCGCTCCGGCCACGTGATCAACATCAGCTCCATCGTCGGCTTCGCCACCGCGCCGGGCTGGGGCATCTACGCCGCCACCAAGTTCGCCGTCGAAGGCTTCACCGAGACCCTCCACACCGAACTGGCCCCGTTGGGTATCCACGTCACCCTCGTGGAACCGGGTTTCTTCCGCACCGACTTCCTCGACCCCGCCAGCCTCCGCACCGGATCCGACACGATCGACGACTACACCGCCACCGTCGGCGCGATGCGTGCGGCCACCGAAAGCCTCAACCACGCCCAGCCCGGCGACCCGGTCAAAGCCGCCCGCGCCATAGTCGAGATGACCGCCGCCCCCGAACCACCGCTGCGCCTCCCGCTCGGAGCCGACACGCTGCAAGCCTTCGACACCAAACTGGACACCTTCCGCAAGGAGATGGACGCCTGGCGACACGTCGCCCTTGCCACGGATCACGACTAAGGCTTGTCCCGTAACTGATCTTCGAGTCGAAGGAGCCAAGGCTGCTCGGCCGGTGGCCGCCGCGCCTATCCGGCGAGGTTGAGGCTGTGCAGCCGGGCGATGCCGAGCATGGCGTGGTGGACGCCGTCACCCTTGAGCCGGCAGTCGCGGAGGATCCTCCAGGTCTTCATACGGGCGAAGGTGTGCTCGATGCGGGCGCGGACTTGCTTGTGTGAGCGGTTGTGCTCCTGTTTCCAGTCGGGGAGTTCTTCGCCGGCCCGGCGGCGGTGCGGCATCACCAGTCCGGTGCCGGGGTAGCCGCCGTCGGCGATCGTCATCGTCGTGCCGACAGCGGCTTTGGCCCCGGATTCCGCCCATGCCCTGCAGTCGTTCCGGTTGCCCGGAAGTGGCTGGCCGACCACGACGACCCGGCGGGTGTCGGCGTCGATGACAACCTGGTGGTTGGTGGAATAGCGATAGTTCTTGGACTGCTCGGCGATCGTGTGGTCACGGGTGGGCTCCAGGGTGCCGTACACGATGAGCACCGTGCCCTTCGTGAAGCGGCGTTGCCGGGGCTTCAACGCGAGGAGTGGGCCGATCTGGTTGATGATCCGGTCGGTTGCGGACTTGGAGATGCCAAACAGCAGGGCGAGCTGGCGCATCGTCAAGTTCGTGCGCCAGTAGGCCGCGACGAGCAGCACCCGGTCCTCCAGCGAAAGGCTCCAGGGCCGGCCGCTCCGGACAAGTTCGGCCCCCTCGCGCCGGAGCGCGGTCACTGTCTTGTGAAACTGGCGCGGATTCACGCCGGTGAACGGGGTTATTCAGGACGGCTCGGACGCCGTGATCACACCAGCCATGCGCTGATCGTCTCACCGAGCCCGTGCGCCTGGACCGGGACTTGATCACGGGGATATCGGCGAGAAGAGTGGGCGGTATGACGGACTCAGCAGACCTCACGCTGGCGCACCAACTGGCTGATCAGGCGGACGAGATCGCCCGGCGCTACTTCCGCGCACCCGACCTGGGTGCCGAGGACAAGGGCGACGGAAGTCCGGTCACTGACGCGGACCGCGAGATCGAATGCGTCCTGCGCGCGTCGATCCGTACGGAACATCCCGGCGACGCGTTCGTGGGCGAAGAGTTCGGCGCCCATGGGCGCAGCAGCCGCCGATGGATCATCGACGCCATTGACGGCACGGCGAGCTTCATTGCAGGCGATCCGGAATGGAGCACTCTCATCGCCCGGGAAGAACACGGCACCGTGACCATGGGCATGGTCTCCGCGCCCGCGCTCGGGCGCCGCTGGTGGGCAACGCCAGGCACCGGGGCCTGGATGGGCCCCTGCCCCTCCGATCCGTCAGCACCGCCGCATCGGCTGACGCTCACGGCAGGAGGAAACGCCAAGGATGCCGCCATCGGAATCTGGCCTCCACCACCGCGGCTAAGCAAAGCCGAACGCGCCGCCGCGGCCCGGCTGGCAGCAGGAACCGCAACCGTGCTCCCCGCACTCAACTGGGCATCTGCGGACCCCACCACGCCGCCACCCAGCAAGCCATCCACCGGATCCGGCACCTGCCACGGAGCCCTCCTGGTCGCGACAGGAAAACTCGACGCCTTCCTGCTGCTGGGCGCCGGCCCCTGGGACATTGCCGCAGTGATCCCCATCGTCGAGGAGGCCGGCGGCACCTTCAGCGACCTCTCCGGCCAGCGACGAACCGACACAGGCACAGCTCTGTTCGCCCGACCCGGCCTCCACCAGCAGCTCCTGGGCCTGGCCAAACCGCCCAACTGACCCACAAACCAGCACCGTTTCACCCCGCCTCATGGGTTACGGGACAAGCCTTAGGGTCCGTCGCCAAAGAATGCTGATGCAAGAATGCTGATGGCCGGATGAAAGGCAGCCGCTAGGGGCCTCAACCGACGTCCGTCGAGTTCATGGACCGCCGATGGCAGGGTGCCGCCGTGAGCCGGCGCCCGGCCTCGTCCGAGGAAAGAGGAAGGCGCCTGTATGACCTTCGGCTGCATGGCATCGATGAAGGTACGGCCCGGTTTCCGCGACGAAGTCGTCTCGATACTTCTGAGCGCTGTCGACGGCCTTCGTGAGGCAGGATGCGACATCTACATCGTTGGCTTGGCCGACGAGGACGACACGACGATCTGGGTGACCGAGGTCTGGAAGTCCAAGGGACATCACGATGCTTCTCTGGAACTGCCCGAGGCGAAGGCGGCTATCAGCAAGGCCATGCCGATGCTCACGGGAGAGTTCACCAAGCGGGAAGTGTCGGTCGCGGGCGGCCTCGGGCTCTGACGATCACCCGTCAAAGGGATCCTGCCCAGACCAGGAGCGACGCGGGACTGACCGCTGCTTCGCACGAGGTGGCGGTCTTGTCATACCGGGTGGCGATGCTTCGAAAGCCCTTGAGCTGATCAAAGCAGCGCTCGACTGTTGTGCGTCGGCGGTAGGTCTCCCGGTCGAATCGCGGAGGTCGTCCGCCAAGACTGCCTCGGTGTAGACGGTGACGTTGCTGGTCAGACTTTTCGGGAAGGGTGTGTGCGATCCCGCGTCTTCACAGATAGGCGCGGAGGCCGCGGGGAGCTGTCGGCCTTGTCCGCGATCACGTGGTCGGGGCGGAAGCGGGATCGGCCGACGCCGTTGCGCGGTACGCGGATGCGCTCAAGCAGACGTTACGCACAAGCACTGTCGGTGACGTCGGCCAAGGGTGAGCAGGATTGCCAGCGACCGACCTTGGCCATCGCAGGCTAAGTGGACCTTCGTTGTCCGGCCTCCGCAGGATCGGCCGACGGCGTGATCGTCCTGCAGACGCTTCCCCCATTGCGGCCAGTGGGCGCGGCGTGCTGGTGGGCCCGGACGACGGTCGAGTCGACCTGGACAAGCCGGTCCAGGTTGCCGGCCGCGTCCACTTGGGCCTGGAGCTGCTGGAGAGCCCTGGTGAACACGCCGCTCTGAGCGTATCGGCGTGTTCGCGCCGAGCCGGTTGCTGCCCTCAGCGAGCTGCGGCCCTACGGATGAGAGCGTCGCGGTCGGGGCCAAGCAGAAACGGCAGCAGCTCTCGCAGAGCGCTCGCGAACGCCCGCACCCTGACCTCCGTCAGGCGCGCATTGCCCGCGTTCGCCGGCAGATGATTCGGGGGCCCAAGCCCGCACTCGGCGTAGAGTCTCCCCACTTCGGCCCGGTGACGTGCAGGTAGGGGTTCCCCCGTCAGTTCCACGAACGCCGACACCGCAACTTCAACGTTCCACATGTAGTGGTAAACGGCGATTCTCAGACCTCGACCGGTGTACTCAAGACCCCCCTCGATGTCGGACGGCGTCGCGAACCCTGCCTCGGTCAGGAAGCTCAGAGCGTCCCGCCCCACTCGGCAGACCGCTTCCTCCCCTGTCTCCCGTTTCCCCATCTCACCACCATCCAGCGGAGCCGTCGCCACCGCCAGGCCACGCACCAGGGAACTGCGCAACCACGGCACGTCGCCTTCAGGAACAGGCACGGAACTTGCCGTTCAACCTCTGATCTTCGCGCGAGGGGTTACTGCGCTACGTCGCGGCCTGCGGCAGACGGTTACCAGCTTCGCGGTGTCCCTCTCTGGTTGAGATGATGCTCCCGTGGCAGAGCCGACCTTTCGATACCACCCTGATCCGCTGGCTTCCGGGTCCGCGTTGCGCACCGACCATGTCTGCAGTGTCTGTGGCATGGATCGACAGATCCGCTATCAAGGCCCTGTCTACGGTCGGCAGCCTGATTCCCTGTGCCTTCATTGCATCCACTCCGGGGCTGCGTCTCGGGCCCTGAGCGTCTCGGCCGGAGCCGATCTGGACTCCGGCATGGCTGCGGTGTTCAGCGATGCCGTTGACGTCCCCGCCGACGTGCCTCTGTCGGTCGTCGAAGAGATCACCCGACGCACTCCCGGCTTAGCGGGTTGGCAGCAGGAGGCCTGGCTGTACCACTGCGGCGATGGCGCGGCCTTTCTCGGCCCCGCCGGATATCGCGAGCTTGAGGCCCACCCAGAGGCCCTCGCCATGCTCCGTGAAGATCATCAGCGTTACGGCTGGGCGCCGACGGAAACCGAACACTTCTTGCGGCGACTGGACCGGGCTGGCGAGCCGACCGCCTACCTGTTCCGCTGCTTGCACTGCAACACAAGCCTCGCATCTTGGGATATCGGCTGAACAGCAGCCCACTTCGTTGAACTGGGCGTTCGCCAAGGAGAGTTACGCGGTGGCCCGCCTCCTGTTGAGGGAGCGGTACTCACCCGTGGAGGTGCGCCCAGGGCAGACGCACGCGACTCCCAGCCGCTGATCCCGTACACCACGACGAGGGACACCATCAAGAGGCCACTCCGGCCCGACGGGGGTGGCCTCTTCGTTTCGCCAACTCGGGAGCTAGCGTCCGCAGCATCCGCAACCCAGCGCCCGCTATGGGCCGCCCCGACCAGCGAAGAAAGGCTCTTAGGAGCGGAGCGTGACCGGACGCTGTCTTCCCTCAACTCTCCAGTAAGAGAGAAGGAGGGCTCTTCAGGAGGGGCAGGATCGCGGTACGGACGCCCGTCTGCCCCCTGCTGAAGAGTCATGGTGGGCCGTGAGAGCGGAACGGGCCCGGCGGCACTCACCGAAGTCTGCCGCCCGCCCCTTGGAAGGCCCCCAGCATCACGCCTATGTGGAAGGGCAACGCAGGAGAAGAAGGCTCCCACATTCACGGGGAGCCCTCTTCAGTCAAGCGCGGTCATGCGGCACCCGGTCGTGGGTGCAGCGCGGCAACGGCCGAGACATCCTCCGATGCCCGCCCAGTCGGGTGGGCCCTGCGTGGTCAGGGGTAGATGGGCCCGTAGGCGCCGGTCAGGTATTCCAGGCAGCTGTTGGTGTTGGGGCCCGCCTGGCCGTCGACGCCCTGCGAGCAGGGCGAGTCGTTCTGGAACTTCTTGACCCAGGACTCGGTCTGCGGCCCGAAGTTGCCGTCCACGGCCAGCGGGGTGCCGCCGTAGTACTCGTCGATGCCCTTCTGCAGGAGCTTCACGCAATAGTCGCCGTAGTCGCCGTAGGCCAGATTGTGATTGGGGACCAGCTGCTGGAACAGCAGGGCGTTGTTCTTGTAGTACACCGTGGTGCAGCTGGTGGAGGAGTACGCCGCGGAGACCTGCGCGGCGGTGGTCGCCGCGTCCGCAGTGGGCGCCACGGCGAGTCCGCCGCCGGCGAGGGCTACCGAGGCGAGTCCGAGGGCGAGCCGCGTGCCGATGACCTTCATGAGCGTGGGTTCCTTCTGTGCGTGGGTCGCTGAGGCACCGCACCGTCGACGGACTGGAGGATCCGGGCCGTCGGGGCGGCGCGGTTCCGATATTGGGGGCGGCGACTGGCGGCGCACCACACCCGGCCGCCGATCGACGAGAGTGTGGGTCATCGAAGCTCTGACCTGCTCTTCTCTCGTTCCAGGTGACGATGGGACGGGTCATGCCCAGGGAACGCGAACCACTCAGAAGCGTGCGCGCCGACAACAAGCCCGCGCACACCTCACCCGTGATCGGCTGCACCACACAGCGTGACGCCGTCGGCCGCGTGGCCGAACCTGTCGCCCAAACCTGCAGCAGACCCAGATGTCCCACCGGGCGGTAGGTAGCAAGGTCGGCGTCAGGGAGGAGGGGCGGGCCTGCCGGTGAGTGTGTGCGGCAGCGAGGTGAAGTGAGAGATCACGGCTTCCGCGCCACGGCTCCCAGCTGGGGTACGACCGTGGGCTCTTCGCCGGGCTCCGGCCGCCACAGTGAGCAGGACACGAGCCCGGGCTCCAGGAGCGTGAGCCCGTCGAAGTACTGGGCGACCTCCTCGCTGCTGCGAGCGGTGACCGGCGGTTTGGCGTTGGCGTTCCAGAACTCCATCGCCTCAAGCTGGAGGTCGCCGCCGAGTTCGGGCTCCGTGGTGGGATGGGTCAGTACGAGGAAGCTGCCGGGGGACAGCGCCTCCACGAGCCGGCGCGCGATGGCCCGCGCCTCGTCACCGTCAAGGACGAAGTTGAGGATGCCGAGCAGCATGAGCGCGGTGGGCTTGGTGAGGTCGAGTGTCCGTCCGGCGATGCGCAGAATCGTGTCCGGGTCGTGCACATCGGCGTCGATGTAGTCGGTGGCGCCTTCCGGGGTACTGGTCAGCAGGGCGCGGGCGTGCGCGAGCACGATGGGGTCGTTGTCGACGTACACGGTCCGCGACTCGGGGGCGATCCGCTGGGCGATCTCGTGGGTGTTCTCCAAGGCCGGCAGGCCGGTGCCGATGTCGAGGAACTGGCGGATGCCGTGCTCCTCTGCCAGACAGTGCACGGCGCGGCCGAGGAACTCCCGGTCGGCGCGCGCGATGTCGCGGATGACGGGGATCATTCCGGCAACGTGATCGCCTACCTGCTGGTCGACCTGGTAGTTGTCCTTGCCGCCCTGCCAGTAGTTCCACACGCGAGCGTTGTGCGCCGTCCCAGTGTCGATTCGCTGCACTGCGGCGGTGGCGCTCTGGTTCTCGCTCACGTCTTCCTCTCCTCGCACGCCCAACGACCGGGTGAAATAGGGCACTTGCGGTCACGGCTGCGCTATGGCACATCGATGGGCGTCATTCTGCCGCACACCGCCATCGTCGTGTCCCGGAACAGGTGGGGCGGAGGAAACTCGGGTCCACGGTGCTCTGCTTGCGGCTGTCGCCACTTGGATCGGTCTGCCCCTGTCGGACGATGAGATCTAGGCGACGAACCGCGGGCGTCATCGCGTATCGCGTCGGCATCCCGCCTGGCCTTTGAGAGCAGGTGCTGCGGACCGTACCGGGTGACGTCTCCGACATGCTCAGCGAGGGTCCGGCAGTTCTGGCGCGGCAGGTACGACAACAGCCCGAGCACGAAGGCCCGAGTACGGCGCCGGGGTTCCACCCGGACGAACCGCGGCCCGATACGGACCATCAGAAGCTCGACTAACGCTTCCTGCCGACGGGCAGGACCCACGCTGTGACCTGCGATCACCGTCTGATCTTCCGTATACGCACAGAGGTCAGCGGCCGACGGTCCAATGCGTCGCTTCACCACCGCTGCCTGTGCTCCGGCCCAAAGTCAACTCCCCTTGGTGGCCGGAGTTCTGCCGTGAAGTGGCGATGATACCGAAGATCCCTACTGTGGAGTTGAGGCCTGAGCAGAGGAATTGCCGCACGGGTGGCTGAACGCTGGTGGAGGGCGCCCTGGCGCGCTGTTGCCATGCAGGTCCGGCGCCTCGTTCGGGTGGATGCTTGCGCCCACTCCCCTTCGGTTGTGCCCTGCTGCCACAATGGCCGGATGGGGACTCGGGGGTGGCGCACCGTCCTGTTTCTGGCGGGGGCCGTCGGACTTTCTCTGGTCGTGCTGCTGCTCGGGGGAGCACTTCTGAACGGTGGCCTGGGCGCTGCGTCGGATCTGTCGGGCGTGTTGTCGGCGCTGCTTGCGGTGGTGCCGCTGGCCACAGTGCTGTTGGTCTGGCGGCGGCGGATGAGCGGGCGCCCTGGCCCGGAGTCCCCGATCGAGACCGTCGACGCGGCCAAACGGCAGCTGGCCGAAGAGGTGGGGCTCCGCTGGCGGCGCGAGGCCACCATCCGCGACCAGGACGGCGGCCGCCCGATGCCCGTGGTCTGGCGGGAGCGGGCCTCCGGGGGAGTTGTCCTCGCCGGTGCCACCAGTTACCCCGAGGCACAGCGTCAGATGGACCAACTCGCCGACCGGTTCCTGGCATTGCTGCCTCGCCGGCTCGTTGTTGTCGGTGAGCCCGGCGCGGGCAAGACCACGTTCGCGATGCAACTGACACTCGCCCTGCTGCGCCCGTGGACGCACGAATCCGTGCGCCGGGTGCCCCCGCTGGTCCCGGTCCCGGTCTCAGCGTCGAGTTGGTCCCAACGGTATCTCACGGACTTCACCGCCTGGATGGCCGACGAGATCGCCCGCAGTTACCCCTCGGTCGCACGGTTCGGCACCGACATCCCCCGGCGCCTGGTCGAGGGCCTGCAGGTGGTGCCGGTCCTGGACGGGCTCGACGAACTGCCCGCCGTGGCCAGGGCCCGGGTCCTGCGCACCCTTGGCACCACGACCGGCACCGATCAGCCGCTGATCCTCACCTGCCGTACCGGGGAGTTCGAGCAGGCGGTGCGGCGGGGAAGTGAACTGCTGGCGACCGCGACGGTCGTTGTTCCCGAGCCGCTCACCGTCGAGGCGGCAGCCGCCCACCTCCGCGCGCACCTGCCCGTGCCCCCGGCGTCCGGCTGGGCGGAGTTCCTGCGCCGTCTGGAAGCTCCAGGACCGCTCCGTGGCCCGGTTGCCGTCGTCGCCTCGGCGGTCACCAACCCGCTCGACCTGGGGCTGCTGCGAACGACGTACGCGGTCGGGAGCACCTCCCCCGGCGGCCTGTTGAACCCCGAGCTGATCGACTCACCCGCGGCGCTGCGTGGTCATCTGCTCGACCGGCTGATCCCCTCGCTCCTTGAACAGAACCCGCCCCTGGACACTGACCCCGGGCGGCTCCACCCCCGCCGGACATACCAGGCCGGAGAAGTACGGCGCTGGCTCACGTTCCTGGCTACCCTGCTCGCCCGCACTCCGGTGGAGCGTCCCTACATCCTCGCGAGGGCGCCGGGCGCCGACTTCAGGCTGGGCATGCGTGCCGAGCTGGGTACACGCGATCTGAAATGGTGGAGTCTGTCACAGCTGGCGCTTCCCCGGCCGGTCCTTCCACTGACGCAACTCGTCAGCTGGGTCGCACTGACCGCAGCCGTCGGCGCGGGCGTCGCGACGGTCGCACCGTCCAAGGACGCGCCCGATGCCGCCGCGGGCGTCCGTCTGGTCTTTCTCGGCCTGGTGATCGGCACAATCAGCGCGCTGTTCGCGAACGGCGCGCGGCGCTCACAGCCGCAGGGCGGGTCCGCCGAGCCGAACAGCCGGGGGCTGGCCCACTTCACCCGCCGTGTCTTCGGCGGCGCGCTCGGGGGTGCCATGCTCGGGGGCACCGCCGCTGCCGTGCTGCAGATCGACTGGATGCGCAGGCCCATGTTCGGCAAACAGCGGGCGACAGTGCTGGACACCCTGGCCGAACACCCGTTCCCCGTGGTGGGGATCGCGGCAGCCGTGGGTGCGGCAGTCGGCTTCTACACGTGGGCGCAGGCGGCCTGGGCGGTGAACAGAACAGGCACCCCCATAGGTTCGCTGCGGGCGGACCGGGACAGCCGACTGCTCCGTGGCGCCGCTGTCATGGTCTGCACCGCAGCGGTCCTCGTCTGGCTGTCGTGGAGTCACCTCCACGACGACGGAACGGCCCAGAGTCTGATCGCTCTGCCGGCCATCGCCGTGGGACTGACCTTGTTCAGCGGCGAACGCGCCTGGCTCGTGTACTCGGTCACAGTCGGGTATGCGGCCTGCCGCGGCGACCTGCCGTGGCGTCTGATGACGTTCCTCGACGATGCGCACCGGCTGGGCCTGCTCCGTGCGGTCGGGCCGGTGTATCAGTTCCGCCACGCCGAGTTCCAGGACCACTTGGCGCCGCCGCTGCCGCCGTTGCCGCCGCCTGAGCCGTAGCCGGCTCCCGCGCCGGCCGCCTCCCGCCGCTGGTGGCGAACCCCCGTCCTGACGGGCTTCGTCGTCGGCGCGGGCATCTCGACGCTCTGGGAGTTCACCGGTCCCGCCGTGACCATACCTACCGTGGTCCTGGCGGCCGCCTCGTACTGGTGGTGGAGACGCGAGCGATCCCGTTGAACGGGACCAGGAGCGAACTTCGTCAAGGGCTCATAGCAGGACCATGAGTGGGGATTCTTTTGGCGTCGCCGGCAGATGAGGCTGCATGCCAGGGAGACCAAGGCGTCGTGGAGTTCGAGGCGTCGTGCCCCTCGGACGGCACGGCATCTGAACGGGTGCAGGAGGGCGGGGACCTGCTCGACGACGTGGCGGAGGGCGTGAACTTCGCCTGTCGTACGCGAAGTTCAGCCGTGTGGCGTGCCTGCTACCGGTTGGCCGTGAGGAATTCCTCCAGGATCTCGGCGAACCGCGTCGGCTGCTCCTCGGCCGGATAATGGCCGCAGTCGTCGAGGACGACCCCCGTGACGTCGTCGGCCGCCAGCCGCATCGTCTGGGCGGCATTCGCGCCGCTCCACAGCGCGCCGCCGACGGCGAGCACCGGTAGCTTCAGCCGGGTCTTGCTGCGCTGCTCGTTCTGCGCGATCGTCTCGTCCAGCGCCCGGTAGTACGCGAAGCTCGCCCGCAGCGCGCGAGGATCCGCGGCGATCGCGTCGACGTAGACATCGACGGCGTACGCGGGGATCGCGGTCCGTGTGGCGGCCTTGGTGGCGAACTGCCAGCCGAAGAAGAGCCGCTCGCGTCCCCGGACCAGTTCCTCGTTGAGGGACCCTGGCAGGCCGCAAGCAATTCGACGTGGACGAGGCCCTTCGACGCGCGATGCACGTCTTCTGGCGCTGGGGTTATTCGGAGGCCTCGATCGATCGCCTGACCGAGGGCACGGGCCTGGGCCGGGGCTCGCTCTACGGCACTTTCGGCGACAAGAGCGCCCTGTTCCGGAAGAGCCTCCAACGGTACGCGCAGACCTACCACCCGCTGTACGAGCAGGCGCTGTCCGGCCCCCACCCGAGCCCGAGCGCCGCAGTGGCCGCCTTCCTGCAGGTCGCCCTGAACCGTATCGCCGACCCGACGGTCCCGGACGGCTGCCTGCTCACGGTGTCGGCAACGCAGTTCCCGGCGCTTGACGCGGAGGGCCGGGCGATGGTCCGCGCCATGATGGACGGTCTGCGGGCCAGGCTGGAGCAGGCGTTGCTGGCGGCGGGGGCCGGTGAGCAGGAGGCGGCAGAGCTGGCGTTGTGCACGCTGGCGACGAACAAATCTCTGGCGGTGCTGAGCCGCACCGGCTTCTCGGGCGAAGACCTGGCGACCGTCGCGGCAGCCGCCGCCAGAAACGCCAGGGCTGAGCCGAATCGACCGGCCGAACCGGCGGGGCCGCGATAGGCGGGAACGACTCCGCCGCCAACTAGCTCCTCATCGTTGGGATCTTCCATCTTTGGGACCTTCTCGGGTCAGGGCGCGGAACTCGTACCTTCCGAGGGGCTGGGAGATCCCCGACGTCGTATGCCCGGCCAGCTCCGAGGGTGAAGCCTCGGGCGCCGGCGTCCCGCGGTCGTCGGGCGGGCGGGGACGTAATCGGGTGGCGGCCTTCTCTGCGGCGTCCCTAGGGTCGGCGGAATGACACACAACACTGTGGATCCGGCGACGATCACATCGGAGATGGCTGTTCAGATCCGCACGTGGCGGGTCGATGAGGACTTCTCCTGGCGCGCCGTGGCCCAGGCCGCGTCCGACCTGTGGGGCTCCGAGTGGGGAAGCAACCAGCTCTACGGGGAGGACCTCTGCGTGGCTGCCGCGGAGATGCTGGGCGAAGACCCCAACCGGGAACCGTGGAACTGACGCCCGCCAGGTGGTTTCCCCCGGATCAGCGAGCGGGCCAGATCAGGCTGCCGGCGACGTGCAGTCCGGCTCGGAAGACGGTGCTGGCAACGTGGCTTCGATCGGATTCTGGCTCACTTTCCGGGCTCTGTCGCTGATTTGGGGGTTGGTGGCGATCAAGAGCAGGTGGGCATCACCTGGACGTGGGGGATGTGGTTCGCCTGACCGACCTTCTTCTTCCGGGGGTCGGGGTGGCGGTAGATGGAGTGGTTCTTGGGGACGCTGAGGTCCGCCTGACTGTGCGGTCCGCCGTGGGGTCGGCTGCCTGTCCGGGATGTGGGTGGAGATCCTCGCGTGTGCACTGCTACTACCAGCGGTGTCTGGCGGACCGTCCCGTCGCGGGCCGGCAGGTGCGACTCGATGTGCGGGCACGCCGTCTCGTGTGCGGCAACGGCAGCTGTGGGCGTCGGACGTTCGCCGAGCAGATACCGGGCCTGACGCGTCGGCATGCTCGCCGCACGAACGCGCTCACCACCCAGCTCACGGACATCGCCTTGTTTCTGGGCGGACGTGCGGGAGCCAGTCTGTGCGGGCGCCTGGCTGTGACCACCGGCAAGGACACCCTGCTCCGCCTGCTGCGCGCACTGCCCGTCCCGGCGCCGCCGTCTGTCCCGTGTCTGGGTGTCGACGAGTTCGCCGTGCGCCGCGGCCGGACCTACGCGACGGTCCTCGTCGACATGAACACCCACCGTCCCGTCGACGTCCTCGCGGACCGCACCGCGCACACCTTCGCGGCCTGGCTGCGCGAACACCGTGAGGTGCAGGTCGTCTGCCGTGACCGTGCTGGCTCCTTCGGCGACGGTGCCCAGGCCGGTGCGCCACAGGCCCGGCAAGTGGCCGATGCCTGGCACCTGCTGCACAATCTCGCCGAGGCCGTCGAGCGCGTCGTCGGACGACACCGCGCTGATCTGCGCGAACCCCTCACGGACCAGCCTGATCAGGACGAGATCCGTCCATCCGCAGGCGTCCACCCCGCCGCCCCGGACGAGCTGGACGTGCACGGACGGCCTCGGCCGCTGGTGGCGCGCACCCGCGAGCGCCATCAGCAGATCCACGAACGCATCGAGCGCGGCGACAGCCTGCGGGCCATCGCCCGGGAGCTCCGCCTCAGCCGCGGCACCGTCCTGCGCTTCGCCCGGGCCGTCGACGTCGAGCAGCTTCTTGCCGCGGCGACCCACCGCCCGAGCATGATCGACGACTACCGCCTCTACCTGCATCACCGCTGGATGGAGGGCTGCACCAACGCTGCCGCACTCACCCGGGGGATCCAGCAGCTGGGCTACCACGGAGACGTCAACACCGTCCGCCGCCACCTGCGGCCCTACCGCACCGGAACGATCCCGGCGGATGCCCCGCTGCCCCATCTGACCGTCCGCAGGGTCACCGACTGGATCATGCGCCGGCCTGAGCAGCTCACCGAGACCGAGCGCAAGTGCCTCGACGAGCTGTGCGAACGCTGCCCTGTCCACGACCACCCAGTACGCCCGGCGCCTGGCCGCGATGGTGCGCGAACGCCGCAGCGAGCACTTGGCGCTCGACGTCTGGCTCGCCGATGTCCGCCTCGACGGACAGCGAGAACTCCGCACGCTGGCCGCCGGCATACGGCGCGACCGAGCAGCTGTACTCGCCGCCCTAACCACCACCTTCACCTCGGGAGCGGTTGAGGGCAACGTCACCAGGATCAAACTGCTGAAGAGACAAATGTACGGCCGGGCCAACTTCGACCTCCTGCGACACCGAATCCTCCTGTCACCTTGATCAACTAGCCGCCAACCCCCAAATCAGCGACAGAGCCCAGAAGTTGAGCCAGAGCCCCCAGAAGTGAACGAAGCCACCACCCGCCCTTCACCACCCCCGGCATCACGTGATCGCCCCGGACAACGCCCCCAACTGACGTCCAGCGTCCCTTGTCGCACGGCGAGGCCGGCAGAAATCGCGGATTGCGTCGCACAGTTTTGAACGTGTTCAACTCTGTGGTCTAGGCTCACTCCCGACGAAGGAGGGGCAGCCGATGAAGATCGTGATTCCTGGGGGTACCGGACAGGTCGGCGCGGTTCTGAAGCGCGCACTCGACGCCGCCGGTCACGAGGTCGTGGTTCTCACCAGACGACCCGGACGTGAGGGTGAGGTCCATTGGGACGGCCGGACCCTGGGGCCATGGACGGCGGCGGTGAACGGCAGCGATGTCGTGATCAATCTGGCCGGACGCAGTGTGAGCTGCCGATATACGGCGGCCAATCTGCAGGAAATGATGGACTCCCGGGTCGAGTCCGCCCAGGTCGTGGGCGCCGCGATCGCGGGCGTTGCCCGACCGCCCCGGGTCTGGCTGCAGATGAGCACTGCCACGCTGTATGCGCATCGCATCGACGCGCCCAACGACGAGGCCACCGGTGTGATCGGCGGTACCGAACCGGGCGTGCCGGACTACTGGGCGTACAGCGTCGAGATCGCCAAGGCCTGGGAGCAGGCTCAGCAGCAGGCCGCAACGCCGGCCACCCGCAAGGTCGCTCTGCGCTCGGCCATGGTGATGAGCCCGGACCGCGGCGGGGTCTTCGCCGTCCTGCTGGGACTGGCCCGTCTGGGTCTCGGCGGCCCGGTCGCCGGTGGAGCGCAGTACGTGTCGTGGATCCACGAACACGACTTCGTGCGCGCGGTGGAGTTCTTGATCGACCGGGAGGACATCGCAGGGCCGGTGAACCTGGCGGCTCCCCATCCCCTGCCGCAACGCGCGTTCATGCGCACCTTGCGCTCCGCGTGGGGTGTACCGGTGGGTCTCCCCGCGACCAGGTGGATGGCCGAGGTCGGCGCGTTCGCTCTGCGTACCGACACCGAACTGCTGCTGAAGAGCCGCCGTGTCGTCCCGGGCAGGCTGCTTCAGGCAGGCTTCGACTTTCAGTACGCACAGTGGCCGCAGGCCGCGGACGAGCTGGTGCGTCGGGCACGCGAACGGGTCGGAGGCAGTTCCGCGGCACGCCGGTGAACGGGATCCGGGACGGCGGCGGATCCGGCCGACCCGTCGGGCCCCGGCCGCCCTGTGCCGCACCAGCCACCAGGCGCGCAACGCCCCCTCCTCTCTGGCCGGCCTCGGCATCACGTGAACAAGTTCGCGTGCTTGTGTACCTGTCGGCGATCGATCTGTCCAAGCTCTATCTACGCCACTCGCCCGGCAACTGACCGCGCTCGCGAGGAGTTCAGCTCACGCCGACGACTCAGGCGGAGGCAGCATCGGCACCAGAGCAGCCATGCAATATCCGGTGCATTGGAAGCAGGTCATGGGCGCCTTCAAGTGCTGGTGCCTGCTGCGGAAAGCTCCGCTGCAGCACCAACTACATCACCGCGATCGTCCAGGCCGTCGTCCTCCGCCACGCAGCAGCATGAGGTTGGAAAAGGCCACTGAATGCCGCCGCCCTGGGCTGGCGGCTCGGACGATGAACTGCCCGGAGATCGTGGCGAGCTGGAGAACATCCTGTCTCGGCTGGGAGTGGAAGTGGTCGTCGTGTTCGCGATAGAGGTCTCACCGGGCCGTGCAGGGACGAGCCGGGCGACCGGCGGGCCTGCGGCACGCCGTGCCGGGCGTTCTTGGTGCAGCTGTCGTCTTCCTCCTGTAGCGGAGTCCTATACCCACCCACCCTGTCGCGTGTCACCGTGGAGGGGGCCTCTCCTACATCCCGCGGACCCGCTGGTGCTGTGACCGCTCAGGTTCGCCGGGCGGCGATTGTTGTCGTTGAGCGAAGCCCATCCGATTCCTGGGACTGTATTGACTGCGCGGCAGCACCAGTACCGTGCGCTACCCGCACGCGGAGCTGCCGTAGCGTGCGGCTTGTGAGAAGCCGGCGGAGGGGGACTGATCGTGCTGTCGGCGAGTGATCTTGAGGCTTGCTTCGGTGCGCCTCGCGGCTACTCCGGGCTGGATGCTTGGGAGGAGCTGGAAGCCGCAGCGGGGCCGCTGCCGATGGACTACAAGGAGTTCGTCGCGGGGTTCGGTCCGGGCATCGTCGGTGGTTTCCTCAACGTGTTGCATCCTCAGTCCGCCGCACTCAACATGTTTGCGACGATTGAGCACATGGCTCCGCTCCACCAAGAGCTCGTCCCCGATGCGATCCCCCATCCCGTGTTCCCCAAGGACGGTGGCATGGTCCAGTGGGCAAGCACGGTGGAGGGCGATGCCTGCTTTCTGGTGGGTGGAGCCGCGGACACATGGCGCATCGGGATCTGGTTCCGCCAGTGGGCCGAGTGGGAGGAATACGAGGAAAGTGTCCCTGCCTGGCTCTTCCGCCAGCTGGAAGGCAAGCTGATCATTCCTGGCCTACCGCTGCGCGTGCACGGTGGTTTTGTTCCCGTGGACTGAATTGACGTCCGAAAAGCCCGGTGTCTTGGATGGTTTGTCGTCCTCCCCCGCGGATGCCCTTCTCGCTGCAGACGCGAGGGCGTTCTTGGCGCAGGGCGGCGAGGACATCGGGGTGACGTGTATGGGTGTTGCGCCAGCGCAGGTAGGCGTCAGGGCCAGGGTCCGCACGATGTGGCTGGGGTGGTTCGAATGGGCGAGGGCCAACTGCCGCAGCGGTCCGAAATGGACTTCGATCGGGTTCGCCCACGATGCATACGTCGGGGTGAAGCACAGTTCGACCCGGTGTTTCCTGGCCCAACGGCGGATGTCGGTGTCCTTGTGGGCGGACAGGTTGTCCATGGTGACGTAGAAAGGCACGCCGTGGGTACGGTGGCAGGTCGCGGGATGTCGCTCGGGATGGCCTTGCTCGGCCCAGCCGGCGCCGGCTGTGGGTCGGATGCCAAGCGGACCGCACTCGTCGACGGCGAACACCCGGTCCGGGAAGCGCTTCAAGACCTTCTCCATGCGGTCCAGTTTGGCGCCGCGGTCGGGATCGCGGTCGGGGTCGGGGTCGGGCGGAAGGAACCCCTTCAACCGCATGATCGGACAGCTCTACCACTGCCTCCAGCGCCGCAAACTGTTCGACGAGCAGACCGCCTTCCCCGTCCAGGTCGCCGCCGCGGCCTGACGGCAGACCACGTCTGCCATGCTGTCCCTCTCGCAGAGACGGGAGACACGTGACCGAGCCGATCGCAGGATGGATCTGGGACCGCAACCTGCGTGCCTTCCTTGAGTTGCTGTCCCGCTACGCCGGATACGCCTTGGACGAAACCGACTGGGAAACCATCGAAGCCGGCGTCCAGGACACCGACCACGAAGCACCCGACAGCTGGTACTCGTATCCCCTGGTTGGCACGAACGCGACCTTGAAGGTCGCCCTCGCTCGGGCCGTCGACGGCCAGGAAGTGTCCGTCAGCGTCACAGGAACCGAGACACCTGAGCTTCGGCTCCGCACAGACACACTCCTGTCCGCCTTCGCCAGCGTCTGACGCGGTCACAGCACTGGCAGCGGCACGGCACAGGATCCAGATCCGCGTGTGCCGGCCGTGGCGCAGGGTCCGGTGGCGCTGGGGAGTGGGCGGTCGCCGGACAGCCCACCACCGCGCCCTGCTACTTGCCGTGGGTGGCGAACAGTTCTCCAAGGGCCGCTTCCAGCCGTTCGGCGTGGGCGGCGTCCTTGGCGACCACGCAGTACTCGCCGAATCCGCCGGACTCACTGTTGTCCGGTACGGTCAGCAGGACGCCGGTCCGGGTCGCGTGGTCATACGCGAGCCCCGCTTCCGTCAGGGCCTTCACGGCGGCGGTGATCGGCGGAAAGGTGCACCTGCGCTGCTCGACGATCACGCGCTCGGCACCCAGGATTCCGCCGACGATGCGCTCACCGATGTGATAGGCGTGGGTGGATCCGCTGACCCGGCAATTGAACTCATTGATCAGGATCCCCCTGTCCGTCGTCAGTATGGCGTCGACGGTGACAACGCCGCGGTAGCCGACCGCGTGAACCGCTCCGCAAAGTCGCCTGGCCTGCTCCAGAAAGTCATCGAATCCTGGAAGTTCAGCGGTGGGAGCCGGCCAGATGTGGCCGTTCAGTACCGGCTCCATGCGCATCGCGCCGTGGCCCGCAAGCTCGATTCCCTCCTCGCCGAGGCTGAACTCGGCGCACAGGGGCAACGAGTCGGCGAAGTAGTGCTCCACGACGACCGGGCTGCGGTCGTCGTCGGACAGCCAGTCCCACCGTTCGGCGAGGTAGGCGTTCAGCGCCTCGCGGTCGGCGGCCACAACGGTCCGCAGCGCACCCACCGGCTCGACACCGGGTACCGGGCTGATCACCTCGTTCCCGAATCCCGCGACATGGAAATCACGTTTGACGATGGCCGGCCTCCCCCGGGACAGCAGTTCCTCCCACAGGAACTCCTCGGCCTGTTCCTTGACCGAACACACCTTCGCCGGCGGGACAGCCACACCCGTCCCGCCGGCCAGCGCGTGAAAAGTGGCCTTGCTGTTCAGCAGCCTGCCTCCGCCCTTTTCCAGGAACGCGAAGCCCGGCGTCACGCGGTCCAGCCCCAGCTTCCGGCTCAGCGCGGCCACAGTGCTGTCGAAGTGAAACGGGAACACCTCGCAAATGTCGGAGGCGCGTACGGTCCGCTCCAATCGGCCGTAGAATTCCGGGTCCATGAGCCGGTCGCGGGACAGAATCCCGTCACCATGCCTCCCGGAGGCCGGGACGATGACCTCGATCGCTGTACGATCGATGCCCAGCAGGCCGGTGACATAGCCGAGGAAGTACTCGTCCGGCGTCATGGGAAGCACCAGTACGTCCCCGTCCTGGAGGGACCATGCCATGCGCTGAGCCTGGTTCCCCACGTACTGGCGATACTCCGGAGAGAGTATCTCCAAGTTACCGACCATTTCTTCGGTCCGCTGATTACTGACGATCATTTTCGCCATCGAGACTCCCCTTCAGTCCTCATGCGCACGTGACCTGTCCGCTCGGGCAGGGTTCTAATCGCAGTCGATCTGTACGATTTCCTCTATGTCGACGAGGAGTTGAGCGAGCTCTTCGTGTGTGGGGACAGAGCCGTAACACACATAGATGTTGCCGAGTCGCCCGGTGCGCCAGTCGATACGGTCACCCGGTGCCTGATGCACGATCATGCGGGTGACTTCGGGTCGCTTCCGAATCTGTTCGACGCCGCGCACTTCGCGGAGAATTTTCGCCCGCAGGTCCGGGACCTTGGCGTAGAGGAAAGCGATCGAGCGGTACACGGTGAGGTCGATCCCACGCAATGCCGTGTCGTCGCCCAGCGCGATCCGGACGGCCAGTTCGATCGCGTTCATTCCCGTCGACTGATGGAGGAGTTCGTGGATCCGGCCACCGAGCCTGCCGTTGACTTCGATCACCTGGGGCCCCTGAGGACTGAACTTGATCTCCGTGTGGCACAACCCGCTGCGAACCCCCAGTGCCCGAACGGCCCGTGACGCAGTATCAAGAACCTCTTCCCGCAAGCTCTCCGAGAGGTCCGCGGGCAGAAACGAACCTGTCTCACGGAACGGTTCGGCCAACGGGAATTTCCCGGTAACCGCGACATGGGTCACCTCACCCTCGTGCACAGCCGATTCCACGGAGACGTAGTCGCCCCAAGGCCACGACGTCGGCATCCCGGGGATCTGCTGCTCCAGCACAAAGGCTTCCGCTGCGCTACCCATCTCGGCTCCTGCGGGAAAGACCTCCGCGCAGATGTCGATCAACTCTTCCAGGGAGTCCACCGGGTACGTGCTCCGGCTTCCCGTCCCTCGGTCCGGTTTGAGGACTGCGGGCACCCCGATCTCCGCCAGTGCCCGGCGCGCCGACCCCTCGTCGTGGACCAGTCGAGTCGACACCGACGACACGCCGGCCGCATTGAGAAGTCCGCGCTGCGTATATTTACGCGTCAAGGATTCGATTCGGTCCGGCGCGTGAAACAGGAGGCCCAGCCGCTCGGCCAACTGCGCGGTTCGCTCCAACTGATATTCACTGAAGGTGACGATTGCCTCCGGTTCGCACACGCGGATGTGCTCTGCGGCCTCTTCCAGGTTCATTCCGGCTATGTCGCACAGAATACCGACCTCCTGTATAAGATCCTTCGGCTGTTCGATCAGATCGGACTCCGGACACACGAAGACAGGGACGGCGAATCCCTGAAGGGCGTCCGCGATGTCCAGGACGCCGGCGGAACCCATGTCATGGACGACTGCGATGCGGTGCAAACCGTTCTCCTGGAATGAGGGCTTCGTGCATCTCGTTCGAGTTCCCGGCGAATCGGGCCACGTTGTACGGCAGGCAAGGCCTGCTACTTGAGCCGTCTCACCGGCGTGGCGTCACGATCGACCAGGAAAGCCGGACGTGACAGCTTTGTCGGCACGTTGTCGACGGAGTTGTAGGTGAGTACGAGCATGGCTCTGCGGTCGGCGGAGAGATTGTTCGATGACGAATGAACGATGGACGGGTGGAACGCCGTGACCGTTCCTGCCCGGCCGAGCAGCACCTTCGGGTGGAAATCCCGGGCCAGCGTCTCCACCCGACTTTCCGGAACGGTGTGGGTGAGATTGGCAGAGACATGTTCACGCCAATCCCGACCGCCGCCGTCACGTCCTGCCCCGGATTCCCCGACATCCTCGACATCCTCGACATCCTCGACGAGCCCCAGCACGTGTGAGCCCGTGAGTACTGTCAGCGGCCCGTTGGTCTCGTGCACGTCGTCAAGGTTGACCGCTATGTTCACCGCGTCGGCGGTGGGCATTCCGTCCTCGTGCGACCAGAAGGCGTAGTCCTGGTGCCAGGGCCACTCACGCCCCTCGCGCGGGCTCTTTATGTTCACCTTGAATTGGTACAGATAGACCGGCCCGCCGATCAGCTGCTCGGCCAGATCCAGCAGCATCGGATGCCGTACCAGCTCGGCGCAGGCCCTGTCGTACCGGTGGCACCCGTGGAGGGCACGGACCGTCCTCGTGCCCTCCTCGTAGACGACTTCAGGGCGTGTGATCGCGGAGATTTCGGCGACGCTGCGGCGTATCCCGTCGAGGACATCCGGTCCCAGCCTCTCGGCCGCCACGAACCACCCCCTTTCGGTGTAAGCAGCACGCGCGATCGAGTAGCCATCGGGTGTCGACTCGGCCACTTCGGGCTCTCTTCCTCCTGCGTTGCGGGACACGGTTCCTCCGGTTCAGGCCGGGCGGACGCCGGCCGACTGCTTCTCCCATTCCTCTCGGTCGCGCAGGTAGAGAGGCTGTTCGGCGACGATCGCGTTCGTGTGTGCGGCTCCGGCGGTCAGCCTCCACCTCACTGATCCGTGCACCCTGTTCGCGCAGGTATGGATGAACTGCTGGCACGCGTCCCGAAGTTCGCCGAACCAGCGGCCCTCTACCGCTTCACGCACCCAGATCTGTTCCATGTGGATCTTCTCGCGTATTGTCTCGGCACCCAGAACGGCGGTCTCCAAGTGTCTGAAGGAGCGCAGGAGAAGACTGGCCGCAGGCATTTCCCGGATCTCCAGGACCTTTTCGCCGCCGGCGAGATGTTCCAGGCCGCTGTAGCGGCCGATGCCGAACGCTCCCGCACGGAGGTTCAGCTCGGCTATGAGTTCCGTCAGCGGCAGCTCCCTGCCGTCGATCGCGACCGGAACGCCAGCACGGAACCGGATGACGACCTGCTCCTCCGGCCTGGCGTGCGACGTGACGCTCCACCTGTACAGGTGCTCGGGCACCACATGGTCCTCCGGATCGTCCAGAATTCCGGACTCGAACTCACGGCACCACAGGTTGGAGTCGCCGCTCACCACCCGGCCCGCCATCTCCTCCAGGCCGGCCTGCTTCAGTTCCCAGATCTTCTGGTCCCGGCTGATGGGATCGAGCTCGTACGGGCTTCCGTACGCTCCGTTGAAGCCGAGCAGGCCGATCGCGCCGTTGAGCCGACGCAGCGTGTTCTGCGAACGGTTGGCCGTATGCAGGATCGTGTGCGCGCCGACGTCTCGTGCGAGTTCCACGGCCACGCGCGCGATGAGCGGGCGGCTCAGCGAGGAACTGATCGGATGGGTGTCCAGGTAGACGGCCTGGGCGGAGATCGCGGGACGCACGAATTCGTCGGCGAAGGTCTCACGCGCGTCGATCACGTGGAGATGTATGCCGAGCGTGTCAGCTATCCGCTGTTTCTCGACGCTGGTCTCGTCGTCGCCCACGTCGACGCTCACCGCGTGGATGTCGCGATATCCCGACCGGGTCAGACACTGGAGCAGATAGCTGCTGTCCAGTCCGCCGCTGAACAGCGTGACGATCGGGTGTTCGCGTCCGGAGTCGTTCGTGTCGAGGTCGCGGAATGAGCGCACCGTGTGTGTCGTGTTCAATGCAGAACCCTCATTCCCGTATTCCGGATTGAAGTCGACGTGGCTGTCGATCGCGGCGGAGTCCGCCAGGCCCGCGGTTTCCACATCGTGACCGCGAGCCGCGATACCGCATCAGGAGACCTGCGCGTCGGCATCGGCTCGCTGGGCGTCGATCAGCGCAGCAAGGTCCCGGAGCACCGGGTGGTCCAGCAGCGCCCGGAAGCCGATGGTGACGCCGAGGTCTTTGGAGACGCGCTGCCGGATGCGGAACGCCAGCAAGGAGTTGCCGCCCGCGGCGAAGAAGTCGTGCCCGGCGCCGGCCGGTCCGGTGCCCAGCATCTCCTCCCAGAGGTGAGCGAGGTACGTCTCCGTCTCCCCCTTCGGCCGGTCGTCCTGGAGGAGTGTGCGGGCCTCGTCGTCGAGCAGTCGCCGCAGCGCGTCCACGTCCCGCTTGCCGTTCTCGTTGGCGGGAATGCCGGGCAGCAGCAGGATGCGGCTGGGGACCATGAACTCCGGGAGTTCCCTCTCCGCGTACGCGGTCAGCTGATCGGCGGTCAGGGTCTCGTCCGCCGCCACGAACGCCACCAGCCGCAGGTCGAGCTCCTCACCGACGGCGAGGACGATCGCCTCCCGCGCCAACGGGTGTTGGGCAAGGGCTCGTTCGACCTCCGCGGGCTCCACCCGGTAGCCGCGAATCTTCACCTGGTCGTCGGCACGGCCCACGTACTCGAAGATTCCGTCGGAGCGCTGCCAACCGAGGTCGCCCGTGGCGTACATGCGGCTGCCGTCAGCTGCGAAGGGGTCGGTGAGGAAGCGCCGCGCCGTCAGCTCCGGCTGGCCGATGTAGCCGCGCGAGACACCCTTGCCCCCGACGTAGAGCTCGCCGGTCTCACCGGTGGGCACCGGCTTGCGGTCGGCGTCCAGGACGTACATCGAGAAGCCGTCCAGGACCCGGCCGATGGGGACCGTGGTCTCGTCATCCCCGACGGCGTCGATCCGGTGGACCGAGCAGCCGGTCGTCGTCTCCGAGGGACCGTACAGGTTCCACAGCGATCCCTGGAAGCCGTTCGCGAGGACGTCCCGGCAGGCGGAGGCGAACATGACGCCGCCGCCGACCTGGAGGACCCGCAGACCGGCGAACGTGTCCGGGGTTTCACGGGCCAGATGGTTGAAGGCCATCGTCGGGACGATCATGACGCTGATGCGGCGGTCCTCGATCTCCTGCTTCACATCCGAGGCCAGGAGTTCGGTCATGGCCGGCAGGACGACGATCTCGGCACCGTGGGCGAAGCTGCACCACGTCTCGAAGTGGAAGGCGTCGAAGGAGACGCTGGCGATCTGGCTGGTCCGGTCGGTCGGGAGCAGCTCCGGCATGGCGGAGTTGCTCGCGAACGCCACCAGGTGGCGGTGCTCCAGCACGAAGGCCTTCGGTATGCCGGTCGAGCCCGAGGTGAACAGTACGCAGGCCGCGTCCTGCGGAGCGGGCGGGGCGAGGTCCGGAGCCTGCGCGTTGGCGGGTTCGCCCCGCCACTCGACGACATCGGTGTCCAGGTGGGACAGACGTGCCGCCCAGCCCGGCTCGGTGACCACGGCCTTCGCACCGCTGCGGCGGATCATCAGGTCCCGTCGCCTGTCCGGGTAGCGGACGTCGACCGCGACGTACGCGGCGCCCGCCTTCAGGATGCCCAGCAGGGCGACGAACACCTCGCTGGAACGCGGTCGGTGCACCACCACGCGGTCCTCCCGCCCCACCCCGCGGGCGGCGAGTCGGGCGGCGAGGGCGTCGGAGCGGCGGTCCAACTCCGCGTAGGTGAGGGTTTGTTCGTCGTCGCTCACGGCGTTCCGGTGGGGGTGGCGGGCCGCGGTCGACCGGAAGAGCTCGACCAGCGTGCCGGTTGCCTGGTGGGGATCGGGCGTACTCAAGACGGACTCCTGACTCTGCGCAACGACGCGGGCGTCGTGGAGGGGCGGGGAGGTCGGTACGACTGAAACGGGCAGCCGCGGGAGGCGGTTCGGTGGCGGGTTCAGCGGCTCGGCGCGCCGGCGGCCGTGCCCCCGGACGGCAACGCCCGGATCTCGCGGGCGAGCCGCTGGGGACAACGGACTCAGGCGCCGGCCGGCAGCAGATCCGCCGTCCTGAGCAAGCCGCTGCGGGCGTGGAAGAAGTAGGCCTGACCCACGACCAGGAGGAGGTTGGCGCAGGCCAGGGAGAGCCACAGAGCGTGCAGACCGCCCGCGGAGCCGACGGGGACGGCGGCCAGGGCGAGCAGGCCGTAGCAGGCGGCGAAGGCGACCAGGCTGGGCACCGTGCGCTTGATGCCGATCAGCCCGAAGCCGAAAACGGCCTGGACCGCGTCCGCGGCGACCGCGAGAAGGACTATGGGCAGCAGATCGACCACCTGTTCGTGCAGGCCCGCGTCCTCCGTGAAGACGGAGATCACCGGCCCTCGGGCCAGGAGCAGCACGCCGGCCAGCGCCGAGACCGCGCACAGGGCGACGCCCACCCCGGCGAGCGCGCTGCGCCGGATCTCCGTGACGTCACCGCTCTTCACAGGGTCGGCCATCAGGGGCACGGTCGCCTGGCCGACCGCGACCGCGGCCGTGAACATGAGGTTCACCAGTGACAACGCGATGCTGTGCACGGCTGCGCTGTCGGTACCGACCCGGGCCGCGGAGAACGCGAGCACACCCAGTACCGCGAACTTGATGAGCACGGTCGCCGCGAGCGGGATGCCGACCCCGGCGAGCCGGAGCACCTCGGACAGCCGCGGCCGACCGAGCCGCAGCGACCGTCCCGCCAGCACCGTGTTCCGGCGCAGCTGGTAGTGGGCGAGGGAGGCGTTGATGGTGCTGGAGGTCAGCATCGCGATGCCGGCACCGGGCAGGCCGAGTCCGTCGAAGGAGCCGACGCCGCCGACGAGCAGCAGCGAGAGCACCACCGCGGCCGCCGTGCCCGTCATACCGGAGCGCATCACCGCCTTGCCCTTGCCCAGGCCGACGAGCGCCGAGGTGGCCGTGGCGCCGATCGACATCATGACGACGGCGCAGGCCAGGATGTAGGGGAAGACGCCCAGTTCGTCGAGGGTGGTGTCAGGGACCCCGCCGAGTCTGCCGATGACCGGGACGGCCGCGACCGCGACCGCTCCCAGCAGGCCGACGAAGATGCCGAGCCACATGCCGTTGCGCAGTACCGGCAGCAGCCCGTCGGCGTCGTCCTTCTGCGCCGAGACGAAGGGCATCACACCGCGCATCGCCCCGGCCACCGCGGCGGTGGCCGGGCTGAAGACCGCCAGGGTGACGGCGAAGGCCGCGAGCGAACCCGTCGCGTGCCGCCCCAGGACGGCCGTGTCCACCAGGGAAGCCGCCGACGACGCGATCATGGTGAGGTAGAGCGGTAGGGCGGCGCCGGCTATCCGCCGCATTCTCCCCTTCTCCGGGGTTCCTGCCGAAGCGGCGGACTTTTTCTCACTCACAGCTCATCACCTTTCTCGTCCCGCGCCGCCTCCGGCGCGTCGTACAGGACGGAACGCACATCCGCCACAAGACATTCAGCGAAACTCTCGACATGTTCGAACAGATAGAAGTGACCACCGGGCCAGGTACGGGTATTGACGGCTCCTCGGGTTCTTTCACGCCAGCCGTCGAGCAGGGCTGCTTTGGCCAGCGGGTCGGCGGCTCCCGAATAGACGGATATCGGGGCACGCAGCAGCGGCCCGTCGGTGTGATCATAGGTGTCGACGACATGCAGGTCGCCGCGCAATACCTCCACCATGTAGTCGACCACGTCCGGGATGGTGAACATCTCCTCCGGCGTACCGCCGAGTTCCCGCAGGAACGCCACAAGCCGCTCGCGTGACCACAGGTCCCGCCGTTCGGCCCGCCGCGCGACCGTCTGGGGGGCTGGACTGCCCGAGACGCCGAGCCACACTGGTGCCTCGCCTCGCCGCTCCAGCTCTCTGACCAGCTCGTACGCGACGAGCGCGCCGAGGCTGTGGCCGAAGACCGCGATCCGTTCGGCGCCCTGGGCAAGGACCGCGGGCGCCAGCCGCTCCACCATTTCCGCGGTGCTGCGGCAGGCCGGCCGCTCCCCCGAGGCTCCCCGCCCGGGCAGTTCCACCGCCAGGGACCGCCAGTTTCCCGGAAGTCGGGACAACAGCGGCGAGAAACTCGCGGCCGAACCTCCCGAATGGTGAATGAGGAAGCAGGTGGTTTCGGGTTCCTGTGTCGGCTTCAGATACGCACCCCGCTCGGGGTGTTCCCTGAACATCATGTGACTCGGCATTGTCTCCGATCCGCCTGCTCGATAGAGTGAGTGACCGCGGTGAAATCCGCACCGAACTCTGCTGTGCCGACACTCGTGAGGTGGCCGTGGACAGGATCGCATTCCTCTTTCCCGGGCAGGGATCCCAGATACCCGGCATGGGCAAGGATTTCGCGGAGGAGTATGCGGAAAGGGTCGAAAAATACTACGTCATGGCGGACAGGATTGTGGGATTCCCGCTGAGCCGCCTGTGTTTCACCGGCGGCGCAGAGGAGCTGAGGGACACCTCCGTGACCCAGCCCGGCGTCTTCCTCACCAGCCTGGTCGCCTCCGCTGTCCTGCAGGACCTCGGCGTGCGGCCGGATGTGGTGGCCGGGCACAGCCTCGGTGAGTACACGGCCCTGGTGCACGCGGAGGTGCTCGCCTGGGAGGACGCCCTGCGGCTGGTCCGGGTCCGCGGCGAGCTGATGTCCCGGGTGAACCGCCGCACGCCCGGCGGCATGGCGGCGGTCCTGGGGCCGTCGGCCGAGTGGGTCGGCGACCTGTGCGCGGAGGTCTCCCGTGCCACCGGCGAGTTCGTGGCAGTGGCGAACTACAACTCGCCCTCGCAGACGGTGGTTTCGGGGAGCGCTCCCGGGCTGGAGGCGTTCACCGCGGCCGCCCGCGCGCAGGGGGCCCGGCATGTGACGCCGCTGAAGGTGGGTGCTCCCTTCCACTCGCCGCTGATGAAGGAGGTCGAGGAGGAGTTCGGCGCACATCTCGACGCGACGTCCTTCGCCACTCCGTCCCTGCCCGTCGTCGCCAACAGCACGGCCGGCTACATCCACAGCGGCAGTGCGGCGCGGGAGCTGCTGAAGCTTCAGCTGTCCTCGTCCGTGCTGTGGCAGCAGACGCTGGAGCTGCTGGTGAAGGAGGAGGTGACGGCTTTCGTCGAGGTCGGGCCCGGCCGGGTGCTGACGAACATCTGCCGCGGCACCGCCCCGAAGGTGCCCGCCATGACCGCCGGCACGGTGGGGCAGGTCCGTCAGGCGCTCGCGCGGCTCACCGCACAGCAGCCGTAACACCCGGGCGGTGGCCGCCCAGGTCCGTGCCGCCCGTCCGCGCCTCCCTCGGCTCACAGCTCCGCACACCTCCGCCTCAGCATCGCGAGATGCCGCAGCGCGGCCAGCACCTCGTCCGTCTCCACCCCGAAGTCGATCAGACAGGCGATCTCGTCGACGCCCAGTTCGGCCAGCGACTCGACGAGCGGGAGACAGCCCTCCACGGAGCCGATCAGACAGCGGGTCCGGGCGTATTCCTGGTACGCGTGGTCCAGCAGCTCCCGCAGCGCCGCTTCCGACGGCTCCCCGGTGTCGGCGGGCTGCGGCGACTTGAGGCCGAAGAGGTTCATGGACGAGCGCATGTACGCGGACATGGGGGCCCGCGCGGTCTCCAGTGCGGTGTGCGCGTCGTCCGTCACGAAGGTGTGGAGCATGATGGTCACGCGCTCCTTCTCGATGCCGTGGCCCGCCGCCTCCAGCGCCTCGCTGTAGTCCCCGAGGTTCTCTTCCAGTTGGTCCCAGGACTGGCCCAGGAGGTGGGTGAGCACGCCGCAGCCCAGCTCACCGGCGGCGGCGAAGGTCTGGGCGGAGCCGGCCGCAGTGATCCACAGCGGGATGCCGTCCTGTCGCGGGCGCGGGTAGGTACGCACGCTCCGCTCCGTCCCGTCCGGTCCGGGCCGGGAGATGGCCTCACCGGCCCACAGGGCGCGCAGGGTGTGGACGCCGTCGCGCACCAGCTCCTTGTTCTTCGCGAGGCTTCCCGGGGCCAGGACGAAGTCCTGCGGGTTCCAGCCCGAGGCGAGAGCGATCCCGGCGCGTCCGCCGGAGAACTGGTCGACGACCGCCCATTCCTCGGCGACGCGCAGCGGGTCGTGCAAGGGCAGCACCACGCTGCCCGCGCGTACGCCGACGCGCGAAGTGACGGCGGCGACCGCCGCCGAGGTCACCGAGGGGTTGGGGAACGGGGCGCCGAAGTCGTGGAAGTGCCGCTCCGGCGTCCACACCGCGGAGAACCCCTCGGCATCGGCGAAGCGCGCGGCCTCCAGGAGGAGACGGTACTGCTCCGGCGTGTCCTGCCCGTTGGCGAAGAAGAAAAGGCCGAATTTCATGTCTCCTGCCTGAGGTCGAGGGAGGCCTTGAGGTCCTCGGGGGTGGTGTCGGCCTCGAACACAAGGGCGTACAGGGCCGTGCGGTACAGGGCCGGCAGACGGGCATCCCGCCGCTCGGCCGCGCCGGCGCCGTACTTGAGCTGCGCCCGGAACGAGGCCGGGCCGTCGGTGACGGTGAAATGCACGCGCTGCCCGGCGGCCAGCGGGTCGGGGCCCGTGTCGCGCAGCCGCTGTCCTCCGAGGCGCAGCTCTCCCCCGTCGTCACGCGCGTAGTTGAACACCACAGGCAGGTCCCGGAAGGCGTGCAGCCGCTCGTCGGCCGCAGCGAGGTCGGCGTAGGGCACGGTGCGTACGGCGTCCACCGCGCGGAAAGCGGTGCGCACCGCCGCCAGCGTCCGGTGCAGCGGCTGGTCGCGCTGCAGCCGGAACGGCATCGGTACGACGTTGGCGAAGGCCCCGACACTCCCTTCCAGGACGGGGGCGACCCGGCCGTCGAGGGCGACCGCGCAGACGGTGTCGTCCGTCTCCCGCGACCAGGCGAGGGCGGTGCAGAACGCGGTGAGGTGCAGCAGGAACGGCGTGACGCGGGCCTCTGCGCAGCGGGCGTGCAGCTGCCGTTGAAGCCGCTCCCCCGGCGCCCAGGAGGCGCGTCCGGCGACAACACCGACAACACCGCCGGCCACCGGGCGGAGCAGGTCCGGTTCCCCGGGGGCGCCGGGGAGCAGCGATCGCCAGGTGTCGGCCGCCTGCCGTGCCTGCTCGCTGCCGACGAGAGCGCGGCGCCAGGTCACGTACCGCAGGAATCCGTCGTCCGGCTCCCGCGGGGCCGACCGGCCGTCGTAGGCCTCGGTCAGGGCGCGGCACAGGGTGTTCAGGCCCCGCCCGTCGAGGGCGGCGAGGTGCACGGTCAGACCCAGCAGAGTGGTGCCGCCGGGTGCCTGGGCCGTCGAGAGGCGGAACAGGGGTTCGCGGCGCGGGTCGACGGGCACGCGCTGGGCTTCGTCGTGGAGCCAGGCGGCCGCGGCGGCCGGGTCCTTGCCCGCGGGTACTTCGTGCACGGCGATACGTTGCGGGCCCTGCCCCCGTGCGCCGCGCTGCGGGTACGGCGGGTCGAGAGCCGGGTGGCGGGCTGTCACCTCGTCCGCGGCGGCCCGCAGACGGTCGATGTCCACGCGCTGTCCGGTGTCGTAGACGAAGGTCTTCTGCCGGGCGGCCGAGACGGTGCCGTCGACGAGTTCGGCCAGTCCCGGGGGCAGCAGCAGCGGCTCGGCGACCGGCGGCAGCTCCTCGCGCGCGTCGTCGGTGGGGGTGCGGCCCAGGACAGCGGTGGCGATGCCGGCGGGGGTTGCCGCCTCGTAGAACTCGCTGACCGAGAGCCGCACGCCGAACTGCTCGCGGACGGCGTGGATGACGCGGGTGGCCAGGAGGGAGTGGCCGCCGGCGTCGAAGAAGTCCTCGTCCGGTCGCAGCCGCGGATTGTCCAGCGCGCGGCGGAAGACGGCGAGCACACCGTGCAGGACACCGCCGTCCGCCCCGTGCGGCTCGGGTTCCGGTGCTGCGGCGGGGCCGCCGGCGGGTGGGGGCAGCTGTGCCGTGTCGACCTTGCCGTTGACGTTGACCGGGAGCCGGTCGACGACGGTGAACGACGACGGCACCATCGCCGCGGGCAGTTCGGCCCGGAGCCGTTCACGGGTGCGTTCGGCGATGCCGGGGCCGGCGTTCGTCACCAGGTAGGCGTCGATGCGCTGGTCGCCTTCCGGGCCGCGCACAGTCAGGGCGACGTCGCGGAGATCGGGATCCTTGCGTATCACCGTCTCGACCTCACCCAGTTCCACCCGCAGGCCCCGGATCTTGATCTGTTTGTCGCCCCGGCCGAGGAACCGCACGTCGCCGGAGGGCAGCAGGCGAGCCCGGTCACCGCTGCGGTAGCCCCGGGCTCCGCCGGGGACCGGACGGTCCGCACGGTGGTCCAGGAAGCGCTCCGCCGTCAGCTCCGGCTGCCCCAGGTAGCCGGTGGCCACGCAGACGCCGCCGATGACCAGCTCGCCCACCGCGCCACGCGGCGCGGCCTGCCCGTCGGCGTCGAGGACGGCCAGAGTGACGTTCTGGATGGGGCGTCCGATCGGTGCGTGCCGGGGCCACCGGTGCGGTGGCCCGGTGAAGCGGTACGAGGTGACGACGTGGGTTTCGGCCGGGCCGTAGTTGTTGATGAGCCGGCAGTCCGGCAGAGCCTCGAAGAAGGACACGACGGACTCGCTCAGCCTCAGCTGCTCTCCGGTGGAGGCGATCTCGGTGAGGGAGGCGAAGGCAGCGGTGTCGGCCGCGAAGCGGGCGGCGAGCGCGTGCAGCAGGGACACCGGAAGGATCGCCTTCTGCACCTGGTGGCCTCGGACGAAGTCCGCGAGCAGATCGTGGTCGTGCTTGGTCTCCTCATCGGCGATGTGCAGGGATCCGCCCGAGCACAGGGCGCCGAACATCTCGTGGAAAGCGGCGTCGAACCCGAAGGACGCGAGCTGGAGCCACCGGCGGGCGGCGGTGTGCCCCGCCGTCTCCCAGTGGATGAGGTTGGTCAGCGCATGGTGCGGGAAGTGGATGCCCTTCGGCCGTCCCGTCGTACCGCTGGTGTAGGTCAGGTAGGCGCCGACGGACGGGTCCGCCAGGTCTCCGGGGGCGATCCGGCCGGTGCCCCGCAGCGCGGTGGGGTCGGGCAGTTCCAGCGGGGCCGCGCCGTCCGCGAAATCCGCGTCGGCGGCGCGGGTGCACAGCACGAGGCGGGCTCCGCAGTCCTGTGCCATCACGGCCAGGCGCTGCCGTGGGTGGGTGAGGTCGAAGGGCACCGGGGTCGCCCCGGCACGCAGCACGCCCAGGATCGCCGCCACGAGGGGCACACCCCGTGCCATGGCGACACCCACGTTCTCCCCGGGGCGGACGCCGCGCGCGACGAGCAGTTCGGCCACACCGACGGAGATCCGGTCGAGTGCGCCGTACGACAAGGACGTACGGCCGTCGGTGACGGCGAGGCGGTCGGGGTGCTCGGCGGCCAGCCCGGCGAAGACGGCGTGGACCGGGCGCTCTGGCAGGGGCACGATCGGGCCGGTCAGCGTGGCGGCGGTGCGCGCGGCCTCGGTGGGTGGTTCGGCCGGGACCTCCCGCAGCGGGCGGTCCGGAGAGCGGGTGAGGGCGTCGAGCAGGAAGGCGAAGGACTCCTGCCAGGCGCCGACCGCCTCCCGGCCGAAGCGGTCGGTGTCGTAGAGGAAGCGGCCCGCGATGGCCCCGTCGCGGGCGAACCACCAGTCGAGCGAGAGCTCGTAGGGGCTGGTGTGCCGGTCGAAGGGCAGCGGACGGCGTTCCAGGCCGGCCGGCGGTTCGGCACCGCCCGCGTCCAGGCTGAGCATGTTGAACAGCACCTGGAAGAGCGGTGTGCCCTGCGGGTCACCGGCACGGCCGAGGTGTCGGGTGATCACCTCCACAGGCAGGTCCTGGTGGTCCAGGCCGGCCGTGACCCGTGCCGCGAGCCGGCCGACGAGCGAGCGGAAGTCCGGGGCGCCGCCGGTTCCGGCCCGGATCGCGAGGGTGTTGACGAAGTTGCCGATCAGGTCCCGGGTCTCGGGCCGGTGACGGCCGGAGACCGGTACCCCGACGACCAGGTCCGGACGGCCGCCGAGCCGCGCCAGCAGCACCGCGAAGGCGGCGAACACCACCACGAACGGGCTTGTGCCGAGCCGTTCGGCCAGCTCCCGCACCTGCCGGGACAGCTCGACAGGGAGGGTGAAGTCGAGGAGGTCACCGCGGTAGCTGCGGGCAGCGGCGGGCGGGCGGTCGCCGGGCAGCTCAAGGGGTTCCGGAAGGTCGGCCAACTCCTTGAGCCAGAAACGCAGTTGGCGGTCGGCGTCCGGGGAGGCGAGCCAGTCGGCGACGGACCGGGCGTGGGCGGCCTGCAGCCCGTCGATCGCGGGCAGGGTGACGGACACGCCGGTGGTGCGGCGGGTGTAGCAGGCGTAGAGGTCCCGCAGCAGGACGCCGGTGGAGTGGGCGTCCGCGCAGATGTGGTGCACGGACAGGGCCAGCACGTTGCGATCGGCGCCGAAGGTGAAGACGCGGGCGGCGAGGACCGGGGCCCGGTTCAACGGCAGTCTGCGATCGAGGAGTTCGGCGATGGCGGTACGCAGAGCGGCCTCGTCCGCGACGGCGACGACGGGCAGCTCCACGGCAACCGAGGGCAGGATCTCCTGAATCGCGTCGTCCGCCGTGGCGCGGAACACCGCACGCAGGCTCTCGTGCCGGGCGACGACGTCGGCGAGCGCAGCCCGCAGTGCCGGCACGTCGAGCCGCCCGCGCAGGTCGGCGAGAACGGGCACGTTGTAGGCCTCGCCCGCCCCGTCGATCTCGCCCAGGAACAGGAACCGCTCCTGCTGCGGGGTCAGCGGCAGGACACCGCTCCGGAAGCGGGTGGTGTCCTGGGGCGCCGTCGTCCCGTCGGCGTGTGCCGTCTCGGTGGCCAGGCGTGCCAGGTTCTGGGGTGTGGGGGCGCGCAGGAAGGTGCCGAAGGGCACGTTCGCCCGCAGGCGCGACCAGGTCATGGCGACGACGCGGGTGGCCAGCAGGGAGTCGCCGCCGAGCGCGAACAGGTCGTCTCCGGGGCCGACTTCGTCGGTGCCGAGGCACTGGGCGAAGATGTCGACGGCCTGCCGCAGCGCACCGTCCCCTCCTGGTTCCGCATCCTGGGCGTGCCGCGGCCCGGCCGCCTCTCCGGGCGGGTGGGCTTCCAGCCAGTGGCGGCGCCGGTCGAAGGGGTAGGGCGGCAGGTCGACGATCCGGCCGCCGTCGGCGTCGGCGAGCCTCGCGCGATCCTCCACCAGCCCGAGGGCCCAGGCCCGGCCGAGGCGCGCGAGCAGTGAGGGATGGCCACCGCGCGCGGCGCACGAACCGTCGACGGCGGCGGCCGCCGCGAAGAAGTCGGGGACGGCCCCTTCCGGCAGGGCTCGTGCCGTGCCGAGCAGTACCAGCGCGCGCACGCGGGGCGGCAGGGTGCGGCGGCCCGGTGGCACGGGGAGCTCGCCGAGGATCCTGTCGAGGTCGGGAAGGCGCCCGGCCGAGCAGAGTTCGGTGCCGTCCTCGTCGTACCAGGGGATCTCCGCCGGGCGTGGCGCGGCCCGGCGCAGGCTCTCGGTGAGCGGGACTCCGTGGACGAGGCCCGCCAGCGCGGTGGCCAGGTCGTCCTCGGTCAGGGCGCCGGCGAGTACCGCGGCGGCAGGCCGCGCGGCCCCGTCCGTCACGACGGCGCGCGGAGCCACACCCCGGTGCTCGGCCCATACGGCGGCCTCGCCCAGGCACAGCACGGCGCCGACCAGCTCGGCGGGCCCCGCGGTGGCCAGGTCGTCGAGGGCCCGCCGCGCGCTCGTCCCCCGGGCGGCGGCCCACGGCCCGGCCAGTCGCTCGGCCGTGCGACGGAAGGCCGGGTGGACGGCGATGAGTTCCCGCACCGCCCGCGCGTCCGGTACGGCGTACCGGAACACGAACGCGCACGTCGCCGGGTCCCCGGGCGGCATGTCGGAGTCGAGTACGACCGGTGCGGCGCCAGGTGTCCAGAGCAGGGCACGCCGGTGCGGCAGGGCCGGGTGCGCCCGGGTGAGGGTGTACGCGATGTCGCGGGCACCCTCGGGGGTCTCTTCCGCGAGCCGATCACGAAGGCCGGTCTCCCGTGCGTCCAAGGCCGAGCGGGAGGCAGCCGAGAAGGGCAGCAGCCGTGCGGGGAGCGCAGGCGCGGCAGCCGGCGGGGGCATCGGGGCCGGGGGTTCCTCGACGAGCAGGTGGACGTTGGTACCGCCCACGCCGAACGAGCTGACGCCGGCGAGCAGGGGGCGCGGGCCGTCCCACTTCTCGCGTTCCCTGATCACGCGGAACGGCGAGGACGCGAAGTCGATGTGCGGGCTGGTCTCCTCGCACCCGAGCGTCGGCGGCAGCTCGTGGTGGCGCAGGGCGAGTACCACCTTGATCAGTCCGGCGATGCCCGAGGCGGAGTCGGTGTGGCCGATGTTGGACTTCACCGACCCGATCGCGCAGAAGCCCCGCGCGTCGGTCGTCTCCCGAAAGGCCTCGGTGAGGGCACTGACCTCGATGGGGTCGCCCAGTGCGGTGGCGGTGCCGTGCGCCTCCACGTAGGAGACCCGGTCCGCGGCAACGCCCGCCATCTGGTGCACCGAGGCGACGAGCTCGGCCTGGCCGTCGACGCTGGGCGCGGTGTAACTGCTCTTGCGTGCACCGTCGTTGTTGATGTCACTGGCGCGGATCACGGCCAGCACCCGGTCTCCGTCGGCCAGGGCGTCCTCCAGCCGCCGCAGCACGACGACACCGACGCCGCTGGCGAACACCGTGCCCGCGGCCCGCGCGGAGAAGGGCAGGCAGCGGCCGTCCGGGGAGCCGATACCGCCTTCGGCGTACGGGTAGCCGAGGTCGGTGGGCTTGATCGCGGCGCCGCCCGCCACCGCCGCGTCCGTCTCGTAGTCCAGCAGGGCGCGGCAGGCGTGGTGGACGGCGGCCAGACCGGAGGAGCAGGCGCAGTCGACCGCGACGCTCGGGCCGGTCAGACCCAGGCGGTAGGAGATGCCGGTCGCCGTGAACCCGCGGTCGTTGCCCATCAGGACGCGATGCCAGCCGAGGCCCTCCACCACCTCGGGGTGGCTCATGACATGGCGCAGCAGGTAGTCGGAGTGGTTCATGCCGAGGAACACCCCGACGCTTCCCCGGAAGGAGCCGGGGTCGAGCGCCGCGTCCTGGAGCGCGTGGACGGTGGTCTCCAGCAGGAAACGCTGTTGTGGATCGGTTGCCGCGGCCTCCGCGGGGGTCATCCCGAAGTAGTCCGCGTCGAACAGGGAGGGGTCGGCGAACGGCTTGCGGACGGCGACGTACGACGGGTCGTTGCCGACCCGCTCCAGCAGTCCCGCGCGTCGCAGTTCCTCCTCGGGCACGGCTTCGTGGGGTTCCGCGCCGTCCCGGAGCAGCTCCCAGAACGCCTCATGAGAGTCGGCCCCGGGGAATCGGCAGGCCAGGCCGGTGATGGCGACGGCCGGAGAATCGGTGTCGTGGTCGGGAAGGTCGGCAGCCAAGGCTCCTGCTCCGGTGTCGAGGCACACGGGTCACCGGCCGGGTGACGGGCGTGTCGCAGGCCGGTGGGTGTGTGCGGGGGTTGGGCGCAGCTCTCGTGGCGTCGGTTCGGGTGTGGCCGTCGGACGGTCAGTCAGGCTCGCTCGCCGGTGCCGCCGGGCGGCGCTGCTGCTTGCGCAGGACCTGTTGTCTGCGCCGCAGTTGGGCTTCGCGCCGGGCGGCCGGGGTCGCCGTACGGTCCCTCGGTGGTGTCCCGGGGCGAGCCGCGCCGCTGAGATGGGCGGCGTACGTCCGGACGGTCGGGTAGCGGAAGAGGTCGACGATGCGGGCGTCCTCGCGGACCCGGGCACGGACCTCGGTCAGCAGCCGGGCCACGAGGAGGGAGGTTCCGCCGGACTGGAAGAAGTCGTCGGCCGGGCCCACCCGGTCGTCCCGCAGCACCGACCGCCAGACCTCCAGCAGGCGGCTCTCCAGGTCGTTCAGGGGCTCCTGTACCGCCTGCTCCCGGGCGGCGGCGAGCCGAACCGTGGGCAGGGCCCTGCGGTCGGTCTTGCCGCTCGTCGTGGTGGGCAGGGCGGCACGGGGGACGTAGGCGGCCGGAATCATCTGGTCCGGCAGCAGGTCCGCGAGTCCGGCGCGCAGCGTCGCCTCGTCGGGCTCGGCACCCGGCCGGGGCACGTAGTGGGCGACCAGGACGCCGCGTTCACCGTCGCGCTGCACGCACACTGCCGCCTGTGCGACCCCGTCGAGCGAGTTCAGCGCGATCTCGATCTCCTCCAGCTCGATCCGGTAGCCGTTGACCTTGACCTGGTTGTCGACGCGGCCGACCAGTTCTATGTCTCCGGAGGGCAGCAGGCGGGCGATGTCACCGGTGCGGTAGACGGGGCCGTCCGGGTGGACGGCGGGCAGGACGGGGAAGCGTTCGGCGGTCAGTTCCGGCCGGCCGACGTAGCCGCGGGCCACGCCGGCGCCCGCGAGGACGAGTTCGCCGTACATGCCGACCGGGACGGGGTTCAGGGTGGCGTCCAGGATGTGGGCCGAGGTGTTGGCCAGCGGCCGGCCGACGAGGACCTCGTCCACATCCGCGGGGACCGTCCAGGACGTCGACCAGACGGTGGTCTCCGTCGGCCCGTACATGTTGAGGACGCGCGGAATGCCGAGGCTCTTGAGCCGCGCGGCGAGCGTCCGGTCGAGAGGTTCGCCACCGACCATCACCACGCGGAGCCTGCCCAGCGCCTCCTCGGCCCCGGGCAGAGCGAACAGGCCGCGCAGCAGGGTGGGGGTGGCCTGCAGCGCGGTCACGCCTTCCCTGACGATGAGTTCGGGGACGGTGGCGGGCTCGGCGCCGTCGGGTTCCTGGCTGTCCCGTCGCAGGCTCTCGGCCGTCTCGGCGAGCACCACGGGCACGCCGCGGGCCAGGGTCCACAGCAGTTCCACCACGGCGATGTCGAAGGTGACGCCGGTGACGGCCAGCCACACCGCCGGGGAGGGCAGTGCGACCGCCTCGTCCAGGGCCGTGAAGAGGTTCGTCAGGTTGCCGTGCGTGACCTCCACGCCCTTGGGCTGCCCGGTGGAGCCGGAGGTGAAGATGACATAGGCGGCAGCCGCCGGATCCGGGGCCGGGATCTCGGCGGAGCCCGGGGCGGTGAGGAGGGTGCCGGCGTCCAGGCGCATGCCGGGGAAGTCCGGGCACCGCCCCGCGAAGGGCTCGCCGGTGACCAGAGCATCGCAGCCGGCCGAGTCGAGCATGGCCGCCAGGCGTGCGTCGGGGGCGGTGGCGTCCAGGGGGACGTACGCGCATCCCGCCCGCAGGATGCCGAGCAGGACTGCGACGAGTTCGGGTGACCTGGGCACGAGGACGCCCACGCGTGACCCGGGCCGCAGTCCCGCGGCGCGCAGTCCCGCCGCCACCGACTCGGCGTGTCGGGCGAGTCCGGTGCCGGACAGGCTCCGGGACCGGAAGGTGACGGCCGGAGCGTCACCGCGTTCCCTCAGCCGGCGCAGGACGGGCTCCTCGACCCGCCCGGCGGGCACGGTCCGGGCCGTGGCGGCGTTCCACCCGGTGATCAGCCGTTCGCTGTCGGGGTCGGCCAGCCGGAGGGCGGCGAGCGGGGCGTCCGGGTGGGCGCACATCTGCTCCGTCAGATACCGGAACCAGTTGGTGAAGCGCCGCGCGCCGTCCTCGTCGAACAGGGTGTCGTTGTAGACGAGGAGGCCCTGAAGGCCGTCGCCGTTCTCGCGGAGCTTGAACATCAGGTCGTACTGGGCGGAGTAGAACGGAGTGTCGGCGGCCGCTGCCCGCACGCCGGGCAGCGTGAACTCCTCGCCCGGGTAGGTCTGGAGGATGAAGATCGTCTGGAACACCGGGGAGTGCGAACTGCTCCGCTCGGGCGCCACCGCCTGCACGACCTGGTCGAACGGCAGGTCCTGGTGGGCGAAGGCGTCGAACGCCGTGCTCCGGGTCCGCACCAGATGGTCCCGGACTGTCCGGGTCTCATCGATCCGGCTGCGCACGGTGATGGAGTTGAAGAACAGGCCGAGGGTGTTCTCCAGCGCCTCGTAGGGACGGTTGGCCAGCGGGCTGCCGACTGCTATGTCGTCCTGGCGGGTCATCCTCGACAGCAGCAGGGAGTACGCGGCCATGAGGGCGCCGTAGAGCGTCGTACCGGTCTCGGCGCACAGCTCGCGGGTCCTCGCGAGGAACGCCGCGTCGTAGTGAAAGGTCAGCGCGGAGCCGCGGTAGCTCTGGACCGCCTCACGCTGCCGTGCGGGCACCAGTTCCAGCAGGGGTGGCAGGTCCGCGAGCGTCTTGCGCCAGTAGTCGCGCTGGCGGCGGGCGAGGTCGCCGCCGAGCCACGCGCGTTCCCAGACCGCGTAGTCGGCGTACTGCACGGACAGCTCGGGCAGCTGTGCCGGGCGGCCGGCGACGCGTGCGGAGTACAGCTCCGACAGCTCTTTCTTGAGCAGACCGGTCGACCAGCCGTCGGAGACGACGTGGTGCTGGGTGACCACGAAGGTCCACCGGCGGGTGCCGGTGCGCAGCAGGTCGAAGCGGATGAGCGGGGCCGAGGCCAGGTCGAAGCGGGTGGAGACGGCCGTGAAGAGGGCCGCGGCACGTTCGCCGGGACCGTCGCACTGCTGGACGGAGAAGACGGCGCGGCAGTCGTCGTGGACGGTCTGGAACAGCCCGTCGGGGGTCTCGGTCAGGGCGGTGCGCAGGATCTCGTGGCGCCGTACCAGGTCCTCGACGGCGCCGCGCAGCACGTCCTCGTCGAGGTCGCCCTCAAGGTCGCTGGCGAAGTACATGTTGTAGACGGGCAGGTCGGTCGCGGTCTGCTCGACCAGCCACAGCCGGTGCTGGGCGTAGGAGGCGGGGATCGGGGCCTGCCGGTCGACGCGCTGGATGCGCACGCCGCGGCGGTACTGCTCCTCCTCGTACTCGCGGAAGAACTGGGAGATCTCGTCTCGCCGGTCGCGGATGGCGTCCTTGACGCCGTCGGTGAGGACACCCTCGGGGGCGGAGACCGTGAGTCTGCCGCCGTTCGTCGTCACGTGGATGCCGCGTGCGGACAGGTCCTCGAGAAAGCGGGCGACGTTCACAGTTCCACCGTCTCCATCGCGTGGTCCGGCTCGGAGGTCGAGGCGGCGTAGACGCGCATCGCGGTGAGTTCGTCCTCGACGAGCTGCGTCATGCCGGCGAGTGTCTCGGCGTCCAGGAGGTCTCCGAGGGGGACGCGGACCTCGAACCGTTCCCGGATGCGGGCCATGATCTGTGAGGCGAGCAGGGAGTGGCCGCCGAGCGCGAAGAAGCTGTCGTCGGGCCGGACATCGGGTACGCCGAGGACCGTCCGCCAGATCTCCGCGAGTTCGGCCGGTACGTCGGCCCCGCCGGAATCGGGGGCCGTGGGCGGCTCCGGAAGGGGCTGTGGGTGTGTCCCGGGGGCAGGGAGCGCCCAATGGCGCACTTCGTCGAACGGGTAGCCCGGCAGGGGGACCCGGTGGCCGCCGCCGCTGCCGGGGATCAACTCCCAGCGCACGTCGGCGCCGTGCTCCCAGCAGCGGGCCAGCAGCCGCAGCCACGTCTCCCGGTCGGCCGCCGCGGCGACGACGTCCAGGCATTCCGCGGGGAGCGTTCCCTCGTCCTCTCCCATCACCACGGAGCGGGTCACCTCCAGCAGGTGTTCGACCGAGGGCGTCCGGTCCGGGGTGAACACCTCTCCGATGGCCGGCGCCCGCACCTCGAAGTCAGGCGGGGCGAGGGAACAGGCCAGCAGCTCCCGTTCGGTCTCCAGCAGCAGCCGCTCGCATGCGCTCAGGTCGCCGCCCGTCGAGGCCAGCGTCAGTGCCCGGAGGTGCCGTCCGGCACACCGCAGGGCCACGTCCCGGGGCAGCGAACCGGCCTGACCGAGCGCCAGGAACTCGCCTCCGTTCACGGCGGCGACCGCGTGCGGGCGTATGCGGAGATCAGCCAGGGAGTCGAGCAGCCCGCTCACGGTCCGCACGGCCCGGGCTGCCTCGGGGCCCTCGGTCCCCGCGTCCTCCTGCGGTCGGTGCGGGTCCGGCGGTCGCCGTACCAGCTTCTCGTCGACCGCGTGCGATGTGCCGAGGCCGAGGCCGATCCCCAGGACCAGCGGACCCGGGGACAACGTGTCGCCCGGCCGGTCGTGCAGGGCGGCGGCGAGGCCGTCGCGCGAGGAGGCCACCCAGGCGCGGCGCACCGGGTGGGGGGTGCGGCCCTGCTGGAGGGTGTGGGCGGCGTCCCGGAGGGCCGGGCCGGGCGTGGTGACGGCAGCGGCCAGGCGTTCGCGCAGCCGGTCGAGCGCCTGCGGGGTGCGGGCCGAGAGCGGGAAGACCCGTGGTTCGTCGTCGTCCTCGGCGGCCGCCCCGGTGGACGGCGGCGGCTCCTCAAGGACCATGTGGGCGTTGGTGCCCCCGACGCCGAGCGCGGTGACGGCCGCACGCCGGGAGTGTCCGGTCAGCGGCCATGGATGGGCGCCGGTGCTGACGTACAGGCCGCTGTCGCCGAATTCGATCAGGGGGTTGAGCCTGTCGTGCCCCACGGTCGCCGGGACCGTGCCCTCGCGAACGGCGAGCACCGCCTTGAGGAGTCCGGCCATGCCTGCCGCGGTGTCCAGGTGTCCGACGGACGACTTCACGGCGCCCACGGCACAGGGCGTGGTCGCGCCGAGTCTTTCCCGTGCCTCTCGCAGCGCGGCCAGCTCGACCGGGTCGCCGAGCGGCGTTCCGGTGCCGTGCGCCTCGACGTAGCCGATGGTCGCGGGATCGACGTCGGCGTCGAGGAGCGCGGCGATGACCACGTCGCGCTGGCCGCGCACGCTGGGTGCGGCGAAGCTCTGGCGGTCGGAGCCGTCGTTGTTGAGGGCGGAGCCGCGGATCACCGCGTGGATCGTGTCGTCGTCCCGCACCGCGTCGGCCAGGCGTTTGAGGACGACGACGCCCACTCCGCTGCCGGGCACCGTGCCGCGGGCCTGGGCGTCGAACGGGTGCAGCGCGCCGTCCGGCGACATGACGCCCCCGTCGTGGGCGCGGTAGCCGTGGTGCTGCGGGAGCTGGACGGAGACCGCGCCGGCCAGGGCGAGTTCACACTCGTGGGCGAGCAGGCTGCGCCGGGCGAGGTGTACGGCGGTCAGCGAGGTGGAGCACAGACTGCTGACGAAGACACTGGGCCCGCGCAGGTCGAGGTGGTACGAAACGCGCAGGGGCAGGGCGGCGGGGGCGTCGGACATACCTCGCTGTGTCCGGGCTCCGCTGCCGGGGGCGGGCAGCAGGTCGGCGTACCGGTTCTCGCCGGCGCCGCAGAAGACGCCGACCCTGCGGTCGTCGCCGCGGCCGGCCCAGCCGGCGTGCTCCAGGGCGTGGACCGCCTCCTGGAGAAGAAGGCGGTGCTGCGGGTCCATGGCGGCGGCCTCGGCCGGGGGAATCCCGAAGTACGCGGCGTCGAACAGCTCGATGCCGTCCAGCGCGCCCGCGACCGGGACGTAGGAGGGGTCGGCGCGGACATCCGGGGGCACGCCCTTGCCGTCCAGGGCGTCGGAGGTCTGGGGGGTCAGGGAGGTTCGGCCCGCCAGGAGGGCGGCCCAGTAGGAGTCGATGTCCGGGGCACCGGGGAAACGGCCGGCCATTCCGACGATCGCGACGGACTGCCTGTCCTGCACGGGGTCCATGCTCATCCTTCGTCGTTGTCGGAGCCGCTCACCGCGCGCGCGACAGCGGCGACGGTCGGGTACTTGAACAGGTCCGTCACCGAGATGCCGGCCGCGATCTCCGTTCTGAGCCGCCGGTGCAGATGGATCAGTGTCAGCGAGGTGCCGCCCAGTTCGAACAGGCTTCGGTCGCGGGGTACTCGTTCGGGTTCGGTCCCCAGGGCCGTCGCCCACAGTTCGGTGAGGCGGCGTTCGAGATCCGTCCGCGGGCCGCCGTCCGGGGTTGCCGCCCTGCCTGTTTCGGGCCTCGGGAGAGCCCGCAGGTCCACCTTGCCGGTGACGGTGACCGGCATTTCAGTCAGGTACATGACACCCGTGGGCAGATGCTCGGTCGGGAGGCGATCGGCGAGATGGCCGCGCACGTCGACCGGTTCGCCGCCGGTCCGGGGGACGACGTAGGCGATCAGCGCGTCCGGCATTCCGCCCCGCACCGTCACCACGGCGTCCCGCACATCCGGATGCTCCAGCAGCAGGTTGCGGATGCCGTCCAGGTCCACGCGCAGCCCGCGTACCTTCACCTGGGCGTCCTCGCGGCCGTGGAAGTCCAGTACGCCGTCCGTGCGGAAGGAGGCGAGGTCGCCCGTCCGGTAGAGCCGGGCCCCGGGGGCGCCGCCGAAGGGGTGCGGCACGAACCGTTCCGCCGTCTGCTCCGCACGGTTGGCGTAGCCGAGGGCCAACGGAAGTCCGCCGATGCACAGTTCACCCACGAAGGTGGGCGGCAGCAACTGGCCGCCCGGACCGAGCACATAGGCCTGCGCGCCGGGGATGGGGCGGCCGATCGGCTCCGTGGAGCCTTGCGCGTCGCCCGGGGCGCAGGTGTGGGAGATGACGTCGATGGCGGTCTCCGTCGGGCCGTAGAGGTTGACGACCCGCGCGCCGCTGTCGCGACGCACAGCCTCGGCGACCCACGGGTCGAGTGGCTCCCCGCCCGCGAAGACCCAGCGCAGGGCAGTGCCCTCGCCCCAGGCCTCCTCGGCCAGAACCGCCTTGAGAACGGTGGGCACGAACTGGACCACGGTCACGGCGTACCGGCGCATCTGGTCAGCCATCAGCGCCGGGTCCCGGTGCGCCTGGGGCGGCGCCAGGACCACAGCCGCGCCCACCGTCAGCGGCGCCAGGTACTCCCAGAGCGACGCGTCGAAGACAGGCGGTGTCTTGAAGTAGAAGCGGTCCTCGGCACGGAAGCCGAACTCGGTCCGCTTCCAATGGAGATTGTTGGCCAGGGCACGGTGCGGAACCACGACCGCCTTGGGCAGTCCGGTGCTGCCGGAGGTGGTGATGACGTACGCGGGGTCCTCCGGGTCCGCCACCCGGTCCTCGAACACCGTCTCGGTGCCGGGCGGGCCGGCGCCCCAGACGACGGCCGTGAGCCCGTCGGGCAGGCCGGCGGCGGCCGCGGCATCCGGTACGACGGCGGCGGCCGCGCCGGAGTCGACGAGCACGAAGGAACGGCGGCGCGCGGGCTGCTCCAGGTCGACAGGGAGCAGGGCCAGACCGCAGCGCAGCACGGCCAGGGCCGCGATCACGAACCGGGCCGACCTGGGCAGGCACAGGGCCACGACGCTGCCGGGCGGCAGGTCGAGCGCGGCAAGGCGGCCGGCCAGAGAACGGGAGACCGACTCCAGTTCCCCGTAGGTGATCTCGCGTCCCTCCTCGATCAGGGCGATCCGGTCGGGAGCGGCCTCGGCCTGCCGGAGGAACGCAGCCGGGACGTGCGGCGCGGTCGGCTCACCAGGGGCCGCGTTCCAGCCTTCCAGCACCAGGGAGCGGTCGGCGGGCCCGACGAGGTCCACTGCGGTCGCCGGGCCGTCCCAGCCGTCGGCCACCTGACCCAGCACAGTCTCGAAGGCACGCGCGAGCCGCTCGGCAACCGCAGGCGGGTACACCGCCGGGTCGAAGTCCAGGCGGGCGGTGGACCGGCCTGGACGGAGGTCGACGGACAGCATCAGCTCCGACTTGGCGGTGCGCGGAGCGAGTGGCAGGCGGTCCGTCTCCAGACCGCGCAGGCGCAGGCCCTGGCCGGTCTCGTTGACGGACAGCATGGGTGGCACGACAGCCCCGCCTCCGGTGAGGTCGCGCAGCCGGGCCCACAGCTTCTCCAGGGACGCGCCCTGGTGCTCCAGACAGGCGAAAAGCGACTCCTGCACGGCCGTCACGTAAGCCGGCAGGCTCCGCCCCGACCGGGACGGGCCGCGGAAGACCAGCAGATCGGTGAAGAGGCCGACGACGGGGTCGTACTCGGATCGGCGCCAGTCCACCGCGGGATAGGAGATGACAACGTCGTCAGAGCGCAGGAAGTGCTGCAACGTCAGCGAGAAGGCGGACAGCAGGAGGGCGAAGGGTGTGGCCCGGAGCCGCTCCGCCGCCTCGGCCAGGTCTGCCCCGAGGACGACCGGCAGCGAACTCTTGGAGGCCGGGGCGGACATCCTTTCGTGGGCCTGGCGCGGAGGTGTCGCGACTGTCTCCAGATCGGCCACGAGGTCGCCCCAGAAGCCCGCGCTCGCCCGGCCCTCGACGGACACGTCCTCGGCGCGCTGCCGGAGGATGTAGTCGAAGTAGCCGTCCGCAGGGTCCCCGCCGGCATCCGGTACGGCGTCCAGCTCCGCGTCGTAGGCCTCCCCCAGTTCCCGCAGCAGCAGCGGGACCGACGGAGCGTCCGTCGCCACGTGGTCGAGGACCAGGAGCAGAACGGCCTCCTCCGCGGCGAACCGGAACAGGTCGGCACGCAGTCGGCACGTCGCGTCGGCAGTGAAGGGAGCCGAGACCTCGTCATCGATCCGCTTGTCCAGCTCGACCCTCGACACCTCGTGCACGCGCAGGACGTCGTCCGGCACCGCACACACGCTCTGTCGCACCTCGCCGTCCGCCGCCTGGCGGATCGACACCCGCAGGACGGGATGCCGCCGGAGCACTCTGCGCAGCGCCTCCGCCAGCGCCGCCTCACTCACCGCGCCGGAGAGGGCGTAGGCGACGGGGACGTTGTAGTGGTCCCCCTCGGGATTGAGCTGCTGGGCCACCCAGACAGACTCCTGCTGTCGGGATAACGGAAAATTGCGTAACTCGCCCGAAAGGGAGCCTGCCATTCCACCCCTCTTTCCCCCGTTAGGCACTTTCCCTGTCTTGCGGACTTCTGCATCCTGCCCGCCGAGAAACCGTTGACACCATGAACCATCAGACTGTGACCTTGGCCACACGTCAATGCATCCGAATTCTTTCATTTTCGGCAATCTTGATCATTCCCGCAGTCGAGTATTATCGGCGGGCATTCAAATAGAAAGCGCAATCACCCCGTCAATTGCGACACACCTGTGGCCGTTGCACCCATCTGCCCACAACGGTCAAATCTCCACAGGCCGCAGCGGGCGCGAGACGACCGACCGCCGGGGATGCTGAATTCACGGGCTCCCGTCGGCGGGCGCCCGTCGGCGGGCGCCCGTCGCGGTCGGCCTCGTGGGCGGTGTGCTCGCCGAGGGCGCGCAGCCGCAAGACTCTGGACGTCGGCCTCGTACCCTTCGCGGTGCACGCGATGAGCCAGCCCGGCGCCGGCAGGACGAGGGCCGCCCAGGTGATCCACCGAACCCCTTGCGGGGGCGCGGCCCACATCACAGGCGACGACTTCATGTTCAACCACCCCGACTAGCTGCGACTTCTGCGCGAGGAACAGCGGACGGCCTCCGAGCGGATCCGCGCCGACTACCGGGCTTGGCAAGCGCGCCGAGGCGTACGTCCGGAAGCGGCGCGGGGGCGTGGTCGTCGAGATCACCACAGCGAGGCGCCGCCGCCTTCGTCGGCGGCGCCTCCGTGTACCGGCAGGTCGGCTACCGGGGGAAACTGGCCGTACGGGCGGTACGGGCGGCCGGCTCCCGCCAGGGCACCGCCTGCCGTTACGCCAAGCTCAGCCGACGGAGACTGCCCGCGCGGTTCACTACCGCCTCGGGGACCTACCTGCGCGATGCGGCCCTGCCCCGACGTGGTGGCGGCGGCCGCACAGCTGTCCGCAGTCGACTCAGCCCTGGGGATGCGCCGCGACACCCACTCCCTCTACCTACCGCAACACCCAGGACAGTCAGGTGCGCTGGAGAGACTCCCCCGCCGCAGCCCTGGCCCTCGTCTCGGAGCGGGCCCGCCCCCGCTCACTCGGGGAGGCCGCACGGTTCTGGGCCACTCAGCGCAGCCTGCACGCGGGGATGCCGGAGTACCGCGACGACCTCATCGCGATCGCCGGGCCGGCCTGCCCGCTGATGCCCGCCCCGCTGCCTCGCCAGTTCCCCACAACCCGCCCCAAGGCCGCGTTGCCCGTGCCCGTCTGAGACCTGGAGCCCTGGCCAAGTGCCCGGCCAGTGCCTCAGGGGACGTCGGTAGGTACGGTGTCGCCAACCCGCCAAACTCCGGGTGGCGGGTTGGCAGCGCGGAGGGTTCCCGTACCGGGGCAGTAGCTCCAGTTCCCGAAGGTTCACCGACAGCGGCACGTGGAAACGGCCCGTCGCGCAGTGAGTGTTGCCCAGCCCGTTGCCGATGAAGAAGTACACAAAACAGTTCCGGCACACCCACCACCCGGCCTGATGACGGTAATTGCGGTTGAAATCCCGGGGATTCTCAACGCGGTACGTCTCGGCCGACGGGGTGTGGCCCCGCGAATTGTTGGGGCACCGGCCGGGGCCGCCGCGCTAGAAGTGGGCCGCCTTGCAGGTTCGGCACCACTTCATGTCGAGGTTGCCGTTGGCCCCGGCCCGTGGCAGCTGGACTTGCGGCCGTGCCGTTCGGGAATCCCGGGCGACACGGCTGTCCAACGCCTTCAGGAACGGCAAGGTCCCGTACTGCGGGCTCGGCGTAAATGAGTTCGGCCCCCTTCAACGTGTACCAAGGGGGCCGAACTGTCGTAGCGGGGGCCGGATTTGAACCAGCGACCTCTGGGTTATGAGCCCAGCGAGCTTCCGAGCTGCTCCACCCCGCGTCGGTGACTTCAGAGTACGCGATGTGGAGCAGCCCGGCTGGGAATTACCGAACGCCGTCGGCCCGCCCGCGGCTGCACCAAGGCGCGGCGAACTCATGTGCTCGGGGGCGGGCAGAGTTACCCCCGCGGAGGGGTGAGGCCCACGGGGGCAGCGGTCGGTTGAACTCAACGGGCGTTCTGCGGTTGCTCGGAGAGTTCTTGGGCGACCCGGTTCTTCACGGGGTCAGCGTCGATGATCCAGATGTTGCGTTTCCGGTCGGTCAGGAATGCCGAGAGGGCGAGTAGGAGTGCTGCCGTCTGGCACAGGGCCAGCAAGCAGCACGTCGATGCGGTAGCGGCGCCCGCGCACCCGGCGGGGATCGGGAACGGTGGCCAGCGCCTCGGACAGCGAGGTCAGCTTGTGCGGTTCGATGGACGGGCAGCGCTCGTTACTGGCCTCACAGTGGCACGCGAGGACGCTGATCAGGGAAGATGGCGCGCGGACGCGACTCCAGGACGATCTTCGGCCTCAAGAGCTTTGATCATCTGGCGGTGCGTCTCTTGCTTCCGCTCCGGCAAAGCGGCCATCAGGCCCCAGAGCCAACGAACCAGCCGATCCCGCCAGCTGGGAACGCATCAAGCCTGGTCAGCCGCCGTCTGGCCATGCATCGCAGCCCGACCTCAGAATGTGCGGGTGAAGCGAATACAGCTCTATACGACGGACACGTCGCCGGTGGCTGGGCAGCGCGTTGTGACTGCTTGGCTTGTTTGGGCGGAGGCGCGGACCGTGCCCGCCGCCCTCGACACCTTGGCCGCAAAAGCTGTTGCGAGTAATGCAGATGCCGTCCTCGCCGTGCGGCTAGTTCAAGATCTGATCGTCCCCACTACGGGCTTTGACGCCTCCAGTAAATATAGTGCATTTTATGCATATGGGACTGCCGTGATTTTCGGATAGTTCGCGAATTTCTCTCGTCAGGACCTGCAACTTGGGCGCGCCGCTGGCGGGCACTACCTCGTGGCCGTCAAGGGCAACCAGAAGAAGCTGCGCCGGCAACTGCGCTGCCTGCCCTGGCTGCAGATACCGCTGCTGGACCACACCCGCACCACCGGGCACGGACGTCGCGAGGTCCGGCGGCTGAAGGTATGCACCGTCGAAGCCGGACTGCTGTTCCCCCACGCCGTCCAGGCCGTCGAGATCAAGCGACGCCGCGTCAACGCCAAGACCGGCAAGGTCCAGACGAAGACGGTCTACGCCGTCACCAGACTCACCCCCGGCCAGGCCGACCCCGCCCGCCTGGCCGAACTGGTCCAGAGCCACTGGCCCGTGGAGGCCCTGCACCACGTGAGAGACACGACATTCGCCGAGGACGCCTCCCAGATCCGCACCGGCAGCACACCCCGCGCCATGGCCACCCTGCGCAACCTCGCCATAGGCCTGATGCGCCAGGCCGGTTGGACCAATATCGCCGCCGCAGCCGACTACTACCGGTCACGCCCCGACTACGCCACCGCACTCCGCGAGATCACCTGCTGAGAACGCATCAGCCCTGGTTCCAGCACCTCCTCGATGCGTTGCAGCTTGGCGTCGCGCTCGGGGTCGGGCGACTCCTTCCAGGTCTTGGTGCGCTGGAAGGTGATGCCACGGCGGGCAAGCAGGCACCGTAATGCTTCGCGCCCAATCCGGATCACACGACCGTGCACCTTCCGCAGGTAGGCGGCGAGTTTACGCATGGACCAGCGGGTGAAGGGCTAGGCACTGTCCGGCGGATCACGTGACTAGGAACCGGAAGGGCATCCTGCCTGGCACCGGTTGGCACGACAGCCCTTTCAGTTCTTACGGATGCGGCGGGCCTCGGCAACGAGTCCGCGAGGCAGCTTCGGACCCGCACATGCGTAGTCGATCAGCAGGTCCCGGTAGGTGGTGTTCGCGAGTTCTGGCGCCAGGGCGATCAGGGCACTCAGGTCGTCGGACGAGCCGGAAAGGCGTGTGCGGTAGGCGGCGCCCGCCGCGCGCAGGGTGACCTCCTGAGGCTCGTATTCCAGGCCCTGATCGACGAGGCTCACGGCTGCGGCGAAGTCGCCCTGCTCGGCGCGCACGTCGGCTAGGTCCAGGTAGAGGGACCAGTTGGCGGAGTCCAGGAGCAGCGCGCTTTCGAAGGCAGCAGCAGTCTGATCCAGGTCGCCCATCACACGCCAGGTTGCCGCTCGTGCGACTGCCGTCCACATGACCCGATCGACGGCATCGGCGCGGTCACAGAGCGCAAAGGACAGTTCGTACCGACCGCAGGCCCGGGGCAGCCGGGCCATGGCGGCCAACGACTCCGGCACGGGATCCCGTTCGGACACCACGTCGAGGGCATGGAACCAGGGCGCGAACCGCTCCCGCATCTCGTCGGTGTCCAGGTCGTGACCGCAGTCCAACGTCCGCAGACACGCCTCGGCCAGCGCCGCAGCACGCACCGCGCCGAGAAAGCGCGCATCACCGAACCAGGGTGCAGCGCCCCATGCCACTTCGGGCCGCACACCCGTGACCGAACCAAGGGCCATCACCGCGTTGTCCATGTCCCCTTCAAGGAACAAGAAGTACGCCTGCGCCAGCACAGCGCTCAAAGAGCCGTTCTCTTCGAGGCTCTCCTTCAGTTCCGAGCGTCGGCCCTGCCACAACTCGGCAAGTGCCGCATAGGGCTTCGGAGCTGCCGGTGCCGAGGCTATTGCCCCCACCAGAAGCTCCACGGCGCCCACCGGGCTTCCGCCGCAGTGCGCCATCACACCAGCGAGACTGACTCGCGCCGCCACTGACTGATTCGACATCGCCAGAGAATACCCGTGGCCAGGCGCGCAAAAGCGACGATCAGATCAGGAGGGGAGAGCCCCCTCTCAACGGCACCCAACGTCCTGCCAGTTGCCGGCTCGTTAGTCCAGCATGGGGCGGGGTGAACTGACGAAGGCTGAGTGGGCCCGGCTGGAGCCGCACCTGTCGGCATCGGGACGGCGCGGCGGGCGGTGGAACGACCACCGTAAGGTGATCAACGGGATCTTGTTCCGGGTCCGGACGGGCATACCGTGGCGGGATTTGCCCGAGCAGTTCGGCAGATGGAAGACCATCTATGAACGGCACCGGCGCTGGTCGGCGGACGGCACGTGGGACCGGATCCTGCGTGCCGTCCAAGCAGAGGCCGATCTCGCGGGCCGGATCGACTGGAGCATGGTCAGCGTCGACTCGACATCATGCCGGGCCCATCAGCACGCGGCCAGGGCTCGAAAGAAGAAGCCGCGCGTCCCGAAAAAAGGACAACGCCCCGGCACCACCGCTCCGACGAAGGACTCGGACGGTCCGGGGGTGGTCTGACCTGCAAAATCCACCTTGCCGGTGAGGGTGGACGCCGACCGTTGGCCTTCCTGGTCACGCCCGGACAGTGGGGCGACGCCCCGCAGATGATCCAGGTCCTCGAACGCATCCGCGTTCCCCGTCCGGAGGGCGGACGGCCGCGCACCCGGCCGGACCACCTCGACGGCGACAAGGCATACAGCTCACGCCGCAACCGCCGTTACCTGCGAAGACGCCAGATCAAGCACACCGTCCCAGAGCCGAAGGACCAGCGGGCTAACCGCAAGCGGCGCGGCAGCAAGGGCGGCAGGCCCGCCGGTTTCGACACCGAGATCTACAAACGCCGCAACGAGGTCGAGCGGACGGTCAACCGGCTTAAGAACTCCCGAGCCGTCGCCACCCGCTACGACAAGAGGGCCTACGCCTTCCATGGCACCGTCACAGTTGCGGCGGTCCGCTTATGGATCCGCCCGTGATCCGCCGGACAGTACCTAACCGAGCTTGGTCGCGCGGGTGGTGGCCGTCTGGATGACGAAGTCCTCGTCGTCAGTGCTGAGCGGGCGGGGACGGCTTCCCGCCCATCGAGGGTCCAGGCAGGCCGAGCCGATCTCGTTGAGCCGGTGGATCACGACGCGGCCAGTGTCCTCGTCAGCCTGGACCGGCTTCGCGATCACAGGGACCCGGTTTCCGCCGACCGAGGCCAGCGGCATCATCGCGCGCCGAAACCGCACCGAGTTGGTGCTGCCACGGCGCACGAGCTGCTGCAACTTCTGACCAACCTGCGCACACGGACAGGCTCAGCCACCCCCCAACGGTCGGATCGGGGCGTCTCCGGACGTCCAACCGCTGGAACCGCCGGAACCGCCGATCCGGCGAACCCTCACGGTCAGAACGCTAGCGGGCTTGGGCTGACGCGACGAGTTTTAACACCATCGCCAGAGCGGCGGCCCGGGATCCGGCGCGCACAGTCGCGCCGATCTCGTCGGCGACGACGCTGCCATTGCGAAGCTGGTCGCCGGGTCACTCATCCTGCCGATCGCCGCGTTCACCGACGCCGACGACCAGGACCCGGATCCTGCTGCGCGCACTGCGTACCGAGGGCCTTTACGCCGGCTGAGCGTCGCCGGTCGCGCAGAAGCACCGGACAGCGGCACTGCGGCTTGACCAGCACAACCACCGTGTCCGTCAAAGCAAAGTTGCTCAGAACGCAGCTCCGGCGACGCGGCGCAGCCAAGGCCAGGTTTTGGGGCCGACCATGCCGTCTTCGGCCAGACCGGCATTGGCGACAACATTTACCTTCTTCTGAAACTGTAAGGCGGCTGCTTGGGACTTGGGACCAAAGATGCCATCGATGGTTCCAGGGTTTTCGCCCACCTTTTTGAGCAGGCACTGCGCCTCGATGCCGGCACTGGTCACCACGGTTGTGGACGGCTGCGTAGTGAGGCCGCTGTAGGAGCCTGCGTATGCGTAGCCGGTGCTGGCATCGAGCACGTAGGTGCAAGTTGCAGCGAACGCTTCGGTCGTAGGCAGTGTGGCAAGGCTGCTGCCCAGGATTATGGCGGCCGCGGCCAAGCCGATACGTTTGCGTATGGTCACGTGGGTTCCTTCCGTTCTCGGACGAAGTCCGTCTGAATGACCACCGTCAACATCACCGCAACAAGGTGCTGCGTTTGACGACTGATGGCGGCTTGCCGTACTCGATGACTGTACAACTCGCTTTGCCTTGCGCGGAGTTGCAGGAATGGACAGTTGGAAGAACTGCTCTTGCGCCGGTGGAGACGCACCAACCGATCATCGGTACCAGTGGCTCAACTTGGCCCTGTCGGAAATCTTGGCGGGTCGGGATCAGGGTTCCCACCGGGCCTTGACCCAAGGCCGGGTGGTTAGGGCCTGCAGATCATTAACCGGCAGCCTTGATCTCTGTGGCGATGGTGATTTCATGGCTGATGGCAAGGCAGTGGAGGGCGTCCAGGCCTGCAAGCCGGCATCAGGGCGGTTCAATGGTGTGCCCGGCGGTCCGGAGGAGTTGGCGGATGTCGCGGATCCGGCGGTTGACGGTCTCAGGTGTGACGCCGAAGAAGAGTGAGTAATTGTCAGGACTTCTAGATCAGTTGCGGTGGTTCACGCTGCGAGGTTCTCGTCTCGTTCGACGCGGGGGCCGTTCTCGAAACGGGCGCCGGCCCGGACGAGGGCGACGGGGTGCGGTGCGGTGACCGCTCGCCAGCGGGCCTGAGCGGACTCGACGAGTTTGAAGACCATCCCGAGGACTGCGGCCGGGCTGCCGGCGCCGCGGGTGCGGCCAGGGCGCAGCTCACCTCACCGCAGTCGGCGCCAAGTTGGATGATGCATGTATCGATCAATCCTTGCTGGGACGCCACAGCCAGCGCAGAGCGTCGGGGAGCAGGACCCCGCCGTGGTTGGGGCTGTGTCCGCCGTCTCCCAGGACAAGGCGGAAGTCGTAGCCCGCTTCGGCGAGAGCAGCTGCCACGCGCAGGCTTTCGGCGAGCCAGTTCCACTGCGGCTCATTCCAGTGCAGGTCGCGGTGGCCGCTTTGCATGAAGACGCGCAGCGGCTTGCGGGGGACGCGGGAGACGAGGTCCGGGTAGGGGTTGCCGGTCGGCATCTGCGCGAAGCTGGACAGGCATGCGATGACGCGCCGGAACTTGTCCGGACGCAGCCAGGCGGCTGTGAAGGCGCAGTTGCCGCCGCTGCTCCCGCCGCAGATGCCCCACCTATCGGGCGACTGGGCGATCGTATAACGCTCCGCAACCTGCGGGACGATCTCGGTGAGGAGGAAGGTGACGTACCGGTCGTCGAAGGCGTCGTACTCGTCGTTGCGGTTCTTCGGGTTCTCCGCATCGGGGAAGACACCAGGATCGACGAACACGCCGATGGTGACGGGGATGTCGCCGCGGTGAACGAGGTTGTCCAGGACGATCGCGCCGCGTACCTCCCCTGCGGGGTCCAGGTACCACCATCCGTCCTGGAACACCATCAAGGATGCCGGTACCGCCGGGTCGTACTGAACAGGCACGTGTACCCAGAACTTCCGGAAGGTTCCCGGGTAGACCTCGCTGCCCCGCCACTCGAACTCGACCGTCTCACCGGCGGGCACGCCCGGCTGCAGGGAGGAATCGGGCCCGTGAACGTAGCGCACGTCGGACTGGTCGATCGGAAGTGGCTGGTAGGGCATCTCCATGGTCACGGAGAGCAACCGTAGGGCCATCACCGCCCCTGACCGCAAGGGATTTTCGTCCGGGTGCTCCACCTCGCGGCTTCAGTTCCGGGCTGCCCTCCAGAGACGGCCGCCTTCACGCATCCTGCCCTTGCCCTTGGTCCAGGTGCGCCGCGGGGGTGGGCATCGGCGGTTCTCCGAGAGGCCTGAGCGAGGCAAGGCCGGTCTCGATGAGCCTGGCCGCGCGGCGGACGTCGGCGGTCACCCTCTCGTGCACCTGCTCAGGTGCGCGGACGTCTTTCAGGTGCCTGCCCAGGCTCCGGAACTGGATGGGCCACAGCCCGAGCAGGGCCGTTGCCGCGATCTGCGGCTCCGGATCGTCCGGGCTCATCCCGGTGCGGTGGGCAAGCGCCTCGGCTGCCACGCCGATGAGCCGGTCGGTCATGTCCCGGTGATAGGCCCGCAGCGCGGGCGTGGACCGGGTCAGCTCGCCAAAGCGCCTGATCTTGGCGGCGGCCTGGACCGGGTCGTCCTGCGCGGCGATCCAGGACGTCATGCCGTGCAGTTCGTCGGACAGGATCCGCAACACGGCGTCGACCGGGCCGCGATCGGGCAGGGCCAAGTCGGTGCGCAGGGCGGCCATCGTGGTCTCACCCAGATCCAGGAGGAGGGATTCCTTGGTGGGGAAGTAGTTGAAGACCGTCTTCTCCGAGACGTCGCACGCCTGGGCGATCTCTGCCACGCGAACGTCGTCGAAGCCGCGCTCCAGGAACATCTCGGTCGCGGTGTCCGACAGGCGCTGCCGCATCAGGCGCTTCTTACGCTCCCGCAAGCCCTCCGCCCCGGGCTCCCCGAGCAGTCTGCGCCGTCCCGTCCAGTCCACTGTGCTCACGGGTGGCAGCGTAGTCCAGTGACAGTGTTATTACCGCGGCTGTATTTTTTCAGTCGCTGTAATACATTGCTCCGGAAGACAGCCTTGACTACCCAGGGAGCCCCCGTGAGCACCATCCACATCGTCCGCGACTACCCGCATCCCCCCGCGAAGGTCTGGCGCGCCGTCACCGACCCGGCGCTCATCCCGCTGTGGACCGCGACCGGTGCCGGGGCACGACCGGAAGGGTTCGCCACCACCGTCGGCACGGAGTTCCGGTTCGTCGCAGAGCCGAAGCCCGGCTGGAGCGGCATCGTCGACTGTGTCGTGCTGGAGGCGGACGAGCCCCGGCTGCTGCGCTACTCGTGGACCGACCACGGCGGCCGGAAGATTTCAAGTCCAGTGAGACGGTCGTGACGCTATGAGGTTTGTGCTGCGGGTTCACGGCGCTTGGCCGGGTCGTTGATCCACG
>NZ_JBIBHY010000031.1:0-59497 GCF_042957285.1 Streptomyces sp. NPDC008092
GAGGCCCCCTTCGTATGCACCCAGCGCCCCACGACCACCCGATCGGGACTCCCGTTCGACACGCATCTCCCAAGATCGAAAAGACAACAGCTTCTCACGGAGAGCCCACCGCTGAGCTGCTGTGCGAAGAGCGGCCGCCCCGTGTGACACGCCATGAACCCTAGTGAAAACCGTTTTCACGATGGCACCCGTCAAATGACCTGGATTCCGGGGCCTGTGACCCGGCAGTCGCCTTCAGTTCCTGGCTCAAAGCCCTTCAACTTGAGCCTCCAGCCGCCAGGCCTGTCCTACAGGTGCCGTGAACAAGATCGCCGTCAGCTGCGGCCGGGGCGCTGCCTACGTGCGGCGGTGATGCTGGCAGCCCAACATTTCGCCATATCGCGCCCAACTGCCGTTGTCGGAAACGTTGATTGATGTGCCCGCAGATGTCTCAGCGAAGCCGGGCAGGAGCGCTCAGCCCCGAAAAACCGGGGTCGAGGTGACGTCCCCTCCTGAACGCCAAGCCCGTGCTGGTGATGCTTTCCATGGGCTTCGCTCTGCCGCGCCACGGGCGCAGCCGGATGGCTCATCAGCCGCCGTCCTGCGCCTTCGCCCTCGCCGGAGCCGCCACGACCATGGTTCCGGCGATCGACTCAAGCGACCGGCCGCGGGTTCGCTCACCGAACACGCCGATGACCACTGCGGCAAGGAGCGCGGCGCCACAGAGAAGCGTGAACACGGCCGCTACGCCGGCCTGGGCCAGGACCGCCGCGATCAGGAAACTGCTGCCGACGACCGCGAGCCGCGCCAGGCCGTTCCCGATGCCGGAGCCGAGAGCCCGCAAATGGGTGGGGAAGATCTCCGGAAGGTACGTGGCGGTGCATGCCACGCTGGCCTGCATGATCAGAACCATCAGGAAGCCGGCGCCCAGCAGAATCGCATAGTCGTCCACGAGTGCGAAGATCAGCAGTAGCCCGGCCATGCCAAAGGTGACCAGCATGATCGCGGTGCGCCGTTCGATCCGGTCGATGAACAACATGGCCGACAGCGCACCGGGAAAACCTGCGAGCGCGATGATCGAGCTGAAGGTCAGACTCTGGGCGGCAGTGAAACCCTTTTGGACCAGGACCGTTGGGATCCAGGCGTTGAAGCCGTAGAACACGGTCACGCCGAGCATCAACACGACGCTGACGATCACGACGCGCTTGAGATTCGGTGCGCGAAACAGCTCTTGCGGTGTCCCCTTCGGCTGCACAGACGTCGGCATCGCGGGTGGCAGGTCACGGCCCGTCTTGCTGCGGGCGTACATTTCCACCCGCGTGACAAGAGCTTCGGTTGCCGAGTCCCGCCCGGGCGCCGACCGCCAACGCACGGATTCCGGGAGCAGTTTCATCGCCATGAGCGCCACGATGATACCGGCCGAGCCGATGACGAATATCCAGCGCCATGCCGAGCTGCCGTAGGTTGTCACCCATCTCGCGAAGGCGGCGGCTGCGGGAATGCCCAGAACGCTCAGAGCAAGGATCAACGCCTGCACGCGACCGCGCAGGCGGGCGGGGAACATCTCGCTGACGTAAGTGATCAACGCTACTGCCATCGCCTGCAGCCCTGCACCGGTGAGTACGCGGTAGACCGCGAGGTCTGCAACGCCCACAGCGAAGGCCGATACCAGGGAACACAGCGAGTAGAAGATGGTGGCGCCGACGATCACCCGCTTGCGGCCGTAGCGATCAGCTGCCCGACCACCGAAGATCGAGCCGACGAACATACCGAGGAACGATGCGGCGGTGATCGTTCCGATGTCGCCGATGCTGAGGTGCCAGTCCTGGCGAATGGCGGGCGCGGCATAGGCGAATGTGTTCAGGTCGGCCTGTTCGAAGAACAGCAGCAGGCCGAGTAGCACCAGCCAGCGGTAGTGCAACCGGGTGAGGACGGGCACGCGAGCCATCCGGTCACTTGGGGAGGGTGTGACAGATCCGGTGTCGTTCATGGGATCTCCGGGGAGGAGAGGGGATGAGCGGAGCGGGTTCTAGTTCGTGACGCCGGCTCAGGCGATGCTGCGGCCGCCGTCGACGTCGAGGCACACACCGGTGAGGAACGAAGCGGGCTCGGATGCCAGGTACAGCACGGCGTTCGCGACGTCCTGCGGCAGGGCGGGGCGACCCATGGGAATGCCGGCCACGACGTGCGCCCTGGCTTTGTCGGGGAGAGTGTCCACACCGAGCGAGTTCTTGATGAAACCGGTCTCGGACACCACGGGGTTCACGGCGTTGACCCTGATATCGGGTGCGAGTTCACCGGCCAGGCCGCGGGTCAGGTTGATGACCGCTGCCTTGGTCGCGTTGTAGATCACCAGCCCTGGCCGGGGTCGCCGTCCTGCGATCGACGCGACGTTCACGATCACGCCCCCGCCCGCCGAACCGAGCATCGCCGGCACGGCGTACTTGCAACCGAGGAAGACGCTGCGGACGTTCATGGTGAGCTGCGCATCCACCACGTCGACCGGGAGGTCGATCAGTTTGCGGCTGAGGTGCGGCAGGCCCGCATTGTTGACCAGCACATCGAGCCTGCCTGTGGCGTCCATGGTGGACTCCACGAGCTCGCGGACCGCGTCCGGGTCGGTCACGTCCGTGGTCACCGCGGTCGCCGACGGGAGAGCTCGCGCGACCTCCCTGGCTCTCTCGGTGTCGATGTCGGACACCATCACATGTGCTCCGGCCTCGGCGAATACCTGGCAGATCGCGGAACCGAAGCCGCCTGCCGCTCCCGTGACGACTACCGTGCGGCCCTCGAGCGTCAAGTGCATCAAAACTCCTCGCTGAGTTCGATGAGAGCCACATCAGCGTGCGGGAAGAAAAGTTGTCTGTCAACAACATAATTTTTACTCGGCTCTGCAGGCGGAACCACTCGCGGGAGGAGCTGTCGACGGGTTCCGGGCAGCAGATGCCCGACAGCCCTGACCGAGACCACTGACGCCGAGCCCGCAGCGCATTGCGGCCGATACTCTCGTTGCCATCGCGGACGGTGCGAGGAGAACCTCCCAGCCAACTCGACGGCCGCCGCCTGCACAGAGTTCGCCACGATCAAGGCCCTGGGCGGTTGCCGATCGGCGTCGGCGACAGCCCGACCGCGTGGCAACAAGCCCTGCAACCGCCCGCCCCGAGTCTTCGGCGCGAGGCAGTCCCGTCAGGCGTTCCGCAGGGACAGCGCCAGGCGAATATCCCGGGCGTCGGCCATGTGTTGCCTGGCGACCGCCCCGGCTGCCACCCGGTCCCCCGCGCGGACGTGCTCCAGGATCTCCCGATGCTGCGCTTGCGCGGCAGGCCACCTGCCCGGCGCGCTGAGCGTCGTGGCGGGCAGCCGTCCGACCTGGACGGTAAGCCGTGCCTGGAGGTCGAGCAGCGCGGCGTTGTGCGCGGCCAGTGCGAGCGCGTCATGGAACGCCCGATTGGCCTGCATCAGCTCACCGGGACTCGCGTCGGCCGAGTCGAGTCCGTCCGCGACCTCCAACGCCCGCTCCAGGCGCATCAGGTCCAGTTCCCCTCGCCGCTCGGCCGCGTCCTCGGCGATCATCTGCTCCAGCGAGATCCGCGCGCGGTAGAGGTCATTGATCTCGTCCGGCGTCCTCACGCGCAGCCGCGCGGTGGCGCCGTTGCGCTCGATCAGCCCGTCCTGCTCCAGCCGCACCAGTGCCTCCCGCACCGGTGTGCGGCTGACACCGTAACGGGCACTGAGCGCATGCTCGGACAACCGGTCCTCGGCCGTCAGCCGACCCGCCAGGAGATCCTCGCAGATCCTGGCATGCAGCGGCGGCAGCGCCCCGTCACCCCGACTACTCACTGTGATCGCACCTCCCTGCGGATTTTAGCTTGAGCCCGCCTCGCCAGACCTGTATACAAGTGCATGGTACTCCATACAGGGAGCGTGATCATGGTCACCGAACTCACCGAGGCGCAACGGGACTTCGCGGCGTCGGTCCAGGCCTTCGCCAGGAAGCACCTGGCGGACGGCGCACTCCGGCGGGCGCACGATCCGGCGTTTCCGTGGGACGTGGCGAAGCTGCTCGCCGACCAGGGCCTGCTCGGCATCGCCCTCCCAGAGGCCGACGGCGGGCAGGGCGGGTCCCTGATGGACGCGGTGATCGCGATTCAGGAGATCGGCGCCGTGTGTCCCAAGAGCGCGGACATCGTGCAGGCGGGCAACTTCGGCCCGCTTCGGACGTTCGCCGAGTACGCCACCGCCGAGCAGAAAGCCCGCTGGCTGCCCGGCCTGCTGGCGGGCCGAAAGCTCATCGCGCTCGGCATGAGCGAGCCCCAGGCCGGCTCCGCGGTCACCGAGCTGCGGACCACCGCGAGACAGGACGGGGATTTCTGTGTCCTCGACGGCACGAAGATCTGGTCCACTCACAGCGTCGACGCCGACTTGTTCCTCGTCTACGTCCGCTTCGGTCCGGGCGTGGGCGGCATCGGCTCGGTGCTCGTGGAACGCGGCACCTCCGGACTCAGCCACGGCGAGCCCTCGGAGTACTTGAGCGGCGAACGCTGGGCGCAGCTGTACTTCGACGGCTGCCGCATCCCCAAGGACAACGTCCTGCTCGGGCCCGGCGGGTTCAAGAAGCAGATCAGCGGATTCAATGTGGAGCGCCTCGGCAACGCGGCCCGATCCCTGGCTCTTGGGCGGCTCGCGTTCACCACGGCCAAGGAGTACATCCTTCAGCGTGAACAGTTCGGGCGCCCGCTGGCCGAGTTCCAGGGGCTGCAATGGAAGGTCGCGGAAGTGGCGGTCGCCCTCGAATCCGCGCAGTTGCTCCTCACCCGCGCAGTACATCCACCGGACGGTGGCCTGCCCACCGCCTACGACACCGCGGTGGCCAAGCTCGCTGCCAACGAGGCTGGTTTCCGTGCGGCGAACGAGGCCGTGCAGCTCATGGGCGCCTTCGGCTACAGCAAGGAGAGCCTGGTCGAGTACTGCCTGCGACGCACCCGCGGTTGGATGATCGCCGGCGGCTCGGTGGAGGTCCTCAAGAACCGCATAGCCGAGGAAGTGCTCGGCCGTAAGTTCAGCCAGCGGGCAGCCCGGTGACGCCCGTCGAGCGGGCCCCGCTGGCGGGAGCCGATCTGACGCGGGCGTTGTTCGCACCCGGGAGCATCGCGTTGGTCGGGGCCAGCTCCGACCCCGGCAAAGCCTCGTCGCGCCCACTCGGGTACCTGCGCCGGGACGGCTTCCCCGGCGCCGTCTACGCGGTCAACCGGCGCGGCGGAACGAACGGCGGTGAAACCGTCTACCGTTCGCTCGGCGAGCTGCCCGAGGTCCCGGAGCACGTCTTCCTCATGACGCCGGCTGCCGACGTCGTCGACACCGTCGAGGAGTGCGGCCGGGCCGGAGTCCGGCTGGTCACCGTGCTCAGTGGTGGGTTCGCCGAGAGCGGCCCGGAAGGGCTCACCCGCGAGCGAGCGCTGCGCGAGGCCTCGCTGGCCCATGGGGTGCGGGTACTGGGTCCCAACAGCCTCGGGGTCGTCAACCCGCACGCCCGCCTGACCCTGACGGCCAACGCGGCGTTCCATGAGGCAGACCTCCAGGCCGGCGGGATCATGGTCGCGTCGCACTCGGGCAGCATGCTCGGCGCGCTGTTGTCCCGGGGGCGCGAGCGCGGTCTCGGCTTCGCCCGCATGGCATCCACCGGAGGTGAAGTCGACCTGTCGCTCGGGGAGATCTGCGCGGCGACGGTCGACGACGACGAGGTGACCGGGTATCTGCTCTTCCTGGAGTCGCTGCAGCACGCCGACCGCATACGAGAGTTCGCCCTGGCTGCCGCGGAGCGCGGGAAGCCGGTCGTCGCCTACAAACTGGGCCGTTCCGCGGTCGCCGCGGAACTCGCCCAGTCACACACCGGGGCGCTGGCCGGCGAGGACGATGTCGCGGGGGCGTTCCTGGCCGATTGCGGTATTGCCCGCGTGTCCACTCTGGACGGCCTGGTGGAGGCACTCCCCCTCCTGCGCAACGTACGACCACGAGTGCGCGACAGCATGCCCCGCCGGGTCGGTGTCGTCACCACCACGGGGGGCGGCGCAGCCATGGTGGTCGATCAGCTCGGACTCCGAGGGGTTCCGATGGCGACGCCATCGGACGAGACCCGCCACCGGCTGGTGGCGGAAGGAGTCAGGACCGCGTTCGGTTCCGTTGTCGACCTCACGCTGGCGGGCACCCGGCCGGAGATCATGGGGGCCGCCGTTGACGTTCTCGGCGCCGCCGAAGAGGTCGACCTGCTCGTGGTGGTCGTAGGCAGTTCGGCACGGACACAGCCCGAGTTGGCGGTCGCGCCGCTGGTCGAACGGGCGAACCGCGGTTACCCGCTCGCGGTGTTCGTCGTTCCCGACGCACCCCGGGCTCTCACGATGCTCGCCGCGGCCGCCGTCCCCGCCTTCCGCACACCCGAGTCCTGCGCCGACGTCGTTGCCGCCGCGTTGTCCCGGTCCGTGCCCGGCGCGGTCGCCGCCGGCCGCGCCGGCAGGCGAGGCGCCCGTGTCCTCGACGAGGCGAGTTCCTACCGTCGCCTGGCAGACCTCGACGTCCCGATCGCCCCCTACACAGTGATACCGGTCAGCGGGCCGGTGCCCCGCGGACTGAACTACCCGGTTGCGGTCAAAGCGCTGTCGGCAGACCTCGCGCACAAGTCCGAGGCCGGTGGCGTGGTGCTCGGCGTCGAGGGCCCGGAGGAGGTCCGGTCCGCAGCCGCACGGATCCGCCACGCCGTCGCGGCTGTGGGAGTCGACCTGCGCGAGGTGCTCGTCCAGCAAATGTGCCCGGCGCTCGGCGAAGTGCTCATCGGATACAGACTCGATCCGGAGGTGGGACCACTCGTGGTCGTCGCGGCGGGTGGCGTACTCGCTGAGTTGTACCGCGACCGAGCCGTCCGGCTCGCTCCGGTCGACCTGGCGACGGCCCGCGAAATGCTCGGCGAGGTGACCTCGCTCGGGGCACTGCGGGGATTCCGCGGCCTTCCTGAGGGTGATCTCGACGCTCTTGCCGGCCTGGTGACCAGGTTCTCCACCCTCGCGACCAGCAACGACATCGTGGAGGCGGAGCTGAATCCGGTGCTGATCGGACGGGTCGGCGAAGGGGTGACGGCTGTGGATGCGGTCGTCCGTGTCGGACACGAAGACGAGGAGCGCCGACGCCCCTGACACCGACAAGGCTGATGAACACCGGTCAGCGTCAGGCAGGCCGGTGTGCACGTCAGGCAGCCGACGACGTTGACGGACTGAACGACTACCGCCGGAGTTCGAGCGACGAGACAGCGCTGTTGATCATCAGCTTGGTCGTCGTCTTGACGGCATCGAGGTCGACGTTGTCGGGGTCCGCCAGCCACTGCACGGCTACGCCCCTCAAGATCCCCTCGATCACCGTCGCGATCGCTCGGACCTCTGGGTCCCCGTCGCCGCGGTCGACCGGGACGTCGAACATCTCGGCGACATGCCCCGCGATGAAGCTCCTCGTGAGGGCGTTGGTCTCGGCGACGGCTGCCCGTAGTCCGGGCGTAGCCGTCAGGCCCTCGACAAGGATGACGTACATCGCCTGAGCATTGACGTTCGCCGGATCGACAAGCGTGTCGAAGTAGCTGTCGATGAGGGCGGCGATGGCGTCGGCACCACGTCCGCCGAGCTTCTGGGTACGGAGCCCGGCGGTGTTGCGGATGTGCTCGACGACGGCACGCATGCACGCCTCTTTGGATCCGAAGTGGTGGTTGACCAGACCACGGCTGAAACCCGCCGCACGGCCGATCTCCACCAACGAGGCGTGTGCGTAGCCGCGCTCTGCCAACAGCCTGATGGCCGCCTTGATCAGGCGGTCGCGCGACTCGGCGCGCCGCTCAGCCTGTGTACGGCGCTCGACCACGGGAACATCGTAGCCGCCGGGTGGCGGCTGCTCCGCGCGGCCGGTCAGCGCCCCTTCCATACCGGCTTGCGCTTCTCGACGAATGCCGCCAGTCCCTCGGCGCGGTCCTCGGACTCGAGCGCTTTCGCCGCGATCGGCATCTGTGCCTCCCACGCCTGCTCCTCAGTACTCCAGGAAACCGACTGGAACATGATCTCCTTGGACGCCGCAACGGCGGTGGGGCCGTTGACCTGCAGCGATTCCGCCCATTCGACAGCCGCCCGGAGAGCGGTTCCGGTTGGCACGACCCGGTTGACGACGCCCCACTTGTGGAAGAACGCCGCGTCCCGGAACTCGCCGGTCAGAGCGAGCTCCATGGCCAGGTGGTACGGCATGCGCTTCGGCAGTCGAAAGAGCCCGCCTCCGACCGCGATCACGTTGTGCCGCACCTCGGGGAGCCCGAACCGGGCGCTCTCGGCGGCCACGATCAGATCACAGGACAGGCAGGCCTCGAAGCCGCCGCCGACGGCGTAGCCCTCGACGGCGGCGATCAGCGGCTTGCGCGGCGGACGCCTCATCACACCGAAGCCACCGCGGGGCGGACGTGCGGCACGACCGGAGGCCTTGGCCGCGGCCTTCAGGTCGGCGCCGGCGCTGAAGGTCCCGCCCGCGCCGGTGATCACGCCGGAGAACAGGTCATCGGTGTCGTCGAGCAGGTCCATCGCCTTGTTGAGCTGCTCGGACGTGGCCGGATCGACGGCGTTTCGTGCCTCCGGCCGGTTGATGGTGATGACGAGTACGTGGCCACGTCGCTCGGTGAGGACGAGGTCCTCGGTACGCACGGTCTCGGACATGAACGCATACCTCTTAACAGGGGATCAGAGTGCGAGGGTGAAACCGCCGTTGACCGGATAGGTCTGGCCGGTGATCCAGGAACTGGCGTCGGACGCGAGGAAGAGGGCCATGTTGGCGACGTCCGTCGGCTGCCCGGGACGGCGGATGATGTACCCGGACATGACCTTCTTCAGCCGCTCGGGGTCGGCCTTGAGGCGGTCGGCGGTCGCGGGCGTCTCGGTCGCGGCGATGGCGATGTTGTTCGCGGTGATCTGGTACCGGCCGAGGGTCCGGGCGACGCCTCGGAGGAAGCCGGCCGCGCCGGCCTTGGCACCGCCGTAGATCTCCAGCCCGGAGTCCCCGTAACGGCCCGCGTCCGATATGATCGTGATGATCCGGCCCGGCGCCTGCCGCGCGATGAGGCCGGGTACGACCGCGCTGACGCAGTTGAGCACGCCGTAGAAGTTCACGCCGATCGTGCTGTTCCACACCTCCGGCCCGGTCTCCCAGAAGGGCTTGCGGATGTCCGGGTTGGGGTTGGCACCCATGTTGCCGGCGTTGTTCACCAGCACGCCGATCGGGCCGAGGGCCGCCTCGGCCTCGGCGACCATCTCCTTGACCGCCTCGTGGTCGCTCACGTCCGCCTGCACCGCGAACGCCTTGCCGCCGGCCTCGTGGATCTCCTCGACCACCTTCTCCGCGCGCTCCATGACGTAGTCGTTGACGGCGACGCCACCGCTTCCGTGCCGGGCGAGGTGGAGCGCGATCTGCCGCCCGACGCCCTGCCCCGCTCCGGTGACCAGCGCGACGCGTCCCCCGAGGTCGAGGATGTCTCCACTCATATCTTCCGCTCCTTGCCTTCCCAGTACGGTGCTCGAAGGTCCTTCTTGAGCAACTTGCCCATGTGGTTTCGCGGCAGCTGGTCGACGATCTCGATCGACCGCGGTTGCTTGTACGACGCCAGAACGCCCCGCAGCCCGGCGATCAGCTCGTCCGCCGCGGCAGTGGCCCCCGGCTTCAGCTCGACGAACGCCTTCACCTGCTCGCCGAACTCCTCGTCCGGGATACCGATCGCGGCGGCCGCGAAGACGGGTTCCAGCCTCTGCAGCGCGGCCTCGATCTCCGCGGGGTAGATGTTCACCCCGCCGCTGACGATCATGTCTTTCACCCGGTCGGTGATGAAGAGGTAGCCGCCCTCGTCCAGGCGGCCGACGTCCCCGGTGCGGAAATATCCCGCCTCGTCGAGCACATCCGGTCCGAGCGGCGGTGCGTTGACGTAGCGGCTGAGCACGACCGGGGTCCGTACCCAGATCTCGCCGGTGGTCCCGGCGGGAAGCACCGTTCCGTCCGCATCCCGGATGTCAACTTCCACGTGCCGGTACGGCAGCCCGCACGAGCCTGGCTTGGTACGCCTCAGCCCCGGGGGCGCGATGCTGACCAGACCGACCTCGGTCGTGCCGTAGGACTCGTAGAGGATCTCGCCGAAGTAGTCCTCCAGCCACGACTTCAGCTCGGGGGTGCTCGGCGCCGCGCCAGTGACCACCATCCGCAGGTGGGTCGGCCGCTTGCGCTCCAGGACGTCCGGGGGCAATGCCGCCACCCGCTGGAGCATCGTCGGCACGGTGCTCCAGGTCGTCACGCCGTACCGGTTGATCAGGTCCAGGGCTCCGACCGGGTCGAACCGCCGCTGGAAGACGATCCGGCCGCCGTGGCTCAGCACCCGGCGGACCTGGTTCGGCCCCGCGCCGTGTGAGAACGGAAGCGTTGCCAGGTAAACGTCGTCCCGCATGCCGGCCGCGTACGAGGCGATGTCGGCCTGGAACTCCGCAGCGTCCTGCTCACGGCCGGGCCGCGGGCCCATCACGACGCCCTTGGGCCTGCCGGTCGTGCCCGCGGTGTAGATCACCAGTGGTGCTGAGCCCGCAGACAGGCGACGGCGCCGCTCGGTGGCCGCCAGCTCCGCATAGTCGACGAAACCCGCGGCCGGCACGTCCATCGACACCGCGACGACCACGCCGGTACCGGTCAGCGCCTCCGCGAACGCGGCGGGGTCCTGGTCGTCGCAGACAACGGCCCTCGCGTCGCTGTCGGTCAGCATGAAACGCGCTTCCGTGGGTGTGAGCCGCCAGTTCATCCCGAGCAGCCGGCACCGCAGCTTGGCAAGGGCGGCGTCGATGACCACCCACTCCATCCGGACCAGAGTGCGGACGGCCACCACGTCCCCCGCGCCCACGCCGTGCCGGGCGAGTCCCTCCGCCAGCCGGTCCGCCCGCTCGTCGATCTGTGCCCAGGTCATCTCGTTGTCGGCCTCGAACAGCACCGCCCGGTCGGGCTCGCGTGCCGTCCAGTGCTCCACGGAGTTCGGCAACGCCGTCGCCTGCGCCGGAGCCTTCTCTTCAGCCAGGTGATCACTTGACATGGTTGCCCACCAGCACCCTCTCGCCACTGGTGATCGCCATCGGCGCTCCATGCTCGGCGACCACATCGAAGTCCTTACGGAACTGGGCTCTGTCGATCGCCGCGTTCGGGGAGATCGGGGCGGGAGGGGAAGCCGGCAGCCGCAGGTGCGGCCGGGTCATCCGAGGGCCAGCAAGCATCGTTGCCTCCGTGACATGCGGATGGGGGAATGGAATCTGGACCGTCAGTCCCTGCGGAGTACGTGGGCGTATCCCACGGCGCCGAGACCGACCATGTGGGCGAGACCGACGCGGGCTCCGGGGTGCTGGCGCTCGCCCGCCGCCCCACGCAACTGGAGGGCGATCTCGCCGATCTGACCGACGCCGGTCGGCCCGATCGGGTGCCCCATCGCGATGAGCCCGCCCGATGTGCTGACGGCGCACTTGCCGCCGATGTCGAACGCGCCCTCCTTCAGCATCGGGATGTACTGGCCGGGTGGCGCGATGCCGGAGGCCTCGACGTACTGCGCTTCCTCGATGGTGAAGGCGTCGTGCAACTCGAACACGTCGAGCTCGCTCGCCGGGGTCTGCGCCTCGTGCAGGGCCCGGGCGATCACTTCCTCGGTGACCTGCTGGTCCGAGGAGACGGTCGTTTCGGTGACCGCCGCCGAGGAGGCCACGCGGATCGCCTTGCCTGGGTCGATGCCAAGCCGGTTGATGGCCGTCTCGGAGGCGACGAGGACGGCAGCCGCCCCCTCGCCAACCGGACAGCATTGCAGTGAGGTCAGAGCACCCGCGACCTTCCGGCCCTGGAGGATCTCCTCCAAGGTCCGCTGCTGCCGGCGGTGCGCGTTCGGGTTCTTCGCACCATTGCCGTGGTTCTTCACGGCGATCCGGGCCATGTCCTCGTCCGTCACCCCGTACGCCGACGTGTAGGCCCCGGTCAGCAGCGAGAAGTGAGTGAACGGAACGATCGCGTCGTCCGCGAGGCCTTGGGTGCCCGTGGGCGAGCGGTACGTCGGACGGGGCTTGTCGACCCCCAGGACCAGAGCCACGTCGCTCACGCCGGCAGCCACCTGGACACAGCCCAGCCGGAACGCTGCCGAACCCGAGGCCGATGCGTTCTCCACGTGCACCAGCGGCTTGCCCAGGGCCCCCAGGTGACGCAGCATCGGCCGCCCCGCAGCCATGCCCAGGCGGCCGTGGCCGATGAACGACTCGTCAACGTCCTCCCAGCCGATGCCGGCGTCGGCCAGTGCGGCTCGAACCGCGGTCAGCCCGAGCTCGACGTAGGTCGTCTCGCTCAGCGGTTGGTAGCGATGCCAACCGGCGCCCACGACGTAGACGGGCTCGAAGTCACCCAGCAGCTTGGTCACCAGGACTCCTTTGTCACCGGGGCGAACCGCACGGCCAGCCGCGGGTCCTCGGACACGTCGACGTCCGACAGCCGGACAAGTTCGACCGGGCTGCCGACCTCGATCTCGGCGCCCTCGACGGACAGCGCCCGGACCCGCGGCCCCTGCTCCAGCTCGACCTGCACCACCTGGAAGGGCGCCTTCCGGGACGGATCCGCGTGCCGGTGGACGGTCGTGGTGGCGCTCACCTCACCGCTTCCACGCAACCGGACGGGCTGCAGGGAGTCCCCGTACGCGCCGCACCGCTCACAGCCATAGCTCTGGAAGGGGAAGAACACGAATCCGCACTCGCGGCAGATACCGCCGCCCAACTGGGGAGGGTCGGTCTCGAAATCGATGATGGGGAACACGACCATCCGTCCTTTCGGCCTCTTTGCCGTCCTCCCGTGACGGTACATACAAGCTGTACGTTCGACAAGTAAGTGGGGAATGATTCCTCACCGCGTTCGTCGGTAGACGGAGCCCGGACGAGCTCTCCCGCACACGCACGGACACCTAGGCCGCTCATAGCGAGCGCCTGCCCGCGGGCGCGATCTCGCGGTGACGCCGGCACCTGGGTAACGCCGACATCCTGGTCCGCCGGAACGAGCCGATGACGGCAGTCCGTGTTGCGGCCCTGCCCGCAACCGCCATCCCAACCGCTCCGGCTGACGCCCCAGCTGGCTGTACGCCGTCGTCGCCGCAGACTTTGCGGGCTTCGGATTCGCCGTTCTCAGCCCGTTGTGGACAAGCGCGGCCGGTCCTCCCGACATGGTGCTAACCCGGCTCAACGCCTTCAACTGCGTCGGTGTTCTCGTCGGAACCGGCCCGAGGGGGCGTGAGGAGGACGAGCCACTTCCGCATCGCCTGTGTGAATCCTGCCCCACTCGCCCTGCGCCTGGTGACCACGGCGCGGTTCCGGCGGACCGACGGATCCCGGGCCGCGATCCCGTGGGCACCCACGACACCGTAGCCCAGGAGTCGGATCGGGCGCCCTCAGGAACCCGTCCCTGATCACATCAGCGAGTCAGGACCATCTTGCCGTTGATGCCACCGTCGAGCATCGACCGGAAGGCCGACTCTGCCTCGTCCATGGGCAGTTCGGAGTCGATCTGGGGGCGCGTGCCGGTCGCGGAACAGAAGGTGAGCAGGTCGCGGAGTTCGGCGCATGTGCCCATCGTGGAGCCGATGACCTGGTATTGCTTGAAGAAGATATGGTGCAGTTCGGCCGCCATGGGATCGCCGGTCGTCGCACCGCAGGTGACCACGACGCCCCCCGGCTTCAGTGCCTTGATCGAGTGCGACCAGGTAGCCCTGCCGACACTGTCGAAGACGCCGTCGACACGCTCGGGAAGCCGGGCGCCCGATGCGAACGAGGCGTGCGCCCCGAGTTTTCCGGCCAGCGCTCGTTTGGCCTCGGAGCGGCCCGTCGCCCAGACCCGGAATCCTGCGGCCCGGCCCAACTGGATGAGCGCCGTCGACACGCCCCCGGAGCTGCCCTGGACCAGGATGGTCTGCCCTGGTCTCAGCCCGGACTTCACGAAGAGCATGCGGTATGCCGTCAGCCATGCCGTTCCCATGCAGGCGGCTTCGCCGAAGGTCATGTCGGTGGGCTTCGGCAGTACGTTGCGTGCCGGGACCACGACACGTTCGGCGAACGTGCCCTGACAGTCCTCCGTCAGGGTGTGACGGAGGGGGTCAAGTGTCTCGTCGCCCTGCCATCCGGGAGACGTGATCACCGGGTAGACGACGACCTCGGTGCCGTCGTCGAGGATGCCGGCACCGTCCATTCCGAGGATCATCGGGAACTTGTCGGGCGTGATGCCGACGCCACGCAGTGTCCAGAGATCGTGCATGTTGAGGCTCGCCGCGCGGATGTTGACCGCGACGTGTCCCTTCGGGATGTCGGGGTCCGGTCTCTCACCGACCCGCAGTGCGGCCAGGGGGTCCTGAGGGCTTGCTTCACTGGCGTAGACGGCGAACATCGTTTCCTTCTCCACTTGACTGGCTGCGGGCGGAGCGTGCCCTACTGTCCGATCACTCCACGGCTGCGCAGGTCGTTGAGGCGTGTGGACGAGCAGGACAACAGAGTGGTGAGGACCTCGTCGGTGTGCGCACCCAGGTCCGGAGCCGCTTCGGCCGGTGTCTGCTCTCCGTCGTAGAGCAGCGGTGAACCCGGTGCGAGGTAGCTGCCGATGGCCGACTGGGTCAGCTCGGCCATCAGCGGATGTGCGGCCAGACCGGTGTCCTGGTCCTGCGCCAGGTCGGTAAAGGTGCGGTAGCGGGACCACAGGATCGCCGTCGGCTCCAGGACCACCTGGATCTCGTCGAACTTGCGCGCACCGAACCATGGTTGGAACAGGCCCGTGAGCAGATCGCGGTGTCCGTACCGCTCGCTCGCCACCTCGAAGCTCACCCCGAGCGTGTCTTCGAGGGCGGCTATCACCGCGCCGGTACCGGTCACCTCGACGAGGTGACGCCAGTGCCGGGGTGTGAGCACCAGCACCATCACATGCCGGCCGTCGGCGCTCGCGAAGTCGCGGCCGAAGTCGCCGTAGACCTGGTTGCCGATGCGGCCACGGGGGTCCTCCCGCAGCTGGGCCTCGGCGAGGTAGCCGAGGTTTCCGGCCGTGGCGAGCGCGACGTCTTCCAAGGAGACGGTCAGCTGACTGCCCTGGCCTGTCCTGGACCGCCGGCGTTCCGCTGCGAGTATGCCGACGGCGAGGTAGAGCCCAGTCGTGACATCCCAAGCAGGCAGCACGTGGTTGATGGGGGCGGCATGGGTCTCCGGGCCCGTGACGGTGGCGAAGCCGCAGGTGGCGTTGACCGTGTAGTCCACGGCGGTTCCGCCGTCGCGTCGGCCGAGCAACTGGACGTGGATGAGGTCGGATCTGCGCCGGGTGAGGTCCTCGTAGGCGAGACCCGGCCGGGCTCGGGCGTTGGTGAGCACGATGCCGCCGTTCTCACCGCTGGCTTCGACCAGGTCGGCGACCAGTGCCACGCCCTCCGGAGAACGGAGGTCCACAGTGACCGATCGTTTGCCCTGGTTGAGGCCCGCCCAGTAGAGGCTTTCGCCGTTGGGAGCAAGCGGCCAGCGCTTCCGGTCGGCGGCGCCCCCGACCGGGTCGATCCGGATCACGTCCGCGCCCAGCTGCGCGAGTGTCATGCCGCCCAGCGGGGAGGCCACGAAGCTGGACAACTCGATGACGCGCATGCCGGCCAGGGGCCGTGCCGGCACGTCGGTCATCGGACGTCCAGTTCGATGAGCGACCGGGCACCCTCGCCGGCGGTCATGCGGGCGAACGCCCCTGGCACACCTTCGAGGCCGATGCGGTGGGTTACGAGCGGGGCCAGATCGAGACGCCCCTCGATGACATCGCGAGCCAGCTCGGGGACGTCGCGGTCCGCGTCCGAGGCGCCGTAGATCGAGCTGGTGAGGTTGCGAGAGAAGTGGAACAGCTCCAGAGGGTTGAACGTCACCTCGTCGTCACGCTTTCCGACACCGACGATGGTGCAGGAGCCGCCGCGGCGGGTGGAGGTCCACGCCAGCCGGATGGTGGCGGCCGCGCCGACGCACTCGAAGGCGTGGTCCACACCGCGGCCCCCGGTCAGGGCGCGGACGTCCTTGGCGAGCTTGGGGTGGCTGGTGAGGAAGTGCGTCGCTCCGACGGCAAGCGCGAGTTTTCCCTTCTCCTCGGACAGGTCGACGGCGATGATCTCGCCGGCACCCGCAAGCTTCGCCCCGAGCACCGCGGACAGGCCGATGCCGCCCAGGCCGACGACGAGCACCGATTCGCCCGGCCGTACCTTGCCGGTGTTGCGGACCGCTCCGACACCGGTCAGTACGGCGCAGCCGAGAAGCGCGGCAAGGTCGAGCGGGACTCCGTCGGGCAGAGGCACGACGGATCGCGCGGGCAGGACGGCCTCCTCGGCGAAGGCACCGACGCCCATGCAGGTGTGCACCCCGGTGCCGTCGTCGAGCTGCCCGCCAGGCACGCTGACGACGCCTTCCACCGCGGTGCACAGCCACGGCTCGTGGTGCTCGCAGAACCAGCACTCACGGCAGGGCGCGGCCCAGTTGAGCACCACCCGGTCTCCCGGGCCGACACCGGCGACCTGGTCCCCGACCTCGGTGATCACGCCGGACGCCTCATGGCCGAGGACGAGCGGGTAACCGGGTGCGAGGGTGCCGTTGAACATGGACAGGTCGGAATGGCACACGCCGGCGGCCGCGATGCGTACCCGGACATCGCCGGGCCCGGGGGCGGGGAGCGTGACGTCGCGGACTTCCGGTTGTGCGTGGGGCCCGGACACGACGACGGCTTTCACCACGATGACCTCCTGATATTCGGTACGAACGGGATCCACGAGCCGGATCAGAGCTGGATGGACTTGGTCTCCAGGAACTCGTCGAGACCCTGCCGTCCCATTTCGCGTCCGACACCGGACTGCTTGTAACCGCCGAACGGGGCGAGCGGGTTGTAGGCGCCGCCGTTGACGTCGATCTGCCCGGTGCGCACGCGGCGGGCGAAGGCCAGCGCCCGGTCCTGGTCCGCGGACCACACCGCGCCGTGCAGGCCGTACTTCGAGTTGTTGGCGATGGCGAGCGCGTCCTCGTCGTCGGTGAAGGGGATGACCGACAGCACCGGGCCGAAGATCTCCTCCTGGGCCAGGACGGAGTCCGGGTCGACCCCGCCGAACACGGTAGGCCGCACGTAGTAACCGGTCTCCAGCCCGTCGGGGGCATCCGCTCCCCCGGTCACCAGGCGAGCACCCGACTCGATGCCCTGGGTGATGAACGAACGCACCCGATCGCGCTGGGCCGCCGACACCATGGGGCCCAGCTTGGTCTTGAGGTCGAGCGGGTCGCCGGGAGCGAAGCCCTCCGCGAACGACTTCGCGAGTTCGAGGACCTCCTCGTGGCGGGCCGCGGGGACGAGCATGCGGGTCCATGCCGTGCAGGTCTGGCCGCCGTTCAGGAAGGCGTTCGCGATGCCGACCTTGACCGCGGTGGCGAGATCGGCGTCGTCGAGGATCACGTTCGCGGACTTGCCGCCGAGTTCGAGGGTGACGCGCTTGACCGTGCGCGCGGCCAGTTCGGCCACGCGCGTGCCGGCCCGGACCGATCCGGTGAAGGAGACGACGTCGACCTCGGGGTGCGTCACGAGGGCCTCGCCGACCACCGGCCCCCGGCCGCTCACCAGGTTGATCACGCCCGCCGGGAAGCCTGCCTCGTGGATCGCGTCGAACAACTGGTAGGCGCTGAGGGGGGCCACCTCGCTCGGCTTGATCACCACCGTGCATCCGGCGGCGAGCGCCGGCGCCAGCTTGGCGGTGATCTGGTGCAGCGGGTAGTTCCACGGCGTGATCGCCGCGACCACACCTGCCGCTTCACGCACGACCAGTGAGTTGCCGATCCGCTCCTCTGGCTCCTCCTGCTCGAGCAGGTCCACGTAGGTGGCGATGTCGGTCTGCGGGAGGGCCGCCTGGATACGAGTCGCGATGCGCAGCGGCGTGCCGACATCGTTCGCGATCGTCTCGGCGATGTCGTCGGCTCGCTGGGCCAGCCCGTCGTTCAGGGCCCGCAGGCGCTTCGCCCGCTCGGCGCGCGAAGTCGTGGACCAGCCGGGGAACGCAGTGCGTGCGGCGCGTACCGCCCGGTCCACGTCCTCCGCGGTGCCGTCCGGCACCACGCCGATGATCTCCCCCGTCGCCGGGTTCTCCACCGGGATCGTGGTCCCGTCGCCCTGATGCCAGGCGCCGAACACGTAACTCGCATTACGGTCAATCACAGGGATATCTCCTCACCGAACACGTCGGCCGGAAGCCAGAGCCCGGCCGCGGGTCAGGTCGGCGGCCGGGGCGCCACTTATCTTGACTACATTCTATAGAATGTGCAACATGGCGGCGTCACAGCCCTCATCATGGGAGGTCAGCGTGGACGGCCTGATGATGAACCAACCCCTTCTCCTGAGCAGACTGCTCTGGCGGACGGAGCGGCTCTTCCACGACAAGAAGGTCATCACTTACCTCGGCCCCGGCGAGTACCACAGCTACACCTATGCCGACTTCGGGAAACGAGTCCGGAAGCTGGCGAGTGCGCTCCTCGAATTCGGGGTCCAGCCCGGCGACCGTGTCGGCAGCATCGCGTGGAACCACTACCGCCACTTCGAGGTCTACTACGGCGTACCGAGCCTCGGCGCCACCCTGCACACGATCAACATGCGCCTGTTCCCCGAGCAGCAGCAGTATCTGATCAACCACGCCGAGGACTCGGTCCTCATCATCGACGAGGACCAGATCCCCGTCGTCGAGCAGCTCGTCGACCTCGGGATCCCGTCGGTCCGGGCCTTCGTCGTCATGGGTGACGGCCCGCTGCCGGAGACCAAGCTGTCGCCCGTGGTCCGTTACGAGGACCTCATGGAAAGCGGGGACGAGAACTTCGAGCTCCCCGAGTTCGACGAGAACACCGCGTCGGCGATGTGCTACACCTCCGCCACCACAGGCGACCCGAAGGGCGTCGCCTACTCGCACCGGGGAACGGTGCTGCAGGCGATGTGCGTGGCCCTGCACGACAAGATCAACATGTGCGAGAGCCAGGTGTGGCTGGAGGTCGCACCCATGTTCCACGCCAACGGCTGGAACATTCCGCACGCCGCGTTGCTGCAGGGCGCCACGCTCGTGTTCCCCGGCGTGCACCCCGTCGACCGCGACTACGTGCAGATCGTGCAGGACCTCAAGGTCACCGGCATGAACGCCGCCGTGACCATCGGCACGATGATGCGCGACTTCATCCAGTCCTCCGACCAGGAATGGGACCTGTCCAGCCTCGGGATCCTGTGGCTGGGCGGACAGGCGCCCTCCCGTTCGATCATGGAATGGTTCGACGAGAAGTACGGCACCCACGTGGTGCAGGGCTACGGCATGACGGAGAGCACCTCGCAGATCTGCTTCTCCTGGGTCAAGACCACCCTCGCCGACCAGGACGAGGACGAGGTGTACGCACTCCGCCAGAAGCAGGGGCTGCCGCTCCCCCTGATGAAGATCAAGGTGCTCGGCGAGGACGGCGCCGAGCTGCCCTGGGACGGCACCAGCGTCGGCGACTTCTGGATCCAGTCGCCGTACACCGCTCGCGAGTACTACAGGGACGAGCGGACCAAGGAGAGCATGCGCGACGGCTGGTTCCGCACCGGCGACGTCGGCTGTATCGACCCGGACGGGTTCGTGATCCTCAAGGACCGCTCCAAGGACCTGATCAAGTCCGGCGGCGAGTGGATCTCCTCCATCGACCTGGAGAACGCTCTCATGGCGCACCCCAAGGTCCGCGAGGCGACCGTGGTCTCCGTACCCCACGAGAAGTGGCTGGAACGACCGCTCGCGTGTGTCGTACCCGCCGATCCCTCGGTCACCGAGGACGAACTGCGCGAGTACCTGATCGGCAGCTTCGCCAAGTGGTGGATCCCCGACCGGTTCCTGTTCGTCGAGGAGGTCCCCAAGACCAGCGTCGGCAAATACAACAAGAAGGCCATCCGGGCCCGGATCGCCGACGGTGGCATCGACGCCGTGGTGCGCGAGTACGGAACCGACCCGTCCCCGGCGTCCGCCGGCTGATCACATCCTCAGGAGAAACCCGATCATGCCTGACTCCATCTCGTTGCAGATCCTGCCGACGGGCACCATGCACTCCGACCTGACCTGGCTCCTGCTGGACCCGACCCAGGTCATGGCCTCCCGCGCCCAGAAGGACAAGCCCGCGGCGTGGGTGGGCGTGCCCACGCACTGCGTGTTCATCGACCACCCCGACGGCAAGCTGCTCTGGGACTCAGGTGTCCCCCGCGACTGGGAGACGCGGTGGGCCCCCACCGGGCTGCACGACTACTTCCCGGTCGACGAGGTCACCGAGGACATGTGGCTCGACTCCCGCCTCAAGCAGCTTGGCTACGAACCGAACGACATCGACTACCTGGTCCTGTCGCACCTGCACTTCGACCACGCCGGCCAGGCCGACCTGTGGAACGACGCCTCGCACACCAAGGTCGTCTGCAGCAAGGACGAGTACGACGGTGCCTTCGGCTTCGAGGGCTACAACTTCGGCGCCCACGTGAAGAAGGACTACGGCGGCCTGACCTTCGACACGGTCGAGGGCGACACCGAGATCCTCCCCGGCGTCACGCTGCTGCAGACCCCCGGCCACACCTGGGGAACCATGTCGCTGCAGGTCGACCTGCCCGACTCCGGGACCATGATCTTCACGTCCGACGCGATCTACCGTTCGGAGAGCTACGGTCCCCCGTCTGTCGGCGCCGGTATCGTCTACGACAGTCGCAAGTGGTTCGCCTCCGTCGAGAAGATCCGCTCGATCGCCGAGAAGACGAACGCCACCGTCGTCTTCGGCCACGACGAGGAGCAGATCAAGCAGCTCAAGACCACGCCGGCCAGCTACACCTGACCCGTTGACGGTGTGGCGGCCGCGGGTCCGCTGCCGCCACACCGGGAGGACGACCATGCGAATCTACGACTACGCCTGCTCCTGCGGGGCCCGCTTCGAGGCGATGGTGGCGAACGCGGACATCACCCCCGCTTGCGTGCGCTGCGGTGGCGAGACCCGGCGGCTGGTTTCGGCCGGCGCCGCACTTCTCGGTCACGCACGTCTGCCGGCGACCGCCGATGCCGCGCCCAAGTCATGGGAGGGCACCCACAAGGGCAACACCGAGTACATTGCGAAGTGGCGTCGTGAACTGGACAAGCGCGCCGAGTTGGAGGCGCGTCACCCAGAGCTCGCCGAGCAGCGCTCCCCCGTCGTCGCCCACGAAGGCCGCTACCACTCCGCGCCGCTCACCGTCGACGAACTCTCCCGAGGAGCCGTGCACCGGCCGCACGCTCACACTCACCCCCATCCGCACCCTCACCCCCACACCCAGCCACACCCGGCTCCCGAATCCAAGCCGAAGACGACGGAGACCGGCTGAGCCCTTCGCTGATTGTTTCTCTAGAATATAGAGAGGCCACCGAAGGGGGGACGAAGTCGATCATGACCACTGCCAAGCCCGCCCGAGCGCGGAGTGTCGACCTGACCGGACGCTCGGCGATCGACGACAAGCGCCAGCTCAGCGAGAAGGTCGCGATGTACGTGCGCGAGCGGATCATGATCGGTGAGTTCCACGCCGACGACTTCCTTCGCACCGAGCGGCTGGCCGAACAGCTCGGCGTGAGTGCCACACCGGTACGCGAGGCGCTCATGCTCCTGCACAGTGAAGGGTCGGTGAGGTGGGAGCCCCGCCGCGGGTACCGCATCGTGCCCCTCACCCAGCAGGACGTGAGCGACCTGTTCGAGGTGCAGGCTCACATCGCCGGCGAACTCGCGGCGCGAGCGGCCGAGGTGCTGGACGAGAACGAGATCGCCCGGCTGGAAGACATCCAGACCAAGCTTGAGCAAGCCGCCAAGGACGGCCAGGCGGCTCTGGTCGACGAGTACAACCACGAGATCCACCGCACCATCAACAAGGCGAGCAATTCCACCCGGATGAGATCGCTGCTGAGCCTTACCGTCCAGTACGTTCCGCTGAACTACTTCGGCACCATCGAAGGCTGGGCGCAGGCTTCCGCGCACGACCACTCGGCGATCTTCACCGCGTTGCGGGGCCGCGATCCCGAGACGGCCCGAGCGGTGATGAGCGATCACATCAGGCACATTGGCGAACTGCTCACCGAGCATCTTCGCAAAGAGGGAAATCTGAGCTGAGGACATGAGTCGGCGACCACGGCGCCCTCCCCCGCCGCGTACTGCCAACGATCACTGGTCCTGCTGGCTCGTCGGATCGCCCTGCTCGTGCCGGCGAGCCGCCGGAACGAGCAGGGCGACCAGGCGTTCCAGATCCACGGACATGTCGACGTCTTGATCGAGCAGCCACTGGATCTGGAGACCGTCCATGGCCGCGAGCAGGACACGGGTCGCCCACGCCGGATCGATGCCAGGCTCGACATGGCCGGCCAGACGCGTGGTCAGGTCCTCCCGGACGGAGTCGTAGCGCTCGGTCACCCACTCGTTGGCGGCGTGTCCCGATTCGGCGGCTTCGGCCGTGGTGGCGACGAAAAGTCGCACGAGTTCCGGTGACTGCGCGTTCCGTCGAACGGCTTCCACCAAGGCGGAGAGTGGGTCCCGTCCGCCGTGCAAGGCGATCGTGCGCTCGTCCCGGGCGGCGAGCACCGCGGCGAGCATGGCCTGCTTGGAGCCGAAGTAGTGGAACAGGGTGGACTCGGTGATGCCGACCCTGCGAGCGATCTCCTTCGTCGAGGAGCCGTGGTAGCCGCCTTCGGTGAACACATCCAAAGCCGTGCGCAGGATCTGCTCCCTACGCTCGGCGCCCTTCGCGTAAGGGCCCCGACGACCCGATGTAGTCATGACCTGGCGCTATCGCGACATGGACGTCGAGCATCATTCGATATTCAGCACACCGATTTTGACAGGCCGGCCTCAGCAGCGCCGAGGAGCGCCATGTCCGGCCCCTGTGCCCTACGGCAACTGTCGGCCGGTCAAGGGGTGTTACATGAATGTCCAGAATAATTGGACATGCGCTACGGTGCTCGTGTGACTTCGACCGCTGACAAGTTGCGGGCCCTGTTGGGAGAGACTGCCTTCCGCGCACTTGACTCACTCGCCAATTCGAGCGGACCGGTGAGCGGGCGGGCGCTGGCACGCGCTCTCAACGTCGCCCCCACCACCGCGACCACGGCGCTCGCTACTCTCAGGAAGGCGAGCTTCGTGACTTCGACCGTGGAGGGCCGCTCGACGTTGTGGCGTGTGAACCCGGGCAACTCCACTGTGCGCGAGTGGCTCTACGAGTCCACCGGCCTCATCGCGAACGGTGAGGAGAGCACCGCCCGACCGCGGATGACAGCGGTGGTGTTCACCGCTCTGCAGGACGAGTACGAAGCCGTGGCGGCCCATCTGCCGACTCGACGGCCCAGCCGAGTCCGGACGACGCGCTTCGAGGTCGACGAGTTCACAGGCGCCCACGTGGACTGGACCGTGTACGTCGCGGAGGTCGGTGAAGGCAACACCCGCACCGCCGCGGAATTCGCTTCAGCCGCTGGGGCTCTGGACCCTCATCTCGTGCTGTTCGTCGGCGTCGCTGGCTCGGTCAAGCCGGAGGATCTGGTCCGCGGCGATGTGGTGGTCGCCGACCGGGTCTACGACTTGCACCGGGGCAAGGACGCCTGGGAAGAGGTGGAGGGTTCGATCCATCTGGCGCGGCACGTGTCCTTCACCGCCGCCAACGGGGTACTGCAGTTGGCGAGGCACGTACGGCGTGGTGATTGGGCGCACGGACTCCCCGCCGGCGAAGGCCGCAACGCGCTCGGGGACAAGCCGCGGGTGGCGATCCGGCCCATCGCCGCGGGCCAAGTCGTCCACGCTGATGGCCGCTCGGCGCTGATGCAGAAGGTGCGCCGGGAGCTCAACGACGTGGGCGCGGTCGACATGGAGTCGTTCGGGCTCTACGAGACCTCCTATCTCACGAACGTGGCCGCCCTTGCCGTACGTGGAATCTCGGACTGTGTCGACGACAAGTCCCCGGGCGCTGACCGGAAGTGGCAACCCCAGGCGTCGGGACATGCGGCGGAGTTCGCGTTCGCGCTGCTGCGTCAGGCCGAGCCGGAGGACCTTCCCGGGCCCGGCGGTGGGCGTGTTCCGGCGACCGCCGGGTCTTCGACCGCTCACCGCTCCCCGGTCGAGGCGCTGTTGCGAGTGGCGCCGGAAGTGGCAGTGGCCTACCAGTGGGCATTGCCGGTGGCCGGAGCGCGTGCCACCGCGGTGGTGGAGGACCTTGCGGCACTCGGCGGGCAACCGGCGACGTGGCTGAGCCGCTTCAAGCAGCGGCCGCCCCAGCAGTTCCGTGACGACAGTGGCGCGCTGTGGGTGCTGGTTGCCGAGTTCGCCCGATCACATGACCACCCGGCGGCTTCCTGGCTCTTCGAACAGGCCGCGCGGCGATGGTCCGACAGCCTTCTTTCCGCGTTCCTGTACGGCAAGGCCGCGTACGCTGCCGTACAGATCGAGGGCTCGGACAGAGCAGGAGAGTTGCTCGCGCTCGCTGAAACGGCAGCTCCTGCCGGCCGACCGCTATGGGAGTTGTACCGCTCGCTGCCCGGCGTCGTCGACGTGGTCGCCCCCAGGCTCCGGGTGGTGGCCGAGGCACTTGCACTGCCGCTGCCGAAGCCCGCGGTGACCGCCCTGGCGGCGACTCCCGGCACTCTGCCGATCGCCGGAGCCGAATTCGCGGATTTCCTCGAGGACTTCGCGGAGCGCTACCCAGGCTTTCTGGAGTCGGTGAGGCTGGACGCCGCTGTGACCGCGATCGCCGTGCTCAACGAGACCGCCGGTCAGGTCGACGCTGCCCAGATCCTGGCGGAGAACCTCATCCAGGCCTTCGCGCCGTATCGTCCGGGGCCCGCTGCCGCGTCCGCGCTGGCGGCACTGTTCGGACCGCGCTCGTCGGTGGTCGCGCTGGAGCTGGCGAGGACACTGTTGGTCAAGGCCGCCGACCCGGCCGGCCGTCTTTCCGGTTTCGACAGGGACGCAGCACTCGGCCGCGCGGAGGGGCTCGCCCTCACTGCACGTGGCCGCCGGCTGGACTGGAACGGCCCCACTGCGGATGCCCTCGCCCTCGCAGCCCAGGCTCGCGCTCTCACAGGCGATGCCCGCGGCGCCCTGGCGATGCTGCGACCGCCCCCCGCCGGCACAGCCGACCCGGCGGAGGCTACTTCCGGGCCCGTTGTGCACGTCGCTGCCGGGCTGGCCGCCCAGGTCGGGAATGTCGATCTTGCTCTCGATCTCTCGGCCCGCCTCGGAGATCCCTTCGAGCAGCGGCTGACGACCGCCCTCGCGCTCAGCCGACGCGAGGACTGCCGCCGCGAGGCCGCCGCAGAGTTCCGGGCTGCACTCGATGTGGTCCTGCCCGAAGGAGATACGGATCGGCAACTGCGCGCCCTGCTCGGACTGTCCATGGTCGACGCACTCGGTGACGCCGAGCTCCCCCTGCTCGACTCGTTCGACGCCGAGACCGCGGACCTCATCCGCGCCCAATCGTTGCTGGCGGTCGGAGATGTCGATCAGGCACAGATCCTGGCCCGCCGCTACCCCGACTCCGATGTTGCTCTGAAAATCCGAGTCGACGGACTGGTGCTCCAGCACGACACCTCCGGCGCACTCAGCGCCCTGGAGCGGTTCGCCGAAGCCCACAACCACGACGAGCGGCACCTGCTCGGCGCGGTCCTGTTGGCTCACAATCACGGACTGCTGGACGACGCCGAGCGCCTGGCCAAACGTCTGACCTCGAGCGACGACGCGGTGCGCCGTCGAACGGCCCGCGAGATCCTCCTCGACACCGCAGCGCGCCGCGGGGCATGGACCACGATGCTGGAGCAGACGCAACGCCTTCTGACCGACGACGAGATCGCGGAGGCGGACCCGGACCACGAGGCGAGTCGGATCAAATACCGATGGGCCCGCGTCCATGCCCTTCATCAGCTGCGGCGGATGCCCGACGCGTACCGGGTTGTAAGGGATGACCCGAGGCTCAAGCCCACGACGCGCACCCAGGCTCGACTCCTCGCGTCCGTGCTGCGCACGATCGCGCCCTCGATCACGAAGGCCGACACCGACATCACGCAGAAGGAAATCCTGTCCGCGGTCACGGAAGCTGCCCAGGAGTTCCCTGACGACGAGGAACTGGTCGCCACCGCCGTGATGACCGCCTTCACGATGCCCACCACCGAGGACAGCGACTACAGCCTGATGACCCAGGCACGCGACCTCCATCAGACGTTCTTTCAGCGCTTCCCCCACAGCAAACTGATCGAACAGGTCCCGCTCGACGACACGCTCGATACCCTCAGGGACGTCCTGCGCACCCGCCTCGCTCCGAATGCGGAAATCGCAGAACAGATGCGCCGCGATGCCTTTGCGGGAAAGCTTCCGATCAGCGTCTACGCCGGCGCCTTCGCTCACAACTACGCCGACGCCCTGATCCGGAAATCTACCGGGTGCTACATACTCCGCTCCTGGGACGAGAGCGTCCACGCGCAGGAAGTCGAAGCTGCGCGGCGGGCGCGGAACACGGCGGTGGTCGTCGACACCTCCGCCCTGTACCTGTCTCCGGTCACCCTCGGAGACGCCGTACGGCTTCGGGAGCATTTCGAGCAACTGCTCATCGCCGCACCGCAGCGAGACGACATCTTGCAAGCGCGTACCTCTCTGTCGATGCGGAGCTCCGGCTGGCTCGGCTGGGACCCGAACACCCAGCGCCCGGTCTTCACCGAGATCCCGGATGAGGTCACGCAGCGCTGGGCTGACGAAGCCGCAGCCCTGGCGGCCACACTCGACGGTTGCGATGTCCTGCCCGACCCTCCCGCCGATCACGACGATCCGCGGCACCGCGTCTGGAGCGCGCCTATCCGCCTCGCACGCGAGCGCAGGGTCGGCCTGATTGCCGACGACGCAGCCTTGCGAGCCGTCGCCCGCAGCGAGGGAATCCCCGCCTTCGGCAGCCTGCAACTGCTGGAATCCCTCGTCCAGGACGGAGTCTTGTCCGGCGACTCCGTCCAGCAGGCGCACCGTCGTCTGATGGCACTCCCTGCGGGCGAATTGCCGGTACTCGACCAACTGCAACATATTGCCCGCGAGGAACAGTGGCATCCCGGCGGCTACGCCGCTTTCCTCCTCACCCGCGCCTCAACGTGGCAACCCGTCGACAGCGGATGGTTCAAGTACAAGACCATGATCGAGAACCAGCCCGGGCACACCCCGGAGCGGACCGCGGCATGGTGCGTTGCTGCCCTGCGCGGTCTCCGCCAGGTCACCGCACCAGCGACCCTGCCGGCTCTCACCGGCGCTCTCATCGCCTGGACACTGTTCCAGGTGCGCGATGGAGCAACCCTTCCGCCGCTCCTCGAAGGGGCTCAACAGGTCGTCAAGCTCGTCGCCCCGCAGGCAGACCTTCTCGCGGAAGTCGTTCGGCACTTGGTGATGACAGTGCGGCATGTCACCGAACCGGAGAAAGTCGGCGTGATCGTCGTACCGCTGCTGTCCGGGCTGGAGAACGAAGAGCGCGTCAGAGCGCTGAAACTGTTCTTCACCATGCCCTGAAGCCACCCCGGCGCCGCCAGGCCCGGCGCCACCTCAGGCCTCGCCCTTTGAGTGGCGGAGGCGCGTGTTGCAGCGGGTCAACCAGGCGTGGACGGCGCTCCTGCTGTGGACGACGACCGCGATCGGCCGCGGCCTGGGCGGGTCGGTCAAGTCCCTCTTGAACAGGTCCGTAACCGCCGCCTCGGCCTGGTTGATCCGGCTTCCGGCCTCGCGCAGTCCCACAGTCACGTCTCGGAGAACCGCAGGCGCCACTGGAGCCGACATGGATGCGCCGGATCTGTTCGGCCAGGACCTCGTCCTCGCGGGGACGGACCAAGGGCGCCAGCAGCCTGCGCACGCATGCGGAAGACTTCTATGAGTACGGATGGCAGAGGCCGGGACCATCGCCGTCCAGAGTCTCGGAGGTATCCCTGGCACCGTCTTCGTCGTAGCGGCGGCCGTGGAGAGCGTCGCCCGCCGGTGCCCAGCCCGGGGAGCCGGTCGACACGAAATCGACCCAGGCACGGTGGAGATCGTCGGCCACCCATCTGGGTGGCGCGTCCCCCAGCGCGTCACCGACCCCTACGGAATCGAGGAGATCCCAGACAAACGGCAGGTCATGGCAGTGCATTGCCGTCTTGGTGATCGCGCTGCGGACACGATAGTCGTAGAGCCACGTGGCGGCGCTGCCCGCGCGATGCCGCCCGACTGCGATGTCCTCGGCAGGCCGGCGTACATCCAGGTACGTCATGAGTCGCCCAGTGGGGTCGACCGAGTCCCGGGACACAGCCAGCCACGGCTCGACCGGGCCGTCGGTCACACTGTCGAGCCACGCCGCGAGCTCGGGGGTTTCCGGTGCCAGGACGCCAGGTGCGACGAACTCGTCCGCTGTCCTGCCTACCATCAGAGGCGTCGTCGAGAACGACCAGTCGGTCGACCTGAAATCGGATAGAAGGTCTTCGTCGACGGCCGGGGTGAACGGTAGACGGACGTGGCGGTCGACGAGTGCACACTCGACGGTGCCGGCCAACGGGTGATCCGGCGCCAGGGGCGAGGCCCGTCGGACGGTCCGCTGCTCGATGGCGGGCAGCCGCTCGCCCTCCACCTCTGCCCAGCCGGCACGGGTCGGTTCCACACCGGCCAACTCGGCCAGGCGCTTTCCGTCTTCGACGTGTGACGCGTGCAGAGCGACGGACGGGACGGCGGACGTCACGGCCGCCCGGGCGAACAGACCGCGCGCACGAGGTGCCGCGAGGAGGCACAACACCGCCGCCCCTCCCGCGGACTGGCCGGCGATCGTTGTCCGAGCAGGGTCGCCGCCGAACCACTCGATGTTCTCGGCGACCCATTCGAGACCGGCGATGATGTCGTGGAGGCCGCGGTTGCTCGGTGCGTCGGCCAGCCATCCGAATCCCTCGATGCCCAAGCGGTACGACAGAGTCACGGTCACGACGCCGTCCCGGTTGAACGACCGCCCGTCGTACCAAGGACTGGCCGGTGACCCGGCATAGAATCCGCCGCCGTGCACCCAGACCATCACGGGCAGCCTGGCTGAGCGGTCCCCCGGAGCCGGCGTGAAGATGTTGAGGTTGAGCGTCCCGGCACCGGGAATCGACGGCTCCGGGATCGTGGTCACCTCGGCCATGGGCCGACGCTGTGGCGTCGGTCCGTACGCCGTCATCGTTCTCCGGTCCGTCCAGGCCGCCCTGCGGCGGGGCAAGGCGAATCGCAGGTCCCCAACAGGGGCCTCGGCAAAGGGAATCCCGAGGAAAGCAGCCGATTCACCCCGCCACACACCGCTCATCGGGCCGGCCGGGGGTGCCACGTGGATGCCTGATGCGGTCACGCACGTCTCCTCACAGTCGTCGTGTCCAGATGACACGTGACTGTAGGTGGAGACCGAAGGTTATTTCAACCGTTGAAATTATTAAGAGCCGTAGGTTCGCTCAGCAGTCGGTCGATAGCCAGCCGGAACGCTCCGGCCCGGGCGGCGCGGGCACCCAGTCGGCCGGGAAGCACAAAAGGCATGGATTCGTCACTGTTTGTCCAGGCGATGGTCCTCGCTGACGGTTCCCCCAGACCGAGGTCGGTGGACACGCGCAAGTGGTTGAAGACGTCGGCCCAATAACCTCCGAGCACCACGGCCTGCGGATCGAAGGCGAGCGAGAGGTCCGTGATCACGGTCTCGATGACCTCGCCGGCCCGCCCCAGCGCGGCGAGCGTTCGCGGGTCGCCCGAGCGGGCGCGGTCGACGAGCTCCGCCATCGCGATGGTGACCCCCGCCCGGCCGGCGAGGTCCGCGAGGCCCGCGTCCTCGAGCACGGCTTCAGGGCCGGCTTCGGCGTTGAAGCAGCCATGACGTGCGCACGTGCAGGGCTTGCCACCCGCCCGGACGAGAACGTGGCCGGGCTCGAACCCGATGCCTCGCGCACCTGTCACGAGGTTGCCCGCGACGATCGCCCCGCCACCGATACCGGTGAGGGATTTCAGGTACACGAGGTCGGTCAGCGGGTGCCCGACCTCGACTTCCAGGGCGGCCGCCTCCGCGATGGCCGCCACGTTCGCGTCGTTGACGAGAAGGCAAGCACCCTCAAGGCGCGGGACCCGCGCGACGAGCTGTCCCAGCAGGTCCACACGGCCCCAGCCCAGATCACTGGACGCCACGACCACGGGCGGGTCCCCGGCCAACGGCGCCGGCATGACGACGACGCCGAGGCCGAACGCGACCGACAGGCGGTCGAGTTCGTTCAGGTGCTGAAGCAAGAGGTCGACCGCCGTGTCGATGACCGCCGCCGGATCCCCGATGGGCCGGCCATGGGGGGCACGGTCGATCCTCAGCGTGCGGCCGCCGAGATCGACCGACTCCACGATGACCTCGCCCACAGTGATCTCCAGTGCGACCACGGCGACACGAGAGCCGTCGAATTCCAGGGCGGCGACGGGCCTTCCGCCACGCGGGCCGGAGGCGCTCCCCACCTCCTTGAGCAGCCCGGCCGAGACCAGCTCCGGGATGATCGCCGTCAGGCTGGCCCGGGCCAGACCGGTCCGCTCCGAGATCTCGGAACGGGTGGTCCGCCGGTGCCGTCGGACGTCGTCCACCACGAGACAGAGGTTGTGGGTGCGCACACGAGAACTGTCGGCCGCGGAGTCGGCCGCGACTTTCCGAAAGCCAGTCGAGGACATGCAACGGAGTCTGACAGCTGCCGAAGAGTTACACAAAGAAGGTTGTTACGACCCTTGAAATAACCTGGAGGTAACCGCTACGTTTCCCGCACCAATCACCCTCACCCATCGGAGCGGGACATGGCCGCACTCTCCAGACGCCGCGGGTTGGCACTCACCGGCACCCTTGCCACGCTGCTCGCCCTGTCTGCTTGTACGCACACGAGCGCATCCTCATCAACCACCGGAGCGAAGACCAAGTCGGGACCCGCGATCGGCGACGGTCTCAGCGTCGTCGCGGTCGGGGGCCCGCTGTCGGATCCGTTCTTCGGCGCCATCGACAAGGGCGCCAAGGCCGCGGCCGCTCAGCTCGGCGCGTCGTACGACTACTCGGCTCCGAAGGACCTGACGAACTTCGCAGCGGACTTCTCGCAGCTCATCGACACGGCGATAACGAAGAAGCCGGACGTTCTGGTCGTCGGCGACTTCATCCCTTCCGCCTTCGATCCGAAGATCAAGAAGGCGGTCGACGCGGGGATCACCGTCGTCCTCTACAACTCGGGAGCGGACAGCTGGAAGAAGGTCGGCGCCGTCGGCTTCGTCGGCGAGAACGCCGCCGCCACCGGTCAGGCCGCCGGCGAGGGGCTGAACAAGGCGGGGGTGAAGCACCTCGTCTGTGTCAATCACGTGCCGGAGAACCCCGTCCTGCAGACGCGTTGTGACGGTGCCATCAAGGGGATCAAGGCCGCCGGCGGCACCGGATCCACCCTGACCATCCCTTCGTCGCAGAGCGGAGACGCGCAGAGCGTGACTCAGACGATCAAGGGTTATCTGATGTCGCACAAGGACGTGGACGGCGTGTTCACCCTCGGGGTCGGAATCGCCGCCGACGCCGAGAGTGCCGTGACCAGCGTCGGCCGGCCGGTCAAGGTCGGCACGACCGACCTTTCGATCCAGGTCCTGAACGATGTCAAGGCGGGCAAGCTCCAGTTCGCCATCGACCAGCAGGGCTGGCTCCAGACCTACCAGGCCGTCAGCATCGGCATCACCGACCGTGTGCTCGGCATGCACCCGGTCAACAGCCTGGACACGTCCCCGCTCGTCATCACCAAGGACAACGCCGACAAGGTGCTGAAGGTGCAGCAGAAGTACGGCGTGCGGGGGGCCTCGTGACCACGACCGAAGGTATCGCGTCCGTGCCGGCCGCCGCTGCTTCGAAGCCGGGGTCCGGCCGGCTGTCCCGGATCCTGCGTAGGCCCGAGGCCGGCGCGGCCGCGGGCACGGCCCTGGTGTTCGTCTTCTTCGCCGCGTTCGGGCTCCACGCGGGCTTCCTCGACACCGGCGGTTACGTCTCCTGGCTCGCCGTCGCCGCGGAACTCGGGATCGTCGCCCTCGCCGTGGGCATGTTGATGATCGCCGGAGAGTTCGACCTGTCCGTCGGGTCCGTCGTGGCCGCGAGTTCGATGATCGTGGCGGTGCCGGTAGCGCAGTTCGGCTGGCCGTTGTGGCTGGCCATCGTGCTGGCCCTGGCCTTCGGCGTGCTCATCGGCCTGGTCAACGGACTGCTCGTGGTGACAACGGGACTGCCGAGCTTCATCGTCACTCTGGTCACCCTGTTCGCCGTGGCGGGAGCAGCGCTCAGTGTCAGTCGTACGGTGGCCGGCACCACGACCGTGTCGGTGACCACGTCCGGCTTCGCGCACGACCTGTTCGCCGGTCACGTGGGTTCGTTCAACGTTTCGCTGATCTGGTGGCTCGCCGTCGCCGTCATCGGGCAATACCTGCTGCAGAGCACCGGGTTCGGCAACTGGGTCTTCTCGATCGGCGGCGACCTCGAAACGGCCCGGCTGAACGGTGTCCCGGTCAGAACGGTCAAGCTCCGCCTCTACATGTACAGCGGCTTCTCGGCGGCCCTGGTCGGGGTCATCCAGGCCGTCGAGTTCAACAACGCCGATGTCACCCGCGGCCAGTCCTTCGTCTTCGAGGCGATCGTCGCAGCCGTCGTCGGAGGCTCTCTGCTCTCGGGCGGCTACGGATCGGTCGCCGGAATCGTCTTCGGCACGATGACGTACTCGATCGTGAGCGTCGGTATCTACTACACCGGCTGGAATCCCGATCTCGTCCAGCTCTTCGTCGGCGTGCTGCTGTTCGTCGCGGTCGTCGGGAACAACTTCGTCCGCCGACTGGCACTGAGCAGGCCGTAGGAGATTCACATGACCACAGAATTCCGTGCAGAGAAACTGACCATGCGGTTCGCCGCCAACGTCGCGGTCGACCAGGTGAGCCTGACCGCCAGTCCCGGCACCGTGCTCTGCCTCCTGGGCGACAACGGCGCCGGAAAGTCGACCCTGATCAAGATGCTCTCCGGGGTGTACCGCCCGACCGGCGGCACCCTCCACCTGGACGGGAAGCGGGTCGAGTTCCCGAACCCGAAGGCGGCGCGCGACGCCGGCATCTCGACCGTCCACCAGTACGGCGGTACGGCTCCGCTGATGAGCGTCGACCGCAACTTCTTCCTCGGGGCCGAGCCCCGCAAGGGCGTGTGGCCACTGCGGCGCCTGGACCGCGCGACCATGCGCACCACGGCCCTCACCGCGATCCGCGACCTCGGCCTCACCCGGGTACTCGACGCGGACCAGCTGGTCGGCACGATGTCCGGCGGCGAACGGCAGGCCCTCGCCATCGCCCGCGCGGTTCACTTCGGCGCCAAAGTGCTGATCCTCGACGAACCGACGTCGGCGCTCGGAGTCAAGGAAGCCGCCCTCGTGCTCCGGCTCGTCCAGCGGGTGCGCGACGCGGGAGTGGCGATCATCTTCATCACCCACAACGCCCAGCACGCCATGGCCATTGGCGATCGCTTCCAGGTGCTGATCAACGGCAGGACGGCGGCGGACTTCGCGCGGGGCGAGAAGTCCCGCAACGAACTACTCGATCTCATGGCCGGCGGCGAGGAGTTCAAGAGCCTCGCAGAGGGTCTTGAGGAGTCCTTCGGCCATGAAGCTTCGACGGTGGAGCCGTCCTCGGCCTGACCGGCGCCGGTGGAAGTCAGCATGCAACTGCGGGGCGGAACGGCCGCGATCGTTTCCCAGTTCGCGACTGGTCACGCCCCGACGGCCGCCGCAGGCCATGGGCCTGTATCAAACATCAACAAACCACCCGGTCGCTCAGTAAAATGTGTCCCCATGACCGCCGTTGACAGTCGGGGCAGGATCGTCACCCTGCTCGCCCAGCAGCGTCCTGAAGCAATCGTCGGGATGACGGAGTCCGCATGGGTGGACTTCAAGACCACCGGGCCTGAGGGTCCCTACGACCTCCGTCAGGATTCCAAGAAGTACGAGTTGGCCAAGGACGTCGCGGCGTTCGCCAACACCGGCGGTGGTCTCATCGTGTGCGGATTCAAGGCGACGCGTCGGCCGACCGACCTGCACGAGACCGCGGTGAAGCCGACGCCCTTCGCGAAGAGGCTGGTCAACGCCGAGAAGTACAAGCAGGTCATCGCCGAGTACGTGCGCCCGTTGGTGCACGTCGAGTTCTCCTGGTTCGCCGACCCCGCGTGCCAGGACCTCGGCTACCTCCTCATCGAGGTGCAGGCGCTCCCGGAATCCGACCGATGGGCCCTGGTCACCAAGACCTTGTCGGAGGACGGGAGGCTCCTCAAAGGCGGGGTCGCCATCCCGCGACGACACGGCGACCAGACTCAGTACCTCACGCCGGACGAGGTGTACCGGCTGATGAACAACGGACTTCACGCCGAACCAGGGTTGGATCTCGACCTGGCTGTTGAGGACGGCACCGCGGTAGGTGTGACGGTTGACGACAGCGTGATCGACTCCCTCGTGGAAAGGCGACGCCGTCAACTGCTCTCTTCTCTACCCTTGTCCGAACGCGGACCAAGTAGCCGGCGGGCAGGCAGGGATCCGTCCGGCAACAGGCAACCGATTGTCGAGGAACTCCTCCGGCTGCAGGAGGTCGCCCAGGTTCCACTGGCTGAACTGCTGTTGCGAGACCACCGTTCTCCCCAGCAGTATCGAGAGGAGGTCGAAGCCCATCTCGAGAAGAGCCGGCGCGGGCTGCTCCGGATGCTGCACAAGGCAGTGGCATGGGAGAGAAATCCGCTCAGTCTGCGGTTGGAGAACCGGTCCAACGCCATGCTCCTCCAGGTAGAGGTGATCGCGACTGTGGATGCGGGCTACCGGGTGATGGTTGAGCCCCCTGAGTTCCTGCCCGACTTGAGTAACCTACCCTGGCCCGAGCCACCGGAGCCCTACGGGAAAGGGCCCCTCGCATCCGGCTTGAACAGCCCGCCGATCTTCCCCTTGTGGGCGTTCTACGGGGATCGGAGCCACCCTTCGGACCGGCGTCTTCCCACACGGGTCACGTCGGAAGACGGTGTCGTGATCACGTTCCCACCCGTAGACCTTCGTGCCCACGCTCGTGTGTGGCTGGAACCGTTCATGTTGTACGGACGCCCCTCCGGCGACGGTGCCACCGTCCTTCGCTGGACGGCGACCTGCACCAACCGCGACGGGCGGAAGGAGAGGGTGTTGAGCATCCCCGTCGAAGAACTCGGCGTGACGCTCCAGCCCGACGCCGAAGCCCCTCAGATCGTCACCGAGTAGCCCGTCAACCGGCTTGGGACGAAGAGCGATCCCTCTCAAGCCAACTGCTGTTCGGTCCAGATCACCTTCCCGTCTGCCGTGTACCGGGTACCCCAGCGGCTGGCCAGTTGCGCGACCAGGAAGAGGCCACGCCCGCCCTCATCAGTTGTCCGGGCCCTGCGCAGACGCGGAGAGGTGCTGCTGCCGTCCCAGACCTCGCAGATGAGAACGTCGTCCCGGATCAGGCGCAGGCCGATGGGCCCGCCGCCGTACCGGATGGCGTTGGTGACCAGTTCGCTGACTATCAGCTCGGTGACGAAGGACTGGTCGGACAGACCCCACTCCTCCAGCTTGTCCAGAACCGCGGCACGTGCCCGGGAGACCTCCGTCGGGTCGGCCGGCACGTCCCAGTGCGCGGTGCGCTTGCCGTCCAGAGCGCGGGTGCGGGCGACCAACAGGGCGACATCGTCACGCGGGCCGTCGGAAAGCATGCCGGCTACAACCGTCTCGCAGATCTCTTCTGGCGAGCACAGATGCGGCTTGGCGGCGGTCAGCGTCTCACGCAGAAGGTCGAGACCGGCGTCGATGGGCCGGTGGCGGCTCTCGATGAGTCCATCGGTGAACAGCACGATGTGGCTGTCTTCCGGCACCTCGATGTCCACGGTCTCGAAGGGCAGACCGCCCAGGCCGAGCGGAGGGCCTGCCGGAACCTCCGGGAACCGCACCGTGCCGTCCGGGGCCACGACTGCGGGCGGCGGATGCCCGGCCCTGGTGAAGGAACAACGGCGGGAGACGGGATCGTAGACCGCGTACAGGCAGGTGGCGCCGAGGATCTGATCTCCGTCCTCGTCCAGCTGGGCGACCAGGTCGTCCAGGTGCGCCAGCAGGTCCTCGGGAGGCAGATCCAGAGCGGAGGAGTTCTGCACAGCCGTGCGCAGCCGCCCCATGGTGGCCGCCGCGTGCACCCCGTGCCCCACCACATCCCCGACGACCAGGGCGACCCGGCCCCCGGAGAGCCGAATCACATCGAACCAGTCGCCGCTCACCCCGGCCTGCGCGGGCAGGTACCGGTGTGCCGCCTCGACTGCGTCCTGACGAGGAAGGCCACGCGGCAGCAGACTCCGCTGCAGGGCCAGGGCCATCGTCCGCTCACGCACGTACCGACGAGCGTTGTCGATGCACACCGCCGCCCGGCCCACGAGTTCCTCGGCGAGGGCGAGGTCGTCGTCCTCGAACGCGGGGGCTTCCTCGGCACGGTAGAAGCTGACCACCCCGAGGACGACGCCCCGGGCCAGTAGCGGCACGGTGATCAGCGAATGGATCCCCGACTCCAGGATCATGTGGGTGCGCTGCACATCGTGGTCGATCCAGCCTTTGGCCTGCCTGAGCTCCGGTTCGAATGCCGCTGTGCCGGTCCGCAGCGAGCGCGACTGCGGCGTCGCAGCTGCGAAGGTGACGGTCTCGCCGACCTGGTACAACCCGAGACCGCCCTGCCGCTGGCCCAAAGCTGCGCGGCGCAACGGAATGTCCGGATCCGTGGTCGGCTCATCACCGAGGAACACCGGTTCGGCGAGGTCGACGGCCGCAAAGTCCGCGAAACGAGGTACTACTGCCTCGGCCAGTTCCTCGGCCGTGCGGACCACGTCCAGGGTGGTGCCGACGCGCACGGTGGTGTCGTAGAGGAGCTCCAGGCGTCGACGAGCCTGGAGCGCCATCTGCCCGACTCCCGCTTCGCCGACGAGCAGCGGCCATGGGAGAGCGGTCGGCTGGTCAACCAGGTGGTCCCCTGAGCCAGGAGGAGCCACGTGCGGCGGTCCGGTCGAAACCCGGCCTGCAGATGCCCCTACCTCTGCTTCGCCGGCCGCCCCCTGGCCGACGCTGCAGCGGATCCCGGATCGCAAGGAGCCGGGCTGGTCCAAGACCCTCGGTGACGGTGTACGGGAGGAGGCGCGCACCGCGCTCGCAGGGTGGTCGATGTCGATCACCGCGGCCTCGACGACGACCCCGACCTGACCGGAGACATCTGTGATCTCACGGCGCAGCAGCGCTGCCGTCCGGCCACCGGAAAGCGGCACCTCAATGGCTACCTGTTGCGGCGAGGCGATCAGCTCAGCGGCGCGTTGGCGGAGCAACGCCTGATCAGCGCGGTCCAGGCGACCTGCGCCGGTCGACCCGGGCAGCGCTGCAGGGTCTTCTCCCCAGGTCGGGCCGCCGCTTCCGGCGCCCTCCGGCGGGAGTCTGTCGCCGCGGTAGAACGCAGCAAGAAGTTCGCGCTCGCGCCGGCTGGTCTGCTCCACCATCCGCTGCTCGATCGCGGCCGCCGCCTGCTGGACCACCTTCACCATGGCCGGATCGGCGTCCGCGCACAGGCCGACGAGGTTGAGTACCCCCTCGACCCTGCCGCTCAGCGGATGACGAATCGGCGCACCCGCGCAGGCCAGCGACTCCGGGATGTCCGAGACGACCGAGAAGTGCTCGCGCCCGGCAATAAAGCACGGCCGCCGATCGACCAGCGTCGTGCCGATGGAGTTGGTCCCGACCAATCGCTCCAGGAAGACGAAGCCCGGGACCAGCCGAGCGGCGTCGAATCGCTGGTCCAGCCCGGTATCGCAGACCCATCGCCGCAGTACCTGTGCGTAGGCGTCCGCGATGACAATACTGACCCGCGCCCCCGAGAGGCGCCCGGCCAGTCGGTCGATGACCGGTGCCGCGGTGTCGAGCAGCTTGCATTCCAGATCGGCGTCCTGGTTGAAGGCGACGCACGCCCGGTCCGGCGTAAGCCCCCCGTCGACGCACCGTTGCCAGGACATTCCGATGCGACGGCGGACCCCACTCTTCCTACCGCCCGTCATTACTGTCGCGCCCAGCTGCAACCTGCCATGCGCACGCGCCAAGCCGACGTCGTTCTCCCAGGTCATCTTTCGTTTCCCACCAGGGTGAAAATTTGTTCAACTATTACCCACTTTGCCACTAAAAGGAAGCCAACGGCAGAGGCGAGCAGCTCGGCCTCGGCCCCAGAGCCAACAGCATGGCGGGCAGTCCCTCCGCCAGCCCCCCGAACTCGACCAACTCGAAGATCGGGGCCCCGGCATCCCGGCGTGTTCACCGCACCCGCACCCGACACAACGCCGACCGGCGAACCGATGCGACAGGGGTCAGCGGCGGCCGGACGCACTGCGACGCCCTCAAGGGAGACCTCTGGAGGGCACGACGGCCTCTGAGACGCCCAGGCGCTCGGCCGGCAGGACCGGCACGATCACCTTGACCGCACCTATCGACTGCGCCTTGCGCGGCGCGCCCTTGGCGTCCCCCGAACCCACCGTCAGAACGGTGGCCCCGACACCGTCGGCAGGCTGTACGCGTCGTCACGGTCGACGGCCAGGTCATCGGCGAAGTGCCGGCCGCCGGTGGCCTCGGGCGCCTACCTCACGGTGACAATGCTCCTCATCCGTCGAGACCTCCGCGCTTGACGAGCTGGCTCGCGATGACGTTGCGCTGGATCTCGTTGGTGCCCTCGCCGACGATCATCAGCGGGGCGTCACGGAAGTAGCGCTCCACGTCGAACTCGGTGGAGTAGCCGTAACCACCGTGGATGCGGACGGCGTTGAGGGCGATCTGCATCGCCGTCTCGGAGGCGAAGAGCTTCGCCATACCCGCCTCCATGTCCACCCGGCGTCCCGCGTCGGCCTCCCGCGCGGCATACAGGGTGAGCTGCCTGGCGGCGGTGAGCGACGTCGCCATGTCCGCCAGGTAGTTGCCGATCGACTGATGCTTCCAGATCGGCCGACCGAAGGACTCCCGCTCCTGCGCGTAGGCCAGGGAGTCTTCCAGCGCCGCGCGGCCGACGCCCAGCGCGCGGGAGGCGACCTGAAGGCGGCCGGTCTCCAGTCCCTTCATCATCTGCGCGAAGCCCTTGCCTTCCACCCCGCCCAGGACTGCGTTCGCCGATGCCCGGTAGTCGTCGAACGACAGCTCGCAGCTCTCGACGCCCTTGTAACCGAGCTTGGGCAGGTCGCGCGACACGGTCAGGCCGGGCCCGTGCTCCACGAGCAGGATCGAGATGCCCTTGTGCGCGGGCGTCGCTTCCGGGTCGGTCTTGCACAGCAGAGCGATGAGACCCGACCTCCGGGAGTTCGTGATCCAGGTCTTCGCGCCATTGATCACGTAACCGTCCACATCCTTACGTGCAACCGTGCGCATGGCCTGAAGGTCGGAGCCGCCGCCCGGCTCGGTCAGGGCCATGGTCGCCCGGATCTCACCGGTGGCCATCATCGGCAGGTAGCGCTGTTTCTGCTCCTCGGTGCCGAAGTGCAGCAGCAGCTTGGCGACCACGGTGTGGCCGCCCATCGCGCCGGCCAGGCTCATCCAGCCTCGTGCCAGTTCCTCGGTGATGAGGACGTAGCAGGACATGGAGACCGGGGTGCCGCCGTACTCCTCGGGAACGGCCAGTCCGAAGATGCCCAGCTCCTTCATCTGCTCGATGAGGGTCTCGGGGTAGGTGTTGGCGTGCTCCAGTTCCTGTACGACGGGCTTGACGGCCTTGTCGACGAAGTTCCGCACAGTCCTGACGACGAACTGCTCGTCCTCGGACAGGATGTCGAGAGTGCTCATGCTGTGACGCTCCTCATGGGATGATGCCGCCGCCGGCGCGGACAGGTCAGATGACGCCTTGGGCCCTCAGGTTCCGGGTGTCGGCCGTGCTGTACCCCAGCTCGGCCAGGATGCTCCCGCTGTCCTCGCCGACGGCGGGTACGGCATCCATGCGCACGTCGCGCCGACGATGCCGATCTCGTCCGGCGGTTTCGCCACCGCACCGCTGCCCGACCCGGCGAGCAGTTCCTCCGGGACCGCCCGCCCGTCATCCGAATCGTCCGGCCGTTCCGTCTTGATCACCCGGGTGGCGACGGATGCCGCCATCGCCTGCTCGACGCTGACGACCGTGATGCCGGTGGATGGCGGGGCTTCAGGACAGGCAGCCATGGGGTGACCTCCAGGAAGGCTTCGCCCAGACGGGGAGCGAACCAGGAGTACCATCATGATGATTAATGCCAGCCAAAGTGAAATACCGATTCATGATGGATCCATGCCTCTTGCGGATGGCAGTGGAGGATCACCCCGTGGACTTGAAACAGCTCAAGGCGCTGATCACCGTCGCCGAGGTGGGCAGTGTCACCCGGGCCGCCGAACTGCTGCACCTGGTGCAGCCCGCCGTGACACGGCAGATCCGCACCCTGGAGGAGGAGCTGCAGGTGCCCTTGTTCGAACGCACGCGACAGGGCATGCGGCCCACCGACGCGGGAACGATCATGGTGGAACGTGCCCGGCGCGCCCTGAACGAGCTGGAACGGGCTCGCGCCGAAGTACGGCCCGCTCCCGGCGCGGTGACCGGCATCGTCACGGTGGGCCTGCTGGAGAGCACCACCGACCTGCTCGCGGAACCTCTCGTCACCACTCTCACCCGCGCCCACCCCGGTATCGACCTGCGCGTGATCACCGCGTACTCCGGTCACCTCCAACAGTGGCTCGACGACGGCGACCTGGACCTGAGCCTTCTCTACAACATGGACAGCACGCCGTCTCTCAACACACGCCCGCTGGTACGCGAACGCCTGTGGGTGGTCGCGCCCGCGTCGGAGGGGCTACGTACCCATGAGCCCGTCCCGTTCTCGAAGGCTGCCGCCCGCCCCTTGGTCCTGCCCGCCTCGGGCCACTCGCTGCGAGTCCTGATCGACGCAGCGGCAGCACGGGCGGACGCCGGTATGAATGTCGCCGCCCAGACCAACTCCATGCGGGTGCAGAAGCAGCTGGTACAGGCCGGGCACGGCTGGACCGTGCTGCCCGGCGTCGGTGTCGCCGACGACATCAGGGACGGCACGCTCAGCGCCGCGCCGCTCACCGAACCCGACGTGTGGCGCTCGATCGTCCTCGCCACGCCGAGATCCGGTCGGACGCCGCCGGCGGTGGAGGCCGTGGCCCACGAACTGGTCCAGCAGATCCGGTCGGCGGTGGCCGAGGGCCGCTGGCTCACCGCGGAGTTTCTTGGAACCGAGGCCGATTGACCGGTTCTCTCACGCCCGTGGCCGACGGGTTCGGCCCGGCACAGGAGGAGCTGCGCTGGGCCCGCGCGGTCCTCAGTGCCACCGGCGCGCTCGCCACAGTGGGCGGTCGGATGGTCGAAAAGCCGGTCCTGGAGCGGGCCCGGCGCATCCCGGCCGGAACCCCGAGCGGACCACGGGGGCACCGCCCTCGGACGTGGTCACAGGCTGCTGAGAAGTGCCAGGCGCTCGGCGCTGGTCGAGCCCTGGTCGGCGTAGTAGACGACTATCAGCTGGCGGGCCTGCGGGCGCACCATCTTCTCGTAGTGCAGGTCGAGTCGGCCGACGAGCGGGTGGTTCAGCCGGGTGAGGCCGGTGTCGCGGCGGCGGACCTCGCGGCGGGTCCACAGGGTGCGGAACCGCTCGCTGGCGACGGTGAGTTCACCGATGGTCTCCAGCAGCTCCGAGTCGGCCTCGTCGACGTCGATCATGGCTCGCAGTCCGGAGACGGCCTTCGCGGTCATGTCGTCCCACTGCGGGTAGAGGCTGCGCATCTCGGGTTCGAGGAAGGCGGCCCGCAGCAGGTTGTGGCCGACCGCGAAGAAGGGGCACAGGAGCACGGCCGGCTGGTTCGCGGCGACGACTCGTCCACTGGGGCCCTGCGCGTAGGCGGGGGTCTGCGGCCAGCTGTCCAGCAGGGGTTGCAGATCGCCCTGGTTCGTACGGGCGCGGCTGCGCGGCCTGCGGGCGGGCGGGGCGGGGTGGGCGAGGCGGTGCAGGTAGGCCACGGCGTCCTCGTCGAGCTGGAGGGCGCCGGCCAGGGCGGCCAGGATCTGGTCGGAGGGGTTGAGGTTGCGGCCCTGTTCCAGGCGCAGGTAGTACTCGGGGCTGATGCCGGCGAGCTGAGCGACCTCCTCGCGCCGCAGTCCGGGGACCCGGCGCCGCTCGCCGGCGGGCAGCCCGACCTGCCCGGGGCTGATCTGCCCGCGCCGGGCCCGCAGGAACTCGCCCAGGGTGTCGGCCGTCTCGTGCGCCATGCTCCTGACGCTAACCGTTCACCAGTCCGAGGCGGACCAGGCTCTCCGCGGTGGCCACGACGGCGTCCTCGTTGGAACGAGGGGCCCAGTCCAGCTCCTTGCGGGCCTTCGCGTGGGAGGCGCGGCGCACCACGCCCAGTTGCGGCACCGTCTCACGCAGCGCCGGGTTGATCGTGGCCAGCAGGCGCAGCAACCAGGCGGGGGCCGAGCCGGTGGGGGCCTTGGCGGCGTCCTCGCCCAGCCGTTCGCGCAACGCCAGGGCGATGTGGTGGAAGGAGATCGGCTCGCCCGCGAGCGCCAGGTACCGCTGCCCGGCCGCCTGCGGCGCGGTCATGGCACGCAGATGGAGGTCGGCCGCGTCCCGGACGTCCACCGTGTTGGTCCAGATCGGCGGCGCGGCCCGCATCCCGCCGGTCAGCATCGCGTGGATGATCCGGATCGACGCGGAGTAGTCCGGTCCGAGGACCGGTCCGAAGATTCCCACGGGGTTGACGACCGTCAGCTCCAGGCCGTCGCCCTCGCTCCCGACGAAGTCCCAGGCGGCCCGTTCGGCAACCGTCTTGGACTTGACGTACGCGGACACCCCCGGCCCGGCGGTGTCCGTCCAGTCGTCCTCGCTGAACATCTGTCCGGTCTGACCGTGCCCGTAGCCCACCGCTGCGAAGGAGGAGGTCAGCACCGTGCGACGGACACCCGCGTCCCGGGCGGCGCGCAGGACCCGCAGGGTCCCGTCACGGGCCGGGACGATCACCTCATCCTCGTTCTTCGGCCGCGCTCCGGGAAACGGCGATGCCACGTGCAGGACGTAGTCGGCTCCCGCCACGGCCCGGTCCCAGCCCCGGTCGGAGGTCAGATCCGCCTCCACCCAGGAGACGCCGTCCGCGTTCGGGGATCCGGCCGCCTTGAGCATCCGCTCGACGTCGGACCGCCGTGCCAGGGAGCGCACCGTGGTCGTGACGGTGTGCCCGGCGGTCAGGAGCTGCGCGATCGTGTGAGAACCGAGGAACCCGGTTCCGCCCGTGACGAGTACATGTGCCATGCCTTCATGGTCGGCAGCCGGACCGACCCGTTCCAGGCCTCATGGATCCCAGTACCCCGAAGGACAGGATCGGCATTCGAGGCGCACGCCCGCTCCCAGCTCATCCGCAGGCACCGGAAGTCATGCGGCCACCGTTGGGACAGCATGCAATCTGAGTGACCGGTGTCCCGCGTGAATCACGCGGACAACTTCGTGAATTTAGCTCTTGAATTCAACAGGTGACGTTGTCAGAATCGTGCTGTGAATCGCGGGACCGAGGGTCAGGGGTCGGTGAGCGGCCTGCGCCGTGCCAATGTGGAGCGCGTGCTCTCGGTGCTCGCCGAAGGCCCGCGGGCGCAGGTCGAGCTGGCGACCGCGACCGGATTGTCCCCGGCGGCGGTGACGAGCATCATCCGGCAGCTCACCGCCGACGGCATGGTGCAGACCTCGCCCGGTGTTCGCTCCGGACGCCGGGCCACCATCGTCCGGTTGACGCAGGTACCCACCGGCACCCTGGTGGGAATGTCGCTGACGCGCACCTCCTTCCAGGTGGCGCTCTGGGACCGCGACGGGGTGGACATCATCGACACCCCCTGGGCGGAACTACCCGGCTCCGGCTCACAACCCGAGCGGGCGGCCGGTCGGCTGAGCGAACTCCTACGGGGGAGAGACGAGGTCCAGGCGGCGACGACCTGCCTCCCCGGCTGGGGATCGTCGCGGTCCCCCGAGCGAGCCCGGCTGGTGCTGCCGGCCGGCTATCCGCTGTTGGACTGGCTGCCGCCGCATGCGACCGACCCGCTGGCCGAGGCATGCGGCGTACCGGTCGCGGTGCGGAAGGACGCCAACATGGCGGCACTGGCGGAGCTCCGGATGGGTGCCGGGCGCGGCAGCCGCAACCTGGTGTACGCCGAACTGTCCGAAGGTGTCGGGGGCGCCCTGGTCATAGGCGGGTCGGTTTTCGAGGGGGACGACGCGATGGCCGGCGAGATCGGCCATCTGGAGGGATCGGAACACGGCCCGCGCTGCTGGTGCGGCAACCGTGGCTGCCTGGAGCTTCTGATCGGCGCCGACGCCCTGCTGCAACCGATCCGCAACGCCATGCCGGCGGGCAGCGAGGTGAGTCTGGACACCCTGCTCGACGGAGCGCGGCGCGGGGAGGACCTGCCGCTGCGGATCGTGGTCGAGGCCGGACGCGACGCCGGTTACGCGCTGGTCAACGTGGTGACACTGCTGAACGTCACCCAGGTCGTGGTCGGCGGCCGCCTTGCCGAGGCCGGCGACATCCTGCTGGAGCCGCTGACCGAGTCACTGCGGCAGCACCTGCGCATGCTGCTGCGCTCCCGGCTGACCGTGAGCCGTGCGGAGTTGGGACGGACCGGGATGCTCCTGGGCTGCCTTCTGCAGTGCGCCCAGGATCTGGAATTGAATTTGTTTCCTGAACTCAATAACTGAATTTCAGGTTTCTTGAGTTCATGCATTGACTTGAAGTCCGGGTCGGGGCTCTTCTTCTCCGTAACAGTGACGTGAACGGAGAGAGGACCTTCGTGATGTCCGAACCCATCACCCAACCCGTGAACACGGTCGTCCAAGACGCCGCCCTTCCACGTCGGCTGGCATGGGAGCTGTCCCTGCTGCTTCCGGCAACGGCCGGGATGTTCTCGGTCTTCCAGGGCATGCAGGCCGTGCTGCTCCCGCAGCAGGTCGCCGACATCGACCCTGGCGACAAGGTCAACATGCTGGCCGTACTGGCCGCGGCAGGTGCGTTGCTCGCCGCGATCGCCAACCCGCTGGCGGGCGCGCTGTCGGACCGGACCCGCACCCGGTTCGGGCACCGCGCCCCGTGGCTGCTGGTCACCGCCGTACTGGCCGCGCTGGCCCTGCTGCTGCTCGCCGGTCAGCAGAGCTACTTCCTGCTCGGTGCGGTCTACTGCCTGGTGATGCTGGTGATGGGCTCCTACCAGGCCGTCATCTCGGCGATCGTCCCGGACCGGATACCCGCCGAACGCCGCGGCACGGCGTCGGCCGTCGTCGGCGTGGCCACCCCGATAGGTGTCCTATATGGCGTCAACATGGTGTCCAAGGTGACCACTTCGCCCCTTGCCGGGTACGCGGTGCTGGGCGGGACGCTGGTGCTGTTCGCGCTGGTTTTCGTCCTGTTCACCCGTGACACCCCGCGTCCGCCGGGCGCCGGCAGGAGACGGTCCGGTTCGGCTCTCACCGCGCTGAAGCTGTTCTTCTCCTCGTTCAGGTCCCGCGACTTCGCCTGGGCCTTCACGGCCAGGATGATCCTGATGTTCGGCTACTGGAGCGTCTCCAGCTACCTGCTCTACACCCTGCAGGACTACATCAGGGCCGACACGATCCCCGGGCACGACGCCGTGTCGGCGGTGGGCACGCTGACCACGATCAACATGGGCTGTCTGCTGGCCGGCACCATCGTGAGCGGCTGGCTCTCCGACCGTATCGCGCGCCGCAAGATCCTTGTGATCCTGTCGTCGGCGCTCGCCGGGATCGCCCTGGTCGTCCCGCTGGTCGCGCCCACCTGGACGGGCATGATCGTTTTCGAGGTGGTCTTCGGATTCGCCTTCGGCGCCTACCTGTCCGTGGACGCCGCGCTGATGACGCTGGTCCTGCCCGGCGACAGTGACAACGCCCGCGACCTGGGCATCCTCAACGTCGCCACGACGGGTCCGCAGGTGCTGTCCCAGTTCATCGGCGCGCTGGTGATCAATTCCCTGGGCGGCTACGGCTCGTTGTTCGTCTTCGCGATCGGCTGCGCGGCCCTCGGAGCGGTCGCGATCGTTCCGATCCGCAGTGTCCGTTGATTCGAAGGAGCAGAAGACCCATGCTCGGCAGCTACACGACAGCCGACACCACCGCCGGTACGGTCCGCGGGGTGCGGGCCGGGGGAATCCGCACCTTCCTGGGAATCCCGTACGGAGCCTCGGTGTCCGGTGAACACCGCTTCACCGCGCCGCGACCCGTCGAGCCCTGGCCCGGAATCCGCGACGCCTTCGACTTCGGACCGGCCGCCCCGCAACTGGACCCCCGGGTCGACGCGAACGCCGGGTTCCACGACGTGCTCCGGCTGCTGTATCCCGGTGTCCCGACTCCGTTGGAAGGCCGGCCGGCGGCGGAGGACTGCCTGGTACTGAATGTGTGGGCCTCCGTTGCCGACACCGGCCCGAAACCGGTGATGGTCTGGTTCCACGGCGGCGGGTTCGTGCACGGCACCGGGGCGGAGGGCTGGTTCCAGGGCGACCGGCTCGCGGCGTCCGAGGACGTGGTCGTGGTCACGGTGAACCACCGGCTCGGGATCCTCGGCTTTCTCGGCGCCGACGAGCCCGAGCCCGAGGAGGCCTCCGGTGTGGCGGGCATGCTGGACCTGGTGCTGGCGCTGCGGTGGGTGCGTGACAACATCGCCGGCTTCGGCGGGGATCCCGCCAATGTCACCGTCTTCGGCCAGTCCGGTGGCGGGGGCAAGGTGGCGGCGCTCATGGCGATGCCGGCCGCGCGAGGTCTGTTCCACAAGGCGATCATGCAGAGCGCGCCGTTCCTCGGTGCGATGGACCTGATCGAGGCCGCCAAGGTCCGGCAGGACGTGCTCCGCTACACGGGTGCCGAGGATCTCGCGCAGCTTCGTCGGGTTCCGTTGTCCGCCGTATTGGCCGCTCAGGCCGAGGTGATGCGCGGCGGGCCGGTGCCGTTCGCGCCGGTGTGGCACCCGGTCGAGCTGCCCGAGCCCTCGTTCGCCGAGGCCTCATCGGCTGGTACCGATCACGTTCCGTTGCTGATCGGCGCCACCACCCATGAGTTCGCGTTGATGCTCGCCGCGGAGGGCTGGTATCACTCCATGACCTCAGCCGAACTGCCAAGGCGGTTCGAGGAGTTCTTCGGCAGCGGCGGCAGGGACGCGCTGGCCCGGTTCCGCGAGTCGGAGCCGGACTCGCCGCCTCAGTTGGTGCTGGCCAGGGCGACGACCGAAGCCGCGTTCGGCCGCCCGACGGTACGGCTGCGCGAGGCCAAGGCCGCACAGGCGGCCGCGGTCTACGCCTACCGGTTGGACTACCGGACCGAAGTCCTCGGCGGGATCCTCGGCGCCCATCACAGCCTCGACCTGCCGTTCGTCTTCGGGAACGTCGACCGATCCCCGGTCGCCGGCAACCGTCCGGAACGATTCGCGGTCTCCGCCGCGATGACCCGGTCATGGGCGAATTTCGCCCGGAACGGGGTTCCCGGACACGACGGACTGCCGGGTTGGCCGTCGTTCACCGAGTCCGGCTCGGAGATGGTCTTCGCCGAGGAGCCGCGACTGACTCCGGTCACGCCGCCGTCGGAGTCGACCGTCGGCTTCACGCCGTTCAGCGGCAACAGCTCCGACCCCACGGGCTAGGGTGACAGGGAACGCGCTGGTCACAGCCGCCGGCTGAGGACTGCGACCCCCGCGGTCGCCCCGTGGCACACGGCAGGCTTGTCGCATCCGGTGGCCACGTCCGGTGGCACTCAAGGCAGTCGATCCCGCACTCCATGGCATGACGCTCGCGGTTGCGGGATCGGCGGATCCGCCGCACGCGGGCTCATCTCCTGGGCAGCCGGTGCCAACGCGCGGGCCATATCCCCCAACCGGTCTCCCGGTCGGGGGATATCTCTCGGCCGATGGGTATCGCCGGCTCTTCATCACGTCGACGTCCGCAGCCGCCCCTCTGCCCCGACTTCTCCGAGCTGGGATGCACCAGCGCGCGGGGCCCGCACCGCTCCGCGCGGTGGTCGCGTCGGCAGCGCCTCTTCCACAGTCGTGCGCTGCCACAGCTTCCATGGCTGGAACCCATACGGTGCGAATCCCACCGCCTCGGTGGCTGCCGGCAACGCGGCACCGCCCAGCCGACTGCGCAGTGCCCTCTGTCTCCGGCTCATTCCGTCTCACCTCCCGACTGATTCCCGCTGCTCGCTCATTCAACGGACCGAGCAGCCGTCGTTGAACCCGGGAGAGGTGACGAGGCCTTACGTCACCGCGCGGAGTCACTCCTCGATGAGCCGCGCCGCCGGCCACCTGCCGTCCCCCACGGTCGCGCGGATGATCCGAATGAGTTCGGCGGCGACCGCCTCCACCGCGGGTGGTGTACGGCCCGTGCGCGCCAGGCCGAGGGCGATGGTGCGCCGGATCTCCGGGTTCTGCAGGGGTGCGGCGCTCAACGTCCCGTTCGCCAGATCCGCGGCGACGCCTGGAGCCGGTAGAGCGGTCCAGCCACACCCCGCCTTGACCAGCAGTTTCTGCAAGTCCCAGGAGTTGGCCTCCATGATCACATTCGGCTTCACCTGGGCCTCCAGCCGCGCCTGGTCGAGCAGGACCCGCAGACCGTGGCCGGGCACCGGCATGATGAACGGCTGCCGCAGCGCCTCGGCGACATCCACCGGCTGGTCGGGGCGCAGCCCCGCGTCCCTGGGAGCCACCGCCCACAGTTGATCGCTGAGCAGTGGCACGACGTGCACCGACGGCGAACTCTCCAGGTTATACACCAGGGAGAGATCCAAGTCACCTGCGTCCAGCCACTGTTGAAGGTGTCCGGAGTACGCGGTCGACATGCGCAGGTCGACGCCGGGGTACTTCTCGGCGACCGCCTCGAGCAGCGGCTGGGCCAGCAGTTCCAGAGTCGCGCCCAGGATGCCGACGTGGACGATCCCGGTGACGTGGCCCCGGGTGGGGCGGATCTCCGCCCGTGCCCGCTCGATCTCCACGAGCACCCGCCTCGATCGCTCGACGAGGGCCGCACCCGCGGCGGTCGGCACCATCCCCTGCCGGGTGCGCTCGAAGAGGGCGACGCCCAGTTCCTCCTCCAGACCGATGATCTGCCGCGTGACGGCGGACTGCACCAGGTGCAGCAGCTGGGCGGCCTTGGTGACGCTTCCGGTTTCCGCCACCGTCACCACAGCGGTGAGTTGCTTGATTTCCATGGGGTTTCCTCGCTGTATCTCACCTCATCATCGGGCCATGAAAACAAGTCATTCGACATGCCGCAATATGCGCGCCCATCATGCCGGTCAAGAGGCACAGATTGGAGCCGCGAGATGTCTCTGACCTCAGCAAGCACACCCCTCGCCGGGCAGCCCCGGCCTGCCCGCCAGGAGGGCGGCCGATGAACGGCGTAGCAGCGGTGATGACGGCGCCGCACACCCTGGACCTGCGCGAGTTCCCCGTGCCGGATCCGGAACCCGGTGGTGTCGTCCTGAACATGATCCGGGCCAATGTCTGCGGGACCGAGGTCCACATCGCCCGGGGTCACCACCCCCTGATCAAGCCCGGCTGCGTTCTCGGGCACGAGGGCATCGGCCGTGTGGCCGCCCTCGGCGAGGGCGTGACCACGGACTTCGCCGGACAGCCGCTGCACGAGGGGGACCGCGTCGTCGCGGCCTACTTCTCGGTCTGCCGCCGCTGTCCCCAGTGCAACCGGGGCGACTGGAGCCTGTGCAGCAACGCCTACAGCCGGTGGTCCCAGCCTGCCGAGCGGGCTCCGCACTTCTTCGGCACCTTCGGCACGCATTGGGCGCTCGGTCGTGACCAGTACGTCTACCGGGTGCCCGACTCGGTGAGCAGCAAGGCGGCGTCCTCCGCGAACTGCGCGCTCTCCCAGATGGTCAACGCGATGGCGGCCGGAAAGGTCTCCGCGGGAGACCGCCTGCTTCTGCTCGGTGCGGGTGGCCTCGGGCTGTGCGCCGCCGCGCTGGGCCGGGAGGCCGGCGCCGAGGTGTACGTGGCCGAGATGACGGCCACGCGACTGCCCAAGGCAGAGCGGTTCGGCGCCCACCACACCGTCGACCTGTCCCTCGCCGCGGACGGGGAGGAACGGATCGCAATGATCCGCGAGCTCACCGACGGTGGTGCGGACGTGGTCGTGGACCTGACCGGTGTGCCGAGCGCCTTCGCCGAGGGGGTGCAGATGGTCCGGCCCGCCGGACGGTTCGTGAGCGTCGGTTCGGTCAGCCCCAAGCACTACGCGCAGTTCGACCCGGGCCTGTTCACCCGGTCCGGCGTGACCATGCAGGCCATCCTCCGCTACCCGCCCTACATGCTCTCGCGGGCGGTGAACTTCCTGGCGGCGACCCCCCACTACCCCTGGGAGGAGCTGGTCGACGCCGACTACACGCTCGCCGAGGCCGGCGAAGCGATCCAGGCCGCCGAGGACCGGAAGGTCACCCGCGCCGCTCTCATCATGGACGAGGACTGACACACCGATGACCACCAACGCGTACATCAACGGCCGCTCGGTCGCCGCTGCCGACACTTACGACAACATCGATCCCGCCACGGGGCTGCCGCTGGGTGAGGTCGCCCGCTGCACAGCCGAACACGTCGACGAGGCGGTCGCCGCCGCCGCGGCGGCCCAGCCGGCCTGGGCCCGCACCCGGCCGGAGGACCGGGCGAGGCTCCTGACGGCCACGGCGGACCTCATCGAGCGCGATGTCGACCGGCTCGCGCGGCTGGAGAGCGAGGACACCGGGAAGCCCCTCTCGCAGGCCCGGACCGACGCCTCCATCTGTGCGCGCTACTTCCGCTTCTACGGGCACGCCATCGAGTCCTACTACGGGCAGACCATCCCGCTCAGCGACGACCTGCACGTCTACACCCGCAAGGAACCCTTCGGCGTCGTCGGCTCGGTCCTGGCCTGGAACTACCCGATGCAGCTGCTGGCCCGCGCCGCCGCCCCGGCCCTCGCGACCGGCAACGCCTGTGTGGTGAAGCCCGCCGACGAGACACCGCGCACCTCGGTGGCGATCGCGGAGCTCTTCTCCCAGGCCGGTGCCGCCGCCGGACTGCTGAACGTGGTCACCGGCGTCGGCGCGGAGGCGGGAGCCGCGGTGGCCGCCCACCCGGGTATCGCCCATGTCGGCTTCGTGGGGTCCACCGAGACAGGTTCCAAGATCGCGCACGCCGCGGCCGATCGTGTGGCCCCCGTCGTCCTCGAACTGGGCGGCAAGAGCGCTCATCTGGTCTTCCCGGACGCCGACCTGGAGACCGTCGCCACGGTCGCGACCAAGGCGATCCTGCAGAACGCCGGGCAGACCTGTTCGGCCGGCTCGCGCCTCATCGTCCACCAGTCAATCCGCGAGGAACTGCTCGGCCTCATCGCGGAGCGCTTCAAGAAGGTGAGCATCGGCCGGGGCCTCGACGATCCGGACCTCGGTCCCCTGGTCTCCGCCAAGCAGCAGGACCGGGTGCGGGGCATGGTCGGTCGCCTCACCCAGGGGAACGTGCTCGTCGGCGGCGACGTACCGACGGACGACGGTCTCGCCGGGGGCGCCTACTTCGCGCCGACGCTCATCGACGGCGTCGACCCGAAGTCGGAGATCGCCCAGCAGGAGGTCTTCGGTCCCGTCGTCGTCAGCATGCCGTTCGAGACCGAGGAGGAAGCGGTCGCACTGGCGAACTGCACCGACTACGCCCTGCTGGGCGCGGTCTGGACGCGCGACCTCAGCAGGGCCCACCGGCTCGCCACCCAGATCGAGGCGGGCCAGGTGTATGTCAACACCTACGGGGCCGGCGGCGGCGTGGAGCTGCCGTTCGGTGGATTCAAGCGATCCGGATACGGCCGTGAGAAGGGCCTGGAGGCTCTCGACGCCTACACCGAGACGAAGACCGTGATCGTCAAGCTCTGACCCACGGTCTCCCGAGCCCTGCGGACGGGCGCCAGGCCAGCGCCCGGTCCGAACACCGGCTCCCGCTCTTCCGCTCATCCCCAGCAAAGGATTCGCCGTGGCCTCCACCTCGCAGATCCAGGACCAGGTGTCACCAGCGCGCGTCGCGTTCGCCAGCGCCATCGGCACCACCATCGAGTGGTACGACTTCTTCATCTTCAACACCGCCGCAGCACTGGTGTTCGGCAAGCTGTTCTTCCCCACCATCAGCCCCACAGCCGGTACTCTGGCCTCCTTCGCCACCTTCGGTGTGGCGTTCGCGGCCCGCCCCATCGGCGGCATCGTGTACGGCCACTTCGGTGACCGACTGGGCCGCAAGAAGATGCTTGTGAGCTCCCTGCTCCTGATGGGGCTGAGCACCTTCGCCATCGGTCTGCTGCCCACCTTCGACACCATCGGCATCTGGTCGGCGGTCCTGCTGGTGATACTTCGTTTCGCCCAGGGGTTCGCCATCGGCGGCGAGTGGGGCGGCGCGGTACTGATGGCCAGTGAGCACGCGCCCAAGAAGCGGCGCGGGTTCTACGCCAGCTGGCCCCAGGTCGGCGCCCCCAGCGGCCTGGTACTGGCCAGCGGTCTCTACTTCGTGCTGACCAAGACCGTGAGCGACGACCAGTTCAACGCCTGGGGCTGGCGCATTCCGTTCCTGGCGAGCATGGTCCTGGTCATCGCCGGGCTCTATATCCGGCTGCGCATCATCGAGTCCCCCGCCTTCCGCAAGGTCTTGGAGACCGACAGCACGTCCAAGCTCCCCATCGCGGACGTGCTCCGGACCAGCGGGAAGCAGGTGTTCCTCGGTATCTGCTCGACCTTCGGACCCAACATCTTCTTCTACAGCGCCTCGGTCCTGGCGCTGAGCTACGTGACCGAGAAGACCGGCGTCGCGCACCAGTCGGTGCTGCTGGGCCTGCTCGCTGCCGCTCTGCTGGAGATGGTCGTCATCCCGGTCTCGTCGGCGTGGTCGGACCGGGTCGGCCGCCGTCCGGTGCTGATCACCGGCGCCGCGATCGGTGCCGTGGTGGCGTTCCCGTTCTTCTGGCTGCTGAACAGTGGATCGGTGGGGCTGGTACTCGTCGCGCTGGTACTGGCACTGGCGGTCGTGCACGGGCTGATCTACAGCGCCCAGTCCAGTTTCCTGTCCGAACTGTTCGAAACCCGCCTCCGGTACACCGGTTCCTCGATCACCTACCAGATCGGTGGAATGCTGTCGAGCGGCCCCACGCCGTTCCTCGCCGCGGCCCTGCTGAGCTGGACCGGCGGAACCTGGGCGATCTCGTTGTACATGATCCTCGGATCCCTGATCAGCATCGGGGCGATCGTGGCGGCGCGGGAGACGTTCGACCAGGACACCCACGTCGAGATCACCCCGTCAACCCGCGTCACCGCCATCGAGGCACCGGAGGCCACCGCATGACCGACTGGAAAGACTGGATCGGCAGGAGCACCACCACCACCGCCTGGCTGGACCCCGAACAGGCGAACCGGATGGCGGTCACCCTGGACCGGGAACCGTCCTTCAAGGCCGGTGAGGCCCTTCCGCCCGCCTGGCACTGGCTCTACTTCCACGACATCGTGCAGGCCAGAAACCTCGGGGGCGACGGGCACCCGGCGCTGGGCGTCACCATGCCGCCGGTGCCGCTTCCCCGACGGATGTGGGCCGGCGGAGAGTTCACCTTCCATGAACCGCTGCCGCTCGGCGTCACGGCGACCCGGACCTCTACCATCCGGTCGATTACCGAGAAGCACGGGCGCACGGGCCCGCTCTTCTTCGTCACGGTCGACCACGACGTCGAGGCGGACGGACAGCCGGCGGTCTCCGAGGTCCAGACCATCGTCTACCGCGAATTGCCGACCGAGCCCGTCCTCGTCGGCGGCCCGGTGGCGCCCACGGACGCGGAATTCAGCGAGACCTGGCACCTGGACAGCACCGCGCTGTTCCGGTACTCGGCGCTCACCTTCAACGGCCACCGCATCCACTACGACGCCGACTACAGCCGGTCGGTCGAGGGCTATCCCAACCTGGTGATCCACGGCCCCCTGCTGGCCACACTGCTGCTGGACCTGGCCGTCCACGAGGGACGTCCGCTCGGTTCGTTCCGGTACAAGGCCCGTTCCCCGCTCTTCCTGCCAGACGCCTTCACCGTCAACGGACGCCGCGACGGCCGCCGGACCTCCCTGTGGGCCGCGTCCCTCGACGGTCGGCTGGCCATGGAGGCGGAGGCGTTCGGCCAAGAGGAAGCACCCGAAGGCTGAACTCGCCGCTGTCCTCGGCACACCAGCAAACCAAGAAGACCCCCATGACCAACCGGTGGCCGGCGAACCCCGTCCGGCCACCGGTGGGCGTCATCACGATGAAAGGCCCCTCTGTGCTACCCCTCGAAGACATCACCGTCGTCTCCCTGGAGCAGGCCGTCGCCGCACCGTTCGCCACCCGTCAACTCGCGGATCTCGGGGCCCGGGTCATCAAGGTCGAGCGTCCCGGCGCCGGGGACTTCGCCCGCGGCTACGACCGCACCGTGCACGGCGAGGCCAGCTACTTCGTCTGGCTGAACCGGGGCAAGGAAAGCATCGAACTCGACATCAAGAAGCCCGAGGACCGAGCGCTGCTCGACCGGATCATCGACCAGGCCGACGTCCTCGTCCAGAACCTCGTCCCGGGTGCCGTCGAGCGCCTCGGCCTCGACGCGAGGACGCTGCGTGCCGAGCGCCCGGAACTGATCCACTGCTCCATCTCCGGATACGGCGCCGACGGACCGTACCGGACGAAGAAGGCGTACGACCTGCTGGTGCAGTGCGAGGCCGGCATGGTGTCGGTGACCGGCACCCCGAACGACTACGCGAAGACCGGTGTCTCGATCGCCGACATAGCGACGGGGGTGTACGCCTACACCGGCATCCTCACCGCCCTGTACGAACGCGAGCGCACCGGAAAGGGCAGCACTCTCGAAGTCGCCATGCTCGACGCCCTCGGGGAGTGGATGGTGCAGCCCGCCTACTACTCCGTCTACGGCGAACGGCCCAACGAGCGCACGGGAGCCCGCCACGCCTCCATCGCGCCGTACGGCCCGTACCAGGCCGGTGACGGCTCGACCGTCTTCCTCGGAGTGCAGAGCGACAGGGAGTGGAAGACCCTGTGCGCACAGGTCCTCGGACGCCCGGAACTGGCCGAGGACCCGAGGTTCGTCACCAACACCGACCGAGTCGAGAACAACGACCAGATCACCCCCCTGATCGAGGCGGCCTTCGCGGATCTCACGGCGGACGACGTGGTCGATCATCTGGAGGAGGTCGGCATCGCCTCGGCACGGCTCAGGACACCGGCCGAGTTCTTCGAGCACCCGCAGCTTCAGGCACGGGACCGCTGGCGGGAGATCAAGACGCCCGGCGGCACGGCCCAGGCGCCCCTGCCGCCCGTGACGGTACTCGGCCGTGAACCGCGGATGGGCGATGTGCCCGCGCTCGGCGCGCACAACGAGGCGCTGCGGGCCGAGTTCGGCGACCCCGGCACGGCAAAGCCGGCCTAGCCGACATCCCCGTCCCTCGCATCCAACTCTCCTTCCTACGGAGGCAGTTCGCATGGCTCGACACGACATCGAGGCGGCCCGCACATTCCTCTTCGTCCCCGCGACCCGCCCCGACCGCTTCGACAAGGCAGTGGGCAGCGGAGCCGATGTGGTGATCATCGACCTCGAAGACGCCGTCGCCCCGGATCAGAAGGCAGGAGCGCGAGCGAACGTGGAGAAGTGGCTGGCCTCCGGCGGCCGTGCCGCGGTGCGGGTCAACGGGCGGAACACGGTGTGGTTCGGCGACGACCTCGCCGTGGCCGCCCGTGCGACCGCTGTCGTCGTAGCCAAGGCGGAGTCGGCCGCCGACGTCGCGGCGGTGGGCGCGCGGTACGGCTCCGGGCTGCCGGTTGTTCCGCTCGTGGAGACCCCGCGCGGCCTGTACGCGTCCCGTGAGATCTGCGAGACGGCGGGCGTGGTGCGGGTCGCGTTCGGAAACGTGGACTTCGCAGCGGAGACCGGAGTGGACCCCGCGTCACACACGGCGCTGTCCGCGGCACGCTCCCACCTGGTCTACGCCTCGGCGGCCGCCGGCTGCGCCCCGCCCATCGACGGGGTGACCACTTCGGTGAAGGACCCGGAGGCACTCAGCGCCGACACGCGTCACGCACGTGAACTGGGCTTCACGGCGAAACTGCTGATCCATCCGTCCCAGGTCGGCGCGGTCGCCGAACTCCTGAGCCCTTCGCCTCAGGAGATCCGGTGGGCGCGCGACCTGCTGGCCTCGTCGACGGGCGGTGTCGGCACGCACGACGGCCACATGATCGACGAGCCCGTCCTGCGCCGCGCACGACAGATCGCGGCAAGGGCTGCCAGTGGCGGCGCGGTACCGGATCAGACCTGATAGTTGCTCAGCTCAATCAGGTTTTCGTCGGGGTCCCGTACGTAGACGCTGTTGATTTTCCCCGTCGCGCCCGTGCGCTCGACGGGGCCTTCTTCGATCGTCACACCGTGAGCCGCCAGTTCGGCGGTGATGTCGTCGATTTCTTCGTCCACGATGAGGCACAGGTCGGCACTGAGCCTTTGCCAACCTGCCTGATCATGGTGTGAGTTGAGGCGGGGGCCGTGTGCGGGAAGAGGTGAAGCTCCTGGTAGATGGGTTGTCGACCAAGAGCAACCTGTCCGCCCGGAGCTTCATGTGCTTGTCTACCCATCGGGGCTGGATCTGTCCAGTTCCGCCCTTCGGTTCCTGTCCCGCCGGCAGGCCGCCCGACGCCTGGAGCTGGGCACACGATGGCGTCGGCTCCCGGCGGCCCGCCAGGCCCTGCTGGTCCTGGCCCACCTGCGCTGCGGACACACCTATGCCCAGCTCGCAGCCGGTTTCGGCGTCGGGACCAGCACGGTGGGCCGATATGTGGCCGAGGCTGTCGAGGTCCTGGCCGTGCTTGCACCCGACCTCGCCACAGCCGTCCGGGCTGCGGCGCGCAAGGCGTTCGTGATCCTCGACGGGACGCTGCTCCCCATCGACCGTATCGCCGCCGATCGCCCCTACCACTCCGGAAGACACAAGAAGCACGGGATGAACGTGCAGGTCCTCGCCGATCTGTCCGGGCGTCTGCTGTGGGCTTCGGCCGCGCTGCCCGGTGCGGTCCGCGACATCCGTGCGGCCCGCACCCACGGCATCGTCGACGCCCTGGCCCAAGCGGACATCCCCTGCTGTGCCGACAAGGCGTATCAGGGAGCCGGCGGTACGGTGCGGGTTCCCTACCGCGGCCGCCGGGAGGAACTGTCCGCAGGTCAGCAGGCCGTCAACCGTTCCCACGCCAAGATCCGCGCACTCGGCGAACAGGCCATGGCCACCCTCAAGACCTGGCGACTCCTACGCAAACTCCGGTGCAGCACCACCCGCATCACCGCACTCGTCCAAGCCGTCCTCACCCTCCACCTCAACGCCTCAAACTGAGCTTGGGAAAGGCTCACTGAGACGCATGTGGAGCGGCTGTCTTTCTCGGTCACACCGCACTCTCGGCCTCCGACCAACATCCACGTTCTGATAGGTCGGAACGGCGTGGGCAAGACAACGCTGCTGAGCAACATCGGCGCGGCAGTGGTGAACCCGGGTGGGGATTCCGGCGACGCTGGTGAGATCGTCTGGGCCGGTGATGGGGGTGGATCGTTTACGAACGTCGTATCCGTCACGTTCAGCGCTTTCGACCCCGCTCATGAGGGCGTCGAGTCAGGGACAGGGGACGACGAGAACCGACTCAAGAAGGGGTGGGATGAGGACAAGGATGTTCCCGGCGAGCAGCTGCCTGCTGATCCAGTCGAAGCAGCCGTGTCGTACACGTATGTGGGACTAGCCAAGGTCGACGTCTTCGGGCGCCCCACCAGGGAGCGCAAGTCGTACGACGACCTAAACACTGAGTTCGTCAAGAGTGTCAAGGAGGTCAAGGCTGCCGGGCGGATCGGTCGGTGGATAGATGCCCTGAACATGCTGGGCAGCGACCCGTACTTCTACGACTCCCGCATCCATGGGTTCGCCCGCTCGGTGCAGCGGCGCAAGCACTTTCTTGAGCAGGACGAGCGAGATGCTCACTCAATCTTCGCTGGCCTCAGCTCGGGCTACGCGATCGTGCTGTTGACCGTCACACGGCTGGTGGAGACCGTGGCCGAGCAGTCCCTCGTGCTCCTGGACGAACCCGAAGCCCACCTGCATCCACCATTGCTCGCGTCTTTCATCAGAGCGCTGTCGGATCTGCTGACCGACCGCAACGGCGTCGCATTGATCGGTACCCACTCCCCCGTGGTGCTGCAGGAAGTTCCCTGCTCCTGCGTGTGGAAAGTCAGCCGCTGGGACCGCCACCCGCCGGTACGCCCCTCTCTTGAGACTTACGGGGAAAACGTTGGGGTGCTCACTCACGAGATCTTCGGTCTGGAGGTCAGAGAGTCTGGCTTTCACGCCGAGATCGCCAAGGCCGTTGACGAGTTGGGGTCCTACGATCAGGTCCTGGACCGCTTCCGGGGACAACTCGGCGGAGAGGCGAAGGGACTGGTCCGGATCCTCCTGGCGTACCGGGCCGTGGATGGGCGCCGCTGATGTGGCCCCTCGACCCGCCGACCCTTCTGGCCCGGGAGAGCTACGACACGTGCGTGCGCGGTACCAGGGATCGGCAGCGGCGCAGCCTGCTGCAAGCCGCGGGGGACAGCGTGGAGGCGGCAGGTGAGCGCTTCCGGCAAGCTGCGCGGCAAGGCCGGATGCATGAACTGAGCAGCGCTGAGTTCACCGTGCCGGGCGTCTCAGCAGGCAATGTCGTGCGGTGGGTCTATGAGTACGGCATGGTCACGAACCAGGACGGGCGGACCATCTACAACCGGATCAAAGCTGCTCCCTTGGACGAGAGATGTCCCCTGTGCGGCCATGGTGTGGTCAGTACGTTGGACCACTTCCTGCCCAAGAGAATGTTCCCCGCGCTGTGCGTAGATCCACTGAACCCGGTGCCAGCCTGCCGTGACTGTAACCATGCCAAGGGAGAGGGGCTGCCTTCCGGAGCCGATACCACCCCGCTGCATCCGTACCTGGACCGTGTCGACGACGATTCCTGGCTGGAAGCGAGGGTCGTGGACAGTAGCCCGATCTGGCTCGACTTCTTCGTCAGCCCTCCACCAGCCTGGGAGCCAGTCCTCGCCGACCGGGCCCGCCACCATTTCGCACTCTTCGGGTTGGCAAGGCTCTTCTCAGTTCAGGCCAACCGCATCGTTAGAAGCTGTTGTCTTTTCGATCTTGGGAGATGCGTGTCGAACGGGAGTCCCGATCGGGTGGTCGTGGGGCGCTGGGTGCATACGAAGGGGGCCTC
>NZ_JBIBHY010000032.1:0-36664 GCF_042957285.1 Streptomyces sp. NPDC008092
CACCGCCACCGACAACCACTGACGAACCACCGAGGCCGCACAGTGGCTCACGATTGAACCGTTCGAACTGGTCCCAAATTCAGCCGTTGCCGACATTGCCCGGGTGTTGTACGTTGACATACACCAGGACTTGGTTCCAGTCTTTGGCGGGTTAATCTTGTCTGCCGTGAGCGAATGCGGCGGCAGAAACAAAGTAGCGAGCCGTGAGACGTATTGCGTTGCCATCCCTTGAAGCCACGAGCGAGCGCGTTACGTGTGGGCCCAGGCCCGCAGAACCTCTTCGATCGGTCCGTTGTGGAAGTGCAACAGACGCAGCTACCGGGCCACGAGGTTCGTGGGTGCCGACTCCGCGAGGCCACCCGTGAGCCAGAGGACGACTTGCGCCAGCGTCGCGTGCAAGGGGATCGGCAGCCCGGAGATGTACCGGCGGGCCTTCCACCGCAGGCTTTGCCGAGGAGATCCACGGCCGGCTCCAACACCACACCACCCAGGTCAACCCGACCAGCCCGCTTCGCATCCCCGCATGTACCGGAACCACCGACGTCATCCCGCGCGAACGATGGCCCCTCACCAGACATCATCCTGGCCGCCGTCGCTGCCCTCACTCAGACTTGTGCGAAATGCCTTGGCAAGGCGTACGGCCCGAAGGACTGGACGGGCTCGCGGGCTCTCTCCGACTCTCGTTGTCTATTGCCTGCGGAGGGGTGGGAGGAGCACAGCCCTATGGGCGCGGGGAGCACGCCCAGGCGCGTATCTCCTCGAAGCCGATCCGGGGACCATCCCCGCGGGCGCGGGGGTGTTCCCAGGGCGACCACGGGCGGACCTTCGAAGACGAAGTATCTCGGGGATTTCGGCCGTCCTGGGTCAGACTTGACCACACAACAGGTAGTCCCGCATGTAGCAGATCCCGAAGGGCTGGGCCATGGTTTCCACTCCTCAGCCAGGATCGGGTTGGCATGGGACCATACCGGTTCACACCCCGGCTTCCCCATTCTCGTGATGGCCAGGCAGGATCAGGGCCATGAGGATTCTGCTGCTGGGTGGCACATGGTTCCTGGGGAAAGCCATCGCTGAACAGGCACTGGCAAGAGGTTGGGAAGTCACAACCTTCAACAGAGGACGCTCCGGTCAGGACGTGCACGGCGTAGAGCCCGTGCACGGCGACCGGACTGTCGAATCGAGCCTTCAGGCGCTTGCCCAGCGCGGCCCGTGGGATGCCGTGATCGACACCTCCAGCTCAGACCTGGCACCGCGCGACGTACTGCTGGCCACGACCACGCTCCGCGACCAGGCTGAACGATGGGTGCATATCTCGACCGTGTCGGTGTACACGGGCTGGCCGCATCACCCCCTGACCGACGAATCTCCGCTCCTCGACTGCCCTGCCGACGCCGACGAGTCGTACGGATACACCGGCGAGGATGGCAGCCCGACCACCTACGGATTCCAGAAGGCAGGTGGCGAGCGGGCGGTCACGCAGGCGTTCGGGGACAGGGCGGTTCTTCTGCGTCCCGGTGTGATCCTCGGCCCCGGCGAATACGTGGGCCGCCTGCCATGGTGGCTTGAACGAGCTGAACGCGGCGGACGCATCGTCGCCCCTGCCCCCGCCCAGCAGCGGATTCAGCCCGTCGACGTCCGTGATGTCGCCAGGTTCACGCTGGATCAGGCGGCGAGTACGTCCACCGGCGGGTTCAACGTCACTCATCCCGTCGGAACCAGCTTCGAGGAATTCCTCAACGGATGCCTGGCAGCAACGGACAGCACAGGTAGGCCAGTTTGGGTGGAGCCGGATGTACTCAAGGAGCACGGTGTTGCGCAGTGGACCGAGCTTCCCCTGTGGCGGACCCATGCCGGCGTGTGGGCGGTCGACTCGAGCCGTGCGGTGGCCGCAGGGCTGACTTGCCGCCCGATCGCTGAAACCATCCGCGACACGTGGCGGTGGTGGGCCGCCGACGGGCGTCCCGTGGACCACCCGCGCTGGGCAGAGCACGGAATCGCCCCGGAGAAGGAGGCGAAGATCCTCGCCGCCCTGTGATCAGGACCTGATGGCGAGGAGGGGAACGGGCGGACCGAGCCGGTACGGCGGGGACTCCCGCGTGAAGTCCTCGATCTGTTCCCGGAGTTGCATCGGGACCTGCGCTCCGTGGTAGCGCGGCTGGGCAAGATACCTTCCGATGCGGGCCGTCCTCACGACAATCCCGGTGTTGCGCTGCTCGGGTGGCACTTCCCAGATCGGCGTCAGGGCGGCAGCCGCCCCTTCCACGTTGTCGGACAGGAGACGAGCGTGGGCAAGGTCGGCGGCCGCACCGGCCCGAACGTGGGTGGACTGCTCTCCCTGCGCCCTCTCTTCGACGAGAGCGAGAGCCCGGCCGGCTTCCACCGCGGCCTGCTCCGCATCGCCCATGAGCAATGCCGTGGTGCTGTTGGACATCGCCAATCGTTCTGCCGAGAACCCGAACTCACCGCCCACGGTGTCGTGCAGCTCGTCGTGGGCGTCCCGACCGCCGCCCTCGGAGAGTTGGATGGCGCGCCGCGCCGAGCCGACATCGCCGAGGTGGGCATAGGCGCGGGCTGCGATGGCGTGCAGGCGGCGCTGTGCGATATCCCCAAGACCGCTGTATGACAGAGCCCGTTGAGCCTTTGCCAAAGCCTCGTTCGGCTCTCCGGCGTGGTAGGCGATGTACGCCAAGGTCCCGTCGGCGTAGGCCTGCAGGGGGGCGAAGCGCGTGCTCTCCCCATACACGGCAGCGGCTCGGGCCAGAGTTCGAGCGCTGGGGAAGTACCCGAGGTCGAATGCGGCGACAGCGAGAAGAGCAGCCGTCTGGCCGTTGAGGATCATCAGGGTCTGCTGCTGGACCGGGATCTGCGTCCGGTCCCGCTGTCGCTCGACCTCCCTGCGGAGGTCGTCGGCCACCTCGTACGCCTTCGCCGCCGGCATGCTGTGGTAGCACCGGGCGAGGTTCACCACTTGGTCACGCAGTTCGTCGATGGTGTTGTCGGAGATGGACGCCGCGGCGGTCGCGTCGGCGCCATCGTGGGCTTCACGTGCGGTCATCTGAACTCGCTCTTCAAGGTCAAACGCGGGTGCCTGGGGATCATCCGCAGGAGGAGGAGCGAACAGTTGCTCTGCCGTGTATCCAGGCCACATCGCCTCGAGAATCTGGCAGGTCTCCGGTACCGGTAGGCCGGCGAGCTTGCCGCCGGTCCAGCGTCGGAACTGCGTCTCCCCGCATGTCGGGTTGTTGGGGCTGTTCCCGAACAGGTGGACGCCTGTCTGGGTGAACCTCTCCTCGAAACGGCGGTAGGTGAGGTTTTGCCGATCGCACAGCTTTGCGAGCAGTGTCTTCGGTTCGCTTCTCATCCCGCCCCCAACCTTGCGGCGCCGCGTCGGGGCGGCCTACGGATCGATCCGTTCCTCCGAAGGGGACCCCGCTCACCCGGTTCGCCGCAACACGTCCCGTACAGAAGCCACTTCAAAGCTACCCCGAGGCCACGACCGTCACCCGGAAGTACGGCAGAGGCCATGCGCCAGGTCATGGCAAGGCCACGTGATCAGGGTGAACGCTAGATCACCAACCTCGCTGAGCGTGCATGACCGAGCACGATGTGAACTTGGGAGCGTCCCGTGGACTCGCCGAACCAGCAACCCGCCGCCTGCGCCAGTGAAGCGGCCGTGCTCCTGACCGACGCCTCGGTCAGCGAGGCACCGCAGACGGCCGCAGTCACCTTGCTTCCTCTGCAAACGGAAGAGCAACCGGCCTTTGAGTGGAGCACGAAGCTGCTCGCCAACGAGGGGGCGGGCCCGAACGCTCGTCTCCGGACTCGCCCCTGGCTCACGTTCGGTCACTGGCCGGGCAACGTGGACGCGGCGGCCCGTGTCGCCGACAAGCTGGTGGACAACGCCGTACGGCACGGAAAGCCCTTCAACGACGGCTGCGTCTCCCTCCATCTGATCGTGACGCGGGACACCCACGAGCTCCTCGTCGAGGTGGACGACGCGAATCCCGAGTTCCCGGACTTCGAGAAGGTGGCCAATCAGACCGGCGAGCCCCAGGGCAAGCCGGCCGGTCTGTGGTGGGTGGATCACTACCGGGGGCGCCTGTCCTGGGACGTGAAGCGGGACGTCGACGGCGAGGTCGTGGGCAAGACCGTGCAGGCCGTCCTCCCCATCGCCTGAGCTGCGCCAGTCGCCTCGCGCATTCCCCTGCTGGAACCCGATTACGAGGACCTCATGCCTTCCCCCCAGCCAGTTGCCGGCCCTGCCAACCACCGTCGCAGACGAAGCCGCTCCCGGATAGACCGGTACCTCCTCGACGAGGTCGCCGGCACCCTGTACGCCCCGCTGGCCTCCATCGCCGTTCTGACCGGCGCGACCGTCCTCGCGGCCTGGGTGTTCGACTTCGGCCTCACGCAGATCGCCATTGCTCTCGCGGGGAGCTTGATCGTCACGGGGATCGTGGGCGGCGCCCGCGTGCACGCAGTGGCGGCCTCCCTGCAGCTCAACCGTGAAGCCGAACTCCAGTGCGTCGCGGAAGCCGCGCAGGCCGCGGAGAAGAGCGTCATCTGGGCAGCCGAGGAACTGTGCAGGGGGAAGCGTCCTCCGCTCCCTCAAGAGCCTCTCTGGGAAGGCAGCGACCCGCTCACCAAGGTGCTGGAGCAGGTCAGCAACCTCCAGGTGCAGGGGGCCGCCTCTCTTCTGCGAGTGCACGACGAATCCCAGGCGGCTGTCCTGGTGACGATGCACCAGACGCTGTCACGTCGTCAGCATGTCCTGATCGGGGAGATGCTGGAGCACTTGACACGGCTGCAGCGCGCGACCGACGACGCCGTGCTGCTCGACCACAGCTTCAAGATCGACCACCTCGCGACGCGGCTGCGCCGCATGGTCGAAAGCGTCTCCGTCGTCCTCGGCGGCAAGTCCCTGCGCGAGACCCGATCACCCGTCCCGGTCGCCACCGTACTGCGCGGTGCGAAATCGGAAGTCGTGAAGTACGAGCGCGTCCAGACAGCAGGCGGCGAGGTCGGCGCGGCGTTCGCCCTGCCCGCCCACGTACACCCCGACGTCACCCACCTGCTGGCCGAACTCATCGACAACGGCCTGGACAACTCCGATCCGGAATCCAAGGTCATCGTCCGTGCACAGAAGGTGGCCCACGGTCTGGCCTTCGAGATCGAGGACCGCGCGCTCCTCCTCATGGACCCCGCCAAGCGAGACACCCTCAACGCTCTGCTGCTCGCCCCTAGCCACGCCGTCGTCGCCGATCAGGTCCGCCACGGCAGCCTCGGCCTCATCACGGCCGGCAAGATCGCCGAGAAGTACGACCTGAAGGTCTGGCTGGTGGAGAACCCAACGGGGGGCACAACGGCCAACGTTGTCGTCCCCAACAACCTCCTCGTCCCGACCACCCCGGTCATCGGAACGATCTCGGTGTCGACCGAACCGCCGCCCGTCCGAGAGCTGGCACACACCGGTGCCCACGGACACACGCCATCACTCGGCCCCCGTGACGTCGCCACCTCGCCGCAGGCCGACGTCGGCGACATTGACCCCCTGCCGCGGCGCAGGCGAGAGCAACGCCCCATGCCCGAGCGGGCGCCTTCGGCACCGCCACGGGCCGCGAACCCTCAAGCGGCGGCCGACTGGCGCTCCGGCCTGCGAGCCGGGCTGCAACCCGAGCAGCCCCCCACCCAGCCCTGATCCCTCTGGAGTCTTCCACCATGACCTATGACGTGCCCGCCGTGATCTCCCCCCAGGAGGTCCAAGGGCAGATGACACGGCTGCTGGACGAATTCGTCAAGGACACCACCGGTGCCACCCACGCGCTGCTGGCCTCCCGGGAAGGGCTGAAGCAGGCGGTCGTCTCCCACATGGACCCCGACTGGGCGGACGAGGTGGCCGCGGCCTTCTCCGGGCTGACGAGTCTGGCCAGGGGAGTCGCCGGGCCGAAGAACCAGAAGCGGCCGGCGGACCAGGTGCTCATCGAGCGAGAAGACACGCTGTTCATGGCCATCGAGGCCGGTGAGGGAAGCGCCTTCCAGTCCGACGGTAAGACCGTAGCCACCATCCTGGTCGTGCTCGCCGAGATGGACGCGAACATCGGCCATGTCGCCTTCGCCGCCGCCCGGCTCGTACAGCGGTTCGCCCCCTTCATGACCACCCCCGTCCGCGTGCGCGATGGTCAGGACGCCGGTGTCGAATGACCTCCCGCCCCGGTCCGGACGTCGCCCTGGACGAAACGGCCAGCATCGAGCGGATGTACGCACTGACCGACGGGCGCACCCGGCCCCGGCACGTCCTCAGCATGCACACCGTCCTCGGGCCTGGTCCCCGCTCACCGCGAGGCGTACCCGACGAGAGCGTACGAATCGTCGCGTTGTGCCGGCAGCGCTCGCGCCCGCTCGTCGAGCTGGCCGGAACGCTCGGCCTGCACGTCACTGCGGTGTCGGTCCTGGTCTCCGACCTGATCGACGCCAGCGCCCTGGTCCTGCCCATCCCGGAGACGCCCGGTCAGGCTCGCGATACGCAGACACTGCTCGCGCTGAGCGCCGCTCTCAGGCGCCGATACCCGCAGGCCACGGCGAAGGCCGGGTGATGACGGTATGACGCAGCCTTCGCAGGCGGCTGAACGGGTGGTCGTCAAGGTGGTCGTCGCCGGAGGGTTCGGCGTGGGCAAGACCACCGCGATCGGCGCCATCAGCGACATCGAGCCGCTGCGAACCGAGGAGGTCCTCACCGAGCAGAGTGCGGCGACGGACAGCCTCCACGGCATCGAGCGGAAGACGACCACGACGGTCGCCTTCGACTTCGGCCGGGTCGGCTGGGACGTTCCCGACCCGATCGAGCTGTACCTGTTCGGCACTCCGGGACAGCCCCGCTTCTGGGACTTCTGGCACGACCTGGTTGGAGGCGCCTTCGGCGCGGTCGTCCTGGTCGACACCCGCAGGATCGACTCCAGCTTCCACGCGGCCGACTTCTTCGAGCAGCTCGGCCTGTCCTTCGTCATCGCGATCAACCGCTTCCCCGGCACCGCCCCGCGCACGCTGCTGGAAATCCGCGAGGCCTTCGATGTCGGCCGCGACGTACCTCTGATGTTCTGCGACGCCCGCAACCCCGAATCCGTGGCCTCGGTCCTCCTCACCCTGGTCCAGCACGTGCTACAGACCCGTTCCCCCAACTCCACCCTCTTGGACGCATGATGACTCTGCCCCACTCCCCCAGCACCTCGCGTACCACGCAGCACCAGGTCGAGGCCTTCACGGACGACCCGGCCACCGAACTGTCGGAGCTGGCCGCCCGCCTCACCCGCTTCGCCGAGCTGGGCATCCCGATGGAGGGCCAGGAGATCCTCGACGACCTCGCCACCGACATGGCCGCCAAGACCGGCTTCCTCTACGGCATGGTGAACGCCTTCGGCGACGAGCAGACCTTCCTGGGCCTGCACAACCCCCCGCGGGACTCCGGGTATCCCATCGTCGGCCGCACCATCAGCCGCAACCACGGCTGGTGCCCCGAGGTCGTCCAGCGCAGGCGAGGCCTGCCGCTGCCGAACGTGGCCGCCTCCCCCCGGTTCCAGAGCAACCACGTCGTCGACGCCATCGGCATCTCCTCTTACTTCGGCGAGCCCATCATCGACGAGACGACCGGCCTCGCTCTGCTCACCGTCTGCATCATCGACCCGGAACCGCGGACCCTCGCGGACGCGGCCCGGGTCCAGGCCCTCGTGCGGAACACCACCCGCGAGGCCGCCAGCGTCCTCAAGATCCCCCTGCCGCCGGCCTCCTAACGTACGCCCTGCTCAGGCCCCCCACACGCGGTTCCGGCCGCAGCCGTCATGTGAGCCCCTTCAGGGAGAGGGACCGTCCATGTCCATGCCCACCACACCCACCACCCTCGACAGGTTCCTCACGCCTGCCCACAGGGCACTGTGGCAAGCCGCCGACGACTTCGCCGCCCAGGAGATCCAGCCCCGGGTAGAGCGCATGGAAGGTGCCCCGCACCGCGTGGACCGGAAGATCGCCCGGCTGCTGGCCGGCCGCCGCTGGTTCGGTGTCACCGTGCCCGAGGCCTTCGGCGGCATGGAGGCCGGGCACGTCGCCAAGACGATCCTGGTCCACCGCCTGGCCCGCGTCTCCGGCGCCGTCGCCGCCATCCTCCAGGCCAGCCTGATTCCCGTTGCCGCCCTGCTGTACTACGGCACCGCCGAGCAGCACACCACGCTGCTGCCGGGCGTGGCGGACGGCAGCGTGCTGATGTCGATCGCCGTGACCGAGCCGGACCAGGGCGGCCACATCGGCGGGATGGAAACGACGGCGGAGTGGGATGGGCGGGCCTGGGTGCTCACCGGGGTCAAGGCCCACGTCGGCAACAGCCACATCGCGGATCTCCACGTCGTCGTCGCCCGTACCGCGCCGGCCAGCACCCGCACCTCGCGCGCCTTGACGGCGTTCCTCGTCCGAGGCGACCAGCGGGGGGTGAACCTCGTGCGCCACAGCGGCAAGCTGGGACTGCACGGCTTCAGCTACGGCCAGATCACCTTCGACCGGGTGCGCGTCTCGCCGGAGAACGTGCTGGGGGACGTCGGCCAGGGCTTCGAGGCCGCCCAGTCCAGCAGCATCCTGTACGGCCGACCCAACCTGACCGCGGTCTCCCTGGGCCTGCACGAGACGGCCGTCTCCCTGACGGCCAAGTACGTCAGCAACCGCCCCCGCTACAACGGCAAGCTCGCCGACCTCAGCGTCATACAGGACCGGCTCGGCCAGATGTCCGCCCGGCTCATCATGGCCAGGATCCTCGCCTACCACGCAGTCGACATGCTCGACCGCGGCCTGCCCTGCGACGACGAACTCCTCACCGCCAAAGCCCCCGGCCACGACCTCGCCTCCGAGACCGGCAACGACGCCATGCAGCTGCACGCCGCCAACGGCTTGGACGAGAGCTTGTCCATCGGGCGCGTCTGGCTCGACATGCAGACCACCTACGCACCCGCCGGAACCGGTGAAGTCCAACGCCGGCGCCTCGCGGAGAACCTCCTCCGGCAGGAGGACGAAGCTGCCAGCAAGTGCACCCCGTGGTCCGTACTGCACACCAGCCGCGCCCAGCCCCCCGTGCCCGACCGGCCTGTCAGCGTCTAAAAGCCGGGCGCAGGGGCTTGAGGGGAACTCACCACGACGGCCTCCGCCCGGCTCGAAAACAGGAGAGTACGTTTACGTTGACTTCCCACAACACCAGTAAAGAAGCACGGGCGGATCAAATTGACCGCGCACTGCGAGGCAGAATTACCGACGGCACATGGCCGCCAGGTCACGCATTCACCTGGGAACAGATAACCGAAGAGTTCTCAATCGACTGGTGGGACGTACCGGTTATATTGTCTCCCGCCCTCAGGAGAATGCGGCTCGACGGGTTGATAGAGTCCCGTCCATATATTGGCGTCCGGGTTGTCATTGAGGGCAAACAGTGGAGCCCCCCGCCCGAATACGCCGGATTGCCTCACGACCAGTACATCGAGACGATGCTCCGCCAGCGGCTATGCGATGCGAAGGACGGAAAAGGATTCTACAGGCCGGGCGAAAAGTTTGCTTCACTGGCAGACCTGTCGGAAGAGTTCGGCGTCTCTACGGCCACCGCCAAAAAGGCGACCGATCCCCTTAAGCGACAGGGGATCCTGGTTCTGATCCGCACGAATCGAACTCACGTGTCCCCGGATCTGGCTCAGTTATCCGACGAGGAGATATCCAGAAAGCCGGAGCGCCTCAGACCCGGCACGATGCTGTTGCCGGCATTCGGCGAGAAGCACACTCTCGCAGACTGGTCACAGAATCCACGCTGCGTGGTCGACCTCCAGGTTCTCTATCAGAGATATGTGCGGGGATGGGATCTTGAGAGGGCCCTGAAGACCCCCAAGGTCTTCAGTCGGACCCACGCCCCGAAGCCTTGGGTACTTGACCAGAAGGCGCCTTCCGAATCCGCTAAGAAGTAAGCAGAAAAGGAGAAGATCAGTGCGAACCTCGACCCATGGTGAGGAAGTCGTCACGATCGTGTGCCTGAACCTGGAGAAGGACGGAGGGGAGGACACCGCCGACGGGGGGTTACCGCAGCGCTGGCTGGACGCCCACAACAAGATCCTCAAGCCCCTGGAACCCGACGTCATTCTGCGGCAAGAGGCCACCTACAGCGACCTGGACGACAACCGGCGCCTCAAGGCCGCCGAGAAACTGCTGGGGATGCGGGGCTTCCTGTCACCGAACAACGCCGGAAACAATCCGACCGCTCTGCTGGTCCGGCCGGAGACCTTCCCGGTCTGTGAGCGCATGGCGTACAACGCGACGTTCTGGCGGACTCCGCCGACCATCGTGTCATCCCGCTTCGTCGACGTCCCTGAGAGCGAGCTTCTGCTGATGTCATGGCACGCCGCGTTCAACAGCCCCCGAGGCCGCGAGCGCGAGGCCGACGAGATCACGGCCCTGGTCGACCGGATGGAGCGACGCGGAGCCTTCATCGGTGGAGGTGACTGCAACGAGTACCCGATCGAGGACGGCGAGATCGTCCCGCCCATCGACAGGTCGAAGATCACCGACCGCAGGCATCTCCACCACCGGACCAACCTCGCTCCCGACGGGTCGCGGGTGAACTGTACGTACCTGCACCGGGCCCTGCTGACCAGCGGACTGCAGGACGCGGCCCGCTACGCCGCCCACGCCCTTGGGCAGCCCGACGCCATCGCTCCGACTGCGGGACACGCGAAACCCGATCAGGGCGGACCACGCCGGATCGACATGGTCTTCACGGACAGCCGGATCGCGCGCGCCGTGCTGAAGGTCTACGTCCTGAACACCGACGGTTTCAGCGACCACGACGGCCTCGTCGTCGTGCTGTCCCGCCGCGGCCTGGCCGAAGCGCTGCGGCGCGACCACCCGCCCCTCCCACCGGATCACGCCGTGGCCTGACCGAGCTCCCGCGCACGGTCCCCTCCGTGCCTCCAAGAACCGTGCGCGGGTCCCACGTCTCACGTTCGGCCATCGCCATAGCCGTACGTGAGACACCAGCCCGGCGCGTGAGGCGGTGCGGCCTCTACTCCCCCGAAGTCGCCGCCACCGCCTCCCGCGCCGGGCGCCACAACCGTCCCACCGACCGCACAGGGAATGCCTCGTGACCACCGTCCTGCCCGCCTTCGTCCAACAGTTACTCGTCCAGAGCAAAAACCCCGCGGAGGTTCCCCAGATCGACCCTTCGCACGCCGAAGGCTGGCTCGGCATACTCGCGTCGAAGCTCCTCAGCATCTTCGACACGGGCACCTACCGGGCAGGTGGCTCGTTCCTCGCCCACGGCTACGCACATCTGCTCATCGAACTGCCCGACGAGCCCACCACCTACCTGCGCGTTCCGGCACAGGCTGGTTTGGCGCCCTGGCCGGTTCTCGCCACGTCCGTAGTCCTGACGATCGCCGGCGCGATGGAGCTGGAGATGTACCAGGAGGTGGCCAACTCCCTCGTCCTACAGCCGCACTACGCACGCGCCTTCGGGCCCGAGCAGGTGTTCGCCGTGCACAGGGACACGTTCTGCGGCACCCGCAGCAGCGTCGATGCCCTGAACCTGCTTACCATCGCCCCGCCGACGGAGCTGGGAGGGTCGCCTCTCACCGGCGACGAGTACGCCAGCGCCGCGCACCGGGCCCGCGAAATCCTCGACCAGTGTCGCGGGGAGGCCTTCGTGAAAAACACGGCCCCCTGGCTGATGCAGGTCCCGTGCCTGGACATGCCCGACCTGACGTACGTGCAGCACGTCAGCCTCAGCATCCTCGACCGGCTCTCCGCCGACCGGAACCTGCTCACGACCTTGGTCGACGAGGTCCTGACCCTCCCCGGCCGCCTGGCCGCGAGCCGGGTCACGCTCCTGCTGAACCGGCTGTCGCTGTGGGAGGCCCCCGACCACAGTTTCGAGATCCGCCTCAACATGAACCCGCGGCCCGAGAACCAACTCGTACCGCATGACCACTGCTACGCGTTCGCCACCCATGTCCTGACCGGCGGCTACGTGCATGTGGTCCGACGCCGCACCGACGGCTGGGAGGGGCCGTTCACCGGGGCCGACCTCCAGCCGGCCATCGTGACCGTCGAACGCCCCGGCAGCGCGTACGCGCTCGACCACTCCGTGGTCCACCAGGCCGTGATGGCGCCCCACACGGTCACGCTCTTCATCCGCGGTCCCCGCCGAAAGGCGTCCTCCCACGCCGCCGAAGACCTCATGCCCCCTGAGCAGTCCTGGCCCGAGGCAGCCGTACCCGGCAACCAGCCCGCGCAGTCGCGCTCCGCGACCGTCGACGAGTACCTGATGATGCGCCGATACCTGCGGGAGCGCCGGATCATCAACTGACCTCGGCTGGTTCCGCAGCCCCTACGGCGTGCCGCCCGCCCGTGACGCGAGAGGCTACGGCGAACACCCCCGATCGACATGAGGAGTTTCCGATGGCCGGCGTACTGACGACCGATCACCCCGCCTGGCACCACTACGACAACGGCGTCCGAGCCCGTGCTGTGCAGGCCGGCTCCGGGCTGTGGGTCATGTCACGCGACAGCAGGGGCCTGCGCGTCGACTGCGTGGACGGCAACGAGGACATCAAGCCGTCGCTCTGCGCCACCGACCCCGCGGACCTGCCCACGGCCGCGCCCATCGCCCTACGGACGGGGCTGGTCGAGCTCGGCGTCTCCCAGCGGTTGGCCAACCCCTGGCTATGGGACGCGATCACCACCGCCATCCTGCGCCAGGTCGTCCGCGCGGACCAGGCCCGCAAGCTCTACCGCACCTGGTGCAGCACGTACGGCACCGACATCGACGGCCCCTTCGGGCCCCTAGCCGTAGCCCCCACGCACACCAAGGTGCTCAAGCTGGCCGAAAGCAGCTTCGCCGCGGTCGGCGCGAGGTTCCACCGCACCGCGCTGCAGGCCGCGGCCGAGCAGTACGACAAGCATCACGAGACGTGGCAGCACCTGGACGCCCCCGCACTGGTCGACGCGCTGACCACCATCCCCCGCATCGGACCGTGGACCGCCCGCGCGGTCGCCGCCGACTTCACCGGGGACTTCAGCGTCTACCCGCACGACGACCTCGCCGTCCGGACCTGGGCCGCGCTGATCGCACCCTCCTATCCCTGGCCCGACAAGAAGGACAAGGCCTTCGGTCCACTGTGGACCGGCTGGGCCGATGAAGACCGCACCGCCCTACACACCCTCACCCTCGCCACCCTCACCTGGGGGGCGCACGCATGATGACGGAGGACCCATGCAGCAGTTATCGCTGATCGCAGGCGCCGACACGACCCGCGCGCTCGACGCCCTGTTCGTCAACGCACCGCTGCGTGACTACGCCCTGCGGCCCCGCACCAACGACTACACCCTCCCCGTGCTCGGCATGGCGTACATCGCCACCTACGCCCAGCAAAAGGGCTTCAACGTCGGCGTCCTCGACGCCGAAGCCCACGGCCTGGGCATCGAAGAGGCCGCACAACTCATCAACGAGGCCGCGCCCCGCTGGGCCGCCATGAACCTCTTGGCGCCCACGTACGAGATGTCCGCGCGGATCGCCGCCCACCTCGACCCGGGCATCGACCTGATGGTCGGTGGGCACCATGCCAAGGCCATGCCGGACCGCATCCTCAACGACCCCCGGATGGACCGCTTGCGCGCCCTCGTCCTGGGCGAGGGAGAATTACGCGTCGCCGCCCTCCTGGACGACCTCCACAACCGCCGCACCCTGCCCGGTGTTCTGTGGCGCGATCCCCTGCTCGGCACCCGGGCCGCCGGTATCGCCGACCCCAAGACCAGCGCCAAGATGCTCGGACCCGACATCAACGCCCTGCCGTATGTCAACCGGGCCTTCCTCCCCCAGGACCCCTACCAAGCCCCCGCTACGGCCACAGACCGCCGCCTCGCCGCCGCCCGCCCCTGGATCAGCACCCGGGGCCACTGGGAGGCCAACATCGTCGGTAGCCGCGGCTGCCCGTACAACTGCACCTTCTGCGGCGCCGCCGTCTCCGCCAACCCCGACGTCACCATCCGCGTGCGCTCCCCCGAGAACATCATCGGTGAACTCGACCAGCTCCACGACGAGTACGGCGTGACCGCGTTCCGCTTCGTCGACGATCTCTTCCTCGGCGTCGGCCGCGTCATCGACGACCAGATGACCGCCTTCACCCGCGAGCACATCGGCGACCGGTACGTGTGGGACGCCACCGGCCGCATCAACGTCCTCAACCGGCTGTCCGACTCCGACCTGGAGCGCCTGGTCGCCAACGGGCTGCGCGAGGTGGCCCTCGGGATCGAGTCCGGCAGCGACCGCATCCTGACGGCGATGGACAAACGGATCGACGCCGAGATGACCGAACGCGTCGCCCGCCGCCTGGTCGCCCACGGCATCGGCGTCAAGGGCTACTTCATCCTCGGCTTCCCCGGCGAGGCCCAGGAGGACCTCGACGCCACCGTCCGGCACATACACAACCTCTGGGACATCTCCGACCGGCACCCCGGCGACGTCCGCGCCAGCGTCTTCGAGTTCAGGCCCTACCCCGGCACCCCGGTGTGGCAGACACTCATCGACGTCGGCTACACCGCCGATGCCCTCCTGGCGTACGGCGACGTCGACCTGACGGGCGACGGAGCGCACGAGTCGATGCGCCAGCGCGACGAGTTCAACTTCTCCGTCGGCATCCAGTTCGGAGAGGTACCGCTGAAACGTATCCGCTCAACGCTTGCCCAGCTCACCCGCGAGCAGCACGAGCGCAACCAGAACGTCCCGGAGGCTGCGGCGTGAGTGGAGAGCGCAGAGGCTGGTTCATCAGCATCGACGGGCCGAGCGGTGTGGGCAAATCCACCACCGTGCAGGCACTGCACGAGCTGCTCGTCCAACAAGGCCGCCCGGCCCGTCGCACCGTCGAACCGACCCACACCGCGCTGGGCGCGTTCGCCCGGTCGAACGCAAACACGATCCACGGCCTGGCGCTGGCCTGCCTCGTGGCCGCCACCCGATACGAGCATGTCGAGGAAGTGATCGGCCCAGCCTTGGAAGCCGGCGAACTCATAATCAGTGACCGCTACCTCCCTTCCACGCTGGTACTGCAACAGCTCGACGGGGTCCCCGTCGAGTTCCTGCTCGACGTCAACCAGTACGTTCCCCTGCCGGACCTGGCTGTGATCCTCACCGCCGAACCTGGCTTGATCGCCACGCGCATCGCCAAACGCGGCGTCACACACCGATGGCACCTCGACCCCACCGGCCCGCGCAGGGAAGTCGACCTGTACGGAGAAGCCGCCGCCTACCTGATGGACCGCGGCGTCAAAGTGCTGGTACTCGACAACGGCGCCTACACCCCATCGGACGTAGCTCGGCGAATCGCCGACGCCCTACCGGCCCTCCCGATAGCCTCAGTGCCCTCCATCGCGCCTCCAACCCCCCAAGGACCATGAGCGGAACACCGGCCACGCCCGTCATCGACACCCACGTCATCCTCCGCAACGGAGACAAGATCCTCTTCTCCCAGCGGGGCGGCCCGTACGGCTACGGCCGCTGGCACATGCCTTCGGGAAAACTCGACCAAGGCGAGCCTCTCCCCCACGGCGCCGCCCGGGAGCTTTTCGAGGAGACCGGCATCACCGTCGATCCCAGTGCCCTTCGCCTCGTTCATGTCGTCCACCACCGTCAGGACGACAAGGTCCAACGCATCGGCTTCTTCTTCGAAGCGGTCGAGTGGGAAGGAGAACCCGTCAACAGGGAACCGGACAAGTGCATGGCTCTCGACTGGTTCGCCGACCACGACCTCCCGGAGGACATCATCGAGTACCCGAAGGCCGGCTTGCTCGGGTACCTCAGAGGCGCGGGCCCATTCACATCGCACAACTGGCAGTAACCCGGCCCCGGCACCAGTGAGCAGACGGCAATATGCCGCCCGGGACGGCTTCGCCCCGTGCCGTGGCGTGCTGGCTGTGCCGGTTTCTTCGGGAGTCGTTCCGACCTGACTCCGGGAGCCACGTCGCCAGCTTCTGGGTGATCAAAGTCGATGGGTTTTGATGTCGCTCATTCGTTCGGGGATGGACATAGGGTCACCCTGTGACTCACCCGCTTCCATCTCTCGCCCTCAAAGAGTTCCTGTCGACACTCCGTCGCGGTGAGGTGCGATCCGGGGTCGTGGTCTCGATAGAGCAGTTTGGTGTACTTGTTGATCTTGATGAGGCGCCGGAGTCGATGGCGGGGATCATTCCGTTGCCCGAGGTGTCGTGGAAGTGGCTCCCCTCGGACGAGGTCCTGGCAGTGGGCCAGCGGGTGACAGCCGAGGTGCTGGATGTGGAGTCCGAGACGCGCGGGCAGGCCGTCCTGTCCTTGATCGCCCTGCAGCCGAACCCATGGTTGACCTGGGTCGATCGGGTCGGAAATGTCCTGACCGGCCGCGTCACGAATGTTGTCTCGTTCGGCGTCTTCGTGCGCGTCGATGACGACATGAGCGGCCTGGTCCACAGTTCCCAACTGCCCCGACCTGGTGACTGCTTCAAGATCGGTGACGAGATAGCCGTGCAGATTGCCAAGGTGGAACCAGAACAGCGCCGGATCCAACTTGCTTTCCCGGACAGCACCGATACGGTCGAGTGAGGTCGGCGGTCATACTCTCCGGACGAAAATCTTTCAGCGGGGACGAGCAAACATGTGGATCGAGCTGGTCAGCTCGTTGCCGGGGCCAGCAGTCTTTCGACCCCCGGCCTCAGAATCTTCTCTGCAGAGCTACGCTGACGCCCTGGGGCATGCACTGCCGACAGACCGCGTGGCTCTGCTCCGCGAGAGCGACGACGTCGAGGGCGAATACGGGGCGGGGCTCGTCTGGTCCGCCGCCCGGATCGCCTCGGAGAATCTGAGGGACACCGACGAAACCGACTGACCTGTGGCGACCCGCTTCCGTTTGAGCGGCACGCGCCACTCCGGTCAAGATCGTTTCCTGTGGCTGCTGCTTACGAGAGCCCTTCAGCTATCAGCGGGCGACCGAGGTCGGCAAGCGCATCCGGTGGGAAGCCGTCGCGGAGCAGCGGCAGGGTCCGGTGGAAGTCCTGCAGCAGGCTTCCGCCGTCGACGGGCCACAGCCGGGGATCAGCTACCGGAATGCCGACGTAGGCCCGTCCTGGTGCGTCATCCCAAGTCGGGTCCAGCACCGTGCCGTCAGGACGCACGACCCAGGCGTGTGGGAGATAGACGTCGAGTCCGGCAGGGGTGAGGGCGAACCCTTCGGCGTACACCACGCCTTCGCCACGGTGAGTCCGGGCGTACATGGCCGCATTGCTGTAGCAGGCCCCGTCGGGCATGCCGATCAGATCATCGGGACTGGGCGCGGGGATGAAGCGGCGACCCAAGTCCAGCAGGAGGTGGAACTGGCTGGGGTGGCACCAGTTCGCGTGTACGCGGTGAGCGCTGGTGTAGAGCTCGGCGTGCTGGCGAACGTGGTCGATTAGGCGATCTTCGGCTGCCATGAAGGACGTGGCTGGTGAGGCGCTGTTCGTCATGCTGCGGTAGCTCTCCGACGAGTTCGCAAGGTGTGGGTGTCCCATCATCTCCTATTCGGGAGATTCGTCGGCGCTGAGCCCGGTCTTTCGTCGGTGATCCTCTGACCCTGCGAGGGGACCCGGAGCTCGCGGCCCTGTATATGCCCTTCGACCCCCTGGTCTTCTTCGCGGATGCGGGGAACGGGGATATGTCCATGCCCCTGGCCGGCGTTCGCCGACCCGACGTGTTCGTGTGGGATCTTGAGACTGACAGTCAGACTTGAGTGGCACCGAGCCTCATCCAGTACCTCGAATGGTGGCAGACAGAGCGCATCACGCTCTCGGCCAGCGGAGTGCGGTCAGCTGGCGCGTTCGGCCTGTGCTCGGGTGTGGGCGAGGCGGTAGGACTCGGTACCGGTCTGGATGATTGCGCCGTTGAAGGTGAGGTGGTCGACGATGGGCGCGCAGAGCCGGGGGTCGGTGAAGGTCTTGGTCCAGCCCGCTGAAGGATTCGTTGCTCGCGATGGCCACACTGTTCTTTTCCTCGCGCTCCGTCGAAACCTGGAACAGCAGCTCGACGCCGCGGCGGTCGAGCTCCATGTAGCCCAGTTCGTCGATGCAGAGCAGGTCGACGCGGCTGTAGCGGGCGATGGTCCTGGTCAGCTGCTTGTCGTCGGCTGCCTCGACGAGCTCGTTGACGAGCTTGGTCGCCAGCACGTAGCGGACACGGAAGCCCTGCATCGCGGCCTCGATGCCGAGCGCGATCAGCAGGTGGGACTTGCCGGTACCGAAGTCGCCGATCAGGCAGAGCGCCTCGCCCTTCTTGACCCATTCGCAGGTCGCGAGTGTGTTGATGGTGGCTCGGTCGATGCTCGGGTTGGCATCGAAGTCAAAGGCCCGAAGCGACTTGTCCCTCAGGAAGGCCGCGGCGCGGATCCGGCGCTCGGACCGGAGCCTGGCCCGGTCGTCGCACTCGGCCATCAGCAGTTCCGCGAGGAAGCAGCGGTAGGACATCTGGTCATGGCCAGCGCTGTCGGCCATCTCCTTAAGGTGTTCGTGTCCTCCGCCGTGCCCCGTGTGCCGATGGCGCTCGTCGAGCAGCTCGCGCGGCGCGGTGTGGTGCTGGTGACCGTCGGCACCAGCTCGCCGTCATGGCCCGCGCTTGCCGTGATCACGTTCAACACCGCCATCGCCTGGAATCCCTGATCTCCTGGAACGATCCGCAGGCTGCTTATCCATCCCAACAACTGGGCATCCGCAGGACAGCAGGCGTCAGAACGCGAGATGGCCGGGAAAAGGCAGATGGGCCACTCTAACGGTCCGCCACTGCAAGCACGTGCAGCGGCAGAACACCGGGGGCGCCGACGCCCATTCAGGCGATTCTCTCTGACTTTCCAGCAAATAGGACCTGAAATGCTTCGGAGAGTCCACGCATCTCTGACTCACCCCTGTGCGATGTGACAGTCTCGAAATACCACGCACTTTCGGACTCGGTCACCTTCCCCCATATCCCCCACGTCAGGACGATGCACCCACCCGAACGCTGCGCGGATATTTTCAATTGCCCTTCGCTGGACTGCCAACTGCAAGCTTCGCCCCAACTGCTCGATTCGCCAGCCAGCGATGAAACGAATTCCACCAATCCGTCACCATCCAGCGTCCGGACCTCGTCACTGACGTCCACCCACGCACCTTTGGCCCGTACAAGCATGTCAAGCGCAGGATCGTCTCCGTACGGCCGCGTCGGCGTAGAGAACAGCAGATGAACCCCTTGCCCCGTGTCTCCTACACGGAGGAGTTGTCCGCCGCACCCATCATGAATGATCATGGGTTGATTATATTACCTTCCCTCCCTCCCTGAAGGGTGATGCCGGCCACGCAGTGATGCTGCAGGCGACCCCCGCCCACTTGGCACAAAAGCCTTCTTTTCCGCGACGGTACGCGATTAGGTGACTGCTGTCGTTGCGGCGGGATTATCATCGAAGTCAAGCTGTGGGCTTGTGAGTTGAAAGCGGCACATGCACGTCGGGGCAAGGGAACAGGCCGGATCCGCAGGAGTCGCCGCACTCTATTACGAGGGGAGCGGATAGCTCCGCTGGCGCGGAGGAACGGGTGGATGCTGGCCACGGAGGTCGGTCATGCCATGCCGACCCGGTCTGGATCCACCAGCTGCAGAACGGGATCGCGTGGACGGCCTTGCCTCGGCCGAGGTTCAGCCTCGACGCGTCGGGAAGTGACATCCCGCCCAGGCCGCGAGAACGATCCGGCAACACGCGGCGGCGTCAGTGGCTCCTGTCCGCCGCCTCACTCGTGGCTGTTGGCCTTGCCGCCGCTGGCTCCGTGCTGCTCCTCAGCCACCATTGGCACGCAGCTCACACCGAGGACGGACAGGACCCCTACGTCCACGGTTATGGCCGAGATCAACGTTCCGTGGAACGCCAGCCGGTGTGCCGCGCTGACGGCAGTGCCTACGGCTGCGTGACCCTGTTCCATTCTCCGCCGTGCTCCGCTGCCTGGCGGGATGTCCTGGGGCCCAACTCACAGCAGTGGCGGGTGTACCTCAGTGCTCACCGCATCGACGACGGACACCTGACCACGTCCAGATTCCAAGGGCCCGCCCACCCGAACTCCTGGGGAAAAGCCCTCTCGACGACATCCTGTTGTGTACGCGCCGAAGCGTGGGGCGACCTTGACCCCCGCGCTGCCACCAGCTGCTGGCGCTCGGAGGGGGCCGTCACCACGGGTTTCCCAGCGACCGGCTGACAGAGGCCGACTCGGAGGCCGCCCGACAGGGATTCTCCAACCAGGTCGCGGATAACCGAGTAACAGCGGAGGGGCCCGTCACTCTGCTTGGACCGGCTGCTCGCCTGCCGGCTCCCGGGTTGTCCGCTGGGTCAGGATCGTCATGCGGCAACCAGGAAGGCCGGCGGGTTGAAGAACGTGGGTGACCAGTTCGGTCACCTGACCGTCGAACGCCGGGAGCACCATCTGGAGCACGTGGCCGTCATAGTGGTCGGCGAAGTCGGCTGCGCCAAGGGTCCACAGGTCGCGTACGGCGGGGTTCTGACGGGTGTCGCTGATGAGCTGCTGAAGGTCTGGGTCGTCAGGACGCTCGACGGCCGCGTCACGGAGCATGCGGACGCACACCTCCGCGTCGGCTTCCCAGTTCACGTGCTGGTCCCGCGCCTCAGCGCTGAGGAGCAGCCACCGCATGAGGTTGGCCCCGGGCACGGTCGACCACGGGAACAGGGCGGCCATCGACGTGTTGACCGCCAGGACGTTCCACGTGGCATCGATGACGTAGGCGGGAAAAGGCTGCTGATCCAGCAGGAGGCGCAGTTCGTCACTGATGCGCGGTGGCTCCTGGGCCTCCAGACCGGAGAGGCCCCCGCCGTTGCTGACCAGGAACAGCGCACGTCGCTGGACCCGGTCGAGTCCGAGCAACGTGCCGATGGTGTCGAGTTCGTGACGGGTGAAGGTCCGGGTGATCACTCCGCCTTCAAGGTCCCGGTACCAGCGCTCACTCCTGTGCAGGGCGTCGGCCACTTCTCTCTGGAGGATCGGGCGGCCGAGTCTGGTGCTGGCAGCGGCCCGGAAGGCCCGCAGCAGGACGCCGACCCCGATGGCTCCTCCTCCACCACCCCCATCCCCTATGACCCCACACATGCCACTTTCCCCGCAGTCCTCGCCTACATGGTTCTGATCCCGCCAGATTGTATCCGGACCAAATCATGCGATCCCCCGAAACGATCTCAGTCAGGCGCTGTTCTCTGCGTCACATGGCAGATCTATGGCGACACTGCGCGACCGGCAGAAGATTGCCGGTCACCGAATTTTGACCGACTTGTCCCGCAGGGAACGCAGAGAGCCCTTCATAGCTGCGTTACTCCGGGCTCGCGAAGTCCGGCCACGCATAGGCACGTTGAACAGTGACGGATCATATAGACCCTTGCGCGAGCAAGCATCTCGTTGCTCCGCCGTGACCGTTTACATGGATTGACGAATGATCTGGAACAAGCCCAAGATCTATCCGTCCGCACAACGGACCGCAGGTCACGGGGGTGAGCCACAGGGGGATGGTCATGAACGACGCCCCCGCCGGATCAGCATGGACACTCCTGGTCAGACGTGACTTATATCGCTCCGTCCACGCGGTCGATAAGGCCGTTGCGGCATACGACACGAGGGAGGGCACATTGAAGATAATCCGCGAGAACGTCGGGGCGGTCGTGCTGCTGCTCGCATCCCGGTCGACCGCCTCCGTCGACAGCGGCACGTACCAATGGTCCCGACGGTTTACAGAGAGTCCTTTAGCAGGGTCTGGATCTTGATGCGTGCCCCGCATAAACAGCGCCGACACCCAAGGAGGCTTCAACTCCCCGGCGCCGGAAACTAAATAGCATTCCGGCCTCTGCAAGGGCGGGAGATTTTAATCGCCTTCACCGCGCCGGGCCTTTCCTACGGGCACACCGGCGCGGGCTTCACCAGGAGGAGCGTCTTACATGCCCACCGCACTGCGCAAAAGGTCGGCGCCCCGGCCGGCGCGGCAGCAGTCCCCCGCTCACCGGACCGCACTGCACCGGCGTACCGCCCGCGCTGGGCTGCGACTCACGATCATTCGGTGACTCTCTGCAACCAGTACAGAGTTTAAGAACCAAGTCTGGATCTTGACACGGGTCCGTGCGTATGTTCGTCGTCCCCGGGCAGCCCGCCCGCAACGACGAACGTGAGGAGAGCACGAGCACGGACCGGACCGCGAAGGTCCACAAACAGCGACGGCGCCCGAGAGCGGTAACTCACGGACGCCGAACGCTAAGCGGCATACCCGCCCCGGCAAGGGCGGCGACTGCCCACCATCACCACGCTGAACCCTCTGCACGGGGCGCGTCAGCGTGGCAACACTGCAAGGGGAGTATCGCATGTCTCCTGCTCTGCGCAAGAGGCCCTTCCGCCTGGCCTGCGCGGCAGTCACCTCCGTCTCGGTGCATCAGCGCCCCGAGCCGGACTGCACCATCCTGGCCCCGGCGAGCCGCCGGACCCGCCCGCTCGTCGGGAGCGGCCGATGAGCGGCGAAGCCCGCGAGTGGGTGTGGGAGTGCAGCTCCAGTCGAGGAGCCGCGCGCCTGGTCCTGCTGTCGATCGCCGACCGAGTCGCCGACGAGCAGTGCATCTCCTGGGCCTCGCTGTCCAGCTTGGCCAAGCGCACCCGCGCCTCGGTCTCCACGGTGCGCGAGGCCGTTGAGCGCCTACTCCTGGCCGGCGAGCTGGAGCAGCTCGACGACCTCGTCGGCCCGCAGCGCAGCACGGTCTACCGCATGCCTCTCGCCGCCGCAGCGATCGCCCGGGCCGAGCGCGAGCAGCAGGAGGCGGACGGCGGCACGGCGGTGGCAGACGAGCCCGCCGGTCCCGCGAAGCTCCGGCTCTCGGCTCTGCGACGGTACGGAATCCGGCCGCGTGAGGTGCCGGATTCCCCCGCGAGGGTCCGGAAACCGGCAGTACCGGAAACTGGCAGGTCGAGGCGGAAACCGGCACAGCGACGTACCGGCCACCGGCACAGCGATGTACCGGCCACCGGCACACAGAACCGTAGTGAACCTGATTTGAACCGGAGGTACAGCAGTGGTGGTGCTGCCGTCCTCTCGGCTGCCGTGTGGCAGGTCGACGCCGCCACCCACACCTGGGCCCGCCAGCACGGGCACCTCGACCGCCTCGGCGAGGAGGGCCTGCGCGCCGCCGACGCGAAGTGGCGTGCCCACCGGGCGGGCCACACCCCGAGGACGGCGGAAGCCTGGGCCGCCGACTGGCGCTCCTGGGTCACCCGGGAGCACGCCCCCAGCCGCCCGAGCCTCTATGCCGTACCCGGCAGGAACGCCGCCGCACCGGGGGGCATGACGCGCACGGAAGCCCACACCGCCGCCCTCCTCGCCGCCCTGGCCGAGCCGACCGGAACGAAGGGCTGACCGTGGACCGCCGCGAAATCGCCGCCCTGCTGGCCTACATCGGCCGACTCGACCCCCGCACCATCCGCACCGACCAGGGCGAGGCCCGCGACCAGCTCGCCCAGTGGCACGAGTTGCTCGGCAACGTGCCGATGGCCACCCCGCACGGCTGGGACGCCCGCGTCACCGCCCGCCAGCACATCCGCACCTCGCCCTACCAGATCCTGCCCGCGGACCTGGCCCGTCCCTGGGAGAGCTACCGGCGCGACCGACTGGCCCGGCACTCCGACCCGACACCGTCCGCCGATCCTGACGACCAGGCCGCCTGGACCGCCGAACTGGCCGGAACCCGCCGCGCGGTTGCCGCTGGCATCGTCGAGCCCGCACAGGCCCGCGCGATCACCAGCGGTCGGGACGGGATCGACCCGAGGATGGAGGGGATGCTGCGGGAGGTCGGTTCCTGCATCCCGCCTGCGGCCCGCGCTGCCCTCGCGCCCTACCGGCCCGCCCGGGCAGCGCGCGAAAGGGCCGTCGCCCTGGGAGAGCCTGACGCCCTGAGCGTGCGCTGCGAGTGGTGCAAGGCCCAGCCCGGCGAGCCCTGTCGCCGCCGGCGGATTGGCCCCGACGACGGAGTGCGCGCAACCGCTCCGCGCGCCACCCCGCACCCCGGCCGCCTCGACCTCGCCGACGCCCAGCACAACGAGCGGGCCCAGCAGCCCGTCATGGCCTAACCGGCGCCGACGCATGCATCCCCCTCCGATGCACCGGCGCCCCCACCATCACCGTCCCGCACCGGCTGCGGCGCATGCTCTCGCGCCGCAGCCGACACCCGACGCCGCATCCGCCGAGTACCACTCCGGCGGGCCGAGGCGGCAGCACATCGGAGATCGCCTTGCGCCACATCACCGCCCACGACGCGCCGGCCACCGGCCTGCGCGGCATCGCGGACACCAGCTGGCACATCCGCGGAGCTTGCCACGGCATGGACGTCGAGGACGCCGACGCGGTGTTCTTCCCCGGGCCCCGGGACCACGAGGAGATCGCGGAGGCGAAGGAGCTGTGCGGCTGGTGCCCCGTACGCCGCGAGTGCCTCGACTTCGCCCTGGAGAACGTCCTCAAGGAGGGCGTCTGGGGCGGACTCACCGAAGCGGAGCGGCGCCCGCTGCACGACAATCTGCACCAGCGTCTGGACTACCGGCGGGTGGCCGCCTTCTTCCAGGGACGCGACGTGCACCTGACCGAGGCCGAGCGGCAGGTCGTCATCGACCACGCCTACGTGCGCGGCTGGCGGCCCGACCGGCTCGCCGCGGCCCTGCAGATCAGCCACAAGCACGCCCGGGACCTGCTCCGCCAGGCAGCCAACAAGGTCTTCGACCGCGACCGCACCTACGGCGTGCCCCGCCCCAAGAAGAAGCGGAAGAAGGCCTCCACACCAGCGAGCACCCCGGGGCCCGCAGCGCCCGGTACTCAGCAGCCGGCGGCGTCGGTCCCGGCGCCCGCCCCTCTCGGAAAGGCCGCATGACCCACCCCGTCCTCGCCTTCGATGCCGCGTCGGACCTCCCCCTTCTCCTCGCCGCCGTGCCCACCGCCCTCGTCCTGGTGCTGACCGCCTGGACCATCCGGCGCCGGGAAACCCGCCCGCAGAAACGGCCCGGCGGCCCGGCAGTGAAGGTCGCCGCCCTCGCCGCGCTCGGCTGCACCGCCTACAGCGCCGACACCTCGTGGCGCTTCGCAGCCGACTACCTCGACATGGCCGGCACCGCCGAGCGCGCCGGTATGTTCGCCGCCGCCGAACTCGCCCTCTTCGCGACCGCGCTGATGGCCCGGCAGAACCTGGCCACCCAGGGCGCCCCCGGTCTGCCCGGCGCGCTGGTCTGGGTGATCACCACCGTCCAGGTGATCCCCGCCTACGCCGAGAGCGGCCCCATCGGCGGCACCGTGCGGGCCTTCGTCGGACCGGTCATGGCGGCGATGCTCTGGCACCTCGCGATGGGCATCGAGCTACGCCTGCGCACGCCGGGGGCCGCCTCCCACGGCCTGATCGCCGTCCTGGGGCGAGAGGCGCGCGAGCGGCTCCTGTCGCGCCTCGGTGTCGCCGCGCGCGACCGCGACGCAGCGCAGATCACCCGGGACCGGGCCACCGCCCGCGCGGTCGCCCTCGCGGCTCGGCTCGCCGAGCGCACGCCCGAGCAGCAGAGGAACCGCCGCGGCCGACGGCTGACCCTGCGTCTGTCGAAGGCGGTCGGCAGGGCCTCGGTCGGCACAGACCCCCGCCAGCGCGCACAGCTGCTCGACCAGCTCGCCGCACGTCGGCACGCCCTCGCGCTCGCCACGGTCTCGCTTCCCTCTCCCTGGTCCCCGGCACACAGCCCTACACGGGCAGCGACGGTCCCCGCTCACCCGATGTCGACGGTCGCCGGCCACGATCTCCACGGTCCCGACGAGACGGACTCGGACCGGGGGCCGGGTGACCCGCGGGGACCGGTCCCCGAAATCACGAGCCCGAAGACGTCGGCGGGCGCGGGGACCGAAGACGACGAGGCGGGGACCGTCGCGGGTACCGAGGCGCTGGCAGCTGGCCCGGTCCCGGGGACCGGTCCCGCGAATCCGGAGGCCGCAGAGGGGGACGCTACAGGCGTGGGGACCGTACTCAGATCACGCGAAGTCCCTGCTCATGGCCCCGATTTGTATCGGGGACCGAACGCCGCCGAGTCGGGGACCGAGACCACCGCGGACCGGGGACCGACCGACACCGAATCGGGGACCGAGACCACCGCGGACCGGGGACACAAGGTTCCCCTTCGCCGGAAGCCGACTCCGAAAGCCCGGACGAAGAACAAGGGGACGCGCGGTCGGCCTCGAACTCCGCAGGCGCAGCGAGCGTCCCGTGAGCCGGAGCAGTCGGTGGACCAGCTCGTCCAGCAGGTCCGTCCCCACGTCCAAGCTCTGCTCGAACGAGACGGCAACGAGGCGGTCACCCGTGTGCAGCTGCGGGAGATCCTCCGCCGCGAGGGCTTGAAGGGCGGCCGGAACGAGCGGCTGAGCCTCGTCCTGCAGCAGCTACGGAGCGACGGCACCACGACGACCAGGAGAAGCGCCCGATGAAGACCTGCCACCAGTTCGACACCATGCGGGCGGAGTACAAGCGGGAGATCGGCTTCATGATCGCCCACGCCCAGCGGCACGCGGGCAGACCGGCGGCGAAGTCCAGCGCGCAGCAGGCAGCCGCGGCGAAGCAACGGATGGCCCGGGCGCTCAACAGCCACGTCGGCCGCTGCCCCGAGTGCGGCTGACCCGGCAAAACACCAGCTCAACCCCTCCCAACGCAACCGGTGGCCCGGCCCCGTGTCGGGCCCCCGCCCCGCTTCAGGAGACACACCGTGATTCCGCGCCCTCCCCACTCATCCGAGCCCACATCCGCCGAGGCCAGCGCCTGGGCGGACGTTCTGGTCCGCCGACGACTCCTGCACGCGGCCGTCCTCACGCCGACCGGCCAGTGGCTCGTCCAGGACCACCCCGACAGGCCCGTCCGCCTCCTGCGAGGGCCGGCCGACGTCCTCACGCTGGCCGCGACCATCCAGCACCGCACCCGCTCCACGAGGCCTGAATCCCGATGACGATCGCACCCAAGAACGGCACCGCCCCGGAACCGGATCCCGAAGCCAACTCGGTCTCGGAGCGAGCAAGATGGAGGTTCGGACACTCCCCCGAGGGGGCAGCGTCCGAACCCGTCCCCACCCCAGGGGTGGCGGGGCCCGACTGGCACCAGGGGGTGCCAGTCGGGAAGGCTGCGACCGAGGGCGGATCGCAGCCAAAAGCCGGCCACAAGGGGCGGCCGAAGGGGCGAGCGCGCCCGCGCGACAGGAAACAGCGTCGCGCGCACAGCGTCCGCCTCAACCCGTCCGAACTCGCTCTGATCAAGGCCGGAGCAGACGCCACCGGTATGAGCGTGGCGGGGTTCCTCGCCTACGCCGGGCTGGCCATGGCCCGCGACCAGTCCCGTACCGCCGCCGCCATCGCCACCGAACGCGACGTGCTCACCGAACTGTTCGCGATGAGGCGTCAGCTCGGCTGGGCCGGCAGCAACCTCAATCAAGCTGCCAAGATCCTCAACTCCGGCGGTGACGCTCCCCACCTGAACCAGGTGATGGCTGACGTCCGCCGGGCGGCCGAGGCGGTGAGGAAAGCTGCAGACAAGGTCGCCAACCGGCAGGCAGACGAGACGAGTTGATTCCGCAGATTCACAAGCAGGGCAGCCACACCCTGGGCCTGCTGTACTACCTCTACGGCAAGGGAACCCATGAGGAACACGTCGATCCGCATCTCGTCGCCTCCTTCGACGGCATGTCGCCTGACCCCGGACGCGACAGGGCAGCCACCAAGAAGGATCTCGGGCAGTTGCTCGACCAGCCGCTCCATCTCCTCGCCTCGGACCAGCGCCCCGAAAAGCACGTGTGGCACTGCTCGGTGCGCGCCGCGCCCGACGATCCGATCCTGACCGACGATCAGTGGGCGGACATCGCGCGTCGCATCGTCGCCGCCACAGGGATCGACCCGGGCGACGGCGCGGGCTGCCGCTGGGCCGCCGTGCGGCACGCCGACGATCACATCCACATCGTTGCCACCCTCGTGCGCGAAGACGGCCGACGCCCCGACCATCACCGATCCGGTAAGCGAGCGCAGGCCGAAGCCCGGCTCATCGAGAAGGAACTCGGCCTCCACCAAGTCGCACCCGGCGACGGCACCGCCGCGCAGCGGCCCACCAGCGCCGAACGGCACAAGGCCGCACGGCAGGGCCGCGAGCGCACTGCCCGCGAGGAATTGCGCGAAGCCGTACGGTGTGCGGTGGCCGGCGCGAGGAGCGACGAAGAGTTCTTCGACGGGCTCGCCGCGGCCGGCCTCCTGATCCGCAAGCGCGCCGCGCCCTCCGGCGACCTGCTCGGATACAAGGTCGCCCTGCCCGACGACCTCAACAGGGACGGCGAGCCGGTGTTCTACCCCGGCGCGCGCCTGGCCCCCGACCTGTCGCTGCCCCGCATCCGCGAGCGCTGGTCCGGCGACGCGCCGGATGTCCCTGCGGCCCGGACCGAGGAAACGGTCCGTACAGGGCCGGGCAGCCCGGCCGCCGCGCGCCGCAGCACGGCCTCGGCCGTGTGGCAGGCCGTGCTCGTCGTCGAGCACGGCGAGGACGTGGTCACCGCCGCCCACATCGCAGCGGCCGGCGAGGTCCTGGATGCCCTCGCGAAGACGTCCGCTGCCCACACCCGCCGCGAACTACACGATGCCGCAACGGCTTTCGAACGGGCCTCGCGCTCTCACGTCCGCGCCGTGCGCGGGCACGATCGAGCTCTGCGGCAGGCCGCCCGCGACCTCGTCCAGGGCGGCCCGGCTCTCGGCCGCGGTGAGGACGGCGCCACCACGGCGATGGCGATCGACATGCTGTTCTTCCTCATCACGGCCACCGCGCACTGGCACGCCCGGAGGGGACACGCTCAGCAGGCCGAGGCCGCCGCACGGGCCGCCGAGCACCTGCGCACCGCCTACCGGGCCGCCGCCGCCCAGCCCATCGGCGTGCTCTACCGGCGCGGCCGACGCCTGAGCCGGCCGATGCTCCAGCGACAGACCGTGCTCCTGCGCGAGGCGTTGCCGGAGCAGGCCGAGCAGATCCTCGCCGAACCCGGCTGGTACGCCCTGGCCGCGACCATCGCGGAAGCCGAAGCCGTCGGCCACGACCCGAGAACCCTTCTGTCCGACGTCTCTGCACGGCGCGAACTCGGGACCGCGGACTCCGTCAGCGACGTGCTCGTGTGGCGGATGCGACGGACCGCCGACCTACCCGCCGACGTCTCCCATCTGCCCGAGACCAGCACCACAGGGAGCCGGTCCGCAGCACGTGGGACGACCGCCAGGCCCTCCGCGCCCGGATGGCGACGCAGCGGCGACGAGACGTCGCGTAAACCCGTGTGAGCCCGTCGCGTGCCGCCGCCGGCCTCAGCGCATCGCCGTGAGAAGGGTTCGCCGCCGCTCCGCCCACGCTCCACAGCGTGATCGTGTGCCGCATCTGACCTCGGTGGCGAACCAGATCCGATGTGGAGGCTGTAGGCATCGGTTCACCCGCAGGATGAGCGGGCACGGCGCAGGTGGGGTGCGTCGAGCCAGTAGGCGTCCACGAGTTGAGCGCCCGGAGAGAAGTCGAGGTGTGATCGGACGCATCGTGGCAACGCCGTTTCGCCACGGAGACACGCACCGTCGCCAACTCGCCATCCGGGCAGCTGAGACGCCCGAATATACCCGCTGACCTGGGCGAAGGCGACTGTGGACTTTGTGAATTGAAACCTCCGGGGGCATGGGACACGATCATGAAACGCGCAGGACGAGGTGACGATATAGAGGAGGACGCCAGGGTGTTTCACCGGATACGCCGTCGGGCCAAGGAGCCGAGCGAGACTCAGAGGCAGTTCGCCGAGCTGCATGCACGGCTGCAGGGCCTGGTCCCGCCCGGCTTCGGAGTACCGGCGCCTGAGCCGGCGCCCGCCGAGCTGGCCGCCGTCGTGGACGACTTCCTCCCGCCGGAACTGCGCGTGCCGAGCCACGACCAGGTCGACGGCAAAATGATGCCCTGGGCGCAGCCCCTCGTCCTCGACGGCGAGATGGCCACCTGCGCCGAGTGCGGCGCGTACCGGGACTGGCTCATCCTCTCCACCCGCGGCGAGATCTGGCTGCGCTGCCGGGCCGGCCACCAACAGCAGGAGACCCGGCTCGACACCGCCTGGTACAACCGGCACTCCGGGCCAGCGGACGCGACGCACGCCACGTTCGAGGACTGCCTGCGCCACCTCGGGCACTGACCACCACTCCTACGACCCCACCGGGCCCGCAGGCCCGCGCTGACCACCCGTCGCCTAGCACCAAGGGGTCAGTTCCGTCATGCGCGTTCGCGTCGCCATTACCGCCCTCGGCATCACCGCCGCCCTCCTCGCCCTGCCCTCCTGCTCCACCGACACCACCGGGGACCAGCACAAGACTCCCTCCGTCGCCCGGACAGGAAAGCCGTCCGACGGCGTCCGGGAGACGGCCGTGCTCTCCTCGGCCGCGCTCGAGTCCCGCCTGCTCGATCGGGGCGACCTCGGCAGCGGCTACCTGCTCAAGCCCGAGCGTCCGGCCCAGCACGACGATGTCACCGTCATCGGCTGCCCGACCCTGAGCGAGTTGGGCGGCGACGCGGCGACCGGCGGCACGCTCGCCTTCCCGCGCAAGGCGAAGGCGGACTTCGCCTACGGCGGCAGTTCCTCGGAGATCTCCGAGGAACTGTACAGCGACAGCGCCAAGAGGCTGTCCGACGGCGTCGCCCGGATCTTCGGCGCCATGACCGGCTGCCCGACCTATCAGGTCGTCGCGGGCGGCACCCCGGTCGACGTGGCCTCGCAGAAGCTGCCCGCGCCCCGCGCCCTTGGTGATGAGCAGTGGAGCCAGCTTCTGACGTTCACCGGAGGAGGACAGAGCACCGTGGTCAAGCAGACCGCGATCCGCGCCGGCAGCCTGTTGCTGATCGTCTCCGGCTCCCCGGCCCTCGTGGACCGCCACCTCGGCAAGGCCCTCGCCAAGGCCACGGCAGCCAGCTGACCGATACCCAACACACTGATGCCCCCGGCCAAGGCGGTCGGGGGCATCAGTGCTGTACGGCTGGCTCCGCTGCACGGTTCGGCGGGATTTCAGCGGGACGTGATCCATGCGGCGAGCGAACTCCCCGTCGTCGTAACAAAGGCTGTGACGACGGCCGCCGCGAGCCAGGGCGAGATGCGTTGGACGACGACGTGCACTCCACCGAGGCGGAGTTCAAGGGCTGGCTGCTGCTTATCTTCAGTTCGAGGCATATGGCTATTCAGCCGCACAGGAACGTGGCACCGCTACGCCATACCTTGGCCACTTCACCCCACTTCAACGGGGCTGCAAATACCACATGTTGAGTGGCACCACTACGCCAAAACGTGGCCACCTTCCCTCGCTGGAGGCGCTGGCAATACCACGTGATAAATCACCACCGCTACCCAGAGCCGACCCCACTTCACCCCACTTCTCCGCCTGGAGCCAGGCAGACCCCACGCGTTGGACCCGTATCCCTGGCTGCTCTTCGTCGGCTCAACGAAGCCGCAGACGGAATGCCAGAAGCCCGGCCTCCGTTCGGGAGATGCTGTTGGTTAATTCGGGCCTGTGCGTGACGTCGGCCTTCAAGACCCGGTTGTGGTCTTGAAGGCCGACGTTGTCGTATGGGGCGGGTGCGGATGTCGATGCAGCCGAAGGGGCCTGGGGAGATCCCGGCGGAGACGGTGCGGGTGACGCGGGCAGCGTTCCCAAAAGGGAGCCTGGCGATCCGGGTGCGGGACGAACTGGGGCCGTTGTTCAGCGACGGGCAGTTCGCCGGCCCGTTCCCGGCACGGGGGAAACCGGATTGGTCACCGGGGCGCCTCGCGATGGTGCTAGTGCTGCAGTTCGTGGAGGGGCTGACCGACCGGCAGGCCGCGGAGGCGGTGCGGGCTCGTATCGACTGGAAGTACGCACTCGGGCTGGAGCTGGCCGATGCCGGATTCGACTACTCGGTGCTCTCGGAGTTCCGCGACCGGCTCGTCGGAGCCGACGGCGGCCGGGAGATCCTGGACACGGTCCTGGCGGCCGCCCGGCGGCAGGGACTGATCACCACCCGGGGCAAGGCACGGACCGACTCCACCCACGTGCTGTCCGCGGTGCGCGCGCTGAACCAGCTGGAACTGGTCACGGAAACCCTGCGCTCCGCGCTGAACGCCGTAGCTCTGGCCGAGCCGGGCTGGCTGAGCGAGCGGGCCCGGCCGGAATGGTTCAGGCACTATGCCACCCGGGCCGAGGACTCCCGGTTCCCCAAGGACCGGTCTCGCCGGGACCAGACGTATCGGCGGGTGGGCGATGACGGCATGCACCTGTTGCGGAACATCTGGGCCCAGGACACGCCACCGGGCCTGCGGGAACTGCCGGAAGTCGAGGTGCTGCGGCAGGTGTGGGTGCAGTACTTCCATCTGGTTGACGGGGAGGTGGCCCGTCGGGGCCCAAAAGACCGGCCACCGGGCCCGATGCGCCTGGTAACCCCCTATGACCTCGAAGTTCGCACCGGTGGAAAGCGCGACATCAACTGGGACGGCTACAAGGTCCACGTCACTGAGACGTGTGAGGACGACACCCCGCATCTGGTCACGAGCGTGGTGACCACCCTGGGCAGTGTCTCCGACGACCGGATGGCCGCCCCGGTCCACGCCGAACTCGCCCGGCGGGATCTGCTGCCGGGCGAGCACTGGGTGGATACCGGCTATGCCAACGGTGGCGCCCTGGCCGCGGCCGGCCGTGACCACCGGGTCGACCTGCACGGACCGCTGAAAACGGTGACCGTGCCGCACGCCCGCGGCGATGCCGCGTTCGGCCAGGACGCGTTCACCATCGATTGGGACAACCGGCATGTGACCTGCCCGAACGGCGTTGTCAGCACGCAATGGGCCGAGCGCCGTTCGGAGGAGGGCCTGCCGACTGTCCGGGTCCGGTTCTCCCCCGCTGACTGCGGCCCCTGCCCTCAACTGCGGGAATGTGTCAACTCTTCCAAGCCCCGGTGCCGGGAAATCAACCTCAGGCCCCGCGACGAATATGAAGCACTCCAGCAGGCGCGCAAGCTTCAGGCAACCGACGGGTGGAAGGACCGCTACAAGATCCGTGCCGGTGTCGAGGGCACCATCTCCCAAGCAGTGCACGCCTGCGGCCTGCGCAGAACCCGCTACTGCGGCCTGGCCAAGACCAGTCTCCAGCACCAGCTCACCGGCGCCGCCGTCAACCTCATCCGCATCAATGCCTGGCTCACCGGCACACCAAGAGCCCGCACCCGCACCAGCCCCCTGACAGCACTTCGCCCCGCCGCATAGCGACGGGGCGAAGCAACCAGGCCCGAATTAACCAACAGCATCCCGTTCGGGAGGACCGGGCTTCTCCTGTCAGGCACAAGAGCGCCGTTGATCGCTAGGCCGGCGCCCGCAGCAGTCGCTCCCGTGTAGCCGCGGGCAGCACACGGCGCAGGACCGGTGCCGTCGAGCTGAGGGAGGCGGCGAAGGCGGCCACGAGATCGTGGGGGACGCTGGCCGCGAAGGAGGCCGCCCACAGGCACGGTGCGCCGAGCACGGGCTCGGCCCATGCCTGCCATCCGGCCAGCCCTGTCTCGTCGGCCTCGGCGGCCAGGACCTGCGGGTTGGCGTCATGGATGAGGGGCGGGACCTCGCCGAGGCTGATGTGCGAGGTGAACGTTGGGTCCGTCGCTGCCGCCTGGGGCTGGTCGATGTTGCGGAACCATCCGTGGGCGGCGACGGCGTCTAGGACCAGCTCGGATCCGGCGAGCGTTACGGCAGGCTGGTCGCTTGCGTCGAGGGCGACGAGGAAGTCGGCCACCGCCTCACCGGGGACGTCGCGGGTGAAGTAAGCCGACCACTGGGCTAGCGGGCTGCTCGCCTCGGCACGGGCGGAGACCTGCCAGGCGATCGGCAGCTCGCCCAGGTGGAACGGCTCGTCCGCCAAGCCCCACTGGGCCCAGCGCAGGGCGTCGGGGCTGATGTGCAGGACGGTGCTGCGCAGGACCTGGCGGTCCTCCGGGGCCTCGTCCGGCTCGTGCCGTCCACGGACGATCGTCAGGCTCGTCCAGCCCAGGCCGGCGAGCATGTCGGCGACGACGTCGTAGAGGCGCCCGTCGTCACCGGCCAGATGCCGGGGGCCCACCCAGAACACGGGCTGGCCGCCGCGCGGGGTGGACGAGTCGGGCGGGAAGTCGGGGTACAGGGGCGCCTCCAAGAGCTTGGTGCGTATCTAGTTGCCGCCGGCGCGGCGGCGGGGGCGGCGCGGGGGTGCCTGGACGGGGCCCTGCCACGTCAGCTCGATGGCCACCTCCGGTGGCAGGTGGCCGAGCTGGGCGTCCTCGCCCCGCCCTTCGGCGAGGTAGACGACGGTCCGGCCGATCTCGTCGACCGACTGCAGGACCTGCGCCAAGCGGTGGGCCATCGGGAAGAACGGGTTCATGGCCTGGCGGACCGGAGCGTGCGGGTCGCAGGCGGACAGCAGGGTGATGAGATCGCCGACGGTCATCTCCGGGGACGTCACGAACAGCCTCCTGGGGTGCGGGGAAACGGGTGCGGTGGAACGGGCTGCCGTTCGGACGGCCAGCTCACTCACAGGGCCGGCGTTGTGTGACGGTGTCCGCGCTGTCAGAGGCGGCGTGAGGTCTCCAGCACGCGTGCTACGGCGGCGGCGACGATGTCGGCCGGCGTCTCGGTGTCGAACGACAGGTGGTAGCCGCGTACCTTGGCAGTTCCGGTGACGGCGATCTTCCACCCCTCGCCGTTCGTGCCGACGCGGCCGAGTGGGAACCAGCCGAGGTAGAACCTGCCGTCCTTGCTGCTGACGTGTACGTCCGCGCGGTCATCGACGATCAGGTGGAAGTCCTCGGCGGAGAACTGGTCCATGACCAGGGTCGGCTGGCCGGGGCCTAGCTGCCACTCCCGCAGTCGCAGGGCTTCGACGGTGGTGGAGAAACCGGGGCCCGTAGGGGCTACGGTCACGGGCAATCACTCCTCTGACCTGGGGTTTCTTGCAAGGTCGTCTACGTTGACATGCCCTCGCACTCGTTGACCAGTCTTTCCGCGATCTTTCCTGTCTGCCCCCGGCGAACTGCTCTGCTTGGACAGTTGTGGGATCTCAGATTCCGTGGCCGAATCTCACGACCTATGGCCACTCGATGGCCGGTCGGCCGCCGATCTGAGACAGGCCGGTCGAAGCTGTCCCGTCTCACTGGTCCCGGTGGTGTCTCAGCCGTCTCAGGTGGTAGTCGACCGATTCCCGGCATACATGGCCGACCGTGACCGATTTTCACCTTTCAGGGCGGATTGTGCCTCATCTGATCTGGCCTGTCTCACCAGAGCCGTGATGGTCGTTCCATGGACAGGACGCGCGCGCTTTCCGATGAGGCCCTGCTGGAGGTGGCGGGCTTCGACGTGGCCTGGGTGGAGGACCCCTACGGAGACCCCCACCGCCCCACCGAGGACCGCATCGAACTCGCCGCCTACCCCGAAACCGTCGCTCTTACCGGCCTGTTCGCCTCACCCCGCTGGCGCGAGCGCAACGACCTGCACACCGAAGCCGCACGCCGCCTGGCGATCGAAACCCAGGCCCTGCCGCCCGACCTCACCGCAGGCCAGCCCGGCTAGAGCTCGCACGGCAAAGCGGCGGACAATGATCCGCATGACAGCCACATCCCCCGCTTCCCGCCTGGTCACGGCGGCCGCCCGCGAGGTCCTCCGGCCGCTCGGTCTCCAGCAGCGCGGAAGATCACGCACATGGATCGACGACCACGGCTGGTGGCTGGGCATTGCCGAGTTCCAGCCGGGCCGGAACGACGGCAGCTATCTGAACGTCGGCGTGATGTGGTTGTGGCAGGACAGAGGCCATCTGGCATTCGACGTCGGCGGTCGTGAGCCCGGATTCGAGCGGTCCGTGAACCCCACCCAGTTCGCCCTCGACGCACAGAGCCTCGCGCGGCGAGCCGCCGACCTGGCGTTGGAGAACCGGGCCAGGTTCATTGACCTGCCCTCCACCACCGACTTCCTGACGTCACAGAAGCCTCGCCCCGGCTACCTCTGGGACAACTACCACGCCGGGATCGCCGCTGGACTGACCGGTGAGATCGCCATCGCGCGGCAACGCTTCGACCACGTCCTGGCCGAGGATGCTTTCGCGCCTTGGATGGTCCAAGCTCAGGAGTCCGCCCGGCAACTCCACGGCCTGGCAGGGGACCCCGAAGCCTTCCGGGACTGGGCGACGGCAGCCACCACCTCCTGCAGGCAGCAACTCAAGCTCCAGACGTCGGAGGCAGCAGCGACCAGCGGCAGCTACTGGAGCTGACTCACGCGCCGAAACTGCCACGCTCTGTGAGAATCCCACTGGGGACGCCTCAGCCGAGCTGACGCACCACAGCTCGGAGCCAACGCAGCCGCCATGATCGACGAGTCACCCGATCCTTCAGATCCGATCCCCGATCTCAGGACTGTCCGCCCTCGACCCGAGTCTCAGAAGCTGTTGTCTTTTCGGGCGTGATCGGTGCGTTTCCGCTGGTCGGGGATAGCAGTGGTGATTCCGTGGGAGTCGTGGCCTGTCGGGTCGTCG
>NZ_JBIBHY010000033.1:0-30632 GCF_042957285.1 Streptomyces sp. NPDC008092
CGACAGGCCACGACTCCCACGGAATCACCACTGCTATCCCCGACCAGCGGAAACGCACCGATCACGCCCGAAAAGACAACAGCTTCTGAGACTCGTTCTCAACCCACGTGCGTGAGGAGTCCCATGAGTACTGAGGTTTCCCGTCGTCAGGTACTGGCCGCCGGAGCGGCGCTGGCCGGGGCGGCGGCGCTGACAGCCGGCTCGGAAGGAACCGCCGACGCGGCGGCCGCGACCGGTGACAGCAAGGAGAGACCGAAGGTGAAGCCGACGATCGTGTTGGTGCACGGCGGTTACGCCGATTCGTCCTGCTGGAACGCCACCATCCACAGGTTGCAGGACAAGGGCTACACCACGATCTGCGGGTCGAACCCGCTGCGGGGCATTCCGACCGACGCCCCGTACATCGCGAGTCTGCTGGACTCGATCAGCGGACCGGTCGTGCTGGTGGCGCACTCCATGGGCGGCACGGTCATCACGAATGCCGCGGCCGGGAAGAGCAACGTCAAGGCGCTGGTCTACATCGCCGCGTTCGTGCCCGAGGTGGGCGAGACGCAGGGGGATCTCATCGGCAAGTTCCCCGGCAGCGAGGTCCTGCCGGTGAGCGTGCCGGTGCCGTACACGAAGGCCGACGGCACGACCGGCACCGACCTGTACCTGAGCAAGGACGGCCAGGCGGCCTTCGCCGCCGACATCTCCGCCGCCGACTTCCGGGTCCTGCAGGCCACGCAGCGCCCGTTCGACGCCGATTCCTTCACCTTCCCGACCACGGCCGCGGCCTGGAAGACGATCCCGACGTGGGGGCTGGTCGCCGGCCAGGACAAGGCGATCCCGCCGGCCTGCGAGCGCTGGATGTACAGCCGCGCCAACGCGCGCAAGGTCGTCGAAGTGCCGGACTCGTCCCACGTCGTGATGCTCAGCCACCCCAGGGCCGTCGCCGACCTCATCCGGGACGCCGCCGAGGCGGTCGCCTGACGCTCGCGACGAGTGCCCCGGTCCGCCGCCACGGACCAGGGCAGTCTCCCTACCGGCCCGAACCTACTGATCCGACGAGATCACGATGCCCGCGAGGTCGAACAGGTCGCGCGCAGCATGGACATACTCGGGATGCCCGGTTCCGTGTCTCCTCTGCCGTGCTTGAGCGGACTCTGAGCGACTCTGTGTTCGAGCCGTACTGACGGAACTCGATCGTCGCTGCGATCCGGTACATGTTCGAGCCTCGTCCCGTACTCCGACCTCACACGGTTGGTCGACATGCCCTCAGGGACTGCTTGGGCGTGCTGTACCTGCTGTGGGCCGGCGTGCCACCCGGACACCCGAACATCGAGCTCGCCGTAGCGCAGCTCGGTGGGGGTTGCCTCTCTTCCCTGACCCGTCGACGACTACTGGGCCTACAGTCCCGGCCTGCTTGCCGCGAAGCCCCGTGAGATGGTCACCGCTTGATCGCGGACCCGCTGCAACCCTGACGATCGCAAGGGAATCGGCACGCTGCCGTCCCTTCGGATCGACCAAAGCGAGAGCGGTACGTCGCGTCTTGGAGACGGCAGCGGTCGCCCATTCGTCGCACTTCACCGTTGGCGAGAGCTTGCCGCAAGATACCGCTGCAACTCGATGTGCCGGAACTGATAGACGGCTCCGGCCTGCCGTAGCACCCCGCGATGCTGGTGAGCATCTGCAAGGAAGGCCATCAGCCGCCATGGGAGCCGGTGTCGCAGGGCCAGGTAGCCGCGTGCGATGGCCAGCTTGCCGCAGGCAGCCTGATTCCAGGCGACAGCGAGACCGACCACGATCCCGACCATGGCACCTGTTACCAGGGCGCGCAGCAGTTTGGGCATGGTCATGGCCCACCCAATGGTCTCCAAGCTGGCCGGGTATACGAGCTGGCGGCCCTGACTCTGGGAGAAGGCCGCGCACCAGCACGCGAGCCCGATGGCGAGCCCCACGGCCAGTGCAGTCACCGCGCCGAGCTTGCGGAACGTGTGCTGGTCGTGGCCGAGGAGTGCCGACGGCCCTGGCGCGCTGGTGAGGTCCGCCGCTGCGGCCTTGATTCCGCAGGTGACACCAGCCGCGAGGCAGTACACGGACAGGGCACCGGCTGCAAACGGAGTCGAACCCAGGAAGATGTCTCCAGTCATCCCTGTCAGCGCGTTCGCAAGCCCCTGGGAAAACCCGAAATGGAATACGTCCTCGGTCCACGCCGGCAGGATGACCGCTACGCCCCCGCCGAGTCCGATGAGAAGACCGCCCCAGTCCCACGACCACCTGATGGCCGTCGCTGGGGGCACCTCCGTGTCTCTCACCCTTTGTCCACCAGCAAGGCCGCCGACGAGGCAGAAGAGGCAGGCCAGTGCGACGGCGACGGGCAGCATCTGCTGTGGGTGGTCGTCGTCCAGAACGTCGACGTACACGTACCCGGCACCCACTGCGAGACCCAGGGTGGCAAAGCCTCGATTCCATCTCCGTCGGCTGCGCAGCGGCGTCCGCTCACCACTTGCTCGTCTCGCCGCCAGAGTGAAGGCCAGTTCCCCCATGAGGCCGCCGATGAAGCCGTAGACCGAGCCGGCGGTCAGCACATGCCACATCGGAGGGGTGTAGTCGCTGTGCGGATTGTTCACGAGGTCAACGACGAACACCTCCCCTGAGCTGATCAGAGCACCGGTCAGCCCACCGGGCATACGCCCCGCGAGCCCGCCAACGAGACCTGCGAGCATCCCGGTTGTGGACGCCGATGACCACGTGATCACTTCACTGCCGGAGGCCAGGTGCCAGACGAGCTGGTTGGATACCCAGCTCACGCCGAATTCCAGAACTGCCGCGAGGGCGCCGATGAGCACAGGTGGCAGCCATGAAGGGATGGCCCGGTGCAGCTGCCACCAGGCCAAGTTGGTCGTCCCGGCACTCACGCGCTCGGTATGCCGGGCAAGCCACCGCAGCGCTCGTTCCGCGTCCGCAGCCGACCATGGAGAGGGTGTACGCGGGTGCGGCCGGTAGGCCGCGGGCACGAACGCCCGAAACAGGTGGGCCTCGACAGCCGCACGGCTGTCGAGATCCGGGTTGTCCAGTAGTTCCGAGGGGCACGGAACCGCGTCTAGTGCCTCTCCCGTACGCGGATTGTAGATAGTCCGAGCGAGGAAGACCATTAACGGTGTGCTCAGCGCCTGGGCCACCGCGACGCCCGATCCCAGGCTGTGCAGTACTCGGTCCCACCGGGCCGCAGCCGGTGTCCCCGCGCCTCCGGCGTCCCGGCATAGGTAAGTTGCCGTCTCTTCGGGATCCAGCGGGAGCAGTTCGATCCCGGCCGACCCACCCAACTTGCGCGGCAGCGCGGCAACCGGAGCGGCGGCCTGAGCGTATTCCGTGGCGCGGCTGGCGAGGACCACTGGATGACCGGGCGGCAGGACACTGTTCATCTGGTCGAGCGCCATGCCCCTGGCCCGAGCAGGTAGTTCGTCGAAACCGTCCAACAGCGGCAGGATCAACCGATGCGTCAGGAGATCCTCGGCGCGGCTCGGACAGCCGAACGTGGCTGTACTCGGAACGGCGAGCTCATCGAAGTCCTGCGACAGTTGCTGCACGAGCCAGGCTTTGAGGTCCTGCTTGGCCGGATCCCACGACGACAGCGTGAACAACACCGGCACGGGAGTCCCCGGGACGCGGCATTCGATAAGCCCCAGCAGTAGCCGTACCAGCAGCAGGGTCTTCCCTGACCCCGGCCCTCCAAGGATCAACAACCGCCGGGTCGGCACCTGTTCCAGGAAGACTCGAAGGATCTGCCCACCGCTGCCTGCGAGCTCAGCTGGCGCGGCCGCCCACGTTGACGGAACATTAGCCGCTCCCGCCTGTTGCTCCGCCGCCATCTGCGTCAGTTGAGCCCATTCCTCGACCAGCGGCTCGGGCGCTGCTGTCCAGGTCACTCTGAGCGGGCGGGGATCATGCAAACCCCGTACGCCGGCTTCGATCTCCCACTGCTGCCGCACAGCTACCGCCAATTGGTCAGCGAGGGAGCTCGGTGAGAGTGGGGACATCGGGGCCGACCTGCTCGAACGCAATGTGGCCCAAGACAGATACAACCCTGCCGCTGTGGGAAGCAGCGCTACCGCCGTCGCCGGGACGGGGAGCTTGAACAAGTACGCCAGCCACAGCGCGCCAGCTACCCCAGCAACTGCCAACACGAGGTACACCAGGCCGATGCGGCGCAGCCGAATGTGTGGTTCCCCCATACCCGGTAAACGGCCTGACCGCCCCCAAGACACGTGCAAAACGTGGCAGGGGCTGACAGGTCGGAACTGTGCGTCCTGCCAGGCGATTTCGTCGTGGCTCATGTCTTGGACGCCGACACCGAGGCGACGGTTCCCCTGGCTCACCGTGATGTGAAGGGGCGTCACGTCCGGGCGAATCGCTGTGGGGTGTACCTCTGCTCGCGGTGCGGAACGGAGCAGCGCCGTCACGGACTGCGACGGCTCTCCGCGATCGCTGCCAGAGCCCAAATGGTGACGCCGTTGCCAGTGTGGAAGTCGCCGTCACCCGCGCACTTCTCGTCTCCAGCGGGCGGATGCCAGATCAACACGTCTTGCTCACGGCTGCGTTCGAGTACACGTTCTGGAGCAGCCAGCATGGCTCTCCCGTTGCCGGAACCTCGTTCCTCTCAGCAGCATGCTGCCAACGATTTCGCGTGGGCTCGACGTCACTTCAAGGGAACCGCGCCAGGACGACATCGGCACGCGACTTGTGACCGGCGATGCCGGCGCCTAAGGCTCGCTCTTGGCTGTCCGTTTTTTCTGTCGCCGGAGGGGCTCAGTCCCGCGACGAAGCGCGTCCCGCGCCGCTCACAACTTCACCGACACGAACTTGGTCTGGGTGTAGTGGTGCAAGGCCTCGAGGCCCTTCTCGCGACCGTAGCCGCTGGTCTTGTATCCGCCGAAGGGTCCCTCGACGAGTCCGGCCTGCCACCCGTTGACGTAGACCTGACCCGCCTCGAGTTGTGCGGCAACCCGATGGGCGCGGCCGAGGTCGGACGTCCACAGGCCGGCAGCCAGTCCGTAGTCGCTGTCGTTGGCAATCCGGACAGCCTCCTCCTCGGAGGAGAACCTGAGAACAGCAAGCACCGGCCCGAACACCTCTTCGCGGGCGATGCGCATGTCGTTGGTGACTTCGGTGTAGACGGTCGGCTCGACCAGCCAGCCCTCGCCGACCGGGCGGCCGCCGATGGCGAGGACCGCCCCGTCCTGGTGAGCCACCTCGAAGTACGAGAGCACCTTGTTGTACTGGTCCTCCGTGGTCAGGTGGCCATAGGTCTTCCCCGGCTTGACCAGATCGGGGAGAGCCTTCAGCAACCCGGCGACGAAGGCATCGTGGATCTGGTCAGCGACCAGCAGTCGCGTACCCGCCGTGCACACCTGCCCGGCGTTCCCCACGAAGGCCATGATCGACCCGCGGACAGCGGCTTGGAGGTCGGCGTCCGCGAAGACGATGTTCGCGGACTTCCCGCCTAGTTCCAGCGTCAAGGGGAGGATTCGTTCAGCGGCGATCTTGCCGATCTCGCGCCCCGCCCGGACCGATCCGGTGAAGGCCACCTTGCGCACGTCGGGATGTGCGACGAGCGCGGCGCCCGATGCCCGGCCGGTCCCGGTGACGACGTTGAGAACGCCGTCGGGCAAACCCGCCACCGTGGCGATGCGGGCCAACTCCAACGTGGTGGCCGAGGTGACCTCCGCCGGCTTCGCCACCACGGTGTTGCCGGCCATGAGAGCCGGAGCGATGGCGCGGGCCGCCTGGTTCAAAGGCACGTTCCACGGGGTGATCACGCCGACGACTCCGAAGGGCTCGCGCAGCGTGTACCCATGGATACCGGGTCCCAGGTCGATGACATCGCCGCCGGGGATGTTCGCCAGCCCCGCGTAGAAGTCGAAGTAGGCGGCAGCTCCTTCCACCTCACGCGGCGCCTGCCAGGCAGGCTTTCCGGACTCCGCGGTCTCCAGTGAGGCGAGGGACTCGGCCTGCGCGCGGATTCCGGCGCCGATCGCGGCCAGGATCCGGCCGCGCTCGCCGGGCTTGCGGTTCTTCCAGCCGGCAGCTGCCTGCCTGGCTGCCTCGACAGCGGCGGCCACGTCCTCGGCGGAACCCGCCGCGATCTCGCATACCGCGGTGTCCGAGGCAGGTGCGTGTGAAGTGAGGTATTCGCCGGCGGCTGGTATGTGCGGGTGTCCGCCGATCCAGTGCTCATAACGCTTCATTCCACGTCCTCGATCGACTCGTCGGAACGGATCGGTAGCCCCGGTATACCGATTGGCCGCATGTGCGCTGCCGTCCGGCCTGCATTGAAGATCTTCGGCCACCACGACGTGGTTCGGCCGGCCATCACTCGGCGCTCGGCGGCATGTACCCGACTCTAGGCAGAAATATTATAGTTGGCAATCAACTTTTTTCCCTTGATAGAATCGGTTCGTCACCAGGGGGAACGATCAGTTCGGCCGTCCCGCCGCAGAGAGGAAGCGCATTGGCAGTCACCCGACGGATGCCGGAGACCAAGCAGGAGCGCGCTGCGGTGTCGACCGGCAAGCTCCTGGACGCGGCCGCCAATCTCGTCGCGGAACGCGGCTATGAGCGCACGACGCTTGCCGCGATCGGCGATCGTGCCGGGTACACCCACGGACTCGTGACCGCGCGTTTCGGATCGAAGGAAGGACTGCTGTGGGCCCTGATCGAGCGTATGGTGGTCGACTGGTCGAAAGACCACCTGGCCTATGAGCTTCAGGGCACCTCCGGTGCGGACGCGATCCATGGCCTGGTCCGAGAGATGCGCAAGAGTTGGCGTGCCAAATCGCAGCACATGAAGGCGCTCTACGTCCTCATGTTCGAAGCCCTGCTGCCGGTCCCGCTGTTGAACGAGCGCATGCGCGAACTCCATCGCTCGCAACGTGCCGGTCTTGAAAAGACGATCAACGCCGCCATGGCCGCCGGCACCGTTTCCCCCGACGTCGACAGCGCGGCGGTCGCTCGGCTGATCGTCGGTGCCCTCCGAGGTGCGGCTTACCAGGCGATGCTGGATCCGCGAGAGGTTCCGATCAAGCGGGCGCTCGAAGACGTCGACATGCTGATCGACGCGCTCCTCCCTCCCCCCGGAGCCGCACGGCCGCAGGTCGAGGGCTGAAAGTCAATCCTCTCTGGAAAAACGGCAATATCGAATTCAGAGATTGTACGGATAGGCGGGTACACGGCATCTGGAGGCGCGGCGACGCAGGTGCCTGTCGAGAAGCCTCCTTTTGTTAGGAGTCGTGAGGGCAGCCCCGGCACGCGCCGGGGCTGCCGACCTTCACTTGGACGCCAGTGGCGGATCTGCAGGCCGTACGACGACCAGAGCGTCGACGCCGACAATCTCGGCACCCCGGATGAGCATGGGGTTGATGTCGACGGCTTCCAGGCTCGGCCCGGCGCCCAGGGCGAACGCGGCGAGCCGTCCGACCACGTCGGCGAAGGCCTCGAACGTCTGCTTCGCTCGCCAACGAGGACTGCGCAGCACCGCGCCGAGTTTCGTTCGCGCGAGCGCCGCGAGGATCTCGCCGGCGTCGGCGCCGGCGGGAACCATGGCCAGGTCGGCGATCGCCTCCGCGTGAACTCCACCGAGGCCGAAGACCACGAAGCGGCCGAGCCCGGGCTCTGTCACCACACCCACGAGCGCCTCGATATCACCCTTGACCAGGGGTTGGACCGAAACAACCGAAGCACCCAGATCGAACAGTCGCCCGGCCTCGCGACGGACGGCGTCTTCGCCGTCGATACCCACCACCACGAGGTCGAGATCGGACTTGTGCGCGACTCCCGGCACGATCCCCTTGATGACCACTGGCCATCCGATGTCGACAGCAGCGCTCACCGTCTCGTCGGGAGTCGTGCTGACGGCGATGTGCGCCATCGGCACGCCGGCCCTGACCAGCAACCGAGTGCTGGTGATGTCATCGAGTGGGCCGACCGCGACGCCGTCCAGAACGGCTGTCGAAGACGGTCCGGCAGTGGGGGACGGAGCCGCCTCGGCAGCGCGGCCCACGGCCGCGATCGCCGCCATGCAGACTTCCGTGTCCCGCAGCACCGGAATGCCGGACGCGGCGTAGAGAGCGCGTTCGGCGGGACTGATCCCCCCGGGGGCCAGCAACAGGTGCGGCTTGTCACTGACACGCTTGCTCTCCACCAACTTGCCTGCGAATCCCGCACGCTGGTCGTCCGTGATCATCGGGTGGTAGTAGTGGAGCACCACGTCGATGCCGGTGTCCGCTGCGACCAGTCTCAGCGTCGCGCCGACGCCCAGGAGCCCCTGGAGCGTGCCGTGGTCGACCGGGTTCTCGATGTGGCCGCCCGGCGCTCGCTCATCGACCTTCCGATGCGTGTCGGGCGACAGCGGAGGCAGTTCGATGGCGCGGCGGCTCGCGGCGTCCGCCACCATCGTGCCCGCGCCACCGGACATCGTGGTCACCCCGATTCGTGGTTTGGCCGGTAGCCTCGGCTTTCCCTCGGCCAGGACCGCGGCCGCCACCAACTGCTCGATGGTGTCCACCGTGCCTACGCCGTGGTGGGCGAGGAACGCCGCGTAGGCCACGGCGCTGCCCGCCATGCGACTCGAGTGCGCGACGGCTGCGGACGCACCGACTTCGGAGGTGCCGAGCTTGAGCGCGAGCACCGACTTACCCCGTGCCTTGGCGCCGGCCACCGCGCGGGCGAACCGCTCGCCGTCGTGGATCGAGTCGATGACCAGCGCCAGGCACGTGGTCGCCTCGTCCTCGGCGAAGTACTCGAGGTAGTCCAGCATATTGAGGTCGCATTCGTTGCCCACCGAGACGAACGATGACAACCCCATCCCCTGCTCGCGGGCGAGCAGCATGACGGTGGAGAACAACGCACCACTGTGCGAGAGGACGGTCACGCCGCCACGTTCGTGCCGGATGCCGTGAGCCGTATTGAAGCCGATCGACACGTCGTGTGCCGCGCTGTAGATCCCGTTGCAGTTGGGACCGACGATCCGCATCCCGGTCTCCGCGGCCACCTGGGTCAGCGCAGACTCCCGCGCCCGCCCCGTTTCCGTGCCGGTCTCGCCGAATCCGGCTGCCGATACGATCGCCACCTTGGTACCGGCCTTGGCCAGTTCCCGCACCGCTTCCACGGCAGCGTCGGCCGGCACCAGCACGTAGGCCACATCGGCCGGCCCGGGCAATGACGCGACGTCCGGATAGACGGGCAGACCGCGAACTTCGCCGCCGCGGCGGTTCACGGGGTAGACCTGTCCCGCGTACCCGTTGTCGATCAGGTTGTCGACGATCCGATAACCGATCTTGCCCGGCGACGAACTCGCCCCGATCAGGGCAACGGAACGCGGCTGGAACAGAGCGTCCAGCGTCGCCCTGGTCATCGGTTCTGCCATCGTGGTTCCCTCTTCTCCACGAACGCCCGGACGCCCTCGACGCGATCCTCGCTCGCGTAGGGGTCCGGGCCGAGGTTCAACTGAAGCGCGGCCTGCAGCGGCAGGCCGGAAGTGCCGTACACGTTGGCCTTCATGCGCCGCACCGTCAGTGGGGCGTTCGCGGCGATCGTGTCGGCGAGCTCCATCGCTGCCGCAAGCACCTGGCCGGTGGGGACGATCCGGTTGACGAGACCAAGACGCCAGGCTTCTTCGGCGCTCATCGAGCGGCCGGTGAACAGCAACTCCATCGCGATGGCGGGCGGGATCAGGCGGGGCAGCACCACTGTGCCGAACGCCGCTCCCATGCCTCGCTTGGCCTCGGGGAGCCCGAAATGCGTGTCCTCGGCGGCGACCCGCAGGTCGCATGCCAGCGCCAGTTCGAGGCCGCCGGCAACGGCGGGGCCGTTGATCGCGGCGATGACAGGTGTCTGCATCTGAGTCATCAACTCGAAAATTCCGCGGTGGACCGCGATCGGTGGGCGAAGCTGACGCGCCTTGCCCCCGTCCTGAGCGGCCATCGCCTTGAGATCGGCGCCGGCGCAGAACGCGCTTCCACTGCCGGTCACGACGACGACCCACACGTCGGGGTCCGCCTCGGCAGCAGCTATGGCCTGCGCCAGGCGGGCGGAGAGCTCCCTGTCAAAGGCGTTGCGCCGTTCCGGCCGGTTCAGCGTCAACAGGCGCACGTGGCCACTCGTCTCTTCGAGGAGCACCGTGTCGGCTTCCACCGTCGTCATGGCCGCACCTCCGTGTCGATGTGACGCCGCCGCTCCACAGGACGGGGATCAGGGATCGGTTCGCGCCAGGGCCGGTGGGGTGCGGTGAAGACAGCGTCACCGAAGCGCCAATGGCCGACCTGGTCGAAGGTCTCCACCAGCGGCAGGTTGGGGTCGTAGAGCCGGTCCGGCGATGGGCGCGGCCCCGCGTGCGCGAGACGTCCCGGCACCGGCCGCCCGATGATCTCCTCGAGCAGCCATACGGCCGCGAGCAGCTTGTCGAGATCGACGCCGGTGTCGATGCCCATGCCTTCAAGCATGTGTACGACGTCCTCGGTGGCCGCCATGCCCGTCGCCCGGCCGTTGCCGCAGTAGGGGCAGCCGCCGATACCGCCTGCCGTCGTGTCGAGGTACAGGTCGCGGTCGCCGACGACGGTCACCGCGGCGTAGATCGAGGCGAGCGCCATGCCACGCGCGTCGTGCAGGTGCAGGTAGACCTGGCGGATGCCGGGCCAGCGCTCGAGCACCGCCGCCAGTGTCGCGCTTGTCTCCGCCGGTGTGTTCCAGCTCATCGGATCACCGAGCATCACGAACGTGACCGGAATACCCCGCTCCGCCCAGATCCGGTGGGCGCGGGTCAGCATGGCGAGCCGCTCGTCCAAGTCGAAGTGGCCCTCGAAGTTGGATCCCCAGGCGGCGTTGATGCCGATCCCTCCGGACCGGGCGCCGAGCGTCTGCGCGCGGTCCGCGATTCCCGTCCACGCGGCGATCTCGTCGGCCTGGGAGCGGTTGGAGTTGCGTCTGACGAACGTGTCGCAGAGGTGGCAGACAAGCAGTGGCGGGAAGGGCGTCCGGCTGAGGACAGGGAACTCTGCAGCTCGCTCGAAGCCGCGGGGGTTCATCGCGAGGTAGGTGTATTCGACGCCCGGTCGTGGAGTGAACTCCCGGACCACTTCGTCGACCGCCCTCATCTGCGGGGTGTAGCGAGGGCTCACGAACGAACCGACGTTGATGCTGGAGAGGCCGGTCTCCGAGAGCGCGTCGAGCAGCCGGACCTTGTCGGCCGTGGTGATCTCCACCGACTCGATCTGCATTCCCTCGCGCATGACCTCCTCGCGCAAGTGGACTCCGGGCAGGCTCATGCCACAGCTCCTTGTCGTGCTCGGGTTCTGGTGGCCGTTGGCGGCCGGCGGGACCGTCGGCTCCGCCGTGTGACTCGGGTCGTCGAGAGCGGCAAGGTCACTCTCACAGAGGTACACTCCAAAAAGTTTGTAGTCAACCAGCTAACTTTGATGATACGCCCTCCGGGCGAGGACGGTAGGCGATGGCCGGGGGAGTGGGCTTTGACGTGCGCCGACGGTCAGCGGGCCGGCTGTCGCTCTCCTTGACGGTGGACGAAGGTCCGAGTGTTCATACCGCTCCTTCCTCCCGCAGTGCGGCGATGGCCGCGGTGTCGTAGCCGAGTTCGCCGAGCAGTTCGTCGGTGTGTTCTCCGAGCAGAGGCGGCGGTGCGGCCGGTCCAGGAGCCGTTCCCGCGACGTGCACCGGACTGCCGAGCACGTGCAGTTCCCGGGCCGGTCGGCCGGGGAAGTCGAGCGGATGTATGAAGCCGCGGGCGGCGATCTGTTCGTGTGCCAGCGCTTGGGGGACGGTCAGCACCCGCGCGCACGGGACCCCGGCCTCGGCAAGCAGCGATTCCCAGTCCCGCGCCGATCGGCGGGCGAGTGCCTTCTCCAGCTCCAGAGTCAGCTCCGCACGATGTTCCTTACGGATCGAGCGCTCGGCGAAGCGTGGGTCCTCGGCAAGTTCCGGCCGGTCGAGAACACGGCACAGCGCGGCGAACTGCCGCTGCTCGTTGGCCGCGATGTTCAGTATGCCGTCGGCAGTCGCGAAGGCGCCGGACGGTGCGGCCGTGAAGTTGTCGTTGCCCATCGGTACTGGTTCCTGGCCCGCGATCAGATAGTTGGACACCACCCAACCCATGGCGGTGAGCGCCGCTTCGAGCATGGACACGTCCAGCCGGATTCCCGTGCCGGTCCGATCGCGTTGGACCAGCGCCGACGCGACCGCGAACGCGGCAGCCATGCCGCCGAGGGTGTCGGCCACCGGGTAGCCGGCGCGCAGGGGGCCGCTGTCGGCCGTTCCGGTCACGCTCATCATCCCGGACAGGCCTTGGACGATCTGGTCGTATGCCTGCCGGTCGCGCAGCGGACCGTCCTGGCCGAAGCCGGAGATCGAGCAGTAGATCAGCCGAGGACTGGCCGCGTGCAGGGATTCCCAGCCGAGGCCGAGCCGATCGAGCACGCCCGGCCGGTAGTTCTCGACGATCACGTCGGCTTCTCGCGCGGCCCGCATCAGTACCTCACGTCCACGTGGTGACTTGAGGTTGATCGTGACCGACCGTTTGCCGCTGTTCTGGGCAAGGAACGAGGAGCCGAGCCGGTCGGTGTTGAGGTCCTGGTCCGCGCCCAGTTGCCGGGCCAGATCGCCGGTTCCCGGCAGCTCCACCTTGACGACGTCGGCGCCGAGCAACGCGAGCTGGTAGGACGCGAACGGTCCGGCCAGGACGTTGGTGAGGTCCAGTACGCGTATCCCGGCCAGCAGCTGCCATGCCTGGTCGGTCTTGGAGCCGGGCACTAGCTGCCTCCGAGGAATCGCAGTTCGGACAGCTGTGTCGCGGCACGTGTCAGGGCCGGGAGGAACATCGCGATCCGTTGCTCGGTGAACCGGCTGGTGGGGCCGCCCAGCGCGACGGCGGCCACGATCCGGCCGGTGGTGTCGGTGATGGGCGCGGCGACGCCGGACACGCCGTCCTCGCGTTCGCCGTGGCTCACGGCCCAACCCTGTGCCCGGGCGCGGTGCACTCGGTCGATCAGCGTCGCCTCGGTTTCCGGCCCGCGCCCTGCCGCCAGCGCGGCGCGCCGCAGGTCCTGTGAGGAACAACCGGCCAGCAGCACGTGCCCGGAGGCGCCGGCCCACAGCGGCATGGCTTCGCCGATCCGGACCACGTGGCGCAGCGGCTGGGTGCCCTCGTGCTGGGCGACGCACACGCGAGTGGTGCTCTGTCGGAGGTAGATGCGCGCGGATTCGCCGCCGGAGTCGGCCGACAGCGCCCGGAGGTATTCCGCCGCTTGCGGCGGAAGTTGCCAGGCGTCACGCGCGAGTTCGGCCCAGCGCAGCAGCCCGGCGCCGGGGCCGAGCCGGCCGTCGCCCTTTGTCCACAGCAGCCCGCGTTGTTCCAGGGTGGCAACCAGCCGGACCACCGTGGATTTCGCCAGGCCGCTGGCGTCAGTGAGTTCCCGCACTGTGCGGGACTGGTGCGACTCGTCGAACAGGGACAGCAGGTCCAGTGCGCGCAGGACGCTGCGTACCCCGTCTCCGCCGTCTTCGATCGGGTCCGGCATGAGCCGCTCCTCCTGACCTGCCGCCGCGCTGCGGGTGAGCCGTGCTGTCAATGCCACGGTGAACCACGTGGTGGCATCAAAGTACCGACAGGTGGCACACACTGTAAATCCGACACTGATCGGCCACATTGACACTGAGTGTCATTTGAGTCATTCTGTGCGGGGCAAAGGGTCCACAGGTACGAGAGGGACTGATCGCAGTGGGCAAGACGTGGTTGATCACGGGCGCCGGGCGCGGTTTCGGCAAGGAGTTCACTCAGGCCGCGCTGAGCCGTGGTGACCGGGTCGCGGCGACGGCAAGAAACGTCAAGGCGCTCAGCGACCTGGTCGACGAATACGGGGACGCGATCCTGCCGCTCGCGCTCGACGTCACCGATCGGGAGGCGGTCTTCGCCGCCGTGGCAGCCGCGCGGGAGACCTTCGGCGGCCTGGACGTCGTCGTCAACAACGCCGGCTACGGCATGTTCGGAGCAATCGAAGAGGTCAGCCCGGAGCAACTCCGGCAGCAGTTGGAGGTCAACGTCTTCGGGCCGTTCCACGTGACCCAGGCAGTGCTGCCGATCCTCCGTGAGCAGGGCAGCGGGCACATCATCCAGATCTCCTCGATCGGTGGTGTGGCCGCGTTCCCGCTGCTGGGGTCCTATCACGCCTCGAAGTGGGCGCTCGAAGGGTTCAGCGAGTCGCTCGCGCAGGAGGTCGCTCGCTTCGGCATCAAGGTCACGCTCGTCGAGCCCGCCGCCTACGGCACCGACTGGGGCGGATCGAGTGCGGTCTGGCCGGAGGGCCTGCCGCAGTACCAGCCCATCCGCGACGCGCGCGCCGCGGCCTCGCGCCCGAGCAACGATCCGGTTCATGTCGGCGCCGCGATCCTCGCGTTGGTCGACATGGACCAGCCGCCCCTGCGGGTCTTCTTCGGCACCGGTCCCATCGAGGCTGCCGAAAAGCTCTACCAGTCACGTCTGCAGACCTGGCGCGACGGCCAGGTCCTCGCCGCGCTGGCCGAAGGCCGCTGACCTCGAAGCCTGCGATAGCGCCGGGCCGGTCCCGCGATGAGGCGCGGGACCTACCCGTTTCGGTTCTGCGGAAAGAGATCTCGTGGACATCTCACTCGAAGTCAACGGCAGGACCGCGCGGTTGAGTCTCGACTCCCGCGTGACCCTCCTGGACGCGCTTCGCGAACGCCTCGACATCACGGGCCCCAAGAAGGGCTGTGACCGCGGCCAGTGCGGCGCCTGCACAGTCCACGTCGGCGGACGGACCGTGCTGTCGTGCCTGACGCTGGCGGCCACCGTGCGCGAGCCGGTCACGACCGTGGAAGGGCTCTCGGACGGCGACGAACTGCACCCCGTGCAGCGGGCGTTCGTCGACCAGGACGCGCTGCAGTGCGGCTTCTGCACGCCGGGGCAGATCATGTCGGCAGTGGCGGCAGTCGAGCAGGGCGTCGCAGATGTCCGGGAGTTCATGTCGGGCAACATCTGCCGCTGCTCGGCCTATCCCAACATCGTCGCGGCCATGGAACACGCAGCGGCATCGACGCGCGCAGGGCGGTCGGATGCGGCCGTTTGAGCTCACCGCTCCGGCGAGCGTCGCCGAAGCCGTCGCAGCGCGCGGCGCGTACCTGGCCGGCGGGACGACGCTGGTCGACCTGATGAAGCTCGACGTGATGAAGCCGGGGCACGTCCTGGACATCAACGGGCTGCCGTTGCGCGGCATCGACGCATCGGACGGCCTGCGGATCGGCGCGCTGGAGCGGATGAGCGATGTCGCCCGGCATCCCGCCGTGTACCCCGTGATCGGCCGGGCGTTGCTGGCCAGCGCGTTGCAGCAGCTGCGGAACATGGCCAGCATCGGCGGGAACCTGTTGCAGCGCACCCGGTGCACGTACTTCCGGGACGTCGCGGTGCCCTGTGGCAAGCGGGAACCGGGAAGCGGCTGCCCGGCGATCACGGGTGCCAACCGGATGCACGCGATCCTCGGGACCAGCGACCACTGCGTCGCGACGCACGCCAGTGATCTCGCCGTCGCCCTCGTCTGTCTGGACGCGGAGGTCCGGCTGGTCGGCGCGGCCGGTGAGCGGACGGTGCGGCTGGCCGACTTCTACCGCACGCCCGGCACCACACCGGCGGTAGAACACGACCTGCGGCCTGGCGAATTGGTCACCGAGGTGGTCGTGCCACGGCTGGACTGGGCCGTGAACTCCACGTACATAAAGGTGCGGGATAGGCAGTCGTACGAGTTCGCGTTGTGTTCCGCGGCCGTTGCGATGGACGTGCGCGACTCCCGGGTCGTGGAGGCCCGGGTCGCGGTCGGCGGCGTGGCCACCGTGCCATGGCGACTGCCTTCCGTGGAGGCCGCGTTGCGCGGGGCGCCGGTGCACGAGTCGTCCTTAGCACGATCGCGCACGGCGAGATCGAGGCCATGGACGTGACGGCGGCCAAGGCCTCGCCCGGGGTGGTCGGCGTGTACTCGCCGTTCGCCCCGTTCGAACTGACGACCCCCACGATTCCGGGGTACGGCGACACATGGGTGCCGCTGCAGGACCGGTCCGTCACGTTCTACGGTCAGCCGATCGGGTTCGTCGTCGCCGAGACGTTCGAGCAGGCCAGGGACGCGGCGATGCTCGTCGACGTGAGGTACGACGAGCGCCCGGCACGGACGTCGCTGGCCGACGGACTGGCCGACGCCGAGGACGAGCCGGAGCGACGCGGCGGCCGCCCGTCGACGATGACCGTGCTGGCGCCCGCCGTCGAGTCCATCGAGGGTGCCCTGGGGGACAGCCCGGTCGTGGTCGACGCGACGTACGCCACAGCTCCCCAGCACCATGCGCAGATGGAGCCGCACTCAGCCGTCGCCGTGTGGGAGAACGGCTGCTTGACCGTCTACAGCGGAAACCAGAGTGCCAGCCTCCAGGCCGGTGAACTGGCCACCGCGCTGGGCATGGCCGCCGACCGGGTTCGTGCGGTGAGCCCCTTCGTCGGCGGTGCGTTCGGCGGGAAGGCCCGAACGTCGGCCCCGGCCTTCCTGGCGGCCGCCGCGGCCCGGGTACTGAACCGCCCGATCAAGGCCGCGCTGACCAGGGAACAGATGTTCACGGCGACAGCGGGTCGCGCGTCGACCGTGCAGCGGATCACGGTGGGCGCGCAGCGAGACGGTGCGCTGGTCGCTCTGCGCCACAACTCGTGGTGCAGCACGTCGATCGACCGCTCGTTCGTCGAGCCGACGTCGCGCGGATCGCTGGCGTCCTACGCGGTGCCGAACATCGAGATCAGCCAGAAGATCGTACCGCTGCACATTCCGCGTACGACCGTCATGCGGGCGCCCGGCGAGGCACCGGGATCGTTCGCGCTGGAGAGTGTGATCGACGAACTTGCCGTCGAGTTGGACCTGGATCCCATTGAGCTGCGCCTGCGCAACAACTCCACGGGCCGGCCGGCAACGACCTGGAGTGGTCGAGCAAACACCTGGACGACTGCTACCGGATTGGCGCAGCGCGGTTCGGCTGGGCAGAACGGCGCCCGCAGGGGCGCGTCGAGGGCGACTGGCTCGTGGGCCTCGGCACGGCCACCGCGGTGTTTCCGGCGTCGCGTTTCCCCGCGACCATCGAGATCACCTTGCGCGCGGACGAGACGGCAGTGGTGTCCACCAGCGGCGCCGACCCGGGTACCGGCCTGCTCACGGTGCTGTCGTTGGTGGGCGGGGAATCACTGGGCATACCGCCAGATCGCATTGTCCCGCGGCTGGGCGACTCGACGTTCCCCGTCGGTGGTCTGTCGGGCGGGTCGACGGCGACGGCCAGCGCCGGAACCGCGATCGTGGCAGCCGCCGGTCGGGTGATCGACGACCTGCTGGTTGCCGCCACGGCTGACGGCGCGCCCTTCACCGGGCTCAATGCCGCCTACGCGGACGGCCGAGTGGCGGCCGACGGCCGGTCGATGTCGTTCGGTGAACTGTTGCGGGAGCTGGGCCGGGACTCGATCACGGCGACCGGTTCGTCGGCACCGGGCGAGGAACTGTCGAAGCACTCGTTCTCCTCGTTCGGCGCCCAGTTCTGCGAGGTCCGGGTGCACCGGCTGACACGGGAGATCCGCGTGTCGCGGATGCTCGGCGTGTTCGACGCAGGAAGGATCATCAACCCACAGGCGGCCCGCAGCCAACTCATGGGCGGCATGATCTGGGGCATGTCGGCGGCGCTCCACGAGGGGCTGACGATTGAGGGCAACGGCCGGTTCGCCAACGCCGACCTGGCCGGGTACCTGGTGCCGGTCAACGCCGACACCCCAGAAGTGGATGTGTACTTCGTGGAGTACCCGGACACCCTGCACAACGCGATCGGCGCGCGCGGGATCGGCGAGATCGGCACGGTCGGTATGGCGGCGGCGGTCGCCAACGCGGTCCACAACGCCACCGGCATCCGGGTGCGGCACATCCCGATCGTGATCGAGGACCTGCTGGACTGACGCCGGTTCGGCCAGTGGACTTGCCGGCCGGTGGAACCGGCGGCCACCGGGCGGTGCCCCGCCGGACGGCGGGCCGGGTCTCAACGCGAGCGCTTGCCCGCATAGAGGTCACGCCCGATGATCTCCTTCATGATCTCGGTCGTCCCTCCGAAGATGGTCTGGATGCGGGTGTCGAGAAAGGCACGGGCAATCGGGTACTCCAGCATGTAGCCGTAGCCGCCATGCAGCTGGACGCACCGGTCCACGACCTTGGCCTGCAGTTCGGTCGCCCACCACTTCGCCTTGGCCGCATCGACCGCCGACAGCGATTCCTCGCTCAGCGCTTCGATGCACCGATCGACATACGCCCGGGTGACCTCCGCCTCGGTGACCAGCTCGGCGAGCAGGAAACGGCTGTGCTGGAAGTCTGAGATGGGGCTTCCGAACGCGGTGCGCTCGGCGCAGTAGTCCCGAGTCCACTCCAGCGCCGCCTCGGTGACGCATTGCGCGAACACGGCGATGGACGTGCGCTCGCGCGGCAGCCGTTCCATGAGGTGCATGAAGCCCCGGCCTTCGGTGCCGAGCAGGTTTCCCGCCGGTACCCGGCAGGAGTCGAAGAAAAGCTCAGCGGTGTCCTGCCCGTGCAGCCCGACCTTGTCCAGCTTCCGGCCTCGGGAGAAGCCCGGTGTTTCCCTTTCGACGAGGAACAGGCTCATGCCCTTCGCGCCGGCGGCGGGGTCAGTACGGGCCAGGACGATGACCAGGTCGGCGTGGATGCCGTTGGTGATGAACGTCTTGACGCCGTCGATCACCCACCCGCCACCGTCCCGGACCGCGGTGGCGCGGATGCCCTGCAGGTCGCTGCCCGCACCGGGCTCGGTCATGGCGATCGCGGCGATCGTTTCACCCGAGCACATCCCCGGCACCCACCGGTGCTTCTGTTCCTCGGTGCCGAGATCAAGGAGATACGGCAGGACGACGTCGTCCTGTACCGCGAAGCCGGAGTGCAGCGACGCGGCACCCACGCGGGCGAACTCCTCCATCACGACGGCGCGGTAGCGAAAGTCCGGTTGCCCCCCACCCCCCAGGTCCTCGGGGGCGCCAAGTCCCAGCAGCCCCTGCTTGCCGGCTGCGGCCCACACCGTCCGGTCGATCAGGTGCTGGTCCTCCCAGCGCCGCAGGTGCGGAGTGGCCTCACGGGTGACGAACTCCCGGACGATGTCCCGGAAGTCCTCGTGATCCTGTTCATAGAGCTTGCGCTGCACAGCGGTTTCTCCTTTTCAGGCTGCTCCGTCCTCAGCTGCCCTGCTCGTTTCGGTGCGGCTCCACCGCAAGTTCGCCGTTGTCGAACAGCCGTCGTACGGCGCGCTTGTCGTACTTGCCGACACTGGTCTTGGGCACGGCCGACACGAAGCACCAGCGCTCCGGAATCCACCAGCGCGCGACCCGGCCTTCGAGGAAGTCGCGCAGGTCCTCGACGGCCGTATCGGCGCCCTCCGCCAGCACCACACAGGCAAGGGGACGCTCTTCCCAGCGTGGATCGGGAACGCCGACAACGGTGGCCTCCACCACGGCAGGGTGCTCGGCGATGACGTTCTCCAGCTGTACCGTGGAGATCCACTCGCCTCCGCTCTTGATGCCGTCCTTGAGGCGATCGCTCACCACCACCCAGCCCCCGGGCTCGATGACACCGAGGTCCCCGGTCCGCAGCCACCCGTCGCTGAACTTCTCCGGGCTGTTCGGGGTGCGCAGGTACGAGCCGGCCACCCAGGGCCCGCGCAGCTGCAGTTCACCCACCGACTCCCCGTCCCAGGGCTGCTCGACACCGTCCAGCCCCATCACCCGCACCTGCACGCAGGGCATCACCCGCCCGCTCTTCACCAGCCAGTCCACGTCCTCGTCCTGAGCGGTACCGGCCGGCGGCGCGGACCAGGTGGCGATCGGGCTGGTCTCGGTCATGCCCCACCCCTGGACCAGCCGCACGCCGTGACGTTCCTTGAGGCCAGTGACGAGCCCTCTGGACGGAGCCGAACCGCCGCAGCCGGCCAGCCGGATGCTGCCGAGGTCCACCGGATGCGTGAGGCCGTACTGCAGCAGGCCGTTCCAGATCGTGGGCACGGCCGCGACGCCTGTCGGACGTTCCGCCTGGATGATCCGGGCGAGGTCGGGCACCTGCAGGAACCGGCCGTTCATGATGAGGTCGGCTCCGGCCAGCCATGCCGCGTACGGCCAGCCCCAGGCGTTCGCGTGGAACATCGGCACGATGGGCAGCACCCGGTCGCTCTCCTTGATCGCGAAGGCGTTGCCGCTGGAAATGCCGAGAGTGTGGAGGAAGATCGAGCGGTGGCTGTAGGCAACGCCCTTGGGATCGCCGGTGGTGCCGGTGGTGTAGCAGAGCGCGGCCGCGCTGCGCTCGTCCAGGTCGGGCCAGGCGAAGCCGGGTTCCTCGGCGGCCAGCAGGCCCTCCCACCGATGGACCGCCACGTCGGGCGCCAGATCGGGGAGCTCGCCGGGGCCGATGACCACGACGTGCCGTATGCGCGCCAACCGGTCCCGGAGCTGGACCAGCAGGTCGATCAGCGTGGCGTCGATCAGAAGTACCTGGTCGTCGGCGTGGTCGATCACGTACGCCAACTGGTCCAGGTGCAGCCGGAGATTGAGCGTGTGCAGCACGGCGCCCATGCTCGGCACCGCGAGGTACGCGACCAGGTGTTCCGGCGTGTTCCAGGCCAGTGAGGCGACCCGGTCCCCGGCCCGGACGCCGAGCCTGGTCAACGCTGATGCCAGGCGCTCGGCCCGTTCGCCGGTCTCCGCGAAGGACCACGCGGTGCTGCCATCCGCTTCGCAGCGGACCACCCGACTGCCGGAGTAGACCTGCTGGCCGTGTCGAAGGATGTCGGAGACCAGCAGCTCACGGTCCATCATGGTGCTCTTCATCGGAGGGCTCCTCATTTCGACCGCAGCGGTCCGGTCCCACAGACGGGAAGCTATCGAACGATAGATATTTAGTAGAGACCCGAGAGTGGCGTCAATCCCCTCGGTGGCCGCCATGGCAATCCTTGACTCGCGGGAAGACCGGTCACTAAATTGCTTATCTATCGATCGATAGAGAGCGGAGAGATTCATGACGAAGCCCGATCTCGACAGCAGCCCCGCAGCGACGCTGACACGCCGTGGCCGGGTCGCTCTGATCACCCTGAACCGTCCCGCGGCGATGAACGCCGTCAATGCCGAGCTGTCCGCTGCTGTCGGCGCGGCCTTGGAAGAGTTCGCCGCGGACCCGGAGCTCCAGGTTGCCGTTGTCACCGGAGCGGGTCGCGCCTTCTGCGCCGGAATGGATCTCAAAGCGGCTGCCGAGGGACTGGCAGTCGATGCCCCCGGTCACGAGGACTGGGGGTTCGGCGGCATCGTCACCCACTGGGTGGACAAGCCGGTGATCGCAGCGGTCAACGGACTGGCTCTGGGCGGTGGCGTCGAGATCGTTCTCGCCTGCGACCTGGTCGTTGCCGACGAGGAGGCGAAGTTCGGTCTTCCCGAGGTTCGCCGCGGCCTGTTTCCGGCCGCGGGTGGGGTGATCCGGTTGCCCCGGATCGTCCCGCGCAACATGGCACTGGAGATGGCGCTCACCGGCGAGGCGATCGACGCCGAAACCGCCGCCAGATGGGGACTGGTCAACCGGGTCGCCCCAGCGGGCAAGTCGTTGGAGGCGGCCTTGGAATTGGCCGAGACACTCGCTGCCGGTGCGCCGCTGGCTCTCGGCGCGGTGAAGCGACTCATCCACGCCGCCTCCGGTTTCGGCTCCGACCAGGAAGCCCCGGCCTGGGCCGACAACGACAGCGAGTGGGTGGCCGTCAGCCGCAGCGAAGACGCCAAAGAAGGCCCCCGCGCCTTCGTCGAGAAGCGCGTGCCGCGCTGGACCGGCCGCTGATTCCCCACATCCTCCAGCACCCCACCACTGGCACACCACACAGACGTGAGGACCAGGCCGCCATGGCGATCGACTTCTCCTTGGACCCGCACCTGGACGAACTGAGGGCGCGTACCCGCGCCTTCGTACGAGACCAGATCATCCCCGCAGAGCTCGAGTTCCTGCGCCGAAGCGGATCGCCCGATGAGGAGCTACGCCGTGAACTCCAGCATCAGGCACGTCAGGCGGGCCTGTTCGCGCCGACCGTACCGGCCGAACTCGGAGGCCTCGGCCTGGACATGCGCGAACAGGCGGCTGTTCTCGAGGAAACCGGATACAGCCTGCTCGGCCCGCTCGCACTCAACTGCGCAGCCCCGGACGAAGGCAACATGCACCTGCTCCACGTCGTCGCCACCGAAGAGCAACGCAGGCGATATCTGGAGCCACTCGCCGCAGGCACCGTGCGTTCCTGCTTCGCCATGACCGAGCCCGCCCCGGGCGCCGGCTCCGACCCCGCTCAACTACGCACCACCGCACGCCGCACGGCCACGGGCTGGGTCATCGACGGGCACAAGTGGTTCATCACCGGCCTCGACGGAGCCGACTTCGCCATCGTCATGGCCCGAACCGGAGGCGACGACGACGCTCCCCGGACGACGATGTTCCTGGTCCCCTCCGACACCCCTGGCTTCCGAATGATCCGGCACGTGCCGTCGCTGGACGCGGGATTCATCGGCGGCCACTGCGAGTTGGAGTTCGACGAGTGCGAGATCGGCGACGACTCCGTCCTCGGAGAGGTCGGCAGAGGCTTCCACTACGCGCAGGTACGGCTGGCTCCCGCCCGCCTCACGCACTGCATGCGCTGGCTCGGGCTCGCCCGTCGCTCCCAGGACATCGCCGTCCGGTACGCGAGCTCCCGGAGCGCTTTCGGCAACCGTCTCGGTGAACTCGGCATGGTGCAACAGCTCATCGCAGACTCCGAGATCGACATGGCCGGCTCGCGCACGTTGATCGCCCACGCGGCCTGGACGCTCGACACCGGAGGCTCGGGCAAGCACGAGACCTCGATCACCAAGACCTTCGTCGCCGAGGCGATCAACCGAGTGGTCGACCGCGCGATCCAGATCTGCGGCGCCTCCGGTGTCTCCGGCGACCTCCCGCTGGGGGCTTACCTGCGCGAGGTACGGGCCTTCCGGATCTACGACGGCCCCTCCGAAGTGCACCGTTGGTCCATCGCACGGCGCGTCCTGCGAGCCGCTGAGCTGGAGGGTGCCTGAGCCCTCCCCTCCCGGCAACATTCGACTGCCGCTGGCGGCTCTCCGAGGCTCACGTACTTCAGGACCGCCGCTACCTGACGGCTCGCACGATCTACAGTGGTTGAACCCATCTCACCTGCAGCGCCTGCGACTTGCACGACGGCTGCGCGGTTCGGTGCTGCGGGACCGGCCATGAAGCCGGGGTGGCCCGGCTTCTTCACCAATCATTTCGATGAGCTGGGTGGCGGCCGTGCCCGGTCCTGTTGCGACGGGGCACGGACACCGAGGAGTCGTTGCTATCGAGGCGCCATCCGGATCGCCCCGTCCAGTCGGATGGTCTCGCCGTTGAGCATGGGATTGGCCACGATGTGCGCCGCGAGCTCGGCGTACTCCTTCGGATCGCCGAGGCGACTGGGGTGCGGGACCTGTGAACCGAGCGACTTGATGGCCTCGGCCGGCAGAGAGTCGAACAGGGGAGTGTGGAACAGGCCAGGGGCGATGGTCATCACACGGATCTTCAGGTCCGCGAGATCGCGGGCGATCGGAAGGGTCATGCCGACAATGCCACCCTTGGAAGCCGAGTAGGCGGCCTGGCCGACTTGGCCGTCGAAGGCGGCGACGGACGCCGTGTTGATGATGACGCCGCGCTCCTCGCCGATCTGCTCGGCACCGGCCATGTGCGCGGCGGCGAGACGGATGACGTTGAAGGTACCTATCAGGTTGACCTGAATGATCTTCGTGAAGTCGGCCAGTGGGAAAGCGCCCTTCTTGCCGAACGTCCTGATGGCGTTGCCGATTCCGGCGCAGTTCACGACGGTACGCAGGGTACCCAGCGAGGCGGCCACTTCCAGGGCCGCGCTGACGTCCTGCTCGTCGGTGACGTCCGCGGGCGAGAACAGGGCTTGCTTGTCGAAGCTCTCTGCGACCTCCGCACCCTTGGAGGAGGGCAGGTCGACGATGACGACCTTGCTGCCCAGGTCGATGAGCTTGCGTACGGTGGCAAGGCCGAGGCCGGACGCCCCTCCGGTGACGAGTGCGACGCTGCCGGTGATGTCCACGACGGATTCCTCTTCTATGTCGCTCGGTGATCTGGTGTCAGATTCGTTCGATGATGGTTGCGTTGGCCATGCCGCCGCCCTCGCACATGGTCTGCAGACCGAAGCGGCCGCCGATCGCCTCCAAGTGGTTGAGCAGCGTGGTCAGCAGGCGGCCGCCGGAGGCACCCAGAGGATGGCCGAGGGCGATCGCTCCGCCTCGCGGGTTGAGCTTCTCGGGATCGCCGCCGATCTCCTGCTGCCACAGCAGAGGCACCGGCGCGAACGCCTCGTTGACCTCGTAGGCGTCGATGTCGTCGATGGCCAGGCGCGCGCGGGCGAGGACCTGTTGCGTGGCCGGCACGACGCCGGTGAGCATCAGCAACGGATCGCTGCCGGTGACCGCGAACGAGTGGAAGCGCGCCCGCGGGCGCAGGCCGAGTGCCGCCGCTCGCTCCTCGCTCATGATCAGCACGGCGGAGGCGCCATCGGTGAGGGGTGAGGAGTTGCCGGGAGTGATACGCCAGTCGATCTCCGGGAAGCGGCGGCCGATCTCCTCATCGCGGAAGGACGGCGTGAGTGCGCTCAGCCCCTCCGTCGTCGTACCCGGGCGCACCGTCTCGTCGACGGCCAGGGTGCGTTCCGCGCCATCCGACTCCCGTACGGTCACCGGGACGATCTCGTTGTCGAAGCCGCCCGATCGCGCTGTCGCGGACGCGCGTGCATGGGAGCGTGCGGAGTAGGCGTCGATCGCATCCCGGTCGAACTTCCAGCGGGCGGCTATGAGTTCGGCGGAGATTCCCTGGTGGACCAGGCCTTCCGGGTAACGTGCCGCCACAGCTGGGCCGAAGGCGTCCCTGCCCTGTGTGGCGAAGCCCATGGGCACACGGCTCATCGACTCCGCCCCGCAGGCGATCGCGATGTCGTAGGCGCCCGCGATCACACCCTGTGCGGCGAAGTTCGCGGCCTGTTGGCTGGACCCGCACTGCCGGTCGATGGTGGTGCCCGGCACTCTCTCGGGGAAACCGGCGCCGAGTACGGCACTGCGCGCGATGTTCAGGGCCTGCTCACCGGCCTGGCCCACGCAACCGGCGATGACGTCGTCGACCGACCCGGGGTCGAGGCCGTTGCGGGTGATCAGGGCACGCAGCACTCCGGACAGCAGCTCGGCCGGGTGCAAGCCCGACAGCTGACCGCCGGGCTTGCCCCGGCCTGACGGCGTACGCACGGCGTCGACGATGACGGCATTCGTCATGCTGGGCCCCTTCGGTAGGCTGTATATCGAGCGATAGATAGATGCCCATGGCAAGGTACGGCTCGCTCGGTCGGACCGTCAACCGTGGTCCGTAGTGGTCGGCCCGGTTCTTCGTGTCCGAGGTCGCCTCTGTCCCTCGCGGGCGGGTTTGCCCGTCAAGGAGGAGGTGCGACGCTTGCTCGCTGGGCCGGCGGCGCCAGCCCTGTGATCCGGCCATCCCTGTAGTCTCCGTTGAGGCGGAGCATCGGCAAGCTTGCCTACCAGCAGGTTCTGAAGGAGAGGCGTGTGGCACGGCAGACGCCGCGGACGAAGCAATCCAACCGGATGCAGCGGGAGGAGGCCGGGCTCGGGTTCGAGCCCGACCCGGGCCCGAACTGGCGCCGATATGAGGAACGGGAGCTCTCCCCCTTCCTCGAAGCGGCTCTGGAGGAGTTCGGTGCGCACGGCTACCACGGCGGTTCGGTACGTGCCATCGCGAACCGGGTCGGAGTCACCCTTCCCACCCTGTACTACCACCACGAGAGCAAGCAGAACCTGCTCGTCACGCTGCTCATGGGGTCGATGCACGACGTCCTCGTCCGCTGTCGCAACGCTCTGGAGGAGGCCGGTGAACGCCCTGAGGACCAGGTGGCGAACATCGTGGAGTGCATTGTCCTCTACATGACCCACAGGCATCGGCTTGCCTTCCTCGACAAGGAGATCGACAACCTGGAGCCGGGGAACCGCGAGCGGTACCGGGCGCAGCGCGAGGAACTCTCGGTCATCCTCCGCCGTGTCACCCTCGACGGCATCGAGGACGGCGTGTTCGCCACGCCCTACCCGACGGAGGCCGTCCGCGCCGTCCTGTCGATGTGCCAGGCCGTGGCCACCTGGTTCCGGCCTGAGGGCCTGCTGACAGAGACCGAGGTTGCTCACCGCTACGTTGCGATTGCCCTTGACACCCTCGGGTTCCGCCGCCGCAGCAAGGGCACAGGGGTGCCGGGGCGCGCGTGACCCCCGTGGCGCCAATGGTCCGCGACCTTGCCTGGTTGCGGACTCCGGTTGGACTCGGTCAGAGGGAGATCATGAGCCTGGAGTCGGCGTTCGCGCCGGCCGCCGGCCGACGATGTCCGTAAGCCGGCCCGTCGGCGCTGATGCACTTGTGCAGCACCTTGACCTCGGCCGACTTCGATGACGGCGCAGACCCGCTCGGCCTTGCGTGCGCCATCTCCCGCTCCTCCTCGTCCACGCCGCGACCGCCCGAGTCGAACGCCGAACGGCGCATTGGATCAAGGACTCGTCCTTGACAACAGCACACTATCTATCGATCGTTAGAACATTGGTCGCTCCGACCGGATCGGAGGTGCACAACATGGCAGGACCGCTGACCGGCCTGCGCGTGATCGAACTGGCGGGCATCGGGCCAGGACCCCACGCGGCGATGATCCTCGCCGACCTCGGTGCGAATGTGATCCGCATCGAGCGGCCCGACGCGCAGAAAGGGTCTGCATCGCGCAAGACCGATCCGCTGCTACGTGGCCGCCGTTCGCTGATCGCCGACCTCAAGGAACCGGCGGACCGCGATCTGGCACTGCGCTTGGTCAGGAAGGCCGACGTGTTCTTGGAGGGCTACCGCCCCGGTGTTGCGGAGCGGCTCGGGGTCGGGCCGGACGACTGCCATGAGGTCAATCCTCGTCTGGTGTATGGGCGCATGACCGGGTGGGGGCAGGACGGGCCGCTCGCGAAGCGCGCTGGCCACGACATCAACTACATATCCCTGACCGGGGCGTTGCATGTCATTGGCCGCCCCGGGGAGCGCCCGGTTCCACCGCTGAATCTTGTCGGGGACTTCGGAGGCGGGTCGATGCTCCTGCTCGCCGGCGTGCTGTCGGCTCTGTGGGAGCGTGAGAGGTCGGGGCTGGGCCAGGTCGTCGATGCTGCCATGGTCGACGGCACGGGCATCCTGCTGCAGATGCTCTGGGCGATGCGCGGACAGGGCGCCTGGGGCGAGCGCGGAACCAACCTCCTTGACGGCGGAGCCCCGTTCTACGACACCTATGTGTGCGGAGACGGCCGGTATGTCGCCGTGGGCGCCATCGAGCCGGCGTTCTACCGGGCGCTGCTGACCGGCCTCGACCTCGACCCCGCTGGACTTCCGGACCAGCTCGACCAGTTGGCTTGGCCGGAGCTGCGGGCTGCCTTCACGCGGACGTTCCTGTCACGGCCGCGGAACCACTGGGCCAAGGTGTTCGCCGACACCGATGCTTGCGTGACCCCGGTACTGGAGCCCGACGAGGTGCCGGGCCATCCGCACCTCGCCGCCCGCAACACGATGGTGGAACTGGACGGCATTCTCCAGGCGGCGCCGGCACCCCGCTTCTCCCGCACGAGCCCCGCCCTACCCACACCCCCCGCCGAGCGCACAGTCGACCCCGAGGCCGTACTCGCGGACTGGCAGGCCTGAAAGGGCAGACATGACAAGCCCATCGGATGTCCTCATCGAGCAGCACGACAGCGTCGTGCGTGTGACGTTCAACCGTCCCGACCGGCTGAACGCGCTCACCTCCGACATGCTCACCCGATCGGCCGAGGCCGTCGAGAAGTGCGGAGACGACCCCGGCACACGGCTGATCGTCCTCACCGGATCTGGACGAGCTTTCAGCTCGGGAGCCGACCTGGCCGACGGAGACCGCCGCAATGACCGCCCCAGCGCCAGGATCGACGCCGCCAACCGGCTCATCCGCGCACTGCGTGCCGTGCCCAGGCCGGTACTCGCTGCGGTCAACGGCCCTGCTGCGGGCGTCGGCTGCTCCCTGGCACTCGCTGCGGATGTTGCCATCGCCCAGGAGTCGGCCTACTTCCTGCTGGCCTTCGCCAATGTCGGCCTCATGCCCGACGGCGGCGCAACGGCACTTCTTCCAGCGGCCGTCGGCCGGGCACGGGCCCTGAGCATGGCCATGCTTCCCGAACGTGTGCCGGCACGTGCCGCCGTCGAGTGGGGCTTGATCGCTCAGGCCGTACCCGACGGCGAATTCGCGACCGAGTCGGAGCGGCTCATCTCACGGCTGGCCCACGGACCGACGAAGGCATACGCCCAGACCAAGCGTGCGATCAACGCCACTGCACTGCCGCAGCTCGAACAGGCACTGGCGCTTGAACGAGAAGGCCAGTGCGCGCTCTTCGGGACTGCCGACCACGCCGCAGGCGTCGCCGCCTTCGAGGCCAAGCGCATGCCCGAGTTCCTCGGCGAGTGACGGGAGCGGCGCCGGCTACCGCCAAGACAGGGACCGGGTCGAGCAGCCAGGCCGCCCGCCACATCCTCACGGAGAACACCAGCCGGACCGAACGGGCCAAGCCGTCGGTCATCTTCGTCTCCAACACCGGAGACAAGCTCAACGTCGACGCCTTCTGGCCCACGCAGCGTGCGGCAAACGCTTCCGCCGGACGGCTGGGCGCGCCGGCCACCGCCATCACCCATGAGGAGCAACCCATGTCCGAGACCCCCACCCGCCCGGTGCTGGAGCCTGCCGCGGCAGCCTTCGCAGAGGCCAACGCGAACCCGCCGTACCTGTTCGACCTTGGCCCGGCCGAAGGCCGAAAGGCGGTCAACGAGGTCCAGTCCGGCGAGATCAGCAAGCCGGAGATCGCTGAGGAGTGGGTGACCGTCCCCGGCGGCCCCACCGGATCGGTCAGGACTCGCATCGTGCGCCCTGTCGGCGTTCAGGGGGTGCTGCCGGTGATCATCTACATCCACGGTGCCGGGTGGGTGTTCGGCAACGCCCACACCCACGACCGGCTGGTGCGCGAACTGGCGGTCGGCACCGGCGCCGCGGTCGTCTTCCCTGAGTACGACCTGTCCCCCGAGGCCCGTTACCCGGTCGCCATCGAGCAGAACTACGCCGTCGCCCGCTGGATCGTCACCACCGGCGCCGCGAGGAACCTGGACGCCACCCGCATCGCCGTGGCCGGCGACTCCGTCGGCGGGAACATGACCGCCGCGCTGACCCTGATGGCCAAGGAGCGCGACGACGTCCCCCTGGTGCAGCAGGTGCTGTTCTACCCGGTCACCGACGCCAGTTTCGACACCGCCTCGTACCACGAGTTCGCCACGGGCTACTTCCTGCGTCGCGACGCCATGCAGTGGTTCTGGGACCAGTACACGCCCAACGAGAGTGAGCGCACCCAGATCACAGCCTCCCCGCTGCGCGCCACCACCGAGCAGCTCACCGGGCTGCCCCCGGCTCTGGTCATTACCGGCGAGGCCGACGTGCTTCGCGACGAGGGCGAGGCCTACGCGGGCAAGCTCCGCGGGGCCGGCGTCCCGGTCACCGCCGTCCGCTACCAGGGCATCATCCACGACTTCGTCATGCTCAACGCCCTGCGGGACACCCATGCAGCCGAGGCCGCCATCACCCAGGCCATCGCCACGCTGCGCGACGTCCTGGGCACCAACTGACCATGTAGCACCCGCCCGACCTGATCCACCTGCAACCAGCAAGCGCTCATGCACGGTTGGTTTCGGGAGCGAGTCTTGTGCCGAGGCTTCGCCCAGTCGCAGCTAGAGAAGGTGCTCGGCGTCGGCTTCTTCGTGAACACGTACAGCAGGGATCGTGATGGAGACGGAACAGGTGATTGGAAGGCACGTGCTCTATCCACTGAGCTATGGGGGCTGAGCTGCGTAAACGCAGCTCACGGGCGCTGTCCTCCAGGTCGCGGGGGACGCATGAGGGAATCCCGGTTTTCCGGTGACCGGGGGACGCGGGCGCTCCCCGATCAGGCTGCACGCAGGGTCTCACATCATCTTCACGTTCCCGAAGCCTCTTGCGGAAACAATCCCGCACCTCATCGGCGTTTGTGATCTCCGAGCCGAGGAGGGGAAGGTGTCGGGCCTGAAGCTGTTCCGCACGGACACGACCAATAGCGGCATGACCGAGGTCATGCCGCATCTTGCCGAGATCGAGGCCGATGTGCAGGGTCTCGTCGAGGCGCACATGGAGACGCTGCTGGGTATCCGGTTCCTGGCGAGCGAGTACAGCACCGGGCCGGTCCACAGGGGCCGGATCGATTCGCTCGGGCTGGACGAGAACGGATCGCCGGTCATCGTGGAGTTTACCGACCGCCCGTAGTCCTGCCCGTGATGTCCGTCTGGGACTGTGACCAGCACGTCCTGGGCTTGTTTACCGACCGTGTCCGGGACGTC
>NZ_JBIBHY010000034.1:0-23302 GCF_042957285.1 Streptomyces sp. NPDC008092
TCCATCGCCGCCGACGGCCTGCGCAAGGCCTCCACCCACGGCGCCTACGCCCAACAGGCCGAAGCCGTCGCCACCTCCATGACCTCCGAGGCCAACGCCAAGCGCCTCTCCTCCCCCCAGGTCATCGCCGACGCCATCGGCAAGGCCGCCACCGCCCGCAAGCCCAAGACCCGCTACGCCACCGGCTTCGGCGCCCGCCCCATGATCACCCTCCGCTCCCTCCTCACCGACCGCGGCTTCGACACCTTCATCTCCCGCGCCACCGGACTCCCCCGCAACTGAACCACCACACCCACACGCCCGGCTGACACACCACCCGGTGCGTCGCGACCGCCGACCTTGATGCGCGGTCATCCTTCCCCACCTCGACTCTCGGGGGCACGGTCTCCCCGGCCCCCGAGAGGACCGGCGAGGTCCTCGTCGCCTCCTGCCCATGCCGCAGTCCGGGCCATTCCTCCCGCGCCGTCGGCCGATGTCTCGCGTATTCCGCTGAGCCCCGGCGCCGCGATCACGCACGTTTCCCGCCCTTGCGGGCCAACGCGCCCTTCAGCCATGCCAGTTCAAGATTTGGAGCACCATCATGAGCAAGATCTGGTTCGTCACCGGTGCCGGCCGGGGCTTCGGCCGTCAGTTCACCGAGGCCGCGCTGTCCCGTGGCGACAAGGTCGCCGCGACGGCTCGTGACCTTGCCGCTCTGGAGGACCTCGTCACCGCGCACGGCGACGCGGTGCTGCCGCTGGAGCTCGACGTGACGGACAAGGCCGCGGTGTTCGCGAGCGTCGACCGGGCCCACAAGCACTTCGGCCGCCTCGACGTGGTCGTCAACAACGCCGGCTACGGCCTGTTCGGGGCCATCGAGGAGCTGACCGAAGGACAACTGCGCGGTCAGCTGGAGACCAATGTCTTCGGAGCCGTGTGGGTGACCCAGGCCGCGCTTCCTCACCTGCGTGCACAGCGCTCCGGTCATATCGTGCAGATCTCCTCCATCGGCGGTGTCGCGGCCGGGCCCCTGCTCGGCGGCTACCACGCCTCGAAGTGGGCGCTGGAGGGGCTGACCGAGTCCCTCGCGCAGGAGGTGGCCGGTCTCGGCATCAAGGTCACGCTGGTCGAGCCCGGCGCCTTCGAGACCGACTGGATCGGCTCGTCCGCGGTGCACGCCGAGGTGCTGCCCGACTACGCACCGGTGCGGGAGCACCTCGCGAAGCTCATGGCGGAGTCGGAGGCGGGCGACCCGGTCGCCGCCGGCCGCGCTCTGCTGGAGGTCGTCGACGCCGAGAACCCGCCGCTGCGGGTCTTCTTCGGGACTGCGGGCAACCAGTACCTCCCGCACATCTACGCCGACCGCCTGAAGACCTGGGCCGACTGGGCCGACCTGTCCGAGCGGGCCCAGGGAGGGAAGGCCGCCTGACCGGAGGGGCCGCCTGAGCCTCCCGCCCGCGTCATCAGCCTCGGGCGCCCGGTGGGCGCCACGAGTCGAACCCGCCCGCACGCGTCCACCGATTCGTTGTTGAACAAGGAGCTCCCATGACCATCACCAGCCCGCCGCAACGCGTGGCGGAGATCTTCTCCCGACCCGTCACGATCAACGGTCTCACCCTGCCGAACCGCATCGTGATGTCGCCCATGACCCGGATGCACTCGCCGGGCGGCATACCGGGCGAGAACGTCGCGTCGTACTACGCGCGCCGCGCCGCCGCGGGCGTGGGCCTGCTCGTCACCGAAGGCACGTTCCTCGGTCACGAGTCCGCGGGTGGGGTCGACACCATCCCGCTGTTCCACGGTGAGGAGCAGCTCGCGGGCTGGAAGGCGGTCGCCGACGCGGTGCACACGGCGGGCGGCAGGATCATGCCGCAGCTCATGCACGTCGGCGTGCAGCGTCCCCCCGGCGGTACGTTGAACGCCGACGCACCGACCATCAGCCCGTCGGCCATCGGCCTCGACGGTACCGAGGGCGTCGGCAAGGCGATGACTCTGCGGGACGTGGACGACGTCATAGCGTCGTATGCCGAAGCGGCCGCGGCGGCGGAGCGGATCGGCTTCGACGGTGTGGAAGTCCATGGCGCTCACGGCTATCTGATCGACGAGTTCCTGTGGGCCCGTACCAACCGGCGCACGGACGTGTACGGCGGCGATCTGACGGCCCGTACGAAGTTCGCGGCGGAAGTCGTCGCCGCCATCCGGGACTCGGTCTCGCCGCAGTTCCCCGTGCAGTTCCGCTTCTCGCAGTGGAAGAACGGCGTCTACGACGCCCGCCTTGCCGAGACTCCCCAGGAACTGGAAGCGATCCTCACCCCGCTCGCCGCGGCCGGCGTGGACTCCTTCCACGCCTCCACGCGCCGCTACTGGGTGCCGGAGTTCGACGGCTCCGGTCTCAACCTGGCGGGCTGGGCGAAGAAGCTCACTGGCAAGCCCACCGTCACGGTCGGCTCCGTGGGCCTGGGCGGCGGCACCGACTTCGTCGACACCCTGTTCCACGGCAAGGGCGCCGAGCTCCGCGGCATCGACGACCTCCTGGACCGCCTGGAAGCCGACGAGTTCGACCTGGTGGCGGTCGGCCGGTCCCTGCTGCAGGACCCGGAGTGGGCGGCGAAGGTCCTCCAGGGGCGCTACGACGAACTGACGCCGTTCGAACCCGCCGCCCTGGCCACGCTGAGCTGAGTCGACGGCCTGGACAGCACGCTCGCACGGCCGGGCTGTCCCTCGCCGCCCTCTGGCTGAGCCACGTCAGCCGAACCACCTCAGCCGAACCACGTCAGTGAACGCGCGAGCCGGCACAGGGCCTGCACACGCCGGCGATCACTGGAACCGATGAGGAGCGTGCCCGAACACCTCCCGGGCCCGCACCTCCCGAGACCGGGGCTGCGTCGAGCGGCAGCGGCCCCGCTGCGCTGAATCCGTGGGGACGGGATCGGCGCAGGTCCCGGGCCCGGCGGCCGGGCATCCCCGATGTCCCTGCCGCCGGGCCCGCGGACGCACCGTCCCTCGATCGTGCTGCCGGCCCCTCCGTCCCGCCGGTGGACTCCAGAACTCCAGGCCGTCACCGACGACGAGCCCACACCACATGAATCCCGAAGGGGTACCCTCCCATGTCCCAGGCAGCCCACAAGGCTCCGGGCGCCGCCGGAGCGAACCGCTGGACAGCGCTCGTCTTCATTTCCATGGCCCAGCTGATGGTCGTGCTCGACGCGACGATCGTGAACATCGCCCTTCCCTCCGCCCAGCAGGACCTGGGCATCTCCGACGGCAACCGCCAGTGGGTGGTCACGGCGTACGCCCTGGCCTTCGGCGGCCTGCTGCTCTTCGGCGGCCGGATCGCCGACATGTGGGGCCGTAAGCGCTCCTTCATCACCGGCCTGCTGGGCTTCGGGGCGGCCTCCGCGCTCGGCGGCGCCGCCACCGACGAGACCATGATGTTCGCCGCCAGGGCCCTGCAGGGCGCCTTCGGTGCGCTGCTCGCACCGGCCGCGCTCTCGTTGCTGGCAGTGATGTTCACAGATGCCAGGGAACGCGCCAGGGCGTTCGGCATCTACGGCGCGATCTCCGGCGCCGGCGGCGCCGTCGGCCTGATCCTCGGCGGCGTACTGACCGAGTACCTGAACTGGCGCTGGACGTTCTTCGTCAACATCCCGTTCGCCGTGATCGCCGCGTTCGGCGCGCTGCTCTTCGTCCATGAGCCCAAGGGCGAGAGCCACCGCTCGACCCTCGACATTCCGGGCGTGATCCTTTCCACCACCGGCCTCGTCTCGCTGGTCTACGGTTTCACCCGCGCCGAGTCCAACGGCTGGAGCGACTCCGTGACGGTCGGCCTCTTCGTCGCGGCGGCCGTGCTGTTGCTGGCCTTCGTGGTCGTCGAGACGCGGGTGAAGGCCCCGCTGCTGCCTCTGCGCGTGGTCACCGAGCGCAACCGCGGCGGCGTGTACCTCTCGCTCGGTCTCGCGATCATCGCGATGTTCGGCATGTTCCTGTTCCTGACCTACTACCTGCAGGTCATCAAGGGCTACACCCCGGTCAAGACAGGATTCGCCTTCCTGCCGCTGATCGGCGGCATGATCACCGGCTCCGCCGTGATCGGCGCGCGACTCATGACCCGGCTGCCCGCCAGGTTGCTGATGGGCGCCGGCTACCTGGTCGCCGCCTCGGGGATGTTCCTGCTGACCCGGCTGGAGATCGGCTCTTCCTACACCTCGCTGTTGCTGCCGGCCCAGTTGCTGCTCGGCCTCGGTATCGGCACGGCGTTCATGCCGGCCATGTCCCTGTCCACCCATGGAGTCGAGCCGCGCGACGCCGGTGTCGCCTCGGCGATGGTCAACACCTCGCAGCAGGTCGGCGGCGCGGTCGGCACGGCCCTGCTGAACACGATCGCCGCATCGGCGACCACGTCGTACATCAAGGACCACATCGCGGGCGCCGCCACCCGGTCACAGCAGCAGCTGATCCAGATGCAGGGCATGGTCCACGGCTACGCCAACGCGATCTGGATCGCCGTCGGCATCCTGGTCACAGCCGCCGCCATCGGCCTGACCTTCGTCAACGTCGGCCGCCAGTCCGGCGGCCCGGGCGTCGTGGCCGGGGCGGAAGGCGAGGCACAGGTCCCGATCGCCATGCACTGAGGCCGGTCCTGTGAGGTCGCCTGAAAGCACGAGTCCCGGCACCGCTGCGGCGGGGCCGGGACGGCTCCGGTTCCGTCCGGGCAGCGGACAGAACCGGGTCCTGCGGTCGGGGTGGACCGCGGCCGGGTCACTGAGCAGGCGAATCGGCAGGCGCGAAGCGGGCCACGAACTGAGCGACGAGTTCGCCCCACTCCTGGAGGAACTCCTCGCTCTCGGGATCCCGGCCGGTCGCCAGGCGGACCACCTTCGGCAGCATCGCGGGCACGATCTGAAGGGAGAGGACCGCCAGATAGAACAGCGCGGGGTCGACGGCCGGGTCGATCTCACCCTGGTCCTGGGCGTTGCGGACCCGCTCCACGAGCTTGTCGTACACCGCCTGGCGCTCGGCCTCCTTGTGGATGCCGCGTTCGCTGCTCAGGGCCTCGAACATCAGCAGGCGGTGGAACAGCTGTGTGTCGCGGGAGTTGTTGAGCCGCAGCTCCTCCATGGTGACCTCGGCGTACTTGCGGTCCTCGCCCGGCGGGAAGGCCCGGCTGGTGTTCTCGGCGATGACCTGTTCGAACACGGCCTCGTAGATCGCCTGCTTGCTGCCGAAGTAGTGATAGACGAGTTGCTTGTTCATGCCGGCCCGGCGGGCGATCGCGTCGATGCGTGCCCCCGCGAAACCGTGGGCGGCGAACTCCTTGACCGCGGCGTCCAGCAACCGCTGGCGGGGGGCTTTCCTGGGCCGGGCCATGCGTAACTCCTCAGTCGGTGTCCGGGACGGTCCCGAGCGGTTTCGGGGTCCTGACGTGGGTCGATTCTAGGCAGTCGGTTCACACGGCAAACAAAAGGTTGTTTGACCGGCGGTTCTGCGGTCACCTCCCGGCCGCGCGGTCCGGTGCGTGGTTTTTCATCCTTACTACCCCTTGCATCCACCAGTATCACCAGGTAGACCTGGTTTATATCACCCAACCGTTTGGTTGAACTCAGAGGATGTGAGCCGTGATGGCGAGGACAGTGTCCAGGCAGGAAGCGGTCGTGGTCGGTGTCGGCACGACGGACTTCGGCGCGCAGTACCGCAACCGCGACGCCAACCGGTCCGAGTACCAGCTCGGTATCGACGCCCTGAAGATCGCGCTGGACGACGCCGGTCTCGCCAAGGACGACATCGACGGTGTCCTGACGTGCCGCCTGCCGAACTACGAGAGGTTCGGCACGCTGGCGGGCATCCGGCATCCCGCGGTCGTCAACGCCTACGAGGGGTCGGGCCGGATGGCCGGCGTGGTGCTCCAGCACGCCATCACCCTCGTCGAGGCCGGGCTCGCCACCACCGTCGCCTGCGTGTACGGGAACAACGGCCGCTCGGTCGGCATGACCTACGGCGGTGAGGGCGCCGGACGCGGACCGGGTGACGACACCGGGGCGTACGACCTCGCGTACGGCATGACCTCGCCGGGCGCCTACGTCGGCATGATGTACCGCCGCTACCAGCACCTTTACGGCGCTCCGGACGGTGCGCTGGCCCCGCTGGCGATCAACAACCGGACGAACGCGGCGCTCAACCCGGTCGCGGCGATGACCAAGCCGCTCACCGAGGAGGAGTACCTCTCCGCTCGTTACATCTGTGATCCGCTCCGGCTGTTCGACTACTGCATGATCAACGACGGTGGCGTCGCGATCATCGTGACCACGGCGGACCGTGCCAGGAACCTGCGCAAGCCTGCTGTGCGGGTCATCGCCACGGCCGGGTCCGCGGACCTGACCGGCCACTACACCAAGCCGGACTTCTTCGACACCGCCGCCCGCGACGTGGCCGGCCGGGTGTACGCGCAGGCGGGCCTCGGTCCCGAGGACGTCGACTGCGTGCAGATCTACGACAACTTCACGCCCATCGTGCTGTTCTCGCTGGAGAGCTTCGGGTTCGCGCCCCGCGGCGAGGGCTGGCAGTGGATCAAGGGCGGGCGCATCGGCCTCAAGGGCGACACCCCGGTCAACACCAGCGGCGGACACACCAGCGAGAGCTACATGCAGGGCTGGGCCCTTCAGGTGGAGGCGATCCGCCAGGTGCGCGGCGACGCCGGCGACCGGCAGGTCGCCAACTGCGAGACGTCCCAGTACATCTGCGTGGCTCCGGTCGTGAACTCGCATGTCTTCCAGCGCGCGTGACGCCCCTCCAGGCGCCGTCAGCTACCCGCGACCACTCGTTCCCCACTGTCTTCAGGAGCCACAGCCATGACCACGCCATATGCCAAACCCCTGCCGCGCGTCCACGACCTCAACCGTGCGTTCTTCCTCGGCGCACTCGACGGCCGACTGGTCCTCCAGCACTGCGACGCCTGCGGACACGTCTGGTTCCCCTCGGCCCAGAGCTGCCCGAAGTGCCTGTCCCAGGAGATCACCTGGAAGCCGGTGTCCGGCCGCGGGCGCGTCTGGTCCTGGGTCGTGATGCACCAGCGCTACATCCCCGCCTTCGCCGACGACCTGCCCTACGCGGTGGCCTTCGTCGAGCTGGAGGAGGGCCCGTTCATGATGACGTCGATCGTCGGCGCGGAGCCGGCGGACCTGGTCTGTGACATGCCGGTGGAGGTCGTCTTCGACCAGGTCACCGACGAGGTCGCGCTGCCGAGGTTCCGTCCGGCGACGGGGGAGGCGTCGTGAGCGGCGCGGGAGGCGCGCTGGCCGGCCTCCACGTGGTGCAGGCGGGGGACAGCGTCGCCGCGGGTTTCTGCGCGAAGGTCTTCGCAGGCCTCGGCGCCCGGGTCACCAGGATCGTCCCCGACCAGGGCGGCACGCCCTACGGAGACACCCAGCTCTTCCTCTACCTGGACGCGGCCAAGGAGATCCGCCGGGCCAACCAGACGGACGGCGAGGTCGCCGAACTGCTCGCCGGCTGCGACGTGCTGCTGGTTCGCGACACCCTGCTCCTCGACTGGGCCGAGACGGTGACGGCGTTCGAGACGGAGAACGCGCGCCTGGTGGTCGCCGAGTTCGGGGACTTCGGCGACCGCGGGCCGCAGGCCGACTGGGAGGGCGGCGAGCTGGTCTGGCAGGCCGCGGGCGGGCTGCTCGCGCTGCTGGGCGACCCCGACCGGGAGCCGCTGATGCTCGGCGGCCATCAGATCGCCTACTCGACGGGCCTGCTCGCCTTCACCGGCGTCATGACCGCTCTCGCGCACCGCGACCGCCCGGGCGCCCCCGGCAAGGGGCAGCGGCTGCGGGTCTCCGGCCTGGAGACGGTCGCGTACCTGGAGTGGAAGGGACCGGTCTACTACCAGGCCGGCGGCAGTCTCATCCCGCGAGGCAAGGAGAGCGGCCCGGTCGTACTGCCCTGCGCCGACGGCCACCTCGCCTTCTACTACCGGGCGACGGACTGGCCGCGCGTGCTGGAACTGTTCGCCTTCGACCCCGTGCTGTCCGAGGACCGGTTCGCCACCCAGGGCGGCCGGATGGCCGAACAGCCGGAACTCGTCGCGCGACTGTCCAAGATCACCATCCAGCGTTCCAAGTACGAGTGGTACCAGGCGGCGCAGACCCTGAACATCCCGGTCGGCTACGTGGCCGACACCCGGGACCTCGTCGAGTCGCCGCAGTACCGGACGCAGGAGTTCATCGACACCGCGCCCGGACTGCCCTTCCGGTTCAACGGCCGGCGCCCCGCTGCTGTGGGCCACTGATCCCACCCGTCACGAAAGGCCCCCACCACCATGGGCGACTCACTGATCCTCACCGACATCCGCGACGGCTACGCGATCGTGACGCTGAACCGCCCGGAAAAGCGCAACGCGCTGAGCCGGGCCGCACAGGCGGAGCTCCGCGACGCGCTCGACGAGATCCGCGACAAGGGCAGCAGGGCCGTCGTCGTCACCGGAGCGGGAGACGTCAGTTTCTGCTCCGGCGCCGACACCCGCGAAGGGGCGCCCACCCAGCGGCGGCCCGCCAGCGCCCCGGACTCGTGGCTGTACACGCAGCACCTCATCACCGACCATCCGGCGGTCTTCATCGCCGCGGTCAACGGCTTCGCGCTCGGCGGCGGCCTGACACTGGTCCACAACTGCGACCTGGCCGTCGCCGCGGACACCGCCACCTTCGGCGCCCCCGAGATCACCTTCGGCATCTTCCCCGCCCTGGCCGGACCGTCCACCGCCAAGCGGATCCTGCCCAAGCACGCCGCGGAGCTCATCTTCACGGGCAAGCGCGTCGACGCCGCGACAGCACTGCGTTTCGGCCTGGTCAACCAGGTCGTCCCGGCCGCCGAACTGCTGACCACCGCCGTGCAACTGGCCGAGCACATCGCCCAGTTCGACGCCACCGCCCTGGACTACAGCAAGCAGGGCTACCGCACCTCGGCCGATCTGCCCTGGCACCAGGCCCTCGACTACGGGGTGCGCAGCACTGCGGTCATCAGCGCCCAGCGCGCCATCGGCACCCAGCGCGCCATCGGCACCGCGTGACCGCCACGACAGCGACGAGCCAGTGAGGACAGCCATGAACACCTTGGCACTCGACCACATCCGGGTCGCCGACCTCGGCATCATCACGGCCGGGGCGGCCACGACACAGGTCCTCGCCGACTTCGGCGCCGATGTCATCAAGGTGGAGTCGACGACGTACACCGACCCGTTCCGGCAGTGGACCCAGGTGGCCGCGAAGAGCAACGGTCCCGCGGACCTCAACGCCAGCCCGCCGTTCCAGTCGGTCAACCGCAACAAGCGCGGTGTCGGCATCGACCTGAAGCACGCCCGGGGCCGCGAGGCGTTCCTGAGGCTGGTGTCCGTGTCCGACGTCGTCGTCGAGAACTTCCGGCGCGGAGTGCTGGAGCGGCTCGGGCTGGGCTTCGACGAGCTGCGCGCGGTCAAGCCGGACATCGTCCTGGTCTCGCTCACCAGCCAGGGCCTGACCGGACCGGAGAGCGGCTACATCTCCTTCGGCTCCACCCTCGACGCGCTCGGCGGACTGATGTCCGTCACCGGCTACGACGACCAGACCCCCCGTTGGTCGGGAACGAACGTCAACTACCCGGACCAGCTGGTGTCCTTCCTCGCCCCGGGAGTCGTCCTCGCCGCCCTGCGGCAGCGGGACCGGACCGGCGAGGCGATCCACGTCGACTTCTCCCAGCGGGAGTCCGTCACCAGCGTCATCGGCGAGTCGGTTCTCGGCTACACCACCACGGGCGAGGTCGCCCGTCCACGCGGCAACCGGGACCCCGTCGCGGCCCCGCAAGGCGTGTACCCCTGTCAGGGAGAGGAGCAGTGGCTCGCCCTGTCGGTCCCGGGCGACGAGCAGTGGACCGAGCTGTGCCGGGTGCTGGATCTCCCGGCCCTGGCCGAGGACGAGCAGTTGCGCACGGCCTCGGGGCGCCAGTCCGCGCACGACGTCCTGGACAAGCAGATCGCCGCGGCGACCGCCGGACGGGACAAGCACGACCTGGCCGCCCGGCTCCAGGAGGCCGGCATAGCGGCTTCCCCGGTACTCGACGCAGGTGAGGTCCTGGACTCCCCGCAACTGGCGGCGCTCGGCTTCTTCCAGGACGCCGCCCCCGGCGGTTTCCCCGCCCACCGGCAGCGCGGCTTCGCCGCCGAACTCCAGGACACCCCGGGCACCGTACGGCAACCGGCGCCCCGTCTCGGCGAGCACACCCGGGACGTGCTGTCCGCGCTGCTCGGCTACTCGGACCAGGAGATCGCGGAGCTGGCCGATGCCGGTGCGATCTCGCTCGACGAACACTGACCACCGGGTGCGGCCACCAGGCCGGTCACCCGCCCTCACCACCACCCGCGAAAGGCACGTCAACATGAGCACCCTCAACGGCAAAGTCGCCGTCGTCACCGGAGGCGGCCGCGGAGTCGGCCGCGGCATCTCGCTGGCCCTCGCGGCAGCAGGAGCGCAGGTCGTCGTCAACGACTTCTTCAAGGACCGCGAAGGTGCCGCCGCCGACAGGACGGTGGACGAGATCACCTCGGCCGGCGGCACCGCGCTCGCCAACTACGGCGACGTCTCCACCTTCGCGGGGGGCGCGGCCATCGTCGACGCCGCGGTCGAGCGCTTCGGCCGCATCGACATCCTCGTGATGTGCGCGGGCAACTTCGGCCCGGTGCCGACGCTGGATGTCACCGAGGACCACTGGGACCTCACCATGTCCGTCCACCTCAAGGGCCACTTCGCCTGTTCCCAGGCGGCCGCCCGGCACATGGTGGAGCAGGGCGGCGGCGGACGGATCATCACCTTCGCCTCCCGCGGCGCCTTCTACATGACCCAGCCCGCCTACGCCGCCGCCAAGGCCGGAATCATGGGGCTCACCACGGCACTCGCCGGAGACCTCGGCAAGCACGGCATCACCGCCAACTGCATCCTGCCCAGTGCCGGAACGCAGCTGTTCCCCGGCAACGACCCGAGGGCCCGCACCTTCGGCGGCATGCCGGCGAGCCGCAGCCTCGACCCCGAGGACATCGCGCCCATCGTCACCTACCTGGCCGGCGACGACGCGAAGGACATCACCGCGCGCTTCTTCTACGCCTCCGGCGGCGACATCTGCGCGTTCGCCCAGCCCCTGGCCGTCCGCGGCGGCAGCAACACCTACCTCCGCAAGGACGGCCGCTGGACCCCGGAGGAGCTCGGGGAACTGCTGCCCGGCGTCCTCGGAGTCGGGCAGTAGCCCGGCCGGTACGGACGAGACCGACAGGAGACGGACCATGACACTTCCGGTGACCAAGGACGAGGGCACCGCACCCCGCGACTGGCCCATGCTGATCGACGGCCGGCATGTCGAGGCCAAGGAGGGCGGCTGGCTCGACGTCGTCGACCCCGGGACGGGCAGGGCGTTCGCGAGGGTGCCCGACGCCCGCTCCGCCGACGTGGACCACGCGGTGGCCGCCGCGCGTTCGGCCTTCGACGAGGGCAGCTGGGCCGGCCTGCCCGCCGAGGAGCGGGCCAGGCTGCTGTGGCGCATCGCGGATCTCATCGAAGCCGCCGGGGAGGAACTGGCCGCCCTGGAGAGCCGTAACCAGGGCGCGCCCGTGATGGCGGCCCGCGGCGGACAGGTCAACGTGGCGGCGAAGACCTTCCGCTACTACGCCGGAGCGGTTCAGCGCATCGGAGGCAAGGCCACCGATCTGAACTCCTACGGCCTGCGCTTCCACGCGTACACCCGGCGCGAGCCCATCGGTGTGGCCGCCCTGATCGTGCCATGGAACGCACCGCTGTCCCTCGCCTCGTGGAAGCTCGCCCCGGCTCTCGCCGCCGGCTGCACCGTCGTGCTCAAGCCGGCCGACGAGACGCCGCTTTCGGCACTGCGGCTGGCCGAGATCTGCCAGGAGGCAGGCGTCCCCGACGGGGTCGTCAACGTCGTCACCGGCATCGGCAGGGAGACCGGCGCCGCGCTCGCCGCCCACCCGGACGTCGACAAGATCTCCTTCACCGGATCCACCGAGGTCGGACGGGCCATCGTGCACGCGGCCGCCGGCAACCTGAAGAAGGTCAGCCTCGAACTCGGCGGGAAGTCCCCGGTCGTCGTCTTCGACGACGCGAACCTCGCCGAGGCGATCCCCGGTGCGGCGGACGCCATCTTCCGCAACTCCGGCCAGGTCTGCACGGCCGGCTCCCGGCTCCTGGTCCACGAGGGGCTGTACGACCAGATGGTCGACGGACTCAAGAAGGCGGCCGAGTCGCTGCGGCTGGGCTACGGGACCGACCCGTCGAGCCAGCTGGGCCCCCTCATCTCGGAGCGCCACCGGGAGCGGGTCGCGGGCTACGTACGCAGCGGCATCGAGCAGGGAGCCGAGGTCGTCACCGGGGGAGAGCCGCTTCCCGGAGACGGGTTCTTCTTCCAGCCGACGGTCGTGGCACGGGCCACGCCCGAGATGCGTCTCGTCCGCGAGGAGATCTTCGGCCCCGTGGTCGCCGTCCTCCCCTTCACGGACGAGGACGAGGCCGTCCGCCTGGCCAACGACACCACCTACGGCCTGGCCGGCAGCGTCTGGTCGCGCGACGTGTCCCGGGCCCACCGGGTCGCGGCGCGGCTGCGGGCGGGCCGGGTCGGCATCAACGTCCATCCGATTCCCGACGTGGCGATGCCCACCGGGGGATACAAGCAGTCCGGCTGGGGACGGGAGCTCGGCGAGGAGGGCCTCGACGCCTTCCTGGAGACCAAGTCCGTCCTCGCCCGTCTCTGACCGATTTTCCGTACCGATCCGGACAAGCGAAAGAAGTGATCAAGGTGAGTGATGTGCTGCGGCACTACATCGACGGTGCCTGGGCCGAGCCGGCCGACAGCACGACGGCGGACATCGTCAACCCGGCGACCGGGGAGACGACCGGCCGGCTCGCGCTCGGGAGCGAGGCGGACGTCGACTCGGCCGTCGCGGCGGCCCGGCGCGCGTTCGTCTCCTACTCGCAACTGAGCGTGGCGGAGCGGGTGGAGCTGCTCCAGAAGATCGCCGCGGAGTACGAGCGTCGCGCGGACGACATGGCGGCGGCCGTGACGGCGGACATCGGCACACCCCTGTTCCTGGCCCGGCTCTCGGCGGACGCCGCCGTCGGGTCGATCCGGGAACTGGTGGAGATCCTGCCCGAATACGCCTTCGAGGAGCGGCGGGGCGGCTACACGGTCCGGAAGGAGCCGATCGGGGTCTGCGGACTGATCCCACCGTGGAACTACCCCGCCCTCCAGATGACGGAGAAGGTCGTCCCCGCGCTGGCGGCCGGTTGCACGACGGTTCTGAAGCCGGCGGAGATCGCGCCGTACAGTGCCCAGGTCTTCGCCGAGATCCTGCACGCTGCGGGGGTCCCGCAGGGCGCGTTCAACATGGTCGTCGGCAAGGGCTCGGTGGCCGGCAGCGCGCTCACCAAGCACCCCGACGTCGACATGATCTCGTTCACCGGCTCGACCGCGGTCGGGATCCAGATCCAGAAGGACGCGGCGGACACGGTCAAGCGGGTCACACAGGAACTGGGCGGCAAGTCGGCGCACATCATCCTGCCCGACGCCGACATCCAGACCGCCGTGGCCACGGCCGTCCAGGGCGTGATGGGCAACTCCGGCCAGACCTGTGTCGCCCCGACCCGGACACTGATCCCGCGCTCCCGCCGGGACGAGCTCGTCGGCGCGATCACCGCGGCGGTGGAGGCGGTCACCGTCGGCGACCCGCAGACCCAGGTGTTCATGGGGCCGGTGTCCTCGGAGCGCCAGTGGCAGACCGTGCAGCGCTACATCCAGGCCGGCATCGACGAGGGAGCCACCCTGGCCACCGGCGGTCTGGGGCAGCCGGAGGACGTGAAAGGCGGCTGGTTCGCCCGCCCCACCGTCTTCGCCGACGTCACCAACGACATGACCATCGCGCGCGAGGAGATCTTCGGCCCGGTCATGTCGCTGATCACCTACGACACGGTCGACGAGGCCGTCGACATCGCCAACGACAGCCCGTACGGACTGATGGCGTACGTCAGCGGAGCGGACCAGGAGCAGGTGCGTGACGTGGCCGCGCGCGTACGCGCCGGACAGGTCCTCCTCAACGGCGCGCAGCTCGACCTGACGGCACCGTTCGGCGGCTACAAGCAGTCCGGCAACGGCCGTATCTGGGGTGTCGCGGGCCTGGAGGAGAACCTCGAAGTGAAGGCCGTCGTCGGCTAGCGGGCCGAGCCGGTCCTTCACCCCCGATCCGCCCTCTTCCACCGGATGTCCGCCAGGGAAGGCCTTCCGGTGGAAGAGGGCCCCACCGCGGCAGACACCGCGATGACCGACAGACATGAGCGGCCACCCCCGGGCCGCTCGGCAGCAGCAGAGAAAGAAGAAGTGCCATGCATGTGGAAGTCGACGTCCCCAAGTGCGTCGCGTCGGGACAGTGTGTGCTGCTCGCCCCCGACGTCTTCGATCAGCGCGACGAGGACGGCCTGGTCGTCCTGCTCGACGACAACCCGGCGCCCGAACTCCACGACAGCGTCCGGGAGTCGGCCACGGTCTGTCCCGCCGCCGCGATCCGGCTGACCGAGTCGTGAGCGCGGCCATGGACCGGATAGTCGTCGTCGGAGCGTCCTCGGCCGGACTCGCGGCCGCCGAGACCCTGCGCCGCGAGGGCTACGCGGGCACCATCACCCTCGTCGGTGACGAACCCCATCCCCCCTACGACCGGCCGCCCCTGTCCAAGGAGATCCTCTCCGGAGCCTGGACCTCCGACCGACTGGCCCTGCGCGCCACTGCCGATCTCGACGCCCTCGGCCTGGATGCCCGATACGGGTACCGGGCGGTCCACCTCGATCTCCACGCCCGGTCGGTGCATCTGTCCGACGGCTCCGAGGTGGGCTTCGACGGACTGATCGTGGCGACGGGCGTGCGGCCCCGGCACCTGCCGGGTGAACGCGCCCACGTGCTGCGGACGGTCGATGACGCCCTGACCCTCAAGGACCGCATCGGGCCCGGCCGTCACCTGGTCGTGGTCGGCGCCGGGTTCCTGGGCGCGGAGGCCGCCGCGGTCGCCCGCGGACTCGGCGCCAGGGTCACCCTGCTGGAACCCGCGCCCGTTCCCCTGGCCCATGCGGTGGGCGAGACGATCGGTCAGGCGCTGTCCCGGGCCCATCTCGACCACGGCGTGGAACTGCGCACCGGCACGGCCGTCAGCGAGGTCACCGCCCAGGGCGTACGGCTGAGCGACGGCACCGTCGTCGCGGCCGACGACGTGCTCGTGGCGATCGGCTCGCACCCGAACACCGAGTGGCTGGAGGACAGCGGACTCACCGTCGACAACGGCCTCGTCTGCGACGCATACAGCGCGGCGGTCGGCGCGACGGGCGTCTACGGAGCCGGCGACGTCGCCTCCTGGCACAACCCGCTCTTCGACACGCGCATGCGCATCGAGCACCGCACCAACGCGACAGAGCAGGGCATGACCGCGGCCCGCAACCTCCTCGGCGCCGGCCGGCCGTTCACTCCCGTTCCCTACTTCTGGTCCGACCAGTACGACATGAAGATCCGGGCGTTCGGCTACCTCCGGGGGCACGACGAGGTACGCATCGTCCAGGGCGACCTGGCGGAACGGAAGTTCCTGGCCGTGTACCGCACGGGCGACCGGCTCAGCGGCGCCCTCAGCGTCGGCATGCCCCCCAAGGCCCTCAACACCTGGCGCCAGTCCATCGCCGTCGGCGCCCAGTGGGAGGACGCCGTGTCCACGGCCGCCGCCTGATCGCGCGGAACGCGCTCACCCGCCCCATTCGATTCCTCGGATCTCCCAGAAAGCAACCGTCATGACCCAGTCCACGCCCGCCCCCGAATTCGTCTACGACCGCTCGAAGGACGCCCCCCTCGACCCTTCACCGCTGCTCGTCGCGCTCCGCGACGAGCAGCCCGTCACCCGGGTCTCCGTATGGAACGGCAAGCTCGAAGCATGGCTGGTCACCCGCTGGGAGGAGGCCCGCGAGGTACTCGGCAGCCCCTCCCTCAGCACGAACCCGAACAATGCGGGGTTCCCGGGTGTCCGCGAGGGCGTCAGGCAGCGCGAGCGGGGCTTCTTCCAGATGTACGACCCGCCCGTCCACACGACGATGCGTCGCACCCTGACCCGTGAGTTCATGGTCAAGAAGATGGACGCGCTCCGCCCGGCCGTGGCGCGGATCACGACCGAGCTGCTCGACGACCTGACCAGGAAGAGCGGACCGGTCGACTACGTCGAACACTTCGCCCTGCCCCTGCCCTCGCTGGTGATCTGCGAACTGCTGGGTGTGCCCTACGAGCACCACGAGTTCTTCCAGGAGAACTCCAAGCCGTTCGTCGACCTCACCGCGACCGCGCAGCAGGTGACGGAGGCCTACGGCAGGCTGTCCGCGTTCCTCAAGGAGCTCCTTGCGGCCAAGCGGACCAACCCCGGCGACGACGTGGTCACCCGGCTCGGCGAGCAGGTGGACGCCGGCGACATCACCGAGCAGGAGGCCGCGGACCTCGGCGCGCTCATCCTGTTCGCCGGGCACGAGACCACCGCGAACATGATCGCGCTCAGCACCGTCACCCTGCTGGAGAACCCCGAGCAGATCCCGCGGCTCTTCGGCACACCGGAAGAGCTCTCCAACGCGGTGGAGGAACTCCTCCGTTACATCTCCGTCCTGCACGGCGGACTGCGGCGCGTGGCCACCGAGGACCTGACCGTCGGTGACGTCACCATCCGAGCCGGAGAGGGCGTGATCGTCCCGCTCTCCGTGGTCAACCGCGACCGCGCGCTCTTCACCGACGCGGACGACCTCGACCTGGAGCGCTCCAACGCCCGTCAGCACCTGGCCTTCGGCTACGGCATCCACCAGTGCCTCGGGCAGCCGCTGGCCCGCGCCGAGCTGCAGATCGTGCTGCCCGAGGTCTTCCGCCGCCTGCCCGACCTGAAGCTCGCCGTCCCCCTGGAGGAGATCACCTTCAAGACGGCCAGCATGGTGTACGGCGTCCAGGACCTGCCGGTCACCTGGTAGTACCCCCGATCCACACCGTCGTCGACGCCGATCGACCTGGCCGTGACGTCCGCACGGTGTGCGGACCCGAGAACGGCTGTTCGTACACCATGCGGAAGGGCAGAAAGATCATGAAGGCATCCGTCACCAAGGGCCTGGGCCAGGGTTTCGTGGTCGAGGAGGTCGAACTCGCCGATCCAGTGGGACGCGAGGTCAGGATCGAGGTCAAGGCGGCCGGTCTGTGCCACTCCGACCTCACCATCGCCACGGTGGCCGGACAGGACTTCCCCGTGGTGCTCGGCCACGAGGTGGCCGGTGTGGTCACCGCGGTCGGTCCCGAGGCCCGGCAGGTGAAGATCGGTGACCATGTCGTCGCCAGCCTCATACGCGCCTGTGGGGACTGCGCCAACTGCCTCGCCGCACGGAGCTACATCTGTCTGCATCCCGAACGGACCCAGCGCACGGCCGCCGAGCCGTCCCGCATCACCTGGCAGGGCCGGCCGGTCGCGCTGGGCCTGGGCGGTCTCGCGGGCTTCGCCCAGGAGGCGCTGATCCACGAGAACCAGCTGGCCGTGATCCCCGCGGCGATGCCCTGGGCCCCCGCGGCGCTGCTGGGCTGCGGAGTGATCACCGGCGCGGGCGCCGTGCTCAACAGCGCCGACGTCCGGGCGGGGCAGTCCGTCGTGATCATGGGTGCGGGCGGCGTCGGCATGAACGCGGTCAGCGGCGCCCGGCTGGCCGGCGCGGAGTCGATCATCGTCACGGACGTGGCGGACGTGAAGCTCGAACGGGCCGCGGACTTCGGCGCCACCCATGTGATCAATTCCCTTACGGCCGACCCGGTCGCGGAGGTCCGGAAGATCACCGGACACGGCGCGGACCATGTCTTCGACTGTGTGGGCCTGCGTCCCGTCACCCGGCAGGGCCTGGAGATGCTGGCGAAGGGCGGTGGCCTCTACCTCATCGGTGTGGGCGGTCTGGACGCCGGCATCGACGTGCAGACGATCGCCGTTCTCACCCGGTCCCAGAGGGTGCAGGGCGTCGACATGGGCTCGTCCCACCTCAAGCGGGACATACCGCTGTACGCCTCGCTCTACCTGCAGGGGCGGATGAACCTCGACGACCTGGTCTCCAAGCAGATCAGCCTGGGCGAGATCGACGAGGGATACGAGGCGCTGAAGGACGGAGACATCCTGAGGGTGGTCGTCACCGACTTCTCCTGAGCGGGCGCGATACCTGCCGCCAGGCCTGAGGCTGCTTTCGACGCCGATGGCCTGCTACCGCCAGTGGACAGGCACCCCGTCCCGTAGAGCCAGCACCACCAGTTCGGCGGACGGCCCGGCCAGGCTCGTTCCCAGAGGCTCGCCGAGAAGGCACAGATCGGCGGGGGAGCCCGGGACGACGCGCCGAGGCGGGGCGCCGGGGGATCGGAGCGGTGAGAGGAATCCGGTGAGTGCGATCCGGGCGCCGACCCGCTCACGGGGGCCCAGCACGATGCCGGACGGGGTGCGGCGGGACGAGGCGGCCGCCATGGTGCGCCAGGGGTCCGGATCACCGAAAGGGGCGTCGCTCGAAGGCACCGTCGGCACGCCGTGTGCCAGCAACGTGGCGTAGGGGTAGAGGTGTTCGACATCCCGGGGGTCGACCGAGGCCAGGTAGTCGTCGCCCCGGGCGGCGATGAAGGAGGGCTGGGTGACCACCGTCAGCCCCTTGGCGGCCAGTGGCTCGCCCAGCTCCGGCGGCACCACGGCCGCGTGCTCCAGGCGGTCACCCGCGCACGAGCCCGTGATCTCCAGAGCGGCCAGGGTGAGCAGCAGGGACTCCCGGGTCACGCAGTGCACGGCGACCGGGCGGCCGGTCCGGTGCGTCCGCTCGATCACGTCCACGAGTTGGTCGAGTCCCGGAAGATCGTGGTCGCGAAGGAGGATCTTGTGCGGCCCGACGGACATGCCCGTCGGGAGCGGTGTCCCGGTTGCGGCACCCAGCAGTTGCACCGCCTGCGGCAGGTGCCCCTCGCGGACGGCGGTGGTCAGCAGTTCCAGACCGGTCTCATCAAGGTCGGGCGTGGCATCCGTCACGCCGGTGATTCCGTACGACGCCAACCGGGCGCCCGTCGAGGCCAGATCGGGCGGCGGAGCACCGACCGCGGCCCGCAGGCGGGCGTCGTAGCGCCAGAGACGGCCGGTCGGACGGCCGGCCGCGTCGCGCTCGACGTCCAGGGTGTCGTCGAGCGCGTGGGCGACTGCCGCCAGCCCCACGCTGTTCAGGATCCACAGCGCCCCGCCCCGGTGCTGCAGGCGTACGGGGTGGTCGGGGAGCATCCGGTCCAGGGCGACCCGGTCCAAGAGTCCGGCCACCGACTCGCTGTACCCGGTGCCGCGCACCCAGCCGCCCGGCGGAAGGCCGCTCGCCGCCTCGCGGAGGGCGGCACGCAGCCCGACCGCGTCGTCGACCGTCGGCGGGCCGCAGACGACGGAGCGCTCCGCCGCGGCCATCGCGAGCAGATGTACGTGATGGTCATGCAGGCCCGGCAGCAACGCTCCGCCGGCGGCATCCACGACCTCTTCGTCCGGCAGCGGCCGCAGTCGCTCGGCGATCTCTCCCACCCGTCCGCCCTGCACACGCACGTCGACGAGGCGGCCGTCGACCTCCGCTCGCGCGATGAGCAGTCTCACGGGCACCACCGGGCCAGTACGCGGTCGGTGTCGGCGCCGGATTCCGCAGCCCGCCGAGGCGCGCGTCGGGCGCGAGGACGCCGGATCGGGAAGGCGCCGTTCTCGGTCTCCACCCACCAGTCACCGTCGGGTCCCTGCCCTACGACGTGGGGCTCGGTCTGCCCCAGAGCGGCGAAGGCGGCGACATCCCGCATGGAGACGTCGATGAGGCAGGCTCGGTCCCCGGCGAGAGCGGCTGCCGTGGCGACGGCCGCATGGACGCCGGTGAGCGGGTCGGCGAGGGCGTCCCCGCAGGGCAGCGGTCCGTGTTCCGTCCGCACGACCAGACCCGCGCCCGCGGCGACGTCGTCACCGAAGCCCACGCGGTTCGCCCACGGCCCCGTCCGCCCGTAGGCGGTGATGCTGGTCCACACCGTGCCGGCGGCCACCGCCTCCTCGGCGTCGATGCCGAGGTGGCGCAACGCCCGGGGGCGCGAGGCTTCAAGGACGGCGTCCGCGGACTCCACGAGCCGTCGCAGGGTGGCGACCCCCGTCGGTGAGGTGAGATCGAGGGACACGGAGGCGTGCCCCGCATGCAAGAGGTCGTAGAAGGACGGTGGCCCGAACCGGGCGCCGTCGAGACGGTGCGGGCTCTCGACCTTGACGACATGGGCTCCGGACAGCCCCAGCAGGCGGGCGCACAGCGGTCCGGCCCACAGGGAGGTGAGATCGACCACGAGTGGATGCCGGCGCCGGTGTCTGCGAGGTCCGCCTTCGTTGATCAGCACAGGACTCGGTCCGGCCGCCGACGCCGAGCGGTGGGCGCTCTGTTCGTCCTGGACGCCGAGGGGCGCCGATGCGACTGCGGCCGCCGGGATGCCCAGCAGTTGCGCACGGCCGGCCACGTCTCTCGCCCTCCGCTGCGCGGCCCAGTGCCGCAGTGCCGCCCAGACATCGGTTGCGACGCTGTTCTCGATGAGGGCCGGAACGAGTTCGAGGTCGTCCTGCCGGGCCAGGGAGACGCCCACCCAGCCGTCCACCGCGGGCAGGATACGGAAGGCTCCGCCGGCCGACCAGGGTCCGCGCCGGGACAGTCCCGCGATGGCCGCGCGCTCGCCGAGCAGTTCGACGCCGGGCAACCGGATCGGCTTTCCCGTGCGCATCCGGCCCAGGGCCGCCAGCGCCTCAAGCCCATGGCGGAGCACGCCCGCCGGTGCCCCCGGAGCCGCAAGCGGTGGTCCCTCGGGTGCGCCCGTCAGGGACATCGCCCCGGAGTCCGCCCAGTCGCGCAGGCCGCTCACCAGGGGACCTGTACGGCAGCCCGCCAGCAGTGCCGCCGTCGGTTCGCCGAACGCGGCGGTCAGCCACCAGGCCCGGTCGATGGACGCTTCCGGCGACGCGGCGAAGGAATTCTGCACGCCGGGCAGGGCGCCGGTTCGCGAGTTGGAATCGGAGGAGAAGGCGGGCATCAATCGGGTCCCCACAAACGCACTGACTCTAGTCCGACATGTTAGCGGAGTTCAAGAGGGTGATGATGGAAATGCCGCCTACGTGTGGAGAGCTGGGCCTGCTTTCCCGGGCCAAGTCCCTGGCCCCCAAGGAATACAACGCTATGCCTATGGCGAAGAGCACAGCGTATCCGAGGAATCGGTTGACTGCTTGTCTGTTCATGGTCCGCTCGGGGAAACTGAAGTCTTTCTCTCGAAAGACGGCGAAATGACGATCGTCGGGGATCTTCCGAAGAAATGTTGCACGCCTCAATTCACCTCGGCGCCGAGCCGGTTGATCTCGGGGCTGTACAGGACTGCCGGGCCCCGCCCCTTCAGCCGGGTCACCGCGATCATCGCGCGGCCCAGGTGTTCGGTCGTGGTCACATGCCTCGGCGTCAGCCGAAGCAGCACGGGATAGAGCCACCCCGTGAGTCCGTACAGCAGGCGGTAGACAGGCACCCGGGCCGACGCCCCGTTGCATGGCTGGATGAAGCCGGGCCGGAACATGTAGGCGTCGAACGGCATGGCCAGCAGCGCGTTCTCGGTACGGCCCTTCACCCGGGCCCACATGGAACGACCTCGCTCCGTGCTGTCGGTGCCCACCCCGGACACGTAGGTGAAGGTCAGGTCCGGGCTGTCGGCGCTCACGGCGTGGGCAGCGGCCAGGGTGTAGTCGTACGTGATCCTGGTGTACTCCTCCTCGCGGCGGCCGACCGAGGTGACGCCCAGACAGAAGAAGCACGCATCGAGGTTCTTCAACTCGTTCTGGATCGCGGTGTAGTCGGTGAAGTCCGTGTGGACGAGCTGCCGGAGCTTGGGGTGCTCGACGCTCAGCGGAGTACGTACGACGGCCAGAACTTCCGTGACATCCGGTTCGAGGAGACAGGCGCGCAGGACGCCCTGTCCGACCATGCCGGACGCCCCGAGGACGATGACGCGCATGTGCTGCTCCAGTGGGTGGATGAGGTCATGTGCCGCGCGCCCGGGATGCGGGCGGCGTCGATGTCGTTCAGCCCTGTGCGGCGCGCGAGAGATCCTCCCACTCGGCCCAGGTCTGCAGACGCTGCGCGTACAGCCCCTTGACGATGTCGACGGGCTGGCTGCCGAAGAGGACCCGCAGCGGAGGGTTCTCGGCGTCGACGATCTGCAGGAGGGCCCGGCCGGCGGCGACGGGATCGGCGGGCTGCCTGGCGTCCCGCATCGCCTGGATGGCCTTGTGGAACTCGGCGTAGGCGGGATGGGGCGTGGCCTGTACCGCAGAGCTGTCCGCCCAGTCCGTGTCGAAGCTGCCCGGCTCCACGAGGGTGATCTTGATGCCCGATCCCCGCACTTCCTGGGACAGGGACTCGCTGAATCCCTCCAGCGCCCACTTGGAGGCGTTGTAGCCGCCGACGAACGGGAACGCGGTGATCCCGTTGACGCTGGAGATCTGCACGATGTGGCCCGAGCCCTGCTCACGCAGCAGCGGCAGGACTGCCTGCGTGACCCGGAAGGCGCCGAAGAAGTTGGTCTCCATCTGTCCGCGCAGCTGTTCTTCGGTCAGTTCCTCGATCATGCCGAAGAGGCCGTAGCCGGCGTTGTTGACGACCACGTCCAAGCGGCCGAAGTTCCGGTGCGCGGCGGTGACGGCGGTGGCCACGGCGGCCCTGTCGGTCACGTCGAGCGGCAGCGGCAGAACGGCGTCGCCGTACTGTGCGACCAGATCGCCGAGCGACTTCGGGTCGCGAGCGGTGGCCGCGACCTTGTCGCCGCGGCTGAGTGCAGCCTCGACGAACGCGCGGCCGAGGCCACGGGACGAGCCGGTGACGAACCAGACCTTGCTCATGGGTTCTCCGTTTCTCGGGTTCTGGGGCGAGCGTCGGGTGGTTCAGTTGCGGGGGAGTCCGGTGGCGCGGGAGATGAAGGTGTCGAAGCCGCGGTCGGTGAGGAGGCTGCGGAGGGTGATCATGGGGCGGGCGCCGAAGCCGGTGGCGTAGCGTGTTTTGGGCTTGCGGGCGGTGGCGGCTTTGCCGATGGCGTCGGCGATGACCTGGGGGGAGGACATGCGTTTGGTGTTGGCCTGGGAGGTCATGGAGGTGGCGACGGCTTCGGCCTGTTGGGCGTAGGCGCCGTGGGTGGAGGCCTTGCGCAGGCCGTCGGCGGCGATGGT
>NZ_JBIBHY010000035.1:0-14521 GCF_042957285.1 Streptomyces sp. NPDC008092
GACCGCGCATGGGGTGGTCTCACCCCAGGACCAGACTTTCACGAGTGGTACACCGCATGGCTGGCATCACAGTAGATCTCAAACGCGGTCTGAGATGCTCGTTGAACATCGGATCGAAGGTCTCGATCTCCGGCGAATAGCGGACGAAATCCGATGGCATGCTCAGCTCTCTTTTCTGAGTCGGGTGACGCCGAAGCGGCAGGACCGGCCGCGGGCGGGAGGTCCACGCCCTGCGAGCACTCCGCGGAACGCGTCTCGCCCGGGTTTCTCCGGACTCGGCAGCGGGTGGCTGCGTCCGCTCATTCGACGGGACGGGGGATGACGTCCGGTTCGCCGTCCACGAGAACCACGCTGCGTGCCTCAACCGGCGTGGAAATGCGACTCCCTTGACCAAGGAACGGTGCTGATGTCCGGACGCGCTCACGGTATGCGTCCGCCGGTCGTGCCACTTCGGCCAGATGACCTGGATCCGCGACTGCGAACCACGGCCAGGACAGCGCCGCAGGCGGTGAACATGCGGCCGCCGCCGGTTCCGGATCCTCGGGCGTGACGGGGCACAACCCTTCGGCCCGATCGCCGGTCCAACCCCGCGGCGGCGGGGACGGGCCCTCGCCGTACCCCCACGACTCCATCCCGACGGGCCACGCCGAGACCCCAGGAGCCACGAAGTGCCCAGTACGCGTGCCACATCGAGAACGTCCAGAACTCCCCGCGGCCGAGCGAACCCGCTGTCCGGGCCGGCCGCGGCGACCGTGTTGCTGACCATCGCCGCCACGATCACCGTGACGGCCGCTCCGGCGCCCGCCGCACCCGCGGTCCGGGAGGCCGCCCACGACGACTTCAACGGCGACGGCTATTCCGACGTCGTCGTCTCCGCCCCCGGCGGCACCGTCAGCGCCCAGAAGGGCGCCGGCTACGTCGCCGTGCTGTACGGATCCGCGAGCGGCCTGTCCACCTCCCGCCGGGCGACGTTCAGCCTGAGCACTCCCGGCATACCCGGTCTCGCCCGGACCGGCGACGGCTTCGGACGGACCACCACGTCCGGTGACCTGGACGGCGACGGCTACGCCGATCTCGTCGTCGGCATGCCCGGCAGGGACGTCGGGACCACCGCCGACGCCGGGGCGGCGGTCGTACTGTGGGGCTCCGCGAACGGGCTGCAGGCCACCGGCGCACTCCTGCTGCAGGACAGCGCCCCGACGGCGCGCGGACACTTCGGACTGGGTCTGGCCACCGGCCGCTTCCACGGCTCCCGCACCGAACTCGCCCTGCTGAGCGGCAAGGCCCTGCAGACGTACGGCTTCGAGGCCGGCGCCGGCGGCACGCACACCTTCCGGGCCACCCCCATGGACTGGAAGTGGTCGGAGGACTTCACCCCCACCGGCCTCACCTCCGGCGACTACGACCGGAGCGGTTCCGACGACGTGGTCCTGCTGGGCACGCTGACCGTCTACGAGTCGGTCATTCCCGTGGAGACGTTCGGTGCGGCCAGCTACCTTCGCGGGGGCCCCGACGGGCTGACGTACGGCCGCGGGCTGCGCGGCGGTCCGGTGGGCGCCTCCGGCGACATCAACAACGACGGCTACCCCGACGTGGTCTTCGGTTCCCCGGCCGACAGCGACGACCTCAACGAGGTCCTGGTCGACGGCGGCACCGTCGACGTCTTCCTCGGCGGGCCCGGCGGCCTGGGCGGCCCGGACGCCGACCAGCACTTCGACCAGACGACCATCGGCGCCTCGGGCGACGACAAGATCGGCGACCGCTTCGGCGGTGCCGTCACCGTGGCGGACGTGAACGGGGACGGCTACGCCGACGCCGCGATCGGCGCGCCCGGCAACGACATCAACAGCCTCACCGACCCGGGCACGGCGTGGGTGGTGCGCGGTACCGCCCGCGGACTCACCCCGCGAGGCCTCGTCAGCTACAGCCAGAGCACCCCGTCCGTCCCCGGGGACAACGAGAAGGGCGACTGGTTCGGCGGCGCCCTCCGGCTCATCGACGCCAACAAGGACGGCAAGGCCGAGCTGATCGCCTCCGCGCCCGGCGAGGACACCGACGACGGTGCCGCCTGGGTCTTCCCCGGCACGGGCAACGGCCCGGCCGGCAAGGGATCCTGGTCCTTCAACGGCGGCGCCCTCAGCGCCCCCGTGCCCGACGCCCGCTTCGGCGAGACCCTGGCCCCGTAGCGACGGCGGCCGCCCGGTCCGCGAGCGCGTCCGCGCCGACGGCCCGGTGACGGGGCGGCCTCCCGTGACCTGACGGTGGCGTCGAGCGGTCGGTCCCCGCTGCTCGACGCCACCAGTCGGGATGGCGGCGCCCTGGTGCACGGTGCGGGCCCGGTCCCTTATGCCCTGCGGACATCAGTCCGGAGTAATCTGGCGACCGGTAGTTTGAACTCTCAAACAGCATCTCAAGCAGTCGCCCATCGGAGAACGTCATGCGCGTCGCGATCACCGGATCCACCGGACTCATCGGGTCCGCCCTCACCCGCTCCCTCCTCGCCGACGGTCACCGTGTGCTGCGTCTGACCCGCGGCCGGACCGCGGCCCCGGCGGCGGACGGCAGCGAGTCCGCGACCTGGGAGCCCGGTGCCCGGCTGGACCCGGCCGTCCTGGACGGTGTCGACGCCGTGGTCCACCTCGCCGGAGCCGGGGTCGGCGACCGGCGCTGGACCGCGGCGTACAAGCAGGAGATCAGGCTCAGCCGCCTGCGGGGGACGCGGACCGTCGCCGAGGCCTGCGCCGAGGCGGCCGAGCGGCCCCGGGTGCTGATCTCGGCCTCGGCCACCGGCTACTACGGCGACACCGGCGACCGTGTCGTCACGGAGTCCGACCCGGCCGGAGACGACTTCCTGGCCTCCGTCTGCGTCGGCTGGGAGTCCGCCGCCGCGCCGGCCGAGCGGGCCGGAGTCCGCGTCGTGCACCCGCGGACCGGACTCGTGGTCTCCGCCGCCGGCGGCGCCTGGGGCAGGCTGTTCCCGCTCTTCCGGTTCGGCCTCGGCGGCAGGCTCGGCTCGGGCGACCAGTTCTGGCCGTTCATCTCGCTGCCCGACCACGTCGCCGCGCTGCGCCACGCGATCGACCACGAGGACATCGCCGGTCCCGTCAACCTCACCGCCCCCGAACCGCTCACGAACCGCGACATCACCCGTGCGATGGGCCGGGTCCTGCACCGGCCCACCCTCGCCGCCGTCCCCGCGTTCGCGCTGCGGACCGTCCTCGGCGAGTTCGCCGGGGGCATCACGGGCAGCTGCCGGGCCGTCCCCGACGCCCTGCTGAAGGCCGGTTTCACGTTCCGGCAGCCCGGCATCGACGAGGCGCTGCGCGCCGCGCTGGACCGGGGCTGAACGATCCATATTCCAATATCGACAGGTCGAAGCTCAGATGTCTTGTCGAATCTGTCAATGCCGGACTTACGATGGCATCATGAGCCTTCGCCACGCACTCATCGGACTCCTCGTCGACCGGCCCGCCAGCGGCTACGACCTGCTGAAGCTGTTCGACACCTCGCTGGCCCACGTCTGGCCGGCCACCCAGAGCCAGGTCTACGGGGAACTGAACCGCCTCGCGGAGGCCGGACTGGTCGACGTGTCCGCCGAGGGGCCACGCCGGCGCAAGGAGTACCGGGTCACGGACGAGGGGCTCAAGGAGCTGCGGGAGTGGCTGGCCGCCCCGACCCAGCAGCAGCCGCGCCGCAGCGAACTGCTGCTCAAGGTGTTCTTCTTCGGCCTGGCCTCGGACGACCAGGCCCGCGCGGTCCTCGCCGAGCGGGCGGAGCAGGCCGACGCCTACCACGGCCGGCTTGCCGAGCTGAGAACCGAACTGGAGAAGGACGAGGGGCCGTTGACCGCCAACGGCCGCATCGCCCTGGAATACGGCCTGCGCTGGGCCGAGATGGAGCGGGACTGGGCCCGCTGGGCCGCCGAACAGCTCGGCTGAACGCCGTCGGCGGCACTCCGGCCGGGAGCCCCGGGAGCCTCCCTAGCTCACGACCCCCACATGGGCCAGGGCCTGCTTCAGCAACACCCCGTGGCCGCCCGGCATCTCGCTCTGCACGGCCTCCAGCATCGCCTCCTGCGGACTGAACCACACCAGGTCCAGGGCGTCCTGCCGGGGCCGGCAGTCCCCGGCGACCGGCACGATGTAGGCGAGGGACACCGCGTGCTGACGCGGGTCGTGGTACGGGGTGACGCCCAGCGTCGGGAAGTACTCGGCCACCGTGAACGGCTGCAGGGAGGTCGGCACCCGGGGCAGCGCGACCGGGCCGAGGTCCTTCTCCAGGTGGCGCAGCAGGGCGTCACGGACCCGCTCGTGGTGCAGGACACGGCCGGAGACGAGGGTCCGGCTGACCGTTCCGTCCGGGCCGATGCGGAGCAGCAGGCCGATGCTGGTGACTTCGCCGCTGTCGTCGACGCGCACGGGCACGGCCTCCACGTACAGGATCGGCATGCGGGCGCGCGCCATCTCCAGCTCGTCGGAGGACAGCCAACCGGGCGTGGTTTCGGTCATGTCAGACATTGCTTGATCATACTTTCCGGACAGGGCGCGCGGTCAGTCGCGGCCGGGGTCGGATGCGGGAAGTCCGTAGAGACGACGGGCGTTGTCGCGTCCCGTCCAGGCGGCGATCCGCACCGCGTCGGTCGGGCTCAGTTCGTCGGCGTCCACCCGGGCCTGGAGCAATCCGGCCAGCCCCTGCCGGAAGGACAGCGCGCCGAGGTGGTGGAACTCGGCCACACCATAGGCGTCCGAGCTGTACAGCAGTTTGCGGAACGGGGTGATCTCCATCGCCTCCGCCAGCACCGCCGCGGCCCGGGCCGGGCCCACATGGTGCAGGGCGAGCCCGACGTCGAGATGCACGTGCTCGAACACCGCGGCCAGGTAGGCGGCCTGGCGCTGGTAGGGCCAGCAGTGCAGGAGGAGCACCGGGACGGTGCCGGCGGTCAGCCGCAGCCAGTCGGTGAGCAGGGCCGGATCGGCGTGGTGCAGCCGCAGGTCCGAGTCCCCGAAGCCGGCGTGGAGCTGGAGCGGCAGCCCGAGTTCGACGGCGGTCCACAGCAGATGCCGCATCAGCACCGGGTCCGTGAGCCTTCCGCCCCCGGAGAACCACAGCGCGGCCGCCCGGGTCACCTCGGCGCACGTCGGCCGCGCCGGGTCCAGGGCGAAGCCGGTGCGGTAGGCGGCCACCGACTTGACCGCGACCACACCCGGCCGCCGTACCGCCTCCTCGGCCGCCGTCCGGAAGGCGTCCGCGTACCCGGCCGCGTCGATGCCCTGTGCGGCCACCGCCTCGGCGATGCCCTCCAGCCGTACGACCTCGTAGGCCCGCGCGCCGGCCGCCGCCGCGAGTTCGGCAGGGGAGGTGACCGGATGCGGGGCGTAGCCGGTGTCCACGCAGAACGCCTCCGTGCGCGCGGCCGTCAGGAACCGGCGGTTGACCTCCTGCCAGCCCAGTTCCGCCCGGCGCGCCAGGTAGTCGGCCACGGGCGCGTGCCGGTCCAGGCCGAGCAGGGGCGCGCAGTGCCGCCGTACGGCGATGCCGGCCGGGCTGTCGAACGGCGAGACGCCGGGCCAGGCCTCGCCCTCGGTCAGCAGCGACTCGAACTCGGGCCCGGCGAGGTCGGCGGTGACCGCGCCGTGGCAGTGGTGGTCGACGAGGGGGAGCGCGTCGAGGGCTTCCCGGACCGGTCCCGGCATCAGTACTTCCAGCGGTAGGCCGCCGCCACCCCGGCGTCGTCCAGGCCGGCGACGGACCCCGCCTCGCCCTCGCGTACGGCGATCACCGCGTCCGCGAGGACCGGGCCGAGGGCGGCGCGCAGCACCTCGTCCCCGCGGAACTCCTCGACGGCCTGGGGGAGCGAGGTCGGCAGCCGGCGCACGCCCCGGGCCACCGCCTCGTCCGGGACCAGCCGGGCCGGGTCGTCGGTGACCTCCTCGGGCAGCGGCGCGGCCGAGGCGAGCCCGTCGAGTCCGGCGGCGATGGCGCAGCCGAGGGCCAGGTACGGGTTGGCGGCCAGGTCGACCGGCTTGATCTCCAGGTTGGCGTCCTGGCTCTGGTGCCCTGCCGTGCCGGTGACGATCCGGATCCCGGTCTCGCGGGTCTCCCGGCCCCAGGCCGTGTACACCCCGGCCCACTGGGCGGGCTTGAGCCGCAGATAGCTGGCCGGACTCGGCGCGGTCACCGCCGTCAGCGCGGGCAGGTGGGTCAGCAGCCCGGCGATGAACGACTCCGCCGCGGCCGTCATGCCGTACCGGGCGTCGCCCCCGGCGTGCAGGTTGACCCCGTGGCGCCACAGCGAGAGATGCAGGTGGCCGCCGTTGCCGACGCCCCGCTCGGTGACGGCCGGGGCGAAGGAGGCCCGCAGGCCGTACTTCTGCGACACGGCACGGACGGTCTGCCGTACCAGCACACTCTGGTCGGCCGCCGCCACCGGGTCCAGGGCGGCGGTGGAGAGCTCGAACTGCCCGGGCGCGTACTCGGGGTGGAACTGGGCGACCGGCACCTCCTGCTTCTCGAAGGCCGCGAGCAGGTCGGCGGCGTAGTCGCTCAGCTCGATCTGCCGGGCGGCGCTGTACGCGGGACCGGACGTCGCCGGTGCGAACTCGTCGACCGGGGCGGCGGCCCGGCCGAGCGCCCACTCGATCTCGATCCCCGCCTTGAAGGTGACGCCGTGCCGGTCCGCGGCGTCGGCGACGACCCGGCGCAGGAAGGTGCGGCTGCACCCGGGGTGCGGCTCACCCTCCTGGGTGAGCCGGTCGACCGGTGCCCAGGCCCAGCCGGGCTGCCCGGCCAGCACCACCAGCCGGTCCAGGTCCGGGTAGAGGCGCAGATCGCCGTCGGGCGAACCGAGGACGTCGGTGCGCACGATCGCGTCGTTCGCCAGGAAGGTGTCGAACACCGGGGACATGCCGACGCCCCAGGCCACCGCGGGCTGCAGCCCCTGCCAGGTGACGGTCTTCACCCTGCAGATCCCGGCGGTGTCCACATAGGCCAGCACGATCCCGCGCACGCCCTGCGCGGACAGTTCGTGGGCGAGGGCATGGGCCCGGGCCAGATCGCCGGGGCTTCCGCCGGGCACGGGGTCGACCAGGGGTGGCATACGACGTCCTCCTCGACGGGCTCGGATGCACGCGTCCCGGTCAGGGTTTCACGCCGACCGCGCCGAACTGCGCTACCGCCGCCGGGGAGTCGGCCCCGGCGGCCTCGTCCCGGTCGGCCGCCCGGACGCGGCACCGCCCTCGGCGGCACGCCGGACGCGGGGCTCAGCCGGCGAGCAGTTCTTCCGACAGGTCCCACAGGCGCCGTGCGCTGTCTGGGTCGACGGCGTAGCGCGCCACCCCGTGGAGCCTGCCGGTGCGGCGGCCGATGACCTCGCTCTCGTCGCAGTCGTCGAAGTACCGGCCGCCGATCCCTTCGAGCAGCGGCGAGGTGGCGAGCAGGGCCGAGGTCGCGGCGCCTGTTCCGTGGTGTTGACCAGCTCCTCCGCGACCCGCCCGCTGCCGCGGCCGCCGGTGTGGCGCTGGAGGTGGTGCAGACGGCGCCGGGCGTCAGGGCGTTGGCGGTGATGCCGTCCGCGGCCGGGTCCCGCACCGCGCGGGTGACCTCCGCACCGGTCGAGGCCGGCACCCGGGCCGTCTCCGCATCGAGGCCCGAGGAGGCGCCGCGGGGCGGTGCGGTTGCCGGGTTGCCGGCCGGTGCGCTGCCGGCCGGTGGGCTGCCGGCTGGTGGGCTGCCGGCTGGTGCGCTGCCGGTCCCGTGCCTGCCGGACGGCGTCCCGTCCGGCGCTCACGGCTTGACGAGGCGGTCCTGCTCCACCGGCGGCGTGCCCTCGTGCCAGGGCAGCGGCTTGCCGAAGCGGATCAGCTCGCCGTAGAGGCCCGGGTCGACGTCCGCGGCGAAGACCAGGTCGAGCACTGCACGGGCGGCCTCGGCGGGGGACTGGGCCCCGCTGTAGTCGCTGAACCAGGGGCGGGAGGTGGCGGTGTCGACCATGCCGGGGCAGACCGAGGCGACCAGGGTGCCGGTGGCCAGGTCCTGCTCGCGGCGCTCGGCGGCCACCGCTCGGACGGCGGCGACCTGGGCCACCTTCGAGGGCACGTTCAGCCAGACGGGCCAGCCCGCCTCGGTGGCGGTGCGGTTGTGGACGGCGCTGCGCCAGGACTCGACGGCGTACTCGACCTGGTCGAGGCTCGCCCCGTCGAACAGGTGGTGCAGCCGCGGGTCGAGGTGGCCGAGGGTGCCGAGCGAACTCGCCACCACCAGCAGCCGGCCGCCCGGGCGCAGGACCGCGCCGAAGGAACGCAGGACCGCGTGGGTGGCGGTGTTCGAGACGTCGATGAACTCGTCGGCCCGCTCGGACTGCGAGTCCTCGGGCAGCACCCGGGCGACCGCGTTGGAGACGACGATGTCCACCCCGCCGTACCGGGTCCCGAGTTCGTCGGCGAGCCGGGCGATCGCGTCGGCGTCGGTGACGTCCAGGACCCGGCCCTCGACGCGGGCGCGCGTCCCCGGCAGGCGGGCGGCCTCGACGGCGGCGTCCGTCACCCGACCGGGGTCGCGTCCGGTGAGCAGGACCAGGTCGTCCGGGCCCAGCCGGGCGGCCAGGCCTTCGGCGAGGGCGCGGCCGAGACCTTGGTTCGCGCCGGTGACGAGGGCGATGCGGGAAGCGTTCATGCATCCCACACTAGGAACGGCGTGTTCATGAGTCCAACGAAAGTTACGCACGGCTAGTATGCGTGAACGTCATGGACTTCAACGATGTGTCACTGACCGCGCTGCGGGTCTTCCGCGCGGTCGCCGAACAGGGAACCTTCACCGCCGCCGCGGCCTCGCTGGGCTACACCCAGTCCGCGGTGTCCCGGCAGATCGCCGCGATCGAGCGCGCGGCGGGCGCGGAACTCCTTGAGCGGCGGCGCGACGGAGTACGGCTCACCGCGGCCGGCCGGGTCGTCATGCGGCGCGCGACGACCGTGCTCGACGAGATCGAGGCGACGGCGAGGGAACTGTCCGGACTGCCCGGAGAGGCCGCGACGGTCCGCCTGGGCTGGTTCCCCACCGCGGGCGCCGTACTGGTCCCGCACGCCCTGACCGCGCTCCGCCGGACGGACCCGGGTATCCGGGTCGTCGGCCGCGAGGGCACCACCCCCGCACTGGTACGGGCCCTGCGCGCCGGCAGCATCGACCTGGCCCTGCTCGCGTCGGCGCCGCCGTTCCGGGCGCCGGACGCCGAATCGCCCCCGCTGGTGCTCCAGACCCTCACCGAGCGCGCCCTGTGCCTCGCGCTGCCGGCCGGCCACCCGCTGGCCCGCGGTGACTTCGTCGACGTGGCCGACCTGCGCGGGCAGCGCTGGATCGCCGGCTCCGCCTCCGGGGAGGACCGGCTGATGGGCGTGTGGCCGGGCCTGGACGAGCGGCCGGAGATCGCCCACGTCGCCCGTGACTGGCTGGCCAAGCTCCATCTCGTCGCCGCCGGCTGCGGGCTGACCACCGTACCGGCCGCCCTGGCCTCCGCGGCGCCGGCCGGTGTCCGGATCCTGCCGGTCCGCGGCGGGCCTCAGGAGCAACGCCGTCAGCTGCTGGCCAGGCTGCCGCATCCGCCCGCCGAGGCGGTCGTCCGGGTGGCGGCCGCCCTGCGGGCGGCGGCGCTCGACGCCGACGTACCGGACCGGCCGGATTGACCGGAAGCGCCCGCACGCGACCGGACGCGACCGGGCGCGACCGCATCGGATGGATCGGATGGATCGGCTGGATCGTCCCAAGTGAGCCTTCGGCAGGGTCGGTTGTTCTCGGCGGCGAACAACCGGCGCTGATCCTCCCGGTCGGCGGTGCGCTCCGCGACGGTGTCCGCGCCGCTGCCGGGAGGGTGCCGGGGCCAACCAGCGAGACGGTACTTACACCATCCGGTTGTCCGGACATAACATCGATCCCCGCATGAACACGATGACGCTCTGGCACATATCCGGCTGGGAGTTCGCCGCCCTGGCATTCGCCGCCCTGCTCGTCGGCTTCTCCAAGACCGCCGTCAGCGGGGCCAACACCGTCAGTCTCGCCGTCTTCGCCGCGGTTCTCCCGGCCCGCGCCTCCACCGGCGTCCTGCTCCCGCTGCTCATCGCGGGCGACGTGCTGGCCGTGGCGACCTACCGTAGGCACGCCCACTGGCCCACGCTGTGGCGGCTGTTCCCGGCGGTCGCGGCCGGCGTGGTGATCGGCACGCTGTTCCTGGTCTGGGCCGACGACGGTGTCGTACGGACCTCGATCGGCGCGATCCTGCTGCTGATGGCCGGGGTCACGCTGTGGCGGCGCCGCACGGCCGACCGCCCCGACGACCCGGACGAGGTCACCACGCGCGCGGGGCGGGCGAAGGCCGGTTCGTACGGCGTGCTCGGCGGCTTCACCACGATGGTCGCCAACGCGGGTGGCCCGGTGATGTCGATGTACCTGCTGTCGGCCGGCTTCCGCAAGCTCGGGTTCCTGGGTACCTCGGCGTTCTTCTTCCTGATCGTGAACCTCTCCAAGGTCCCCTTCAGCGTCGGCCTCGGCCTGATCGACGGCAACTCGCTGCTCCTCGATGCCGCGCTCGTGGTGTTCGTCGTGCCCGGCGCCCTCATCGGCAGGTGGGCGGTGCACCGGATCAACCAGCGGCTGTTCGAGCAGCTGGTCATCGCGGCGACGATCGTGGGCGGCCTGCAGCTCCTGCTGCGCTGACCGGCCCGGCCACCCGGGAAACCGGCCCGGTCAGACCCGGGAATGCAACGGGGGGAGGCGTTGTTGCAGAGGTCGTGAATGACATGCCCGGATCAGGAATCCCGGGTGTGGGCGAAGGGAGAACCTCATGGCACGCAGCACCGCACGTCCCGTCGTCAGGCTGAAGTCGACGGCCGGGACCGGCGTCACCTACGTGACCCGCAAGAACCGCCGGAACAACCCCGACCGGCTGGTCCTGCGCAAGTACGACCCGGTGGCCGGCGCGCACGTCGACTTCCGCGAAGAGCGCTGAAGCCGAGCGCAAGCGCACCGCCGACCCAGAGAGGAAACCCCATGAAGGCCCGCATTCATCCCGCATCCCGTCTCGTGGTCTTCCGGGACCGCGCAGCTGACACGACGTTCCTGACCCGCTCCACCGCCGACTCGTCCCGGACGATCGAGTGGGAGGACGGCAACACCTACCCGCTGATCGACGTCGAGATCTCGTCCGGGTCGCACCCCTTCTACACCGGCAGGGCGCGGGTCCTGGACAGCGCCGGCCGAGTGGAGCGTTTCGAGCGCCGGTACGGCCGTACCGCCGCCGCCCGCGGCTGACCCGGCCCGGCGACCGACCCGAGGAGAACAGAACCATGAAGGTCCGCAAGTCCCTGCGCTCGCTGAAGGCCAAGCCCGGTGCCCAGGTGGTCCGCCGGCGTGGCGTGGTCTACGTGATCAACAAGAAGGACCCCCGCTTCAAGGCCCGCCAGGGCTGACGGAGGTCCCGTCCCACGACGGCCGCCCGGCGATTCCCGCCGGGCGGCCGCCGTGCGCCACGGCTTGGCCGGTAGCCCGGTAGCCCGGTAGCCCGGTAGCCCGTTCTTCCGGCCGCCCGGTAGCCCGGTCTTCCGGTCGCCCGCGCCCGGTCCCGCGGCGTCGCTCCCTGCGAAGGACCCCGTACGCTCGCCCCATGTCCCCGCACGTCCTGATCCTCGGCGGCACCGCCGAGGCCCGCCGTCTCGCCACCGCGTTGTCGGGGTGCCCCGGAGTCCGTGTGACCACCTCGCTCGCGGGCCGGGTCGCACGGCCGGGCACGCTCGCCGGCGAGGTGCGGATCGGCGGGTTCGGCGGGGCGGCCGGCCTCGGCGACTGGCTTCGCGAACACCGTGTGGACGCGCTGGTGGATGCCACCCACCCCTTCGCCGAGACGATCACCGGCAACGCGGTCCGTGCCGCCCGGGCCACCGGAATCCCCTTCGTCGTCCTGCGCCGCCCCGGCTGGCGACCAGGCCCCGGCGACGACTGGCACCCGGTCCCGTCCCTGCCCGCGGCGGCCGCGGCCCTGCCCCGGTTCGGCCCCCGCGTCTTCCTCACCACCGGACGCCTGGGCCTGTCGGCCTTCGCCCACCTGGCTGACCGGCACTTCGTCGTGCGGTCCGTGGAGCCCCCCGAGCCGCCCATGCCCCGGCACACCGAAGTGCTGCTGGCGCGCGGGCCGTTCACCGTCGCCGACGAGAGCGCGCTGCTGACCGGGAACCTGATCGACGTCCTGGTCACGAAGGACAGCGGGGGAGCGGCCACGGCCGCCAAACTCACGGCCGCACGGGAGCTCGGGCTGCCCGTGGTCGTCGTCCGGCGGCCCCCGTCGCCGGACGGTGTGCCGGTCGTGCCGGACGTCGCCGGCGTACTGGAACGGCTGGGGCTCGGCCCCACTTGACCCCCCCCGGGGCGCCAGGGCTCCGGACGTCAGGGTGTCAGGGACAGGAAGGAGCCGGTACGGGTGAGGCAGCCCTCGTCGACCGTGCGGTCGAAGACGGGCAGCAGCACCTCCGGGGGCACCAGGCGGCGGGCGGCGGGCGGCGGGCGGCGATCAGGCCGAGGTTGCCGTGGCCGACCGGCCGGGTGTGCAGTTCGACCTGCATCACGGCCCAGGTCGGTGTGGTCGACGGTGTGCTGCACGGCGAGCGTCAGCACCTGCGTGGACAGACCACCTCGCGGCCGAACAGGTCGCCGAACCGCTCAGCCCTCCTTCGGAGTCTCCGGGTGGCGGCGCAGCAGATAGGTGTCCATGATCCAGCCCTTGCGCTCGCGTGCCTCGGCCCGCAGCCGCTCGATGCGCGGACCGGCCTCGGCGATCGGGCCGGAGACCAGGATCTCGTCCGGGGTGCCCAGGTAGGCGCCCCAGTAGATGTCGATGTCCTCGTCCGTGTACCGGCGGAAGGCCTGGTGCGCGTCGAGCATCACCACCACGTCGTCCACCCCGTCCGGCAGCCCCTCGGCGAGCCGCCGCCCGGTGGTGATCTGCACCGGCCGCGCCACCCGGTTCAGCCCGGTACGGTGCCGGGCCGCCAGCGCCGAGACACTGCTGATCCCGGGCACCACCTGGTACCCGAACCGCACGGTGCCCCGGGCCAGCACCTCCTCCAGGATCGCCAACGTGCTGTCGTACAACGACGGATCGCCCCACACCAGGAAGGCGCCGGTCTGCTCCTCGCCCAGTTCCTCGCGGATCAGCCGCTCGTAGATGTCCGCGCGGGCGCTGCGCCAGTCGCCGACGGCCGGCGAGTACGCCCCGCCGCCCGCGGCCCGGTCCCGCTCCGGGTCCCGCGCCTCGACCAGCCGGTAGCCGCCGTCCGGTATGTGCGTGTCGAGCATGTCCCGGCGCAGCCGGGTCAGGTCGCTCTTGACCTCGCCCTTGTCGAGGAGGAAGAACACGTCCGTGCTCTTCAGCGCCCGGACCGCCTGGAGGGTGAGCTGGTCGGGGTCGCCCGCGCCGATACCGATGACATGAATCTCTCGCACGTCCCCGAGTCTGCCGCATGCCACTGACAGCGGGTCACCCCGGTACTACCGGGAGCCGCGTAGCCGGGGCGCCTCGCCCTCCGCGTCGACGCTCCCGGCGCCGCCCTCCACCCGCCCGGCCAGCTCTCGCGCCCACCGTGCGAGCCCGTCGACATCGATCCCGTACGGCCGCGGCCCCCCGCCCCCGCCCGCCCACTCCTCCACCGCACCCGCGCCGCGCCGCAGCAGCCGCGCCCCGCCGGTCACGTTCCCGCGGGCCGCGTGCGTGAGCCCCACCGCCAGCTGGGCGAGTCCCCGCCACAGGGTCCGCTCCGCCTCGGGCCCCGACTTCCAGGCGTCCTCGAACACCTCGTGCGCGTGGAACGGCTTACCGGAGTCCAGCAGCGCCTGTGCCTCGGCGACCGTCTCCTGCGGAGTCCGCACGACCCCCTCGGGCTGCCGCTCGACGCCCGGCGCACCGTACGGCAGCGGCCGCCCCAGCCCGTCCCGCGGCCGGGCGCTGCGCGCCCGCCCCTCGGCGTCCCGGTCCCGGGCTCCTGTCCCCACGTCTTCCATACGACCGATTGTCCCCCCCACCGCCCCCGCCCTCTTTCTGTCCGCCCGGGATCGTGGGGTAGGGTGCTGTTCGCGCGATCACGCGGATCACCGCGAGTGAGCGCACTGGGACGTGGCGCAGCTTGGTAGCGCACTTGACTGGGGGTCAAGGGGTCGCAGGTTCAAATCCTGTCGTCCCGACGGGAGTCCGCTCCGTCGTTGCAGGTCAGGGCCTTGGATCACACTTTGTGAGACGAGGCCCTTGATCGTTTCTGGGCACTCGTCTCACAATTTCTCACAAACGACGATGATCTTCCCCAAGGGCTGGCCCGTACCTGTCGGGCGGCCGTCATGACGGGACTCCCTGGGCTCTCTTGTGGGCCCTCACGATCTCGCGTCGATCCAGGAATCCCTGAGACCGTGTTTGAGATCTGCCGTGTCTCGTTGCTGAGGCGCTCGTTGAGCTCGCGGTGAGCAGTGTTGGGGGTGGGTATCCGTCGGACCTGAC
>NZ_JBIBHY010000036.1:0-12763 GCF_042957285.1 Streptomyces sp. NPDC008092
CGACCGCGCATGGGGTGGTCTCACCCCAGGACCAGACTTTCACGAGTGGTACACCGCATGGCTGGCATCACAGTAGATCTCAAACGCGGTCTGAGAGGGCTCCGGGAGTGGCTCCTCCCGAAGGAAGGCGGAGAGTACTCCGATGGCTTCCTTACAGATGACGTCGATCCAGCTCTTGGCCTCGTCATGCGTGTGGCCAAGCTCGATGGTGTATGCGGAAAAGCTCATGGTGTCCAGCACCCGCGTACGCATCTCTTCAGCGTCGGACACTACGTATAGGGCGGCATCAAAGGTCGTGACGAACTCGACAAGCGCCTCGGTGAACGCGAGCGTACTCTCCGTCTCCTTGGTCCGCTTCATGCTGGCGTGACGGAAGCGTATGAGCATCTCTAGCGCTGCCTGGCCGGCTGCGTACCGGCGTTCTTCCCGGCGTTGCTCCTTCGCGGTCTTGGCCTGGCGAGACTGCTGGAGCCATCCGCCGAGCAGCGCGCCCCCGGCACCAATGGCCGCGCCACACATAACACCGATCGGCCCCACCAACGTCTGTGTCTGCACGGCGATCATCCTGCCGGACAAAGAGAGTTCATGGGGCTGATCTCGTCAGGTCCTATTGACCAGGGAAGTCCTTGAAGAAGGAGAGCTCAGCTGAGCAGCTCACTCAGCTTCTTCGAGCCTGCCTTGAGGCTCTGCGGATCGGGGTGGACGTACACGCGCTTGGTGAAGGACAGGTCGCTGTGACCGGCCCAGGCGGAGACCACCGTGTCGGCACGCCGTTGTTGGCCATCCAGGACAGACAGGCGTGACGGGCATCGTAGAGACGGACTCGGCGAACCCCCGCCTCCTCCATAAGCTTCTGCGCCTCGCGTCGAAGCTTGTCGGTCTTGAACGGGCGGCCCAGGTCGTCAACAACGACATAGCCAGAATCCTCGTAGGCTTTCCCGGCCCGCTCCTTTTCCAGCTGCTGACGAGCCTTATACGCCACGAGCGCGGCATGAACCGGAGCGGGCAGCGGCAGCACCCGCTTGCCGTTGTCTGTCTTGGGCTCTTTCTCAACGACCTTGTTGCGCTGTCCCCGCTCCAATCGCCGGTCATAGACGATGGTCCGGGTATTCCCAACACTGATCGTCCCTTCACCCGACAGATCAACATCCTCACGCCAGCGGGCTCCGCACACCTCAGCAGGCCGTTCGGCAATAAGGGTGAGGAGCATGACGCCAAAGAGCCGGTGCTCACGGCTTGCCTCGATAAAGGCTTTGACCTCGGTCTCATTCCAAGGTCGCCGCTGCGGCGCATTTTGTCGCGCTTGGGATCGGGCGTGACGTGAGATGCGAACATGCTCGGCAACGTTTCGAATCACCCATCCTCGACGCACGGCCAGATTGAGCGCGGAGCGAAGCCGACCGAGAGTGAGCTGGACGGAGCGGGCACCCAACCCTGTGCCTGGTTTCCCACCTCGGCGGCGGCCACAGGTCACGAGCCAATCGACAAATTCCTCAACATCTTCCTCGGAGAGTTGTTGGACACGTTTTTCTCCCAGGAGGGTTCGAACCGAACGCACCGCGTTGTCGTAGTTGGTGGAAGTCGCTTCCTCGACATCTCGGGTGGATGCCCGAAGCCAGATGTCCAACAGCTCATTGACCGTCAGGCGAGTAGGCGCAACGTACTCGCCGGTTTTGGACTGATGCCGTATTCGAGATAGCTCGCCTCGTGCTTCCGTCTTGGTGTCAAAGGTCTTGGTGATCTGTCGACGTTTGCCATTGGCTCGTCTCGGCCCGTCCGTCACGAAGCGATATCGCAGCGTGCCGTTTCGCAGGATCACCTTCTTGATGGGATCAGCCATTGAGCACCTGCCTGGACGCTAATCCCCCCTCGGGTCTTGTGCGCCTCCCATCCCTACTCTGCTTCCAGATACGAAATGAGCGATGCGACCTTGATGGCGTCACGAGGAAGCCCCTTGGTATAGGCGTACAGGAGACGATACGCGTCCTCGGCGCTTGTGCCCTCAAAGAGCGAATCGCTGCGGCCGGCGACAATGAGACGAAACTGAATCATGTCGCGAAGGTCCTCAAGTGACATCGCGCTCATGGCGATGGGGAACATACGAGAGGCCAGTTCGCGGTAGTTGACAATCTTGGTTCCTAACTCCTCTTGGCCGACGAGCACGATCTGTAAGAGCTTGGTTTTATTGGTCTCGAAATTCAGCAGGTAGTGAACCAGCTTGAGCTGTTCGCGGGTCATGTACTGAGCCTCATCAACGAGGAGTACCGGGGTTCGTCCCTCTTGGAACTGCTGGATGAGGAACTGCTCGAAGTTTCCCAGGGAGGCGGCGTAGGATCGCTCCGTCTTCACGTCGAAGGTTTCCATGACGAGACGGAGAAACGCGTTGCTGCTCTTCAGGTTAGGAGAGATTAGCAGCTTGACGTTGAATCGCTCGTCCTGACTGAGCTTCTCGTGAAGTCGGCGGACGAGGGAGGTCTTGCCGGAGCCGATCGGGCCATACATATAGATAGGGCCGATGCGGTCCCGCGCCATGAACTCGCACTTGGCCAGCGCTTCGCGTACCTGCGATGAGAGATAAAGGAACCTAGGGTCAGGGCTCGTGATGAACGGATGCTCGGCCAACCCAAAATGTTTGACGATTGCGTTGATGTCCATATTGCGTAACTATCATTGAATATGGCAAAATTGGCGCAATTTGTCAATAGGGTAGAGAAGTTGGCGGAAGTCGAGAGGGAAGTCGTCCTGCCGATACCCCGATCCCGCTCGCGCGGGAGCATCTTGGGACGATAATCCGATCTAGTCCGCCTCGCACGGTGCTAAAGGCTGTCCCGCAATGATCAGCTGACTCGACACGGTCGGCATCGGGGACGCCTGCCTGGGCGCGGCCGGTTTATCCCGCGAGCGCGAGGTTGTGCAGGCGGGCGATGCCAAGCATGGCGTGATGAACGCCGTCGCCCTTCAATCGGCAGTCGCGGAGGATCTTCCAGCCCTTCATGCGGGCGAAGGCGTGCTCGACGCGGGCACGGACCTTGCGGTGTGAGCGGTTGTGCTCCTCTTTCCAGGCCGGGAGTTCGGCCTGGCCGGGTTCACGGCGATGCGGGATCACCAGGCCGGTGCCGCGGTAGCCACCATCAGCGATCACCGTGGTGCTGCCAACGGCGGCCTTCGCTCCGGACGACTCCCATGCCTTGCAGTCGTTGCGGTTGCCAGGCAGGGGCCGTCCAACTGCGACGATCAGCCGTGTATCGGCATCGATGACGACCTGGTGGTTGGTGGAGTAGCGGTAGTTTTTCGACTGCTCGGCCACCGCGTGGTCACGTGTGGGGACCAAGGTGCCTTCCACGATGAGCACGGTGTCCTTGCGGAACCGTCGGCGCGGCCGCAGGGCGGGCAGCGGTGCGAGGCGGTTGATGATGCGATCGGCAGCAGACTTGGAGATCCCGAACAGCGGCGCGAGCTGGCGCAGCGTCAAGTTCGTCCGCCAATAAGCCGCGACCAAGAGGACACGGTCTTCCAGGGCCAGGCCCCACGGCCGGCCTCGGCGGACCGTGTCCGCTCCCTCGCGGCGCAGGGCGGTCACCAGCTTGCCGAAGCAGCGCGGGCTCAGCCCCGTGAACGGGCCTATCCAGGACGGCTGTGCCGCCGTGATCACACCAGTCACGCCAAGATCATGTCATCGTGACCTCCAGGGCTTGATGAGCCGAGGTGTCACATGTCGACAGTCACAGCTTGATCTGCCCCGTCAGCCACCATTCGAGGTACTTGGCCAGGCTCGGTGCCACCCAGGTGCGGCTGTCGTCCTCGTGGTTCCAGGCGAAGACGTCAGGCCGCTGCAGGCCGGGCAGGAGCGCGAACAGATCGCCGTTGCCGGCGTCCGCGAAGAAGAGCAGCGGATCGAATGGCATGTACAGCGTGGCGAGTTCGCTGTCCTCGCGAAGAGTCCGGTTCTCGGAGGCGATCCGCTCGGCCGACCAGATCAGCCCGGCCCCGTACTCGCCCTCGATGCCGTCGCTTTCGCGGAGCAGTGCGACCAGCTCAGTGGGCAGCGGATGCCCGAGGGACGAGGCGCAGCGGAGTAGCGCCGACTCCGACGCTGGGCACTGGAAGACCGCAGGCCCAGGAAGGCTCTCGACAAGCTCAATCCACACAGTTGCCCCGACCTCCACAAGACGCCCCGGCAATCAAGTCCGCACGGGGCCCTATCGGCGCGAGCCGAGGGCAACCACCCGAACGGAGCGCGCCGGATCACCCGACGAAGAGTACGGCCCCACCCTCACCACCCCGAGGCTGCCCCGGATCAATGCGGGACACCCCTTAGCGTCGCTTGGGTGACTTTCACCAAGTGTGTGTTCTGCTTGGCGTCCGGCGAGAGTGTCAAGATCACCAAGGAGCACCTTTTCTCGGACTGGATCAATGATGTCCTGACTCCGCAGGTCGTCGGGCCGAACACCTCCTACGAGCGAACTTCCAGTACATCAAGCCAACCCGTGACCTGGCCGACACCGGTGGTCGCGAACGTCAAGGCGCGCGTCGCCTGCGAGCCGTGCAATTCGGGTTGGATGTGTGATCTTGAAGGCGTTGTGAAGCCGATCTTGACCGGGCCCGTTCTTGGGCACGCGACCCAATTCACGCCGCAAGAGCAGTTGGACATCGCGACATGGGCTTGCATGAAGGCCATGGTCTTCGAGTTCGCTTGGTCCGAACCTCCTGCCTTCACCCAGCCCGAGCGTGGCATCGTGTGGAGTCAGAAGCGTCCCCCTGCGTCGGCTCAGATCCGCATCGCAGCCATCGAATCCCAGGGCTATCCGCTGTGAGCCTTCCGCCGCGGCTACAAGCTGCACGCCCAAGGAGCCAGCGAGGCGGTCTGCATGACGATAGGAATCGGCTGCTTCGTCGTCCAGGTGTTCGGCGGGCCGGGGATCAAGCAGCACGGGTTCCAGGATCTCGGCAAGATCGGCTCCGGCTACATCAGTATCTATCCCCCCATCCCCAAGAGGGTGAGCTGGCCACCGGCGGTCGTGATGACGGACAGTACGATCGACGCCTTCGCGCACCCTCTGCGTCCGCTAACGGGTGACTGACGCAAAAGGGGAAGAACCGCCTGGCTCTCGCCGAGCGTTGAGGGCTCGCCGGGGCTGCATTGATCGTGTTGTGGGCATCCGCTCCGTATGGGCGTCTCTCGAACCTCCCTGGCTTCGGTGGTGATGCCATCCCTCACGCCGGTCGGACGGCAGTCCCGAAGAGGGTGCCGATGTGCCCCTCAGTGGGAGCCTCGATCACCTTCACCCCTGCTTGCTGGAAGTCGTACCGGAGGAGGAGGTTCCTCCATTTCCGTGGGGTGTAGCTGTATCGGTACGTGTAGACGGGCCGCCCGGCGAACCCACCCTTGTACATCCCCTGTGGGCCGTAGGCGCCGGGGATGGCCGGCGGGTGCGAGAAGGCGAAGACCCCTCCGGGGTTCAAGCGGGGCAGTACCAGAGGCAAGAGCTGTGTCGGGTTCGCGAACCAGGCGCACCCGAAGATCGAGTAAATAGCGTCGTACGTCTCGGTCGTGGTAGCGAGGAACGACAGCACCTCGCCCTGGTGGAAGATGGCCCCGGTGTCCGACCACCTGTCGATGATCCTCTTGACCATGACGGGAGACAGGTCAAGGCCGTGGGCTTCTACGCCCTGCTGCGCGAGGAAGGCGACTGCGCGCCCAGTACCGCATCCGATCTCCAGAGTCTTCTTCGGCTCACCGAGGACTTCGGGCCCGGGGCCGTGATCCTTGTACTGGGTCCAGTTGAACGCCGGCTCGGCGTCCGGATTGAAGGCCGACTCCGCGTAGGTGTCCCAGACCTCGGTCTCGATGGCGTAGTCATGCTGTGCAGACACAGGGTGTTCCTTGTCCTGGGTAACGGGGGAACCCCCACCCTCGGGGGACCGATGAGGGCGGGGGGTGAATCGGAGCCGGTCAGTGGGAGTCGGGAACCTTGTCGTCACACGGGCCGCAGTCAGAGGCGTCGACCTCCCACAGCTCGCGGTCGACCGCAAAGCCGTTCTGCCGGATGATCTCGGCTGTCCGCATCACGATGCCATCGCGCCGGCGCTGGATCAGCGGTGCGTGGTGCTTGTACCGACCGTTGTTGTACTGCTCGCAGATCGCGAAGTACGTCGGCGTGTCGAGGATGATCTGGTGGACTCCTTGATCGACCTCGAAGCCGGGGCCCATGTCGTTGCCGGGCTTCTCCATGGCGGTGATCAGGTAGGCGACGCCCTGGCCCAGGATGCGCTCGGCGAGGCTGCGTACCCGTACGGTGTCGCGCATGAGGAGCTGGACTTGCCGCTCCCACAGGCCGATACCGGGGTCGGGGATCAGGAGCGGATTGCCCTGCCCGATCTCGTCCAGGATGGCCCTGGGGTCTCGGAGGCTGGTCGCCTGGGGAGCTTCGATCAGTACTGTCATGTCGTGCCCTCTCTTCGTCTCGTGAGGGTGTGGAACCCCGTCCGCCTGGCCGACTGCCGAGAAGGTACAGACGGGCGGGGCGTTACCCCGTTCCCAGAGCTGTCGGGGGAGGCAGATCCGGGACGGGAGCTATGAGGCGGAGCGCGTATCGAGCTGGTGCGTGTAGGCGTCGACGTACTGCTTCGACCAGGTGCAGCAGCCTGCACAGGCGAAGCCGGGGGCGGTTGTGCCGTTTACCGTGATGGGGCCTATGAAGATCACGAGCCGATCCGACCTGCGGCAGAGCCAGCAGAGACCCTGTTGCCACCTCCCGACAGCAGTCACGGCTTCGGTTCCACAAGGGCGTAGTCCTCGCACGTACGCTTGTAGCGCTTGTGGCCGGTCGTAGCGGTGTGCTTCGCCATCCACATGTTCGCGGCCTCATCACCGTCGAACCCCTCGGACTCGGCCCCGCACTCCGCTTCGTCCCCGGAGACGCAGCGGGCCTTGAAAATGATCTCCCCTTGGGGGTCGCGCGTGGTCTCGTAGTCCACGAAGCGCATGACCGCTTTCACGTTGTGCCGACCCCGTTCTCTTTGAGGTAGGCCGTCAAGAGGGCTCTGGTGAACGTGGCCGTGTCCTGAAGGAAGAAGAACGCCTCGTGGGCCTGGGAACGGGCGGTCGGCCGATTGGTCAGAGCCAGATGCCGGTCCACCAAGCCCAAGATCTTCAACACGTTGAGGTCTTCGTCCTCGCCGAGGTACTGGCCTCTGAGCAGGCTCAAACTCCCGGTCAACTGGCCCACTCTGGTGTCGATGTCCGCACGCTTGGACGTGCTGATGCTCATCCCAAGCGCCTGGTCTACGAGTTGGGTGATCTTCTCCACGTCTACAGGCAAGGCCGCGGCTTGCGCCTCCGACATCGCACGTTCGTCAGTCACGCTGCCCACCACGCCTTCTTCCCTCGATGCCGCTCTCGCGGGTTGGGTTCGAGGACGAACGTAGAGGGGTCGGCGCCCAACCTCCAAGAAGATTGCGCCAGTTTGCAGCATGTCGATTGACGGGCTCGAACGGCCTCGCGACCATCATCTCGTCGCGCAATCCGGCGCAAGGCAGCGGACGGGAGAGCCACCATGAAGCTACGGTTCCTTGGGAAGAACTCCACCCCGGGAGACAGCCCCACCCTGTACGCCAGCGACCAGGGCACCTACGTCATTCAAGGCTGGAAGGTGTACGCGAACGAACTTCTCATGCAGCTTGACGTGCCGGAAGGCCAGACAGTCATCGAGGTGCCGACCGAACTGTTCGAGCACCTGACGAAGGATGACCAACCGGCCGGGCAGATCAAGCAGTTCACCGAGCCGATCATGTTGGTCACGGAGCAGGGGACTTGCGTCCTACAAGGCCCGCACATGCGCGATGCTGAGGCCCTGAGCCAAATGCGTATGCCCGACTATGAGACCTGCATTGAGGTCCCCAAGGCCTCGATCACGGCCCTCCTGGAGGAAGACAGCAGTGGATTTGATCACTCCCGCCCAGCGTGACGAGCTGTTCAACCAGTTCGAACGCGACGCCTTCCACCTTGAGTTGAGGGACGACTACGGGTCGCCCATCGAGGACACACCATACGCTCGGTGGAAGAGGGGCGAGCCTGACGATTACTCCTGGCTCAACGACTGGACGACGCTGATGACGCGCGTCACGGGTCAGAACAAGGCGGTGCGGCGCGTTCGTGTCGTCACCGAGCCTCACAGCCAGTACGTCACGTGGGAACACTCGCTTACACACCTCAACATCGAGATCGGCGAAGACATCCGCTGGCTGCCACGGCACCAGTTGCCTGATGGCATCACCTTCCCCGTGAACGGGAACGACTGGTGGCTGTACGACGATCGCCTCCTTGCCGTCGGCCACTTCGACCCCGAGGGACGTGTCCTTGGGTCGGAGGTCGTGGAGGATCCTGACACGGTGGCTGAGTGCATCCGCCTGCGCGACCTGCTCTGGGCTGTTGCCATCCCTCACGCCGAGTACAAGCCCTGACCCATCAGTGAGCAACCAAGCACAGGAGGCACGAGAGGCACTGGGCGCCCGGCTTCGCTCGTTTCGCAAGGATGCGGGTTTCGCGAGCGGCCGGGCCTTCGCCACTGCCACCGGGTGGCAGGAGTCCAAGGTCTCTCGTATCGAGAACGGAAAGCAGAACGCCAGCGAAGGAGACATCCGGGTCTGGTGCATCAAGACCAACCGTGAAGAGCACATCGACGACTTGATCGCGACGGTGCGTCACATTGATGAGCTGTGGCTTGAGTGGCGCCGGCAGCTGGCGACCGGGGCGGAGAAGAGGCAGCAGGCCGCACTGCCGGTCTACTCGAAGACCAAGGTCTTCCGTATCTGGCACCCCACCCTCGTGTGGGGGACCCTCCAGACCGCAGAGTACGCCGCGGAGACCTTCAAGCAGGTTTGCGACTACTACCAGATCCCCGACGACACGGAAGCCGCCACGGCAAAGCGGCTCGAACGGCAGCAGTACCTGTACCAAGGTGATCGGATCTTCAACGTCCTGCTTGCTGAGCAGGCGCTATACAGCAACTTCGGAGGGCCGGAGGTGATGAAGGGGCAGCTTGACCGACTGCTGGCCGTGATGCGGCTCGCGCGACTGAGCCTGGGTATCGTGCCTCGGTCTGCCCCTCTGCACATCTGGCCTGGCAACTCGTTCTCCATGTTTGATGACAAGCTCGTCCTCGTTGAGACCTACTCAGCCGAACTCTCGGTGACGCAGCCCCGAGAGATCGAGCTCTACATGAAGGCATTTGCCCTATTGCAACAATCAGCGGTTTACGGGACCGCTGTCCGAGACCTTATCTTCGCCGCGATCCATCACTTCGACCGTATGGCACCCGACGACTAGGAGGCGATTAGCTTGACGATCGAACCCAACTGGCGTACAAGCACGTACACGAAGTCCGACAGTTGCGTAGAAGTGGCCGACAACGATCGACAGCGGCTGGTGATCAGAGACACGAAAGACCGAGGCAGGGGAGTCGTGACTGTACGGCCGGCCACTTGGTCATGCTTCGTCGAGTTCACGAAGCAGCTCCCCCTATAGAAGAATCGAAGTAAATGAAAAGGGCACCCAGAGGTATGTGTGAGGCATGCGCCTCGACCTAGCACGAAGCTAGATCACATACGTGGGTGCCCGAAGGGAAAGGGAAGAGAACTGGCTGGTTCACTATTGAGCGCCGCACGGCGCTCGCCAGTCGTCTCCTCTTTCAGTTTTCAGTCAAAACGGTGGTTCCGTCCAAGCATCCGCTGCCTCGCGAAGCAAGAATGTCATCGTCTCTGCGGTCGTGTCGGGATCATCGTTCCATGCGCTAAGGCTCACGATTCCACGGTTCCAGGCCAGCCACTCACAAAAGTAGTTCCTGGTCTCGACAAGCTCCATGAGCTTCTCAGAATCCATGCGAAACGACTCGAACCGCTGCACCTTCCCCCAGATAGCTCGCTCCAAGGCTCCTTCGACGGAGACTGGAGCGCACCGGACGGCATCGTCAATGAGCTCCTCCCAAGTCAGACCAGGCGTACGCCGCGGTCGCGGGTATGCAAAAGCTGAGCCTTTGTTTAGCCCGTCTCGGGAAATGATGTCGGCTGCTGCGCGCAGTGCCTCAGCTGGTGTCATCACAAACCCCAATCCTGACTGAGTTACAACGGGACAGGGTTTGCTTATACCACCGGGTTATAAGTCGGTTCTGTAAGGTAGATGACAAAAGGCGATCCAGAGCGTGTTTGCAGCCGGCGCTGGGGCTGGAACGCCGTGTATGGCTCAACTATGGGTCAGGCCCGGACTGTTGGGAGCTTCGCTAGCCTCGTCGGATGGTCGAGGAACATTTCTTGTGCGACATGGCACGCCAACTGCTTTGAGCCCTATGGGTTTTCCCTTCCTTCCTTTGCCATCATGCTGCCGCGGTCTCCCTGCGCGTCAAGGGCTTCGCAAGCCGTCTCCGTGCCTCCGTCGACCCTTGACCCGAGAGGGAAGACCGCAAGGAACCGTCAATTAAGGGAGGAAGGGAAAGAATAGTCAGCCCGCGGTGGGGCAGCAAAGTGAACAGCGTCTATCCTACAACCGTAATTCGCGCGTCTCCTGAATCCCACCACTCATGCTCACTATTAACTTCGAAGTCACAGTTCTCGCAGGTAATCAGTGACACATGCTCGCCGTTGAGTGTGCCACAGACAGGGCACACAACAACGACAGTCCCACAAAAGTCGCATGTTCCACTGGTTATGTATGCGCCGCCATCGGTGTTGTACCCCCAACTGATATCTGGTGAGAAGCAGTTGGGGTTAGGGCACGTATCCTCGTTGAGCATCTCCTCGGGAGTTCGAGGGATGCCATATTGCACAAGTGCTAGTTCGATGGGTGTTTGCGCGACAGTAGCGCGCTGTCGAGCTGGGCCCGTGAAACCCTGAGCGCTGAAGAGGACGCCTGCAGTGGCGCCGACGTCATACAGGAATCCATCGAACCGGTCGACGTAACCGATGCCTAGATTCTCTCCGTAGTCTTTGGACTCTCCAACGATAAGGCCTCCGTTGGCATCATGTCCCGCACTATCAAGTTGGCGGAGAACCCCGCTGCGACCACGAAGTCGCACATCATGTCGAACCTCAATGCCGTAGTGGTGGCGAAGAAAACCAGCTGTAATGCGCTCGAAGGTCTTGCCAGTCAAGTCTCTCTCGTTCAACTTCTCCCCTAGGTGATAACAGAGCCCGGTTCCAATAGGTCGGCCGATCGGCCCACTTGTTAGGGCATCAAGAATGATGTTAGCAAGACTTCCTCCCGTACGGGAAGAGTTGTTCATTTGTAGCGGGCAGATGGAGGCTTACGCCCTAAACGGGTCATGGCCTCTACGACGCGATAAAGGAGGCGCGACTTCTTTTTGAGGAGAACATCACCTGCACCAATATGGTAGGCGAGTTCGGTGAGCTCGTCAGCCGTGAGGGTAAGCGTCGTTCGTTCTTGCGCCGCCTCTGTAGTTTGACTCATGCTGCGGCCTCCTCATACTTATCGAAATCGATGACGTCGAGGCCGGGGATCCTGGCAAAGTGCCTGACATTGTTTGTGACAACGGGGATCCCGTATTCCAAGGCGGTTGCAGCAATCAGTGTGTCCATGTCTCCAATGAGCCCGGAGCCGTATGGATGCCGTAGCGTCCTGCGGAGGTCGACGAACCGATCCAGGATGTCGTAGGTGAGGGTGAGCGGGGGGACTACCTGCAGGAGCTTTCGTAACTGCTGATGGAGTAGGTCATAATTCTGCATACCCTTGAAGTATTCAGCAACTTCGCCGTACACCAGAATGCTTGTGGCCGCCTCGCCTTGTACTACCCAAGGAGCTATCGCGGAGACGGCGTATCCGCGTCCCAGGAGATAGGCAGCTAAAGGGCCACTATCGAGAAGGTACTGGTGCGTCATAGGTCTTTGTCTTCAAGAGGTGGACTCGAAACTCGCTGGTCGCGTAGGCTCTTAAGTCCTTTCATTACCTCATCTGCGTTGAGATCTTTCCATGCGCCTGCGAGTTCAAGTGCTTCCTTCACTGCTTTGGCATGCATAAGGGTGGGCGGGAACTCTGGCTGCTCCTTCGGGTCAAGAGAGGAGTAAAACACGATGTCCTGACCCTTTCCCTCTCCGGGAATGGCGACGAGAGCTTGCTTGCCAGATGGTGTAATGAATGCGCTAGGTGTTGCCATATCTTCTTTGCTTATATCAAATCCAGACATTTAAAGTCAACCAGAACTATTCGCTCGGCGTCGTATCCCGGGAAAGCGGATAAGCGTTGTTGGGAGTCCGGGCTCGTGCCCCGGTGGCTCGAAGTAGCGATCGAGGTAGTAGTCCTCGACTTCGGCCAGGCCGTAGGGGAAGGCGTCGAGTTCTGGCAGGCGCGGCGTCGTGACCTTGCGAACCTGGTCGTCGGGGAGACGGATGAACGCTTCGCCGACGCGCAGCTGCTGGATGGATTGGACGTGGCGCTCCCACTGCTCCTGAAGCGGGTAGTACGCCGGGTGCGTTCGCTCCTCGGCGGCCTCGTCTGAGACGACGTGCTTGACCGCGTCCGGATCGACGGTGCCGAAGAGGCGGGCGGAGTGCTCGGCATCGGGTGACTACGGGGAGAACGACATGGCCGTTGACAATCGGGTCGGCCTGCCTTGAGGATGACCTCCATGCCGACGTTCTGAAGGGCTCCCTTGAGGCGGTCTGAGACCGCGTTTGAGATCTACTGTGATGCCAGCCATGCGGTGTACCACTCGTGAAAGTCTGGTCCTGGGGTGAGACCACCCCATGCGCGGTC
>NZ_JBIBHY010000037.1:0-5255 GCF_042957285.1 Streptomyces sp. NPDC008092
ACTCCACTTTACCGACCACAGGAGCTCGTGAACCGGCTCTGAACTGCGACAACTCATAGACTACATGTCCGTGACGGCGAGTTGGGGCCGTTGCGGCAACTCGCCCGAGAGTTCTCGGGCCGGAGCCCCGGAGGCCAGTTGGCGTCCAGGGCTCCGGGGCTCCGTCTGGGTTCAGGCGGCGTTGGTCAGGACGGTGACCTTGTGTCCGGCAGGGACCGACAGCACCGCGCTTCCCTTGTTGTCGACGACGAGGGTGAAGCCGTCAACGACGGCTCGGCGGGCGGTGCCGTCGTCTTCAACCTCGACGGTGCCGCCGGTCAGCACGGCGGTGTCGAGGTACTGGATCGGCCGGGCCATGCCGCGGACGCCCCAGGGCTTGCCGGGGTTGGGGGTGCCGATCAGGTGGGACCACGTCGCCGAGGGGGCGCCGGGGAAGGTGACCCGGCCCTCGTTGTCGCGATGGGGCTGGCCGGTGACGTCGAAGGCGCTGACGACGGTGTTCTCGAAGATGCCGAGCACGGCGTCGCCGTACTCAGCGAGCGACGAGTCGCTGATGTTGAACCACTCTCCCAAGGTGGCTTGCTCGGGGGTGAGTTGGCCGTTGAGGACCTCGGGCCAAGTGGTGGAGACATGCACGAGGATCACGTGTCGCCCTCCCCTTTCCAATGAACGTCAGTTCATCACCTATGAATGCTGGATCAAAGATGACAGGTGTCCTCGCTGGGCGCCACCGGTTTCCGGAAGTCGGTCAGGTCCGCCCCGACGTCTCGGCGATGCGGGCTTCGAGGTCGGCGACGCGCCGGTCCTGGAAGCGGAGGTTGGAGCGGGCGGCCTGAAGCCGCTGGTCCAGAGTGCGGTTGTCGGTGGTGAGTTGACGGACACGCTGCTTGAGCGTGGTGTTCTCGGTGGTGATCCGCTGGATGGCTTCCTCGGCCCACTCGGCTTCCAAGTCGCGTATCTGACCGAGGACTTCGCCGATGCGGGTGCGCTGGGCAAGGATCTCTGTCTGGGCGGCCTTCAGCGCGTCTTCGGCGTTCAGTGCGCGTTCGCGCCATGTCGCTTCGCCTCTGTCGTCCTGCTCGGCGAGCATCTGGGATCGGCGTTCGCCAGCCTCTGCCATGGCGGTGGCGACTGCGGTCCTGGCCTCGGTGTTGTCGTAGAGGAAGGTGCGGGAGACGTCTGCTCGGCGGGCGACGGCGGCGACGCTGACCTGGGCTTTCTCGCGCCGGAGGCGGGTGATGGCCTGGTGGACGCGCTGGAGGGCGGTCTCGGTCTTGCGACGGCGGGCCGCCAGGGCCGCGGCGGTGCGCGGTTCGGGGATGGTGGCGGTGTTCATGCGACGTCCTGTTCGGGGCCGGTGTCCTCGGGTGCGCACGTATCGCTGTACTCGCCGTTGTCCTGTGCGGCGTCGGCGAGGTCGGTGGCGCGGAAGGCCGTGGACCACACGCGGTGGAAGTAGTCCTGGGGTTTGCGCAGGTCCAGGGCGAGGGCGTCGTCGAGGAGGCCGAGGCCGGCCAGGGCCTTTTCCAGGCCGTCGATGGCGCGGGCGGTGGGCTCGAAGTAGCGGTGCAGGTAGTCGGCGGTGGCATCGTCCGGGGCGCGCTCGGCCAGCAGTCGCCACTGCTCGCGCTTGCGCCGCCAGTAGAGCAGGTCAGCGCCCGAGAGGACGAACTTGTCGCAGTTGTGGCAGTCGAGGTTGAAGGGGCAGGCGCCGCCGTCGACGACGGGCTGGAAGGTGCAGAACCCGCCCTCGGCGGGAGTGCTGCGGCGAGAGAGGTCGATGGCCAGGGCCTGGGCCTGCTCGTGGGTGAGCGGGGTGGTGTCGCTGGTGAGGAGTTCGCCGGGGTGCGCGGTGCCGGGGCCGGCGACCCACACGTGCTGGAGGACGTTGTCCAGGTCCGACTGGGTCAGGTGGACGTAATGCTCGGCCATGCGGTCGGAGACCTGGCCGAGGTAGCGGCGGATGTGCGTCAGGGTCGCGCCGTGCCGCAGCAGCCGGGTGGCCAGCGTATGCCGGGCCTGGTGGGCGACGTAGTGACCGCCGAGGTCAAGCTCGGCGAGCCAGCTGCGGAAGCCGGTGTGGAACCAGGTGTAAGACAAAGCGCGGCGGCCGTCGGGGTTGAGGATGTCGGTGGGGAACAGGGCCAGGTGAGCGCGTTCAGCAGCAGTGGGCGGGCGGCCGGCATGCCGGTCGGCGTAGTGGGTCAGGGTCTTTTGACGGCGTTCTTCGAGCCGGTTAAGGAGATGGTCGGGGATGCGGACGGCCGCGTTCAGGTTGCCGACCTTGGTCTGGTCGTGCCAGAGCAGGGGCAATCCGCCGTAGCGGCCGACGCAGTCCAGGCGGAGCTGGATGACCTCGCTGGCGCGCCGGCCGGTGACGATGATGGTCTCCCACATGTCCCGCAGGCCCCGGTCGTGCGGGTCGTAGCCGTCGGCGAGCTGCTGCAGACTGGCCTCGTCCGCAAGGGCCCGGGCGACCTCGTCGGGGAAGGGGTTGCGGCTGCGGGGCGTGCCCGGGCCGCCGACCGGCATGGCGGCGATGAAGGCGCGGTCCAGACCGATCCGCTCGGCACTGCCGCGGTCCAGCGCGCCGCGCAGCAGGGCCCTGCCGTAGTTGAACACCATCCGGCGCGAGTTCTCGGTGACCTTCGCCCTTTTGCCGTCCAGGCGGGCCTGGCCGCGGAAGGCCAGGCCGAGGCGTTCGCGGTTGCGCAGGTCCGCGACGAAGCGGTGGACGTGGTCGCCGCGCAGCACGGTGGGGTCGTGCCCGCCGCCGGGCGCCTCAGCCTCGAGGAACGCAGACAGTTCGGCGCCGGCGCGGCGTACGAAGTCCACCGGCTGGGCGCTGCGCGGGCAGGTGGGCGAGCGCAGCACGTCCGCGATGTGGTCCCACAACAGGTCGCGCAGCCACCGCTGGGAGATGCAGGTCAGGTCGACGTAGCTGGAGCGATACGGGAAGCGCACCCCGAAGTGCTCGGTCTCGATGTAGCCGGCGTCCCGGGTGTCGGAGGGGGTGAAGTAGATCTTCCGCAGGGCCTGTTGTATCTCCTGGACCATGCGCTGGTGGTAGGCGCGGCGGAAGACGGACGCATCCAGGCCGGCCAGGGAGTCCACGTCGCGGCGCTGGCACTCGTCCGCGAGCGACTGCACCCACGTCAGGTGCCACACGGCGACGGGCTGCTGGCCGTGGACATACATGCCCCACTGCAACTCCGCCCGCAGCAAGGGCCGCAGCCCGCGCAGGTTGACCGTTCCGGTGCGGTGCACCGGCAGCTGTGCGCGGCACCAGGCGCGGAAGGCGACTTCGTCCTCGCAGGTCACCGGGACAGGGCGATCACGGCGCTCGTAGGTGGCGAAGAAGTTCTTCGGCGGCTTCGCCCCGCCCGGGCGCCCGGCCCGGATGTAGCCGCGCTCGTGCGCGCCGCACAGCCCCAGCGGCGAGGCAGCCAGTTCGTCGCACACGTCCGCGCGGCACTCACCGTAGCCCGGCAGCGCTGGCTGGTCGGCCAGCCACCGCTCGAACCCCGCCTCACCCCCGCCGGGGTGCCGCTTCAGGTGGCCAAGCCACCGGTTGCGGTGCCGGAAGCACAGCACCAGCTGCAGGCTGAACGCCGGCCGCTGCGGGCAGATCCGGCACATCATCGCCTCCGGCATCTCCGTGGCCGGCAGCGGCTCCGCCGTCCGCAGGAACTGAGCCCGGCTCATCCCATGCGCCTCCGCCTCCTGACACTGCTCGGCGTGCACCGAGCACATCGCGTAGCGCCGCCAGCGGGGCCGCGCGCAGTCCACGACCGTGCAGCTCCACGGGTAGACCAGGTGCGTCGGCGGGATCTTTAGCACCCCGCCGCGCAGCGCCGGGTCGAACTCGGGCCCGTTGATCAGAGCGGAGAGCACCTCCAGCCGGTCCCGTCGGTTGCGGGCATCCTGCTGCGTCAGCAGCAACGGCTCCGTCACTTCGTCTCACCCCATGCGGTGCGCAGGGCGGCGTCGAAGACCGGGTCGTGGACATCGACGTGTCCGTAGACCTCATCCACCATCGCGGCTGAGGCCCAGCCGCCGGCGTCCCGGGCGATCAGCGTGTTGCCCTCGGCGGCGTCGAGGACCGCGGAAGTAAACGAGTGCCGGAAGGCATGGGGTTTCACCAGCCCCAGTCCGGCGCGCTTCCCGGCCCGGCCGAGCATCCGCCGGGCCCCGACCGGCGCCCACGGCTGTCCGGTATCGGCACCGTGCAGCTGAACCAGGAGCATGCCGTGCCCGGCGCCGCGCGGGTACTCAGTAGTGACGTACTCGAAGTAGGTGTGCACCATCGCCGGGCTGACCCGCTTGATCAGCCCGCCGGTCACGATCCCGTGCTCGACCCGCCAGGGGTGCTTGGTCTTGGCTTCGGCGCGGTTCGGGTTGCCGGGCCGGTGGCAGACGTGCAGGTGAGGGGTGCGGCACTCGCCACAGGCCGCGTTCTCGCGCAGGTGCAGGTCGACCAGGTGAAGTCCGCAGAGCTCGCCGATGCGCAGCCCGCCGTCGGCGAGCCAGGTGACCACCAGCCGGTCCCGGGCGGCGTTCACCGTCTCCAGCAGCCTCCCCCGGGCGCCGTCCGGAAGCATCTTCGGATGTCGGCGGTGCGGCCCCTTCGGCGCCAGCGGGTTGGTGGGCAGCGACGACTTCACATGCCCGAGGAATGAACGGCGCCGGTCCACCCGCGACGGCAGCCGTGACTTATCGAGCTTCTTGCCGAGTTCGCCGTTGATGCCGAGGGAGGACTGGTGCAGGTAGAAGCCCTTCAGGCACGCCGCCGCGGTCGACAGCGCGGAGTGGCCGTATGGGCGCTTGCCGACCCGCCACGGCTCGCCGAGCGGCATGCGGACCTCGGCACCGACGATGCCCATGTACCGTTCCAGGTCCCGCAGTTGGACTGCGGAGAAGGCCAGGCACTCCCGCTCCAGCCACCGCAGGTGGTCCACCAGCAGATACGCGTACGTCCTCTGCGTTCCCGAACCATCATGCAGACGCAGGAACCGGTCCGCCTCCGCATGGACCGTCCCCTCGGGCCACAGGATCGTCCACGACCGCCGCCCGTCCTTCCGCTCGATCTGCTGGACCCTCAGGTCCCCGACCACCACGTGCCGTGCCACTCGTCCTCCGTACCGACTCCAGAACATGACAGACGTCCCGGACACGGTCGGTAAACAAGCCCAGGACGTGCTGGTCACAGTCCCAGACGGACATCACGGGCAGGACTACGGGCGGTCGGTAAACTC
>NZ_JBIBHY010000038.1:0-4141 GCF_042957285.1 Streptomyces sp. NPDC008092
AGCCCCAACGAATACGAACACCGACACCACACCGCTAAACTCACGCTCGCCGCGTGATCAATAACCGCGTGCCCACCTTCACGGGGGAAGGCCCGTCGACTTAATCGAAACTAGAATCAACTACCCGAATCGAGGTCATGTCCCGCTGAGTGGTGTAGTCACGGCAGCTGTTTCGATTCCGGTTGTGGGCTGATCTCCGGATCGGGCGTGGTTGGCGGGGTGGTGAAGAGCTCGGCCATGGAGGCTTCGGAGAGGTAACGGCGGTCGAAGACCTGCCACTCGTCGTGGAGTTCGGCCAGGACCGCGGCGGCGAGCCGGTCCAGGGCGGCAGGGTTGGGGAAGACCTGGACGACGTCGGCCCGCCGTTTGATCTCGCGGTTCAGCCGTTCCAGCGGGTTGGTCGACCAGATCTTCTTCCAGTGCGCGGGCGGGAAGTCGGCGAACGCGGTGATGTCTGGTGCCGCGTCCAGCAGCATGCTCTTGACCTGCGGGAACTGTCGTCCGAGCATGTCGGCGACCACATCCAACTGGGTGCGGACCTGCCCACCGGCGGTCTGCGCGAAGATGGTGCGGATGGTGGCGGCGACCATCTCTCCCGAGCCCCTCTCGATCACGGAGAACACGTCCCGGACGAAGTGGACCCGACAGCGTTGCCAGGCCGCGCCGAGGAAGACGGTGCGGATCGCGGCCACCAGCCCGCTGTGACTGTCAGAGATGACCAGCTGGACGTTGTCCAGGCCACGGGCTCGTAAGGACCGCAGGAACTTGGTCCAGAACGGCTTCGACTCGCTGTCGCCGACCATCAGCCCGAGGATCTCGCGGTGTCCGGTGGCGGAGATTCCAGTGGCGATGACCACGGCCTGCGAGGCGATCCGGTGATTCACCCTCGCCTTGCAGTAGGTGGCGTCCAGGAAGACGTAGGGGAACACGGTGTGGTCCAGCGGCCGTTCCTTGAACGCGGTCAGTTCTCCGTCCAGCTCGCCGCAGATCCGCGACACCTCCGACTTCGAGATCCCGGAATCCGCACCGAGTGCTTTGACCAGGTCGTCGACGCTCCGGGTGGACACACCGTGCACGTATGCCTCCATCACCACGGCGAACAGGGCCCGGTCGATCCGTCGGCGCCGTTCCAGCAGTGACGGGAAGAACGACCCGGTCCGCATCTTCGGGATCTTCAGGTCCAGGTCGCCGGCCTGCGTGGTCAGCAGGCGGTCCCGGTGTCCGTTGCGCCAGGCCGTGCGCTTGTCGGTGTGCTCGCCCGGGGCGGCGCCGATCACGTCGGTGGCCTCGGCCTCGATCAGCTCCTGCAGGATGCGCTCGCACACCACCCTGATTGCTTCAACTCCGTCGGCCCGACGTAGTGACTCCAGCAGCCGCATCAGCTCAGACTGGGACAAGGCCATCGCGTGCTCCTCCGGTTGAACTGCCCGTTCACCAGGGAGACTTGCGCGGTGGCCTGCCCTTGTTCAGGGAGCATGCACCGCCAGCGGATGCACGCCCCGGGCAGACACCCGCGCGTTCCGGGACGCTGCCCGGCTACACCACTTCATGGGACGCCATCCGAATCGATCGCCGTCCTCCGGCCAACTGTGACGCTCGGAGTGGCCAACTGAAGCGCTCAGTCACAGTGCATGTGTGACTGAGCGGCTCAGTTGGCCACTGCGTGCTTCACCTGGTCAATCCGAGCAGGGCAACTGTGCAGGTCAAGGGTGTCTGCTGCCCGGTGGGACTCGGCCGACCGTTCGGCTGGCGGCCGACTGGAAGAGCATCCGAGGCCACAGGTACGCAGGTCAGGCCAGGTGGCCAATGAGTGCTTCAGGCGACCGCTCTGTCGCTCGGTGCCGACCTGTTCGGCCAGCGGTCGCGGCCAACCGGGGAGGTGCTTGGCGCTCGGGTCGCTTCCGGTTGGTCGGTGAGGGAACGTGGGTATGCGACGGGTGAGCCGGAAGTGAACCTGTGAGGTGTCGGATGAGCACTCTCGAAGAGCACATTGACATCAATGTCCCCCTCGAAGCGGCCTGGGCCTGTCTCCATCGCGCGGAGACCTACCCGAGGTTTCTGAACGGCGTGCGCCAGGCCCGAGCGGCGGGTGAGCGACTCGCGCACCTGGATGTAGAGGTGGGCGGGCGCAGGAGCTCCAGGTCGAGATCGTCGACCGGGAGATGGAAAACGTGATGACGTGGCAGACCACGAGCGGTCCCGATCTGGCGGGAACCTTCTCCCTGTTGCCCATCGACCGGGGGCACACCCGGATCCAGGCTCGGTTCGAGTACGACCCGGGCACGATCAAGGAGACCTTCGGCGGACCGCAGGGGTTCGCGCAGGCGGTCGCGATCGAGCGCGGTGTACGGATCGATCTCCAGCAGTTCAAGGAACTGGTGGAAGCGGAACGCACGACCAAGTAGACGGACTTTCCAGTCGCCGTCTGGGATTCCCGCCTCAACTGGGCTGCCCAGTCACACGCGCCGCCCCGGTTGACGGCCACGTAGGTTTCCGGCGTCGCTGCTTCGAGGAGGCTCTCGTCGCCCTCTAGGTCGAATTCCGGCTCCTGGGGACGACAGAGAAGGTCGCTCCAGTCGCTCGCTGCACCGCGCGCGTAGGCGTCGCGGAGCAGGGGACGCGGTGGCCTACTCGCTGTGCGAAGCCCTCTCCTGCTACAAGAAGCCGGGAATGCGGTCGGGGTAGATGTTCCGGACGATCTACTCCGACTTCGAGCGACTCCTCGTCGTCGAGGACGACCGGCGCCGCGTGGGCGTCGAACTGCACGAGCCCGAGCCTGAGGCCAAACGCCTCGATTGGATGGCAGGGCGACAGGCTTCACTGTTGTAGGATCTCGCGGCTCGTGTCAAGGAGCATTGCGCTGACCAGCAGGTTCCTGATGTGTCTCAGGACGTTGCCCTACGCCCTTGTCTCACCGCCATGGCATTTCCCCACGGGGCGACACGAGCGTGCTGGATGATGGGGCGGTGCAGCTCCCCTACGTCCACCGCGTGACCAAGTACGACCCTGCCGACCGTGACGACCACGGGCACTACACCGGCAGTGAGGACACCGTCAGCGATCAAGGCAAGGTTGAGGCGTCTTATCTTCAAGCGGTCGCTGCCTTTGCCGGGGACACCGGCGTCGATCACCTGGCCGTACGGGAACCACAGATCCCGTCCTTCGCGCACTTCGGTGTGGAGCCTGCGGTGGACGGCTTTGGGTTGGACGGGCTCTTCCCTGCCGGCCCTACCGGTTTCCATGACGGGGTAGAAGTACCGCTCGAAATCGGGCTGCAGCTCGTGCGCGCCATGTTGCGCGACAACGGCGCCTGGTGCCGGCTGGAGGTGGAAGGCGCGTTCGCGGTCCATGTGGGATGGGACCAGTACCTCTACATCAGCAGCAGCCAGCCTTGCGAGGAAGCGTTGGCCCACACCCGGGAGCTCGGACTGTTCCCAGAACGCCTGGACGCCTCCCCGTACGCTTTGGAGGCCGGGGAGGAAGAGCGGGTCATCCAGCGACCCGGCGATGACGGCTTCTGGGCCGACCTGCACAGGGTAGTCGTCACCGGCCGTGCAGGAATCCTGGAAGAGACGTATCTCGAAGGTGCCTCACGATGGCACCACCTCACCAACGACACCATCGACGCCGTTCGCGTTGGACTGGCTCCCCGGGCCCGTCTCGCCGTCTGGCCGTCCCTGTCCACCGACATCGACGCCGTCCTGAGAGCCCTGCCCGCTGATGGTCGCGTCGAAGGCGTGTGGCAGGACATCGACGGCAGCATCCGCAGCGCCATCGCCGAAGAGGACGAGTTCCCCGAACTGGCCGCCCGGATATCCCGTGCTCATGCCGCCGCGCTCCTCTCTGTATATGTGGGTGAACGTGTGCCTCTGTGCACTGCTGTCATGCCCGACAACGACGGAGTCCTACGAGCACGTTGGCGAACCGAGCCGACGCCGAGCGACCGCGCCTGGGCACTTCGTCAGCCCCAAGGGTGAGCGCTTCTGTCCCGTTTCATCCAGCACGTCATCTGGATGTGCCCTGACCTGCGAAGGTGTCAGGTCTGGGTGAGAAGCTGTTGTCTTTTCGATCTTGGGAGATGCGTGTCGAACGGGAGTCCCGATCGGGTGGTCGTGGGGCGCTGGGTGCATACGAAGGGGGC
>NZ_JBIBHY010000039.1:0-2299 GCF_042957285.1 Streptomyces sp. NPDC008092
TGTCGGCAACGGCTGAATTTGGGACCAGTTCGAACGGTTCAATCGTGAGCCACTGTGCGGCCTCGGTGGTTCGTCAGTGGTTGTCGGTGGCGGTGGGGACGCGGCCGAGTTCGCGGCCCTTCATGCGGTAGGACTCGCCTTTGAGGGAGTGGACCTCGGCGTGGTGGACGAGTCGGTCGATCATGGCGGCGGCGACGGTCTCGTCGCCGAAGGTCTCTCCCCAGCGTCCGAAGGGCTTGTTCGAGGTGACGATCACGCTGGCTCTCTCGTATCTGTTCGAGACCAGTTGGAAGAACAGGTTCGCGGCCTCGGCCTCGAAGGGGATGTAGCCGACCTCGTCGATCACGATCAGCGGGTAGCGGCCGAGCTTGACCAGTTCGTCCTGGAGCCGGCCGCTCTGGTGCGCGGAGGCGAGGCGGTCGACCCACTGGGCGGCGGTGGCGAACGCGACCCGGTGGCCGGCCTGACAGGCCCGGACGGCGAGTCCGGTAGCCAGGTGGGTCTTGCCGGTGCCTGGCGGTCCCAGGAAGACGGCGTTCTCTTTCGCCGCTATGAAGTCCAATGTTCCCAGGTGTGCGAGCTGTTGGCGCGTCAGACCACGCAGATGAGTGAGATCGAGTTCCTCGATGGTCTTGATCGCGGGGAAGCGGGCGGCGCGGATGCGGCCCTCGCCGCCGTGACAGTCGCGGGCAGAGACCTCGCGCTGCAGGCAAGCGACCAGGTACTCGGTGTGGGTCCACGATTCGGCGCGGGCGCGTTCGGCCAGGCGCTCGGCGGCGTCCAGCAGGGCCGGGGCCTTCATGGCACGGGTGAGGAAGGCCAGGTCGGCGGCGGTCTGCCGGCCCGTGCGGGCGCCGGGGCCGTCGGGCTTGCCCGCGGCGGCCGTGGGGTGCGTCTTCGCGGGAGAGGTGGTCGGGGCCATCAGGTGTCCTCCTTCCCGCCGCCGCCCTCGATCAGGGTGAACATGCGGTCGTAGGTGCCCAGCTCGCGTTGTTCGACCTCGATGCCGAGGCTGTCGGGGGCCAGAGCCGCGGCCCTGGCCGTGGCCGCCCGGGCCGCCTGCTGGTGGATCACCTCACCGCGCAGGTTCCGGGCCGCCGCGGCGTGCTCGGGGTCGGTCAGGCTCTGATGCCTGGCCCAGCAGCGGGTGTGACGGGCCACCAGATCGTCACCGCAGGTCACGGTGATCTCCTCGGTGTCGGCGTGGACCGTGACGATGTGGCCGATCGCGCGGGGGTGGACGGAGTAGTCGTTGGTGTCGACCCGGATGTAGTGGTCCCGGCCCAGGCGGGTGCGAAGCGGCCACCAGTGCGGCGGGCCGACGGGCGGGAGGGCGAGCATCGACGCCCGGTCGCTCTCCCAGCGGTCGATGGGCCGGGCATCGATGATGCGGTGATGGCGCCGGTTGGCGATCTGCAGCCAGGCGGCCAGCTGGGCGTTGAAGTCGCCCGGGCCGGTGAACAGGCGGCCGGGCAGGAAGCTGGTCTCCAGGTAGCCGTTCGCGCGCTCGACCAGGCCCTTCGCTTCCGGGTCCCGGGGCCGGCAGAGATGCACCCGGATGGCGAGCAGGCCCGCGAACGCGGCGAACTCGCTGGTCAGGCGCCCCTTGCCGACTCCGGCTTCGTTGTCCCAGACCAGCATCTTCGGCACCGCTCCCCAGGCGGTCAGCAGCCGCCAGTGGGCGTCGATCAGATCGCCCGTCTGCCGTGAGGGGAGCATCCGGGCCGTGATCACCCGTGAGTATCCGGACACCATGACCAGCACCGGCGGGCGCCCGCTCTGGCCGTAACCGAGCGGGATGTCCACCGGCGGGAACCACAGGTCGCACTGCGCCAGTTCACCCGGCTCATAGACCGTCCGCGAGACGGGGTCCACCGGCAGATAAGCCGGCCGCAACTCGCGCACCCGCTCCCGCAGGATCGTCAGCCCCCGCTCCCAGCCGATCCGCTCTGCGATCACCGTCACGGGCATCGTCGGGGTCTGTTTCAAAAGCTCCCGCACGGCCGGCTCCACCGCGTCCACCGCCGACCCCTTCGGCGCCCGCCGATACCGCGGCGGGCGGTCCGAGGCCAAAGCCCGCAGCACGGTGTTCCTGGAGATCCCCAGATGACGGGCCACCGCGCGAGCCGACAGCCCCTCCACCCGGTACATCCGGCGGATCTCAGCCCAGTCCTCCACGTGGATCACCTCTCTTCCTCCCGACTTCAGAACCAGTGAAGTCAGAATGATCAAGAGATCGCAGAGTGGCTCACTTTTCATCCGCCGTCCGTGGCCCTCGTTTCACCCGTTGTCGAGACGG
>NZ_JBIBHY010000040.1:0-1668 GCF_042957285.1 Streptomyces sp. NPDC008092
AGAAGCTGTTGTCTTTTCGATCTTGGGAGATGCGTGTCGAACGGGAGTCCCGATCGGGTGGTCGTGGGGCGCTGGGTGCATACGAAGGGGGCCTCCTGAACAGCTCGTTGGTGTCGAATCACCGAGCAGCAGCAGGAGGCCCTGGTGCACCAGTTTTGCGTGCCGATGGCCGGGCGGTCCAGTGCGGTCACCTGGGAGTGTGACTGTCTGGCTCACCGGTTCGGAAACGCCGCCGACAACGGGACGCGGCAGCGTCGCTACCCGACGGACATGACGGACGGGGAGTGGGCCCGGGTCCTGCCGCTGCTGCCGGTGCCGGGCTGGATGCGCGGCCGGGGCGGTCGGCCGGAGGGGTACTGCCACCGGGCCATGCTCGATGCGATCCGGTATCTCGTGGACAACGGGATCAAGTGGCGGGCGATGCCCGCCGACTTCCCGCCGTGGGACCGCATCTACGCGTTCTTCCGCCGCTGGCGCGACCACGGCCTGGTGAAGGAGTTCCACGACCGGTTGCGCGCGAGGGTCCGCGAGGAGCTGGGGCGCGATGCGGAGCCGACGGCCGCAGTGATCGACTCGCAGTCCGTCAAGGCGGACGCCGTCGTCGGATCGGACAGCCGCGGCTTCGACGGCGGCAAACTCATCAACGGCCGCAAGCGGCATGTCGTGGTCGACACGCTCGGCCTGCTGCTGGGCGTGATGGCCACCGCCGCGGACACCGGCGACCGCATCGCCGCCCAGGTGCTGCTCGGGCAGGTCGCCGACGTGCACCACCGGCTGGAACTGGTCTGGGCCGACGGCGGTTACACCGGCAGCCTCGTCGAGCACTGCCTGGCCGTGTTCGCGCTGGTTCTGGCGATCGTGAAACGCAGCGACGACATGCGCGGCTTCGTGGTGCTGCCCAAGCGGTGGATCGTCGAGCGCCTCTTCGCCCACCTGATGCGAAGCCGCCGTCTGGTGCGCGACTTCGAGCGGCGCACCGCCAGCGCCGAGGCGATGATCTACTGGTCGATGACCCTGCTCATGACGCGCCGCCTTGCCCGGCCGGGCCCTGGGCGAGGGTGAACCGCCCCGGCTGCCGCTCGGCCAGCCAGCCCCGCGCGACCAGGCGTTTCGCCTTCGACCGCAGTGCCTCTACTCGTGCCGGCACCACGTCCATGCCGAACACGGCGGCCATCTCCTGGCAGGTCAGCGGCCCTTGATGGAGCCGGTCCCGGTCCGTGAGCGCCGTGAGGATGCGCTGGTAGTCCACCGACAGCACCGACGCGTCAAGGCCCTCACGCCACACCGGCACCTGCGACTTCGGCTTCGCCGCGTCCCGGGGTTCCGGCGGCGCGTCCGCATCCCGCGGACCCTCAGTGACCTCGGTGCCGGCGGTGTTGCCGCCGTCCGGCGCCAGCACCGTGTCGACCCGCCTGCGGGCAATCGCCCACTCCTGCCATTCCTGCTCGGCCGCGGCGAGTTCGGCCTGGATGCGGTCGGCTTTCTCCCGCAGCCCGTCGACTCGACGGCGAGCGGCGAGCTCGTGCTGTTCCAGCAGTCCGACGACTGACGGCATTCGTGACCTCCCGGGGAGCGACGACCCGACAGGCCACGACTCCCACGGAATCACCACTGCTATCCCCGACCAGCGGAAACGCACCGATCACGCCCGAAAAGACAACAGCTTCT
>NZ_JBIBHY010000042.1:0-1533 GCF_042957285.1 Streptomyces sp. NPDC008092
GCCCCCTCTCTGTCAGCCTCGGGTGAGACATCCCGCTTTGTCGGGTTAGCCTGAGAGGGCACGACAGGAGAACCACCCCCTCATGACCAGCACCAATCCCGCCGGATCCGACCCGGCTGCCCGGCCGAAGCGCCGCACCTTCAGTCCCGAGTACAAGCTGCGGATCGTGGCCGAGTATGACGCCGCGCCCAAGAACGAGAAGGGCGCGGTTCTGCGCCGCGAGCGGCTGTACCACTCGCACGTGAAGGAGTGGCGGGCTGCGCGGGATGCCGGGGCCCTGGAGCAGCTGGTCGACAAGCGCACCAGTCCGGCGAGGCCGAAGAAGTCCGCCGCCGAGGCGGAGAACGAGGTGCTGCGTCGCCAGGTGGAGCGGCTGGAGAAGGAACTGGCCCGGAACAAGGCCGCGTTGGAGGTCATGGGAAAAGCTTCCGCGCTCTTGGAAATGATCTCCGAGGGCGCGGACTGAGGGCTGCCGCCGACCCGGTGGCCGACGACGCGTTCGCCGGCATCGAGGGCATGCTGGGCATCACGGCCGCATGCCGGCTGACTGGCCGCTCCCGGGCCACCCACTATCGCCGGCTGCGGCCCCCACCGGAGCGAAAGCCCAGGAAACCGCAGGTCCAGCCCGCGGCCCTCGCGCCCGAGGAGCGGGCGGCGGTACTGGAGCTGATGAACTCGGGCGAGTACGCCGAACTCCCTCCCGCCCAGATCTGGGCCCGTGAGCTGGATGCCGGGCGCTATCACTGCTCGGTCTCCACGATGTACCGGATCCTGCGCGAGAAGGGCCAGTCCGGCGAGCGGCGGCGGCAGGCCACCCATCCGGCGAAGACGGTGCCCGAGCTGGTCGCCACCGGGCCCTCGCAGGTGTTCACCTGGGACATCACCAAGGCGGCCGGGCCGGTCAAGGGCGTCTGGTATCACGCCTACGTCATCATCGACATCTTCAGCCGGTACGTCGTCGGCCACACCGTCGAGGCTGCCGAATCAGCGGCGCGAGCCGAGGAGTTGATCCGGGAGACCATCGCCCGCAACGGCATCGTGCCCGAGTCCGTGCACGCCGACCGCGGCACCTCGATGACCTCCAAGAGGGTCTCCCAGCTGCTGACCGACCTCGGCGTCACCCGGTCGCACTCGCGGCCGAAGATCTCCAACGACAACCCCTACAGCGAGGCTCAGTTCAAGACCACGAAGTACATGTCGGACTACCCTGAACGGTTCGACTCGCTGGCTCATGCCCGCGAGTGGTTCGAGGCGTTCATCGCGTACTACAACCACGAGCACCGGCATTCGGGCATCGGCTGGCACACGCCCGCCAGCGTGCACTTCGGCACCGCCGAGGAGGTCCGCGACCAGCGGGCCATCACCCTCGCCGAGGCATACGCCCGCCACCCGGAACGGTTCGGCCGGCGCCCCCGACCACCCCAAATACCTCAGCAGGCGTGGATCAACGACCCGGCCAAGCGCCGTGAACCCGCAGCACAAACCTCATAGCGTCACGACCGTCTCACTGGACTTGAAATCTTCCGGCCGCCG
>NZ_JBIBHY010000043.1:0-1510 GCF_042957285.1 Streptomyces sp. NPDC008092
AGACCGCGTTTGAGATCTACTGTGATGCCAGCCATGCGGTGTACCACTCGTGAAAGTCTGGTCCTGGGGTGAGACCACCCCATGCGCGGTCGTCGAGCCACACTTGTCCGGCATTGGTCCCCGTGATGACCAGGCGGGAGAAGGTGCCGCAGCCAGACTCGCCGATGACCAGTGCCCCCGCGACGGAGTAGTCAGCGTTGCCTTCCCGGCCCGGTCCCGGCCATTCGGTGGTGTGCGCGAACGCGCTCGCCAGGAAGCCCACATGCAGACACTCTGCCCGAAGGTCGTGCAGGGCCTCTTCCTCGTCTACTTCTTCTGCCAGGCCCAAGAGCCCGTAGTCCGGCCCGGCTCCACCACCGGCGACTGTACTCAGGAAGCTTCGGTAGGTAGCAGGAAGAGTGATGCTGTGCAGCTGCTCGAAGTGTCGGATCGCCTCCTCCGCCAGGGGCGCGTGAAGCCGGTACCCGTGGTGAGAAGCGCCGAAGCGGCGACGCTCGGGGTCTTCCAGGGCCATCGCGGCAACACGCGAGCGCACCGAGGCGCCGTTCCAGGCCCCACCTGGGGCAGCAGCATCACTGGTCACGCCTGGACAGTACCGGCGTGCGCTCTCCCCTGGATCAACGGCTTGGGGCCAGGCCGCGCGGAGGGACAGCCTCGGGTGAGCCGGCGGACCATGATGCCGATCATTGCCCAGCGGATCATCGTCTCCGAGTGAGCGAGGCTGGTCTCATAGTCCCTGGCGAGGCGCCGGTGGGCGGTGAGCCACGAGAAGGTGCGTTCCACCGCCCAACGCTTGGGTTGGACCTGGAAGCCGCGCTGGTCGGGATCCTTGCGGACGATCTCCAGCTCGTGGCCGAGGATCTGGGCGGCCCAGTCGACCAGGCGGCCGGCGAAGCCCTGGTCGGCCCAGACCTTCCGGACCCCGGGATGGTCGAGTCTGGTCCACAGCAGCGGCCGCTTCGCGCCGTCGCGGTCCTGGATGCTCGCCGCGACGACGTGAACGGCCAGGAGCAAGCCGAGGGTGTCGGTGACGATGAACCTCTTGCGGCCCTTGACCTTCTTGCCCGCATCGAAGCCCCTGGTAGCGGCAGGGACGGTATCCGCGGTGCGGACGGACTGGGAGTCGATCAGGCCCGCGCTCGGCTCCGCGCCGCGGCCGTCGGCTTCACGGACCTTGCCGCGCAGGGCGTCATGGATACGCTCAACGGCGCCGTCGTCGTGCCACCAAGTGAAGTACCAGTACACCGTCGGCCACGGCGCGAAGTCCTTCGGCAGCTGCCGCCAGGAACACCCGGTCCGCACCACGTAGAAGATCGCGTCGAGGATCCGCCGCCGCGGATGCTTCTCCCGCCGACCACCTTTCGGACCCACCCGCGCTGGCGGGAGCAGCGGCTCCACCAGTGCCCACTGCTCATCCGTCAGGTCCGACGGATACCCACCCCCAACACTGCTCACCGCGAGCTCAACGAGCGCCTCAGCAACGAGACACGGCAGATCTCAAACACGGTCT
>NZ_JBIBHY010000044.1:0-1347 GCF_042957285.1 Streptomyces sp. NPDC008092
GGGCCTTCCCCCGTGAAGGTGGGCACGCGGTTATTGATCACGCGGCGAGCGTGAGTTTAGCGGTGTGGTGTCGGTGTTCGTATTCGTTGGGGCTGAGGTGGCCGTTGGCGGAGTGCCGGCGGCGGGTGTTGTAGCGGGCCAGCCAGGCGAAGACGGTCCGGCGGCAGGTGTCGGCGTCGCCGTAGTCGTGGGCGCCCTGGAGGGTCTCGCGTTTCAGGGAGGCGTGGAAGCTTTCGCAGGCGGCGTTGTCGGCGCTGGTGCCGACCGCGCCCATCGACCGGGTGACCCCGAGTTGGTCGCAGAGGCCGGCGAAGGCCCTCGATCCGTATTGGGCTCCGTGGTCGGAGTGGAACACGGCGCCGTCCAGGCGGCCGCGGGTCGAGGCTGCCATCTGCAGTGCGTCGGCGACCAGGCCGGTGCGCATGTGGTCGGCGATGGACCAGCCGACGACCTTGCGGCTGAAGCAGTCCAGCACGGTCGCGAGGTAGAGGAACTCCCCGCCTGCGAGTGGGAGATATGTGATGTCGCCCATGTATTTGCGCCCCGGCTCGGTGGCGGTGAAGTCCCGCTGGAACAGGTCCGGGACTGGTGAGGTGGCCGGGTCCGGGACGGTGGTGCGCACGCGTCTGCGCAGGCGGATGCCGGTGATGGAGAACGTCCGCATGATCCGGGCGACCCGCTTCTCGTTGACCCGCCGCCCTTTCTCGCGGAGCTCGGCCGTCACTCGCGGGGAGCCGTAGGCGCCGCCGGACTCGCCGTGGATCTCGCGGATCTCCTCGGCCAGGATCCGGTCCTGGCGCTGCCGGGTGGCCCGGGCCTCGGCGCCGGCGAGCCACTTGTAGTAGCTGGACCGGTTCATGTCCAGGACCTGGCAGAGCCGCTTCACCTCGTAGGTGCTGCGATGGTCGTCAACGAACTGGAAGCGGCTGATCACCAGTTCGTCTCTCCGGCGAAATACTTGGCCGCCTTGCGGAGGATGTCCCGCTCGGTGGCGAGCTTGCGCTCACTTGCCTCGAGCTCGGCCACCCGGGCCTCCAGCTGTCGGACCCGCTCGTCCGGATCGGCGGACGGCACCGCCTCCCGAGGCTGGACGCCCGGCCTCGCAGCCGCGGCGGTGACGTCACGGCGTTCACGGTCCCGCAGCACCCACTCACGCAGGGTCGCCCGGTTGATGCCCAGGTCAGCAGCGATGCTCTTGTAGATCGCCCCGGGTGTGGACTCGTACAGGGCCACGGCATCGGCCTTGAACTCGTCCGAATAGTCCTTCATCGCCATCGGCGGTCTTCTCGCTTCCTCCGGATCAAGCAGATCCAGTATCAGCGTGTCCACCACTCAGGGGGAGGCTCC
>NZ_JBIBHY010000045.1:0-1288 GCF_042957285.1 Streptomyces sp. NPDC008092
GCGTCAGTCCGTATACATCGCCTTACGGCTTCGCACGGACCTGTGTTTTTAGTAAACAGTCGCTTCTCGCTGGTCTCTGCGGCCACCCCCAGCTCAAGAGGAAAACTCTCTCACCAGGTGTGGCCCCCCTTCTCCCGAAGTTACGGGGGCATTTTGCCGAGTTCCTTAACCATAGTTCACCCGAACGCCTCGGTATTCTCTACCTGACCACCTGAGTCGGTTTAGGGTACGGGCCGCCATGAAACTCGCTAGAGGCTTTTCTCGACAGCATAGGATCATCCACTTCACCACAATCGGCTCGGCATCAGGTCTCAGCCTTGATGTGCGACGGATTTACCTACCGCACGGCCTACACCCTTACCCCGGGACAACCACCGCCCGGGCTGGACTACCTTCCTGCGTCACCCCATCACTCACCTACTGCAAGTCTGGTTCGTCGGCTCCACCACTCCCCTTTGCCCGAAGGCTCCGGGGCGGCTTCACGGACTTAGCATCGCCTGGTTCGATGTTTGACGCTTCACAGCGGGTACCGGAATATCAACCGGTTATCCATCGACTACGCCTGTCGGCCTCGCCTTAGGTCCCGACTTACCCTGGGCAGATCAGCTTGACCCAGGAACCCTTAGTCAATCGGCGCACACGTTTCCCACGTGTGAATCGCTACTCATGCCTGCATTCTCACTCGTCAACCGTCCACAACTCGCTTACGCGGCTGCTTCACCCGGCAGACGACGCTCCCCTACCCATCACGATCCCCGTTGGGGGTACATATCGCAATGACACGACTTCGGCGGTACGCTTGAGCCCCGCTACATTGTCGGCGCGGAATCACTAGACCAGTGAGCTATTACGCACTCTTTCAAGGGTGGCTGCTTCTAAGCCAACCTCCTGGTTGTCTCTGCGACTCCACATCCTTTCCCACTTAGCGTACGCTTAGGGGCCTTAGTCGATGCTCTGGGCTGTTTCCCTCTCGACCATGGAGCTTATCCCCCACAGTCTCACTGCCGCGCTCTCACTTACCGGCATTCGGAGTTTGGCTAAGGTCAGTAACCCGGTAGGGCCCATCGCCTATCCAGTGCTCTACCTCCGGCAAGAAACACACGACGCTGCACCTAAATGCATTTCGGGGAGAACCAGCTATCACGGAGTTTGATTGGCCTTTCACCCCTAACCACAGGTCATCCCCCAGGTTTTCAACCCTGGTGGGTTCGGTCCTCCACGAAGTCTTACCTCCGCTTCAACCTGCCCATGGCTAGATCACTCCGCTTCGGGTCTTGAGCGTGCTACT
>NZ_JBIBHY010000046.1:0-1194 GCF_042957285.1 Streptomyces sp. NPDC008092
GAGCTGGGGGTGGCCGCAGAGACCAGCGAGAAGCGACTGTTTACTAAAAACACAGGTCCGTGCGAAGCCGTAAGGCGATGTATACGGACTGACGCCTGCCCGGTGCTGGAACGTTAAGGGGACCGGTTAGCTCCATTTCGGTGGGGCGAAGCTGAGAACTTAAGCGCCAGTAAACGGCGGTGGTAACTATAACCATCCTAAGGTAGCGAAATTCCTTGTCGGGTAAGTTCCGACCTGCACGAATGGCGTAACGACTTCTCGACTGTCTCAACCATAGGCCCGGTGAAATTGCACTACGAGTAAAGATGCTCGTTTCGCGCAGCAGGACGGAAAGACCCCGGGACCTTTACTACAGTTTGATATTGGTGTTCGGTTCGGCTTGTGTAGGATAGCTGGGAGACTGTGAACTCCGGACGCCAGTTCGGGGGGAGTCGTCGTTGAAATACCAGTCTGGTCGTGCTGGATGTCTAACCTGGGTCCGTGATCCGGATCAGGGACAGTGTCTGATGGGTAGTTTAACTGGGGCGGTTGCCTCCTAAAGAGTAACGGAGGCGCCCAAAGGTTCCCTCAGCCTGGTTGGTAATCAGGTGTTGAGTGTAAGTGCACAAGGGAGCTTGACTGTGAGACCGACGGGTCGAGCAGGGACGAAAGTCGGGACTAGTGATCCGGCGGTGGCTTGTGGAAGCGCCGTCGCTCAACGGATAAAAGGTACCCCGGGGATAACAGGCTGATCTTCCCCAAGAGTCCATATCGACGGGATGGTTTGGCACCTCGATGTCGGCTCGTCGCATCCTGGGGCTGGAGTCGGTCCCAAGGGTTGGGCTGTTCGCCCATTAAAGCGGTACGCGAGCTGGGTTTAGAACGTCGTGAGACAGTTCGGTCCCTATCCGCTGCGCGCGCAGGAATATTGAGAAGGGCTGTCCCTAGTACGAGAGGACCGGGACGGACGAACCTCTGGTGTGCCAGTTGTTCTGCCAAGGGCATGGCTGGTTGGCTACGTTCGGGAGGGATAACCGCTGAAAGCATCTAAGCGGGAAGCCTGCTTCGAGATGAGTATTCCCACCCACTTGATGGGGTAAGGCTCCCAGTAGACGACTGGGTTGATAGGCCGGATCTGGAAGCCAGGTAACTGGTGGAGGTGACCGGTACTAATAGGCCGAGGGCTTGTCCTCAGTTGCTCGCGTCCACTGTGTT